>CBDBMR010000013.1:0-361121 GCA_965207535.1 Rhodospirillales bacterium | reverse complement strand
GTCATGAACTTTTGACGCGCATATACGAGTATTTTCAATATATGATTTTCACCGGAACGCATTCAAAATCGCATATTGAAATGTCAACACCGATCGAAAGCGAAGAGATCGATCTCGAATATGCAGATATTGATGATCGGGTCATCGATTTCCTGAATTCCTTTGATACGGGGATTTACGGGTTCCGGAGAAAATTGACCCTTCTTTCCAAGCGTGCATTTTTGCAGGAACTCCTTGACGAAGGGGACAACAAGTTTCGCGTACCGCCCGAATTTGCAGCAGGTGATGCGCGAAAGACAGAAGAGCTTGAACTCGCGCATCGCGGAAAGGACGGAAAGGAAGAGTACTTCCCGTTGGACCTTGAGAGTTCCGGGACGCTCCGGATGCTGGCGATCCTGGGCAAAGTCTTCATGGCGATTGACGAAGGGGTGCCGGTTATCGTCGATGAGCTGGACCTCAGCCTGCACACCGCCGCGGGTGAGGCGATATTGCGCTTGTTCTGCTCTCGGGAATTGAACCCAAACGGTGCGCAGATCCTGGCGACAACCCATGATACCAACCTGATGAAGTCCGACTTCCTTCGGAGGGACCAGCTCTGGTTCGCCGAAAAGAGCAAGGATGGAGGTACGGAGGTATACCCGCTTACGGATTTTCGAACGCGAAAGGACGACAATATCGAATTGGGCTACCGTCAGGGACGATACGGAGCGGTGCCAAGTAATGATCCGGTGGCTTTGCTCCTGGGGCATTGACGCTATGAGGAAGCGTCGGAAGGAAAGAATCGGTCGCAGTGCACCGAAGAGGCAGCCCAAGATTCAGTTCACTCTCTTTTGCGAAGGCAGAAAGACAGAACCTCTATATTTCATAGCACTCAAAAACCGTGACAATGGTTCTCTGATTTCAATTCAGTTCGGGGACAAGGGGCGAGCTCCCATCACATTGGCGGAGAAAGCAGTTAAGTTCGTCAAGTCGGGAGGATCAGTGCGAGGAAGAGGAGGACGGCGGAATCTCTTCGAAGAGCAAGATCAGGTTTGGGTTGTGTTCGACCGGGACGAACATGAGAGATTCGATGAATCTGTGTCATTGTGCGAAACGAACGGGATAGGAGTTGCCAGATCCAACCCATGCTTCGAAGTCTGGTTGATCCTGCACATGGTCGATTACGATCGGCAGGATGACCGCCACCGAGTCAAGGATGAATTCGGTCGCCTGGCTTCAGAGCATGGTCTGGAGTTGTCAGGGAAGGCGATATTCGAGAAATTGGTGGCAACCGTTGAAGATGCGGAAGAGCGCGCTGAAGAGTTGGATCGTCGGCGAAAGGAAGAGGGACAGCCGTACGGGCGTCCGTCTACCACAGTCGGGGACTTGACCAAGGCAATCAGGAACGCTGGCAATCTGGCGAGTAGTGGCTGATTTCAACAGTCGTTGACCAGAACCGATGACCGCCTTCCCCATCGTAGCTATCGGCTCTGGCGTGCGCGCTTGCCTGTCGACCTGCCAGGCGGCGGAAGGTTCTGTTCCGGTTGAGCGGAGCTATCGGTCGCTGATCACTTCTTGCCCCGAGATCAGGATGGTTCCCCGGCTTGAAATGCGGGAGGGCAATATGCCGGCGGCGCGCGACAACCAGCGCGGGTTCGGGGAGGCATGGGGCGACGGTTGCGCGGGGGCAAGCGGCACCGGCTGCGTTGCATCTCGCACGCCATGCACCAAGACCTTCAGGCCCGCAACCCGAAAACTGCGGACGCAGGGGTCGCCGCGAAGGTTTCTGTAGGTCGGACAACTTGTCGGTTGGGTCGATCTCGCGATCCTGCTTGGCCTGAAGCCGGGGAAACCGTATGGCAGCTGGCAGAAGTTCAATATTCGCTCGCCAAAGAATCGGCTACGCTGCCACTGTCAGCGACGAAGGAAATAGCCAAGCCAAGGGCTAAGGATCTCGTTTTCTCCTTCCAGCGTCAACATCTCCTCTTCACCTGCCAAGATCCGAACCAATGGCGATACCTTGTGACAGTATGACAATCCCGTGTGCATTTTGTACATTTCCCTGGAATCTCTTTCGTTCCGCAGGTGCCCCGACATGATTCCGATGATGTACGGAGGTCTATATGGCCGAATACCTGGACCCTTTATCGAATTACGGAACGGATCGCCCTCTGGATTCGCAATCACCAATGACCCGGAACTACCGGCGAATGACATAGCCTCCAGCAAATATATGTCGTCCCTGTTTATCTCGTTCGACTGATAGTCATGGCGCGGGTCGCTGGCCACAGTGCCTGTCCTTAGTATAGGGCGTCCGACTTTGCTGTCGACCCATGCTTGATAGGAAACAAACGAGATCTGCGCACCCCAGGGCATGTCTTTGCACCCATCACTCCCGTCCATAAGGTCAGCGTTACTGAGCATGACTTGTTTGCCTGGCAGCGAATGTAGATACGAGGCCAGCTGATCAAAGTCAAAAGAGAGCAAAGCCAAATCAAGTTTATCGTTCTTTGGTGCTCGGACAACTACGTAGCCCGACTCGACTGTAAAGGCCGGGAATGCATTTCCATCGACGTCGAACGACTGTAATCGAACGCGCGTGAGACTGTACCCGGCCGCTCTTGAGTTGTACCACATGTCGACAACGTGTCTGTTTGTGACGAAGTCCATGAACCTGGCTGGGTGATGCAGAGCGTCTTTCACCCAAAATCCAGACCCGCTTCCTTTCTTGCTTGCTCCATTCTTTGCATGAAGCTCAACATCAATTCGAGTAGCCACGGATAGCATGTCTTTTGGTACAGGATTGCTCATCAGTTCACTGCTTTAAGGAGGTTGATGGAACTTGGGTTCCTAACTTCATTGCGGACGCAAGGCGTAATTCTGGTCACCATGAAACTCACTTCGATGGAGCGGGCGAGGCCTCTATCTCGGTCTTCGCGTCGCCAGTCAGGTTGAGGACCTTCTGTAGCTTGGATGGAACATGGGGATCAAGTGGGCGAGCGGAGCGGAGCGGAGCAGGATAAGCGATCAGTACGCTTGTCAGATTCATTCAATATTGGGGCGCACACAGACCAAAGTCAGAGGCCGCCCAGGACCCTCAAACCCAGAATCCGAAGGTCGTAAGGGACGATCCGGGTGCAGCCGTCCCCGCGCAGATCGACCAGTGTCAACACTGCATCCCGCTGCATCGAAATGCGCGTCCAGACCCGCGCCGTGATTTCCTTGACCGCGACCTCGCAGCTTCGACGCCTGGTGAACCTGTCCCTCACCACCGTCTCGACGAACGCCGTGGCGAATTCGGGCGCCGCATAGAGCACCGCGAAGCCGCCGTTTCGCGTGCAGAACCGCGAATCGGCCGGGGTCGTCCCGAGCGGGTCCGACCGATGGCGGCCCGCCATGATCCGGTAGCTGGAAGGCAGGGGTGCCGTTATCAGGACAGGGGCAATCCGGCTTCTGCGATAGGAGCCTTCGCTCATGTGAACGTGGCGCCGAAGCCGGGCGCCGCGTCCAGCACTTCGTCGATCCGTCCGTCCTTGAGCAGATCGAGCGGCCGCGCGACCGCCTCCTCGAAGGCCCATTCCTGGGTCAGGAACGCCCAGGCCAGTTCAGGGTCTCCGATCGCGTCCACAATCTCCTTGAGACCCGGAACGACCCGCCCCGCACCGAGAATCTGCGCCGCCGGTATGTGCAGACCGCGCTTCGTGGTCTTCCACGCGATCAGCCTTGCCGTCCGCGCCCACTCATAGACCGTCGTGCGGGATACTTCGAGCCGCGCCGCCGCCTCGGAAACGCCGAGGATGAGGGGCGCGACGCGCCCGTTGCCGCAGCGCACAGGCGAATGATGGGGGTGTTGCTGTTCATGGCGATAGGTTCTCCTTTCACTTGTTGCCGCGCGACCGGCGTGGGAACGCAAAACGGACCGCGCCGCCGCCGGAGCGACGACGCGGCCCGTCGAAGCGGTGCAGGCTACGCGGCGCAGCGCTGCACGGGGATGCCGAGGGTGGTGCATCGCCTGGTGCGCGAGCCGGTGGACGGCGCAGCCGGCACCGGCGGCGCACGGAATGCGTCGGCAGTGAGTCGAGGCGACGCCCGCAGCCGGCGCAGCCGGCCAGGGCGAGCGAGGCGAGCATGGCGAGGAGCGCATCGCCGCATGCGCCGGCAGTGAGTGCGGTTCGGCATTCGGTGAGGCCGGAGGCCGAGGTTGGCGAGCGCAGCGAGACGATCGTCGCGGCGTCCGGTCCGCGCGCGAACGCCGAACGCGATGTCGGCGATGGTCTGTCCGCGCCACATCACCGAGCCGTCGGCGCCGAGCTTCGCCTGGCCGGTCAGGATCGCCGCCTGGTTCCTGCCGAACCCGGCAATCTCGGCGAGCTTCTCGACATGCGACTCCAGCGCCTGTGCCTGGCTGCTCTCGCTCTCCGTCACGCCGCGGGCAAGGGCCTCGCCCGTGCTTCGGTCTGTCAGCGTTGCTTTCGCCGTTTTTCGATCTTCAGCGCCATCAATTCCACATCGACCATATCTTCCCGAGGAGCCGCTTTACCCGAAAGCGCCTTTAGGACGCCGGGATTGCCAAATAGGAAGTAGACGTGATCATGGGTTGTGTCGGCCATACGTGCCTGAGCATTGCAAGCCCAGCACCGCTTACGAGTATGCCCGTTACGTGAATGCTATTGTTGCTCCCCGTTGTACCAAACAACTTGACTCCGATCCGAGGGGGGCGTATGTCACGTGAGTTTGGTACAACGTGGAGCAACAAAAATGGCGCGGCAAACCTACACAGCAGCCAAGACTCGGTCGCAAGGACGCTCGGCTTGGGCGATCAGCTTTCGGCATCCCGTAAAAAGAGATCCAAGGACGAATTCGGGTATGAAGATTCGACGTGGGCTGGGTACGTCCGATGATGGCGAGGCAGATCGGCTAGTCGATCAAATGAACATACTGCTGGGCGGGGAGACTTGGTGGAGCATCTCGCAGCGCGAACGAGCTAGTCGAGAATTTGCGCCTGTGGTGGTCTCAGCATTTTTTGATCCTCTGGAGCCTGACTCTATAGACACTGCTTCCATCCGAGATCAACACATTGCAATGCCCGACAGGTCGCATGGTTACGCAAGAGTTCTCTTCGTTGGCACTACGGGTGCCGGCAAGACGACGCTGCTGCGCCACATGATTGGCTCGGACCATAAGGATGATCGATTTCCTTCCACGTCGACGGCGAAGTGCACGATCTGTGATATTGAGGTTATCGCCGGGGATACGCCTTATGAAGCCGTCGTCACGTTTCTCGACGAATGGCGGGTTCATACCTACATTGTCGAATGTGTTATCGCTGCTGGTCTTGCGGTCTGGGAGGGCGGAACTGATGAAGAGGTCGTGGACCGACTTCTACACCACAGCGATCAAAGATTTCGTCTGAGCTATGTCCTTGGTCGCTGGGATTCCAACGGCGAGGTGGAGTCCAACGACGATTGGATGATGGCACCGTCATCGGCTACAGGGGCGGATCAGGAGAGCAATGGCGATGAAGGTGCGCTTTCTGATACCGAACGTCAACTCTGTCAAGCGTTTCTGGAGACGATAGTCAGCCGCATCCGAACCGCTTCGGAAGATATCATCACAAAGTTGCGGCACCAATTTGGCCCAGAGGCAACCGATCCTACAGGGCCAGAGTATGACGTCTATCAAGACCTCTTCGAATCCGAGCTAGAAGTCTACGGTGCGTTCGATGAGATCGTGAAGGATATCGTCGACGAGGTGCGGATTCGCTTTGACCGGACGACTGACGGGGAGTGGCAGAGGCGCAGGAGTGGGTGGCCAGAAAGTTGGTATCTGAGGAGCGAAGATAGGGGTAGTTTTGTTCAGCAAATCCGCTGGTTCTCTAGCAACCATAGCAAGTCGTACGGGCGGCTGCTAACTCCACTCGTGGATGGTATCCGACTGAGAGGTCCCTTTTACCCGACCAGTAACCTTACCAATCGGCAGGGTAAATTCGTTCTCATTGACGGACAAGGACTAGGCCATACGCCGGATTCATCCGGTAGCATAACAACACATATCACCAGCAAATTTGGCAGCGTTGACGTGATTCTGCTCGTGGATAGCGCCGAACAACCAGTCCAATCCGCTCCACTTTCCGCTCTGCGGGCTATCCTGTCGGGCGGCCATCAAAGCAAACTGGCCGTGGCCTTTACGCACTTTGACAACGTGCGAGGCGACAATCTTCCAGGGCTGAAGGAGAAGCGAAATCATGTGATGGCGTCTGTGCGCAACGGAATTAGCAGCTTCAAGGACATGGGCCAAATAGCGGTCTCGTCACTCTTGCGAGGCATCGACAGTCGTAGTTTCATGCTTGGCTATTTGGATCAGGCATCCAGCGATTTACCGAAGGGTTTTGTCGGGGAGTTCGATCGACTGTTACGCTTCTTCGAGAAGTCGATCGAGCCGACCGAAGCGATTGATCTTCAACCCAAGTACGACATGTCCGGTTTGGCCTTCGCTGTTCAGGAGGCGGCTGACGACTTCAACAAGCGCTGGGCGGGTGTACTCGGCCTGGGTTCGGGGTACGGATACAAAAAGGAGCACTGGACGCGCATTAAGGCATTGACGCGCCGTTTCGCACTCCAATGGGACGTCGAATATGACACCCTTCAGCCGGTGGCCGACCTAGTAAAGCGGCTGGAGGAATCTATTTTGAAATTTCTCGAAAAGCCTTTCGAGTGGTCACGCCCCCCGAAGGATGAGGACGAAGCGGAAGCTGTTCTGTCTGAGATTAGGCAGGAAGTCTCGGCCGCCCTTCACAAGTTGGCGAAGAAACGTATTTCTGCCGAACATGTCTCAGAGTGGGTCGAAGCATACAATCGACGTGGTACACGCTCGACGTTTGAACGGGCTCGTGAGGTCATGAACATTTACGATGCTGCGGCGCCCATTCCCGGGACTGTCGTGGATCGGATCGCGGCTGGCTTCTTGCGAGATGTTCGGCAAATCGTTCGTGGAGCAATCGAAGGAAACGGCGGCATCATCGTGGCACCGTAAGAGTGTGCGATACATCTCCAATCACTTCGGTCTTGGGAGCTTCACTACCAATGCAGCTGACGTCCACGCCCAGTGCAACTCGCTCTGGTCCTCTTTGACCTCGAAGCCGTACGCAAGTTCGTCCGCTTCGAAAACATCTATTCGATAGTCCATCCGGCCTTTGAGCGCATTGCGGGCACCGCTGACTAGGAATCCGGAGTCGATGATCCAGCCGGAGCCATTGGAGAACGTAGGCCGGCTCAGTAACGTTGGCACGACGGTTTCCAGCTCGGGCGGTGTGTATTTGCCCCGTTTTCTACGGTCGTTACCCTTTGTAGCTCAAACTCCGAACAATTAGCCGGCGTAATTTTCTGCCGGCATGGGTTGCGTCAAGGATACTTTGGGTAATTTTGTAGATGTGAGCCGATTTGAGCGTCACTGCTTTCCTCGAATCACCACTTTCAATTAGTTCGACCGTTTTACTCCTGGGATTGGAGACAACAAGCCCATGTACGAGGCGATTCCGCTCCCGTGCGCAGTGCGAGCAAGATCTTAAGAAACTTTTGGCTAACCTCAGGTGGTTTGCGTCGCCCTTGCACTGATCGACAAAAGATAGAAGGTGCTGTCTCCGACGCTCAAATCCCGGATAGTTTCCGGGTAGTAGCTCGTAACCGTGGTAGATGGATGATCGATCCAGGCAGTCGTTAAGAACCTTTTCTAGATGCGCAAAGTGCATGGTCACCAATCCCAAAGCCCGAACGATGTCGCCGTCATCAAACAATGTGACCGGACTTCTGCTGTCTTGCATTTCTTTCTCCTGCTTGGAGGTCAATTAAGTTGACCTCTGCTTGTCCGGCGAGAAAAGGGGGTAGCAAGTGTGACGTGAGACCCAACTTGCCTCCAGTCATGGGGAGGGGCCGGTTCCGGGCGGCACTATAGGAAGCACGAGTTAGCGGATCAATGCTGGGCGTCTTGCTGTCGCTCAGCGTCAATCGCTCGGCCCGCACTGTCGGTTGCGGTGCGGGCATGCCCATCACCGCCGGGAGCAGCCATCATTAAACGACTCTGTTCGCCGCAGAACCGAGCGGCGGACATGCCGCCGCACATTACCCCGGCCGTTACGTGCCAACCCGTCGTCCGACCGCACGGACGCCATACCGACAGCAACGCGAGCATACGTTGATCCCCAGCTTCCTTTACGGAAGGCGTAAAATTCAGTACGGTCGGCAGGTATGATTCGGAGCTTCAAGGATCGGGATACGCGCCGCTTCTTCGAGGGGCGGCGCGTTGCGGCATACCAGGGCTTCGCCGGTCAGGCCGTGCGCCGGCTGGTCTTGCTGGACAACGCGGAGACGCTTGGCGACCTCGCCGCGTTGCCGAGCAACCGGCTGGAAGCACTGCGCGGCGACCGCGCCGGTCAACACAGCATTCGGATCAACGTGCAATGGCGCGTCTGCTTTCGTTGGACGGACGAAGGACCGTGCGATGTGGAGATCGTGGACTATCACTGAGGGAGATTTGACATGAACGCCAGAAACGGAATGAGGCCGGTGCATCCCGGCGAAATCCTGCGCGGCGAGCTCGATGAACTCGGGCTGTCGGCCAACGCGCTGTCGAAGGCGCTGGGCGTGCCGGTGAACCGGGTGACGATGATCCTGAACGGCCAGCGGGGGGTGAGCGCGGACACGGCGCTGCGGCTGGCGCGGTATTTCGGGACGACGCCGCAACTTTGGCTGAACTTGCAGAAGACATGGGAGCTTCGCCAGGCGGAGATCGCGGCGGGCCGGGAGATCGCGAAACGCGTGACGCCACGGAAGTCGGCGGCGTAGCGGAATACGAATCGATGGCAGTTCCCGATTTTCAGTCGTTGACACCTCCAACCCCGTTGGTCTTGCGTGGTGTGGACTGGTACTCCAACCGCCGCGCGGCAAGGCGCCTTAAGCTTGAAATCCAGGTCAACGACCCTTCGCACTGGTCGCGGCTTGGAATCCTAAATTCGGGCAAACGGCCAATCATCATTCATGCAACCGACTGGTGTATCGGCAGAAAACGAAATCGCAGGTCCTTTGACAGTGTTACTTGGGACCAAGAGATTCTGCCCGATAGCACAATGAACATAGACTTCCTGCCGTATGGTGTCTTCCGAGAGAAATTCTGGCGATACTTCGGCGGGAAGGATATCCACACGCTACGTTTTCGCGTTCACACCGGTTCTGGAATGATGCGGAATTTCCGCCCATGCAGGGAATTGATTGACTGTCTAACGAAACCTCACCAACGTACGTTGCCTCAGTGATGAGTGTTGCGACATGGTCAGTGAAGTGGACTCTGCCCGGCCGTCGCGATGGTGGTTAACCGGTGCGGGGCACTACAGCTATGGTCCACGCTAACATCCGAACTACGGGTTGGGTAATGGCCGTCGCGGGCCCTGCTCTTCGTGGTCGCATGTCGCTTCAAGTCAGCAACAAAGAATTCCGCGTGAGGTGCGAGCGGTGTAACTTCGAGCCAAGAAGTATGGATTGATGCGCCTGTCTTGGAACGAGGTTCGCGCCCGCGCCGCCGTCTTCGCCGAGGACTGGAAGGACGCGGCCTACGAAAAGGGCGAGACGCAGAGCTTCTACAACGCCTTCTTCGACGTGTTCGGGGTGCAACGGCGGAACGTTGCCCGCTACGAGCAACACGTCGCCAAGCTGGACAACCACTCGGGCTTCATCGACCTGTTCTGGCCGGGCGTGCTGCTCGTCGAACAGAAGAGCGCCGGGCGCGATCTCGGCAAGGCCTACGAACAGGCCGGGGAGTATTTCGACGCGCTGCCGGAACGCGAGCGCCCGCGCTTCATCCTGGTCAGCGATTTTCAGACCTTCGAGCTTCACGATCTCGACGAGCGGGAAACCGCCGCCTTCCCGCTCGCGGACCTGCCCGCCCATGTCGAGTCGTTCGGCTTCATCCTCGGGGTACAGCGCCGGACGTTCCGCGACCAGCACCCGGCCAACATCGAGGCCGCCGAGCTGGTCGGGCGGCTGCACGACGCGCTCGACGCGGCCGGCTACCGCGGCCACGATCTCGAACGCTTCCTGGTGCGGATCGTCTTCTGCCTGTTCGCCGACGATACCGGCATTTTCGAGCCGCGCGACATTTTTCTCGACTTCATCGAGACGCGGACGAGCGAGGACGGGTCCGACCTCGGGCCGTGGCTCGCGCAACTGTTCGAGGTGCTCGACACGCCGGAGGACGGGCGCACGGCGACCCTCGACGAAGACCTCGCCCGCTTTCCCTACGTCAACGGCGCGCTGTTCGACGAACCGCTCAGGATTCCATCCTTCGACGCAGGGATGCGCGCGGCGCTGCTCGACGCCTGCCGCTTCGACTGGTCGAACATCTCGCCGGCCATCTTCGGCGCCCTGTTCCAGTCGGTCATGGACCCGGCGGAGCGCCGCGCCCAGGGGGCGCACTACACGACCGAGAAGAACATCCTCAAGGTGATCGAGCCCCTGTTCATGGACGACCTGCGGGCCGAATTCGCCCGGCTGAAAGCGCGGCGCGATAACCGCCGCCGGCCCGACCTGCTGCGCTTCCAGGAACGGCTCGGTCGGCTCCGCTTCCTCGACCCGGCCTGCGGCTGCGGCAACTTCCTCATCATCGCCTACCGGGAATTGCGATTGCTCGAAATCGAGGTGCTGAAGGAGGTGTACGCCACCGGCCAGCTCGACGCCCTGGCGGAGATGCTGTCGCGCGTCGACGTGGACCAGTTCCACGGGATCGAGCTTGGCGAGTTCCCCGCCCGCATCGCGGAGACCGCGCTGTGGATGATGGACCACATCATGAACAGCCGGCTGAGCCTTGCGCTCGGTGAGACCTTCGTCCGCATTCCGCTCGAGAAATCGCCGCATATCGTCCACGGCGATGCGCTGGAAACCGACTGGTCCGATCTGCTGCCGCCGGGCGATTGCTCTTTCGTCTTCGGCAATCCGCCGTTCGTGGGCTCCAAGTATCAGACGGCGGACCAGCGCGCGCAAGTACACGGGATCGCCACGCTCGGTAAGAGCGGCGGCACGCTCGATTACGTCGCCGCGTGGTTCATCAAGGCGGGAGAGTATGTGAAGGGCGGCGATGCCAGGATTGGCTTCGTCGCCACCAACTCGATCACCCAAGGCGAGCAGGTCGCGCAGCTATGGCCGATCCTGTTCGAGCGCTGCAAGCTGGAGATCGCCTTCGCCCACCGGACCTTCGCCTGGGGATCGGACGCGCGCGGCAAGGCGCATGTGCATGTGGTCATTCTCGGCCTCGACCGGCGGGAGGCCGCACGGGCGGAAAAGCGGCTGTTCAGTTATCCTGACATCAACGGCGACCCGGAGGAAAGCCGTTACGCGACGCTGTCGCCGTACCTGTTCGACGCGGGCGGGCAGTCCGACCCGCATCTGGT
This sequence comes from Rhodospirillales bacterium, assembly GCA_965207535.1. Classification (GTDB taxonomy): domain Bacteria; phylum Pseudomonadota; class Alphaproteobacteria; order Rhodospirillales; family UBA2165; genus JAJDXO01. The sequence continues at coordinate 349,708 of CBDBMR010000013.1, read as the reverse complement.
GGTGCGGGAGGAAAGCGGGCCGATCAACGGGATGGGACAGTTGATTACAGGCACACAACCGCTTGAAGACGGAAACCTGACCTTTTCGAGTGAAGAGAAAGTGTCCTTTCTCGAACATGAACCACGTGCGGAACCATACTTCCGACCGTTTCCGGGTGCCCGCGAGTTTATTCGCGGTGACGTGCGTTGGATTCTCCATACAGCCGAGATTCCGCCCCAGAGGCTACGCAGCTTGCCTATGGTTGCTGAGAGACTGAAGGCGGTTCGCGAGTTCCGGGGGAAAAGCAAGAGGCAAACTACAAAACGGCTTGCAGACTATCCAAGCGCTTATGGCGTAACGGTGGTCCCGGAGTATCCATTCCTAATTGTTCCGCAGACCAGTTCAGAACGCCGTGACTATGTACCGATTGGATATCTTGAACCACCGGTGATTCCGAGCGAGAAACTCAGACTCCTTCCCAACGCAACTCTTACTGATTTCGCGCTGCTCACTTCGGCCATGCACATGGCGTGGATGCGAACGATAACCGGGCGCATGAAAAGCGATTACATGTATTCAGTCGGCGTCGTCTACAACACCTTCCCGATGCCGCCCAAAGGTGTAGACCTGTCGAAACTGGAACCGCTCGCCCAGGCCGTGCTCGATGCCCGCGCCGCTCATCCCGACGCAACCCTTGCCGACCTATACGATCCTGACCTAATGCCGCCGAACCTGCGCCGGGCGCATCAAGCGCTCGACCGGGCCGTGGACCGGCTCTACCGGCGTACCGGGTTCGCGTCCGAGCGCGAGCGCGTCGAACACCTGTTCATGCTGTACGAAAAGATGCGGGCGCCCTTGGAAATCGGAATGAAGAAGAAACCGCGCCGACGGCGAAAGTGATGACATGATCGCCAAATGTGGTCAGTACGTTCGGTGGCATTGGGTTCACAATGACCTGGGGCTAATTCGGAGTTGGAATAGTGGTCGACACCAATCCTCACATCGCACTTCTTCACTATAACGAGGTGCCCGCCGGGCTCCTGGATGAGTTTTGTGCCAGCGTGAACGTCGACTCTCTCAGGCTGGAGCGGGTCTCTCGTGAACCAAGTCCGCAGGCGGGCATCGAATGGCTTGCCTTCCCCGCCATAGCGGTTGTCTTGCTGAAACCTTATTTCGACAGTTTTTTGAAAGAGGCAGGAAAGGACCATTACCATGGCCTCAATAAAACCCTAAAAGCGCTTTGGGGGAAGTTATTCTCGGAAGATCGGAAAATTCAGGCAAGCATTATAACTGCATCAGGCGTAAAGAAGCCTGAATACTCTATGCTGTTCGCAGTGTACGCAGCGTCTGATGATGGAAAGGTGGTGAAACTACTGATTCCCGAGGATTGTTCGGAAGAGGAATATTCCGCAAGCATAGAAGCATTTCTGGATTTCATTGAGTCGTGCCACTCCGAGAGGTCAGACAGCAAGATTGCAATCAACCTGAATCCCGAAGGAGGAAGCGGAAACACCGCTCTTGTAACCTACGACAAAAGGAGCAAGTCGTTACGAAAGGTAAGCGTAATGCCAGATTCAAATGTCCGCAAAAATGATGGGAGTTAGAAGATTAGCATCAAAAGGCTCCTGATGTATCGCCAATGAGGGGATGTATCCGATGCCTGTAGTTCAGTTTTATTTCGAGTCGTTGACTAAAATTCTCTTATGCTAACGTCTTCGATAAATTCTCTTCCTTTCTCTGTGATGTACAGACGGTCTGGTGATATTGGCAAACCAGATACCGTCGTATGATCCCCTCGCCGGTGGCATTCGATATACCCCGCATCCAATATCCTCTTGATTAGAATGAGCATAAATGCTGGCCACAAGATAGGCTGCCCGGATGGCGAATTGTACGCTTCAAAAAGAACATCAAACTCCAATTGGGAGAACTTATCATGAATGAACCGCAGGTTTGCCTTGTAGAGGCGTAGGCTCTTGCGATCAATGTCTCCTCGATCAGCGCGACGGTGGCAATTCGGGCACAAGGCAATAAGATTTTCGTATTTGTGCTCTCGGCAATATTTCCAAGGAATGATGTGGTGGACGTCAATTTCGATATGGCGGCAGGTGGGTATGGCGCAACGGTGGCCTGCTTCAACCAATACGCGGCGTTTGATTTCCGCCGGAACCGGGGGTCGGGTTTCGGTTGTCCCGCTTTTGGGCATTAGGGTCTTCGGCCATATTTGAGGTGCCAGTCAACAGCACAGTGTATGTCGGATTCGCATCTGGACTGCAATGATCCGGCCGACCTTCTCCACCGCTTCGATAAGGTACGCATCAGCAAGGTGGGCGCAGCCCGCTGTTTTTCAATGCCGCAGCCGTGTCTACTGAACGTCGGCAATATTGCGAAGAAAACCCTTGCTGGCAGGGGGCTCATTTGAAACGACACTGAGGCGTAATCCACCAAGGCAGGGCGCTTCACCCTATCCCGAACGCTTTCAACTTAGGGCCGGCCGATGGCCTGCTTGCCAAGTTCAACCAAACACCCTTTTAGGACGTCGAGAGCGAGTTCGCCCGTTGCCTCAAGGCATTTCTGTTTTGCCTTTTTCCAAATTGTATCATTTCGGGCATTATCCAAAAAATCATGGCCGTCGTTGGTCATTTTGTCGATCCTGTATGTCAGAATCCTGTGGGCTGGACCGTCACCGCTTGGAACCGTTACCCCTTCGATCAGCCCATGTTCGATCATGAGTTCTACATGCAGCCCGATTTCCGCCTCGCTGTAGCCGGTAAGGTCAAGCCTGATTACCTTTCCGGGTTCGGTCGCTTCGGTCTGCAGAAGGATTTCGCGGACAAGGTCCATATCTCTTTTCATGAACAACTCCCTTCCGGTCTTTGGTCTCTCGAACATCACGACCACAGTTGGCAGTGAAGGAGAATAACTTTGCGTTGATTCTACTCAAGTTCAACGTGTTCCAAAACCGAAACGGGCTCGCGGGTAATAGCCGTCATCGGGATAAAGGCCGCCTTGGTTCATGGCCGGCGTGTATCCGGCCTTACCCATCGACTGGCAGGTCCAATTCTCTTGTTTAGGATTCGAACTTTAGCGGCTCTCATCTATTGTCCGAAATTGACAGGCATGCCTAGCTCAACCCAGGATCTCATCTCTTCCAACCGCTCGCTTGTTGGCAGGTCTAGAGCCTCCTTTTTCGAATGTCCTTCATGGATTTTCTTTTCAGTCATCCAACCAAGAAATGTTGCGTAGTCAGACGCCAATTTGGCGGGCCCGACAGTTCGAACACCAGCCTCAGCATGAAAAAATTCTCGTACTTTCTTGATTATGAGCTGATAGTCGTTCTTGTGAGGTTGAGGATCCATTCCTGCAATGTCTGAGAGCGAAGGTTTGAGATCGTAGCGTTGTTCCTCAAAAATCAGAAACTTCTTGCCCTCGAACGGTTCGACTCCGCTGTGCCGAAGTCCCATATCAAGACCAAATTCGAAGGGCATGTTCATTCGAAATGGCTCGCCATTATGCAAGGACTTGCACCTTGAAAGATCGTGGATTGAGTACATCGAGCCCTTTATCAATTCGATTATTTTTTCTAGACGGTTCTCTCCCGCGTCAAGCCCCTCGCTGGCCAAACGCGGTGTAAATCCAAAATACACGACGCAAAACGTAAGGGGCACCAGAAGGCGGGCATACTGCTTGTCAAATGGACAATTTATAAAGACTGACCGTTCAAATTGGCTGGTTGCCACGTTCTATCCTTTGGGCGGATATGGGTCGCGACCATAGCTGTTTCGTTCACGAATTTTTCCATCGCGCCCATGAATATAGAGCTCGGTCTCCTGGCGCTTCGCCATTTCCCGTGCCCTCTCAATTGCCTCTTTTTGAGTAGAGAATATCCCACTTGCCTTCTTAGCCCCAGCGCTGTGCACGCTCCACTTTCTACCGCTTGGAACTACATGCTGGGCTTTCTTGGGCATAACACTTTCTCCATGTTAGTTCGACAGGTCGAATATAGTTGCCTGCATTCAAGCATGCACGGGGCCAATTACCATCGACGCAAAATCAGTTGTCAAAAATTTCCCGGAGGGAGAGCGGATATTCGACGAGGACGCGCATGTCTCTGGTATTTCAACACCCGCCTGTGCAGTGGCCACGGGCTCGATGGACCTGACATCGGAAATAGATGAAGAAATCGCACTGGTCGATCAGGCGGTTCCGTCACATCTCGCCAATCCACTTCGTCGGCCGGATTCGATGACGTGTTGTCGCGAGAGACAGGGTTAGCAATTCCTGAAATCAAATCGTTCGTAGAGCTGTTGGAAAACCTCGCTGTAAGCCGCTCACTTGGGCTTCCTTGGACCGGAACAATCGTGCATCGGATTTCTCGATTTTGGTCTTGCCTTCTTGATGTCCGCACTGGAGGACAAGTGCCTTCGATTTCTTCTCTTCAACAATAGGTCAGCAAACGAAATCGATCTGACTTTAGTTAGAAGAGCCTCTTTCTCGATAACCAAGAGACGATCAACGTATTCGATCATGGCCGTCGCGAGATCAATTACGCTCTCAGTTTCACTAGAACTCAAACCAACAATCCGGCCGTGCTGGCACTCGACCGAATAGACACCCTCCGAGTATTCACGTCCCTCCACGTATCGAGCTATGAGTTGATTCTCCTCGAAGACGTTTACCGAATGAGCAATGTGTTTGTCACGAAAGAGCCGTAATCTATCGTGCTTATCGCGCTGGTCCTCACTCAGTTCATCCAGTGCGTCTTCTTTCGGCCACTTACGAATACCCTTAGAGAATGGACGACTGTACCTCACCAAGATCGCTGTCGTAAGCGCATCAACAAGCTCGTAGTCCGGCTTTTCTCTCTCGATTTCGCTCTGAAGCCTTTTGGCAAAAGAACGTGCACTCTCCAAATCATATCGAATACCAGTCAAATCAGCGAAATCTTCAGCTTCGGGCATTTCTATTTCAACAAACGTGTGCACCGCCATGAGTCAACCCTCGTCGCAACTTCTCGTCTGCCTGCAACCGCGGCCTACGACCGGCTCACCCCAGCCGCTCCCACCCAATGAATCTGACTCTCGCGCCGCACGCCCTGGCCCTGCGCGGACAGTGTTGCCGCTTCCTTCATCGCTCGCTGCTGCCACATCGTTCACTCACTTGCTACCAGCGTCTACGATCGAATGCTCGGATGACACTTGAGTTCTATTCGGCCTGTCAGTCCGCAGCCAACAGACTGAGCGCCTTGGGTGTCCCTTCGCAACCCAAGACCGGGTAGAATCCAATCATGCAGTTGAGATTCATGTATGCGGTCGGGGACGCCGGAAACGAACCGTCAGCCCTTCGGAAATAGACGCCATAGCGAATTCCATCTGTTACGACAAGGCGATTACATCTCTCGCGCCCAGACACACGCGCATACCCTGCAGCCTGCGTGTTAGCCGATAGACAAGAAAGGCCGAGTTTTTTGATTTCAATGACTACCGCCAAGCTTTTATCATCGCGCGGGAGTCTGTCGAATAGTGCGATGTCGATCTTTTTCCACTCGACCGCCATCCTCTGGGGTGTCCATCCCAATGTCCGCAGCAGCGGCACGGCCAAGGCGGAGCGTCCGATAACTTGCGCTCAAGCGAGAGCTTTTCCATAGGGTCGCCGAAATCGGCACCCCGTCCGCGGGTCTTCATGATGAAGCCCGCTGGCCCCAGCCAACAACGGCTGGCTTCGACTAGATGCCTCACTGCGGCATCCTCAGCGACTTTGGATAGTAGTACTCCAATTCTTCGTTTGGAATAGTGATTGGAGACTTCCTTGTTTTCCGGGCGTACCGGAGCTGTTTAATTCCTTCATGCGTAAGACGTCTGGTATCGTCGATCCATGACCAACCTCTACAACGACCGCCCGCAATGGCTCGCCGACGCCCACGCCGCCCTCGATGCCGCCGTGGCGGCGGCCTACGGATGGGACACCGGGATTTCGGAGGAGGAGGCACTATCGAAATTGTTGATGCTCAACGAGAAGGATTTGCAAGCAAAATAGCGTGGCGGTAGATGTTGTGAATGATCCACCCTTAACCGAATTTGCACCGAAGGCATTCGACCGTGGCACTTTGCTCTGACACCAATAGCGCCGAGCCTTACGACTCAACAAAGACAATGGCACACGAAATTAGCCCCATTCATGTAGAAATCGTCCGAGAACTCTTTGTGGACACTGCTGACGATAACTACATTGCAGCACGTTGGTGTTTTGTTGAAGGGCTACATATTGACTACTTTTGGCTCTCCGTTCACGCCCTTGAGAAATACATGAAGGCAGCGCTCCTGTTGAACGGGGAGTCGAGCAAAGGTTACTCTGTTGACATTGTGAAGCTCTATCGAAAAATAAAGTGCATTGCACCGGAACTTTTGCCAAGTAATTTGAAAAAGCCTGACGATCTCGATACTGATCGCTGGCGCGATGAAACTCCAGATAACTTTATCCGGCGACTGCACGATAACGGCAATGCCGACAATCGTTATCAGATATTCGGATTCTATCGACACAAAGAAGACCTCTTTAAGCTTGATATTTTGGTTTTCGCGTTGCGCCGATTGTGTGTGCCCTTAGACGCATATTATCTGGGGAAATGGCGCAGGAACAAGGAGAACCTAGCGTACCGTGACACACTAATTCGACAGCCAGCAGAATGGTCCGTATCGCAGTTCTGCAAACTCGAAAAGACGGCGGCCGGCGAACGCGGCGAGCGGTTACGTGACGTGTTCCTAAACCTTAATCTTCCCTTCGCGCCGAAGGACTTCTCCCACGGCTCTCTTCGGTCCGGTATGGCGGCTCACAATTCGGTCTTAGGACGCTCGATTCTACGTCCATTAGAGAAGGCACCGGACAGCCAAGCTGCGGCATTATCCGCCGAGGTCTGCGATTGGGTCATCAAGAACATTCAGCTTCCGCCGGATGTGAAAAAACAACTCCGTAACGCAGTAGTGAAACAGAAAACAGCGAATTGACTGAAACTCTGGACCGATTCCGATCATGCTGACAACAACGCGCGCCTGACCGCCTCGGGCTCCTTCTGGATCACCCGCAGCAGTGTCGCCGCCGGGCCGCTGACTCGCCGGACACCCTGTTCCCACTTGCGGTAGCCGGAAAGGCTCATGCCCATCAGGGGGGCCATCTGCGCCTGAGTGAGCTTCGCCTGCTTGCGGACCTCGCGCGGGGTCACGGGCGCATGGACGACGGCGGGTCCTTCGCCCTTTGCATGGGCCAGCGCCTCGTTGAGGGACTGAATCAGGTCTTCTCCGAACGTGCTCATTTTCTCTCCTTTCCGCTGCTCTTGAGCGCGGCGGCCAAAGCGCGGATGGCGCGCCGCTCCGGAGGTCTCAAATCGGTCTTGGCGGACTTCGCATAGGCGAGAAGCGCGTAGACCGGCATGTGTTCGCCGCCGTAGAAGTAGATCACCCGTGCGCCGCCTCTCTTTCCCCGGCCCGAGGTGGCGAAACGCAGCTTTCGGACGCCGCCGGTTCCCGGAATCTCATCGCCCGCCAGTGGATTTTCGGCCAGATAGTCGATCAGCTCCTTCCGCTTCTCCTCGCTGAACAGCTTGTCGGCCTGACGGGTGAACGTCGGCGTCTCGGCGACTGTATACATTCCTCACAATATAACCCATTGGGTTATTAGATCAAGCGGCATGAATGGTATCAACCTGCGTCGAGGTCGGTCGAATCCTTCGTTGGCTAACCTGCGGCAGTTAGTCGTTGTCCGACAACGGCGCATGATCGAAACATCAAGTAAGGTGAAACATCATACCTATAGTCCATATCTCCGCCACGCGCGGGGACTGGAAGGGGAGGGTTCGCTGCGGAGATTCATCGCCTCGGCGATCAGGCTCCCGACCTTCTCCGCCGCCTCGACCAGATGGCCGTCGGCAAGGTGGGCGTAGCCCGCCGTGGTCCGGTGCCTGCGATGGCCGAGCAGGCGGCCGACCAGGGGCAGGTTCTCACCCGCCATGACGGCCTGGCTGGCTGCGGTATGCCGAAGGTCATGCAATCGAAGCCTGCCGAGTTCGGCGTCGGCGCAGACCGCGCGCCAGCACGCGAAGAGGCTGGATTGGCCTCGCGCCTCGGCGTAGCGTGGAAACAGGAACGCGTCCGGCTCGCGGGGACCGGGCAGCGCGTCGATGACGGCCCGCGCGGACTCGCCGAGCGGTGCCACGCGCGGTCCGGTTTTCGAGTCGCGGAGTTCGATGCAGTCCTCCTTCACATGCTCCCATTTCAGGTCCCTGATCTCCGACATCCGACAGCCCGTCAGCAACAGCAACCGGAACGCCGCGACCGCCGAAGGCATCTCTTCCTCGGCATCACGCAGCACTTCGCCCAAACGCGCCGTTTCCTCTTCCGACAGGAACCTCTCGCGCGGGCTTTCCTTATAGCGTTTGACATGCCGGCAGGGATTTGTGCCGTCCGGCCGCCAGCCCCAGACCTCCGCGAGCGAAAACATTTTGGAGAGCACGCCGAGGGTACGGTTGGCCTGGTAGGGGGTCTTGCGCAGGCCGTGATGCAATTCGGCAATGTCCTTGCGCTGCACCTCCGACACCCGTAGCGTCCCGATCACCGGGTTGATGAAGAGTTCGACCGATCGACGGTACTCCCCCAGCGTGCTGGGCTTGCAGTGGTCCGGGACATAGTCTTCGAGGAACCGCTTCCCGAGATCGCTCATCATGGGCGCGGGCGTCGTAGGCTTCTCGCGGAGATCGATTCCCTTCCTGGCCAAGGCCAAAATCTCCAGGGCTTTCGTCCGGGCCTCGTCGACGGTGAGCGGGCCATGCGGGCCGATGGTGAACCAGCGCAGTCTGCCGTCAACACGGGTCTGGAGGACGTAGATCTTCCGGCCCGACTTGCGCACACGCACCCCAAAGCCGGTGAGGTAGCCATCCCAGTAGACGGCATCGCTGCCATTCGCCTTGAGGGCGTCAACGGTGCGCTTGGTGAGCCGGTTTGTCATGCTATTCGTTCCTAACCTCCGAAGATCACCGTATCGGACTGGCAAACAATTGGCAAACAATTGGCAAACAAATTGAATCAAATCGGCGCATAGTACTGCGCATGTCTGGCGTAGGGAAAAGTCAATAAATGTATCTTTTACAGTGGTTTATGCACTGCCTGGCGAGTTGTGTCAGCGGATGTCGTCGATGTATTACAAAAACTCATAACCTGAAGGTCGCAGGTTCAAATCCTGCCCCCGCAACCACCGAGACCGACATCTCCGGCATGGGGATGCCGGTCTTTGTGTTTTCGCGCCCGTTTCCAGCCCATTCAAGGATGGCCCCGAGATCGCCGTGGAGGGAGGCGTCCATTTCGGCCCACTTCTCGCTCGGGGTGAGTACGATGCGCTCGATCAGGCCCCGTATGGCAGATGCCGCCGCATCGCGGTCCCCGGGATGGTTCAGCGCCTCTGCGAGCCGCTCGACCTTGCCGCGGTAGATGTCCGCGATGTTCGGGTGGATGTCCGGAGGGTCGGCCGGGACGGCGGCGAGGTGCTCGCGAAGCTCGTCCTGGCGTGCTTCCAGATCGCGCATGCGGTCCATCATGCCCCGGACATAGCCGCCGTCCTCGATGGCCGCGACCATGGTGGCGATCTTCTTCCTGATGTCCGCCAGTTCCTTGCGGTCCGTTGCGCCCGATGCGCGGCGCTCCCGGTTGAGCCGGTTGGTCTCCTCGGCATAGGCCCGCATCGCCTCGGCGGCGGCCTCCGGCGCCATCAGCCGGTCTTTCAGCCCCGACAGCACCCGCTCTTCGATCACGGCGCGGCGAATGCCCCTGCCGTTGGAGCAGGTTCCGGTCATGAGGTGGTTGGAACATCCGTAGCGGTCCTGGCCGCGCATGGCATAGGGACCGCCGCAGACACCGCACTCCAGAAGACCCGAGAGCAGGTGGCGGGGCCGGTGGGCGCCGTTCAGCCGGTTGGCCTGCGCGGATTGCGTCGCCGCTATGACGCCAGCGTACTGCACCTTGATCTCGCCCTGGCGGTGCTTCACCGCTTGCCAGAGATCGTCGTCGATGATGCGAAGTTCGGGGACCTCCGCGATGATCCACTCCTCGGGCGGATTGATCCGGGACACCCGCTTGCCGGTCTCCGGGTTCTTGATGTAGCGCTGCCGGTTCCACACCAGCCGGCCGATATAGAGTTCGTTGTTGATCAGGCCGGTGCCGCGCTTGGCATGGCCCCGGATGGTGGAATCGGTCCAGAGCCTGCCCGAGGGGCCGGGGGTGCCTTCTTCGTTCAGCCGCCGGGCGATGGCCCGCGGGCTGACCCCGTCGGCGAACTCCCTGAAGATGCGCCGGACGATTTCCGCCTCGGTTTCGTTGACCGTGCGCCCGCCGCGGACCGGCTCGCCCGCACCGTCCAACGACTTCACCACGTCGTAGCCGTAGCAGAGACCGCCGCCGGACTTGCCGGCCTCGACCCGGCCCCTGAGGCCCCGGTGGGTCTTCGCTGCGAGGTCCTTCAGGAACAGCGCGTTCATGGTCCCTTTGAGCCCCACATGGAGTTCGCTGATCTCTCCCTCGGCCAGAGTGACGATCATCACGCCCGCGAACCGCAGGTGCTTGTAGAGCGTCGCTACGTCCGCCTGGTCGCGGCTCACCCGGTCGAGCGCCTCGGCGACCACGATCTCGAACATCCCCCGCCGTGCGTCCTCCAGCAGCGCCTGGATGCCGGGCCGCAGGATCATGCTGTCGCCGGAGATCGCGGAGTCCTTGTAGGTACCCGCGATCTTCCAGCCCTCGCCCGTCGCGCGCTCGCGGCAGACCCGGAACTGGTCCTCGATGGATGCCGCTCTTTGCTGGTCGGACGAGTAACGGGCATAGAGCGCGCAGCGAAGGGTCATGATGAAGGGTCTCCTATTATCTCTCGCCGGCTCCGTTCGCCGACGTGCTTGCTATGTACGCCGTTTTGGTGCATATGTCCATCACCATCTCTTATGGGAGGCAGCGTAATGACCGAAACAGCCGAGACGAAGCACGAGCGCGTCCACCTGCGTCTCGACGCCCGGAGCAAGCGCAAGCTCGAACGCGCGGCGGCCTATGAGGAAACCACGCTCAGCCGTTTCGTGCTGCACAACGCCGTGGCCGCGGCCGAACGGGTGATCGAGGCGCGCGAGCGGATCGTGCTCCCGGCGACGGATTGGGACGCCTTCCATGACGCGCTGCTCAATCCGCCCGCGCCGAATGCGGCGCTGAAGCGGGCCCAGCGCCGTTACCGCGAGCGTATCGGTGGATGAACCGCCGCTGACGGTCGAGCCGCTTGGCCCGCATCATGACCGCGCGTCCTTCTCCTGCGGGGAGCCGTCTCTCGACCGCTACATCCGCCGGCAGGCTTCCCAGGACGCCCGGCGGCGTGTCGCGCGGGTCTTCGTTGCGCCGGGCGAGCCGTCCGAACGGATTGCGGGCTACTACACGCTGACCGCGGCAAGCTTCGAGAAGGACGACCTGCCGGCGGAAGTCGCCAGGCGCCTGCCGCATTATCCCATCCCGGCGGCCGTCATCGGGCGGCTGGCCGTCGATCTTCGTAGCCAGGGGAGCGGGCTGGGCGAGTTTCTGCTGCTCGACGCGATCCATCGGATCGTCCGCGCGGGCGACACCATCGGCGTCTATGCCGTCGTGGTCGATGCACTGCACGAGCGCGCCGGCGCCTTCTATGAACGCTACGGCTTCGTGCCCTTCCCGTCGCGGCCGCTGCGCCTGTACCTGCCGCTTAGGACGTTCGAGCAACTCGGGCTGTAGTGGGCATAGCCCGCGGCGCTGGGTCATGGTCTCGGGTCTTCTACCCATCGCCGGCATCCATCTCCGGCGCGTTGTCGTTGGCGGCGCGGATCGCCTCGAAATGCTCGCGCGCGATGCGCCGGCCGATGAGCCTGGCCAGGGTCACGACGGCGTCGTCGATCCGCGCCTCGGCCCCGCCATTGTCGTTCGTCGCCACGCCGCGCATGACGTCAATCCCGCGATCTTCCCTGTCCGGCATCTCCCGGCGTCTCCCGCAACACTATGCCCCCGGGAGTCGATTTGGACCCGCGTTGCGGCCATGTCAAATTCTGCTGGTAGGGGATTTCCTGCATCGAATCATACACTTGAGTAGCGCAGGGGGCGCAAGGCGGGTCATGCGGCGTCTGGCGTATGATCGAAAAAAAATCGCCGATCATCGTTCCGGTTACCCGACGAGGTCGCACGCACTTACCTCACCCGCCTGGGCAAGCTCCGAGTCTGGCGCAATGCGCTGTGTCACGGTGCTTGGCAAGGATTTGAAGATGATGCTCCGTCGGTCTACGGTATTTCAAGCGAGGCGACGAGGTGCCAGAGAGCCTGGAAAGTCGCCTGAGTGTTGAAACCCTTTCTTCGATTCGAGGCGCGACCGTCGACCCTCACGGCCGACCTCGTGGACATCCTGTTCGCTGCCGGTATCCGCTTCCCCGGCTCCGCACTTCCGGGCGCGCCTGTCACCGACTACTTGATGACTGATCGGGACTAGCGCCGACACCAGCAGGTCGCGACGGGACGTCCGTTTCTGCAATACCCGACCGCCCGCCCACGAATACGTTCGCTTTGCCCCAACTGTTGCCCATGCCCAATTCCTAACTCGGCAAATGGACCCGGTTAGGGAGGCAAGGTCATTCGTCGATGTTCATGAGGTCAGAATACCCACGAAAAATGGGAAATGGTGAACGCGGCGACAGTGCGTGCACCTAAAGGTCTCTGTCAGGACGATCCGCGCAGCATTGTGTAGTGTAATCTTCAGCCCGCGTTTGCAGTTGGGGCATTTGACCTCTGGCAGGCTAACCAATTGATCTACCGCATGCTGCCCATTCTCATCCCTCTTCACGAGATATAGCCCAAGAATTGAGCGGACTTCAAAGGCGTTCTTCGCTCCGGCAATAGAGGGGACTATTTGTTGGAATAGTCCAAGTACCACATGTGAAAGATAGAGAAGAATGTGGGGTAGTGCGTCGTATGTCGCTTCGTAGAGGTCGTCGTCGGCAAAATTCTTGAATATGAAGTTAAAATTCTCGGGTTCAGTCCGAAGCTCCATATGTCGGACAGTGATTAAGTGAACAGCGTGCTGGAATAGTTTTTGAAAGCCAAAGGGATATCTACGGTCGAACAGTACATTGTTCAGGAAATCGACCGTCAAATCGTCTGCTAAACTGGTCTTTTGCAGGGCATCTGACAATATTTCCCTTCGACGCCCCTTCAATATTGCAGTGGTGATTCCTTTGGGACTGTCAGCGGAAAATGCTGAGTAAAACTCATCTTCGTTGCCAAGCATCCATGACAGGTACAGAAGGTTGTCAGTCAGGGGCTTACGCAACAGATTGAATGCCACAATGACCTTACGTTTTTCCAAGCAGCGCAATGCTTCATAAATGTGGTGCGCGCAGTCAGACACCATCGCCATCGTAATTTGGTTGAGAATTAGACGTCGTGCCTCCGGCTCATAACCGCTCGCGCGCATTGCCGATAGTACGTCACCCGCATCAGCTTGCTTCCGAAATCTGAGCGCATCTTCGTCGTTTGCGAACTTTATCGAGACAAAATGCGCTTCTTCCTCTTCGTATTCCACCAACATCCGAGCGATTTCGTCGTGCAAGAAGAAGCAATACTCATGAGGCAGCCGTAGATGACTGGGAATCCAGCCAAGGCGATTACGAGGAACAAGACCGACGCTGTTTGGCATGATTCAAACCAATCATCTTGAGGCGGGACTTCAAGCCGGGCTCCAGAAATTTCTAGTGAATTTGGAATGCCGGTTTGGCAGTACCTGCTGACTGTCTTCGAATCAAATTATTCGGGTTTCAGGTGAACCGTCCACCCTAATCCAGCCATTTGATTCGCGACGCAGTGGCTAATGCCACAAAACAACTGAGTTCGAGGCTGAGTGGCTATGTGAACAAGATCGTAACGGGATCAAGAGCCACGGGTTACAGGTCGCGATGGCGATCGGCAGGGTGAGATTGCCTATCCGTCGGGCTCAAACACCAGTGTCTAGCGCGACAATCAAGATGGCAGTCCAGCGACAATCAGGATGGCAGTCTCGTTGAGGGGGTGCTTCCGGCTGGCGCCAACGTAAGGAGGGCGTAGCCCGACTGGAGTTGGCGGCAGCCGGAACGACGATTTTTCTCCCCCTCCCGGGCCTTGTTTGGTGTTTGCGGCTGGCCGGGTAATAGCCTTGCGATCATTCTCGAGCAGAGGAGAGCAAGTTGCCCGGTCACCACGTAACGGACAACCAAATGAGGTCTTTCATGAAACACAGGAAATCCCACTCGACGGAAGCGGCCGCCGCGAAGGCCGGCTTCAGCGCCCGCAGCGGCTACCGGATCAACCGGGACCCGACGCTCCCCTCTCAGAAGAAGGCCCCGCGGGGGCGCCGCCGCCCGGATCCGCTGGCCGGGATATTCGATGAGGAGGTCGTGCCGATGCTGGAGGGCGATTCGGGCATTCGCGCGGTCGGCGTGTTCGAGGAGCTGATGCGGCGTCACCCCGATCTGGACCCGGGGGTGCGCCGCACCCTGGAACGGCGGATCCGCGACTGGCGGGCCCGCCACGGCCCGGACCGGGAGGTGATCTTCCGGCAGACGCACACGCCCGGCCGGCTCGGCCTGTCGGACTTCACCCGCATGAACGCTTCCGGCGTCACCGTCGGCGGCCGGCCGCTGGATCACATGCTGTACCACTTCCGGCTTCCCTGGTCGGGGTTCCGGCATGCCGACGTGGTTCTCGGCGGCGAGAGCTTCACGGCCCTGGCCGCGGGACTGCAGGCCGCCCTCTGGTCCCTGGGAGGCGCGCCGGGTGAGCATCGCACCGACAGCCTGTCGGCGGGGTTCCGGAACCGTTGCAAGGACGATGCCGAGGACATGACCGAGCGCTATCGCCTGCTCTGCCGGCACTACGGGATGGCCCCGTCCCGCAACAACCGGGGCGTGGCGCACGAGAACGGCGCGATTGAAAGCCCGCACGGCCACCTCAAGCGCGAGATCGCCGACGCGCTGGCGCTCCGCGGGTCGGCGGACTTCGCCGATGTCGCGGCCTATCGCGCCTTCATCGCGGAGATCGGGCTGGCGCTGGTGGAGAACGGCTACCGGGTGCTGTTCTCCAGGACCACCGACCTGGTGCAGCGCCTCCAGGTGGCGCGACGTGAACTGACGCTGGAAAACCTGATGGCGCGGCTCGACCGGTTCCACCTCGTGATCCTCGACGACTTCGCCTACGTCCAAAAGGACCAGGCCGAAACAAGCGTGCTGTTCGAACTCATCTCGGCCAGGTACGAGCGCCGCTCGCTCCTGATCACCGCAAACCAGCCGTTCTCCGAATGGAACCGCATCTTCCCGGACGAGACCACCGCCGTCGCCGCCGTCGACCGCCTGGTGCACCGCGCCACGATCCTGGAAATGAATGTCGAGAGCTACCGGCGGCGCGAAGCACTCAATGCCAAACCGCGCAAGCGGGGCCGGCCCGCCAAGAAGGCCACGGAAAAAAACACGCCCACCGGCTGAACCGACATCACCGCGCCAACCCCGCGGCCCGCGGCGCTTCACGCTCGCGGGCCGCGGCTGGTCCCGCGACAGACAAATCCGCCAAAAGCAGAACCGGCGGAAAAACTCTTGCAATTGGTCCGACGTCCCGAAAAACTTCACATCGCCGCGACGTCAATACTGACATCCTGATTGACGCGCACCTGCCATCCAGATTGTCGCTCTACACCAGTGCGGCTTATGTGGAACTCCACATAAGCCGCATGATGTGGATTCCACGGTTATGTTGAGCAGTGCCACAGTCTCCTTTCTCTCCAAGGGTTTGATAGCGAATCACTTCACATAACTTTTGCCGCTACTCTCCTGTTCTCGCCCGCGTATGGGGCGCTTCATCACGACAGGAGATTTCGATGGCCGACACACGTTCCGACCCTTTCTCGCAGCGGTGGCTATTCGATCCGGGGCCGTACGCTCCGCACATCAAGGCCTACTGCTCCCACCTGTTCTCTCTCGATTACCGGCCTTGGACGGTTGCGGGATACGAAGGAGCCGCTCGTCACTTTTGCCGCTGGCTTCTCGTGTCGGATCGGGATCTGGCTAAGGTCGGCGAGACCGATATTGATCGGTTTCGAGGTCATGACTGCCGCTGCACGGCATGGCACCGTCGTGGTCCGGTACGCCCGCTGTACCTCGCTCGAGTGCGATGTTTCCTACGATTCCTTGCTGGGATTGGCGTGATCGAGGCTGCGGTGGAGCGGAAGCCGGAGCGGGCGCCGGAGATTGCGGCATGGCTCGACTGGCTCCGGCAGCACAAGGGACTGGCCGCCCGCACACTCGATGGATACGAACAATCGCTGGATAAACTGCTGCCACTGATCGGCACGGACCCGGCACTCTACGACGCAGCCAACCTTCGCTCGGCGTTCCTGGACAGGTGTTCTTCTGAAGGGACACGTGACCGCCAGTCGATGGCGACGGCGTTACGGTCATGGCTCCGCTACAACGCCGCGCTCAACCGTTGTCCGCCTACGCTTGCGGCAGTGCTGCCGCCCGTCGTGCGATCACGACGTGACAACGTTCCGCGCGGTCTCAATGCGACCGACGTGAACCGGCTCCTCGCTGCATGCGACACGGCCACGGCGATTGGGCGGCGAGATCTCGCCGCTCTGCTCCTCCTTGCCCGGTTGGGACTCAGGGCGGGAGAGATCAAGAGTCTGACGTTCGACCAGATCGACTGGCGCGGCGGCAGTCTAAGCATTGCCGGCAAGGGGCGGCGCGAGGCCAAGATGCCCCTGCCTCAGGAGGTCGGCGACGCCATCCTGGCCTGGCTTGAGGATGGGCGGCCACCGCTGGACGATCCTCATGTGTTCCTCTGCATACGACCGCCCTGGCGCCCCTTCCCCGGTGCGCACGTTGTCGCCCAAATCGTCGCCCGCGGGCTCGACCGTGCGGGGCTGAAGGACACGCCCTCAAGAGGTGCGCACCTGCTACGTCATTCGGTAGCCCGCGGGTTGGTCGAAGACGGTGCTTCGATGGAGACCATCGCCACGCTTCTGCGGCACAAGAGCATTGAGACCACGTCGATCTACGCCAAGGCGGACCACGGGCGGCTTCGCGAGATTGCGCAGCCGTGGCCGGGAGGCGCGTCATGATTGTCGATGCCGTCGACCGATATATCGCCTTGATCCGCGCTGGCGGCGGTCTCTATCGCGACGTCGCTCGCCAGCTCGCCGACTACGCTTCCTACGCCCAGGATCGCGGCGAAAGCCACGTCAGGATACAGACCGTTCTCGAATGGGCGCGGCGCTGTTCATCAGCCGCGCAGCGTCACAACTTGTTGCTTGTCGTGCGCCGCTTTGCTCTGGCGGTCGCGTTGGAGGATCCTCGACACGAGGTGCCGGCGGCCGATCTCATGCCCGGCGTGCCCCGGGTTCGACGCAAGCCCTACATTTACAGTTCCGGCGAGATCGCGTCTCTCCTGGCCGTCGCCGACGAATGCTCTTCCATCGCCTGCCCGGTTCCGGGGCAGTACAGGATCCTGTTCGGGTTGATCGCCGCGACCGGGCTCCGTCACAGCGAGGCTCTGGCGCTCGATATTGGCGATATCACTTCGAAGGGGATGATGGTCCGGCCGACCAAACGCGCCGGACGGCGGTTGCTGCCTCTGCACCCCACGGTCGAGACAGAACTCATTCGGCACCTTCGCACACGGGTCCGCGTGCCGGTCGCCACTGAAGCCTTCTTTCTGGGCGATCGCCACCGCCGTCTGGCCTCGTCCACGACCGGGTATGTGTTCCACCGGATGCTGGCGCGTACTGGCCTTACCGGTGTGGGCAGCGGGGGGCGCAATCCGCGCATCCACGACTTCCGCCATTCGTTCGCCGTTCGATCTCTCGAAGCCTGCGCTTCCGACCGGCGGGCGATCGACCGGCACATCATCGCGCTCAGCGCCTGGCTCGGCCATGCCTCGGTCGTCGATACTTACTGGTATCTCGAGAGCACGGAGACGGTTCTAAGGCAGATCGCGCGGCAGACGGAAGCGTTCCACGGAGAGGGTGCGTCATGACCCCGCTTGCCGGACATATGAGCGCCTTCCTGCGCGATCATCTCCCCCGCGACAAGAATGCCAGCCCCCACACGGTGGACGCCTACTCGCAGGGTCTGTCACTGCTGATCCGCTTCGCCGCCGACAGGTTCAAGGCAAGGCCGTCGCAGCTCGTTCTTGAGCAAATCGACGCCGATCTGGTCCTTGCCTTCCTTGAGGACATCGAGCGCGGGGGCGCGTCCGTGAGCACACGAAACGCCCGTCTGGCCGCCATCAAGGCGTTCTTCCGCGTCATCGAATGGCGTGAGCCGGCGGCTCTGGAACAGGCCGCCAGGATCGCCCTGATCCCGCAGAAGAAAGCGGACAAGACCTCGGTCGCCTGGCTCACCCACGCCGAGATCGAGGCGCTGCTCGATGTCCCTGATCCGAGGCGAAGGGACGGAATACGCGATCGGGCCATGCTTCATCTGGCCTACACCTGTGGGCTGCGCGTCAGCGAGCTGACCGCCTTGACGCTCGGCGATTACGATCGCCGGGAGCCGGCCAGCGTCAGGATCATGGGCAAGGGGCGGCGCGAGCGGACCCTTCCGCTCTGGAAGGAGACGCGGCTGAGCATCGAGGCATGGCTCCGTCTTCGCAATCCGGACGGCGATCCGGAACTCTTCCATAACCGCGTCGGACGGCGGATGAGCCGTTGGGGCTTCAACGTCATGCTCGCAAAGCATGTAAAGGAAGCAGCGAAAGCGGAGCCAGGTCTCGAGGACAAAAACGTGACGCCTCACGTTCTGCGTCATAGCTGTGCGATGCATACGCTCCAGGCGACGGGGGATGTACGCAAGGTCTCGCTCTGGCTCGGACATGCATCCGTCCAGAGCACCGAGATTTATCTGCACGCCGACCCGACCGAAAAACTCGAGATGCTCAACGGCGTTGGAATGCCCAACCTGCGGCCGGGCCGGTTCCGCGCGCCCGACAGGCTACTCGCCATGCTCGCCGGAAATGGCGACGGACATCCATCAAAGTCCTGACGGCGAAATGAGTGCAACGGTGGCAAGCCTGCTCGCCACCGTCACGTGCCGAAATAACCAAAACAGAAATCCAGGCGGCAATAGTTATGTGAAGTGATTCGCCATCAAACCCTTGGAGAGAAAGGAGACTGCGGCACTGCTCAACATAACCGTGGAATCCACATCATGCGGGCACGACCACCTCCCAGGCGTCGCATTTCGTGGCGTCGTGATATTTGGGGTCCGAGGCCTCGCGGCTCCAGCATATGATCGCGAACACTTCCGCCGACCGGCAGCGCATCCCCGATGGCGGCTTGAAGGACTTGGCGAGACGCCCCACGGTTCGGCCAGCCTGATTCCGCAACGTCCAACGTCTGTCTTTGTCACGTTGCGCCTTCAGGGGATCGCCGACCGACAATGCCGCGATGGCGTGGTGCACCGGATCGCCGGCACGGCGGCGTCCGGCGAAGCCGATGTCCACCTCGTCGAGGCTCAGCTCCCGATGAACACGATAGAGTTCCGGCGGCGCGGGCGGAGGCGCGGCCGGCGGGCAATGGAACACGGAGTTGCAGCCGTTCAGGGCGTCAAGTAGCGCGTTCGACCGTTCGAAGCGCGTGAGCGTAAGCGTCTGCCGCGCCCGCGTCATGGCCACGTAGTACAGACGGCGCGTCGCGTCGTGATCCTCGTCTTTGCCGACACGGTCCCAGTCGCCGTCGAGCACGGCCACATGGTCGAACTCCAGCCCCTTTGCGCCGTGGGCCGTGGTCAGCAGCAGCCCGCGCTGGCGCCGGCGGATGTTCCGGCCCCACTCCGCCAGCCACTCGATGAAGTGGCCGACGGGAGTTTCACCGCCGCCGGTCTCTAGTGCGTTCTCCTCGATGGCCTGACGCAGCAGGTCGTGCCAGGGATCGGCGGGACGCGCATCTACCCAGGCGCGCAAGACTGCGCTGTCGACGATCCGCGGCTCACGCCGGCGCAGCCAGTGGACAAACGCCTGGGTCTCCCTCAGCCGCCAGAAATGTGGAATCTCGTCCGTGCCCATCTGCGCAGGGATGTCGTTGGCTTCGCAAAAAGCGCGTGCCCGCGTGAGGTCTTTCCATTCGCGGGCGACGATGGCGCAGCGCGACCAGTCCCAATCATCATCGGACGGCAGGTCCTTCAGGTGTAGGAGTTCGCCCATCGCGGCCTGCGCCTGCGCCACCTCGTCTCCACGGACGGTGAGAACCTGCACGCGGCCCTGTGCCACGGGGTCGCGCTTCTCCCAGGCGCCGCCAAGCGGAGCCTTCGTGCGCGCCTTGTCGATGCGGATGGGGCGGTCGGCTTTCATCCGCCGGCGCGCCGGCGCGATCATGGCGTTGGCGGCCGCCACGATGTGGCCGCTGGAGCGGTAGTTGTCGACGAGGAATTGGCGATTCGGCCCGTAATCGGCCTCGAAGCAGCGGATGAACTCGACCGATGCGCCATTGAACCCGTAGATGTTCTGGTCGTCGTCGCCGACCGCAAAGAGCGTGAGCTTCGAGTCGTGGTCGTCCAGGGTGCGGCCGGCCAGCGCAGCGATCAGATCATATTGGCCGCGATCGATATCCTGATATTCGTCCACCAGAATCCAGCGGAATCCGGCGAGAAGCCGCTGCCTCCGCTCGTCGGCCTCCTCGGCCGGCAGGTTCTCGCCGCGCAGCAGCGCCGTTGCCCGGTGCAAGATCTCTCGGAACATCTGGTCGTCGGGCTGGTCGGCCCGGTCGGTGAAGCTGGCGCCAGCCAGCCGCATGGCCAGCCCGTGGCAGGTGAGCACGGTCACGCCCCGCGCGTCGTCGCCCACCAAGCCGTGCAGACGGCGCCGGATATCGGCGGCCGAATGGCGGTTGTAGGCCAGGGCCACGATGCCGCGCGGATTCTCGCGCCGCACCCGGAGCAGCCAGGCGATACGGTGAACCAGCACGCGCGTCTTGCCGGAGCCGGGGCCGGCCAGCACCAGCACGCTGGTCTGCTCGCGGTCGTCGGCCACGATGCGCTGCTGGACGGGATCGCCCAGGCTCTCGACGATGCTGCGCCATGAATCGGGCGTGGTCTGCCGGCCGATCTCCCGGTCCCGCCCCGGCAGCCAGCGTTCGAGAAACGCCGTCTCCTTCAGGGTGAAATAGTCCCGCGCGAGCCGCATGGCGTCGCGGACGGAGTCCAGCCCCTGCCGGGCGAACTCCCCCATGACATGGGTCTGAAGGGTCTGGCCTTTGTAGTGAAGCGCCAGGGGCTCGAAGTCCGCGTTTGAGAACCCGCGCCTGTCGCGCTGCTCCAACCTGATCGTCATGGCCTGCCGGAACACCGCCAGCCCCTTGTTGAGACGGATAATCTCCATCTCGTGAAGCCACAGCAGGCTGCGGTCCAGCAGCTTCGTGGTTTCCCTGACCTGGCTCCTCAGTTCGACATCGGTCTCGATTGCATGCAGCAGAGCGCCCAGCGTGGTCTCGGCCAGCAGGTCGGTTCCGCGGCTCCCGTCGGGCAAGCGGCCCAGCAGATGGTCCAGCAGCAGACCGGCCGCCTCGCGCCGGAGCCTGGCGGTCTCTTCCAGAGCCTCCCACTCGCGATGCAGCGTGATTCGTGCGGTCTCCGCGTCCCGCTTGCGCACGGTCATGCTGCCCCGGGCGCCGTCGGCCTCGCCGCGGCCGTCCTGCGCGATACTCCGAAGGATGCGCCACAACCGCTCCGGCAGGGGATCGTCGAGGCCTTCGTCCCGCAGTTTCTGCGCGGCGACGCGCAGGTGGAGAGACGAAGCCTGGCCCTTCTCCAGTTCCGGGGCCGCCTCGCGCATATGGGCGATCAGGGCGGCTTCCAGCGCCCCGGCCTGCTCCAGGCGCCTCTTCGAGGCGCGCGCGACGCCGGCATGTACGAAAGCGGTAATGGCCGTGTCGTTGCTGACGACGCCCAGCCGCTCCAGATCGTAGAGCGCGTTGCGCACGCCCTCAGGCGTCAGGCCGGTTAGCGTCATCAACTCGTCGGTGGTGATGCCCTGGTCGCTGTCGGCATCGATCAGCGCGGCAGCGATGGCGAGAAGTTGTCCGCGGCGAGGCTCCACGATGCCCCGGCGCTCCATCCGCTCTCTGGCTTCGCCGACCGTCTCCACCCGCAGGGAGGAAGGAAAGACATGGACGACATTCTCCTCGCGTGTCAGCAGTCTGGCCTCCTCCAGCCAGGCGATGGCGGTGCGCACGCGGTTGTCGTCGGTCGCGGAGTCGCGCTCAAACACCTTCTCCTCATCCGCGCCGAGAATTTCGCCCGCGGTCGCCACCACATCGCCGTCGAAGCGCTTCCTGCGGTCCAGATTGCGCAGTGCCCGGAGCACGCCGTGAATCTCCTCCCGGGTGAGTCGCGAACGCGCCGACATGCCGAATTGGCGCTCCACATCGTCCTGGACATACATCAGCACGCAATGCGCTGGCTTGCCGTCGCGTCCGGCCCGCCCAGCTTCCTGGAGGTAGTTCTCCAGCGAACCCGGGATGTCGGCATGGACCACGAGGCGCACATCCGGCTTGTCGATTCCCATGCCGAAGGCGTTGGTGGCGGCGATGATCCGCAGTTCGCCGCCGATGAAGCGCCGCTGCACCTCCTTCTTGGTCTCCGGCGGTACGCCGGCGTGGAAGTGCTCCGCCGGCACGTCCCGGAGCCGCAGGAAGTCGGCGACCTCCTCGCTGCGGCGCTGCGTGGCGCAATAGACGATGGCGCCACCCGGGGCGCCTTCCGGCAGGCGGTCGGCGAGACATTGGTGGATATGCGCGAACTTCTCCGGCTCGGTCGTGGGCGCCACCTCGAATTCGAGGTTGCTGCGTTCCGCTCCGCCGTCGAACATCTCAAGCCCGATATCGAGCTCCTTGCGGAAATGGTGGTCGATGTCGTCAACGACATCGGGCTTGGCGGTGGCCGTCAGGCACAATACGGGAGGAACCGGCCTGTCGCCCGCCTTCTCGCGGATGAAACGCCCCACATAGCGGTAATCGGGCCGGAAGTCGTGGCCCCAGCGCGACAGGCAGTGCGCCTCGTCCAGCACCCAGGCGCCGATCTCGCGCTGGTCCAGCGCCCGCCTCAGGGAGCGCGAGCGCAGCTGCTCCGGCGAGATAAGCAGGATGGCCGCATCGCCGAGGCTGACCCGGTCCAGCGCATTGGCCCGCTCAGGCATGGAGAGCAGGCCGTTGACCGTCACGCAGGATGTGATTCCCCGCGCCTCGAGGCCCGCCACCTGGTCCGCCATCAGCGCGACCAGGGGTGAGATCACGACCGTCAGTGCGCCGGTCTTGTAGTAGCGGGAGAGCGCGGGAAGTTGGTAGCACAGCGACTTGCCGGTTCCCGTGGGCAGGATGCCCAGCGCATGCCTGCCCGCCATCGCCGTCTCCACGATGGTTTGCTGGAGAGGTTTCCCATCGTCGCCTGCCGGCGCCGGGCGGAAGGAATCGAAGCCGAACCAGCGCTTTAACTCCTTTGCGGCGTCGTGGCGCTCGCGGCACCAGCCGCAGGACGGATCCGTGCATGCGATGTCCCTGAGGCGGTGCACGAGTTGGCGGGCTTCCGGAAACTGGTGGCCCACCCAGGGCGGCATCACCGAGTTGCCGCCCGCCACCGACAGCCACGCCATGGCATAGGCCAGAGGCCAGCCGAATTTGTCCGGTTCTGCCACGATCTCGCGTGCCTGGGTTGCGCAGGCTCTCTCCAGTCTCCGTCCGATCGCCGCCCCGGCTTCCGTCTGCGACGGCCGGTAGGTTTTCCGGACATCCTGGAAGACGAACTCGTCCAGGGCACGGTCTACACCCTCGAGCTCGGGAGTACACAGCCAGTGCCACGCCGCGAGCAGGTCGGGTGCAGCCTTGCCCAGCGCTTCCTTCTGTTTACAGAACAGTTTCAGCGCGAGGCGGGCGTCCAGCTCCGGGTCGTTCAACCGCCCGCGCTTGAGACCTCCGTCCTGATAGTGCTTGACGAGCCTGTGGTAGGGGTTGCGGGGAAACGCGAGCGGGCTGAGCCGCAGCGTATCGACAACCGGCAGCTTTAGCAGCCGGAGGTCCGGCTTCGCCTTCTTCAAGTAATCCAAGTCGAAGGCGATCAGGTTGTGTCCCAGAACGAATTCGGCGCCGTCGGCGAAGGCGTCCAACTTCGTCAGCGCGGCGGCCAAGCCGCCGCCCGAATGCGTCATGCCGCGGCCGGTATCGCCACGCACCGCGCCAAAAGCATGAATGCGCTTGTCCTCCTTGCCGACTTCAAGATCGAGAGAAACGCAGGCTGGCCGGAATGACACGCTATCGCCCAACGCGGCCCCGCCTGTGTTCGGCGAGGCGCCGGCGATCCCCGTCATCCACGCGGCGTCCAATCCTGGTTTCAGGAGATCGCCCGGATTCGCTAATTTTCCAGGAAACGATCATGCGGCCACATGGTTCATGGCGCCGCCCTCGTCTGCCATTCATGATCTGACCTCTGTCGGGCGGAGATCGAGCTTCGTCATTTAATCGGGATTATGAAGCTCGGAGGATATTCCCGGTGCATGTCGGTAATGGCGTCGGTGATGCCGAAGTCGATGAAAACCGCACTTGCAATGATCTTGGAACCGATGGTGCTGGGGATGCCGCCGCTTGCGGTCAAGCCTTTGGCGTTGACGCAATCGTAGTGCAGTACATCATCGGAGCGACGGACGTACACAGTCTCAGGGATATCGGCTTTCCAGTTCCCCCGCTTATTCCGCAATTTGCATTTTCCGTGGGAACCATCACTGAAGCTGAGAGAGATCGGCACGTTTGGATCGTTGGTGATTGAGGCACATCCGGCTGCTGCAATGAGCGTGAGCGTGCTGAAGATCGCCGCCAGCGAGCGGCGTAGTCTGTTGGCCATGTGGTTGAGTCTCCGATCTTGATGATTCGGAGCGAACTAGAAGCAGAGTCGAGACTTATCTTCAACCCCTGCCACATGGCGAACGCGGGCGGGAGCCTGGTCTCGCCCGCGATTTGGGTAGGTGCGGGTAAGGCCACAATGCGAAGTCGGGCAATAAGCGATGCCCGGTCAATTCGGAACGAAACGACCTTAACTGCCCTGGACTGACCGAACCGAACCACAGGGATCCAAATCGACCGTAGGTTTAGGGTTGCCTGCGATTGGGGCGAAGCCCCCCCAAACAGATCCCGGAGGACTTGCGTACACCGGCATGCGCCGGTCCGAGGTGTTCGGGCTCGAATGGGCGCGCGTCGACATGGCCGCGATGAAGCTCCGCATCGAGGACACCAAGACCGGCGCGCCGCTCGCGTTCCCCATCACCCGCCAGCTCGCCGCCATCCTCGAACGCCGCCTCGCCGAGCGGGACCGCTTTCCCGAGAAGAGCCGGGGCTGGGTCTTTCCCTCGGACAATGCCGGGTCCGGGAGCGGCCATCTCGCAGGCATGCAGCACCTGAACGCGCGCATCGGCGAGGAAGGCGGGGCGAAGTTCTGGTTCCACGCGCTGCGCAACTGTTTCATCACCGTCGCCGACCGCGATCTCATGCTGCCCCCGAGCCTGACCAAGCGGCTGGTCAACCACGCCCGGCCCCAGGACGTGACCGAGGGCTACGCCGCCGACTGGACCATGGACCAGCTTCGCGACGCGGCTCAGAAGATCGCTGACCGCATCGACGAACTGATCAAATGTTAAGTTCGATATTTGATCAATTGAACCGAGCCGCTCCAGAATCCCCGCCCCGGAACCTAGCCCCGCAGCCGGACCGTTCGAAGGCCCCGACGTAGGTGTTCATCCGGGCGGCGCCTCGGCAGCTTGTAACTCCAGCGCACGTATTCGCGCCCCCGGAGCCGCGCCTCGACACTCTCCGCTGAGGCGTTCTTGTTTCCGCGCCATGCGGAGAGACGCGGAACGGGGAGCATCGACAGTATCACGGGTTCCTCCATTTATGCGGCTGGACTGATTCCGCGTAGAGTTAACCATATCCCCCCGGCCTTTAAGGCGGTGCCCCGGCTGTCATCCCACAACGTTATGTTCGCCGATACCTCCGCCTTGTCATTTAGCAGGCGCGGAAGAAGTCGGAGCGCGGGCCGGCTATTTTGAACTGCTCGGCGGACATGTTCTTGCTAATGGATTTTTGTCTCATCTTCGTTCCCCTGCGGGTCTCTACGATGAGCCAAAAACCCTCCGTTATGAAAACCCCTCGATCTGTCCCATGGGCGTTGACGTCAGACAGTTGTAACCTGGGATTTTCGTGGCTGCCTTCGTGCTAGGCCGCCTCAAATTTCTCTACACTTATTTGGCCAGTACGTTCGCGAGCCTGAAAAAGGTCATAAGCCATCTGCATACCAAGCCAAGTCTCTGGTGTTGACCCGAATGCCTTGGATAGACGGATTGCCATCTCAGTTGAGATTCCTGCCTTTCCATTCACAAGATCGGACAAGGCCTGACGGGTCACACCAAGACCTTCCGCCGCTCGTGTAACGGACAAGCCCAGAGGTTCAAGACACTGGCGTCTAACGATCCCGCCAGGATGTGGAGGATTATGCATTGCCATTCTTCTGTCCTCATCAGTGGTAGTCGACGTAATCAACGTCAACCGCTTGCCCATCCTCGAACCGAAATGTCACTCGCCAATTGCCCGAGACCGAGACTGCATAGTGGCCCTTCAGCTCGCCTTTGAGCGGATGGAGCCGGAGCCCCGGCAAATCAAGATCGACCGGCCCGGAGCTTCGGTCGAGGACGGCCAAAATATCCAGAAGCTTCTGGACATGCTCCGGTGCCACCCGCCGCGCCGTTCGACCATCGTAAAGCGACTTGAGCCCTCGATGCTTGAACGACATGATCATGGGCAAATCCTAATGTGTCGCCTGTCGCCCGTCAATTGACAGCCTAACTCGCCGGATGTGCGTCTCCAGTGTGAGGTCCAAAGATGTGGTCGGACCGGCAGCAAGCGCTCTCCGCCAGATTGCTCGTACTTGCCCGTGCAGCAGCGTCTCGCCCGCGTCAACGGCGGCCTCCACGCCCCGGAACAGCAGGTCGACGATGGCGGCGAGCGCCGGGCCGTGGTCGTTCCCGTCCGGCAAGTCGGCGGCGCTCAACCCGTCGATTAGGAGGGTCCGGGCCCCGGGCGACGAGAGCGGAGCACCAGTTGGCAGAATGGGCGTCCGGACTTCCTGTAGATCCGCGATTGGGCCGACATGGGTCCTCAGCAGCGTGTTCAATCGGCGCGTCCGCGTCTGGAAGATATCGCGCAGCAGTATATCCGCGAGCACCGCCGCATGTCCTTCGCGGCTCGCCGTGGCCTTGACGCCGTGCACGACAGGTCGAGATTGACCCAGAAGGCCGTCGCCGCCGCGAAGCCCAGGGCGTCGGAATACACGCTTTGGGACGGCAAATTGGCGCATTTCGGGGTCAGGATGCAGCCCTCCGGCGTGTGGTCGTTCATTGTCCGGGTCCGCGTCGACGACGGGATGCGCAAGTTCACCTTCCGGCGGTTTCCCGACACGGGCCTCGCCGATGCGCGGAAGGAGGCGACGGCCCTGATCGCCCGCGTGTGGACCGGCGAGACGGTTCCCGAACGCCAAGTCAAGGCGCCGCTGTTCCGCGACTTCGCCGCCACCTACCGGGAACGGCGCTGGCGCCGGTGAAAGTCGTCCTCGCTCAGGAGCCACGACCTCTGCACGCGCAACCGGCTGATGCCGGCCTTTGGCAGGCTCCGGCTCGACGCCATCGGCCATGCGCGGGCCTCGGTACCCGGAAGGGGCTCATGGCGATCCGGGGGCTTCTGAGCGGGTCGATTTTGGGAAATTTCCTCCGGAACCTGCGGAAACCGGCTAGATTCGGCTCTTCTAACTTCTAGCGCGACAATCAAGATGGCAGTCCAGCGACAATCAGGATGGCAGTCTCGTTGAGGGGGTGCTTCCGGCTGGCGCCAACGTAAGGAGGGCGTAGCCCGACTGGAGTTGGCGGCAGCCGGAACGACGATTTTTCTCCCCCTCCCGGGCCTTGTTTGGTGTTTGCGGCTGGCCGGGTAATAGCCTTGCGATCATTCTCGAGCAGAGGAGAGCAAGTTGCCCGGTCACCACGTAACGGACAACCAAATGAGGTCTTTCATGAAACACAGGAAATCCCACTCGACGGAAGCGGCCGCCGCGAAGGCCGGCTTCAGCGCCCGCAGCGGCTACCGGATCAACCGGGACCCGACGCTCCCCTCTCAGAAGAAGGCCCCGCGGGGGCGCCGCCGCCCGGATCCGCTGGCCGGGATATTCGATGAGGAGGTCGTGCCGATGCTGGAGGGCGATTCGGGCATTCGCGCGGTCGGCGTGTTCGAGGAGCTGATGCGGCGTCACCCCGATCTGGACCCGGGGGTGCGCCGCACCCTGGAACGGCGGATCCGCGACTGGCGGGCCCGCCACGGCCCGGACCGGGAGGTGATCTTCCGGCAGACGCACACGCCCGGCCGGCTCGGCCTGTCGGACTTCACCCGCATGAACGCTTCCGGCGTCACCGTCGGCGGCCGGCCGCTGGATCACATGCTGTACCACTTCCGGCTTCCCTGGTCGGGGTTCCGGCATGCCGACGTGGTTCTCGGCGGCGAGAGCTTCACGGCCCTGGCCGCGGGACTGCAGGCCGCCCTCTGGTCCCTGGGAGGCGCGCCGGGTGAGCATCGCACCGACAGCCTGTCGGCGGGGTTCCGGAACCGTTGCAAGGACGATGCCGAGGACATGACCGAGCGCTATCGCCTGCTCTGCCGGCACTACGGGATGGCCCCGTCCCGCAACAACCGGGGCGTGGCGCACGAGAACGGCGCGATTGAAAGCCCGCACGGCCACCTCAAGCGCGAGATCGCCGACGCGCTGGCGCTCCGCGGGTCGGCGGACTTCGCCGATGTCGCGGCCTATCGCGCCTTCATCGCGGAGATCGTCGGACGCGGCAATGCGCGCCGGTCCGGACGAATCAAGGCCGAATGCGACACGCTTCAGAACCTGCCGCCGATGCGCACCACGGATTACGAGGAAACCAGCGTCGACGTCACCTCGTCCAGCGGCTTCATCCTGAGGGGGGTGTTCTACACCGTGCCCTCGCGGCTGATCGGCCACCGGCTCGGGGTCCGGCTCTACGACGGCCGCCTGGAGCTCTATGTCGGCTCCGTCCATCACCTGACCCTGCCGCGCAAGCACAAGGGCGCATCGACCAAGGCCGTGCACGTGGTCAACTACCGCCACGTCATCCACTCCCTGAAGGCCAAGCCGATGGCGCTCATGAACCTGACCTACCGCGACGAACTGTTCCCGCGCGAGGCCTACCGCCGCTGCTTCGAGGCGGCATTGTCCAAGCTGGGCGAACGCGCTGCCTGCAGATTGACGGTGAGGCTCCTGGCGCTGGCCCATGAGGAAAACTGCGAGGCGGCGCTGGCGGCCGAGATCGGCGGCTGTCTCGCCGCCGGGAAGCTGCCGGACCTCGACAGCCTCAAGGCCCGGTTCGCGCCGGAGCCCGGCGCGATGCCCGAGGTTCACGTCATCCGCGCGCCGCTTGCCGGCTATGGCGACCTGCTCAGCATGGGAGGCGCGTCATGACACGGACAGACGATGATGCGGTCATGGTCGACGGGGTCAAGCTTGGCCTGATGCTCTCGGAACTGCGCCTGCCGACGATGCGGGAGTTCTGGGAACCCTTCGCCGAGCGTTCCGACGCCGAAGGCTGGCCCGCGGCCCGGTTCCTCTCCGTCCTCGTCGAGCACGAACTGGCGGAGCGCGGCAGGCGGCGGATCCAGCGCCATCTGGGCGAGGCGCGGCTGTTGCCCGGCAAGAGCCTCGCCAACTTCGACTTCAGCGCGGTGCCGACGATCTCGAAGGCCCAGGTCATGGCGCTCGCCGCCGGCGACGCATGGCTCGACCAGGGCGCCTGCTGCCTGATCTTCGGCCCGCCCGGGACGGGGAAGTCCCACATCGCCTCGGCGATCGGGCTGGCGCTGGTGGAGAACGGCTACCGGGTGCTGTTCTCCAGGACCACCGACCTGGTGCAGCGCCTCCAGGTGGCGCGACGTGAACTGACGCTGGAAAACCTGATGGCGCGGCTCGACCGGTTCCACCTCGTGATCCTCGACGACTTCGCCTACGTCCAAAAGGACCAGGCCGAAACAAGCGTGCTGTTCGAACTCATCTCGGCCAGGTACGAGCGCCGCTCGCTCCTGATCACCGCAAACCAGCCGTTCTCCGAATGGAACCGCATCTTCCCGGACGAGACCACCGCCGTCGCCGCCGTCGACCGCCTGGTGCACCGCGCCACGATCCTGGAAATGAATGTCGAGAGCTACCGGCGGCGCGAAGCACTCAATGCCAAACCGCGCAAGCGGGGCCGGCCCGCCAAGAAGGCCACGGAAAAAAACACGCCCACCGGCTGAACCGACATCACCGCGCCAACCCCGCGGCCCGCGGCGCTTCACGCTC
The DNA here is from genome assembly GCA_965207535.1 of Rhodospirillales bacterium. Taxonomy (GTDB): domain Bacteria; phylum Pseudomonadota; class Alphaproteobacteria; order Rhodospirillales; family UBA2165; genus JAJDXO01. The sequence continues at coordinate 319,250 of CBDBMR010000013.1, read as the reverse complement.
GCGGGCCGCGGCTGGTCCCGCGACAGACAAATCCGCCAAAAGCAGAACCGGCGGAAAAACTCTTGCAATTGGTCCGACGTCCCGAAAAACTTCACATCGCCGCGACGTCAATACTGACATCCTGATTGACGCGCACCTGCCATCCAGATTGTCGCTCTACATCTAACTCTAACCTCGAAGGATCAATCCATGGCACAGAACCAAACAGAGCGACGGTGCGCGACGTGCGCTTATGTCCACGTCTTCACGGAACAATTCCAGAACCCGAGCGGCGACGTCCCCGAGCCGAAATTTACGCATCCGGCGAGCGCCGGCGGGCCGGCTTCGATCCCTGAGGTGAGGAGATTGCTCCATGAATCCCGAGAAGGGCGCTCGTTCTGGGTCCAGGATAACTTCTACGGGGACATGGAACGGGCCGAGGCCGAGTTCGAGAAAATGCTCGCCGTGTCACGGGAGTGGTATAGGTCGCTGTATCGTCCAATATCCTCAAGAATGGTGGGATTTTCCTGCCGTCGCTTTCCACCGGTCCGCTGGAGGGCGGACGTATGGGAGGAGGGCACTGAAGAGCGGTGGGATTTCCCAACAGTGTTTGAGGAAGACTGGTGCGGAGAGTGGAAGCATGACCCGGCCGAATAGTTGCCGGCGTCCAGGCCCTGCGGTTGGCGGCGACGAGGGCCTGCGCGTCGTCGCCGGGCTGCTCAGCCATGCCGACATGGTCACCAAGGTTGAAACAATAATCGCCTTTGAAACGCCAGCGACGTTTCACAAATGCCAAATCCGACATTTCCTTAGGAGCTTATATAGAAAGCCTGACAGATTGACGAAATAGCCGCTGTTTCCTAGCCTTCCCCGTGTTTGTCACGGGAGGGAAAAATGGTCGGTAGATGCGGCAAAGCAACTGGTCGAATTTCGGTCTGCCTATTGGTAGCACTTGGATTAGTTCTAACTGGCTGTGTTGGCAGCGGCGGCTATCAGAACAATCGCACTCAGCCGAATATCAGTTATTCGACCGACCCCGATGTCTTGCTGAGACAGATACATCAGTTGGAGTCCGAATTGGCAAACGCTGAAGCCGACAGAGCCCGGATTGAGAGCGTGCCACAGGTGGTGGCAGATGGCCGGGCAATTTTCGACGATAGTTGGAATTGGAATCTGGCTAACAACCGAGTTGGGGCCGCCAAGAGGAAATTGGCAAACCTACGGCAACGCCTTAGGGACTTGGCTGTCATCAAAACCTTAAAGAGATAGGACCTATATAGAAAACTTGACAGGGTGCGGGATTTGGACACTTTCGATCACTTGCAGGCGTCCGCGTTTACCCGAAGGTACTCCTCGATGAATTCGTCAATTAAGTCGATGAGGTTAAGCCAAACATAGCCGTAGGGGCGGCTTTCATCGACGGCTACATGTATGCCAAAGACTCGTTTGTTCCAAGTTGTTTTGAAAGGACCGTCGCGGCCCAGTGTAGTAGGATGGTTAATAACCCTCTGGAGAGAAATGTCTATTCTGGCTATTGGTCTATCAAAACGCATGTAGACATGGAGCCTCCTCAAATTCTTGGGTGACTCGAAGATCCACCTCTCCTTCTCATCCAGCCTCAACATCCTATTGAAGTTGGGTTCTGTATTGTAAATACGGGCTCGCTGAAGTCGGTTGCGCACCTCCGCCGCAACCTGCTTTTCTGTCAGCCTATTTTTTTCGGCTCTATCGAAATCAATGATGTTTACCGACAGATAAACGCCGCCGCACTGGTTAAACAGTCTGACCTTGTCGGTAATGCTCACTTCCTCGGCGGCAACCAGGGTCGCGCTTGCCAGCCACAAGGCGGTGACAAGAGCGGGTGTCATCAGGATTGCCAGCAGGGAACGGCGCTCGCGTTTGGCCCAGTTTTTTAGCCCCATTCTTTCCTCCCCTGCCCTTCACGGGAAAGGCTAGGGAGTGGCGGCTTTTCCGTCAAACTCTCAAGTCTTCCATATAAGCTCCCAATCAATCATTCATAATAGGCCCCGATGAACCACTAAGAGCAAAGGCGAAAGCGGTCGACGATGGCGGTCGAGAAGGACCACGAACTAGTTGTGAAATTTATGGCCCTGTATTTCAAGCTCCAGGAATACACTGACGATGATCCGTCTGGACTCGAGGCGCTGGCCGAGTCCGATGAGCCGGTTAAAGGGATTTGCCTCGAAGTTCTTGACGTGGCTTCCCGGCTAAGGCGCTACGAACGGTTGGAACGCCAACTCTTTGCTGGCCCGGAGAACCCACAATTTGTGAATAAATGGAGAGACTTTGAAGAACGGTATGCAATTCCGGTGGAGAACGTTTCTCTCTCTGACTTTCTGGGTAGTGAATCCGTCACTAAATTCTTTACTTCGAAACCAAGCCTTGAATCGGAGATAGAGGCGGCTGATGCCCATGCTCGATATCAGGCTAATCGGATAGAGGAGGCAATTAGTTTTGCCGATGAGCAGGCCTCCGATGAGTCCCGCTCATTTCCGGAAGACTATGTTGAGGAAATATTGGAAGGAGTGGTGTACTGGGAACGCCTGCGTTCTCAAGCGGGGTTAGATTTACGAGGCATAATCCGGCGACGAATCCTGGTGCCATTCGTATTGATCCCCCGGCACGTCGACCGCCACCATGGAGAAACTGAGGCTTTATCCCTTCGAACATTGTTGCGGCAAGCACAAGAGGCATTTGTGTATGGAGTGCCGTTCGCCGCGCTCGCGCTCATGAGATCAATTCTGGAGAAGACTTTGTCCAAGCACTACGGGGCATCCGACGGCAATTTGCATACTCGTATCGAGAGCTGCACCAACTTGCCCGTCCCAAAGGCTGAGTTACACCGACTTAGGCAGCTTGCAAATGACGTGCTGCACCACAATAGGGAACAGGTTCAATTACCCAAGGAGGACGACTTGGTAGTCCACCTTAATCTGCTCAGAAAGCTAATCGAAGAAGCGCCGGAGAAGACGGTTAGATAGTTTAAGAAGTCCTATCTTTTTGGGGCTTATGTACATAACTTGACTACAGGCGGGCTTTTCCGAAATCGATCCGAAATGCTCGGACTTGTTCCGGGCACTTCCCGCAACAACCGCTGCCGGAGGCCGGGCTACCGCCAGACTGGTGGCGGTCTCTGCGGCATGCCACCTACCCGCAGCTATGAGCGGAAGCCTCAGCGCTCCTACACCACGCCTCGGGACACGATCTTACTACGCCATCCTTGCAACGGACTCCTCGCCGTCAGTCGCCGCGGCTCAAGCCATTCTGTTCAACGCTCAATGCGGTCTGGCGGCCTGCGTGCCATGCAGCGGCAATCTGTGCGTCGGATGCCAGGTAGAATTCACCGCCCAACCATTCGGAATTGGAGGCTACCAGATGACGCTTTATGGCGTCCTCCCCCGCCACCGCCGCGGAAAAGCGGCTGTAAGGAGCGTGACCGTCCTTCCGAGTAGTTCGGGCTAGCTCCCACTTGAACGTACCTTTCGGCATCGATTTCTGGAGGCTCTGGCGGCGTAGTTCAGGGCTGTACGACAAACCTATCTTGTAGATTGATGCATCGCCTGTACCACGGCCGAGATACGCGGCGATATCGCCTGTCAAGCGCAGGACGTAGAGTTCTCGGGGAAGATTTTCGGTGCCCTCCAGAACCACGTACCCGCCACTGCTGGCTGGTCCAGCTTTCACCATGCCAGAAATTGGATGATCCGGCTCATGCGGCTCTGACTCATTCCTTGGTGACGAAAAAACCGGAACTTCGATCCAGGGTATGCTCCGTAACTTGTCGATCTCGGCCGGGTCGGTGATGATTCTTCCCCAGCCAGCGACACTGAGGGCTGTTCGAGAGAGGTTCGGGAATAGGTCTATCGCCCGGCGTCGATACTCTGGCAGGTAGCTGAACGCCCGGATTGCTCGCAGAGAATGCCGCCACTTCTCAGGTTCACCACCGTGATCGTGATGAATCGGATGAGTGAACTCGTCCCGGTCGCCGGTCTCGTGGCTGACCAAGTAGAATCCGGCGATCATCCCCTTCAGGTTCGGATCGGTATCGGTACGGTTCCCGGTCACATAGCCGACGCAGATGAAGGGGTCTGGTAGTTCGCGCAACAGATTGTCCCGGCGGGTGCGTCCCCTGTCTTTGGTCCAGCCGATGGCACCCCAAGTTTCAGGGCCCCATCCCCAAAAGGAGGTGAACAATACTGAACTGGCATCAGTCCAGACATCCGCTACCTCTTCCGTCATTGCGTGCACACCTTATGCTTACTCTTGGACAGCGTCATGTCCAAGAGTAACCAAGGCACCATCTTGCACAAGAGATAGCTGGGAAGTCGTCGTTGGTTGCCTTTTGGAGGCTCAATTGTCGGATCGAGCCTTTTGCGGAATTGGGCTTCCGAGTGTCCATCTCACCGGATCGTCGTTCTCTTAGGAAGTTGTCCGCGGGCCCAGATGTGAGCACCATTATGGTGCTCGAAAGCACCTAAGGCCAATCGGCATTGTAGATACGCTCGGTCTCTCGTATCCAGTCGAACCTCACGCAGCCAAGTTGGAAGTTCCGGCGGAGACGCCAGTTCAAATCTTAATGCATTACATCCATAGCTTTGCAACTAACGTTATTCGTAGCCAATTCAATTTGCTCATTCGTCCACAGTTGTCAGTTCCAACCATAGCGCCTTATTTGGCTCCGCCTCCAACGCCTTTTGATGACTCCCCGGTAGCGCTGAGAAAAAATTTAGACCGGTGATCTCCTGAATCTTGGCCACGCTTTGAACGCATTCGATTAGTTGTGAGTCAAGGCCGCAACCTTGTGATGCTCCCTTTGTGTCATGCCCAAACAAGAACGCCACGACACCGGATTTCGTGACGATGATCTCGAAATAACCATGAGGGACTTGAATTTTCCTTTTGTTTGGCCCTACCAATATTTCCGGCATTGAGTCCTCAAATACTGACCCCGCGATCAAATGCAATACATGCCCTGAGTCTAGGAGACCTCGAACCGTTTTTTCCAACTTCCACCAAAGTCCACTGCGACCGTTGAAGCGGTTGTGGTGCTGTGGGGCTATATTGGACATATAGTTCACTTCGAATACCGTGCAGGCATCGTCTGGATCCTCGACGGGCTGCCCTTTAACATCTTCCACTTCAGCGTCCATCCCGTCCGCATCCCGATCACCGCCAGAAATGAAGTACGGTACGATATGACCGCGCGCGAGGCCTTTGCCATCGTCGTATAGACCGTTGTAATCTTTATCGAGTACAGGCTCCTCTAGGTCAGGATCAGGATGGAAAGTCTTCCACCGGCCCTTGCGCTCCGGCGTATCACGATATTCTTGCCGTGCTAGCCAAGCTGCCCAGCGGGGAACCCGACGTACCGGATCGTATTCCATAACATAGGCGCGCCGAACTAGAAGAACCTCATCGTCACTGGGGAGGCCGCTCGGCAGGTGCTGCATTAGCAGAAGAGCGCGGTCCACTGTCGACAGCGGCCGTTTTGTCGCGCAGTCCGTAGGTTTGAACGCCCATGCTTCAGCGGACATGACCGTCAGACTTACGGCTGCCAATGTAGCTGCCAAAACTCGCCACATCTTGATTCTCCAGAGAATAGCTACCTTCGCCCACACGATTTTGCCCTACGGCAATTGTTTCCCATGATTTATCGAAATAGACAAAGAATCCAACATCTTCCCAACATTCTTGAATCCTAGTCGACGCCATTGGACCGAGGCCGAAGGTAATACAATGCTGCCGCCTAACATCCGTGGATACTCTTTTGGAGCGCGGGAGCGTCGAAATCAACACACAGCAAAATAGCCTCTCCAGCATTAGCCGGCGGCCCTTCACCGCCACCAAGCTTGGTATCTTCTACGACAACAGCCGACCATTGTGGTGCCAGGTCCGTACTCATCGCCACCGAGAGTCGGAGCCCGGCCGTGAGCGGGCGGCGGCGGGGATGTCCGGGGGAGGATGTCCGGCCGCCGTTCCCTATCACTCTTTCGAGGAGACGACATCATGCAGGCGGCAATCGCACCGCGCGGCAACGCGCGCACGTTCCTCACCCACTTCATCGGCGGCGGTCTCGAAGACGACCGCTATGTGGTCGAGACCTATCGCTCGCTGGCCAGCGGAGAGATCGTTCCCGTGCGGACCGACGCGACGAAACCGAAGGGCCGGTGCCGGTCGCGCGGCAAGATACTGCCGCTGAAGGCGGTCGAGAGCCTTCGGCCCGCGCGCGACGAGATCATCATCGCCACGGGCGTCACGCTGCGCCATTGCGGGGTACAGTTTTGGGGCTGGCGAAGCCTGGGAATCTTCGCCGACCGCCGCCAGAAGGGCTGAGCGGCACGCCTCAGTGGACATCCCGCAGGCGTTTCGCCGACGGGACGTTCTCGTCCGTGATTCCAATTTCGATGGGGAGAACACCGTGGCCTACGCAGATTCCGAAGTTCGCAAGCAGCGCGACCGCGAGCGGGTCGCCCGCCGGACGGCCGCGCGGATTGCGGCGGGCCAATGCCCCAGGTGCGGCGCGAGACCTCCCGCGCCGGAGCGCTCGGTGTGCGGGCCGTGCGCGGAGAAGCGCAATGCTGCATCCCGCGCCCGCGATGCCCGGTTGCGGGCGGCCGGGGTGCCCCGGAGAGATCCCGATCGTGCCCGGGAGTACGGACGCGAACGTTCCCGCCGCGAAGTCGAGGTGCGGCGGGCCCAGGGCACATGCACCTGCTGCGGCAAGCGCCCCGCTGCCCCGGATCGCTCGTCCTGCGGGCCGTGCCTTGAGAAGCGCCGGGCGTCGGACCGGGCGCGCTACGCCGCCGGCAAGGCTGCCGGAAAACTTTACGGCGGCGCGAACCCGGCCGTCAAAAGACGGGCCGCCCGGGCCAAGAGCAAGCGGAACCAGAAGGCCCGGATCGAGGCGGGACTCTGCATCCGGTGCGGCAAGCGCCGGCCCGTCGGGAGCGGGACGACCTGCGCAACCTGCCGCAAGAAGCGCCAGGCGGCGGAGAAGCGGCAGTACGCCGAGAGGAAGGCCGCAGGCTGCTGCACCCGGTGCGGTACACCGGTCCTGGACGGCCGGTCCCGCTGTGCGCGATGCGCCGCCATCGAGGACGCCGGCAAGTGCCCGGAGCGCAAGAACGCACGGTCCCGGGAGCTGTACGCCGAACGGCGCGCCCGGTCGTTATGTACATCCTGCGGGGCGCGTTCCCAGGGGGCCAGCAGGTGCGCCCCATGCGCGGAGAAATCCTACCACGGCTCGCCTCATTTCAGGGGGATGCCGGTCTATCCGCCGCGCTACACCGTGTTCCTGCGCGGCGCCGACGAACCGCTTGCCGTCCTCGACGACGAGATGGAGGCCGCCGCCTGGCTCGCCTTCGAGAGGATCGGCCGCGACCAGGTGGAGATCGTCGCCGACGCGCCCGAGATCGTCTCGCTGGCCGCCTGGGAATAGCCCCGCCAAGGCGGGGGCGCGGCGGGGGCTCGCCCTGCTTCGCCGCCGGCCGCGCCCGGCCGGATTGCGGCGCCGCGGCCAATCTCCGGAGACCGGTCGCCACGCCCGCCCTTCACCGCACGGCCCGCCGGTCCCGTGCGGGGCCCGAAAAGGTGAAGCCGCCCGGACGTCAAACCCGGGCGGCTTCGGTAGTAGGTTCGTTCACCAACCAGAAGCTCAGGTGTTAGGAGGGGCGCTGATTGGTCCGGAGACCCTATGCGCCGCCGGCCGCCGGATCAAGCCCGCCCGTAAATCCCCTGCCGGTGCCTGGCCGGCCCGCCCGGAATTGGAATTCCGGCGGCGGGGCCGGCGTCCCGGAGTTGGAGAAAAGTTTTCGAGGGGGCGAGTGTCCGGCAGGCCGGAGGAAGTGGTTTTCCCGCGCCGATGCCGGGCCTGGCAACGGCAAAAGGAGTTCCCCGCCATGTTCCAGTTCGACCATTCCCCCGATTTTCCCGCCGACAATCTGCTGCTCGCCGAGGCGGGCATCGATGCCCGCACCGTCCGTGAGGCGATCGAGGACGACCGCAGGGTCCGCTGTCCGGAACGCCCCGCAGCCTATCCCGAGCGCGGCTTCGCCGGCCTCGTCCCGGACCCGGCGGCGGATTAGAGGTCAAGGAAGGCTTGGAGAAGGTGAGCGGAAGGGGGTTCGGGAGAGTGTCCCGGCCTCCGGCCGTTCGGAACCCATCGTCATCAACGCGAATTTGAAGGAGCATCGTCATGGCATTTGGAATGAACCGCGTCGAACTGATCGGCCGCCTCGGCGCCGACGTCACCGTCAATCACCTCGCCTCGGGGGGCCGCGTGGCCAACCTGAGCATCGCGACCGACGAGAGCTACATCGAGCGCAATTCCGGCGACAAGGTCGACAAGACCGAGTGGCACCGGGTCGTGACCTTCCAGGACGGCCTCATCACCATGCTGGAGAAGCATGCCCGGAAGGGCCGCCTGGTCTACATCGACGGCAAGCTCCAGACCCGCCGGTGGAAGAAGGACAATGAGGACTCGGACCGGTTCTCGACCGAGATCCTGATCGTGCCCGGTCACAAGGTCCAGTTCCTGGACAAGCCGGACGGGGCCAGCGGCAACGGCGTCCAGGCCGAAGCTGAGACCGCCCCGGCGAACGGCGCAGCGATGCCGGCCGGCGGCGAGCCTGCTCAGGCCGACGATCTCGACAGTGATATCCCGTTTTAGGTGCTTCCCCCTCATCGTTCCTCCCACCTCGGGCGACCGCTTCGCGGCCGCCCCCTTTTTGCTGCCGTCCCGGAGTCCTCCCCGGCCCGGCGGCGGCGCTCCGCGCCCGCCTGGCGCCGCTGTTCCGCGGCGCCCCCTCCCGCAATCCGGCGCATAACACGGCCATGCCGGTTGACCGCTGCACGACCCGGGGCGATCCGTTCCGGATCGGCCCCGGCCTGCTGGAGGAAAAGGAGGGCGAAGGATCGGGCGAGCCGACCTGAAGAGAGGAGGGAGAAGATCGTGACCACCCGCTACGTCATCCGCACCGTCGACGAGGACTGGATCGACCTCGCCGACGAACCCGTCCGCATCGACGACCGCCACGCCGCATGGGCCGAGGCCAAACGGCGCGTCGCCGCCGATCCCGATCTGAAGACCGTCGTCATCAATCGCGATAACGGCGCCATCCTCTGGCAGAGCGATCCGGATATCCCGCCACGCTACCAGGTCGTCACCGCCAACAGGACCTTCGCCTACGCCATCGACGATGTCGACTTCCCCGTCGCGGTGCTGTCGGAGCACAAGGAGAAGGACGACGCCTGGACCGCCTTCCACGATGCTGTCGCGGCATCCACCGAGGATCTCGTCTTCATCTTCGATGTCTCCGGGTCACAGCGACGCGTTATCGCCAATTCCGATGATTTCGATCATCTCAAGCCCGTCCGGGACGTGGCGTGATGCCGGGTCGGTCGCGCAAGCGGATTGGGGAGTCGGTACAGTGGAGAGAATACGCCTGCGTGCGTGCTGTCCCATTGTGATCCACGTGCTCGCTACAGCAACCCCTCCGGGGTCCTCCGGGCGCAAGGGCGCCCTGCGGCCTGGCCGGGAAGCTCTAGGGGCGGACCGTGAAAGCCGCCGACCGTGAAGATCGAAGGCGATCTTCCGCACCAAGATCGGCGGCTTTCCGCACCACTCCGCCCCAAGAGCATCCAAGGCCAGGTGCTTCCACTGCGCGCGCGGCTCCCAACAGGACATCACTTCGGGGCGCAAAGCCCCGATCGTTGCAACCCGATCATTTAGGAGATCGTCATGAACACCATTATCGAGAACATCGAGCAATCCGTCACCGCGACCGTCTGCGACAACGCCGCCCTCTACGGCGCAGTCCCCGAGCGGGACGAGTTCGACAGCCGCGAGGTCTGGGACGCCGACGAGGCCACCGGCGCGGTGTGCGAAGCGTTTCGCATCATCGCCGAGGGCGCCTGCCCGGACGGGCTACAGCTCGCCGACGAGCGCGAGAGCCTGCTCTGGGGCTTCGTCAACATGCTCGACGCCCAGACCCAGCGCCTCGACCGCGCCGCCGACAAGCTCGGCCCGGAACTGCGCGACCTCCAGCGGGAGCAGGACGGCACCGAGATCAAGTCCTTCGAGCTCGAGCTGCTGACGGACCGCGCGCGGAATCTCGGTGACCGCCGCGACGCCTTCGAGACCATGCGCGATGCGGCGGCGGAGCAGTACCGCATCGAGATTGGCGACACCTGGCGGCCCCGGCGGGGATCGCATACCTCGCAGACCGGCCAGCTCACCTCCGCCGCCATCGACGCCCGCGATTACCAACGCGCCCGCAAGGACCGCAAGACGCAGGCCCATCTGCCCCAGGGCACCCTCGTCGCCGTCGCCGGCGGCAAGGACATCGCCGACCCGACGGCGGTCATCGCCCGGCTCGACAAGGCCCGCGAGAAGTACGCCGACATGGTGCTGGTGCACGGCGGCGGTCCCGGCGTCGAGAAGATCGCGGCACGCTGGGCGGAGCGCAACGGCATCGACCAGGTCGTCTGCAAGCCGGACTGGGACCGCCACGGACGCGCCGCCCCGTTCCGCCGCAACGACGAGCTGCTGAACCTCCTGCCGAAGGGCGTCATCGCGTTCCCCGGCAGCGGCATCACCGAGAACCTCGTCGACAAGGCGCGCACCCTCGGCATCCCCGTGCAGCGCATCGCGGCATAGCCTGCGCCGCCTCGACGGGCCGCGTCGTCATCCCCGGCAACGGGCGGTGGCGGCGCGGTCCGTTTTCGCGTGCGAACCTTGGTGGCGCGTCGACGCCGTCCTCGCGGGCGCTTCGCGCCGCTCTCGTCGTGGTGCTCGCCTCGGCACTTCGTGCATCGCCGTCTCCGCTCGTGCGCGCGCTCCCGCGGAGCGAACGCGCCCCTCGCCCGGCACCCCGCCGAGCAGCCGTGTCCGCACCGGTGTGGACACCGCCGCCGCCGCTGCCGTTGCCGTGCCGCGCACGGTCCCGTGCAGCATCCGCTGCACGTCCCGCCGCTCAGTCGCCCCGGCGGCTCCCCTCCGCCGCTCTCGCCGGCGGCGATTCCCCCACAAAAATCGCTGCACGATTTTAGCCTTCTGGACCGCGGAGCGGTTGTTTCGTCACACCTGACGCATCGTTGATGCATCGAGCGAGACCTCCCCGGCCCGGTGCAACGGGCGATTTTCTCAATCGCAGCAATCCGTTAGGCCGCTTTGGCCTGTCGCCGCAGGCTCCCGCGCGGACCGCATCTCCTTCCCCTAATCGCCGCCGCCGTTCCCTTGGAACGCGGCAGCTCCGAGGGAACAGAAAGGAGATGACCCCATGCGCATTCATGCCAACATCAACGAACGGACGGTACGCCGCAAATTCACCGAACCGAAGCACCACAAGCGGCCGCTGACGATCATCGATCATGCCCTTCCGGCCTTCAGTCTAAAGATCAACGGCGATGACACCCGGACCTTCTTCGTCCAAGTGAAGCGCCAGTTGAGCGTGGACAAGCTGCGCCTCGGCACAGCGGCGGAGTTGACCGCCGACGAGGCGCGCGCGATGGCAGCGACCGAGATCGAGGTTGCCGAGGCCGAACGCAGGACCGGCCCCCTGTTCCGCGATTTCGCCGGCGAGTTCATGCGCCGCCAAGGGCCGCGCTGGAAGCCCGCTACCCGCGAGAGCAACCGCTCCGCGCTCCACAACCACATCCTGCCTTTCTTCGGCGACATGCGGGTCGCCGACATCGCGCGGGCCGACGTGCAGCGCTGGTTCGACTCCATGAGCGGCGCCCCCGGCACGGCCAACCGGGCATTGCCGGTGCTCTCGGTGATGATGACCCGGGCCGAACTCTGGGGCCTCCGGCTCCAGGGCTCCAACCCCTGCCGGAACATGCGCCGCTACAGGACCAAGCCGAGGGAGCGCTTCCTGTCGCTCGACGAACTGAAGCGCCTCGGCTTCGTCCTCGACCATGCCGAGGACCGGCAGGCCGCAGCCGCGATCCGGCTGCTGCTGTTCACCGGCGCCAGGTCGTCGGAGATCACCGGCCTCCACTGGGACTGGATACGCGATACCCGCGCGGTCCTGCCGGATTCGAAGAGCGGGCCGAAGACTATCCAGCTTCCACCCCCGGCGCGGGCCGTGCTTGCCGGCCTGCCAAGGGCCGGCATGTATGTGTTTCCCAACAGGGCCAGCGACGGCCCGATGGCCGACCTCGGCCGCCGCTGGCTGAAGCTGCGGGCGCTCGCCGGGCTCGAAGGGGTGCGCATCCATGACTGCCGACACACCTTTGCCAGCCATGCCGTGATGAGCGGCCTCGACCTATACACGGTGGGACGCCTGCTCGGCCATGCCGATATCGCCTCGACCGAGCGCTATGCACATCTGGCGGACGATCATATTCGCGAAGCGGCAGGGCGTATCTCCGGCATTGTCGGTGACGCCATGTCGGGCGGCCGGAAACAGGAGGACTGAATGATGGCATATAACCCCACGAAGAAGCCGTTGACCCAGAGGACAATCGCCGCCGCCAAGCCCAGGGCGTCCGAATACACCCTTTGGGACAGCAAATTGGCGCATTTTGGGGTGCGGGTGCAGCCCTCCGGCGTGCGTTCCTTCATCGTCCAGCTCCGCGTCCAGGGCCGGATGCGCAAGTTCACCCTCGGGCGGTTTCCCGAAACCAGCCTCGCCGATGCGCGCAAGGAGGCGGCGGCCCTGCTGGCCCGGGTGTGGACAGGCGAGGCGGTTCCGGAACGCAAGGCCAGGGCGCCGCTGTTCCGCGACTTCGCCGCCACCTACCGGGAGCGGCGCAGAAGCCGCTGGAAGCCGTCCTCGCTCAAGACCCATGACATCTACATGAGGGGCCGGCTTATGCCGGCCTTCGGCAGGCTGCGGCTCGACGCCATCGACCATGCGCGGGTTTCGGCATGGTTCGACGCCGCGAGCGCGGACCGGCCCGGCGCGGCCAACCGCGCCCTCGAGATTCTGCGCGCCGTGCTTTCCGCCGCGCGACAGTGGGGCGAGCTCGATGAGCATGTCCCCGACGCCTGCGCCAACATCTCGAAGAACCCGCGAAGGCAAGTCGCGCGCTTTCTCGGACGCGACGAGCTTGAACGCCTCGGCGCGGTGCTGGACAGGCACGCCGCCGACCGTCCCTGGCCGGTTGCGGCGATCCGCCTGCTGACGCTGACCGGAGCGCGGCTCTCCGAAGTCCTCAATCTGCAATGGGATGAGATCGGCGAGCCTTCCCGGGACGGCGCGAGCGCGCGCCTCGAAGACTCGAAGACCGGCCCGCGCACTCTGTGGCTCGGGCCGGAGGCGGTGAAAGTCCTCGCGGCGCTGCCCCGGCGCGGCGGCGAAGCGCGTGTGTTTCCCAATGATCTTACCTCGGCACGGCTTTACACGTTCTGGGTCGGGGTGCGGGAGGAGGCCGGGCTTCGCGGCGTGCGCATCCACGACGCGCGGCACACCTATGCCTCGCAGGGCGTCATGAACGGCGTCGGGCTGACCGCCGTGGGCAAATTGCTCGGCCACCGCAAGCGCGCCACCACCGCCATCTACGCCCATCTCGACGACGCCGCGCTTCGCAATGCCGCCGCCCAGGCCGCGACCGTCATCGCCCGCGCCATGGGATACACTGCCGAGCCGCCGGCCGTTGTCGAACCAGAGCTACCGCGCGCCGACGAAGAGGCGCTGCCACAAGATGGTCAAACGTCTCCGCAGCGCGCTAGCAGCGAGAAGGGATTGGGAGAGACACCAAGGAAACGTGATCCAGGGGACAGGCGCCGGAAGTGCCTCTATTGAGACGTCGGCACGACCGGCCGACTCCAGGGAAAACAGGCGTCACAGAATAAGCAGCAGCGCAGAGCATTTCGTCAACATCAGGCCGATTTCTCTGATGAACATTGAGCTGTCGAAGGCGAAAATTCCTCCGCGTCTGTGATGCTGCCACCCCAACAAGTCCCAAGGAAGCCGCCAAGCCCGGTTTCGCCTTGCCGTTTATCTGTGTTCCTCGATTTCAGCGTTCCATTACTCGTTTTGATCTATCGATTCCTTGTCGCCGAGGCCAACCAATAAGCTGTCGGCGACGCGATCGATCAGGGTCTTTTCCCGAACGAGGGGATGGTCGTCGGGCGGTGGCGCGCCGTTGCGAATGTGTTCGCAAAGAATGTCGAAATCGAGCATCGCGTTGATCAGCCAGCAGCAGGAATACAGGCAGTTGTACAGGGCTGGGAACAAGCGGTCCTCGTTGGACTCGGAGGAAGGCCGATCGAAACGTCGTTCCTGCAGGATGCCGCCGTAGGACATCAGGGTTTCGCCGTTAGGATGCGCCACCTCACAAATCTGATCCCAGAATTTCTCGCCCCCCGGATTCGTCTCTCCGATGAATGCCCTTACCATGGGGCCGATACGAGGCGGTGTCTCTGGCTCCTGTCTGCTTTTGCCCAGGGACGGCGATCTTGAAAAAGCGTAGCAGTCGACGAGCTTACCCATCTCCTCCCAGTTTCCGTCGTCCGCGGCGATCTGCGCCCGAGTCAGGAGAGAATGAAAGGTCGCCAGTGTTTCAAGTAGAGCCCGGGCGCAAACCACCGACCCGATCAAGTGACCGGCGTTCCACGACGCGATGGCAGCTTGAGCAAGGTCGAACGTCCGGTGGAGGATCGCCCGGCGATAGGCGTCGAGGCAACCGGTTATCGTGATTTGCTTGTTGCCCTCGGTAAGGTCAATGGAACCGGTGAGGGAAGCCTCAAGCTCACGGAGCCCGGCATGGGTTGTCGTCAGAAATGGCCAGTTGCCCGGAGGAATACGTTCAGCTTTGAACCAGAGCATTGGTAAGATAGTCCCGGATAAACTCGTTCATCGCAAGTGCGGACAAATTGAATTGGCCGCCGACGCTTGCAACCCTACCTACGCTTTCCGTTGCACCACTCGTTGTAGCCGGCCCCCCACGGCGATCCCGGTTCGATGTAGAGCATCTTCTCCCCAAGCCGGGAGCAGTCCCAAGGGATTGCCGCCGGACGCGGCGTTGTATTGCTCCAGAAGCATTCGCCAGGTGTCTCCCCTGAAGGCGCGTCTGCCGACATGGTTGAGTTGATACTTCTGGTGATTCACTAACTCGGTGAGATGGCACAACTCGTTCGCTTACCATTGCAAAGGGAAAAGCATCTCCTATCTTCTTGGCATGGCGAGCAAGAAAGAGAAACGTAAGCCCAAATCAATGGATTTGGCGAGCATCGAAATTCCCGCGTATCGGCCCGAAGGCGAAGTGCTGGCTGACCTTGAGGAAGTATGCTGCAGGCCCGGCTTTGCTCACACACTCGCATACCTCTGCTGGCGCGAGAACTTCTTTGGGTACGATGAAAAACTGCTGCCAGAAGACTTGTCGCACTTCTCAAATGAAGAGCAGCTAGTTCGTTCTGAAGTCTCCCTTTTGGCTCGATTGATGGTTAGCGCGCCGCTTGACCTAACCCTACCTCCCCCGAGCGAAACACAACGCCAAATTGACGATGTCGAAAGCTTGCTAAAAGAGCTTCATCACACATTGAGCATTCCCATGTTTGAGAGACTGAGCGGCACAATGCAGGGAGAAAGTCTGTCAGACGCTTCAAGTACACATGGCAAGACTTATCGTGAACCAATTTTCTACGCGGCTGAAGCAGCTTATGACTTTCAGTATTGGGATTTCGCGGCCCAAAGATATCGAGATGATGGCGATTGGCTCTTGGCCGAGCACGGGTATGCACCCACGGATGTCCCTGCGTTTTGTCGTGCGGTTTCCACACTTCAAACAAATGAAATTACTCGCCTCCGGAGTTCCTTTACACCGGAAGCGCTAGACGATCTTTCCTTGCTATCCGCATTTCGATTTACGCCCCAACAAATCGCGGGTGTTTGCTGCGTACCAATCGAACGGGTTCGATCCCTGGTGACGGCATTCAGTTTGGAAGAGTTGCCGCTTGAGGGTCGATATTCGGAGATCGGTGCATGGAATCAACTATCGTCATATCCGATCATTCTCCTGAACGACGGCTCGTTTCTGCTTTTTCAATTGTATTCTTTGGCGGAAAGTTCTTACGAGACGCCATTCTTCTGGATGCAGCAAGATAGAGACTACAAGAATGCCGCCGCTAAAAATCGAGGCAGATTCACAGAAAGACTTTCTGCAAACCGATTGGCTTCGGTATTTGGCACGGCACATGTGCATCAGAACGTCACGCTATACGACAAACGTGGAAAGACCGCGGGTGAGATTGACGTACTCGTTACACTTGGCGATCGAGCAATTGTACTACAGGCCAAGTCCAAAAAACTTACCGAGGCAGCGAGAAAAGGCTCGGATGAGGCCATACAGAGGGATCTCCAGAAGGCTGTTCAAGATGCGTATGATCAAGGGTTCGCATGTGCACAACACCTACTGGCAAAGGATTGCCAACTCAGGGATGGGCAGGATGCTCCTCTGGAAATTACTCGGGATTTCACCGAAGTTTTTTTGCTATGTGTGGTTGCCGATTACTTTCCGGGATTGCCTCATTTCACCGATGAATTTGTTTCTCTCCACGAACACGATGTAATCCGTTCCCCGTATATCATTGATGTCTTCTTTCTTGATGTGGCATGCGAACTGCTTGAAAGCCCACTTTACTTCCTGAGCTTTCTAAATCGGCGTGCAAAATTTGCGCGAACGGTTCAATCAGTCAGTGAGTATGCCGTACTCGGCTTTCACCTCAGTCAAAATTTGTGGTTCAAGGACAATCTGGATCGGGTAGATCTCGGACAAGAATTCTCCGCCCCCGTCGATGCCGCAATGTTGGGGCGAAGAGCAGGCGTCCCCGCAGATCAGGTGCCGTCCGGCATCCTTACAAATTTCAATGGGACTCTTTTCGGTTCGTTGATACAGCAAATCGGCGAACTGAGAGAGGGACGGGTATTGGACTTAGGATTCCTGCTGCTTGAAGCCAGTTCTGAGACAGCTGAGCAAGTCTCACAAGCCATCGATGCAATCTTTTCGCGCGCAAATGCTTCCGGAGGCGTCCACGATTTTAGTATTGCATTGAAAAACTCCGGGGTGACGTTGCATTGCGGCTTTAGTTCTGCAACGAAGATCCGAGAGCGTCTGGAAGCCCATTGCAAGCTAGCCAAGTATCGATCCAAAGCAGCAACGTGGTTTGGAATAGCATTGAGTCCAGTCAATCGCGGAGAAATGGTACTTGCCATGGGACTTCATGACCCATGGGTCTACGATTTAGGGATGGACCGAGCAGTAAGGGCGTTTGGAACAAAGGGATCGCGTAAGCTAAAGATCGAAAGCCCGGGGCAGCGCCGCAGGCAAAAGATAGGTGTCAATGAGCCATGCCCATGTGGCAGCGGAAAAAAGTACAAAAAGTGTTGCCGAGATTCAGATGCCTTCGGAGCGGAGAGGTAGCCTCGGCTGCTCGGCATTAGTCCGTAGCCGGATGTCTTGGCGAACTATCTGTTATTGAAGAGGTGTAGATGCTGGCGCTGACCCGCCCAATAACGTAGAACTGGGCGTAACCGTCGCAACTCTTCAACGGTTAGCTCCACCAGTTGTCGGTCGTTGCGGTTTGCCTCAACGATATCCGGTGCCAAGTAGGCCATAGAAAACGTCCTCCCACACGCCCTGCTTGCTCCACCGGTTGGAGCGGTTGTAGATCGTCGTATAGGGGCCATAGTCCGCCGGGCAATTCCGCTACCGGCACCCCGTCTTCAGGACGTGAATGATGCCCGAGATGACCCGCCGGTCATCAACGCAGCGCGCCCCGCAGCGCCCGCGTGGCAACCAAGGTTCAATCCGACGCCATTCCTCGTCGCTCAGCCAAATCAACGAACGTAACATCCGAGCTTCCTTTCATCTTCGGAAAGCTTGAATCACAAAGCCGCAAAAGCAGGAACCCCCTAATTGAGTACAGACCCTGGTCCGACTGTGGTTGCTGTCAACAATTTTGTAGTCAACAACGACGTTGATAAAGAATACGTTGATGTATATTGTTCAACGAATTCGTTGACTGTGGAATTTGGCAACCATGAGATCCTCCACCGGCCGCTGGGTCAGCGGCGACAACTTCTTCGACCGCGAGTCCGAGCTTCGGATACTGGAAGAACGAGTGCACGCAGGCAACCACCTGCTGCTGACCGGGCAGCGGCGCATGGGCAAGACCAGCATCCTCCAGGAGCTGGGACGAAGGCTGGAGACCAAGGGATGGGTCTTTCTCTTAATCGATGTGGAAGGAGCAACCAGCGAGAAGGACGTCATCGCCGGTCTCGCGGAGGCGGTTCTGCCCGTTCGTGGAATTTGGTCGCGCTTCGCCGCACCAATGGGGCACTGGCTCGGCGAACGGATTGAGCAGGTTGATGCCTTCTCCCTTCGTCTGAAGCTCCGGGACGGAATCGGAAGTGGAAGTTGGCGGCGCCACGGAGAACGGCTTATCCATACATGCGCGGAGCACGACAAGCCGGTTCTCCTCGCCATCGACGAACTGCCGATATTCCTGTCGAGGATGCTCCGGGAGGACGACGGTGCACAGCGGGTCGACGACTTTTTGCGTTGGCTGAGAGGTACGCTCCAGAGCGTCGAGGGCAACTCTCCGGTCCTCGTCGTATCGGGCAGCATCGGACTCGCACCCCTCGTGCGGAGGCTTGGTATTCCCGACCGGATCAACCATCTCCACTCCATTCGGCTTGGGCCATGGACGTGCGAAACCAGTGTCGAGTGTCTTGAACGTCTTGCCGAGGACAATGGACTGCAATTCGAGGACGGGGTGGCGGATGCCGTCCATGAAACACTCGGCATCGGCATTCCCCACTACATCCAATCCTTCTTCGCGCGATTGCAGGAGTTCGCCACGATGCAGAACCGTAATCACGCCACCAGGGAGGATGTCGCGGAGGTGCGGCGCGAACTTCTCGGGCCTTCCGGGGACAACGATCTTGCGCACTACCGGACACGTCTTGAGGAAGGATTGGGCGACGAAGAAAGTTGTACAATCGCGTTGGAGATCCTCGCCGAGGCAGCCGCCGAAGGCGTATTCACGCCGGAGGCTGGCGAGTATCTATCGCGGCTGCATGCCCAGATGGGAGACAACCTCCCCGACCGCATCGCGGAGGTGCTCGAAGTCCTGGACCACGACGGCTACCTCGAAGCCACCGAACATGGGCACCGCTTCCGGTTTCCACTGCTGAGGGACTGGTGGAAGGCACGCCATTGTGATCATCACGTTCCCATCCGGAATCGTGTCTCTGGTAAGGATTGAGGAGGGCACCGATGAACGCATCGCCCGATTTGCCAGCACCGGTTCGTAAGTTCAATCCCGGCACTCTCCAGTCAGACGAAGAGGTGACGAGACAGTTCGTAGTCAGGCAGGCAAAGCTCGAACTCGTTCTGGAGGTCCTGCGAGGGAACGTCGACTCACCGTCCTGCCAGCACGTCCTGATTGTCGCCCCCCGCGGTCGCGGGAAGACCATGCTGCTCGCCCGCATCGCCGCGGAACTGCGTGCCGGCGGCACGCTGTCGGAGCGGCTGCTGCCCGTCCGGTTCATGGAGGAAAGCCAGGAGATATTTACCCTTGCAGACTTCTGGCTTGAGACCCTGTTCCACCTAGCGCGCGAGAGCCGGCAATGTAATTCCGAACTCGCGCGGGAACTGCAAGAGGCGCACAACGAACTGGCCGCCGGATGGCGCGGGGAGGATCTGGCCGAACGTGCCCGCGCAACCGTCCTGGAAGCGTCGGACCGGCTCGGCAGGAAGCTCGTGCTCATGGTCGAAAACATGCAGGCGCTGTGCGAGAGCGTTGACAGCGACTTCGGGTGGAAACTTCGCAGGGTGTTGCAAGCGGAGCCCCAGATCATTCTGCTTGCCACCGCCACCAGTCGTTTCAAGGGGCTCGATGACGCACGGGAGCCGTTCTTCGAGCTGTTTCGAATCCTGCGCCTGGAGCCTCTCGATACCGGAGAGTGCAGGCACCTGTGGCGGGCAGTGAGCGGCGATGAGGCCGACGAGCGCGAGATTCGGCCGTTGGAAATCTTGACCGGCGGAAATCCTCGGCTTCTGGTCATTGTGGCCGGGTTCGCGCGCCACCGCTCCCTGCGCCAACTGATGGAACAACTGGTGACGCTGATCGATGACCACACCGAGTACTTCCGTGCTCATCTGGAGGGCTTCGCAAAAACCGAGCGACGGGTCTATCTCGCGGTGATCGACCTGTGGCAATCCTCGACCACCGGCGAGATCGCGGCACGGGCGCGCATGGATGTTCGCCCGGTGTCGACCCTGCTCGGCCGACTCGTTGAGCGCGGTGCAGTAGTCGTGGAAGGCAGTGGCAGGAAGCGACGGTACATGGCGGCAGAGCGCCTCTACAGCATCTACTACAGACTGCGGCGCGAACGCGACGAGGCGACCGTCGTCCGGAGCCTGATCCAATTCATGGCCGTGTTCTACACCGAGGACGAACTGGTGGACATGTCCGTCGCACTGAAAGCGGAGGCCCTGCTGTGGCCGGTCTTGCAAGAGGGGTTTCGACGGGCGCTCGCCGAAACCCCTGAGGTTCGCCGTGCGTTCTCCGCCGAGAGGTGCCGAGAGTTGGAAGAACTCACCAGCGGGATCGAGACTCCAGACGACGAGGAGGCTGAGCGGCTCTTGGAGAAGATTCAAGCCGCGACCGACGAGGGCGAATTCGAGCAAATCATCGAGATCGCAGACCAATATCTGACCGGCGGGAGCGGAGTTTCGTCTCGCCCCCGAGCCTCAATTGCTGCCCGGATGCTGAATGCGAAAGGTGTTGCATATGCCCATCTGGACCGACCGGACGCGGCGGACGCGGCTTGGGAGCAGTTGATCGATCGGTTTGGCGCCAGCGATGCGCTGGAGATCCGGGTTTCGGTAGCCAATGCGTCGGCCAACAAGGGAGCATTGTACGGACAACTCGGCGAGTTGGAGGCGGCGGTGGCGGTCTTCGACGAAGTCGTTGTGCGCTTCGGTGCCGACGACGCTCAGGAGCTTCAGACGGTGCTCGCCAGGACGTTAGCTAGCAAGGCAATTGCCTTGGAGCATCTCGGCGAGCACGCTGCGGCGGTGGCCGCCTGCAACGAGACGGTTATGCGCTTCAGTGAAAGCGATGCGCCAGAGATTCAGGGAATGGTCGCCACGGCGCTGGCGACTAAGGCAACCGTGCTAGGATGGCTTGGCGAGGTCGAGGCGGCGGCTGCCGTGTTTGATGAAGTGCTCGAACGCTTCGGTACCAGCGACGCACCGGAGGTCCAGTTGCCGATCGCGCAGGCGCTGCTCTCCAAAGTCGTTGCTTCAGAACCTCTAGGTGACGCCCAGGCGATGGTTACTACCAACGAAGCCCTGATTAAGCGGTTTGACGCGAGCGACTCGCCGGGGCTTCAGCTTGCGGTCGCCATAGCGTGGGTCAACAAGGCGTCTGCGCTCGGGCGGCTAGGGAAAACAGATGACGCCATCATGATCTGCGACCAGGTAGTCGAGCGTTTCGGAGCCGGCGATTCACCGGAAGTCCGGCTGCTCGTGGCGATGGCGCTGAACTGCAAGGCAGGCTTGCACCTGCAGGCTGGCAACGCCGCGGAGGCGGTCGCAGCCTGGGACCGGATCAGCAAACGCTTCGGAGACTGCGAGGCGCCGGAACTTTCGACACAGGTCGCATTGGCATCGCTCAATAAGAGATTAGCACAAGGACAGCTCGGAGGCCTCGGGGAGGTGATGACGATCTACGACGGGGCAGTCGAGTCCTTTGGAGAGAGCGTTGCAGCCCAGATCCGGTTGCCCATGGCCTCACTACTGTCCAATATCGGAATCCTGCAGGAACAGTCCGGCGACCCCAATGCGGCCATTGCCACCTGTGAAGGGGCGATCGAGCGTTTCGGGGACACCGACATGCCGGAACTCCGGCTCGCGACCGTCCTGTTTCTTACCCACAAGGCGAAGATGCAGGCCCAGACCGGTCAAGCCGAGGAAGCCCTGCGCACCTGCGACGAACTTGAACGCAGACTGGGCACCCTGGCAGACAATGAGAAGGCCGAGCCCCGGTGGCTCATGGGATGGATCAGGACGAGGGCTCTGTTCCACCTGCGGCAATTTCCGGACGGGATGGATGCGTTCCGCTCCGTATACGCTGCGTTCGCCCCCGGCGACGAGACCATGATGCGCCGAATGGTGGCGGGGGTGATCGATCTGGTCTCGACCGGTGCACCGGAACGCGATTTGCTCGAGATTCTGTCCGCCGATGCGGAGAGGGCCGCCAGGCTGGCACCGCTCGTCGTGGCCCTGCGTCAGCGGGCGGGTGAGGCGGTACGTGCGCCACCGGAGGTGCTAGAAGTTGCCGCAGACATCTGTAAGCGCATTGAGGAGGGTGCGGATCAGGACGCCCACGACCGGATGAGTCGAAACTAGTCTAGGAGTTTGCCTGGCGGGGAGAAGCTTGGCGGCGCGCGCCAAGTTGCAGGTGGTCACGGCGAGCCGGTCAAGACCAGATCGAGCGCACCCGCCAGCGCCTCTGTCTCGAACCACGGCGCATCACCGGCGATGGCCCCTAAGGGAGCCAGCGACTAAGGATCAACGGGGCTATGAAAGTTCCAACACTTCGAGCCCGCCTTAGATGCCTACCTGTTTGTAGATTTCATCGTTGTAGAATCTGTCGCCGCTGTCGTTCGCCGTCGCGAGACCGCCGCCACATATGCCCATCTCGACGATGCCGCGCTCAGGAACGCCGCCGCACAGACGGCGGGTGTCATCGCCCGCGCCAGGGGATACAACGCCGATGTCGCAACACCCTCATTCATGTCAGCAAATAAAACCGGCCGCTTCGCCGATTTTGCTAAACGCTCGTACGTCAGCTCCCCAAGGTCAAGCTGCACCTTTTCGGATCTATATCTTAGGGTAAATCCATCGGTGATACGGCTCAGCACCTATGTTTTCCTCAAGAGGTCGGGTCACTTCACGTGACACACCTTGGGCGAGTTTGGTCAGTTGGCAATTCTGATCATCGTTTCCGATATAATCGGGTTCAGTCCATGTTAAAACTTGGGGCTTATATTGAAAACTTGACAAATTGACGGAATAGCCGCCACTCCCTACCCTTCCCCGTGAATAGCAGGGGAGGAAAGAATGGGGCCAATAAACTGGGCCAAACGTGCGCGCCGTTCCCTGCTGGCAATCCTGACGACACCCGCCCTTGTTCTTGTCCTGTGGCTGGCAAGCGCACCCCTGCTTGCCGCCGAGGAAGTGAGCGAACTCGACAAATTCCAACTGTTTAACAGCTGCAACGGTGTTGCTCTGTTGGTAGAAGGCTTGGATGCCAATGCCGAGATAGTCGGGTTAACCCGCAAGGAAATTATAATGACGGTGCGCAACCGACTTCGGGGTGCTCGTATTTACAAGACGGAGCCCGCCGTCAGCGATGACATTGACTCTTTCCAGCAGGCAACTGCCGAGAGTCAACTATTGGGACGTCTCTATATCAATGTGACAACTGTTGCCAATGTGACTTTTGGTATTTCAGCGTTCGTCGTGTCTATTCAGTTCCGAAAGGTGCTTGCAGATGTAAGATTCGGGATCAATCCTGGCGTGCGTGCAACAACTTGGCAAACGACGACCACAGGCATGACAAATTGGCAAACGACGACCAAAACGACGACCACAGGATGGTCCATGACAAGAGGCAGCGGATTGATTTTGTCCGTACTCTCACGAAACGTTGACAAGTTCATCGACGAGTACCTTCGGGTAAACACGGACGCCTGCAAGTGATCGAAAGTGTCCAAATCCCACACCTTTTCAACTATTTTAAATAAGTCCCATCAGAATGGCGTGAACCTCGGTCTCGGTGCACCGCCCGTAGGCCGAAGCTGAGGTCTGACCCCGTACGAGAGGAAGTCCGCTTGTGGCGGACATACTGCTATGCCGTAGACCGATCATCGGAAATCGCATGTTCCGGAAGGAGGGCAGCCGCAGCCCTGTCGATGGCGGCGGAGATGCCCTGTTCCTCAAGCAGGGAGCGAATTCGGGTCGATGCGGCGACTTGGCCGTAGCGCGCGCTCTGCCGGGAAAGCCAGTCCCCGGCGGCCCGTTCGGCGCGATTGCAGAGGCGCGCCAACTCGCGATGCACCTCGTCGGCGGCGTCGTAGCGGGGGATCGGGATCGCGCGCCAGGGATGTTGATGGAAGTCCCGGCCGCTCGTTCGGGAGTCCCGGAACGCCCGCGATAGGCAAGGGGCGTTCAGGAGCGCGGTAAGATAACCGGCCTCACCGGCGCTCGCCGCGTTGTAGTAATAGAGAGTGTCGTCGACCACAAACGATCCCGGCCGGCTCCGGGCTCCCCGCATGATGTCTCCCGACTTCGGATAGAGAACGAGGGTGCGGCGCGTTCCAGCCCGGGTGAACTGCCCGGAGAGCTTGCCGTTATGGTCGAGTTGCGCGATCAGTGTTTCCGGGGTGCTGCGGCCGCGGCCGCGAAACTCGTCATAGGCCGCATCCAGAACTCCCCAGAAGGGCGAGAGCCGCTCGGGAGCCTCTTCCAGGCGGCCGCCGGCATCCGTCGGGACGATCGCGCGCGGCAACTCCGGAAGGATTGCAAACACGAACATCTGGTTCGAGGTCAGCAGTTCCCGGATCCAGTGCGCGGGAACGGCGCCGGTCTGCGGCTCAACTTCCGTCCACGGCTTCTTTCTCGAACGTAAGGTCGTCACCGTTACTTCCTGGGCCCCTGGCCCGTCAGCGATTTCAGCGGCAACAACAAGAACCCTGGGACTCACCGATGCCCCCTGCCGAAACGGACTCCTCAGCTTCTTGTTGACATAGTCCGATGGCCGGCGCCGCAGTGGTGCGGGCGAGTCCTCGAATACGAGAAGCTCCCTCGCCCGGCCGGGAGCCGTATGCGGCTCGGGTCTTTGGTCCGGACAGTAGGCCCAGAGCGCGTCGGCCGCGCTGCCGGGCGCGAGCGATGCGGACCGCCTTCGTTCGAACAGCACACAGCATCGCCGGGCATCGCCCCCTCCGAACGGCTGTACGGCCTCGAGATCGAGCGATTGCGCCAGGACTGGCTCGTGCCATTCCCGGAACTTCGCCCAGCTTTCCGCCCTCAGCGCGGACTTCTTGACGATCCAGGCCGCCGGGTCCCGCTCCGGGTCGGCGAGATAGAGCTGACGCGCGCGCTTGATGAAGAGTTGGGCGATGTCGAAATGCGGCGCGCTTCTCCCGCCGGTCCAGAGATCGAGATCACTGTCGGCAAATCGTTCCAGGTCCCGCTTGCGCACCTCGGCCTGGATGTCCGCCATGGAAACCCATGGCGGGTTGGCGACGATCCGGTCGACTTTCTGATCCGACAGGCGAACCGGGCCGGTGGTGTTGGCGATGTACCAGGTCCACACCGAGTTGCCTTCCCTCGCGACGATCTCAACAAAGGCGGCGTGGCACGCCTCCACTGCGGCCCGGTCTTCCTCCGGAACGGACTTAAGGATGTCGGCCGACAGGGGGCGGCCCGCGCCGGCTTCCTCGACCAGCCGGCGCAGATCGTCGGTGAAGGCCGGCAGGTCGACGAACGAGCGCGGCAGCAGCAGTTCGCGCCCCTGCGGGGTCACTATGCGGATTTCTCCGTTGATGGGACGGAAGAGCGAGCTTTCGTCATCCGCGTTCACCAGCAGCGAGTCGCCCTCGTAGATCCGGATGCCCGCCTTACCGCCCGGCGGCTCCGCGGGCAGGGCGCGGAGCAAGGTGGCCCGGGCGATTTCCGCAGCAACGGGATGAACGTCGATGCCGTTTATCAGCCGCGCGACCACCGCGGCGCGGCGCGCGGCCGTATGGCCTTGAAGGGCCGGCGCATCGAGCAGGCGCTGCGCCGCAAAATACAGGATCGTTCCCGAACCGCATGCCGGATCGAGAAAGCCGACGCCTTCCAGCCGCCCCTGGTTCCGCTCGTCGGCGATCGCCGCCGCGACGGCGCGCTCGCACCAGTCCTCGTCAAGCAGCTCCTCGACGATCAGGCCGGCCAGCCAGTCCGGCGTGTAGTATTCGCCGAAGACCTTGCGGTCGCGTTCGCCGACGAATCGCTCGTAGAGCGGCCGAAGAACGTCCCCCCGCTGCCGGCGCCATTCGTAACCGTGAATTTGCTCGATGAGCCCCGCCGCCCAGTTGCGGCCGCGGGTCGTTGCGAGGATCCAGGCAACGAACCCGTCCGTCAGCACATCCGCGGGATCGGGGGCGCCGTTCGGTCCGGCCAGGGTCTGGACCACGCCCCGGGCGAGGGCCACCAGAAACGAATGCGTGACGAACAGGCGGTCGCGGGCCGCCTCGTTCTCGGGCTCCATGCTGGCGGTCCGCAGCATGTCGAGCCAGAGATCCCGCTTGGTGCGCGTTTCCGCAAGATTGGTGCCGCCGAGCTCGGAATAGATCGCCTGAAGCTCGTCATGCGCGGGCTCAAAAAGCGGCCGCGGGTCCGATGGGACCCACGGTTTTCCGATCGGGTCACCGCTGACCAGGGGGCGGATGCGGCGGACGAGTTCCTCAGCGCTCGACGGCGCAAAGCCGTCGAGGATCGTCCGCATGCGCGTTTCGCGTTCATTGTCGTAGGCCCAGGCATGCCATATGCGCCCGTCGGTCAGGATACCCACCCACGGCCGGTCCGCATGCTCGTCGAACGCAAGCATCTCCTTGTCGTGGCGCAGTTCGCTCAGCAGGTAGCGCTCAAGCTGTTGCAGGGGCGTTTCGTTGTTTTCCCGCGCCTGCGGTGCGTGGGGATCGACCGCCAGCCCTCGGGCCTTGGTTTCGATGATGATGCGCCGGCGCTGTAGGTAGAGGTCCGCCGGGCCGCCGGGTGTGGGATAGGACAGCATGTAGTCGACACCGAAGGACCCGAGAAGGTCCCCGACATTGCGCCGGACATTGTCCTCGTGAAGCCTCGCCGGCGCGTGCAACAGCTGCCCGGCGGCTTCCAGTTGGCCGGCCGTGAGCGCCGAATCACTCGGCTCGGTATCACGCGGACTACGTGCCATTCGTTCGCCTCATCGCCCGGCGCCGCCGCGCTTCCGGTGTCGACGGACACCGGCATTCGGGCCGCCGGCCCCATGTCGTTAGTATAACCCCGCCGCAAGCAGCGGCGCGCCGCCGCACCATCCGCCCGCTGCCCACGCCGGCCGCCCTGCACCGCGTCGCCGGGAGGGAGAGCGTGGCCGTGAGCGGGCCGGCGGTGGGGATGTCCGGGGGAGGGCATCCGGCCGCCGATTTCCACCACTGCATTATGGAGACGGCACCATGCAGCCAGCCCAGGCGTTCGCTCCCAACGCGACCACGTTCCTCACCCACCTCGTCGGCGGCGGCCTCGCCGACACGCGCTATGTCGTCGAGCGCTTCCGCTCGATGCTCGATGGCGAAATTCGGCCTGTCGAGGCCGAGGCGCCGAAGGATGGCCGCCGGCTCAAGGACAAGCGCGTCCTCGCCTCCCTGAAGGAGGTGAAGGAGATGCGTCCCGGCCGCAACGAGATCATCGTCTGCACCGGCCTCAATATCCGTACCTGCGGGGTCCAATACTGGGATTGCTTCGCGACGGGGCTTTTTCACGACCGCCGCCAAAAGGGCTGACGGCGCCCTTCCATAGACGTCTTGCCGGCCCGCCGCGGACCGTGTCCCGTTCTTCGCATCGAGCGCGGTTTCGCGGCTGCCGGCGGGACGTCCGCCTTTCACTTTTCCCGACGGATGGAGGAGGCCGCCATGGCCTATCGTGATCCGGCCGAGGGCCGCCGCAAGGATCGCCAGCGTGTCGCCAACCGAACCGCCGCGCGCATCGAAGCCGGTCTGTGCCCCAGATGCGGCAAGACCGAACCGATGCCGGGCCGCTCGGTGTGTGCGTCCTGCAACGACAAGCGGAATGCGGCGAGCCGCGCCCGAGACGCCCGGCTCCGGGCCGAGGGCAGGCCACGCAGAAACCGCGACAAAGCGAAGCTCTATGAGCGGGAGCGGAGCCGCCGGGCGCATGCCGAGAGGAAGGTCGCCGGCATCTGCACCAGGTGCGGCCGGGCACAGGCGCGCCCGGATCGCACGACCTGCGAGCCCTGCGCCGAACGGCACCGCGCGCACGACCGCGCCCGTCACGCCAGGGCGAAGGCCCAGGGGATACCTTACGGCGGCCGCGACCCAGAGGCCCGCCGCCGGGACGGCCGGGAGCGAAGCCGCAGACGAAGCGAAACCCGCAGGGCCGCGGGCCTGTGTATCCGGTGCGGCAACGTTTCGCCCGAGAAGGGTCGGTCCATGTGCGAGCCCTGCCGGGACGACCGTCGGGCCGCCAAACGCGCGCGCCATCACGAACGCCGGGCCGCCGGGTTGTGTGTCAAGTGTGCGGCGCCCGCCCCCGGCGGCAAGGCCTATTGCGGCCCCTGCGCCAAGACCCGCTCCAGGCGCCGGAACCTCAAGGCCAAGCGGGAAACCGACCGCCGTCGCTATGCCGAACGGCGCGCCAGGGGCGATTGTACAAGTTGCGGCAAGCCGGCCAACGGGGCGGCGGAGTGCCGGGCCTGCTGTGACGCCGCCCGCGCCCGCTACGATGCCCGCCGGGCCGCTGGGGTCTGTGTCAAGTGCCGGACCCCTACCTACGGCGGTACGGCCTACTGCGTGCCTTGCGCCGCCGCCAAGGCCGAGCGCCGCGACCGCGAGGCGGAATATGCCGCCCGCCGCGCCCGGTACGCGGACCTGCGGGCCAGGGGCCGCTGTGTCCGATGCGAGGCGCCCTCGCCGGGCATGGCGCGCTGCGAGCCCTGTTCGCGCAGGCACCGCGAGAGTTCGGGGGCATTTAGAGGTATCCCGGTCTGGAACCCTACCTGGACGGTGATCGAGACCGCCACGGGCCGGGAGCACGGCCCCTATGACAGCGAGGCGGACGTGGCCCTCTGCCTCGCCTTCGAGAAGCTCTCGCGCGACCAGGTGGAGGTGGTGAACGACGCCTCGCCCATGGCTTCTCTGACGGCGGCGCCCTGGTGAGCCGGCGGAGACGTGGCGGACTGTCCCTGCTGCGCCGCCGGACCGCCGTCCCCCGGCAACCGGCGTGTCGACCCGTCCCGACATGCGTATGGCCGGCCGAACATCCGCCGTTCCGGCTGGATAACCATCATAGGAGGAGGAGTTTCCGCCATGACCGCCTGCATTTCCGGCAACCCGGCCTACTGCGTCTATCCGGCCGCCGGGGAGAACGGCAAGCCGCCACAAATCCGCATCCTGGTGGAGGGCCCTGCCTTCGCCATTCCCGCCATGCCGGTCGTGCTCGACCGCGACCAGGGGCTCGACATGTGCGACCGGCTTAACCGCCGGCTCGGCCGCCGCGACCGCGCCGCCTGGACCGTCTTCGCCGCGCGCTGCCTGCGCGCCGCCGCCAGCACCGTGAACGGCGGCACCCTGCACCGACCCGCGCCGGATGCCGTCGCGTTGTGTTTCACCGGTTGCGGCCGGGGCGTGACGGCGCCGGTCTCCGCGCGGGTTCGGCCGGGAGTCGGAGAAGAGCTTTCGAGGGGCGAGCGCCTGGGAGGGCCGGAGGAGTTGTTTCTCCGACCGGATCCCCGGGCGCAGCCACAGGAGAAGAAGATGTACGACTTCGACCACGATACCGGGACCGTTACCGGCCGGCAGATGCTCGCCGAGATCGGCATCGACCCCCGCACCGTCCGCGAGGTCAACGAGGACGACCGCATGATCCGCTGTCCCGAGCGGGGCACGGTCTTCCCCGTACATGGGTTCGCGGGCCTCGTCCCGGACCCGGCGGCGGAATAGAGGCGGAGAAGGGCTTGGAGGAAGTGAGCGGACAGGGGTTCGGGAGAGTGTCCCGGCCCCGGCCGTTCGGAACCCATCGTCATCAACGAGAGCATAAGGAGCAAGATTATGAGCTTCGGACTGAACCGCGTGGAACTGATCGGCCGCCTCGGCGCCGACGTCACCGTCAATCATCTCGCCTCGGGGGGCCGCGTCGCCAACCTGAGCATCGCGACCGATGAGTCGTACCTCAACAAACAGACCGGCGACAAGGTCGACAAGACCGAGTGGCACCGGGTCGTGACCTTCCAGGACGGCCTCATCACCATGCTGGAGAAGCACGCCACCAAGGGCCGTCTGGTCTACGTCGACGGCAAGCTCCAGACCCGCCGCTGGAAGAAGGACGGCGAGGAGGGCGACCGGTTCGCGACCGAGATCCTCCTGGTCCCCGGCGGCCGGGTGCAATTCCTCGACAAGCCGAACGGTAACGGCGCCCAGGCCGCGGCGGCGGAGCCCGCGAACGGCGGGGACATGCCAGCCGGCGGCGCGCCCGCGCAGGCCGACGATCTGGACGACGACATTCCTTTCTAGAGTGGACCCTCCTCCCTCCGCTTGGGGGAGTCGGCGCCGTCCGGCACCGGCTCCCTTTTCTTTTTGCAGCCGTCCTGGAGTCCGGCCCGGGTCCCGCGCTTCGCGCTCAGCGTCGCGGGCCTCGTTATCGCCCGCGGCAATGACGTTTCGGGCAAGCGGGTGGCGGTACACATCGCCGCCACAGTCCTCGTGTTCGAGGGCGGGAATTCCAACGACGGCCTTGCCGATCCCGGCGCATCGACTATCCGCATCCGCTCTTATGGGGCGTTGGAAGTCAAGCAGCGGGCTGTCCCCTTCTTCCGGCATCCCAAGGGAAGAATGGCGAAGAGTAGAGAAGAGCGAGGGAACGGGCAAGCCGTTCAGAGAACAGGAGGGAGTCATGAGCGCCGTCATCAATCTCCGGCACGAGCCGAAGCTGCGGGAGCAGTTCGAATATGCCCAGGTGGTGAACAACACCGTGCTGATCGACCGCCGCACGAAATGGGGCAATCCGTGGCGCGTGGGCCGCGACGGATCGCGCGACGAGGTTATCGCCCGCTACCGGGCCGATCTCTGGCACCGCATCCGCGCGGGCGAGGTCGCGCTGGAGGAGCTTGCTGGACTGGACGGCTGCTGGCTGGCCTGCTGGTGCGAGCCCCAGCCCTGCCACGGAGACGTGCTCGCCCGCGCGGCCGCCTGGGCGGCGGGCGTCCTGGCGGAGCGGTCAGATGCGTAACGCGCCGCCTTGCTTCCCCTTCAACGCCTCGCCGGGCGGAACCGCCGATGGGGCGGTGTGGGTGGAGAGAGAATACGCCTGCGTGCGTGCTGCCCCATTGTGATCCACGTGCTCGCTGCAGCAACCCCTCCGGGGTCCTCCGGTCGCTTGGGCAGTCGCTCCGCTTTGTGCCCGAGCGCCCTGCGGCCTGGCCGGGAAGCTCTAGGGGCGGACCGTGAAAGCCGCCGACCGTGAAGATCGAAGGCGATCTTCCGCACCAAGATCGGCGGCTTTCCGCACCACTCCGCCCCAAGAGCATCCAAGGCCAGGTGCTTCCGCTGCGCGCGCGGCTCCCAACAGGACATCACTTCGGGGCGCAACGCTCCGATCACTGCAACCCGATCATTAAGGAGATCGTCATGAACACCATCATCGAGAACATCGACACTACAGAGACCACCGGGCAGTCCGCCACCGCAACCGTCTGCGAACAGGCGCAGCTCTTCGGCGCCACCCCCGAGCGGGACGAGTTCGACAGCCGCGAGGTCTGGGACGCCGACGAGGCCACGGTTGCCGTCGAGGAAGCCTTCCGCATCCTGGCCCAGGGCGCCTGCCCGGACGGGTTACAGCTCGCCGACGAGCGCGAGAGCCTGCTGTGGGGCTTCGTCAACATGCTCGACGCCCAGACCCAGCGCCTCGACCGCGCCGCCGACAAGCTCGGCCCGGAACTGCGCGACCTCCAGCGGGAGCAGGACGGCACCGAGATCAAGTCCTTCGAGCTCGAGCTGCTGACGGACCGCGCGCGGAACCTCACCGACCGCCGCGACGCCTTCGAGACCATGCGCGACGCAGCCGCCGAGAACTACCGCACCGTTACCGGCAACACCTGGCGGCCCCGGCGCGGATCGCATACCTCGCAGACCGGCCAGCTGACGTCGGCCGCCATCGACGCCCGCGACTACCAGCGCGCCCGCAAGGACCGCAAGACCCAAGCCCACCTGCCGCAGGGCACCCTGGTCGCCGTCGCCGGCGGCAAGGACATCGCCGACCCGGCGGCGGTGATCGCCCGGCTCGACAAGGCCCGCGAGAAATACGCCGACATGGTGCTGGTCCACGGCGGCGGTCCCGGCGTCGAGAAGATCGCGGCAAGCTGGGCGGAGCGCAATGGCATCGACCAGGTCGTCTGCAAGCCGGACTGGGACCGCCACGGACACGCCGCCCCGTTCCGCCGCAACGACGAGCTGCTGAACCTCCTGCCGAAGGGCGTCATCGCGTTCCCCGGCAGCGGCATCACCGAGAACCTCGTCGACAAGGCGCGCACCCTCGGCATCCCGGTGCAGCGCTGCGCCGCGTAGCCCGTACGGCCTCGACGGGCCGCGTCGTCGCTCCGGCGGCGGCGTGGCCCGCATCGATTCCCAATGGCGGTGTTGCGGCACCGTCGTTCTCGCGGGCGCTTCTCGCCGCGCTCGCGCCTTCGCTGCGCTCGGCGTCCCCGGCAACGTGCTTCGCACGACTGCCGGCGCGACCGCCATGTCCGGTGAAACCGGTCGGCGCATCGCCGCGATCATCGCGGACGTCGCCGGTGCCGGCCTCGCTGTCATCGGCCTCCGCAACAGCCGCCGCAGTCCCGGGCGCACTCGTGCAGGCATCGCCGCCGATGCTGACCATGCCGATGCGGAGCGGTAACAGAATCACGACCGTTCCATGCAGGCACGGTAACGAGCCGGGAAACCCTCCATCGCCCCACACACCGGCGCCCGCATCGTCATGATCGGATCTGCGGTAACATGTGCAAGCGCCCGCGAGGAATTGCGGTAACGTGTGAACGGCCCCCATTGCGCGGCGGTAACGCGGTGTGCTGTGTGTGAAAATCCGCAATCGCGGTTTGCACGCCGCTTCCTGTTCTGTTACCTCTGCTGTCAGGAAGGCGATGTGGAACACGCATGGTGATTGCGGCTCGGTCGTCTCGCTCAATCGTCGCGATGGCTTCCAACCCTTGCGGCTCCGGCCTCCCAGGCCCGTCATGGTGTGCAGTGCTCAATTCCCTCTTGGACTCCATTCGGAGTCTTTTCTCGTCACACCTGACGCACCGTTGGTGAAAGGGGCGCACAGCTACTCCCCAATACCCCCGGGTACCCCTATCAACGCCACAGACACCCTCAAGGGTGACGGGTATTTGTCGCACGGATTGTGTGACGTCTATCCCCCTGAATTCATTGTGTGTGTTTTTTTCGTCCCTGCTATGTATGTTCCAGAGAACCGATCCACACCTCACCGTGACACGGAACGGAACACGGTGGGACACGGAGTAAACACGGGTTTGCTGCCCGCGGGTCGGTAGGTCAAGGGTGAGCCGGGCAGTTCTCCGGTCGCCGCATACCCGCCCGCAACCTGCCCGGCGCGACGCCGGTCCGGGCTCAAACCAGGGAGAAAACTATGGCGACCAGGAGCTTTCAGCGCTCGATTCGGTTCACGAACAACGAGTGGGACGCGGTGATCCAGGCCGCCGAAAAGGCGGGAATCGCTCCCGGCGCGTTCGTTCGCAAAGCCGCGGCGCGCGCCGCGGCCGACGATCTTTACCTCTACGGCGGCGGCCTGACGCCGGAACTGGCCGATCTGATCCAGCGGACCCACCGGGCCGTCCACCTGCTCACCTACGTGAAGCGGGAGGAACTCGCCGGATCGGAAAGGGAAGCGCTCTTCGAAAGGGCCGCCGAAGACGCCAGCGCCGTTCAGATCGAGGTGCTCGGCACCGACCAGTCAGGAGAAGAATCGTAGCGCCCCCCCTCCCGAAACTCGGGCGAGAGCGCGCAAGAAGTCGTTCGCGGCCGGGGCAATCGACGCTTCAAATTGCGTATCTGTCGCCGATCCAGGACAGCCACTCGCTCCAGCGGCCCTCCCGGTCGTGCTCCCTGACCCAGCCCACCCATTGCTGATGGGTGAACACGGCGAAGAGCGCGCGCCCCCTGAAGACCGTCTCCCACCCGTGCAGGTCGGATAATCCGAGCTTCCGCAAGCACCCGTTCAGGTCGTCATTGCGCCCATCAAGGGCGACTGCGGAGACGGTCAGGTCGTATTTTCCCGACCGCGCGATCCCCTCGGCCAGGGCCGTTTGCCGGAACAACTGATAACCCCGTCTTGCGGCCGGGCAACAGGGCATCGCCGCCAGGGCATCGTGATCGGCCACAGTGGCAAGATGCTCCCAGTACCGCCGGCCCCAGGCCGACTGATGGCACTGGCCCGCGGGATCCCGCAGGACCTTTATCGAGTGTTCGCATCGATCGGGGTCAGGATTCCCTTCCCGTTCCGTGCTGCCTTTGTGATTCCGTGCGGAACAGTTGGAGAAATCGCGCTCGGTGAACTTGCTCTCTACGAGAACCAGACCCCGTCCGCCGTTCAAGATCAGCCCGAGATCCGGCGACGTCTGCCCCGCACCGCGGCTTCCGCCGGTTTCTCCAAGAAGCTGCGAGGGATGCAGATCGCCGTCCTCCGAGTGTTCCAACTCGATCGCATCGAGAGACTCAATCTGACGGGCAACATGCTGCCGCAGGAACGTGGCGAGCAAATTGCGGTTATGATCCAACCTTCGGAATGGGAAATAGAGGTTGGCGCACAGGATCCATGAGCTCTTCAGATTGTGCACGCCGCTATGCTTCTGAACACCCGACCGTCTCAGATAAGTTGCCAGCGGATTGTCAGAGCCCCTGCGGATGCCGGGCCAGAGGCCTTCCTCCCACAGATTCCTGGGAACGATCCAGGGGTAGGGATCACCGCGCCATGTGCCCATATCGGTCGATGAAACGTTCCTCTCGCGCCACTCGACCTGGTGGCGGTTCATCATTTCGGTCAGGGAAGGCAAGGTATGCTCCGGCTCCGTAGACAGGAATCCGCGATCATCGGGCGGCATCGCGGCCGATGGCAGGACTTGATGGGACAGAAGATCACGACCAGATGGACGGTCGAACCCAGATTCCCGTAGAATTCAAGAACACAATAATTTCCCATGCGGCGGCGTCAACGATGGCGGCCAGAATACAACGAACGCTCACGCATGAGCCTCGCAGAAAAGCCGACAGCTCGATAGAGGTATGAGCGATGACTAAACCGAACGAGTGCCTGAAATCATGATGACGCTCGCCCTCATTGCCGGTTTCGGAACTGCCGACGCGGCCGAGGAACGATGGGAATGTTGTAAAGGCTCAATTTGTGATCCGAAGAAAGATGAGATTGCCGTGAAACTGATAGCTACCGGCAGCAGCCGTTCGTCAGGTACACCTTGAGTAGATCAGATGCTGGGGCATTTTTGAAAATTGCGATATCAATGCAAAACGACTGTGAGCTTTTTTCTATCTCGCCAACGACATGTTGCGCAGCGTACGAGAATGTTCGAGACGAAAGAAACGAACGCTGCGCACAGATCAAAAGGCACTGTGAAGATTTGTGGAACGACTATCGGGAGTATGCGGACAGTCACTTCGTTTCGGAATTCTGTCTTCAATTTCACCAGCGTTGGTTTGAAATGTACCTTGCCGTATCATTGTTGCGGCGAGATTTTGAAATAAGATCCAAGGATAAAGGTCCAGATATTCTTCTGGATATGGGTGATCACCGCATTTGGATTGAAGCGGTTTGTGCGAGTGGCGGAGATATTGGCCTCCCGGATTCCGTTCCGCAAATGCCTTTGGGAAAGGTGGTGTCCGTTCCCGTGCGGGAGTATGTGTTGCGTATCCGAAATTCACTGCAAGAAAAGGCAAGGAAATTCCAGAAATACATAGACGATATTGTAGTTGGCGGACGTGATGCGCTCGCGGTAGCGATCAATATCTATGGAATTGATGGAATCATGCCGGATGTAGACCATGTCATGATGAAAGCATTGTATGGCGTTGGAGACATGGTGGTTGAGTTTGATAAATACACCAGAAAGGCCACGGACGTTGGGCATGAAAGCGTCACGGAGATCGTCAAGACATCAGGTTCTCCGGTTGGAACCATGCCGTTCGTTGACTCTAGTATGTCCCATATCTCGTCGGCATTGATATTTTGGAGTAATGCCGCGAATCTTCCGGCGCGATTGGGGGATGACTGTCTGCTCTATCCCAATCTGACATGTCGAATTCCGTGGAGAGAGGGTGCCATTCCAATGGGTCGCGAGTGGATGTTTGCCGAGTCTCATAAAGGCTGGACGGGGTCACCGAGAGATTACATGACTAATTGAATGGCTGACACCGAAAGCAGCTGAATTTCGAATGGTGAGACTAATGAACCGTCCGCGCCCGCACATAGCGCGCCCCCAGGACGTTCCCCGCATGGGTTGGCCGGCATGAAGGACCATTTCGAACAGGGCGTGTCGGCTCACCGGAGTGAGTTATCGGCATTTTTTGAGGGCCTTGAGAACAAGAAGAGCCTAGTCGCGAGTTCCCACACCGCCGATTTGCAGGCTTTCTTCACCGGTCTTGCCCCGGCTGTCCGCATAGCCCAGCGCGCGCAGGCCGAACTTGACCGGCGGGCGGCGACCCGCTTCTCGCTGTTCGATTTCTTCCACGAACGGGAAGAGGATTTGTCGCGGGTATTCGGGGGTCTTCTCGATCCGGGCGGAACGCACGGTCAGGGCGATACGTTTCTTCGCCTGTTCCTCGACGAGGTCCGGGAGGTTCTCGACGGCGAAGTAAAGGAGCGTTTCCCGGCCGGAAATCTACGTAACAGCCGGGTGTATCTCGAACACCGTACGGATGAGGGACGAAGCATCGATATCGTCGTCAGGGTGCCCAGCGGCGCCTGGATCGGGATCGAAAACAAGCCGTGGGCTGGAGAACAGCCAAATCAGGTCAGCGACTACTGGGAGTACCTGCATACCAAAGCCGA
This sequence comes from Rhodospirillales bacterium, assembly GCA_965207535.1. Classification (GTDB taxonomy): domain Bacteria; phylum Pseudomonadota; class Alphaproteobacteria; order Rhodospirillales; family UBA2165; genus JAJDXO01. The sequence continues at coordinate 282,401 of CBDBMR010000013.1, read as the reverse complement.
CCGGGAGACCGACTCGGAGGCGTGGCTTGTCTATCTGAGCGGCGACGGCAACCAGTCCGAGACCTTGCCAGAGAAACCGGAGGACAAAATGCGTTGCCCGACCCTGCCCTATAGAGGCGCCGAGCGCAATTCTCCGTCGCTGGAAAACTGGGTGGAGAAATGCCGCGCGGGGTGCGAGGCGGAACGGGTCCGGTGGTTCCTGACGGACTTGCTTGAGTACATACGGAAGCGGTTCGAGCCCGCCGAGCCATCGGAACAGGAGATCGATCATGACCGACGACGTTATCCTCGACGTGACAGAGAACTTCATTAAAGACAGCAAGACGAACCTGAAGCTCGCCCTGCAGGTCGAAAGAGCGATGCGATCCGTGAGGGAAAGTTTCGTCAGGGAGGCGCTGGAGGCCGTGAAGAAGGGCTTTCGCCAGCAGGAATGGATCATCGACGAGTCAGCAATGGCAAACAAGGCCAGTTTGACGTTCAGACGCAAGGCCTGGAAAACAAATCGGAGCGACCCCACAATATGGCTGGGCTCGGATAAGTCGAGTTGGCAGAGTGTGTGGATCGGCCTCTATTTTGCTGGAGGTTCTCTACGGAAAGTCCGGGACATCGAGCGGAAGGTGGCACGTTTGACGAACAGTGGGTTTGAGTTCGACGACTCGAAGGATACGCCGGGCGCTTGGAAATACCTCGATGGAGATTTGCGAGACTGGAGCGGCGAGCGGTTCCTGACAAGAGCCTCGGAGAAGGAAGGGCCGGCCCAGATCGCTTCGGAGGTTTCCGACGAATTGAAAGTGCTCGATAAATTCGTCAAGAAACTAACCCGATAAAGAAGAGGGATTAGCGGCCATCATTGGCCGATTCCCGTGCTGCGTCACATCTCCATCCCCAAGCCGCGTGATCCCCGGGACTTGTCCATTTCCGCGGTGCGTTCCTGCTCCGGCACCTTCTCCCGCTGGGGCTCTCGGCCTCTGTCCGCCGCCTCGTCCCGGGTTCCGGCGGGCCGCTCCGGCATTGCCTCCGGTCCGCGCCCGGGTTCCTTCCCGGCGCCCCGCGCCTTCTCTTCGGCGAGCGCCTTCTCCGCCGCGCCGATCCCTTCGAGCGCGGACACCCGCTCGCCGGTGGCGGCTTCCAGGGTCTCGCGCAGCGCCTTCGCATCGTCCGTGACCAGTTCGGCATTCAGGCGGGCGCGGCTGATCTCGACGTAGAAGCTCTTTTGCGTCGACAGTTTCGGGTGGTTCGCCTCCATCACCGCGATCACGTTGTCCACGGTCCGCCCCTGGAAGGCATGCACGGTGGAAGCCCAGGCATGGTCGAGATGGCGGAGCTGCGGATCGTCCCCGCCGAGTTCCAGCATCCGTCCGTCGCCGAGCCGGAAGGCGACGCGGTCTCCCCGGACCGAGGCGACCTCCGCCGTGTCGCTGTTGACCAGGCGCAAGCCGGTGTCATTGCGGGTCCAGCGGATGCGGTCACCGGCGCGCAGTTCCATGCTCTCCGTCCGGTAGACCTCGACCGCGCCCCGCTTCGCGCCGACCTGGCGCGGCCGCCAGGAGACTGATTGCCCCTCCGGTCCCTCCAGCGTCACCGTGCCCTTGCGGTGATCCACCCCGGCGACGCGCCGTTCATCGCCCTTGGAGACGCCGAGGCTCTTGTAGTCCCGGTGGAAGGCGACCACGTCTCCGGGCGTATAGTTCTCCGCAACCATCTTCTCGGCGCTGGTATAGCCGCGGCTGACCAGCCGCTCGGCTTGATAAGAAGGTCCCCGGATGACCCCGTCGCGGGCGAGGCGCTCGCGTATGTGGCCGTTGATTTCGGTGCGCAGGGCATGGCTCGGGGCCATCAGCCCGGTGTTCTCGCGCTCATGGGGGGAGAGTTTGAGCCACCGCGCGGCCGCCGCGCCTGCGAGGTTGTCGGGATTGACCTCGGCGATGCGGCCGCCGAGCTTGCCGAAGGCCCTGCCGATCTCACCCGCGAGGCTCGCGCGCACCGCCTCCTTCAGGTCGGCATCCTTCTGGCGCAGGATCTCGTCCATCACCGCCGTCTTCATACCCGCGGCCTGCAATTGCGCGAAGGGCTTGCCCGCATCGACCGCGTCGAGCTGTTTGGAGTCTCCGACGAGAACAACGCGGGGGATGCGGATGGCGGCGGCGATCCGGAGCAGGTCGCGGGCCTGGACGGTGGAGGCAAGGGAGCCCTCGTCGACCACCAGCACGGTCTCCCGGAACGCGGCGCGCATGTCCCTGGCGCCCTTCCGGGTCAGCCGTCCCTCGGCCACCCCTGCGTTGCGGGCGAGGAACCGTTGCAGGGTCTCGGTTTCGATCCCGGCTTCCGATGCAAGCGTGCGCGCCGCCGAGGCCGACGGCGCGACGCCGATGGTGCGGTAGCCGCTTTTCGCGGCGAGCTGCCGGGCGCGGGCGAGCATGGTGGTCTTGCCGGTGCCGGCGTAGCCCTGGACGCCGACCACCCGGTCCCTCAAGGACAGGATGGTCTTCACCGCCTCCTTCTGGCCCACAGTGAGACGGCCGTTGTGCAGCAGCGGCCCCGCGATCCAGCTCCGCATGACGGGGCGCGATGCGCCTTGTCCCCGCTCCATCAGAGATATTGTTTCCTTCTCGTCCGCCACCGCCCTGTCGGTGGTGAGGAACTCGCCCCATGCCGGCAGGCCGCAGGCGTGCAGTGCACCCTCCTTCTCCAGCCGCGCGGCGGCGGCCTCGGCCTCCCCGATGGTCACCGATCCCGGTTTCCACGCCAATGCGGCGGCGAGCAGATTGGTCCTGGCGAACACGGCCTCGCGCTCTGACAGGTGCTCCACCGCCCAGGCCATGGCGGCATCCGCCGGGGATTGCGGCGGGGGACCGAACAGCTCCCCCTGGCGAACCACTACGCTGTCCGGTGCGGCGTCCCTGCCAACCCCCCGCCCGGCCGCTTTGCCCTTACCCGCACCTCGGCTGTTCTCCATCGCCTCGGCCGTCAGCGCCCCGGCGTCGAACCCGAGGCCGTCCGCCTGGCGTTGCCACATCTCCCTGAGTTCGGCCCGGTCGATGTCCCGCTTCGCCGCCCGGGTCATCAGCGCCGCGCGCTGGGCGGCGCGCTGGTTCTCCGCCGGCGTCCCGAGCCCGCGCCCTTCCATCGCCGCCTCGATCTCCGCCCGGCGGGTGGAATAGGCATCGATCACGTCGCGGGAGACGCCCGCGATCTCGAACCGCCCGTCGGCATGGGTCTTCTCGATCCCGTAACCGAGGGACGCCATCTCCCGCGCAAGCTCGCTCCGGTAGAGCGCGCCGATCAGCATTTTCGATGTGTACAGCTTCTCGTTCGCCATGGTGCGCCACTTGCCGTCGGCTCCCTGCACCATGTTGGCGATCACCGCATGGGTATGAAGCTGGGGGTCGAGATTGCGCGAGGTCTCATGGGTGAAGGTGGCGATCACCGCCTTCTGGCCGTCGGCGCGGATCATCCGCCCGCCGTCCGGATGCTTCATTCGGGTCTCGACCGCCCGTTCCTCGACCCAGGCGAGGGTCCGCTCCACGGCCCGGCCGTGGGCTTCCGCGACGCGGGCATCGCCCCCCACCAGCGCGGCGAGCGAGACGGACTTGGGGGCCGAGAGGGTGAGGTCGCGGCCGGGCCGGTGGACGATGTCGCCGTCCTTGCCGGGGCGGCCGAGGCGCGGCCCGTCCGGCACCCGGCCCTCCAGGATCGCGGTGAAGACGTCCGGGTCGACAGGGCCGGACAGTCCCAGCGCATCGGCGCCCTTGCCGGTCCAGGCGCTGGCGGCGCGGTGATCGGGATCGTCCCTGGCGTAGTATCCGTCCCTCTCGTAGTAGCTCACGCCCTGGGACGGCGCCGCGACGGCGCCGATGGAGGCGACCATCAGTAGAACTGCTCGCCCAGCTTCCGCTTGGGCACGACAAACTTGTCTTCGGCCGGCTGGTCCCCGGCCGGCTGGTCCGCCTTAGTCGTGTCCGGGCGGGTTCCGGGACCGGCGGGGGCCGGGTTGGCCGGGACCGCGGTTTCACCGGCCGGTTCCGCGCTCTCCGGCGGGGGAAGTCCCGGTGTCCGCGCCGGCGGCAATGAATCAGGTGGATCAGGCGGCGTCGCGGGCGGCCCGCCGCCGCCGGCTCCAGTCAGCCGCTCGAACTCGTCCGCCGGCACCAGCAGAACCCCGAGCCGGCCCCTCCGGCGGGCGAGCGCCGCCATCAGTTCTTCGTCGGTCCAATGGTCCGGTTGCCGCATCCGGCCCGCATATCCGGGCCGGACCCGCGGCGCCGGCTCGATGACCGCGCCGCGCCCGCCCGCGAACCGGCGCAGGCGCGCCGCCGCATGCGCCCCCATCCACATCCCGGATAGGGCAAGCCCGGTACACGCGCCCAGCACCGCGCGGTCCGCCGCCAGGGAGAAGATCAACCGGCGGGCCGACCACGCCTCGTTCATCACGTGAGCGAGACGGTAACGCTCGACGGTGAGGGTTCTGCCGTCAGCCGTGCGGTAGTCGACCAGTCCGTGATCGCTGAACCCGACGGTCAGCATGGCTTCGGCCAGGGTGTACTTCCACGCGGCATACCAGTCGTGCCCCGTCGTGCCGAGCGCGAGCGCGATGCCGGCGACCAGGACCGCCATGCCGGCGGCGCAAATCCCGGCCGCCGCGAGCGGCATGAGCCATCTGCCGGCGTCAGGCATCATGGCCCACCCGGCGTCCGGAGACGCCCGGGCTCAAGGCGAGGTCCGCAACGCGGCCCCGTCTCCGGCGCGGACGCCTCCGTTCCGGCGTCGCCCGCGGCCGGCATCCCACGCCACCAGATCCGTCTCCCGGTAGCGCACGCAACCCCCGAGACGGTAGTACCGCGGCCCCGCCCCGGTGCACCGGTAGGAATCGAGGGTGCGGGGCGAAAGCCCCACCAGCGCCGCCGCCTCGCGGGTGTCCATGAATACCGGGTTCCCGCCGCGGGGCGGCGGCCGCCTATTTTCGGAGCCGTTCGCACGCAATCGGGCAGGGGGTTCCAGCGGCGGCAGCGGCTGGGCGGTCATGAAACGGGGCATCGCGCCCGCGCGGGCGCGGATTTGTTGCCACTCGTCGGCGCTCGCGTGAGACGCCATCCAGGCGCGCACGGCCCCCATGGTCGCCAGGGTTGGAGACAGGCCCTTGCGCAGCTGCGCGACGAAGGACGGATTGCCCGTCGCCCCGCTGCCCATCAGCGAGCGTTTGGTCCCGGTCACCGAGAGGAAGGCCTCGACTTCTCCGAGGAAGGCGGGGCCGGCCGGCGGCTCGCCCATGAGGTTAAGCACCCTGTCCACCGTTCCAAGCCGGGGGTTACGGCCGCCCAGCAGGGAGGGGACGAAGTCCCGATCGCCGAGCGCGGCCGCGCCCAAGGCTCCGGCGCTCATGCCGGTACGCGAACACCAAGCCTCGACCGCTTGCCGAAAACGGGCGACCAGGCTGCCGGCCGGGACTGTATCCATGGCGTCCATGCCGGAAAAGATAGGGGATGCGGAGGGCCCCGCAAGGAGGTTTAGGTATGGGAATTACGGCGGTTCGCAGTCCTGGCGCCCTATGGCGCCGTCTGACGCCTCGGGGCACATAATATTTTTTGCAAGGCGTCCTCTCTCGACATGGGCTAGAAAGCCGGTGGCGCCTTTGGGCCGGTGCTACGCACTGGCGATCATGCTGGTTTATCGGCTGGGGAGCCGCCGAACACTGGATGCGGTTGCTGGCGAGCTACGAGCTTGCGCGGACGCGCGTAATTCAAACATGACCCGGTTCCACCTGCAAAGATTCCACCCAACGGCGGACTACCAGCCACAGACCGCACGAGAAATAGACTTTACGGCCCGCCACCATCTATTGGGATTCGGTGCCGGGTTACGAAAACTCGTACACGGGCGGGTATAGTGAAGATTAGGTAAGTGAATTTATCAGGATATAGAGGGTAACTGACCATGGAGGACAACCGACGCAAGCTACTTGTCCTTTTGGGAGCCGGGAGCTCCATTCCGTACGGAATGCCTTCTGTCGATAAGGTCGATGAACTCATGAGGCGTTGGAGTTCGGGAGGAAAATCATGTCAATCCGAGCATTTGAAATCCGATGTGTTCAATGCCCTTTGGGAAATATCCGAGCGATACTACGGAGTGAACCGCTACGGAATTCGTCCGAACTATGAGCGTGTCCTAGGCGAGATGACGGCCCTCGCAAACTGGCTGTCTCCTCCACCGTTCGGGAATCCGACTATAGAAGCGATTGGCGGCTGTACACCTTTCAGCACACTTGCGGGGCTCCGTGATTCGTCGGACGAGTTCGCAGGTAGGACGTTGGTTCTGAGCCAGCAGGAGTTTCTTCTCGAAAGGTTAGCCAATCATATGCGAAAGCATTGCAGGCGGAACATTTCTAACTTGTCTGGTTTTTCTGATTACACGAACTTCTTGCGAATACTCCGAGAGCACTTTGATGTTGGCATCTATAATCTGAACTACGACACGGTTGCCAAAACTGCATGGCCCGAGGCATTCAGCGGCTTCGACCAGTGGGGATTTTTCAACCCACTGGCCGTTGCCCAACGCCAAGAATGGGAATTCATCTATCATCTTCATGGCAGCGTGCATCATTGTATTTCCCACCCCATAGCCAGACCATGGATTGTCTGGAAGGATGACCTTGGGGAACAATTTACGGATCGTGGTGTGCCGCCGGCTGACATGGCACAAGACTTTAGGCCGATACCATTGACGACGCTGATTTCAGGTGGATTCAAGCTGGATCAGATATTGGCTGAGCCATACCAGACGTTTTACTCAACATTGGTTCGACATGTCCATGAGGCCGACGCAATCTTGATAGTCGGTTACGGGTTTGGCGATCTACACGTAAATCGGGCTATACAGAATAGATTTGAGCTACATGATAGCGACGATAGGCCGTATCCAAGAGTGGTCGTTTTGGAGAAATCATGTCCCCAGAGATATAGAACTGGACGTCTGGAAGTTTATGAATTTTGGTCGCGACAGATGAAGCATACATTGAACACTTCATTTCATGATGGTTCCAAAATTCAGTCGGAAGATGACAGAAGAGTTGCAGACCTTATTGAGAAGGATGAATGCGAAATTGACGTCAACAATAGAACCGCCATATGGCATGGCGGACTTTGCAGTTCGTTTGTTGCCGTCGATAGGTTCATAGAGTGGCTAGCGCGCTAGATGGGAAGACGGGGCCATTTGGAGTTTTGAAGCCAGTCGAGGTAATCCGTATCTTGCTTGGAACCCGGTCTGAAAGTGGAAATCTGACGCGTAACTCGGGTTGGGGCCAAGACCCATTGGTGGGTAGTTTGCAGAGAATGGGCCATTGAAGTTTCGCGTTTCGTGCGATGTTTTGGCAGCCAACCGCATCGCCTTGCCGAGTATACTTCCGACCTTTTCCGCCACTTCGACAAGGTATGCATCTGCAAGACGGGCATACCAATGGCTGGCCGGATCCATTGAAGAGTTCCAGACAGTAGGGGAAGTGCCATGACTATTTTGGACCAAGCACAAGAAATCCAGAGACGACAAGAGGCATGGCGGTCGTTGAATGCCGAACAACAAAATTCCATAAAGTCCGGCCTAGAAGCCGCCACGGAGAGATGCCGAAATCACACGGTATTGGTATTGAGGGAGCCAACCGACTTCAGTCGCCACAAGAATACTGATCTCATTTTGGGGACAGGCGTGCTTGCCAGGTCCGGCCAAAGACAAGGCATACTAACCGCCGCGCATGTCCTAAACGCGGTTTCCAGCCTCGAATCGCGCCAACGCGGTATTCTCGCCATCGGACTGCATGGACATGGTGGAACCATTACTCAGCTGAATATGGCCATCGAAAGCACTACGTCAGCAGGATTGGACAACACCGGAGAATACGGTCCGGACATCGCTTGGATTGATGTTTCTGCCCAGACGATGTCGCACGTCGAATCGCAAGCGGGAGTATTCTACAACCTCGACAGGAGCAGCCTTCAGCGAGAAGGAGAGAACCGGGAAGATCAAAAGATCGCGAGTACCTTGGTACTGGCCGGATACAATGCTCAACGATCCACTCTGGCGGTTGACGCCGGTCTCAAGACCGTACTCACGTTGCCCACACAGATAGACCCAAATATTTGGAAACGACAATGGTCGGACGGCGGCGGCTGGCAATATGGTAATTGTGAGTTGTACGACCCTAAAGATCCCATCATGGGTGAGAATCTTGTTCACCATCGGTTTGGTTCATTTCCCCACGGCCGAATTGGATTGCTCGATAGGGGCGGCGAAAATGAACCCACCAACTGGGGAGGCGCAAGTGGCGGCGGCATCTGGAGCCTGAACGTCAAGACCGGCGAAAAGAAGCATTGGGCCCAGCTTGAAGGAATTGCCTTCTATCAGATGACAGACAAGACCTGCCATCCGACCCCGGGTGCTCCGACTAAGATTCGGGCGCACGGTCCCAAGAGTCTCCAGAAGCTGCGAGACGAGTGGCTGCGCACGTAGACACAGGACGATAACGGGTCATGTGCAGCTGCGATGCACCCCTGCCGCATAGAGTAAGTGCATCGGGCTTGGATTGACGACAAGATGCTTGGCTTCGTTGAAATGCCTTGAGATACATAGTCTTGAAAATTGAATCGGGCTGAACTTTGTGCGTGCAACCCTATGGAGCGCGCGAGCGACGGAGCACCCATGAGAGCCTTTGATTTAGATCGACAGATCATTGATCGATACGAGGAGTTCTCTCGATCTTTCGCAAAGATTAGGGCGGACGATCTACAGGCTGAAATCTCGGGCCAATACGAACAAGGCCGGTTTTGGCCGGACGCGCTGCTTTCCCTGAATCCGCACTACGAACAGGGCCCAACGGTCGACGACCTTGTCCGTTCTGGTGACCTTTGTCAGGAGACAGCCCAAATGTTTCGATTGGGGTCCGACCCGATCAGATTCCATCGGCATCAGGGACAAGCGATCGCCAAAGTTCGGGCGGGCAACAGTTTCGTTGTGACGACGGGGACCGGATCGGGAAAATCGCTCTGTTTCTTCGTTCCGATTGTCGATGAGGTCATCCGCGCACGGAAGGCGGGGCAGGCACCAAGAACGCGCGCGATCGTCGTTTATCCTATGAACGCGCTCGCCAATAGCCAGGTCAAGGAAATTGACAAGTTCACCGGTCAGTCAGGCCTGCCGGAGCGGCTAAAGCCCATTGTCCAGCGTTACACGGGTCAAGAGGATCAGGAAACACGACAGAGGATCGCTGACAATCCGCCCGACATTCTCTTGACCAACTTCATGATGGCCGAGTTGCTGCTGACCCGTCAGGACAGTGTTGATCGTCAAGTGATAGCGAACGCCAATGGTCTCGAATTCATCGTTCTCGACGAGTTGCATACCTATCGAGGCCGGCAAGGCGCCGATGTCGCTATACTAGTTAGACGGCTGCGCGATCGTTGCACGCCTGACACCGCGCCGATCTGTATAGGAACGTCCGCCACGATGGCGAACGAAGGCAACGAAGAGCGCAGGGCAGTAGCAGTCGCCGAAGGGGCATCGCGCCTGTTCGGTGTGCAGATCGGGCCGGACGCGGTTATCGACGAGTCCCTGCGCCGAGCGACTGACGATCGACTGGGCCTGGCGGATGTGAAACCGAAATTGGCGGAAGTGATAGGGAGCGGCCTTTCCGAGAGTCTAATCGATGCCGATCTTTTCACTCATCCGCTTGCCGTTTGGGCTGAGTTGGCGCTCGGCCTGGAGGACGGCCAGACGCTTCAGAGACGTCAGCCCTTACCTTTCGGCGTTGCAGCCGAGCGGCTCGCTCAAGCAAGCGGTATGGAACCGACGCCCTGCGCCGCCGTTCTAGAGAGTTTCCTGACGCGGGTCAGCCTCCCCGAGAACGAGCGTGGCGGCGACGGCGACCAACCATTTCTCGCCTTCAAGCTGCACCGCTTCATAGCCGGGGCCGGCGACGTCTTTTCCACGCTTCGCGCCAAGCCACGCAAGGTCCTTCTCGATGGGCAGATCGAAGATCCCAAGGCTCCCGGAACTCGGCTCTATCCCGTTCGCTTCTGCCGGGAGTGCGGTCAGGAACACTTCGTCGTGACCAGGACAGATCGGGAGACCGGCACCCTCTTCCTGCCGCGTGACATTGACGACACACCAATCGAAAGCGACAACGAATCCGAAGTCGCCGGATATCTGACTCCGATCGGGCGTGAGGACTTGGAGTATCGATTCGACGGGAGCATCGAGAGTTTTCCAGAGGGTTGGATCGAAGAGCGCCGTGGGATACTCAAACTGCGATCCAATCGGAAAAACCGCGTTCCGGTCGAGGTGAACGTTGGCGCCGACGGGCGCATAGCCGGTGACGGGCAACCGTTCTGGTTCCTCCCCGGGAAGTTCGCTTTCTGCCCGTGCTGTCTCGATGAGCCGCAACCACGCATGCGCGAACGGTCCAAACTTGCGGGACTCACTGCGGAAGGTCGAAGCTCGGCGACGACACTGCTCGTTTCGAGCGCGCTACAGTGGCTGAACCGTCCGGGTAGCGCTGTTCCGGAAGATAAACGCAAGCTGCTGGGGTTCACCGACAACCGCCAGGACGCCGCCCTTCAAGCCGGACACTTTAACGATTTTCTCTTCGTGGGAGTTCTGCGCGGCGCAATCCTGCGGGCCGTGCTGGACGCCGGCGAGGACGGTCTACGCGACGACGAATTCGGCCTGCGCGTGCAAAGAGCGCTTGGTTTCACAGCCTCGAACAAGGACGCCCGGCTTCACTGGATGCTGAACCCCGGTGCCGGCGCTGTCGTCCGTAGCGATGCGGAGCGTTCGTTGGCCAAGGTACTGGCCCATCGCGTCTGGACCGACTTGCGTCGGGGCTGGCGATTCACCAACCCCAACCTCTCCGCGCTGAAGCTGATCGAGGTGGAATTCGTCGGTCTGGACGATGTGGCCGGGGACGCGGAGAGGCTCGGGGCTATTTTGCCCGAATTGGGAGCGCTTGATCACGATGCCCGCGAGTCAGCCATAGGGATTCTCTTGGAGGCCATGCTCGAAGGACTGGCGGTCGGCACCGAAGCGCTTGATTCGGCGATTTTAGACACCGTGGGCCAGAGGTCGCGAGCGGTACTTCGGGCGCCTTGGGCCATCGACCAAAAGGAAGCGATCCGGGAGCGCACCACCCTGTTCCCGCAAGCGCCGAGCAAGCGGTTAACCGGGCTGCGTGAAGAACGGATGTTGCTGCGCGGCGGCCCGCGCTCGCGCATTGCCCGACTCCTCAACCACGAGAGCGTCATTGGAGCGAAGCTCGGTAGCGACGACTACCTCCGATTTCTGCAGAATCTTCTCGCACTTCTGGAGGACGAAGGGCTGCTCATCAAGGTTTCGAGCGAAGGCGACGCCGAGGGCTGGAGGTTGTCGCCATCCGCCGTGCGACTCGTTCCCGGCGAGGCGGCCAGGAAAGGCAGTGCCTTGGGGAACCCATATTTTCACGATCTCTACAGCAGTATTGCCGACGAACTCGCGGGCGGTGGCAGCGCGCTATACGGCTTGGAAAGCCGCGAGCACACCGCGCAGGTAACCCAGAGGCAACGGGAGTGGCGCGAATGGCGCTTCCGCTACGAAGAAGACGACCGCGCCCGGATCGCCGAGTACGAATCCGAAATCAAGGAGAGCGGCGAGTCGGATGGGTTCCTTCCCACGCTATTCTGCACACCGACGATGGAGCTGGGCGTGGATATTTCGGCGTTGAACGCGGTCTATCTACGCAACGTGCCGCCGACCCCGGCAAACTACGCGCAAAGGGCCGGCCGCGCCGGACGATCCGGACAGGCGGCGGCCATTTTCACCTATTGCGCCGCCCAGTCGCCGCATGACCAGTATTACTTCGAACGCCGGAGCGAAATGGTGGCCGGTGCCGTCCGTCCGCCTGCGCTCGACATCGCCAACAGGAATCTGGTCACGTCGCATTTGCAGGCGATCTGGCTCGCGCAAAGCGGGCTGGCCCTGTCGCCGGACATTCCCGAGATTCTCGATCTTGAAAAACCGGGCTATCCTCTCAAGGAGGAATTCCTCGGAGTCATCCGCGATGCCGGTTTGATCGATAAGGCGCGAGCCCCGATGCGTCGCGTTCTCAGCCAGATACTGTCGTCTTTAGACGGTGGAGTTCCTCCTTGGATGGACGATCCGGATGGCTATGTGACCGAGATTGCAACCCAGGCGCCTTCCGAATTCGACAGCGCGTTCAACCGATGGCGCGAACTCTACGATTCCGCTCGAACGCAGCTGATCGAAGCCAACCGGCAATCCCAGATACCGGGGCTGCCCGCGGCCGAGCGGCGCAAGATCAGGGCCGCGCAGATGCAGGCAACCGACCAGATCGGAATTCTGGAACAGGGTAAAGCGACCAACAGTTCAGACTTTTATTCGTACCGCTACCTCGCTACTGAAGGATTCTTGCCCGGCTACAATTTTCCGCGGCTGCCGCTCTACGCGTTCATTCCCGGAGATGACAAGTCCGGCTCTTTCCTGCAGCGCGCCCGCTTCGTGGCAATTTCCGAGTTCGGCCCGCGCAGCTTGATCTATCACGAAGGCCGCGCGTTTCGTGTTGTCAAAGCCAAGCTGCCGCCCGAAACCCGGACTCCGGACGGACGGGAACTCGCGACGCGGGACTTGGCGATCTGTCCTAACTGCGGTGCGGCGCACGAAGAGGAGGTCGAACGCTGCCATGCTTGCGATGCGCCGATGGCGGGAGCATCGCCCGTCAAGCGAACGCTCAGGGTCGACAATGTCGAGGCGGCACCGGTCGAGCGGATCACCGCCAACGACGAGGAACGAATTCACCAGGGATTCGAGATCCAGACCGTGTTCGCCTGGCCGAGAAAGCAAGGCCGTGTGGAGGTCGCGGAGGCCGAGTTTCGGGCCGGCGATACGCCGCTCTTCACGCTCCAATACGCCAATAGCGCGGAGATCAGCCGGATCAACAAGGGACTGAAGCGCAGACGCAACCGGACCGTGCTCGGGTTCATGATCGATCCCCGCACCGGATACTGGGCCAAGAACGAAGACGAGGATCCGGAGTCGGACTTGCCGCCGGATGCGGAACGGCCGGTCCGAATCGTGCCCATCGTCCGGGATCGAAAGAACGCACTGCTGCTTCGGTTCGAAAATCCCGAGCGCTTCGATCAGGGAACGATCGCTACCGTGCAGCATGCCTTGCTGCGCGGGATTGCGGTCGAGTTCCAGTTAGAGGAAGGCGAAGTGCTCGGCGAACCGCTGCCAGACAGGGAAAACCGGCGCGCGATCCTTGCCTACGAAGCGACGGAAGGCGGTGCGGGCGTGTTGAATCGCCTGGTCGAAGACTCGAATGCCCTGAATCGCGTTGCGCATCGGGCACTTGAACTCATGCATTTTGACCGGGTCGAGGAGGCGATCGAGGCCGGCGACCCCGATCTTCTCAAGGAACGCAAAGACGAGGCATGCGTTCGCGGCTGTTATCGCTGCCTGCTGTCCTATTTCAACCAACCCGACCACGAGGCGATCGACCGCGCGAGCCCCGAGGCGCTGCAGGTGCTCATCGATCTTGCCCGTGGCCACCTCGCACCAGTAGCCGAGGCGCCGAATTCCGGCGCAGAAGACGGCTGGTCCGGTTCGTTCGCTCAATTCGGCGTCCCATCCCCGGATAGCAAGTCATTGACCTTGGCCGAGGTCTCGTTTCCCTTTGCCTGGCGCAGCCACTACGTCGCCGCGAAGCCGGGACCCGTTCCCTCGGCCGCGAGATCGGCGGGGGATGACAGCGGATGGAGCCTCTTCGAGTTGCCTGCCGACCCTTCCGACGGGTTGCCGGCCCAATTGATCGAAGCCCTGACAGAGTGATCCCGTGACCCTTCCGTTTTCCCCAGGTGATCTTGTCTACGCCCGAGGCCGGGAATGGGTCGCCATGCCGGCGCCGGAAGATGATCTTCTGGCTCTTCGCCCGCTTACCGGAAACGAGAACGATATCGTTCTCCTCGATCCGCGTCTCGAACTTGAAACGGTGGCTGCCGCCCGCTTCGAGTTGCCCGCCGATCCGACGCCGACCGTCCAGTCGAAGGCGGCGCTGCTCGCGGATGCGCTTCGCCTCACGCTGCGCCGCGGCGCGGGGCCGTTCCGGTCCGCGGCCCAGCTCGCATTCGAACCCCGGACATATCAACTCGTACCGCTCCTGATGGCGCTGCGGTTGCAGGTTCCCCGACTTCTGATCGCCGACGATGTCGGTATCGGCAAAACGATTGAGGCGGGTCTGATCCTGCGAGAACTCATGGACCGGGGAGAAGTCGATGCGTTCTCAGTGCTGTGTCCGCCGCACCTTGTCGAACAATGGACGATGGAGTTGACCTCCCGCTTCGGGATCGACGCGGTCGCAGTGACTTCGGGTTCGGCCGCGCGGTTGGAACGCAATCTTCCAATCGCCCAATCGCTTTTCGAGGCCTATCCTTTCACGGTCGTCAGCCTCGATTACATCAAGGCAGAAAGGCGACGCGACGGCTTCGCCAGGGCTTGTCCCGACTTTGTCATCGTCGACGAGGCCCATGCCTGCGTCGGCACCCACAAGGGCAGGCAGCAGCGGTTCGCGCTGCTCGAAGGGCTCGCCAGGGATCCCGAACGGCGTCTAGTCATGCTGACCGCCACGCCCCATTCCGGTGATGAAGAGGCGTTCGCCCGCCTTCTGTCGCTCATCGATCCCGCGTTCGCCTCCCTCGACTTCGACGACGCGCGCTACCGGGAGCGTCTGGCGCGGCACTTCGTACAGCGGCGGAGGATCGATATCGTCTCCGGCGAATGGGGCGAGGACCGCGCCTTTCCGAAGCACGACACGGCCGCAACGCCCTATTCGCTGACCGGGCCTCACCTCGATTTCCAGGAAGCGGTTCTCGACTACTGCATGGGCGTCGTCTCTCGCGCCGGCGAAGGCCAGCACGAGCGGCGTCTGGCATTCTGGGGCACATTGGCGTTGATGCGGTGCGTCGGCTCGTCGCCCGCGGCGGCCTTGAGCGCGTTGCGCAACCGGACGACCGGCGATCCCGACCGGCTGGAGCCCAGGATATACGACGAGGATGGCGACGACGAGGACGCTATCGATATCGAGCCGGATGCCGTGTTCGAGACCGACTTTGCCCTCCAGGACCTCGTCGCACATGCCGAACGCCTGATCGGGGAGCCCGACCCGAAACTGGAAGCGCTCATCGGTGTCCTTGCGCCGCTCTTGGATAAGGGCGCGAATCCGGTCGTGTTCTGCCGCTTCATCGCAACGGCAGAGCATGTCTGCGACGGTCTCCGCGAGGCCTTCCCGAAATTGCGCATCGAGTGCGTCACCGGCGTTCTCACGCCGGACGAACGGCGGGACCGAGTCGCCGACATGGCGCCCGAGGAAGACGAGAAAGAAATTCAGTGTATCCTGGTCGCCACTGATTGCCTGTCGGAGGGCATCAATCTCCAGCAACTGTTCGACGCGGTGGTGCACTACGACCTGTCATGGAACCCGACCCGGCATCAGCAGCGCGAGGGGCGCGTCGACCGGTTCGGCCAGCCCGCCGAACTTGTGCGATCGGTCATGATGTACTCGCCGGACAGCGCGATCGACGGGGCCGTGCTCGATGTGATCCTGCGCAAGGCCGAGGAAATCCGGGAGGCGACCGGGGTGACCGTGCCGCTACCCGATGAGCGCGGACCGGTTACCGACGCCCTGATGGCCTCAATGATGTTACGTCGCGGGAGCACCAAGCAATTGGCGCTCGATCTTCGCCTCGATAGCGGCGAGCGAGAAATGGACACCCGCTGGCGCGATGCGTCGGAAAAGGAAAAGCGCTCCCGGACCCGCTTCGCCCAGAACGCCATGAAGCCGCAAGAAGTGGCGCCGGAATGGGAAAAGGCCGCGAGCTTCCTGGGCTCCCCCGATGCAGCGCGCGGCTTCGTCGAACGCGCCATGACCGGATTCGGCATTCCCCTCGAACCTCGCGGGCCGGTGATGGTGGCCCACGTCCATGCGCTCGGACACGGGCTTCGCGAACGCCTTGAGCAACAGGGTCTGCCCGGATCGGTCCGTCTCGCGCCGTCGGAACCGGCTCCTTCGGGCACGACGCGGCTCACGCGCACCCATCCGCTGACCGCCAGCCTCGCTGAGGCGATGGTCGAGGCGTCCCTCGATCCGGAAACGCTGACCGGCCTCGGGGTCGGACGGGTCGGCGTCTGGCCGACCACTGCCGTGGATCGTGTAACGCAGGTGGCACTGCTCAGAATTCGCTACAAAGCGACGGTTCACGCGCGGCGTGAACGCCTGTTGCTGGCCGAGGAGGCTACGCTGGTCGCCCTGCAAGGCGGTGCGATCATCGCGTCCGGCGAGGACGCCCGGACACTCCTCGATGCGCCGGCCACAGCCGATTTGGCGCCGGCGGCGCGGGGCCGGTTCATACGGCAGGCGCAGGACGAACTGCTGGGCCTCGTCAACGGACCGATCGAGGAATTTGCCGACTCGCGCGCGCGAGGACTCGCCGAAGACCACACCCGGGTGCGGGCCGCCGCCGGCTGGGCCCCGCGGGTTAGCGTGGAAGCCGCCCGGCCCGCCGATGTGATCGGCTTGTTCGTTCTGCTGCCCGGCGAAGCCTGACCCATGGCCCGCACGCAGGTTGCCGACATGTCCGCCTGGCCCTCGCTTTCTCTTGAGGGCAATCTGATCGCGCCGGCGATGGTCGCGATGATCGACCGCCGCGAAGCCCGAGAGCAGGACGAAGACGACTACGGAGTCCGCAAGGGCCTGACCATTAGGGACGAGGTTTCGCTCGCCTTTCGCGTCGGCCAAGCGCATTTCGACAGGTTCGCGAAGATCGAGGCTCCCTCGGCGGAAGCAACCCGCCGTTTCGCACGGGACTTCCTCCACGAAACCTTCGGATTCGACGATTTCGCCGATGGGTCGGGCACGATCTCCTGGATCGCCGGCGGCCGGATCCCGGTCGTGGTCGTGCCGCCGTCGGAAACGCTCGACCGGCGCAGCCCGACGCTTTCGGTGGACAGGTCGCGGTCTCCGGCTATCGCGCTCCAGGACTATCTCAACGAACGCGAAGAGGCCTTGTGGGGGCTCGTCACCAACGGTGCCCAATTGCGTCTGCTGCGCGACAACGCCTCGCTGACCCGGCCGGCCCATATCGAGGCCGATCTCGCCCAGATATTCGCCAACGAGGACGCCGCGTCCTTCGCCGCGCTCTGGCTCCTCATTAACCGGTCCCGCTTCGGCGCGGCGGGAACCCCGGCGACCGATTGCGCCCTCGAGCGCTGGCGGGATACCGGCGCGCGCGAGGGCGAAGCCGCGCGGGACCGGCTGGCGGGGCAGGTCGAGGTCGCGCTCCGCGTTCTCGGTTCGGGATTCCTGGAGGCCAACCCAGACCTCGCCAGGCGGCTCCGGTCCGGCGAACTGGCACTGACGCCGTGGTTCAACGAGCTTCTGCGCCTCGTCTATCGCCTCATTTTCCTGATGGTGGCGGAAGACCGGAACCTGCTCCATCCACCGAGCGCTGGGGTGGGCGCGCGAAAACTCTATGCCGAGGGGTACAGCCTCACGGCGCTCAGGGCCCAGAGCGTGCGCAGGGCGGCGTGGGACCGCCACCATGACCGCTACGAGGGCATGAAAATCGTCTTCCGCGCACTGGCAGCCGGGGAGGAGACGCTGGGGCTCCCCGCCCTTGGCGGCCTGTTCGCGCCCGACCGGATGCCATCCCTGGATTCCGCCCGGCTGCCGAACCGGGCCTTCATGGAAGCCATCTATCGCCTCGCCTGGCTCACCGACCGCAGCGGCATGGTGCCCGTCAACTGGCGCGCGATGGAAACCGAGGAACTCGGCTCTGTTTACGAGTCCCTGCTCGAACTCCAGCCGCAGCTTGCCGAGGACGGCCGCGCGCTCGTCTTCGCCTCGGACATTTCCGAGCAGAAAGGCAACCAACGCAAGACCACCGGCTCTTATTACACACCCGACAGCCTCGTTCAGGCGCTGCTCGATACCGCGCTCGACCCGGTGCTCGACCGGACCGAGGAGGAGGCGGAGGATCCGGAGGAAGCCCTGCTCGGGCTGACCGTCATCGATCCGGCCTGCGGTTCCGGCCATTTCCTGCTGGCCGCCGCCCGGCGCATCGCGACGCGCCTCGCGCGCATTCGCGCCGAGGGCACGCCTTCCCTCGCCGACTTCCGCCATGCCCTGCGCGACGTGGCGCGAAGTTGCGTTCACGGGGTCGACCGCAACCCCATGGCCGTGGAGCTCACCAAGGTCGCGCTCTGGATCGAGACCGTCGATCCCGGCCGCCCGCTCGGCTTTCTCGACGCCCAGATCCGCTGCGGCGACGCGCTGCTCGGCGTCTTCGACCTGGCGGTCCTGGAACGGGGCATTCCGGATGCCGCCTACAAGCCGCTCACCGGCGACGACAAGGCCGTGGCGCGCCACTATGGGAAGAAGAACAAGAGCGAGAAGTCGGAACGCGCGCGCGTTGAGGAAGGTTTCCGTTTCAGCCGGCAACGCGACCTGATGCGGGACTTCGCCGATATGCGCGCCATGCCGGAAGACACCCTCGACCAGATCGCCGCGAAATCGAAGCGGCTGAATGCCCTGACAGGGAGCGGCACCGACAGCTGGCTTCTCTCCCGCGCCTGCGACCTCTATGTCGCGGCCTTCCTCGCCCCCAAGATTACCCTGCCCACGACCGCCGGGCCGGACGGCCTGCCGCGCCGGGGCGCGGAGACCGTGCCGACATCGGGGACGGTCTGGGAGTACCTGCGCGGCGTCCCGCCCTTCGGCCTGCTGGTGCAGAATGCCGAACGGGCGCTGGTCGATGCGCGGGCCTTTCATTGGCCGCTGGAATTCCCCGACATCATGGCCCGCGGCGGTTTCGATGTCGTTCTGGGCAATCCGCCGTGGGAAAAATATACCATTCTGGAGCGAGAGTTTTTTGCAAACATTCCTGAAATTTCTACCGAGGCAAACGCGGCCAAGCGGCGTAAAGCTATTGATGCGCAACTCAAACAGTCGCCAGCGCTCGAAAAAGAATGGAACGATGCCCAAAGAGAAGCCTCGGCGAAAAGTCAGTTTGTTCGCGGTTCGGGTAGATTTCCCCTATCCGGTGTCGGCGAACTTAATCTTTATCCACTTTTCACCGAACTTGCGATTGCCGCGATCAGCAATTCAGGCAGAACGGGCCTAATTCTCAAGTCCTTGATGTTTACAGGATCAACTTGGAAGAAATTCACTGATGAACTTGTGACTAGCGCAAAATTGCACTCGGTATTTGATTTTAAGAATTGGGAAATGCTATTCGCGTCAGTTGGTTTCCATGAGAGATATTCCCTCACCACTATCGGACCAGCACAACCAAACTCCTGTATCCGACTCTCGGTCGGCCTAACAAATCCTGCGCAACTTGCTGATGGCAAGTCCGTCATCGAAGTTGACAGAGATTTTCCACGCCGTGTGAATCCTGAAACTGGAACGCTTCCGCAATGCGAAACACCAGATGACCTTCGCATCCTCGCGCGCGTTGCTGAGCAATTCCCGACATTGGGACAGTCCGACTGGGATGCTCGATATACAAGCGGACTCCACATGACTAGTGACGCGGCAGAGTTGCAAGATCGAGAGACGTTGGAGGACGGAGGATTTGAGTTGAATGGTTCGTGGTTGGTCCGTGGCCTCGAGGAATATGCGCCCGTATATGAGGGAAAGCTTATTCACCAGTACGACCATCGTTTTGCAACTTTCGATGGCATCCCGGTTGAAAAGAGATTTGGCATTAAGGCCGCTACCAATACCCCTACAGCAGCTAAATGGGTACGGCGAGATTTTGAGATTATTCCACGCTATTGGGTGCGGCGTGAAGTCTTTGAGGAGAATACTAATGCTCGGCGCATCAACACTGATTGGAACGTCGCATTTAGGGATACTACCAATGTTATAAGTAACTTCCGGACGGCCGTCGGCTGCATCGTGGGTCGCACGGCGTTCAACTACAAGTGTCCGAATATAGTGATTAATGGTGGAAATCCGGTGGATTCTGCTCTTTTTCTGTCGCTGTTCAACTCCACCCCATACGACTATCTCTTGAGACAAAAATTTTATGGAGCGAATCTGACGAAATCTATGCTCTTACAGACTTTCGTGGTCAACAAGGAAAACGTAACAAGCTGGAAAGATCAATTACTTGACGCGGTCGCAGCACTTACTAATACATCAGATAGCGTTACCGAATTTTGCCGGAAACTTCACCGCGATCATCTTAGTGCCACCGATTTGCGGCAGCGGTTAGAACTTCGGGCCTGGATCGATGCACTTTATTTCAATCTATTTGGGTTTGAAATCGATGAAGTTGATTATGTGTTCCAGACCTTTCCTATCTGGAAAGATAGATCAATAGAAAAATGGGGTAGTTTCCTTGAAAGGGATCGAACGTTGAATTTTCTGCATGAAAGCGTTGTGGAACTTAAATGAAGGAAGTCTACCCGTGTTTCATTGGTGTTTCTGTGACTCCTTGGCTCTCGATCAGCGCGGTGGGCCCTGACTACACCTCGAAGACCTCCAGCGTGCTCAAGGAAATGGAAATCCGGCAATTCGGCGAATACCGCACCCGCCGCCTCGTCCTCGCCGCTTGGGACCGGATGGAGGCGAACGGGGAATTTCGCGAGCTCGGTTTGTAGCGCGATGGTTGGCAGCGACTCGCTGAACGCGGAACAGGTCAACCCGGCCGAACGCGCACTGATCGACCAGCTCATTGCCGCGACCCGGCTCTACGACAGCAGCGAGGCGGTGCAGGAACTGTTCGACTTTATTGTCCGGTTGCGCGAGTTCGCCCCCTTCAACGCCATGCTGCTCCATATCCAGAAGCCGGGATTGACCCACGCCGCCACGGCGCGGGACTGGTGGAGGCGGTTCCGCCGGGTCCCGAAGACGGGCGCGCGGCCGCTGCTGGTCCTGCGCACCATGGGGCCGGTCGATTTCGTTTTCGACATTCTGGATACGGAAGGCGCGGAGGTGCCGCCCCATGCCTTCGCCTTTCCGACATTTGGAAATCTCAGCGAAATGCGGTTTGTCCAGTTAGTCACATCGGTCGCGCGAGAGAAGATCGAAATCGTTGAGCTCGATGCCGGTGACGCCCAAGCAGGCTGGATCCGGCTTCTGGAGCGGTCGAAGTCGGATACCGGCAAGAACCTCTATCGGCTTGGCTACAACCGCAACCATCCTCCGCCGACACGGTTCGTCACGGTCGCCCACGAACTCGGCCACCTCTATCTCGGCCATCTGGGCTCCGACCGCGGACGCCGCGTTCCGGACCGCAGCCAAACCTATCATGCGCTGCGAGAAGTCGAGGCCGAGTGCACGGCCTATCTCGTCGCAAAACGGAACGGGGCGAACCCCCGGAGCGAAAGCTATCTCGCGAAATACCAGGGAGCGTTCGAGCATCTAAACCTCCACGCCGTGATGCGCGCGGCGAATGCCGTGGAGACGGCGATGGGCATTTCCGCCCATAAACTCTGGAACGAGAAGGGTTGAGAGTGGTCGAAGCGCCCCAGGGTTTCGTCGTCGCCGAGGAGTGCCAAAAGGCCGCTTGGCAGAACGGCTATCGCCGTTCCCTGGGTGAGGAGGCGGGCTGGGCGCGTTATGGCTCTACCACGGCGAGGGGAACGATTCATCTGGCCGCCGCAGGGCCTGGCGGCCCATGGTTCCTGGCACTGGATCACCGTGGCGTCGTCGAGGAGTTCGAGCAGGCGGCGGCGGACATGCCCGGTCCCGGCCTCGCGAGATACGCCTTCCCGACGCTCGGCGATCTCTACGCCATACTGTCCAAAGTGTACGGCCTCGGGCTCACGCTCCCCGAAGGCCCGCTCGAGGACTTCCGCGCAGCGACCCGCGACCTGCCCACCGAGACAGAGGCCGAACGCCTAGTCGTCCAGCGGATCGGCCAGGACATCTTCCGCAATCGGCTCATGACATATTGGGGGAGCCGTTGCCCCCTTACGGGCATAAACGACCCCGCTCTCCTGCGCGCCTCGCACATCATCCCGTGGACGAAGTGCCCGGACTATGCGGAACGGCTGAACATATTCAACGGGCTCCTGCTGTCAGCGCTCTGGGACGCCGCCTTCGACAGGGGACTGGTGACCTTCGACGACGACGGACGGCCGAAATTCGCGGCAAACCTTGGAGAAGCGGCACGATCGGAACTGCGCTGGCACCAGCCCGTTGCTTTGACGGACAAACACAGAGAACGGCTGGCGTGGCATCGCGCGGAGCTATTCGTCGAAAGCAAGTGATGATGGGTTCAATGTAAGCTCGGCGAATAGACCCGACCGTAGGCCATGAGCTGGCAGACATCGGCTTGGCTCACGTCATGTTTGGGATCGTCGACGCGCGTAATGCGCATCCACTTCGTATCTATGATGAGATCTATCCATCCGCCCCGCCGAACGATCAGGTCAGGACGGGTCCGAAGGCGGCCTATGCCTCCCTCGAATAGGCAATCGCGGAGACCGCCTTGCGCCGAAGCGCTCAGGTCGGTGTCTGCGAGGGCAGGCGCCGTCAGAATACTACCGCGTTGCGTATAGTCATTCGCGCCCGGCTAGAAGCTCCCGGATCACTCGGATTTTCGCCGTCGCCCACTCCGCCGTCGTTCTAACAGTCTCCAGAATGAAGAGAATTCACGTTTCCCAGTCCTGTCGGGTCATCACCTCGAGCAGATACCGGTAGTAGACCCGGAGCCCTGGCCCGATCCGGCGCCGGTGCTGCCGCTGCTTGCCGGGGCCGGCGCGCGGGTCGAGGGGCTGAGGCTGCTCGACGGCCGGTTCGTGCTCAAGGCCGAGCTCGGCAACGCGCTGCTGCAGATCCTGGTGCCGTCGGGGCGGGCGTTCGGCCCCGGGGACGGGATCATGGCGAAACTCGGACTCCCCTTGCCGCTGGAGGCGGTGGTGCCGCGCATAGAGGATCTGTGGCGGGTGACGGAGCGTCCTCCCCCTCCTCGGAGGCGCCGGGCCCGGACAAGGAGCACGCCGAGCTTCTGAATGTGCTGGATGCGCTTGGCGCGAAGAAATCGCAGCAGGCAATCGCGGTCGAGGTGCTCGGGGCGGCGGATCTGGCGGACGACTGGGACCCCGACGGCGGGCCGCGCTCGACGGCTCGGCGCCGCATCTAGCCGGCGACGGCGCTGAGGGACGGCGGCTACCGGGCGAAGTTCCTCGAACCGCGCCGGAGGCGCCGCCGGCCGCGCAAGCCCGACTCCGATCCGGCGTAGCTGCCCGGCCTTTCGGCGAGACCCGTCTCCCTGCCCTCCGGCTCCGGAAAAACTTCACGCTCTCCGGGACGGGTGGTAGAAGGGGCGCTCGACCGGCGGGCGCGAATGATGACGAAAAAGGGTTTGGATGACGATGCTTAATTTTGAAGAACAAATTCGAGAGCTCAAAGAGCGAGACGAATGGACCGCCCGGATACTCGGCAGATTTCAATTGGCCTGGGCAGACATAGAAAAGGATATCCGCACTCTTTGGTTGATGCGGGTCGGCGAGAATGAATTTCGACGGCAAGACGCGCAAGCCCTCCAAGAACGGCGAAAGCGCCTGCCTCGGCAGTTTCAAAAATTGGTGGAACGCACCGTTCCGGACCGGGAGCTGCAAGCCTTTTGGCTGTTTCCTGAGGATTTGAGAAATTCCCCTAAATTCGCCGTTCCGGGCGGGAATTTACGTACTTGGCTACTGAAGAATTGGCCGATACGCAATCTGGTCATCCATGGCTCCCTGGGACAAAAAATCGATTTCAGCGAGCCGTCGTCGATACCGTATATTGGGGATGCTGACGATTTGGCAGTGATGCTAGCCGCAGAGCCTGGTGAAAAGACAATCTCTTCCTGGGAATCGATTGACGTGCACGACTTGGTTCCCCTCACGGAAGAAGCGCAGCAGATAAAGTCCTACCTGATGCAGGTGCATATGATGGTGCTTCATAATGGTGTCGGCTGCTTCCCTCTCCGGGATTAGGCCTGCCCCCCCCCCGGTGCGCGGGCGCCGATGCAAATGAACCACTTCCTGCAGGGCGCATGACTTGAGCTTGTTCGACCAAATTGATCGAAATGACCAGAGGTCCGCGTATCACGCGGAGCCCGAGTTCATTTATCTAAATTACAGCGGTCGCCCTGAACTCCAACGGGTCAGGGATCTTATCGACGGGTGGTTCGAGCAGTATCCCGACGGGGACAAGCACCAACTACGGTCTTCTTTCAGATCCAAAAATGACCTGGAGCATCTATCTGCCTACTTTGAACTTTTTTTGCACCAGAGCCTATTGAGGAAAGGCTACCAAATAACGGTCCATCCCGAGCTTAGTCACACTTCGCGACGGCCGGATTTCCTGATCGAACATCCGGATGGGTTCTCCGGATATATGGAAGCGGTAATTGCTTCGGAGGATAGCAATGAACGAGCCGCCGAACGAGATCGAGCGAATCGGATATATGACGTACTCAACGACGTTCAGAGTCCCGACTTTTGGATTTCCGTTGAGGTGGAAGGAGTTCTGGGCCGTGATTTTCCTAAGCGGCAGGTTGTCAGGCCTACCCAGCAGTGGATTGATGGATTGTCCTACGACGATGCAATTCGCCGGGGGGCAGATACAGACAACCCGGTATTCTCTTCAACAGAAATGTCGCTTGGCACCGCCTTGGTGAGGCTTGAGGCGATTCCAAAAGGAAAAAAGCGAGGTGATCCTACGGCTCGCCCGGTGGGAATCATGATTGGCGGAACCGAAATCATTGACCCCGTTGACACAATCCGAGGCGCTCTGAAAAGAAAGTCGGGCCGGTACGGTCGACTGGACCGGCCCTACATAATCGCGGTGAACGCTCTATCAGAAGGGTTCGGAAGTGATATCGCCGAAGACGCACTGTTCGGAATGATCGACGTCGCCGTTAGCCATGGGAACGGAAGGTTACCCCGCATGGCGGACGGATCATGGAAGGGGCCTAAAGGACCGCAAAATACACGGGTAAGCGGCGCTTTAATGGTCGATAATCTCAGGCCGTCGCGACTGGCCAGAGTTACCTGGACGCAGTACCACAATCCTTGTGGTCGGTATCCACTTGGGGATCACATTCAGGGTGTACCGTCACGGCGGATGGTTGACGAAGGGCTAGTTTCGAACGAGGGAATGACGCCGAGAGAGATCTTCGGATTGACCGAAAACTGGCCGGAGTAACTTCTGGTCCCTAGGATTGAGCACCCCAAGTGGGGGGTTAACTCAAGCCAATTCAATAGGAAGCCTATCCCTGTGGCGTCAATTCACTCCTGCTCAAGAGGCGAAGCATCGCAACCAGTGATGACTAAGTTTGAAATTGCCGGGTTAACGGGATCGCGGAGTAGGTCCTCGGCCCACTCTGATCGGGTAGGAATTTGCCGTTCACTAACTAGAGCAAATCCGTCATTGAGTGAATCTTGGGGGTTCTCTTCGTTTTGGGGGTCCGATTCAAGTCGACTACTGGAGAAGGAGGCCAGCTTGATTGACGCGACCCTATTCCAATGATCTTCGCGAGCGTGTTGGCAGAGGATTCCGTGAAGGAGTCGGCGGTGCCGGTCGCTGACAGCATTGCGGGCGACCTCTTCGCAGGCTATCCAGACCGCGCAAGCATGGACAGGTAGGTTACTCCACCACGGGACTCGAAAATGAGCAAGTATAGTTTCGAGGAAGATTTGACATTGTCCAAGCAGGAAATCGCGAAAGTTCAGCTGGAGGATGCGATAGAACTGTTTCTTGAACGAAAGTGGATCTCAGCAGTTACGCTCGCCGGGGCTGCTGAAGAAATTTTTGCGCGTTTGCTGAATCTGCGAGGTGAGCCTTCTGCGGCCGAGGAGACCTGGAAAGAGATAGAGGAAGTACGGGCGACGACAGGATTACCGTATGCAGGAAGCCGAACGAAGAAGGAAGCGTTCCACGAATGGAACGAGATGAAGAATGCCCTTAAGCACCACAGCGGCAAAGATCAAGATCCACTCACCTTTAACGCATTCGATGCGGCATTCGAAATGATAAACCGGGCAAACATCAATGGAGAGCGCCTTGGGGTTAGTGCGGAGAATCGCCAAGAATTCGAGAATTGGTGTATTGAGAACATCTTCTTGACGGAATGAAATCCGTGGGCGTGGCGCGCCGTCGTCTTGACGTCACTGTGGCCGAGCAGCTTAGCGATCACCGGCAGCGTCCCGCTGAGCGCTAGGGCGCAGACGGCAAAGGTGTGAAGCTCGATGCGATCCTTCTTCACGTGTTCCCGTTCAGGTCCCTGATCGTCAACATCCGGCAACCTGTTGGCAATAACAGCGGAAAGTCAGCCATTGCCGAGGGCATCTCCTCTTCCCCTGGCGCAAGACCTCGCCCAAGGGGGCCCGCGTCGCGTTATTGACTCACTAGTGCTTGACTGACTATATGCCGTCATAACTCTTCGAAAAATGACGACGATATGGCAGGAAATACCTATCCGCGTCTGATCCGGCCGCCTAAGCAGAGCTTCTTTCTCCTCGGTGTCCGCGGGGTCGGAAAGAGCACTTGGGCGCGAGCGCAATTTCCCGATGCGCCGAACATCGATCTGCTCGACGAGGCCCGCTACCAGGACTACCTGGCCGATCCGTCCCTCTTCGCCGCCGATCTCCAGTCCGCGCCAAAGGGCAGCTGGGTGGTGGTCGACGAGATCCAGCGCCTTCCCAATCTCCTCAACGAAGTACATCGGCACATCGAGGACCGGCGTCTCAACTTCGCGCTGCTCGGATCGAGCGCGCGAAAGCTCAAGGCGTCAGGTGTCAATCTGCTCGCGGGCCGGGCGCTACACAGGACGATGCATCCCCTGACCCCGGCTGAGCTGGGCGATGACTTCGACCTCGATGCGGTCCTCGATACCGGAACCATCCCCTTGGTCTGGGTCGCCGACAACCGACGAGCGGTGCTTGAGAGCTATGTCAGGCTTTATCTCCGCGAGGAGGTCCGAGCGGAAGGGCTGGTCAGAAATCTACCGGGATTCGCACGCTTCCTCCCGGTCGCCGCGCTCTACCACGGCCAGGTCGTCAACATATCCAGCATCGCGCGCGACTGTGGCGTCGCGCGCACCACGGTGCAAGGCTATCTGGACATTCTCGAGGATACCCTGCTTGCGTATCGCCTCCCTGCCTTCCAGCCGCGGCTACGGGTCCGCGAACGCCGCCATCCGAAGCTCTACTGGGTCGACCCGGGTCTGGTCCGAGCGGTGAAAAAACTTCACGGACCGATCGCGCCCGAGGAACGCGGCGCGCTTCTGGAAGGTTGGGTCCTGCATCTTCTGCGGGCACACGCCGAGGATGGTGGGCTGTTCGACGAGCTGCACTACTGGGCGCCACACCCGGCGAACCGCACCGAGGTTGACTTCCTGCTGCGCCGGGATAGCGAGCTGGCAGCGATCGAGGTCAAGTCTCAGCCCCGCTATCACACCGGCATGCTGTCCGGTCTGCGTGCAATCGCGGAGCTCCCGGGAATAGCGCGACGCGTGCTCGTTTACGGCGGCAAGCGGTCCTTCCGAACCGGCGACGGGATCGACGTGTGGTCCACTGATCGGCTGCAACAGGTACTCGCAGAGAACACCCTGTGGTCCTAGCTTCCCTCAGATCTCACTTGGCTCAACGCAGACAATCTCGGCGTACAACCCTCCACTTGGGACCTGTGTCGCCTAGCTATGTTCGAGCCAGCCGTGGCATGTTCCACCACCTTGCCTCATTGCTCCGCACCGTATCCGAATGCCCGTCCTGAGAACCCAAATCGAAAGCGCTCTCAATGAAATCATCTCCCAAGAGGAGGGGATGCGCTTTCAGGGGCTGGCCGTCGTGCTGGGCAAGCAGCGCTGGCCCGAACTCATCGCGCACCAGCGCAAAAGGGATTTCGGCCTTGACGCCTACGCACCTGCAAGCCTGACGCCTGAGAAAATCGGCAAGGGACTTGCCGCCTCGATCACGGCAACGCTTGAGAAAGTTTCTGGCGACGCAAAGAGCGCCAAGGAAAACTTTCCCGACCTGGAGGAGCTTCTCTTCGTGACGCCCGCCAAAGTGGGCAACTCGAAACGCAGGCAATGGCAAGAGGCGATACGTAAGGAGCACGACCTCGACCTTCACATCATCGAGCGTGAGGAAATCATCACCGTGATGATGATGCCTGAAAACGCTCAACTTTGCGCCGGCTTCCTCTACCTCGACATCGATGCCGAACCCGAGACCGCAGACCTGATTGAAAGAACAAGGCGTGCGGCCGCCTCTGTCACGCGGACGTGGGCCGAGAAGACGAAAGGGCATCCACTCATCGAGCTCACGGCGATGCGGCTTGACCGGAAACGTACGGACTCTGACCGCCTGCTCTCGCTTGAGCAGATCGATCGGGAGCTGTTGCGGAGCGGCCGCATCGTCCTCGAGGGACCCGCCGGGCGCGGAAAGACCACGACGCTGATGCAGTTTGCGCGACGCACGCGTACCCACGGCACGCCGTTCATTGTCGAACTTCCGTCGTGGATTACGTCGCGGCTGAACATTCTCGAATACATAGCCGGCATGCCCGCGTTTCAGGCCGAACGTCTCACGTCAGCAGACCTCGCACAGGTACAGCAGACGGAACCCTTCCTGTTCCTTTTGAACGGCTGGAACGAAATCGGAGAGTCGAGTTCCTCGCAGGCAAACGGAGCACTCCGGGACCTCGAGCGGGATTTTCCATCCGCGGGCATTATCGTGGCAACGCGTACGCACCATTTGAGCCCACCGTTGCCCGGTGCATTGCGGCTGCGACTGCTGCGTCTTGGACGCAAGCAGAGGGCGGAGTACTTGGAAGCTCGCATTGGAGCGAAAGCCGCCGAACTCCGCGACCGCATCGATGGGGATACGTCGCTCGAAGAGCTGACACGGACGCCGTTCGTCCTGTCGGAAGTTGCTTCGCTGTTCGAGGCCGGTGCAGAAATCCCCTCCACGAAGATCGGCGTCATCGCCGAGGTCGTGAGCCTGCAAGAACGGCGAGACGAACACAGGAACTCGCTACAAGCGGCACCAATCTTCGGCCAGCAAACGCACTATCTCAAGGCCCTCGCAACGGAGATGACCCGCCGCGGCGCCGTAGCGTTGTCGGAAGTCGATGCTCGCGCCGTTGCTGCTGTCGTCGCCCGAGAGCTGATGGACCATGGCCAGATCGATCGGGTGAGCCCGGCGGATGTGCTGGCGAGCCTCACGGCGCACCATCTGCTTGAGCGTGTTGAGTATCCGGAAACGGTCTTTCAATTCGAGCATCAGCAGTTTCAAGAATATTACGCTGCGCTGGATATTGGTACGCGGCTTCTGAATCTGGGCGACGGTGACCGGGAGGGGATCGACCGCTTCAGGGCTGACTACGTAAACCTTCCAACATGGGCCGAACCGCTGCGCATGATCGCCGAGGGCTTGGCCGAGCATACCGTAGAGCAAGACATCCGCGCCGGCGTGAAACTGGTGAATATGGCTCTTACGGTCGACTTGGTTTTCGCGGGCGAACTCGCGCGGCTTTGCGGTGCGGCTGTCTGGAATGATGTTCGTGATGTGGTCGGCGAGCGCTTGCGCACCGCATACGCGATCGCCGACCTGAACTATCAGCAGCATGCCGTGGCCGCCATGCTTGCGACGGGCGCGGACGACTTTTGCGACATCATCCTGCCGCGGTTGTCGGGAGAGGACCAGCAAGCGCGACTCTCAACCTACCGGCTCTGGCCGGACATCCGGCTCTCGTCGCTTGGACCGAACTGGCACGAACAGGTACGCAGCTGGAGCGAGGAAGCACGAACGGATTTCGTCTCCGAACTGCTTCATCATCGGTTCGACAGAGAACTGGCGTCCTTTGCCGCGGAGGACAACAGCGTCGCGGTAAAGAAGGCGGCGGCCTTCGCCCTCATGTGGATCGGTTCGGACGATGGGCTGACGCTCGTCCTTGAGTCTATGGATGCACAGACCTTCGAGAATGTTACGCGCGAACACCTCGACGACGTGCCTCCGTCCCTCAGATCTAGGGCCATCGCGGCGATGCGGAACTTTGTCGAGACCACAACCGATCATTTTCCCCGCCTACGAGCGGCGCTGAATCTGATCGAGCTAGGCGAAACTGGCCTGGACGGCGTCGTCAAGGACACGATGACGGAGTTGCCGGGCGAAGGCAGGCAAAGGCTGGACTTGCACTTCATGCGGCCAGCGCTCGAGTTTCTGCATGATATAGATCCCGGCTGGATCAGTGAGTGGGTGGCGATTCGGATTGCCGAGGGCGGCCTATACGGGCGTGAGGAATGGCTACCGTTCGCGACCGAAATTCCCGATGACCTCGTGGAGACGTATCTGCACCGTCTCGAAACCGAAGACATGGAGCGATCGTACTCCGAGGGCATGATTGAGGTCATCGCCATGCGGGCGGATGCAAGGCTTTCGGCTCGGGTGTTTGCGAAGTTGCGCGAGTTGCAACGCAAGGTGGATGCTAATCCCGGCGAGCGGCACGAAGTCGAGCGTAAGTTGATCAGACAGCTGGAAGCCGTGTTTCACGGACTTCCCGATGATGTTGCCGCGGACGGCGTTCTTTCGTCTGTCACGAGAGGTGATCCCCTCGATATCAGGGTCACGACAGAGCTGCTCAGCAAGGTCGCCAGGTCTCATCTGGAACCGCTGCGCATCGCCGCCCCCAACCTAAAGGAACGCCTCCGCGCGTACCTGAAGGGCGGCCTTGATCTCGTGCTCGGCCAAGATGATTTCAGCGGCTATGAGAAGGCCAACCTCGCGTCGTCGATTGCCCGGGTCGGAGAGTCCGAAGACATAGCGGATCTGGTGACGCTTATCCGTGCCGACATCGAGAGAGTGCGCCGAGGCCGGGCAGCGCAAGCGGCCGGCCACCATGGACCTCTGGCCAACGGCGGCAGCGTTACCAATGCCGGATGGCACGTTGCCGCTCTCATGCGCCTCGATCCGGTAAGTGCCGAACAAGTGCTCATCGATCTGCTTCCCGAGCCGGAATACGCGCCCGAAGCTGCGGCCGCGATGGCTCGCGACTTTGTGCTGGAGCGGGAACCTCCCTTCGGTCGGGGATTCCGGTATGACTTGATGTGGGCCGCGCGCGAAAGCCCTGCTCCATCGCCTAACGACAACCCACGGCGCACGCGGTTCGCAGCCACCCTCAATGCCGAGATGGAACGCCGACGAGGGCAGATTCAGGACGGAAATCCCGAACTGGGCCTGAAAGTGCTCGCAAAGGCGCTCGCCGCAATTGACGGGCGCGGTTCAAGGGCAGCGGTGCTCGACGCAATTTCCCAGCCTGGCCAATGGGACCAATACACTTGTCTCGAGACTGCGCAGCGTCTGCTGATGGCGGGTGTCGAAATGCCCGCTTCCACCACTTTCGCCTTGGTCGATTCGATTCTGGAACGGACAGAAAATTGGATGTCCGATTCGGACAGGCACCTAGTGTGCAACTCCCTCGCGCTGTGTCCTCTTGTTGACGACCCAGTGGCAGGAATCGCCAAGATACGCGATGTACTCAATAGGCGCCCACTCAGAGGGTACGAACTGCGCGAGATCGTCACTTCGCTTGGGGAGAGCCGATCGGACGCCGCCGTTGACCTTCTGTATGAGCTTGCCTCCGATGCGCAGACGTTCGAACAATGCGAGGAAAATTTCGTCAACGCGTTTGCCACTCTGGATACGCCGCGCGCACGTGAACTGCTTCTGGGTTTCATCGAACCCGGCATACACACTATTGCGGTGCCTCAGAATCCCCATAGAAAGGACAGGCTGGTCGCGCGGCTCGCGGATCTCGCCCAGCGCAACCCAGAAATGGCGGCTCGGCTGAGAGAATTATGCGAACGCAATCGAGCTGCAATCAATCGCCACATCCTCTCCAAAGTCATGGCTCGGTTGGGAACACCCGAAGCCCTGGTCGCCAACATGAACCTGATCGATGACTCCGTTAACCCGTCAATTCCGCGAGGCTTCGAGGAGCAGTTCGAGAGGGCTGTTGTCGAGCGGCAACCCTATGAGGAACATCCCAACACGTTCGAATTACAACCACGAGCGTCAAACGATTTGCGCGCACAGCTGTTCAGGATGTCTTTCGAGGACGATAAACGAAGAAAATCCGCCGTTAAACTTCTGGGACAACTCGAGGTATGGCGGCTTGAGCACGGCAGACCCGCGGACGAACCGCGTCACCCCAATCTCGCCTCTGGCCAGTCTTGGCCGCCTATCGAGGTCTGACATTCCGCCTTGACCCAAGGAATCGAATATCCCTTGTCGCTCGCAACCGGCTCGCCGCGGCAATACACCGGGTGATTGCGTCAGCAAGTAGGTCATGCGTAAGCGACGATGCTGCCAAACTCCACACCGCGTTGTAGGACACCGGGATCGGTGCCGATGCCGCCGTCGACGCGGATCGGCAGTTCGGGAAGTGCCTAGTTGGACGGTGCGTTGCGGGCTCAATCCGGGCCAAATTCCCGCATCAGTCAGTTGCCGGCAACATTTTCGGCAGGGTGGTGATACGATTCCTTGTGTTGGATCAATAGGTTGAGACGGTTCAGAGCGAAATCTCAATCAAATGTCGGTCTCGGTGGTTGCGTGCCCCCGCAACCACCTTTGCCGAACTCCTGTAACCATCACGTTCCGGGCCTTGGTCCGGGAGGCTCAGCATGTTTGCGATCTCGCCGACCAGTCCGACCCGGAAGCCGTCGGGCAGCGGCGAGACGACGACTCTTTCCACCAGGTTCCGTAGAACGGCAAGGGCCTCGTCCTTGATCGCGGGGTCACTCGACGAATCATGGAGCTCCTGGACGTTGGACTCTCGAGGACGCCGCGCTTGGTGCTCTTACGATTGGCGCACAAACCAACAAGGGACGTCGAACACCAAATCGCGAAAGCCCGCTTCGGTATCGAATACGGACAAAAGGGCAAATGTCTGGGGCGATCCGTCTCTGACCCAAGTTGGAACCAAGCATCCGGTTCAGGAGACGATGCCGGATCGTCGTTTGGCAGACGTGCCGCCAATTGCAAACCTCCCGACA
Source organism: Rhodospirillales bacterium (assembly GCA_965207535.1). GTDB lineage: Bacteria > Pseudomonadota > Alphaproteobacteria > Rhodospirillales > UBA2165 > JAJDXO01. The sequence goes on along the minus strand of CBDBMR010000013.1, from coordinate 249,321 downwards.
ATGTAAAATCCCCGACATTCAATTCGGCCGGGCGCGGATAGTTTCTCACTTGCTGCATCGCCTGGAGCTTGGTGAGGCATTGTCCGGACTACCCGCCAGAGGAATGATCAATGGCAGATGAGAAAAAAGCGACGTTCGACGCCGGCCTGGTCGGCCTCGGCAATATGGGCCAGGGGCTCGGCAAGAATATTTTGGAGAACGGGTTTTCGCTGGTCGTGCAGGACCTGAAGCCGTCTGCCGTGTCCCGGCTGGAAGAGCGCGGAGCGGTCGGCGCCATCGATCTGAAGAGCCTGATGAGCCAGACCGACATCGTGATGACCTGCCTTCCCAGCATGAGTTCCATCGAAGCGGTTTACGACTCTCCGGACGGGATCATCGCCAACGTCCGGCCCAGCATGGTGATCGTCGACTTCTCGACCAGCAATCCGGAATTGACCCGCCGGTACGGTGCGATGCTGGAGGAGAAGGGCGCCCAGCTCATCGATACGCCCATGCTCCGAAATCCGCAGGCGGCGTTCGACGGGACGTTGCAGCTTCTAGTCTCCGGTCCCGACGACGCCATTGAACGCGCGAAGCCCTTGCTCGAAGCCGTTTCCGAGGAATTGATCCCTTCCGGAGATCTGGGCAACGGCCACGCGATCAAGCTGATCAACAACGCGGTCACCATCGCGAACGGCGCGATCCTTTGCGAGACGTTTACCGTCGCCCGAAAGATGGGCATCGATCTGAACACCCTCAACCGGGTCATGGGCGTGAGCTTCGCCGCCAGCAAGAAGCTTCCCGATACGGCCCGGCGCCTGATCGAAGACGACCACAAGAATACGTTCTCGATCGACGTGTCGCTGAAGGACATCGATCTGTTCACCAAGCTCTCCCTGGAGCTTGGCGCACTGACCCCGATTGCGGAAGCGACGCGCGATCTGTTCCGGATGGCTTCGCAGTTCGGCTATGGCGACGAGCACAACACCCGTGTGGGCAGCGTACTCGCCAGGTTCGTCGGAACCGACTTCGGGGAGGAAGAGAGCAAGAAGGCCAGTTCCTAAGGGAGCCTAAGGGTGTCCGGTCCGGTTCAGCGGTCCCGCCGGATCTGTGTCTAGCGGAAATAGACGATCTCGCCGCCGGCGTGGGCCTCCAGTTTGTCGATGTCGGGGACATGGATGCGGCCGTACTCGACTTGGATCAGGTCCAGCGCTTCCAGGTGTTTCAGGTGTTTGTTCACGGTCGGTCGGGTCGACTTGATGATCCTTCCCAACTCTTCCTGGGTGATCTTCAGGTCGACGGCCTCGACGCCGATATGTTCGCGCTGGGCAAGGGCCATCGAGACGATGGTCCGGATGAGCCGTGTCTCGACCGGGTTCAGGGCGAGGTTTTCTATGAGGGTGTAGGCCTTGCGCAGCCGATAGCTCATAAGGCGGGCGGCCATGTCGTAAAGGTTGGGGAAGCGATCGAGGGCAGCCTTGAAATCGTTGCGGTGGATCAACAGCAGCTCGGTCTCTCCATAGGCATAGACCTCGTTGGGATTTTTCTCGCCATCCATGACCGACGTGATGCCCCAGATGTTTCCCTCCGTGAGGATGGAGAAGACATGCTCGACGCCCTCGACCGATGAACTCATGCTGCGGAGACCGCCGCGGACGATGGTCGCCAGGTGCGCGGGAATATCATCCCGCGTCACGAAAAGCGTTCCGTCCGGGAGGATCTTGACCGTCGAGACATGGGCCAGATGGTCGATGACCTCGGCCGGCAGACCGGCAAACCAGTAATTGCCGGCGAGGAAGCTTCTCCGGTTTTCCCGGCTATTTGGCACCGCTTGATCCATCGCTTCCCTGTTTGTCGGCTGCCCAACATTTCGTTTTCCCGATTTTGCCTAAAATTTCGGGGATTTGTAAGGGCCGGAGGAGCCGGCGCCTGGGCTCCGGCGTCGAAGATCGCGGCTCCGCAACCGGCCCGGGCGCCCGCGAGGGGAGATACAGGAGAATTTTGGAGGCGAGACGCATGTTTACAGCGCAACAACTGATCGAAGCCGGCAACAAAACCGTCGAATGGGCGTCCGGCCACCTCAACCAGGACGGCAGCTTCGGCGGCGTCGAGGAACGCATTCTCGCCTATTACAAGGCGCCCATGGCCTTTGCGCTTGCGGGCCGGGTCGGGGAAGCCGCCGCCGTGGCGAACCATCTCAAAAGCACCTTCTTCCAGGACGGCGATTTTCATGCGGTAAAGGACGATCCGACCTCCGGCGGATCGAAGAACTACCGCAACGCCTGGATCGGGCGCGGTCTCCACACGCTCGGCTTCTACGACCTTTCGGTTCCAACCGGCGATTTCCTGGAATCCGAAATGGACGAGAAGACCGGCGGCGTTCTCACGGCTTCGTCGGTTGAAGGCCAGGACCGCGAAACGGACTGGGGAAACACCTGCTCCACGGTGATCGCGATGCTGGCGATGGGCCGGCGCGAGGCCGCCGTCCGCTGCGGCGACTTCCTTGCCCAAATGCTCGACGATCAGGACGGCGGCGGCGAAGCGCTTTATCTCCGGCGCGACAACTCCGGCGAAATCATCACCGACCTGACCGGCCGGCCAGCCAACCTCTATTCGGTGATGATCGGCCAGACGGGCCAGGTTTACTGGTATCTGGGAATGGCGATGGTCGCGTTTGCCGGCCTCTACCGCTGGACCGGCGACGAGAAATGGAAGAAGGCCGGCGACCGAATCTACGACATCGTTTCCCGCTGCGACGACGAGGTCTACGCGATCATCACCAACGGGAAGGTCGCCTGGGGCGCAGGCGCCATGTTCGCCGCGACCGGCGACAGGAAGTTCGGCCAACTCAGCGAAAAAATCTGGACGTGGGTGTGCGATACCCAGACACCCGAGGGGGTCTGGCTGCGGCCCGGGGCCGAGACCGTCGCCGATCAGGCCCTTGACGTCTCGCTCGACACCTCGCTGGAGCGGGCTTCCTACATGTTCGATCTCGCCAAGACCCTGGCGGGTGGCGATTACTAGGCAGGCGGAGGCCGCGCGTCAGCCGAAGTCGGCCGGATCGGGCAGGTAGAAGACGGTGCCGCCGACGGTCTGGCGCTCGATCAGGCTTCGGTGGGGCCGGAGCGGCCGGTATTTCAGGAACGGCAGGACGTGTTCGTCCATCATCCCTTCGACCACGTCCGCATGCTTCGGATCGTCCACGAGGTTGTCGTCTTCGAGGGGGTCGGTCTCGCTATCGAACAGCTGTGCCGGCGTGCGTTCGTCTTCGTAGACGACGAGCTTGTAACGGTCCGTCTTGAACATCCCCATGCCGTAGGATTCGCTGATCACCACCTTGTGGTCCGGGGCTGTGCCTTCGCCCGTAACGGCGGGCAGCAGTGAACGACCCTCCGCGGTGGGCAGTTCGGCATCGGCGATATCCCGGATGGTGGCCGAGATATCCATGTGCTGAATCAGATCGTCGACCTGGCCGGCCTTCGTGCCGGCGGGCGGACGAACAATGAGCGGGACCTTCACCGCTTGATCGAAGAACACCATCTTCTTGATCATCCGGTGCTCGCCCATCATCTCCCCGTGATCGGAGGTATAGATTACCCAGGTGTTTTCCAGCCTGCCGGTCCGTTCGAGAGCGTCGACGATCTTTCCGATGGACCGGTCGATGATGCTCATGTTCGCGTAGTAGGCGCGGCGCAGTTTGACGATCGCTTCGTCGGTCATGGTTTCCGAGTCGCAGTACCGCAAGAATGCCCTTAGGAAGATGGAGAGCGGGCCCGATTCCGGAACCGCCGGGCGCTTGAGGGACCCCGGCATCGGAATGTCGACGCCGTCGTACCAATCCACCGCCTCCTGCGGCGCATCCCAGGGGTCGTGAGGGCCGGGAAATCCGATCTGAACGAAGAACGGCTTGTCGCCGTCATAGTTCTCCAGCCACTCGGCCGTGAAGTCGCCGAGCCAGGCATCCTGGTAGGCGTCCAGCGGCAGCGGGATGGGATCGGCCTGCCAGGCCCGGTAGGGCGGCGCATCGGGGGCGGCCTTGCGCTTGTGCTTCTGTCTCGAGCCCAGGTAGTCGCGGTAGGTGTCCAGCAGGTCCCGGCTTTCGAGGAAATCGGTGTACCTGGTGTTCAGGAAGTAGGTCGCTTCCTTGCCGACCGTCTCCAGCACCTCGGTAAAGCCGTAGCCGTTGAGTTGGCCAATTCGCTCATCGGCGTGCTTCACCCGCGGCGGAATATGGCGCCAGAAATGGGTCTTCCCGATGACGGCCGTGTGGTAACCGGCCTGCTGTAGCGCCTGCGCGTAGGTCGGAACGGCATCGTGGACCTCGGACATGTTCTCGAAGACACCGTGATCCCGCACGTAGCGCTCGGTGAGAAGGGATGCCCGTGCGGGCATGCAGAGCGGTCCCTGGACGTAGACGTTGTTGAACTGGACGCCCTCGCCGGCCAGCCGGTCGGTGCTCGGCGTTTTGGCTATGGGATCGCCTGTGGAGCCAAGCATGTCCGCCCGCTGTTGATCGGGCATGAGGAGAACGATGTTCGGTTTGGCGGGCACTTTGGCGGCTCCTCGCTGGATTGACGCTACCGGTTTGGTCCGGGTATTCCGGGATAGTGGAGGCGCCCGCACGAAAAGAATGTAATCGATCCGACAAACTGGTCCGCGCATCGCCGCCATGATATTGGAACTGATGCCTGAGCCTCCTGGGAGATACGGAAATGAGTGAACAGCCCCTCGGCAGTAACCCCGGTGAGAAATGCGGGTTAAGCCCGCTGGCCGACGGAACGCGATGCCATAGCTGTTGGGGGACCTGAAACCCTACGGGGCCGGCAGGCGGGTCATACCGTCGATGGACATTGTTAAACGAGGAACATTTTGACCCAGGCGCTGGCCGTATTCTGGACGGATCAATCTCTGGATGAGAAGCGGCAAGGTCCGATTGCCGAATTCTCAATGAAACCAGCAAGGGAGGTCCGGGAACATGAGCATAACCCTGGACGAGAAACCGGTCTTTGTCCTCGGGTGCCACCGTTCCGGCACCACCATGCTCATGCTGATGATCGGCGCGCATCCACGGATATCCGTGCCGGAGGTTGCCTGGTATTACCAGCGGTTTCGCCCGTATCTCTACAGCTATGGGGATCTGAACGACGAGGAGAATTTCAGAACCCTCGCCGACGAGATGGTTGGCGGCCTTATCCCGCCCTACTTCGGCATGGACGTAAATCCGGCGACCATCGTCGACGAGATCATTGCCGATGCGAAGGAGAGAAGTTTCGCCGGCATCTTCAATGCCGTCCTCGAGCGGCACGCCCGGGAGGATGGAAACAAACCGCGTTGGGCCGAGAAGTCCCCCAACAACAGCTTCTTTATCAAACAGATAAAGGAGGACTTCCCCAACGCCCAGTTCATCTACATCACCCGGGATGGTCGGGACAATTGCGCCGAAACCCTGCATTCCCGGCACGGCCTGTACAACATGGTGTCCGCCGCCGAACGCTGGAAGCTGTTTCTCGAAGCGGTGAAGCCCTGGCGGGAGACGCTGGACCCCTCGGAGTGGATGGATATCAAGTACGAAACCCTGGCTCGTGAGCCGGAGGCAACACTGCGCCGGATCTGTGAGTTCATCGGCGAGGAATACTCGCCGTCCATGCTCGATTTCCATCAATCCGAGGTCGCCCAGACCAGAGCCCGGGTGGTGAAGAACCCGGGGGGCGTCTCGCCGGCGCCGTTGGCCGAACCGGTGAGCGACCGCTTCATCGGCGTCTACAAGGAGCTTCTCAGCGTCAAGAATCAGCGGATATTCGCCGCCATCGCCGGGGATATTCAGACGGAAAACGGCTACGAACTGGACTACGAGCCGGAGGAACTGTCCGAGGAGGCTCTCGAAAACTTTCGTGAGCAGAACGGCAGAATGCGGGCGGCCCTGTTGCATGCCCGCGGCCATATGCGGGACAGCTACATCGAGTGGCTGGTGGATCAGCGGGAAGCACGGAAGCGGCAGGGCATCTGGACCGATGCCGATGTCCCCGACGAGTTCCCGATCGGCGATCCCAATGAGGACACCATCATGGGGCGGGGAGCGCCGAGGAAGTGGAAGACCGAGTTTGGAATTCCGAGGCGGTATTGTTAGCGGGCCGTCCGCCGGCGGAACCGCCGATTTTCGGTTCGCGCTCGCGGGGAGGACGGGAGAGAGGAGCGGGGAGTGGCGATAACCCTGGATGAGGCGCCGATCTTCATCGGCGGATATGAACGCTCCGGCACCACCATGCTGATGCTGATGATCGGGTCCCACCCGCGCATCGCGGTTCCCGAGGTCACCTGGTACTATCCGCGGTTCAGGGCCTATCTGCACACCTATGGGGACATCTCGAAGGAGGAAAACTTCCGCGTCCTTCTTCATGAAATGATGTTCGGCCTTCTGGTTCCCTTCTTCGGGATCGAGGTGGACGAAGACACCATACTGGACGAGATCCTGACCCATGTGCCGGAGAGGACGTTTCCGGGCGCCTTCGCCGGCGTGATGAACTGGTTTGTGTCAAAGAAAGGCAAGCCGCGATGGGTGGAAAAGTGTCCGCAGAATATCTTCCACGTCGCGTCGATCCTGGAGGATTTCCCCAACGCCCAGATCGTCTTTATCACCCGCGACGGCCGCGACAGCGGGGCGACCTACATGCAGTCCAAGTTCGGGCCGACCAACGTGTATGCGGCGGCGGAATTGTGGAAGAAGTTTCAGGCCGCGGCGCGTCACTGGCGCGCCCGGCTGGACGGCTCCCAATGGCTCGATGTCCGCTACGAGGATCTGGTCCGCGAGCCCGAGGATACGCTGAAACGGATTTGCGGCTTTCTCGGAGAGGACTACAGCCCGGATATGCTCGGGTTTCATCAAACCGCCTATGCCCGGAACCGTGGCATGAATCCCGACCATGCCCCCATCGCCAGGCCGGTGACCGACGAGCTGATCGGCGAATACAAGCAGTACCTGAGCATTCGGGAGCAGCGGATCTTTGCCGGTGTCGCGGGCGAGGAACTGACGGAGAACGGCTACGAAATCGACGTCGATCCCATCGAGACCAGCGCCGGGGACGCGGTATTGTTCCTGGAAATGGACATGCGCACCCGTGCGGCGAATTTCGATTTGATGGGGCATCAGTACGCGTTCAGCCGGTTCAACGAGGGGCTCGTCGAACGCTGGGAGGAGCGCCGGCGGGAGGGCATCTGGAACGATGCCGACCGGCCCCTGGACCAGGATCCCAATGCCCGCCTTTGGATGGAGACCATTGCCGAGCAGGCCCGGTTGAAGACCAGATTCGGCACCCATCCCAAGGAGTGAACGGGACGTAGTTGGAGGATCAATGGACATGGAGATCGACCCCGCGACCCTTCGCGGCGATTGGAAATATCCGACAAATGTTCGGTTTGGTCCCGGCCGCATAGACGAGCTGCCCGGCGCCTGCCGGTCGCTGGGCATGACCCGCCCGCTGCTGGTCACCGACCCCGGCCTGCTCGAACTGCCGATGACGGCGGAAGCGTTCGGGGCGGTCCGGTCGGCGGGGATCGCCGCCACCGTCTATTCGGACGTCAAGGGAAACCCGGTCGCCCGCAATGTCATCGACGGCGTCGCCGTGTATCGCGAGAACAGCTGCAACGGCGTGATCGCATTCGGCGGCGGAAGCAGTATCGATGCCGCAAAGGCTATCGCGAACCTCGTCGGCCAAACCCGGCCGATCTGGGATTTTGCCATCGTCGGCGAAGACGTCGACGTTGAGGATATCGCACCCCCGGCCCCGCTGATTGCCGTTCCCACAACCGCCGGAACCGGGTCCGAGGTCAGCCGGGGCGCGATCATTATCGACGAGGAGGCCCAGACGAAGCGGAACGTCTCCCACCCGGACGCGATGCCAAATCTCGCCATTATCGATCCCGAATTGACCCTGGACTTGCCGGCCGATATCACCGCGGCGACCGGCATGGATGCGCTCTCGCACAATCTCGAGGCCTATTGCACCAGGCAGTTTCATCCGTTTTCCGAGAGCGTCGCTTTGGGGGGCATGCAGTTCATCAAGGATTGGCTTCCCGTTGCCGTGCACGACGTCGGCAACCTTGCGGCGCGCACCTACATGATGGCGGCATCGAGTATGGGGGCGGTCGCGTTCCAGAAGGGGCTGGGGGGGATGCACGCCATGAGCCACCCCATCGGCGCCGTGCATGATGTTCACCACGGTCTCACCAACGGCGTGGTCATGCCCTACGTGCTTGCCTTCAATCGGCCGGCCATCGACGAGCGGATGACAACGCTCGCCCGCCACCTCGGCCTGCCCAACCCGTCGTTCGACGCGGTATTGGATTGGGTGTTGGCGTTGCGCCGGGACATCGGCATTCCGCATACTCTTTCGGAGGTCGGTATTCGGGAAGAGCATGCCGGCCGGCTCGCGGCGATGACCGCACAGGAACGGCCCGGCCGCAACAATCCGGTCCCTCTCGGCGAGACGGAGTCCCGGCGGCTGTACGCCATGGCGATCAACGGGGAGCTCGAGGCCTGAACGGCACGGACCCTTGGATTTCGAAAGTGGGGAAAAGCTATGAACACGACCAATGAGAAGCCTGGCGCTTCACGTCCGAATATCCTCTTCATTCAGGTGGATCAGTTGGTGCCCACCGCCTTGTCCGTCCATGGGCATCCGCTGGTCAAGACGCCGCACCTGGATGAGCTGGCCGCCAAAAGCGTCGTTTTCGAGAACGCCTACTGCAATTTCCCCCTGTGCTCGCCCTCGAGAGCATCGATGCTCGCCGGCCGGCTGCCGTACAATATTTCCCAATGGGACAACGGGGCAGAATTCTTCGCCGAGATTCCCACTCTCGCCCATTATCTAAAGGCGCTCGGCTATTCGACGACGCTCTGCGGCAAGATGCATTTCATCGGCCCGGATCAATACCATGGGTACGAGGAACGGCTGACGACGGACATTTATCCGTCCGATTTCTCATGGACGCCCAATTGGGACCAGAACTTCAGGAAGGGGGGCGGCATACGCGTGCGGAATGTTATCGAGTCCGGGCGCTGCATCCGGGGCCTGCAGATGGATTTCGACGACGAGGTCGAATATTACGCGGTCCAGAAAATCTATGACCTGGTGCGGCATACCGACGACCGGCCGTTCTTCTTCACCGTTTCCCTGTCGCACCCGCACCCGCCCTACGTGATCTCGGACAAGTACTGGGATCTGTACCGGGATGAGGACATCGACCTGCCACGGATCCCGGAGATTCCGTTCGAGGAATTGGATCCGTTCAGCCAGACGCGGGCCATTGCGATGGGGCACCAATATTACGACATCACCGACGATCACGTCCGGACGGCGCGGCACGCCTATTACGGCATGATCTCGTATGTGGACGAGAAAATCGGGTCGGTTCTGGCGGCGTTGAAGGAAACCGGGCTCGACGAGAACACGGTCATCATCTTCACCGCCGATCACGGCGAAATGCTCGGCGAGCGCGGCATGTGGCTGAAGGACACCTTCTATGAGTGGTCGGTGAGGGTGCCCATGTTCATTCATGCCGAAGGTATCGCGCCCAGGCGGGTGACCGAGAATGTTTCCCTGGTCGATCTGGTTCCGACCTGCCTGGAACTCGCGGGCAAGGAGGATGAGCCGGTCACCGAACTCGACGGCGACAGCCTGGTCGGCCTGATGCACGGCTCATCCGGCGGTTGGAAAGACGAGGTGATCTCCGAGTGGTCGGCGACGGGTCACCCGGCGCCGTCCCGGATGGTGCGGCGCGGCGACTACAAATATTGGGTGAGCGAGGGGCTGCCGCCGCTTCTGTTCGATTTGGCGAACGACCCGGACGAACTGGAGAACCTTGCGGGCCGCGACGACGTCAAGGAGGTCGAGCGGGGTTTGCACGAGCGGCTGTATTCGGACTGGGATCCCGCCGCGCTGGGTGAACGCATTCGAACAAGCCAAAAGAGGAGGCTTTTGCTGCGCGACCTGACCGAAACCACCGAAAAATACTCCAACTGGGCGGTCCAGATGGTGCGCGACGATTCCCGGCGCTATGTGCGGGGCCGCGCCAGCAGCTTCTACGCCAAGGCGCTCCAGCGCTATCCGTTCGTCGAGCCGGTGGAGCCGGATCACGAGCCGCCTTCCGCCGACTGACCTTTTCGCCTCGAATCGGGAAATCTCACGAATGTCGCCTTCAATACAATTTCGTTTCCAGGCAAGGGCTAGAGTTTCATTCGTAGGCTGGCCCACACAAAAACCCTCGATCGGAAAGAGTGCCGGGGGCAGGCCGACAGGGGCGCTGAAAGGCTAGGCGCCAGACAACAAACATTCGTGGGAGATTTATCATGTCGAAACGCTCCTTGGTTTTTTCCATGGCCCTCGCAATGGGCTTCTCGGTGCTGGTTGCGTCCGGCAGTGCGTTGGCGCAGCGAATTCCACCAAAGGACACGCTCAGATTTGCGGGGTTCAACGTGAAAGTTCTCGATCCCCACTTTGGCGGTGGCGGGAGTACGGAGTTTTTTCAATACAAGGTCTACGACAGTCTGTTCGCATTCGATGAAAACATGGTGGTACAGCCGCAAATGGCTGAGAAGTTCACCTGGAATGCGGACAAGACGAAGCTGACCGTCACCTTGCGGCCCGGCCTCAAGTTCCACGACGGCCAGCCAGTGCGCGCCGCCGACGTGGTTGCATCGCTGAAGCGCTGGAGCAACGGACGGCGCGGCACCGCGCGGATCTTCAAACAGTTCACCAAGTCCATCGACAGGGTGGATGACAAGACCATCACCTGGACCCTGAAAGAGCCGTTCGGGATGGCCATGGAGGTCTTTACTTCGGTCCGCTATCCCCCGGCGATCATTCCGGAGCGGTTGGCCAAAACGCCGCGAAACAAGCAGATCAAGGATTTCACCGGCTCGGGCCCCTATGTTTTCCTGCCGGACGAATATGTCCCGGGCAAGCAGCTCCATTTCAAGAAGTTCGAGGGCTATGTGCCCCGTTCGGAACCGCCCAGCTTCACCGCCGGAGGCAAGAAAGTCTACGTCAAGAAGCTCGAGTGGAAAATCATGAAGGACGACGCCACGCGGGTCGCGGCATTGAGGACGGGTGAGATCGACCTGATCCAGGAAGTCCCTCATGCGCTCAGGAAAGACCTGCTGAGCGATTCCAACGTCGTCCTGAAGCCGCTGCGTACCGGCCGCCAAGGCCTAATCTTCATTAATCACCTTGCGCCGCCGTTCGACAACAAGAAGGCGCGTCAGGCATTACTCTGGCTGATCAGCCAGGATGAAACCCTGACGGCGATCACCGGCGATCCGGCGCTCTACCAAACCTGTCCTTCGGTTTGGACCTGCGCCAGCCCGTACGCGACGGACGTGGCTTCCGAAGCGATCATGAAGCAGGATCTGGAAAAGGCCAGGCAGCTCATGAAAGAGGGCGGCTATAACGGTCAGACGATCCAGGTTTTCCAAGCCGGCAGCACCGCAACCTTCTCCAATGCGACGGTTCTGGCCGCAAATCTCCGCAAAATCGGCGTCAAGGTGGAACACCAGGCCATGAACCGCGGCGCGGCCATCGCACGGCGGAAAAGCACCGTGGATCCCAACAAGGATCCGAAGAAGGGATGGCATATCTATGTTCAAGCCACCCAGGAAGTGACGCCATCCATTCCGGCGTTGATGGGTCTCCTTCAAGGTGACGGCTGCAACAGGAAAGGTTTCTACGGGTGGACCTGCGATGAGCGGATCGGAAAGCTCAAAGTGGCCTTCGGCCAGGCCAAGTCCGAAGCGGAGCGGAAGAAAATTGCCGCCGAGCTGCAAAAGGTGGTGTACGACACCGTGCCGTACATTCAGACCGGCCTGTATTCCAACGAAGCTGCATACCGCAGCAACGTCAAAGGTGCCGTCAGGGCGCCGTCCCCAATCTACTGGAATATCCGCAAGGAATAGTTTCAGATAGGCAGGGTTTAATGGCAGCCCCGGCAACGCTATCCGGGGCTGCCGACCTTGGGGTGGTATTCGGCTATGTTTACCTACATCGTCCGCCGTTGCTTCGCTGCTATCCCGGTGATGATCGTGGTGGGCGTGTTCGTCTTCCTTCTCATCCACCTGACGCCGGGCGATCCCGCCGATATCCTCGCTGATGAAGATGCGACCCCGGGGGAAATCCAACAACTCCGGGAGTCGTTGGGGCTCGACAAGCCGCTGCACACGCAGTTCCTGATCTGGTCCGGGAACATTGCGACGGGCGACCTCGGAACCTCGCTGCTGGTCAGCAAACCCGTCACGACCTTGATGGCCCAGCGCATCGAGCCGACCATTTTCCTGGCCATCACCACCCTGACGTTCGCCGTCTTTCTCGGGGTTCCACTCGGTGTCATGGCGGCCTGGAAACAGGGCACGTGGTGGGACCACTCCATAATGATATTCGCTGTCCTAGGGTTCTCCGTGCCCGGGTTTTGGCTCGGCTTCATGTTTGTCTCGAAATTCGCCGTGGATTGGACCATCGTCCCGGCCCAGGGGTTCGTCAGCATCAGGGAGGGATTTGGCACCTTCCTCCACCATATGATCCTTCCGACGATCACGCTGGGTTCATCCTACATGGCGCTGATCACCCGGATTACCCGCGCCACGGTGGTCGAGGTCCTGAAAGAGGATTACATTCGCACGGCCTACGCAAAAGGGCTGCCGCCGATGAAGGTGCTGTTTCGGCACGCCCTCCAAAATTCTTCGATACCCATCGTTACGGTCATCGGGATCGGGTTCGCCCTCCTGATCAACGGCGTGGTGGTCATCGAAACCGTGTTCAATATCCCCGGGATGGGCAATCTCACCATCGAGGCGGTTCTCGATCGCGACTATCCGGTCGTCCAGGGCGTCATCCTGGTTTTCTCGGGCATCTACGTGCTCGTCAATCTGGTGGTTGATCTGAGCTATTCGATCTTCGATCCCCGGGTGAGGCACTAGGGTCATGTCGACAGCCGCCGTCAATGAAATGGAGTTCGACTCCGCCGAGGCGGCCCAACTGCCCATGCACCGGCGGATCGTCGAGTTCGTCCGCCGCAATCCGAACCTGTCGTTGGGATTGCTTATGGTGGCGATCATCATTTTCGTAGCGATATTCGCGCCCTGGATCGCGGCCAAAGACCCTGCCGAATTGAATGTAGTGACGGGCCGCCTCAAGCCTCCTTCGGAGGAGTACTGGTTCGGTTCCGACAGATTTGGCCGGGATGTATTCGCGCGCGCCATTTTCGGCGGCCGCATTTCCCTGACTGTCGGCATAACCGTCGCGGTACTGGCGGTGTTCATCGGGCTGATGGTCGGGCTGCTGAGCGGCTATGTCCGCCAGATCGATGCCTGGCTCATGCGGATCATGGACGGCTTGATGGCCATCCCCGGACTGTTGCTGGCGATCGGCCTCATCGCCCTGCTGCCGGCCGGCATCGAGACCGTGATCATCGCGCTGACCATACCTGAAATTCCCCGGGTCGCGCGGCTGGTGAGGGGTGTCGTCGTCGTCACCCGTGAGATCACTTACGTCGAAGCGGCGGTGGCCGCGGGCGCCGGGACGGCGCGGGTGATATTCAAGCACATCATGCCGAATACCTTCGCGCCGCTTATCGTGCAGGCGACTTTCGTCTGCGCGTCTGCCATGCTGTCGGAGGCCGCGCTGAGCTTCCTGGGGGCGGGAACGCCCCCGGAGATTCCCAGCTGGGGCACGATGATGGCGGACGGTCGCTCCTATCTCAGCAGCGCGACATGGATCATCCTGTTTCCCGGCCTGTTCCTGGCGGCGACGGTGCTCTCGGTCAACCTGATCGGAGACGGTCTTCGCGACCTCCTTGATCCGCGATTTGCCAAGGAGGTGTGATGCCAGCCCCCGAAGCAAGTCACGGCGGCGATGCGTCCCAAGGGCCCGTGCTCGAGGTCGAGGATCTGCGCACCCACTTCTTCACCCTGGACGGGGTCGTGAAGGCCGTCGACGGCGTCTCGTTCTCGGTCGAGGATGGCGAGACCCTCGGCATCGTGGGCGAATCCGGCTGCGGCAAGAGCATTACGGCAATGTCGATCCTGAGGCTCATCGCGAGCCCGCCGGGCCGCATCGTGGGCGGCGCAATCCGCTTTCAGGGGACCAACCTGCTCGAGCTGGACGATGTCGAGATGCAGCGCATCCGCGGCAACCAGATCTCGATGATATTCCAGGAGCCCATGACCTCGTTGAACCCGGTGCTGACCGTCGGCAAGCAGATCAGCGAGTCGCTCATGCTGCATCGGGGCCTCTCCAAGCGCGCGGCCAGAAACGAAGCGGTGGAAATGCTCAAGCTGGTCAATATTCCGGTGCCCGAGGCCAGGGTGGACGAATACCCCCATCAGCTGTCCGGCGGCATGCGCCAGCGCGTCATGATCGCCATGGCGCTGGCCTGCGATCCCAAGGTGCTGATCGCGGACGAGCCGACGACCGCCCTCGATGTCACTATCCAGGCCCAGATACTGGATCTCATGGTGGAGATTCAGGAGAAACTCGGCACGGCGGTCATCCTGATCACCCACGATTTGGGCGTCGTTGCCGAAAACGCCGACCGGGTGGTGGTCATGTATGCCGGCAAGAAGGTCGAGGAGGCGAACGTGAACGATCTGTTCGGGTCTCCGACCCATCCGTACACCAAGGGCCTGCTGGGATCGGTGCCCAGGCTCGATGTGTGGGAGACGGCGGGTTCCAGGCCCGAACGCCTGAACGAAATCAAGGGAATCGTTCCGTCCCTCAACCGGCTCCCGCCCGGGTGCGCCTATGCGCCCCGCTGCCCCCTTGCCGACGACAAGTGCCGCGCGTCCTACCCGCCGTTGGAAGAAAAACGCCCGGGGCATTGGGCGGCCTGCTGGCACACGGAAAAGCTCGGCGAGGCGGCGGCATGACCGGGGTTGCAACCAGCGACGGCGCGCCCCTCCTGAAGGTCACCGGCCTCAAGACGCACTTTCCCATCCGCAAGGGCGTTCTGGCGCACGTCACCGGGCATGTCTACGCGGTCGACGGCGTTTCGTTCGAGATCGGGCGGGGAGAGACCTTCGGCCTCGTGGGCGAAAGCGGCTGCGGAAAAACCACCGTTGGCAAGACCGTCCTCCGGCTGATCGAGCCCACGGAGGGCAGCATCGAGTTCGAGGGCCGCGACATAACCCGCATCGCCAGGGAGGAAATGCGGCAGCTGCGCCAGCGGATGCAGATCATCTATCAGGATCCGTATTCGTCGCTCAATCCGCGCATGAAGGCCGCCGACATCGTCGGCGAGCCGCTGAAGGTTCACAACATCGCTTCCGGTGGCGCATTGCGCGAGCGGGTGGTGGCACTGTTCGAGCGGGTCGGCCTCAGGCCCGAACAGTTGGACAACTACCCCCATCAGTTCTCCGGCGGCCAGCGCCAGCGGATCGGCATCGCGCGCGCATTGGCCCTCAGTCCCAGCCTCATCATCGGCGACGAACCGGTATCGGCCCTGGACGTTTCCATTCAGGCGCAGGTCATCAACCTGCTGATGGACCTACAGGAAGACTACGAGCTGTCCTACCTGTTCATCGCCCATGATTTGGCCGTGGTCGAGCATATCAGCCAGCGGATCGGCGTCATGTATCTGGGCCGCATCGTCGAGTTGACGGACAAGCGGACGCTGTTCGCGAACCCGTTGCATCCGTACAGCGAGGCGCTGCTGTCGGCGGTGCCCATACCCGATCCCGGGGTGACCCGCGACGGCCGGGTCATTCTGACCGGCGACGTTCCGAGCCCGATCAACCCGCCCGAGGGCTGTCACTTCCACGCCCGGTGTCCCTATGCGACCGAAAGATGCCGGATGGAGTCCCCGAGCCTCAAGGAGGTGGAGCCGGACCACTGGGTGTCGTGCCACCTGCACGAGGGAAGTGCGGCGGGCGCGGCAGACTCCCAACCGGAAATGGAGGACCTGAACCCATGAGCATCACGTTGGAGGAAAGGCCGGTCTTCGTTCTCGGCTGTCACCGGTCCGGCACGACCATGCTGATGCTGATGATCGGCAGTCATCCCCGCATCTCCGTGCCCGAGGTCGCCTGGTACTACCAGCGGTTCCGCCCCTATCTCCACACCTACGGGGACCTGAGCAGGGAAGAGAACTTCCGGACCCTGGCCGACGAGATGATTTTCTCTCTGGTGCCGCCGTTTCTAGGTATGAAGGCCAACCCGGCGACCATTCTCGATGAAATCCTGGGCGATCTCCGGGAGCGGAGCTTCGCCGGCATCTTCTGCGCCATGCTCGAACGGCACGCCCGGCAGAACGGCAAGCCCCGCTGGGCCGAGAAGTCGCCCAACAACGGCTTCTTCATCGGACACATCGTCGAGGACTTCCCGAACGCGCAGTTCATCTACCTGACCCGGGACGGGCGGGACAACGTCGCCGAGACCATCCATTCCCGTTTCGGCTCGTACAACGCGTTCTGCTCCGCCGAGCGCTGGAAGCTGTTCATCAACGCCGCCAAGCCGTGGCGGGAGAAATTGAGCGCCGAACAGTGGCTCGACCTCAACTACGAGACCCTGGTGCGGGCCCCGGAGGCCGAACTCCGGCGCATCTGCGAATTTCTGGGCGAGGACTATTCGCCCGCCATGCTCGAATTCCACAAATCCGAGATCGCCCGGAACCGGTCCCAAAACATCGCCAATCCGGGCGGCATCGCCCACGCGCCGCTCGGCACCCCGGTGACCGACAGGTTCGTCGGCGTCTACAAGGAACTCCTGAGCGTCAAGGACCAGCAGATCTTCGCCGCCGTGGCCGGCAAGGAGCAGCTGGAGGCGGGATACGAACTGGACTACGACGCCATCGAGATCAGCGAGGACGCGGCGGCCACCTACCGGGAAATCGACGACCGGGTCCGGGCGGCGCTGATGGTTGCGCCCGGCCACTTCCGCGACAGCTACATCGAGTGGCTGATCGACCGGCGCGAGGAGCGGAGGAAGCGGGGCATCTGGAGCGATGCCGACGCGCCCGACATCTACCCCATCGGCGATTTCCACGAGGAGATGATCATGGGCAAGGGCGCGTCCAGGGAGTGGAAAACCGCGTTCGGAATCCCACGGCGGTATTATTAGGGGTTTCGGCGGTGGGGTCCGCTCGGGTCAGCGAGCGACGCGCGGTCATGCGGCCTGCCGACAGAGGGCTCCCTTATCATTTCTTTAGGGCGTCCATTTGAAGTGGTGCTAGGGTGTCTTGCCCAGACAGCCGCATCGTCGGCTTTGGTGGAGAGATTCAATGGACCAGCACATTGCAGACAATCCCGAAGTTGGGGTGCCTCCGAAGTTCAAGAAGGTTGCCGTTCATTTGGGTGCGGAAGTCAGCGGCATCGATCTCCGCCAGCCATTGGATGGGCGGACTCAACAGGCACTGCGCGATGCGCTGGCCGAGCATGAGGTTTTGGTATTTCGCGATCAGGATATCTCGGTCGAAGACCAGATGCGCTTCGGCCGGTATTTTGGCGATTTGAGCGTTCATCCCATCGCCCGTCACGATGAGAACATTCCTGAACTGCAAATTTTCGACAACGACGAGAACAACCCGCCGACCTTTACCGACAACTGGCATTCCGACGAGACCTTCAGAGAAATTCCGCCGCTCGGAACGGTCCTGCGGGCACGGGTCATGCCGCCAATCGGCGGCAATACCCTGTTCGCGAGTATGACCGCGGCCTATGGCGGATTGAGCGACCGGTTGAAACACTACATTTCGGGTCTCGAGGCGGTCCACGATGTGAAGCTCTTCCGGCTCGGTTTTACCGATGACGAGAAAGGGCGCGAGCGGGAACGGTTCATCAACGAGAATTTTCCCAGGGTCACTCATCCGGTGGTGCGCGAGCACCCTGTCTCGAGGAAGAAGGTACTTTTCGTCAATCCCCACTTCACACTCCATATCAAGGGAATGGACGAACTGGAGAGCCAGTGCCTGTTGCGGGTTCTTTATCACCAGGCGGAGATACCCGAGTACCAGTATCGCCATGTTTGGGCGCCGCATACCGTCGTCATCTGGGACAATCGTTCAACCCAACACTACGCGACCCGGGACTACACCGAGCGCCGGCACCTGCATCGCGTCACGGTCAAGGGGACCGAGCGGCCTTACGCACCGGCTTAGCGTCGGGTCACGGAGCGCGCCAGCCGGTATGTCCGATACGCCCGCCTACACGATCTGCGAGCCGGACGCCGACGCGCCGTAGCCCGGTGAGTCCATCGATTGCCGCGTCATTGGCATCATCAGCACGCCCTACAAGCGGATGTAGACTGCCTCTCATTCCGAGAGGAACTCGCGGATGGCGCTGGTGACCTCGTCGGGTTCCTCCATATGAAGGAAATGGCCAGCGTCGATAAATTGGACCTTCCCATTGGCGACGAATTCGGCGGTGTTAGCATATTCTTCCGGATGCTGGCCCTTGTCGTGCTTACCCTGGAGGAACAACACCGGCATCGACATTGTTTTGAACAACCTGTCGTGGCGCTCCGCCAACTCGATGTCGAAGTTGGTCGTCTGGAAATATTTGCTGACCGCCTCGGCTACGCCCTCGTAGTGAAACTCGTATGTGATCCGCTTCACTTCTTCATCGGCGATGTCGGCGGCGACGAAACCGGACGCGACCTTAAACGGCCAAACGGCTGCCATCTCCGATTTGAACATGGCAATGCCGGCTTCAGTGGCGAACACGGCGTGCGGTGGCCGTGGCTCGCCGTGCGGCTCGTTGGCGGACTGTTGCATGCGCACATAGTGCAGGATGCGCTCCTGCATGCCGTCGACAGCGGTCAGGTGGTCGGCGGTCACGCTGCCTCGGTCGTGGCCGACCAGATGGAATCTCTCGACGCCAATTTTGTCGAGTAACGCGGTCAATTTGGCGGCCATCGCCGCGTTGGTGTAGTCGAGGGTCAGTCGCTTATCGGACTGACCGTACCCCATTTGATCGAGAGCGATGGCATAGTAATCATCGGATAGTGCCGAGATCTGGTGATGCCAGCTGTACCAAGATTCCGGAAGACCGTGGAGAAATATGACCGGCGGATGCGCTGGGTCCCCCGCCGTCACAAAATGCCAGGTCACGCCATCGGCTTCGACGAACCAATGAGTCGCCTCGGCACCGCTTGGCAATTTCTCGATTTCACCGTGGACATTGGTCGAACACGGAGGCGGTGTCGTGCCGTCGTACCGGATTTCGCTGGTGATGGTGGGGTTGGGTGACGGGTCACCGCAATGAGTGGCCGGCGGGCCCATTTCAGGCCGTTCGGCGGGGGACGTTTGGATTGGATCGTGGTCTGACATGGTGGAATTGCTCCTGGGCTTTTTGATTTGCAGCAGGATCAGAGACCCGCAACAAGCTCTAGGTCCTGTTGACAATTAACGGACTATTCATGGTTGGCGTGATTCAAGCAAGACCGTTTCAACTGGCGGGAGCGTGTCATGCTTCGACGGGAACTGACGGATATGCAATGGGACCGGATCAAGGGTTTGGTTCCGGGCAAAGAGGCGGATCGCGGCTCCACGGGTCGGGACAACCGCCTGTTTGTGGACGCCGTGCTGTGGATCGCCCGGGCGGGTTCGCCGTGGCGCGATCTGCCGGACGCCTTCGGCAACTGGAACAGCGTCTACGTGCGCTTTTCGCGGTGGGCCAAGGCGGGGGTTTGGGAGAGTCTTTTCAATGCCTTGGCGGAGGATCCCGACTTCGAATACCTGATCGTGGATTCGACCATCGTGCGGGCGCATCAACATGCCGCCGGCGCAAAAGGGGGGCTCAGGCTCAGGCCATCGGCCGCTCGCGCGGCGGCCTGACGAGCAAAATCCACATCGCCGTCGATGGCCTGGGCAATCCCTTGCGGTTCATCCTCACCGGCGGCCAGGTGGGCGACGTCACCCAGGCCGAGGGGCTGATCGCCGGGCTGCCGGGCGAGACCCTGATCGCCGACACCGCCTACGACGCGAACCGCTTCCGCGCCCGCCTCGACAGCGCCGGGATGGTGGCGGTGATCCCCTCCAACCCGTCGCGGGCACAAGCCGTGCCGTACGACCCCGAACTCTACAAGGAAAGGCACGTCGTCGAATGTTTCATCAACAAGATCAAGCACTTCCGCCGCATCGCCACACGCTACGAAAAGACCGTCACCGCCTACATGGCCATGCTGTGCCTCGTCGGGGCGCTCATTTGGATGCGATAAATGTCAACAGGACCTAGTGTTTTCCCCTGCTCGACGTCGCGCTTGTGGCCGGCCTCGAAATGAGCGGCCACCGGCGGGGGCAACGCGATCTCTTTGGCGAATTCGGGCCGCTGGGCGAGACCGTCGAACCAGTTCCCCAGTTTCGGATGCAGCCGCGCGAGCGGATAGCCGGCCATGACAAGCCTGTTCGCGTAGATGAACCACGCAATGTCCAGTACGCTGATGTTGCCGCCCAAGAGGTAGGTATCCTGTCCAAGTCGTTCCTGGAGCTCATTGAACGCCGTACGGAATTTGGCTACCGCTGAGCGCGCAACATCGTCGGTTATCCCTTTCGCGTTCAACGTTTTCCAAAAGTCGATTTCGACATCCTTACGGTTATCCATTTTCTTGCCCACAGTGCCCGACCCAGCGGTGGCGTAGCGCGCCAATTCCTCAGCTGATTTGACCTCGCCCCTTGGGTTGAAAACGAACCGAAAACTAAGTGCCCGCAGGTCGAGATGGAGGTCATCCTCATGCTCGAGCAGTGCTGCCACCTCGTCTTCAAAGCCCGCTGGAATGAGCTTCGGGTCCGGGAAGGATTGGTCGAGATATTGGATAATATCGTTACTCTCGATGTGAACCTCGCCGTCATGGATCAGAACCGGAATCAGTCCACGCGGATTGATACCCAGGTACCACTCCGACAGGTTTTCGTTTTGGCTCACATTGATCTCGTGCGATTCCCAATCGAGCCCTTTGAGGGCAAGAAAAATACGCAGCTTCTGCGAGCAGGACGAAAGGTGAGCGTGGCAAACATGGAGCCCATTCCAGTCGAGCACTTCACGGGTTTTAATGTCTTCATCCGCAAGTTTGACCATTCGCTTCTCCCATCGGTCAGGTTATGCCGCCGCGACCAGTTCGCATACCTCATCGAGCGAGTTCGCCGCACCCAATATGTAGCGGTCGGGCCGCATGAGAACGGCTTGAAATCCGATCTCGTCGAGCCAGCGTTCGACCGCCGGATCGTCAACCGGTTCGACGCCCTTGGCCGCCAAGTCTGCACTTAGGGTTTCGCTAATTTTCGAGGCAAATTCCGTCCGCATCAGCAGTGCGGGTGACCAGCCGACCGTGTCATCAAGACGCTCGCCGGTCGAGAGGCGAGGCTGCGGAACCAGGCTCCCCGTGAGGTCCGTTAGGCCGGCCCGGAGCCCCGGCCCAAGCCGGGGGATCAATTGATTCAGCTTCTGCGGTCCGTCCCCGGGTGGTGTGGCCGATCCCGAGACCAAGGCAGTCGCCGTGGTGTTGATGATATGACCGAGCTTGACCGTAAGTTCAATGAACTCGCGGACATGAGGATCGCGCTCGCTCTGGTACGTATCCAGCAATTCGTTTCCGGCATGACCCTTGAGGATACGATCCAGTTTCCAACCGACATTCGCTGCATCACGAATTCCGGCGCACATCCCCTGGCCCATGAAGGGTGGGGTCTGGTGAGCGGCATCCCCCGCGATCATGATCCGGCCGCGCCGCCAAGTCTTGGCTACGGCGGAGTGGAAAGTGTAGACGGCCGACCGGTCCAGATGCGCCTCCTCCGGGGTCAGCCAACGTTCCAGCAAGCCCCACACCACACCTGGCTCAATTATTTTTTCCGGATCGTCGCCGTCGTTCAATCGGAACTCCCACCGCCGGCGATTGCCGACGGTCGGTACATAGGTTGCGGAGCGGTCGGGCTCGCAAAATTGGATGGCATGGTTTCCAAGATCGGGTCGAGGTTTTTTTAGAATCAGGTCAACCACCAGCCAGGGCTCGTGAAATCCGAGGTCGTCGAATTCCGAGCCGATAATGTTCCGGGTGAAGGACCGTGCCCCATCACAGCCGACGACATAACGTGCCCGAGCCGTATGTTCATCGCCGCTGGGCCGGTGCCGGTACTTAATCGTTATGCCACTGTCATCCGGCCCGAGTTGGGTAACCTCGCATTCCGGCCAGGTGTTCACACTCGGGAAACGCGCCATGCCGTCTCGCAGGATGGCTTCGAGATCCGGTTGATGAAACAGATATCCCGGCCGCCAGCCCATGGGCGAGATGCCGGGCGGCCGCGACCAATCGAGGAGCAGTTCTCCGTCGGGCGCGACGAAGCGCATCCCGTCCCCTTGCCCGGTAATCGGTTCGATCCGATCCGCCAGGCCGAGGGACTGAAAAATCCGCATGATCTCGCTATCGAAGGCGACCGCGCGAGGCAGGTGATAGGCTGCGGCCTCCTTCTCGAAGACCATTGTGTCGATTCCAAACTGACCGAGCACATTGGCTAGAGCCGCTCCGACGGGGCCGAGACCGATTATCGCAACGTCACATGAAGGGGCGTTTATTGTCACTTTTTGGTGATCCCGCCTAAGCCTGATTGAACACCGGTTGCCGTTTTTCCAGGAAGGCTCGGCGGCCTTCCAGTTGGTCTGGCGAGTCGGCGCACATCAGTGCGGCCGCGCGTTCTTCGGCCAGCGATTCCTCCAATGTCTTGGACTCGCAGCCAACGAGACAACCGAGCATTGCCTTAACCGGCAGCCGCGGCTGGGCGGCCAGTTCGTGGGCCAATTTTATGGCCTGTGCCTTTAACTCACTCAAGGGCCATACCTCGTTGGCGAGGCCGATCCGATAAGCCTCGGGACCAGAAATCTTTTTTCCCCGGAGAATCATATCGATCGCGTGGGTACGGCCGACAACGCGCGGCAAACGGGCGCTGCCGCCCCAGGCCGGCACAGCGCCAAGATCCATTTCCGGCAAGCCAATTTGGGCTCCTTCTTCCGCGGCAAGCCGAATATGACAGGCCAGTGGAATTTCAAGACCCCCGCCGAGGCAGTAGCCGAACAGGGTCGCGATCCAGGGTTTGCCCATATTTTCGATCGCGCCGAGAACCCGCTTGCGCTGATCGTAAAATCCGTCCCGGCCACCGCGTTCCTTCAGTGCCTTGGGAAATTCTTTCAAATCCATTCCAACGGAGAAGTTCTTGTCGCCTTCGCCGGTAATCACGACGGCTCGAACCGAGTCATCCTCTGCAAGCCGTCCGACCAAGACCTCGAGCTCGTCCATGAAGGCAACCGACATCTTGTTCCAGGGCGCATCATTGATCGAAATAACGACCACGGCGTCTTGTTGGTCTAGGAGAAATGGTGCATTCGTCATAACTGTTCAGTTCCTCGAAATTCGGTGGTGTATGGCCCGCGGGTTCAGCCGCTCACACGAGATGGGGAGAGGGCGGCACGCCGGGATGCTCGATGACTGCCTCTCGAAATCCAGGTCGCTCCATCAGTCGCCGGGCATAAGCCTCGACCCGTGGCGAAGCCGCGGGACCGTCGTCCTCCCACAGCCAACCGAGCCCTAGCCATTTAAGTCGGAACAGGCTCACCCCCCAGCAAATGTCAGCCAGGGTGTATCGTTCGCCGCAAATCCAATTGCCTGCGGCCTTCTCGAGGTCGGCGTCGAGTCGCCCGATGATCCCAGCAATTTCATCGACCGCATTCTGCATGTCCTCGGGCGTCGCAATGAAATTGGCCGCGGCCGTTTCCTTGGCGATCTTGTTGCGGTAGGCCCGCTCCAGGGCCTCGTCCCCTTTCACCTTTTCCAGAAGCTGCCCCAGGTGTTCGCACTTCCTTGCATGTACGCCCTCCATTCGTTCGGCAACAGGCGCCGGGCGCGTATCGTTGCCCGGATGTTTGCCATAGAGAACGGCGACATGAGGCGTACCGTCGACGATCTCAACCTGACGCAGCACCTCGCCGGCGATGTCGTCGGGCACCAAATTGTCTCCAGGGGCCGTTTCATTGATGTATTCGCAGATCGCCTTTGAATCGATGATGACCCGATTGGACTGGTGGTCCACCAACGTCGGCACCACGCAGGGATCGAAACCCTCGGTAGTCGTCGAGGACCGGCCGGTGTACCCGCTCACCTGGTCGAGCTGTTCTCCGCCTTTTAGTCTCAGGCGGACATAGTCGGGATCGTAGTTCTCAACCGGAAAAATCATATCGTGCCCGGTATAGCTCGCGCCCTTCTCGGCCAAGGTGGTCCGCACCTTGTGGGAACAGAGGGAAAATGCCATGTGATAGAGTTCGAACCGCGGGTTCGGCTCGTCGCCCACAATCCGGTTGCGTTCCGGATCGGTCAGGGCTTCGTTCGCCTTGGCTGCAAGTTCACTGACATTCGTTTCGTTCATTTCGTCACCTTCGTTTGCTGTCGCTACCACCCCAGGGCGGTTTTCAATATCTTCCGGGGCACAAGGGCACCGTTGTTCCGGCCCCGCCACACCACATGATGGTCGGGCCGGACCAGGATCAGATCGGCTCCGTAAATCCCACTGAGGCCGGGCTCGTCCAATGTGAGCACGGCGAGCGGCACGCCGATCTTCTCGGCCGGCTCGTCCCACGCCGTCTCGGGCGCCCCGGCGAAACTGATCAGGGTGAACCAGGGGCCCAGGCGGTCGAAAAGGGCCGCGCCGTCTCGCAGATAACAGGATGGAAGCCGTGCGCCCGGCGCCGTCGTCGGAATGTACCGGACGGGATCGGTTGATATCTCGGCGTCTGCCTCGCCGCAAATGACGGGGGAGTCGGGGTAGGCATAGCCATATTCGATGCCCCAGCTTTCGTTTTCCGCATTTCCAAGCGCGGCAATCCGCTGGGCGGCGCGGGCCCTCCGGTCTTCGTCGCCCTCGATATCCGAGGGGAATTCTTCGGCATATACCGATTGAATATCGATACGGACACCGGCGTGCCGGCCCGAACCACCCCGGTTGCGGACCCCGACGGGGCGCCGTTCATGATCATAGGAGGCCAGGAGCCCTGGGCCGCCGTAACCCTTCGCCACCGCCGCCAGTTTCCATCCGATATCAACGGCATCGCCGACGCCGGTGTTCATTCCGTATCCCCCCGTCGGGATATATTGGTGGGCGGCGTCGCCCGCCAGGAATACGTTTCCTTGGCTGTATTTCTCAGCCACCAGAAGATGGGGCCGCCAAGGGTTTGCCACCTTGATGTCGAAATTGAATTCCCGCCCTGTGTAGCGGACCAGCCTCTCCTCAGGTGTCGGCATGTACCCGTCGGAATCCGGCCCGGGCATGGTATGGAGGGTCCAGATATCGTCGTCGTTCTGTGCAATCATCGAGCCGCGCGAAGATTGATAGTGCCAGGCAATGCCAAATCGCTGAAGAAGATCCCGATCCCGCGAGTGGAAATGGATCATGAAACGCTCGCCGAGGTCGGCCTCGCCCTCGAGGCCGATATCCAGAGCCTGACGCACGACGCTGTTGCCACCGTCGCAGCCGACCAAATAGTCGCACCCGATCTGCTCCGTTTCACCAGTCTCCTGATCCCTGAGCATTGCGACGACGCCGTCAGGCCCCTGCTCCAAACCCTCGATGGCCACGCCGAACCGTTCGGTGATCAGCGGATTTTCAACTGCAGCCATCCGGAGGACAGGTTCGATTTCGACTTGCGATACCCGCATCGGCGGAACCTGAGGCTGTGTCCCATCATTGATTTCGCGGTATTGAGTCCGAAGCTCGGCGGGGCTCTTGTAGTTGAAACGGTGCAGCTCATGCCCGGCCAGGGTGGTGATCCAGGACACATCGAACGGATGAGTATCCGGGACCGCGACCGCGCGTAACGCATCCTCGAGTCCGTACTTGCGGAACAGTTCCATGCTCCGCGCATTGGTAATGTCCATCTTGGGGTGCCGGGTCGGCGTCGGGCTCTTATCGATGACCGTAACCGGCACACCGAGATGAGCCATAACGCAAGCCGCCGTCAGCCCCACAGGTCCGGCGCCGGCGATCAGGATGGTGGTGTTGGTCATCGGCTAGCCCATAAATTGCGTCAGCCAAAGGGCCGTCGGTGGAAAAATGACCACGATCGCCAATCTTCCGATGTCGGCGACGAAGAAGGGAACGATTCCCTGGAACACCTGCTTGAGGCTCACATCGGGCAGCATGGAGGAGATAACGAATACATTCATACCGATGGGCGGGGTGATCAGGCTGATCTCCACCACCATCACCAGGACGATGCCCCACCAGATCAGCACCAAACCCGGATCGATGGGAAGCTCCAATCCTTCGATCAGCGGCACGAAAATCGGCACGGTCAGGAAGATCATGGCGATGCCGTCGATGAACATGCCGAGCACGACGTAACAGAGCAGAACCACGACAACGACCATCCACGGCGAAATATTGAGCCCGCGGATGAGGCCAAGCACATCCTCGGGCGCGCCGGCGATATTGACGAATTGGTTCAGCATAAGAGCGCCGAAGGCGACCGTGAACACGGTGGCCGTGGTTTTCCCCGCCTCCAGCAGTGAATCGAAAAACACTCGCCAATTCATGCGGCCGCGGGCAATAGCGAAGACCAGGGCGCCGGCCGCTCCAATGCCGCCGGCTTCCGATGGCGTGAAGATGCCAAAGAATATGCCGCCCATGATCAGGAAAAACAGGAAGACGATTCCCCAGACCTTGTAGACGGTGGTCAGCCTCTCCCGCCAGGAAAAGCGTTCGGCGGGCGGACCCCAATCCGGTTTGACCATGCAGACCAGGCGGATCACCACCATATAAGCGGCGATCGTGATCAATCCCGGCACGATGCCTGCCACAAATAATTTGGCGATGTCCACCTCGGCGATGAGCCCGTAGATAATGAGCGCGCCCGAGGGCGGGATGAGTATGCCCATGGTGCCGCCGGCAGCGACCGTGCCGGCCGAGAAGGCATCGTTATATTTGTACTTGCGCATGGACGGGACAGCGACGCGGGCCATTGTGGCGGCGGTTGCGACCGAGGAACCCGAAATCGCCGCAAAGCCGCCGCAGGCGGCCACCGTGGAAATGGCCAGACCGCCTTTCATATGGCCGAACCACCGGTTGGCGGTTTCGTAGAGGTCGTCGGAGATGCCCGACCGGTTGACGAACACGCCCATCAACAGGAACAGCGGCAGCACCGCGAACTGGAAGTTCAGCGCCAACTCGAGAATCTGCTGGCCGGCCACGGTACCGGCCGCATCCAGCCCCTTCGGGTGCATGACCCCAAAGCCGACATATCCGATGAGCATGAGGGCGAGGCCGAGCGGAAAGCCGAAACCGCCTATTATCAGGAGGGCGGCAATGCCGATGAGAACGGGAATCATGGGACCGGCCTAACTCGTACCCGCGTCGCGGTCCTCGCGTCTCGGCCGCCGTAGATCGGCGAGAATTACGAGCGCAAAAACCCATGCGGCGATGGCCAATAGCCCGACGAACACAAAGACGATGGGCGCCAGGGGCCACTCCTGACCTTCGCTCACTACGAGCCGCTCCATATAGCGGGTCGCCTGCTCCCAAAGACGTGTCCCCAGGAAAACGACCATGGCAAGGGTCCCAAGATCGACCAGGAATTGCCGTAACCGCTCCAGTTTGGGACGCCCGCGGACCAACCCGATCAGCAGTTCGATTTGGATGTGTGATTTCTCCATGGTCACGAACGGAAAAGCGGAGAATATGGTCAGGCCAAGGAAAAACGCGGTCAGCTCCTCCGAGATGGCGATTGGGGTGTTGAGGCCGTAACGGAAGGCGACCGAGATGAACATCACCGTCAGCAGGCAGGCGATGCAAAGGGCTGAGAAAGCCGCGAACGTGCCTGCCATGCGGCCGGTAAATCGCCCGGACGTGCCGGACGCAACGGCGTCTCGTACGGATCCGAGCAAGCCGGCACGAAATGCTTTCCATTGACCCGCCGGTGAATAGTCCGGCCGCTCCGGCATCCCATTGGATGCCGGATCCGATTTTTCCAGGTCGGAGGCCACGTCGCCGATCCTTTGTCAGGTTAGTGAAATGCGTTCCGAAACAGCAGCAGCTACTTCTTCATGCCGCCCTTGCCCTTCCTCATGCCTTTCCCGGGGGGTGGTTTGAATGCCGCGACGCGTTGCCGATAAAACGCCAAGGCGGCCTTGCCATCGACGCCCTTTGCCTCGGCTTGCTTGATCCAGTCTTGCTCGACAAACTGCAATGATTTAGCGACGGCGGCTTGGAATTCCGGTGCGGCGTCGGTGAATGTTGCGCCTGCTTGTTTAAACACCATGCGCGCCCGCCGAAGGACGGCTTCTTCGACAAAACCAAGCTTTGTCCCGAGTTCACTGCCGGCATGGGCGGTCAATGCCCGTCGCGCGTCTGCCGGCAATCCGGCGAATGACTTTGCTTCCATGATCAGGCTGAACGTCACACGATTTAATCCGCCGGAAAATTCAGTGATATGTTTGATCTTTGCCGGCAACCCGAGGGTCATGGCCGGTCCGAGTGCCGACATGTTTCCGTCAACAACGCCCCCATTTACCAGTTCGAACATCTTGATCCCTGGCGCAGGTATCGGCGTACCGCCCAGAGCTTTGAGCATGGCTGTTTCGACACCCGGTGACGTCCTAATTTTGAGGCGTTTGAGATCAGAAATGCCTTTTACAGGGCGAGAGATGGTCTGAATCTGGGAGGCGCCCAAATTCCAGATCGATAGCAGTTTGAAACCCTCGAATTCATTTGCGGCGGCAAAGAATTTCTCATGGGTCGCCCAAAGTGCATTCGAGGCGGCGTAGGTTTGGCGGGCCAGGAAGGGCACGAACGTGATGTTGGGGAGAATGATTTGCCGCCTGAACAGGGTTGCGGTAATTGTGATGTCGGCGACGCCATCTTGAACCATATCGAACTGCCGTGGCGCGGGAGCCAAACTGGCCGTCGGGACCTTGATTTTGATCGTCCCGTTCGAATTCGCCACAGCTTGTTCGTACCAGGGTTTAAGCGCTCCCCCCCAAATCGGCGCCCGTTGGGGGAAGAAGACATTGAAAATGAGTTCTTTCGGCTGGGCCATGGCAGGCGCCGCGGCAAATACCGGTGCCACGACGACGGCACCCGCCAGACATATCAGTGTTTTTCGGATGGCCGGTTTGAGCGTTTGGGTGATTTTCGGTTCGTTTCTCATTTCTTCCTCCCTTGCAAGTTGTTGGAAGTTCGGCTGACAATCAGCCGACATTTACCTGGATTGGTGAAAGAGATTCGTTTGCCACCATTTCCTTCATCGCACGTTCCATCAGCTCCAGTCTGACGGTCCGGTGATCCGGCGACTCCCATAGATTGACGATCTCTCCTGGGTCGTTTTTCAGGTCGTATAGCTCGCCCCATTCCTTGGTGGAGAAGTAAGAAAGCCGCCAGTCCTGATCGACAAATGTTTTGACCCGGGTGGGAAAATCGTCCCCCGGGAGCGTGAATGTCGTCATTTGCTCGACCAAAACCCCATCGCGCTTGGAGGGTTCCCCATCGAGTATGATCCGGGTGAGATCCTTGCCTTGCATGCCGGCGCAGGGGGCGAGGCCGGCGCGTGCGAGAATCGAATTCGGGATGTCCTGGGAACAGGCGAATTCATCCGTGGCGCGGCCCGCCGAGGGGTCGGCGGGGTCGCTCCAAATGAAGGGCACGCGGATAAGCCCCTGATAGTGCAACAGGGCCTTCTGCATCAGACCGTGGTCGCCCATCCAGTCGCCGTGATCGCTGGTGAAGATGATGACCGTATCCCGGTCCAGGCCATGATCCTTTAGCTTGGCGAGGATGCGCCCAACCGAGGCGTCAATGAAGCCGATCATGCCGTAGGTCAGCGCCGTAATCTGTTTCGCCTCGTGCTCGTGAACGGCATAGGGCATGACCCAGTCGCGATTTGCCTGGCCGCTGTTCAACTCCTCATGGTAGCGGGCCAACACCGGCGTCTGATCATGCGGTTCGTGATAAAAGGAGTCCGGCAGGTTCACGTCCGCCGGATCGTACATGTCCCAATATTTCCCTGGAGGCGTGAACGGGTGATGCGGATCCGGGAAACTACACTGGACGAAAAACGGCTTGTCCGATCCCCGTGCCGCGTAATCGTCCAGATAATCGAGCGTCATCTGGGCGATGTAGCCGGTGGGATAGAATTCCTCCGGCATGCAGGGGCGACGGGCCTGGGGCGCGTCGTAGCGAGGGTCCGGCTCCGACCGCCGGGTATCGGCGTCGGCGAAGCGTTGTCTCAGCCAGTGGGAGTAGTGGCCCTGTACCTGGTCACCGTGCCAGGTACACACCCGGAAGCGTTCGAAACCGTAATAGTCTCCTTCGAGTTCGTCCGCCTCGGGGTCCTCCGACGTGTCGAACCCGAGTTCCCGCTGGTAGGGCGGACCGGACCGGACGCTTCGGATCGAATCCCGGAGTTCGTCCGGCGGCGGTTGCAGACCATTTTCACTGGGCTTCCGTCTCGCTTCTTCGGTGGTGAAGTTCTGGAAGTGCGCTTTTCCGAACAGTGCGGTCTCATAGCCGCCAGCCTGCAACAGATGCGGGAAACAGATGGAATCGAGGGAAATCGGAATACCATTGACCCGAACACCGTGCTGAGTGACCGTTTGGCCGGTCATGATTGTCGCGCGGTTGGTCTGGCAAACGGCCGAATTAACATAAAAGCGACTAAACCGCCGCCCTTTAGCCGCCAATGAATCGATATGGGGTGTCTTCAGAAGGGGGTTGCCGGCACAGCCTAAGTGATCCCAGCGTTGCTGGTCCGTCACGATGAACAAAAAGTTTGGCTGCCTTCCCTGCATGGCGCGCCTTCCACAATTTTTGCGTTTCGTGATTTGTGGCTGCACGCTAGCGAGACATTGGGTCCCGGTTCAATTGCCCGTTCGAAATTGTCTACAATGTGGACTCAGTCGAGGTGCGGTATATGGAGTCCCGACTCCGCCGCCGCACGAAGCGCATTCTCAAGATTTGCTGCGGCGGATTTAAGGGGCTGGAGGTATTGATCGACGATTTCCGTCGGCGTCACCGCAGATACGATAAAGGCGAGATTAATGCATGAGACGGGTTCTTGGTTGGGGACAACGGGGACCGACAGGATTGCCGTCGGACCGTACTGCCCGGTGCCGACCGCATAGCCCCGTTCGCGCGTACTTTTCAGAATTGATTTGATGCGGCGGGTGTTGCGAGCAATCTCACATTCTTCGTGATCAGAATGCGACAAGACATCCAGGATTGCCTTTTGACGGTGAGGCGAGCAGGTGGCCAGGTAGGCCTGTCCGGCAGCGGAGCGCAGAAACGGAATGCGAAAACCTGGAAAACCGCGGCGGGTTCGACGGGAATAGCCGCGCTCGAGCGAGATCGGGCTCGTCGGATGGGTTGTCAATCGAACCAGCATCGCATCGCCGTCAAAGGTTACAAGATCCACCGGCCAGACCACTTTGTTTCCCAACTCCGAAATCAATGGAGCCGCGATGTCCGATACCCACTCTTCGTCGTTAAAGCCGGCGCTCAAGGTATTGACCTTGATCGTCAGCTTGTAGAAATCGCCGCGCCCCGCTTTCGTCACAAATCCGTCTTCGATGAGCGTATCGAGGATTCGGTACAGCGTCGGTCTTGGAATGTCGGTCAGCCGACTGAGCGCGTCGACGGAAACATCGGACTGCAGGTTGAGGTGTTGCAGCACCTCCAGCCCCTTTCGGAGACTCTTTATCAGCTTTGGCTGGGCCATGGGATTGCGCCTCCAACTTGGGTGCGGATCCCCTTCAAGGACTTAGCCGGCGTTTCGCAATTCAAGTTCCTCCCGCGCTTCGGCGGCGGTTGCGGGTTCGCGGCCCAATGTACGAAGGATCTCGACACCTTTCTCGACCAACGCTCCGTTACCGGGCGTCAACACACCCTTCTCCAAGTATATATTATCTTCCATGCCAACGCGTACATGACCGCCTAATAAAGCTGCCTGAGCCAGCATCGGGAATTCGCCAGCGCTGATACCGAATGATGACCAATCGGCGTTATCCGGAAGGCGGTCGCGCATGACCATCATCGATTCCGGTGTCTGTTCGATGCCCCAAGGTATGCCGAGGCACAGCTGAAATAACGGACGGCCCGTAATATGGCCGTTCGTGATCAAGGTCTTGGCAAATCTGAGATGCCCCGTGTCGAACACTTCCAACTCGGCCTTCACGCCGAGACTGGTCGCAATGTCGGCCATCTGCGCCAATTGCCCCGGTGTGTTGAGAAGAACGAGCCGATCCCCGAAATTGATGCTTCCACAATCCAGGGTGCAGATCTCCGGAAGGTTTTCGACGACGTGCCGCATGCGAATTTCGGCTGATTGAACATTCGCCGTTCCCAGCGCATCGCCGCCCTCCCGGTCGCCGGGTACAAATCGTGCGCCGGGCCCGCAGGTGAGATTCAAGACGACGTCGGTGCTGCTGCTTCGGATGCGATCGACGACCTCTTTGTATAATTCCGGTTTCATGCTGGGTCGGCCGGTCTCGGGATCACGCACATGGATATGCACGATGGCGGCGCCCGCCATAGCGGCCTCGATCGCCGAGGCGGCGATCTCCTTCGGCGTCACGGGTAACGCCGGGTTCTTCTCCGGCGGTGTTCCGCCGCCGGTAAGGGCGCAAGTGAGTATGGTCTTGGTTTCGTGGACGGCCATCCGGACTCTCCCTCAATCATTGGATTGCCATCGTGAGACCGGATCGGTCGAGTTCACCGGTCCGCGAGGTCTGTTTACATGTGGATTGATCATAGGTCCGCTCGCATCCCGCCAAAGGACGTAGCTTTGAATTGTCTACATTGTGGACAACCAAAACTCAGATATTGGCCTACGATCCGGATTTCACGAAAAGAATGAGGTTCATTGATTGGGTGAAGCCTGAAATATGGATCACATGCACACGGTGTCGTCCGTTGACGGAACGGAAATCGGCAGCCGGGTTCTTGGTAACGGGCCGCCGCTCATCATGGTGCACGGGACGGGGGTCGATGGGCGCTCGTTTCGAAACGTGGAAAATTTGCTTGCCCGCCACTACACGGTTTACCTCATGGACCGGCGTGACAGAGGCGTTAGCGGAAGGACCCGGGCCGAGTGGCGGCTCAAGCTTGAAGCCGAAGACATTGCGGTCCTCGTGCGCTCCATCGACGAACCGGTCCGGCTGTTCGCACATTCCTTCGGGGCTGGGTGTGCACTTGAGGCCGTACCCGGACTGGACAACCTCGTCGGATTTCTGATGTACGACGCTTTGATCCCGGTATGGCCGTTTGGCCCCAACCCGGAAATTGTCGGTGCCATAGTCGCCGCTGGAAGCGCGGGCGACTGGGAAGAGGTCGTCCGAATTCAATATGTCGATTGGACGAAACGGGGCACTGAGGCGTTCGAGGCCCAAAAGAAGGATTCCGACCGCTGGGCGCGGCGGATTGCGATCGCGAGAACCTTGCCCCGCGAATTTCAAGCCCACCATCACTACAACTTGGAGCCTTCCCGGATGGCGGAGATTGCCGTGCCGACGCGGCTCTTGTCAGGCGAGACAACAGGGCCATTTGTCACAAAATCGACAAAACTCATATTGGATGTGATTCCCGATGTGGAGCGCATCGAACTAAAGGGCGCTGGCCACTTCCTGTTCGACAAGGATCCTGAACGGTTTGTTTGCGAAGTCTTGGAATTTTTCGGCGTTGAAGAGAAAGCCGACCTCTAGGAAAGGCATACAGAATATGGTGAATGTTACCGATATCTCTTACGTCCGTTTGCGGGCGCCCGATCTCGATAAAATGGAGGCATTCCTCTCGGACTTCGGCATGAAGCGGGCCCACCGGACCGACACGCGTCTTTACATGCATGGCACAGGGTCTGACCAGTATCTGCATGTGACGGAGCTTGGTGAACCCGATTTCGTCGGGTTCGCTCTCAACGCAGGCTACCGCGAGGACCTCGAAGGGCTCGCACAGATGGAAGACTCATCGGATATCGAGGTGATCGACGCGCCGGGCGGTGGCTATCGAGTCGTGATGATGGACCCCGACGGTATTCAGGTGGAGATCGTCTACGGCATCGAGCCCCGTCCACCGGCAACCGTCGAAAGCCGCGCACCGCTCAATATCCGTTCGGCCTACCAGCGTCAGGGTGAATTCGTCCGTTATGAAAAGGCGCCGTCCAATGTCAAAAGACTGGGCCATGTCGTCATATTCGTCTCGGACTTTCAACAGAGCCGGGATTGGTATCAGCCGCGCTTTGGCTTTTTGATCTCCGACGACATCGTTGCCGACGACCAGCCGGATAAGCCGGTATCGGCGTTCTTTCGCTGCAACAAAGGCGACGAGTTCGTCGACCATCACACCCTATTGACGGTGGAGCGGCCCGGCATGTCCGGTTTGAACCATTGCGCGTTCGAGGTCGAAGATTTTGACGATTTGCAATTGGGCCATGATTACTTGGTCGACAAAAACCATCAGCATTTCTGGGGCATCGGACGGCACGTCCAGGGAAGCCAAATATTTGACTATTGGCAGGATCCCTGGGGGCGCACCCACGAACATTGGACCGATGGGGACCAACTGAACGCAAATTCACCGCGCGGACGAACCACGGCCGCTCATGTTCTGGATGTCCAGTGGGGTCAACAACACCCTATGAACCGGTAGGACCCTGTCTGCGAACGACGGTGTTTGGCTGGTCGGCGGTCAGCCATTGCGCCAATCCGCGTCAACCACGGAGCATCAGATGTCTTCTACGAATACCAATAAACAAGTCCTTCTCAAGAAACGTCCTGACGGACCGTTGACAACCGATTTGTTCGAACTGTCCGAGGCTGCGCTACCCAGCCCCGGAACAAATCAATTTCTCGTCCGAGCGGAATGGCTGTCCCTCGATCCGTTTATGGTGGGACGGATGCGCGCGGAGGCCAATTACGCACAGGGGGTCCAGCTCGGGGAAGTGATGCAGGCTTCCGCCGTCGGCCGGGTCATTGAATCGAACAACGACAATTTTCCTGTCGGCAATCTCTACGTTGGCATGTTCGGACTTCAGGAGTATGCCGTCTCCGATGGGTCGAACGTATCGCTCGAGGTTGATCCCGAGCGCGCGCCCGCCTCTATGGCGCTCGGCATCCTCGGCATGCCGGGAATGACCGCCTATTTCGGATTGCTTAAGGCCGGTGAGCCGCAGGAAGGCGAGACCGTTCTTGTAAGTGCCTGCGGGGGCCCGGTGGGCGGCCTAGTCGGCCAAATTGCCAAAATAAAAGGGTGCCGGGCGGTTGGCATTACCAGTGTCGACGAAAAACGGCGCTACGCCATCGATGAGTTCGGCTTCGACGAAGTCGTGCTCTACAAGGACGACCAGGGAAACCCCTTGCCCAAAGCCGCGCTGATAGAACGCATTGGCGCCGCCTGCCCTGAAGGTGTCGATGTTTATTTCGACAATGTCGGCGGGGACATCTATGACGCAACGCTGCCGAACTTCAATATTCGCGGACGCATCATCGTCTGCGGCCGGGTTGCGGCGGCGACGTTGAGCGATTCCTCCCAGGATGTCGGCCCGCGGGACAACAGTACGATTCTGGTGAAACGGCTGCGCAAACAGGGTTTCCTGGTCTCCGACCACGCGCCCAACAAAGTCGAGGCCCTTGACCAGCTAACCGCGTGGCTTGAGGAGGGGAAGGTTCGACATCGCGAAGACGTCGTCGATGGTATCGAGCGTGCCCCCGAGGCATTCATCCGAATGATGAGGGGTGACAATCGGGGCAAGCAGTTGGTTCGACTCGACCCGGCGCGGAACGAGTAAATTCACTAGGCAGGAGGAGAGAACGAATGGCATTCGTCCGGTACACACACAACGGCGCTCCGACCGTCGGGATTGTCGAGGATGGTCTGGTTTATCCGACATCCGCCGCAACCCTTGCCGAGGCGCTGGTCGAGGGCGCGTGCGCAGATGGTCCGGGCGAAACGCTCGACGAGGTATCGCTGCTGCCCTGCCTCGATCCGACCGCCAAAATTCTATGCGTGGCGCTCAACTACGTGGACCATGCCAAAGAGGCCAATGTGGATGTACCGGAGTCGCCGATCTTTTTCTTCAAAAGCCGCGAAGCGATGATCGCCGCCGGCGATCCGATCGAAATGCCCAAAGCGGTGACGGAAATCGATTGGGAGGGCGAACTCGCGATTATCATCGGCAAGGACGCCTTCGAGATTTCCAAAGAGGACGCTTGGGATCACATCGCAGGGATCGCGCCATTTAACGACGGCTCGGCGCGCAACATTCTGATCGTCAAGGCGGGTGAACGCCGGCAGGTCGACTGGTTCTCGGGCAAGTGTCTCAACAAGTCGACACCGATGGGACCGGTCGCCGTGCCGACGGGTGAGGTGCTCGACGAGCTCAAGGCCGGAAACCTCCGCATCAAGACGACGGTGTCGGGAGAGGTCAAACAGGAGGCGCCGATCTCCGACATGGTTTTCGACATACCAACCCTCGTTTCATTTGCTTCAAGCCGCATCACGTTATCGGCCGGGGATGTCATCGCCACCGGCACGCCGCCGGGAGTCGGTTTCGCGACCAAGACCTACATGAAAAAAGGCGACGTTGTGGAGGTCGAGATCACCGGTCTGCCGGCCCTGAGAAATGTGGTGGCCTGAGCGCCATCCGGTGGGAGGAGGTAAACCACGATGTCCGCGATTACATTTTATGAGATTACCGTCCCGGTGTTCCGGCGGTTCCTGACTCATCTCCAAGAGATCCTCGACTACGCGGAGCGGGAAATGGACTCCCTGGGCCTCACGGAAGCGGAGATTGTTGGCGCCCGTCTGGCGCCGGACATGTTCACACTCGGCCAGCAGGTGATGGTCGCGACATTTCACGCGACCCTGTCGTTGGCGACGCTCAAGGGCGAAGAGCAACCGAAACTTCCGGAAAATGTTGAGAGCTTTGCAGGCCTCCGTGAACGAATTTCCGCAACGTTCGAGTATCTGGATGCCGTCGGGGAAAGCGATGTCAACGGCGCCGAGGACAAGGAAGTCGAGTATCCATTATTCAGTGGCCCTCGTCGCTTTACGGGCCGGACGCTCCTTCTCAATCACTGTATTCCCAATTTCTTTTTCCACGTGTCGACGGCGTACGGCCTCTTGCGCCACAAGGGTTATCAAATCAAGAAGCGCGACTTCCTGGGAATGACCAAACCCGGCGAGGAAGAGTAGCGGAGAAACACCATGAGCGAAGAACGCAAAGTATTGCTGATTGGAAGCGTTGGACTGGAAGATCCCACAACGGTGTTCAAGACGTTGTCCGAAACGGTTGGCGACTTCGCGCCCCGTCTTCCGGACGGCGAATGCGGTCCCCGCCGCGCCTGGATTTTGTGGCAAAAACCGCTGATTCAAAACAATCCCCAATTCGAAGTGGCGGCCTCCAAAGACATGATGTTCGGGGGCCGGCAGATGACGCTCGAGTGGTTCAAGCTCAAGGACGGTATCGCGCCGCCGGATGTCGACTTCGGCAATCTGGGGTATGCGGACGAGGCACTATCGTCTTATAAGATCTTCGAGCGCATGAGGGGAGCCGGTGAAATCCCGGCGGACAAGCGGTTTCAGGTTTCGCTGCCGACCCCTGTGGCCGTGGTGACGCAGCATTTTGCGGCCCCCGCCCAGCCGCTTGTGGAGCCGGCCTATGAGCGCGCGATGCTTCAAGAGGTCGACCGCATCGTGAAAGGAATTCCGCTCGATGATCTCGCCATACAATGGGATGTATGCCAGGAGGTCCTGTCCGCGGCCGGCGGATGGGAGGTCTTCTATGACGATCCCGTCGCGGGCGGGGTGGAGCGAATAGTGCGGCTTTGCAAAGCGGTGCCCGAACCCGCCGAGCTCGGCTTCCATCTTTGCTACGGCGATCCGGGCCACAAACACATCAAGGAACCGGACGACCTTGACGTCAGTGTTACCTTTGCCAACGCCTTCCATGATCAGATCGACCGTCAGGTAAATTGGATTCATATGCCTGTGCCGCGCGAGCGTAGCGACGATGGCTATTTCGCGCCGCTCAATGAGATCAGACTTCGTCCGGAGACAGATCTGTTCCTCGGGCTTGTTCATCTGACCGACGGAGTTGAAGGCGCGAGGCAGCGTATCGGTGCAGCAACCAAATATGTGGCCGACTTCGGCGTCGCAACGGAGTGCGGTTTTGGGCGGCGTCCCCCCGAAACCATCCGCGCGTTGCTCGAGCTGCATGGCGATATTGCGCGACTGACCATATAGTCGCCGACAATTAAATTCATTTGACGACACTGAGAGGAGAGATCAATGAGTGGCGGAGACACGCAGGAGATCACACAACGCCGCCGGGAATTCGTTCTCGCCGCAAGTCTTCCTTCGACTGCTTCGCAAAGCTCGTCGTCGGAAGCATCGGCGCGGGAGAAACTTGCCGTACCGCCGCGCGTGATTGACTTTCATAACCATTTCACCGGTCCCTCCTTCAAGCCGACTTTGCAGGACAGGACCAAGAACCCGGCTGCGCGTGCCGCGCGCGCCAAGGTCGAGGCGTTGCTTGAAAGTCCAACCGCGCTTCTCGATTCTCTTGAACAGAGCGGTGTCGCCGCGCGAGTCATCAATATCCCCACGGAATTTCTGGAGGACGCGGACGGCAACTTGCCGCCCGATACGCACCGTCGCATCAATGATGAGGTCGCCACTCTCGTGACCAAATACTCAGGCAAGATTTATGGGCTTGCCTCCATCGACGCTTTCTCCGGCGACGCCGGCGCGCGGGAAGTACACCGCGCCTTCAAGGATCTCGGCTTACGGGGAATATTCGTTGAGAGCGCATCGAAAGACCTTCTGCTCGATTCCCCTCAATCGCGCCCGACATTGGCGGCGGCAGAGGAACTGGGAATTCCCGTCTTCATGCATCCGCTCACTGACCCGCAACTGCACGCACGCTTCAGCGGGACCGGCACGCTGGGCATACGCCTTGCCCGCGGAACCATCAATGCGGCTTCGCTGTTCGCCATGCTCGACACCGGCGTTTTTGACGAATTGCCAAAACTCAAGGTCGTCGTCACCACGCTCGCCATCGGCGGCGTGCTCATGGCCGGCGGTTTGGGCGACGGGCAGCGCATCCGCAGCGATACGCCCGAATTGCTGCGCCGGCATATCTATATCGACACGATGGGGCTCGATCCTGCGCTCGTCGGTTCGGTGGTGGCATTACTTGGCGCCGATCACGTGCTTGCGGGAACCGACTGGCCGATCAACATCGAAAAGGACGTTCCGGCGCGGCTGCAGAAAGCTTTGGAACAGGCCGGCCTTGACGCCGAACAGCAGCAGATGGTCGCAAGCGGCAATACGCTCAGGCTGCTTTCGGCGGCCTAATTTTCAGCCGATTTTGGCGAGGCCGGGCAGCAATATTAGGCTGTGTTCAAGTCACTCGAAGTTGTTCGCGGACGGTTGGCCCATATCCTCGTCAATTGAGAAACCCGTTCCTCGATTTCAACAGCTCGCCTGAGTTGATGAATCTTCCATTTTTGCCGCCTGCCGGTCTGGCACTTCCGGGCCACTCAAATCTACCCTTCCTGCAAGCGTATACTTGAGGCTTTCCCAAACAACATCGTCATCGTTTTTGGTTTGCAGGTGACACTGATCCCGGACAAATTTCGCCCGATTCAGGGCCGGTATCAGACGAACTCCAATGCGAAAAGCGTTTCTGCTGCCGACCCACTGCGGAAACTGGTTTACGGGAAGTTTTACTTCGCCGCCGCAGCCAGTGCCTTGTGCGGACCGTCGAAGTGAACCGCGACCTCTTCCATGAACCGCTGCATTTCATCCTTGGACTGCTGCGGGTCCTTCAAGCCGATATTGACGTAGAGGCCGATTTCCTCGACGCCTTCGGATTCGATCTTCGCGACAGCCTCACCGATCTGCTCGGGCGAACCGAGGAGGACCGAACCGGGCTTCAAGTCTTCCGGTTTCAGGCTGGAGACTTTCTCCGCCCAGCTGTGCCAATACTCGTAGGATTTGTTGTTGCCTTCCCGGGCCGTCTTCATGGCGGGGGCCGCATTCTCCTTGAAGAAGCGGATCTGGCGTTCCCGCGCCGCCTGTTCCTCAGCCGGCGTATCGGCAATATGCAGGAAGTAGGACGAGTTGACGGCGCCCGGCTTGTGGCCGTTGGCCTCGCATTTCTCCTGGTACTCCTGGACCTGCTTGTCGACACCGCCGAAGCCCAGACCGGCCGCGAACGGCGCGATGGACATGCCGTAGCCGTAAAGCGCGGCGACGTCGAGCGTCGGCCTGGAGAAGCAGGCGATATAGATCGGCAATGGATCCTGAACCGGCTTCGGCACCACCTCGACATTCTCGAATTTGTAGAATTCGCCATCGAAGGCCCAGCGGCCCGGTTCAGTCCAGGCGCGGGTCAGAATTTCGATCTGCTCGGTCATGATCTCGTGGTTGCGGTCGAAATCAACTTCCAGACGGTCGTATTCATGCTTGTCGAAGCCGCGGCCGACGGCGAAATCAACCCGGCCGTTGCTGAGCAAATCCATGGTCGACCAGTCCTCGGCGATATAGAGCGGATGGTGGAGGGGCAGGACCACG
The DNA here is from genome assembly GCA_965207535.1 of Rhodospirillales bacterium. GTDB lineage: Bacteria > Pseudomonadota > Alphaproteobacteria > Rhodospirillales > UBA2165 > JAJDXO01. The sequence continues at coordinate 208,773 of CBDBMR010000013.1, read as the reverse complement.
ACGCCCGGCATGACACGGATTCGTTTGGTCGTGGCCAGGATGTGGGTCAGGACGATATGGGGCGCCGGGTTGGACCCGAACTCATCGAAGTGGTGCTCGCCCACCCAGGCGGAATACATGCCGACCCTTTCGGCATGAATGGCCTGATCCACTATCTGAAGGATCAGCTCATTCGTGCTCCGGGAATTGTCGTTGTACCGGTTGTCCGCATTGGAAAAGTAGCTGAACTTCACGGCATGTCTCCCATGTCGAATTCGTCAGATGTCGATACGCATATTGTCGTGCGCGAGCCGCAGCTCGCCGGTATAGGTTTCCTTGATGTCGGCCGCGACCTCGTCCAGAAGCGCCGGGCCGATCATGTCCTTCGGCATGTGGACGGCCATGATCTCGCGAACCACCGGGTTGCAGGTGTCGTAGCTGCCGAAGTGGGTTGCCACGAGGCGCTTGGCGTTCGCCTTCTGTGCAATCTCGCCGAGGGCCTTTGGGTAGGTATGCGACCAGGTGCCCACCTGGGCTTTCTTGCGGAACTCGATGGCGCTTTCCGGGAACGTGCATTCGTGGATCATCAGGTCGACGTCCTTGGACAGTTCGATGAACCGGTCGCAGGGCGCCGTATCGCCGCTGAACGAGACGGATTCGCCGTCGATGGTGTCCATGCGGAGGCCGAAGCACGGCGAGATTTCCCGGGGGATGTGCTCCACATAGCAGGCTGAAACCTTGACGAAATCGTCTTCGAAGACCACGCCCGGCTCGCACTGCCGGACATCGGGGACGAGGATTTCGGTGTTCTGGCGGCGCGGGTACTGCGCGCGGGCCTCGATGTCCTTGGCGAAAGCGCCGTCGGCGAACAGATGATCGATGAAGTCCTGGGTCCCTTCGGGGCCGACCACGACAGGCGGCTCCTTGCGGTCGCAGATCCAGGTGGTGAGCAGAAAATAGGGAAAATCGACAATGTGATCGTAGTGGAGGTGAGAGAGGAAGACGGTGTTCACCTCCGTCGGGTTGATGTGCGACTTGATCATCGAGCGCGTGGTATTGGCGCCGCAATCAAACAGGTAGTGCCGTCCCCGGACGGTCAAAAGAATACCCGATCCGCCTCGGTCGGGATCGGGGGCGGCGGCGCTTGTGCCAAGCATTGTGATGCGCAAGTTCTTTCTCCTTTGTTGCCGCGCTCGTCCTAGGACGGGCGGTTCGCGGTAATCTGAAATTCAATGGTGATGCCGTCCGGATGGCGCAGATAGACGTTGCGATTGCCGTTCGGGACTATCTGGGGATCGCTGTAGGGAACGAAGCCGCTGGGCCGGATGGCCTCGACCGCGGCGTCGATATCGTCGACCTCGAATGCAAGGTGAAAGGCGCCGGGATCGCAGTTCCGGAGATCGGATATCGTTCGCTCGTCCTGCGTGACGTATTCGAGCAGTTCCAGCCGATGACCGGGCATGTCGACAAAGCCGATCTTGACCTCCGCGCCGGGCACGCCGGTCAGATTTTCCACCATCTCGCCCTTGTGGTGAAAAACTTCTGTCGTCTCGAAGCCCAGCACGTCCTTGAAGAAGGCAAGGCTCGCACCGACATCCGATACGGTGATCCCGGTGTGGTTGGTGCGGATGATCTTGAATTTCGCCATTGGGGTTCCTGTCCATTCTCAATGCATTAATTTGCCGGCGACGTAGTCGGCCACTGCCAGGGAAGCCGTCAAACCAGGGGTTTCTATGCCGAGAAGGTTCACCAGCCCCGAAATGCCGTGCTCGTCTTCGAATTCGATCCGCCAGTCGCCCGGCGGATCGCCGGGCCCGTAGGTTCGGGGCCGGATGCCCGCATATCCGGGCTGCAGCCTCTCCACGTCGAGCCCGTCCCAGTATCGGCCAACGGCGCCGGCAAACTGAGGTGCCTTCTCCGGCGCGACCCCGTAGTCCCGGTCCGTGACCCATTCCAGATCCGGGCCGAACTTGCCCTGTCCGCCCGGGTCGATGGTGAACGACCCGCCCGCGGCAAGGGTCTCACCCAGGGGAACCATGATGTGACTGAAGGGTAGCTTGCCCGTCAGGGTGAAGTAGCTCCCCTTGGCATAATGGATTTCCGCCGGCGCAGACTTTCGGCCTGCCTCCAGTCCGCCGGCAAGGTCCCCCGCGCCAAGACCGGCGGCATTCACAAGCACACGCCATTCGATCTCAAACGGCTCGCGGTTTTGATCCTCGACCGTCAGTACGTTGGCCCGGCCGCCCACGACATCACTGTTGAGAGCCAGCACGGCCCCTGCATTCTCCGCATCGCCAAGGAGCGAGAGTATGTAGTCATGGCTGTTAACGACGGCCGTGCCCGGGGAATGGAGGGCAGCATGGCAAGAGACCTCCGGCTCCAGTTCCCTTGCCTCGTCGGGGCTCATGAGACTGAGGCCCGCGACGCCACAAGCTGCCCCAAATTCCATCATCGTCTGCAGCGTGTACGCTTCCTCTTCGCTCAGCGCCAGCATCAACTTGCCATGCACCTCAAGTCCGATTTCACGCTCCCGGCAGTAGTCGATGAGCAGTTCCGCCCCCGGACGGCAGAGCCGGCCCCGCAGGGAGTCCGGCGGATAGAGAAATCCCGCATGGACCACTTCGTTGTTCCGCGAGCTGGTCTCGTTGCCGACCATCGGGTTGCGCTCGATGATCACCACCTCCCAGCCGCGCCGCGATAGTTCCCGGGCAATTGCCAGGCCGATCACGCCCGCCCCGACAACGATGCAGTCAACCTTGTCCACGGGCGGGTCCTAGAACGGAATTGCCAAAGGCCGGTCTATGTTGAACGAGTCAACGATGACAATCTTTTCCTTGAATTTGTAATCGCCGTTCTCCTTGACCACCTTGTCCCGGTACTGGCCGGTGCTGAACATGTGGCACCGGCCTTCCACGTCCGTTTGCACGACGGCGTAGTTGGCCCGAACGTCGTAGACGCCGGCCTCTTCGCCTTGAACCACCACATTGCTCAATAGATGACGGTCGTAATGGATGTTGTAGACGTTGACCTCGCGGAGCGCCTTGACCCGGTCCCGCATCATGGCGCTTGAGGCGCAGTACATCCAATAACCCTCCAATCCTGCCTCGTAATTCTCACGTGGGAAGATGACGTACTTGCTGTCCTCGACGAAAAAGCCGGGCCAATCCTCGAGCCGGTCCTCGTCGATGCATTGCACATACTCGTTGTTGAGGCGCGTGATCTGGTATTCGGTTTCCATGTCGGTCATTGTTGTTCTCCCTACTCGGCTGCCGCAGCGGTCGGCGTCGGGATGTCCATATACTTGCAGTAGGCCCGCCAAAATCCCCGCAGCGAGGTTTCGGTCACACCGTGGCTGCCGCTCATTTGGACGTCGCGGCCGCCCATCTCCATGAATGTGGATCCCGATTCCAGTCCCCTGGCGATCATCTGCTGGGTGGATTCCATCACCTCGGCATCTTCCATGGCGACGTAGCCCGCCGGGCCGAACAAATTGCTCTGCTTCGTCCTGCGGTCATGCATCTCCTCGCTATCGTCCTCGAACTGGAACCACACATAGACGGTTTCGGTCCTGTCGGGCGCGAGTGGCCGGATTTGCCGGATGGTGAGGGCATTGCCGACACAGGTGAACAGCGACGCGGGGAAAATGGAAATGATATTCAGGTAGAGACCGTTCGGAAGCTCGCCGACGCCCCTGGCGACGGACGGGTCTTCGAAGACCAGCTTCTGCCGGCCGTCATCGGCCGGGCTCTGGGTTTTTTTCTGGGCATTCGGCGGCGGCGCGGCGGCGCCTTCCATCTCATAGGTGAAGAAGCCGGAATGCGCCCCTCCGTGCTCCAGGATCAGTTCGTTTTTTTGTTTGGCCGGGTTGAACATGCCGAACTGGGGAATGAAGGCATGCAGCATGGGCGCGTGATAGATATCCCGGGTGTTCTCCATGAAGAGCTTCCAGTTGCAGTCCATGGTGTGGCGCTGATAACCCCAGATTTTCATCGGGCTGTGGCAGATGGTTTTGACCCGTTCCCCAAGTTGCGGTCCGAGATAGTCTTCGAACGGCGGCGCGTTCGGGTCGAGGCTTGCAAACAGAACGCCCGAAAAGTTCGCGACCTTCAGTTTGCGGAGGCAATGGTTTTCCGGATTGAAATCGTCCGGATAGCCGCCGTTGCCCATGACGCCGTTTTGCATGGGAACCGCCTTCAAATCCCCCCGGTTGTCATAGGTCCAGCCGTGATAGAGGCATTTTAGGAACTTCGCATTGCCGCGGAGTTCACGAACGACCTTAGCGCCCCGGTGGGCGCACTTGTTGACGAAACCATGGATTTGACCGTCATCCGCCTTGCTGAGAACAACGGGCGTCGTGCCGATCACGCCGGTGAGATAGTCGCCCACCTCCTTTAGCTCGCACTCCAGGCCCATGAACAGCCACGTCGGCGCGTCGAACAGCTTCTGCTGTTCGCGGGCGAATATCTCGTCGCTGGTATAGACCTCGTAGGGCGTCCGGGTGAAGTCGTCCGTCGGCCAGACCAGTTGGCCGCTTCCATTCGGTTGATCTAACATTGTCTGCCTCCTCGTTTATCGTCTTCCCGGCATGAGCCCGGGCAGACGCCTATGGTCTAAACGCTTTCAAATCTCTGTTTCGCTTCGTGCCGCCTGAGGTTGGCCGCCAACTTGCGCAACAGCTCGAATAACTGCTGTTGCTCCGCGGCGTCCATCTCAGCAATCGCTCCGTCATGAATGGCAAAGGTATGGGGGATGACTCTTCGGACCAATTCCTCGCCGTTCTCGGTAAGGGAGAGGAGGACAACCCGGTTGTTGTTTTTCATCGGCGCCCGGCTGGCGAGGCCGGCTTTCTCCAACTGGTCGGCGACCCGCGTGATGGTGGACTGCCCCATCACGGTGCCGGCACTGATATCACCGATGCTCTGGGGTCCGTTGAGGCGAATCATAAACAGGACCCGCCACTGGTGAACGGAAAGGTCAAACGGCTTGAGCGCGATGCGAAGGTTGTTGTCCAGCCGGCTCATGGCCTGATTGAGGAGATAGGGGACAAAGCCCGCGAGCTTGAAGTCCTCGAGCAGGTCGTCCGCTTCCGCGCGGTTTCGATCTTCTGCGAGTTGGCTCATTCCAGTTCTCCTATGACGCCGGTTTCCGGATCGACCATGACGATTTTGAACGTCGCGGCCGGCAGCCTGTGTCGCCGCGCCGCCTGGTACTCGGGTGAATTGTAGAAAGTGCGCGCCGCCTCGGCGCTTTCGAACTCCACGATGGCCATGCGCTTGGGCAGCCAGTCGCCCTCGATGGGTTCGGGGGCCGCGCCCTCGGCGAGGAACTTGCCGCCGTACTGAAACACCGCCGCCCGCCCGGGCTTCTGATAGTTCCTGAACTGGTCCCGATCGTGGACCTCAACGTTGGAAACAAGATAGACGGGCATAGTCCCTTTCCTTTTCCTATGCGGCATTCCGGGCGGTCCGGAGGACAAGGTCCTTGAACTCCCCGCCGACGACGGAAAACCTCGCCAGCAGCGCGGCAGGGATTTGATCCGTGATTTCGGCCCGATAAGAAGGACGGCTCCGGCCCCGCTCAAACCAATCGACCACGCGGGGTGACGAATCGTACAATCCTTCCCAACCCATCTGGTGCATGGCCTGGATGTAGGGCAGGAGGGCACAGTCGGCGAGTGAGAAGGCGTCGCCGGCCAGCCACTTGGTCTCGGCTAGCGCGCCGTCCATGTCCCTGACCGTATCGGTATAGACGAGGACCGCCTGACCGAAATCCGGGTTGTCCACGCCATGCTCGACCCACCGCCGGTGCCGGGCCCGCCGGGCGTGATCGGGAATGCTGGAGAGAAGGCGTTCCCTCTCCTTTTCGGATTTCTCCAACAATGCCGGACGCATCAGGGCCGGCCAAACGAGGGCGCCGGACGAATAATGGAGCCGGTCGTCGACGACGCTCATCCACCAGCGCATTGCGGCTCGGTCCCCATGGTCGTCGGGGCGGAGAGGGGGCTGGGGATAGGCATCCTCCAGATATTCACAGATGACCGATGACTCGTTCAGGGCCCGCCCGTTATCCACCAGGGTCGGCAGCATTCCGAGGGAATTGAGTTCCAGGTACCACGGCTTGAGATTTTCCTTGTTGGGAAGGTCGACGTCGCGCCGCTCCCAGTCCAAGCCTTTTTCCGCGAGCACCAGGCGGACCCTTTGAGACGCCGGTGAAAGAGGGTGGGTGTAAAGCCGCATCACGCGCCTCTCGAGGTTTCCACCGCGACGCCGTCTTTGGTGACGAGCGGCTCGACCAATTGCCGCCACGCCACCGGTTTGGTGCAGCGTCGAATCGACTCTTCCGGCGGCAGATCGTCGTCCCAGAGCGCGGCGGCGAAGCGGAGGCCGGTCACTCGGCCGGACTCATCTGTGCACAACCACCGTATGGGCGGCACCATGACGTCCGGGCGCAGCAGATTACCCCGGTCGTCGACCAGCCCCTCCGGAATTTGCTCCGTATCCGCCGGGCCGCCGGGGACAACCACGTTCGCGGTCACGCCGGTTCCTTTCAGCTCCTCAACCAGAATTGACGTCATGGATTCAATGCCGGCCTTGGATGGGCCGTAGGCGCCGAAGGACGGCGCCAGCATGGTTTGAAAAGTGGTGGTGACATTGATCAGCCGGCCGGAACCTTGCGCGACCATATGAGGCACCGCCCAGCGGGTCATGAGGAATGTCCCGATCGTGTTGACCTCGACCACCCGCCGCCACTCGGCGGGGTCGAGTTGCCAAATGGGGACAGGGTTGGACATGAAATCGGGCCGAACCGCCGCGCAGCCGAGACCGGCATTGTTCACCAACACGTCGATTCGGCCGAACGTCGACATCACCTGGTTGACGAAATCCCTGGTGCCCGCCTCATCTGAAATATCGCATTCCCGGCAGAGAACCCGATCATCGCCCCGAACCGTCCGAATTCCCGCAGCCACGCTCTCCAGCTTCTCACCTCCGAGCCCGCAGATCGCGAGTTTGGCACCGTTTTCCGCCAAACCTTCGGCAATTGCCCTGCCCAATCCCTGAACGGCGCCGGTAACGACGATGACTTTGTCGGCGAGTGTGGAATCCGCCATGCCCTGCCTTTTTGTTTCCCCGTTCTTCCAGACGGAGAAATTGCATAATCGTAATCTTTATCATATGATTTTGCAAATATTAGCCCGGGGGAGAGGCCTGTAATGGGAACAAACATCGAAATATCCGCTTCGGATGGCGGGACTTTCCAGGCTTATCTGGCAAGCCCGGCGGCCGACAATGCGCCCGGGCTGGTGCTCATGCAATATATCTGCGGCGTGAATGCGGTGATGCGGCAACTGGCTGACGACTTTGCGGCCAAGGGCTATCTGGTGGCGGTGCCGGATCTTTTTTGGCGGCAGGAACCCGGAGTGGAACTGATCAACGACCCGGCCAAACCTGATCCGGACGAGCAGGCCCGCGCGCTCGAACTCAACCAGGGTTTCGACGACGAAGCGGCGGCCTCCGATTTGCAGGCAACCATTTCGTTTCTCCGCGGCCATGAGAGATGCGCCGGCCAAGTGGGCGCCTTGGGCTATTGCCTGGGCGGCCGCATGGCCTATCTCGTCGCAGCCCGGACCGACGCCGAATGTTCCGTCGGCTACTACGGCGTGAACATCGACCACTACCTGGGGGAAGCCGGAAATATCGGCAAGCCGCTCATGCTCCACATCGCCGGCAACGACGAACTGTGCAGCGGCGAGGCCCATGACGCGATCGTCAGTACTCTCGGCGACCTCGCGCCCGTGACGCTTCACGAATATGAGGGGGCCGGCCACGCCTTTGCTCTGGTTGGCGGACACAACTACGACCAAAGCGCCGCGGATACCGCCAATACCCGTTCGCTGGAATTCCTCTCCCGGCATCTGGGCTGAGTCCCGCCGCGCTGCTTTTCCCGGGTCCTCGAGACCGAAGCTCGTGTCCGCTATTGGTTAATTGCGGATCACTATCCGGGGTGACGTCGGGCGCCACCCCGGGTAAATGCCGGCTATTGCTCCAGCGCGTTTTCCGCCTTCAGTGCGGCGATAAATTCGCTATGTATCTTATCGGCGTTATGACCGCGCTTGTTCACTTCGGCCTTCCACGCCGCCAGCAATGGCGCGCTCGCTTTGCGCCAAGCGGCCTTTTCGGCATCGGTCAGCGTGAAGATCTTCTTGCCGAGCTTCTCGAGTTTGGCCCAGCCGGCACGCTCGAACATGGTCGCGGGACGCGCCATTTTAACCGCCTCGGCCGTAGTGCAACGGTTGTCGATGATACGCCGGTGCTTCGCGGACATGCCGTCATATTTTTTCCTGTTGATCGGGATGACCCAGTTGGCGTTGCTGAGCGGGGCCCGCATGATGTGCTGAATCTTCTTGGCGCCGCCAAAAACGATCAGTCCATGGGGCGAGCCCAACGTGGCGTCGATGACGCCGCGTTCCAAGGGTTCGCGAACCTTCGGGTAGGGCATCAAAACCGTCGTGCCCCCGTTGGCCTTGATCATGCGCGCCTGCATCTGGCCCGATGGCCGCACCCGTTGACCCTTGAAGTCGGCGGGGACGCGGATCGGCTTGTTGATCGAGAAGAGGGTGTTCGATTCCAGCGTATGCGTGAAGCAGTAGTGGATGTCCGGCATCTCCTTGGCGGCGTACTTCCGGTACCACTTGGTCAGCGCCACCGAGCCCCCCATCGGGTCGGAGATGGTCAGGGGCAACTCGGCCAAGGAAGTGATCGGCCAGCGCCCCGGATTGAATCCCGGATTTACCCAGGTCGCGTCGGCGATACCGTTCTTGGCCATGTCGTAGTGGTCGGATGCTGGGCCGAGCTGTCCCGCCGGGAAAACGGAGATCTTGATCTCGCCGCCCGAATCCTCGCCGATGGACTTGCCCCAATCGGCGAGCGATTTTGCGAACGGATGCTGTGGCGGCACCCAATGGGCTACCTTGAACGTTTCCGCGTGGCTCGGTGCCGTCGTGGCAAAGGCGAGCGCAACAATGCCCGATGCCACAGCGATTGAAGTCATCAGTCGATGCAACATGCGATGAGTCCTCCCTGACTCGATGAATAGGAGCCGACCGCTCAAAAGGGGATCGGCGTTTCAGTTTGCGCCCTTGGTTCGGCGCGTTCAATTGTCGGCCGCGTATTACGGACGCGACCTGTGGATTTGATAATAACCTATTTTCATATGATAATGGAAATAATAAGCATGGGGAGAAGATGGGCGGAGCGGTTTTTTTGCCGATTTGACGCCCACGGTGCGCGTGACACAGACTATCACGGCTGATCAGGATTAACGCGACGGCACGGGGAGGCGAACTGTGCGGAAATTCCTGAACCTGTTCTCGTCCGCGGGCGCAGTCCTGTTGATCGTCTCAGGCGCGATCATTTTCATCTCGGTCATTCTGCGTAAGGCATTTGCCACGCAGATTCCGGACACCAACGATTTCAGCCGCCTGATCATGGGCATCGCCATCACCATCGGCATCGCCTTTGCCTGCTACCGCGGCCAGCAAATAACCATGGACAGCGTGTGGACCATGCTGAGCCGCCGCGGCCGGCAATGGATGGATGTTCTTGCAACCGCCATCACGCTGGGGGCCATCGGCACCATGACGTGGATGCTGATCTTTCGCGTGTTCGACGCGGCGGCGTCGCGCGAGGCGACCTTCGATGTGCGGGTTCCAATTTGGACCTTTTACAGTGTCGCGGGGTTCGCGGCCGTCGTCGCGACTTGGTTGACGCTTATCCGGCTTTGGCGGCTATGGCGCGGCGACGTCTCCGGCGAACCCGCCAGCCGCGAGGGTGAATCGGCGTCCGGGCCGGGAGGCGGTGCATAGCCATGGACGGGTTCGTCGCCGCGCTCCTGGGCTTCATCATCCTGTTCGGCCTGATGCTGATCCGGGTCCCGGTGGGCATCGCGCTGGGCATTGTCGGCGTAGCCGGTTTTGCGGTGATGACCGCCACCGACCCCGCGCTCAAGCTGCTGTCCCTGGTGCCGATCCGCGCGCTCACCGACTTCACATTCGGCCTGATCCCAATGTTCATCCTTATGGGCGCATTGGCCAATGCGTCGGGCATGAGCCGCGACCTGTTCGCGGCCAGCAACGCGTGGCTTGGCCACCATAAGGGTGGCTTGGCGTTGTCCACCGTCGTGGCGTGTGGCGGATTTGCCGCCATTTGCGGCTCCTCGGTGGCGACGGCCGCGACCATGTCCAAGGTGGCGCTGCCGGAAATGCGCCGCTTCGGCTATTCCAATAGCTTGGCCACCGGCGTCATCGCGGCCGGCGGCACCCTGGGAATCCTCATTCCGCCGTCGGTGGTGCTGGCGATTTACGGCATCATCGCGGAGCAGGATATTGGCAAGCTTTTCGTCGCCGGTTTTCTGCCCGGCATCCTGGCGGTCCTGATGTATATGGCCGCGGTGCGCGCGACCGGAATGGTGCGGCCCGATTGGGTCCCGACGGGGGAGCGCCACGAATGGGCGGAACGCTGGTCGTCCCTCAGGAATGTGTGGCCGATCGCGCTGGTGTTCATATTCGTGTTGGGCGGCATCTATGGCGGGTTCTTCACGCCGACGGAGGCGGCGACAATGGGGGCGGCCATCGTCGCCATCATCGCCTTTGCGGCGGGGCGGATGAACTGGCGATCGTTCTTTTCTTGCGTAACCGACAGCTTGGTGACCACCGGTTCGCTGTTCTTGATTCTCATCGGCGCAATCCTGTTCGCGCGCTTCCTGACCATCACCCAGTTCCCGCAAAACGTCGCCGACATCATGGTCGGGCTGCAGCTCGGGACCTATGGCACGCTGGCGCTGATCATTCTGTTCTACATCGTGCTCGGCTGCTTTATGGATTCACTGGCGATCATTCTGATCACCGTGCCGATCTTCTTCCCGACCGTTACCCAACTTGGGTTCGATCCCATCTGGTTTGGGGTCATCGTCGTGATGGTGACGGAACTCGGCCTGATCACCCCGCCGTTCGGGCTCAACGTCTTCGTCATCAAGACGGAAGCGCCGGATGTGGCGCTCAAGACGATTTATGCAGGCGTCACGCCGTTTATTTTGGCAGACCTGGTCCGCCTCGTACTGCTGATCGCGTTTCCCGTCATCGTTTTGTTCTTGCCCAACACAATGCCGTGAATGGCCGGAGGCCGCCTGCATGAGACGGACGTGTCCTCGATAGCAAGAACCCGCGCCGCCCTCGTTACCGGCGCTTCAATCGGCTGGCCGGTTCTGTTCGGTTCGGACCGCACGGCACTGATGACCTGAGCCAAAAGGGGAGGCCCCTGTTATGACCGGCAACAATCCCATGTACGGTGCCAACGAGTTCAAGCTCGGCGTCTTCCGGATGAACTGTGAAGGCGGCCTCGCCATCACCACGGCCCCGGACCGCTGGCAAGCCAAATGGGAGGATGTGGAGGCGGTCGCAAGGATGGCCGATGCCGCGGGCTTCGAACTCATTCTGCCCCTTGCCCGATGGCGGGGATATGGCGGGTCGATCGACAACGCGGCTCTGTCCTATGAGACCCTGACCCAAGGGGCGGCCCTGGCGGCCGTCACCGAAAACACGTCCATTTTCGTCACCGTCCATGTGGCCCTTGTGCACCCGGTATTCGCCGCCAAGGCCGTCGCGACAATTGATCACGTCAGCGGCGGTCGGGCCGGCCTCAACATCGTCTGCGGCTGGAATAAGGAAGAGTTCGACATGTTCGGCGCGGAACTGATCGATCATGACCGGCGCTACGACCAGGGTTTCGAATGGTATGACATATTCGTGCGCCTGCTGTCGGGCGAGCGTTTCGATCACGAGGGCGAGTTCTACTCGATCAAGGACGCCTACACCTCGCCCGTCACGGTTCAGCAGCCGCGACCGGTGACCATGTCGGCCGGCGGCTCGCCGGCAGGCCGCGCGTTCGCCGCCAAGGCCGCGGATTTCCTGTTTGCCGTGCCGAGGGATCTGGATCACGCCAGGCAACTGGTTTCCGAAATCGAGGAGACATCCTCCCAGGCCGACCGGCACGCCGGCATCTTCGGCATCTCTCATGTCGTCTGCCGGGAAACCCAAGAGGAAGCAGAGAAATTTTACAACTATTACGCCGTGGAGATGGCCGACAATGAGGCGCTCGACAACTGGGTTGGCGCCAAGCAGGCGACCTCCGCCTCGATCCCGGATGAGGTGTACCGGCAGCGCCGCCGGGTGGCCGGGGGCCATGGGTCCGTACCGTTGATCGGAACGCCGGACAGGGTGGCGGCGGATCTGATCGAACTGCACGAAGCCGGCTTTGCCGGCACCACGGTAAGCTTCTTCGATTTCAGGAATGAGCTTCCTTTCTTCATAGATCGCGTTCTGCCTCTGCTGGAGGAGGCAGGCCTTCGGCAGCCGGTCGTGGAGGCCTAACCGTGGCAAGCGAGAACCGAAACGACCCGACCGAGCGATTGACGCGAACCCAATGACGGACAACCCACCAACCTGCCCCGTCCCCGAGATGCCCGGCGGGCCGAGGCAGTGTCGATGAGATAGTTCAGGGTCTAACCGGACATGACCTTGTGGCGGCCGCTCCGATTGGCCGTCACACTGGTCGACCGATTGTAGGTGCTTGGGCAAATCCTGCGCCCGCAACCAAAAATGCCCCAGAAAACATTGATGTTTTCTGGGGCTTCTTGATTCCGGATTCCGGCAGATTTCGCGCGGTCGACACATGGTCAACACCGGTACGCGGACGCGGATTCGTGACCGGACGGTGTTGGCGTTCGAGGGCGTGAGCGCGGCGCCGTTTCCGGGAAGCGCGGGGCCGCTTGCTTCGGTGCCGGTTTGGGGCGTTCAGTCCTGCGCGGTTTCCTTCGCCAGCGATGCGAAGGCGTCGAGGCAGCGCCGCGCGACCGGGCGGTGGCGGCCATACCCGGTGAGCCTGACGGCAAGCGCCCGTTCGAATCCGACGAACCCGTCCGCGACCGCGACCAGCGAGCCCAGGCGGACGAAGCGGCCGACGAAGTTCCGCCAGCCTAGCGCGAGACCCTGTCCCGCGACGGCCGCGTCGATCATGTAGACATAGTCGTCGAAGTTGCGGTAGCGGGGCGGCGGGTTCGGTCGTCCGGCGGCCTCGAACCAGTCGTCCCAGGTGGCCCAGCCGAGGCTTGGCCGCGCGAAGTCGAGAAACGGCAGCGCGCGCCACTGCGCGACAGGCTGGCGCAGGACGTCTGCATGGGCTTCGGCAAAGCCCGGCGAACATACCGGCGCGATCGCTTCGGGGAAGACCACCACCTCGTCGCCGGGTACGCCGTCGATGGCGTGGTAGCTCGCCAGCAGGTCGATCCGGTCGGTCTCCATCACGTTCGGGCGGTCCAGATGGTTGTTCTCGCAATGCAGGAGGCGGATGACTGCGGTCTTGCCCAACCCGCGCTGCACATCCCCGAGCCGCGGTCTCAGGAACAGTTCCGAGGTGGCGCCGCCGCAGGCGATGACGACCCGCTCGTCCTCCGGGAGGTCCGACGCCGCGAGCGCGCCCGCGGAGATGCGCTCCAGCCCGACGGCGACGGCGCGGTGGAAGACCACCCCCGCCGGCGTGAGGGTCACGGCGCGGCGGTCGCGCTCGAACAGCCGGACCCCGAGGTCGCGCTCCAGTTCCGCGACGTAGCGGCTGACCGAAGGCTGGTGGATGCCCAGCTCCTCGGCGGCGCGCACGAAGCTCCCATGACGCGCGGCGGCGTCGAACGCCCTGAGCGCGCGCATCCGGGGCAGCGGTCCAACGGAAAGATTCAGCATAGCAGTCTTGTTATCGATTTACCGGCGATTTTGTATTTCACAGGCGCGGCGCCCTTTGTCAACCTGTACGTGTTCCGGACCGGCACGTAGCGGCGGGATCGGGAGGGGAGGAAAGGCTTCAGTTGTGGATTCAGTCCCGGTGGATACAGACCTTGTCGGAGGCCGCATCGGATACCGTGTCGGCCTTTTTTTTTGAAGACGGAGAGCATATTTTGAAACTGCTATTTGGGATTTCCAACCCCTTACGATCTCCTTGCTTGTGCCTTCGGCGAGCGGCGCTTTTCGCCTGCACGTTTTCGATGGTTGCCGGAACGGCTCTCGCGCAATCGACTCGCCCCGACATTCCGCCGAGAGCGGAGCCCGGGCAGATCGAGCGGTACCTGCAGGAGCCGGCTGCGCCGCAAATCCCCCGCAAGGGCCCGGACCTCAATGGCGACTTCCGCGTGCCGCCGGACGAGGGCGAAGAGATGAGCCTGGTGCTTGGCAGCGTGGTCGTCGAGGGCTCGACGGTGTATTCGGACGAGGAACTGGCGTCCTTGTACGAAGACCGGCTCGGGAAAAAAATCGCGCTTGCCGAGGTGTTCGGGATCGCCGACGCGATCACGGCCAAATACCGCAATGACGGCTATATTCTGTCGCGCGCGATTCTGCCGCCGCAGACGATCGAGGACGGCGCGGTCACGATCCGGATCGTCGAGGGTTACATCGACGAAGTCCGGATCGAGGGCGAGGTGCGCGGAGACCGGGCGCTGCTCGATGCCTACGCCGCGAAGATCATGCGTTCGCGGCCGCTTTCCGTCGCGCATCTGGAGCGCTATCTGCTCCTTATCGACGATCTGCCCGGGATCTCGTCGGAAGCGGTTCTGAACCCGGCGGAGGACACGCCGGGCGCCGCGGACCTGGTCATTCTCGTGGAGGAGGATGCGACGGACTCGTGGAGGAGGATGCGACGGACGGCTTTGTCCGCCTCGACAACCGGGGCACCAAGTTCAACGGTCCCGTCCGGCTCTGGCTCGGAGCCGGCCTGAATTCCCTGACCGGCGACCATGACAGAACGGCGGCGAGATTCGTGACCGCGCGGAGCAGGCGGGAGCTGACCTATCTGGAACTCGGCCACGAGCGCCAGATCGGCACCGAAGGCAGCAAGCTGCACCTGCAAGTCTCCCATACGGATTCCGAGCCCGGCCATACGCTCCGGACCCTGGAAATCGAAAGCGGGTCCCGGTCCTTCAGAACCGGCTTCGTGAGCCCGGTGATCCGCTCGCGGGCGGAGAACCTTTCGCTGCATGCCGACTTCATATATCGCAACAGCGGGACGACGATTTTCGACAACCGTCTTTCGAAGGACCGGGTCCGGTTCGTCAGCCTGGGCGCGCGCTGGGACAACACGGACGGTTCCGGCGGCATCAATATGCTCGGCCTGCACCTCGACCGGGGATTGAGCATACTGGGCGCATCGGGGAAAGATTCGAAGGACCTGTCGCGCGAGAAGGGGCGCGCGGACTTCACCAGGCTTCGGCTGAACGCGTCGCGCCTGCAGCGGCTCGGCGGCCGCTGGTCGCTGCTCGCCGATTTCAGGTCCCAGCTTGCCGCATCCAAGCTTCTGGCGTCGGAGGAATTCGGCCTTGGGGGCGAAGGCTGCGGCCGGGCCTACGACCCCGCGCAGGTGGCGGGCGACAACGGGGGCTGCCTGCTGGCGGAAGTGCGCTACGGACACAATCCCGGCGCCGGGGCTCTGCAGGGTTATCAGATATACGGGTTCTACGACGTCGGGCGCGTCTGGCGGAAGAGTCCCGGCGCGCTCGAGAAAAAGGCGGACCTGTCTTCGGCCGGGCTCGGCGTGCGCTTCAACTTCACGGACTGGCTGTCGGGATCTTTCGAAACCGCATGGCCGCTCATCAAGAAAGCCGATTCACATAGGATAGATGTCGATTCGCCGCGTGGCTTCGTCACCGTAACCGCGCGTTTCTGACCGCCTGATTCGCTCTTTCCGGAAGGAACCGTTCCGTATCATGAACGCCCGCGCACCACTGGAACCGCATTTCGCCCCGGCCTTGCCGCCGGCGCTGCGCGCGCTCTCGTTCGCGCTGCTGTTCGGCGCGTCGCTGGCGGGCGCGCCCGCGCTGGCGGGACCGGAAGGCGGCACGGTGATCTCCGGCAATGTGAATATCCAACAGACGTCGCCCACGCGGCTCGACATCGACCAGAGTTCCGACAAGGCCGTCATCGACTGGCGCTCGTTCTCGATCGGCATCGACGAGCATACGAACTTCCGGCAGCCGTCCTCTTCCTCGATCGCGCTGAACCGGGTCACGGGCGGCACCCGATCCTTCATTCTCGGGCGGCTTACCGCCAACGGCCGGATATTCCTCATCAACCCCAACGGCATCCTGTTCGGGGCGAGCGCCAGGATAGACGTGGGCGGCCTGCTCGCGACGACCATCGACATCGAAAACGACGACTTCCTGGCGAGCCGCTTCGACTTCGATATTCCCGGCGGCCCCGGCGGCACGGTGGTCAACCGTGGCGAGATCACCGTGGCCGAAAGCGGCCTGGCGGCCCTGGTTGCACCGGGCGTCGAGAACAGCGGAACGATCCGCGCCCGGCTCGGCCGCGTCGCGCTGGCGTCGGGCAACACCTTCACGCTCGATCTCCACGGCGACAATCTGATCCAAATCGGCATCGACGATCGCGTGGCGGCGCGCCTGGTCGCGGCGGACGGCGCCGAACTGGACGCGCTGGTCTCCAACAGCGGCGCCATCGAGGCGGACGGCGGAACGGTGCTGCTTCTGGCGGCCGGCGCCGGAAGGGACCTGGTGGACTACGCCATCAACATGGACGGCATCGTCCAGGCGCGGACGGCGGAGAAGCGCAACGGCCGGATCGTGCTGCGCGGCGCGGGCGACGGCGTCGTCGGGGTCGCCGGGACGCTCGACGCCTCGGGCCGCGGGAGCGGCGAGACCGGCGGCACCGTCAAGGTGCTGGGCGAGAAGGTCGGCATCGTCGGAGAGGCCCGGATCGACGCCTCGGGCGACGCCGGCGGCGGCGAGGTCCTGGTGGGCGGCAACTTCCAGGGGAAGGGGCCGGAGCGCAACGCGGACTACACGGCGGTTGGCGGCGGCGCGTTCATCCGGGCCGACGCGATCTCCCGCGGCGACGGCGGCAGGGTGATCGTCTGGTCGGACCGCGTGACCCGTTTCTTCGGAAGCATCTCCGCGCGCGGCGGCGCCGCGTCCGGCGACGGCGGCTTCGCCGAGGTGTCGGGCAAGCTGCGTCTGCAATTCGCCCCCGCGTCGATCGATCTCGGCGCCTCCAACGGCGCGCTCGGCGAACTGCTGCTGGACCCTCAGGACATCGTTATCTCCGACAATGACGAAGGCGACTCCGATACCACCGCCGGAACCGACAATTCCAAAATCTCCTCCACGGATAGCGTAATCAACTTCGGCGACGATTCCGGAACGGACTACGAAATCCAGCCTTCGGCATTCGAGACCATCGACGCGAATATCACCCTGCAGGCGACCCGGGACATCACGGTCAAGTCCGCAATCGACATGACCACGCAGACCCAAATCAGAACCCTGACCTTGCAGGCGGGGCGCCATCTTTCCATCGAGGCCGACATTACCGGCCATGCCACCCACGGCCACAATTTCATTTTCGAGGCGGACTCGCCGCGATCCACCAGCGGCGGCGCCGACGGCACGGGGACGCTGACCATCGCCAGCGGCGTCACCATCACCTCCAACAATGGCGACATCACGCTGATCGGCGCGGACTTCAGCATCGATACCACGTCCGGCAGCGAAGCCAGCCTCGATGCCGGGTCGGGCGACATAAATATAGCGCCGTCGCAATCCACGGTCGCGCTGACCATCGGCAGCGCCGCGACGGACCTTCTGAGCAATGCGGAACTCGGGCGGCTCACCACGTCGGGCACCATCGTGCTCGGCACGGCGACCACGGGCCCGACGAGCACCAACACCGCCGGCAGTTCGATTTCGGCGGCTTCGATCACGATAAGCCAGGCGCTGAGCATCACCGGCAGCGCCTCGCTCGAATTCGATTCCGGCGGCGCGACGACGCTGGGCGCGAACGTCTCGACCGCCGACGGCAATATCACCTTCAGCGATGCCGTGACGCTCTCCGCCGGCGTGACGGTGGACAGCGATTCCGACACTGACGGCACGGACGGCAATATCACCTTCTCCTCGACGGTGAACGGCGGCCAGGCGCTGACGGTGGATGCGGACACCGGTTCGGTGACGTTCTCCGGCGCGGTCGGAGGGACGACGGCGCTGACCAGCCTGGCGGTGACGGGAAGCGGCGGGATCAGCTTGGCCGCGAACGTGACGACCGCCAACGGCAACATCGACTTCAACAGCGCGGTGACGCTGACGGGCAGCGGCGTTCTGACGGTGACCAGCGGGACGGGCGGCGGCAACATCGATTTCGACGGCGCGATTTCCGGGCCGCGTTCCCTGACGGTGAATGCGGGCACCGGTTCGGCGACGCTGAACGGGGTGACGCTGAGCGGTTCGACGAGCGCCCTTTCGGTGAGCGGCAGCGGCGGGATCACGCTTGAGGCCGGAGTGACGACGGCCGGCGGCTCCATCGCCTTCAACCATGCGGTGACGCTGAGCACCGCCGCCACTCTGCTGACGGTGACCAGCGGGACGGGCGGCGGGAACATCACGTTCAGCAACACGGTCTCCGGCGGCCGGGCCCTGACGGTGGAGGCGGGCACCGGGTCCGTGACACTGAGCCGCAACGTGACGCTGACCGGCGCCCGGGCCCTGACGGTGAACGGCGGCGGCGGGATTACGCTGGGCGCGAGCGTCACGACCGTCTCGACAGGCGGCGGCGCCATTACCTTCGGCGACGCGGTGACGCTGAGCGCCGCCACCACTCTGCTGACGGTGACCAGCGGGACGGGCGGCGGCAACATCACCTTCAGCAACACGGTCTCCGGCAGCCGGGCCCTGACGGTGGAGGCCGGCACGGGTTCGGTGACGCTGAGCCGCAACGTGACGCTGACCGGCGCCCGGGCCCTGACGGTGAACGGCGGCGGCGGGATCACGCTGGGCGCGAGCGTCACGAGAATCTCGACGGGCGGCGGCGCCATTACCTTCGGCGACGCGGTGACGCTGACCTCCGGTACCACTCTGCTGACTGTGACCAGCGGCACGGGCGGCGGCAATATTTCCCTCGGCGCGGTCAATGGCGGCCGGGCCCTGACGGTGGAGGCGGGCAGCGGGTCCGTGACGCTGCGCAACAACGTGACCCTGACCCGCAGCGGCGGCGCGCTGACGGTGAACGGGGGCGGCGGGATCACGCTCGGCGCGAGCGGGACGACCGTCTCGACGAACGGCGGCGCCATAACCTTCGGCGACGCGGTGACGCTGAGCACCGCCGCCACTGTCCTTACGGTGTCGAGCGGCACGGGCGGCGGCAATATCCGCTTCTCCTCGACGGTGAACGGGGCTCGGGCGCTGACGGTAACGGCGGGCACCGGCTCGGTGACGTTCACCGGCGCGGTGGGAGGCTCGACGGCGCTGACCAGCCTGACGGTGAGCGGCGGGCAGGTCGACCTGAACACGGTGGCGACGACGGGCCTGATCTCGGTGACGGGCACCAACATCGACCTGAACGCGGGGTCCTACGAGAGCGACGACGGCAACATCAGCTTCACCGGCCCGGTGGACCTGATCGTCAACGTGTCGATTGACAGCGATGCGGACAATGACACCACCGACGGCAATATCAGCTTCTCCTCGACCATCAACGGCGGGCGGACGCTGACGGTGGACGCCGGCACCGGCTCGGTGACGTTCTCCGGTGTGGTGGGCTCGACGGCGCTGACCAGCCTGACGGTGACGGGCGGCGGCGGGATTACGCTCGGGGCGAACGTGACGACGACGGGGGCGATCGACTTCAACAGCGCGGTGACGCTGAGCACCGGGAGCAACGTGCTGACGGTGTCGACCGGTACGGGCGCGGGCAACATCGCGTTCGACGGGACGGTCAACGGCGGCCGGCCGCTGAGGGTGAGAGCCGGCAGCGGTTCGGTGACGTTCTCCGGTGTGGTCGGGGGCTCGACGGCGCTGACCAGCCTGGATGTGACGGGGAGCGGCGGCATCAGCCTCGGGGCTAACGTGACGACAACGGGGGCGATCGACTTCAACAGCGCGGTGACGCTTGCGGGCGCCGTGACGGTGTCGAGCGGCACGGGCGCGGGCAACATCGCATTCGACGGGACGGTGAACGGCGGCCAAGCGCTGACGGTGAGTGCGGGCACGGGTTCGGTGACGTTCACTGGCGCGGTGGGGGGCGGCACCCGTCTGACCAGCCTGACGGTGAGCGGCGGCCAGATCGGCCTCAACACGGTGGCGACGACGGGCGCGATCTCGGTGACGGGCACCAACATCGACCTGAACGCGGGGAGCTACACCAGCCAGGACGGCAACATCACCTTCACCGGCCCGGTGGACCTGCTCGTCAACGTGACGGTGGACAGCGATCAGGACAATGACGCCACGGACGGCAATATCAGCTTCTCCTCGACGGTGAACGGCGCGCGGACGCTGACGGTGAATGCGGACGGCGGGAACGTAACGTTCTCCGGCGCGGTCGGAGGGACGGGGGCGCTGACCGGGTTCAGCGCGACCGGCAACGCGGTGTCGCTGAAGAGCGTGCGGGTGACGGGGACGGGAACGATCTCGGTGACCGGCAGCGGCGGCATCACGCTGGATGGGACCTACAGGACCCAGAACCGGAACATCGACTTCAACAACGCGGTGACGCTTGCGGGCGACGTAACGGTGACGACCGACACCACCGGCGGCGGCAACATCGCGTTCGACTCGACGGTGAACGGCGGCCATGCGCTGACGGTGGAGGCGGGCAACGGTTCGGTGACGTTGTCGGGCAACGTGACGCTGAGCGCGGCCAATGCGCTGACGGTGAACGGCGGCGGCGGGATTACGTTGGGCGCGAGCGTCACGACCGTCTCGACCGCGGGCGGCGCCATCGCGTTCGGCGACGCGGTGACGCTGGGCGGCAGCAACGCGCTGTCGGTGACGACCGGCACGGGCGCGGGCAATATCAGCTTCTCCTGGACGGTGAGCGGCGGGCGGGCGCTGACGGTGGAGGCGGGGACGGGCTCGGTGACGCTGTCGAGCAACGTGACGCTGAGCGGGGCCAATGCGCTGACGGTGAACGGCGGCGGCGGAATCACGCTCGGGGAGAACGTCGTGACGGTCTCGACCGCGGGCGGCGCCATTACTTTCGGCGACGCGGTGACGCTGACGTCCGGGAACAACCTGCTGACGGTGACGACCGGCACGGGGGTGGGCAACATCGGCTTCTCCTCGACGGTGAACGGCGGCCGTATGCTGCTGGTGAATGCGGGCAGCGGGTCCGTGACCTTCTCCGGCGTGGTCGGGGGTTCGACGGCGCTGACCAGCCTGGAGGTGACGGGCGGCGGCGGGATCAGCCTTGCCGGGAACGTGACGACCGCCGATGACGACATCGAATTCCACAGCGCGGTGACGCTTGGGGGCGCCGTAACGGTGTCGAGCGGCACGGGCGCGGGCGATATCGTCTTCCGTTCGACGGTGGACGGCGGCCAAGCGCTGACGGTAAATGCGGGCACAGGCGAGGTGCAGTTCTTCGGCGCGGTCGGAGGGACGACGCCGCTGACCAGCCTGGATGTGACGGGGAGCGGCGCGATCACCCTTGCCGGGAACGTGACGACCGCCAACGGCGATATCGACTTCAACAGCGGGGTGAAGCTTGGGATTGGGGCCGGCAACACGGTGGAGCTGAAGGTGTCGAGCGGCGCGGGCGCCGGGAACATCACGTTCCACTCGACGGTGGACAGCGCTCGACCGCTGAAGGTGGATGCGGGTACGGGCTCGGTGACGTTCTCCGGCGCGGCCGGAGGGACGACGGCGCTGCACGGATTCATCGTGACCGGCAACACGGTGTCGCTGAAGAGCGTGCGGGTCATAATGACGGGTACGATCTCGGTGACCGGCAGCGGCGGGATCACGCTGGACGGGACCTACAGCGCCGGGAGCCACAGCAGCCAGAAACGGAACATCGCCTTCAACGGCGCGGTGACGCTTGCGGGCGATGTGACGGTGAACACCAACCAGGGCGCGGGCGACGTCAGCTTCTCCTCGACGGTGAACGGCGGCCATGCGCTGACGGTGAGTGCGGGCACCGGCTCGGTAACGTTCTCCGGCGCGGTCGGAGGGACGACGGCGCTGACCAGCCTGGATGTGACGGGGAGCGGCGGGATCAGCTTGGCCGCGAACGTGACGACGACGGGGTCGATCGACTTCAACAGCGCGGTGACGCTGACGGGCACCGGAGCGCTGACGGTGACGAGCGGGACGGGCGCGGGCAACATCGCGTTCGACGGGACGGTGAACGGCGGCCGGGCGCTGACGGTGAATGCGGGCAGCGGCTCGGTGACATTCTCCGGAGCGGTCGGAGGCTCGACGGCGCTGACCAGCCTGGATGTGACCGGCAGCGGCGGGATCAGCCTTGCCGCGAACGTGACGACCGCCAATGGCAACGTCGACTTCAATAGCGCGGTGACGCTTGCGGGCGCCGTAACGGTGTCGAGCGGCACGGGCGGCGGGAACATCGCGTTCGACGGGACGGTGAACGGCGGCCGGGCGCTGACGGTGAATGCGGGCACCGGTTCGGTGACATTCTCCGGCGCGGTCGGGGGTACGACGGCGCTGACCAGTCTGGATGTGACGGGGAGCGGCGGGATCAGCCTTGCCGCGAACGTGACGACGACGGGGGCGATCGACTTCAACAGCGCGGTGACGCTGACGGGCGCGGTAACGGTGTCGAGCGGCACGGGCGCGGGCAACATCGCGTTCGACGGGACGGTGAACGGCGGCCATGCGCTGACGGTGAGTGCGGGCACGGGTTCGGTGACGTTCACCGGCGCGGTGGGGGGCGGCACCCGTCTTTCGAGCCTGACGGTGAGCGGCGGGCAGATCGACCTAGCCGCGGTCTCAACGACGGGCGCCATCAGCATCACGGGCAGCAACATCGACCTGAACGCGGGGAGCTACACCAGCCAGGACGGCAATATCAGCTTCACCGGCCCGGTGGATCTGACCGTCAACGTGTCGGTGGACAGCGATCAGGACACTGACGGCACGGACGGCAACATCTCGTTCTCCTCGACCATCAACGGCGGCCGGACGCTGACGGTGAATGCGGACGGCGGTTCGGTGACGTTCTCCGGCGCCGCCGGGGGCGGCACCCGTCTGACGAGCCTGACGGTGAGCGGCGGCGCGGTGTCGCTGAGAGGGGTGAGGACGACGGGCGCGATTTCGGTGACGGGCAGCACAAGCATCACGCTGAACGGAACCTATGGCAGCAACGACGGCAACATCACTTTCACCGGCGCGGTGACGCTTGCGGGCGCCGTGACGGTGAGCAGCGACGAGGACGAAGACACCACGGACGGGACCGTCAGCTTCTCCTCGACGGTGAACGGCGGCCAATCGCTGACGGTGGATTCGGGCACCGGGTCGGTGACGTTCACCGGCGCGGTCGGAGGGACGACGGCGCTGACGAGCCTGAGGGTCGATGGCGGCCAGATCGACCTCGCGAGCGTGCTCACGAGCGGGCTTATCGACATAGAGGGGTCGAACATCGACCTGAACGCGGGGAGCTACAACAGCCAGGGCGGCAACATCAGCTTCACCGGCCCGGTCGATCTGGACCACAGCGCCGCCGTGACGGTGACCAGCGGCACCGGCGGCGGGAACATCAGCTTCAGCTCGACGGTCGGCGGGGGCCAGCCGCTGACGGTAGAGGCGGGCAGCGGTTCCGTGACGCTGGGCGGCAACGTGACGCTGAGCGGGGCCAATGCGCTGACGGTGAACGGCGGCGGCGGGATCACGCTGGGTTCGGGCGTGACGAGCGTGACGACCGCCGGCGGCGCGATCGGCTTCGGCGATGCGGTGACGTTGTCGGGCAGCGCGGCGCTGACGGTGACGAGCGGCGCGGCCGGCGGGAACATCACCTTCAGCGGGACGGTCGGCGGGGCGAGGTCTCTGACGGTGGATGCGGGCACGGGGGACGTGGAGTTCAAGGGCGCGGTGGGGACGACGGCGACCCGGCTCACCAGCCTGACGGTCGATGGCGGGCAGATCGACTTGGCGGGCGTGTTCACCAGCGGGCTTATCGACATAGACGGCACGAACATCGACCTGAACGCGGGTAGCTACAACAGCCAGGGCGGCAACATCACCTTCACCGGCCCGGTGGACCTGGACCACGGCTCCGGCGTGACGGTGTCGAGCGGCGCTTCGGTCGGCGGGAAGCTTCTCTTCACCGGGGCGATCGGCGGGGCGCAGTCGCTGACGCTGACGGGCGGCACGGGCGCGGTGGAGCTTCGGGGCGCGGTGACGCTGACCGGGACCAACAAGACGCTGACCGTGAGCGGCGGCCAGATCGACCTCGCCGCGGTCTCGACGACGGGCGTGATCTCGGTGACGGGCACGAACATCGACCTGAACGGGGCGACCTATACGACCAGCGGGGACAACATCACCTTCACGGGTCCGGTCGATCTTCACACCGGGGTGACGGTGAACAGCGGTACGGGCGGCGGCAACGTCGCCTTCAGTTCGACGGTGAACGGCGGCCAGGCGCTGACGGTGAATGCGGGCACCGGCTCGGTGACCTTCTCCGGCGCGGTCGGGAGTTCGGCGGCGCTGACCAGCCTGAATGTGACGGGCGGCGGCGGGATCAGCTTGGCCGCGAACGTGATGACGACGGGATCGATCGACTTCAACAGCGCGGTGACGCTGACGGGCAGCGGGGCGCTGACGGTATCGAGCGGCACCGGGGCGGGCAACATCGCGTTCGACGGGACGGTGAACGGCGGGCGTGCGCTGACGGTGAATGCGGGCAGCGGCTCGGTGACGTTCTCCGGAGCGGTGGGGGGCTCGACGGCGCTGACCAGCTTGACGGTGAGCGGCGGGCAGATCGACCTGAACACGGTGGCGACGACCGGCGCGATCTCGGTGACGGGCACCAACATCGACCTGAACGCGGGGAGCTATACCAGCCAGGATGGCAACATCAGCTTCACCGGCCCGGTGGACCTGCTCGTCAACGTGTCGGTTGACAGCGATCAGGACAATGACGGGACGGACGGCAACATCAGCTTCTCCTCGACCATCAACGGGGCTCAGACGCTGACGGTGGATGCGGACGGCGGCTCGGTGACGTTCTCCGGCGCGGTGGGGGGCTCGACGGCGCTGACCAGCCTGACGGTGAGCGGCGGCCAGATCGACCTTGCCGCGGTCTCGGCGACGGGGGCGATCTCGGTGACGGGCACCAACATCGACCTGAACGCGGCGACCTACACCAGCCAGGACGGCAACATCACCTTCACCGGCCCGGTGGACCTGCATGCCGACGTGACGGTGGACAGCGACGCGGACAATGACGCCACCGACGGGAATATCCATTTCACCTCGACCGTGGACGGGGACGCGAGCGGATTGCGGTCGCTGACGCTCGATGCGGATGCCGGAAGCATCACGGTGGACGAGGCAATAGGCGGCACGACGGCGCTGAGGAGCCTGACGACGCTCGGGCCCAACGCGACGGTGGCGTTGACGGGCGGTTACACCGTCACGGGCGATGTGAATGTGACGGGCAATATTACCTTGGGGGCGGGGAGCTATAACAGCGGCAGTTTCAACTACGGGGGGGCGTTAACGCTGGCCGGCGACGTAACGCTGACCAGCAGCGGCAACGCGGCGGACGGCATCAACTTCGGATCGACGGTGAGCGGAACATACGCCCTGACGCTGAATGCCGGCGCCGGCCCGGTGACGTTCTCCGGCGCGGCCGGAACCGGCGACAGCCCGCTGGCCAGCCTGACGGTGACCGGCGGCACGGTGTCGCTGATGAGCGTGTCGACGACGGGCGCGATTTCCGTGACGGCGACGAACATCAACCTGAACGGGGCGACCTACGGCAGCCGGGACGGAGACATCGGCTTCACCGGCGCGGTAAACCTCAATACCGACGTGAGGCTGGACGCCGATGCCGACGGCGACGGCGCGGCCGGCTCGATCACCTTCGGCGGCGCGGTGGAGGGCGCCGGGCGCGCGCTGACGGTCGTCAGGGCCCATGACGTCACGGTAAACGCCTCGATGAACGTCGCTTCCTTCGAACAGCTTTCGGGAACCGGAACGACCAATTTCGGATCGGACACTCTCTATGCCGACACCTTCGCGAAGATAAAAACCAAGAATATACGAGGCCGAGTAGTGGTCGGCTCGCTCACGATCGAGGCGATGGACGCCGATTTGGACGGGACGGTCGGCGGAGTCGGCGGGCAGGGCGCCGCCGACAAGACGCTCATCCACAACAGGGGGCCGGGCTCCTACAGGCTCAACGGCTATACCATTCTGGGCACCGGCGCCGGGACGCGAACCCTCGCCGAGCTGACCGCGCTGCCGCTGTCGGGGACGCTGGCCTCGGCGCCGCGCCCGGCGACAGCCGCCGACGCGGCCTTCTCCCCGTTCAAGCCGGTATTCCGGGGGGCCGCGGCCGGTGCGATCGATAACCCGTATGCGATCAATGTGTTCGAAACGCCCTTCCCGTTGCTGACGCCGCCGCCCGCAACGGACTCCAACGGCGAAGAGCGGCCAGCCGATATTCGAAAGCCATGAGGGTTCCCATGCCGGAACGCTCGAGAAGGAGAAAGACGCCGATGCGAAAGACTGTCGTCCGGACGCCGCCTGTCCTTGCCGCCGCCGCCCTGGTTGCGCTGATCGGCGCATTTTGCATCAACGCCGCCGCGGAGGGTTCCGCGCGGGAAGGCAATGCCGTCAGGGAAACCGCCGGTCCGCAGGTGGAGGGATTTCGTTCGGCCCGCTTCGGCATGTCCATGTCCGAAACGCTGAAGGCCATGCGGCGCGATTTTCGGCTTCGACGCGAAGATATCCTCGAGCGGCCGAATAAGGAGGACAGGACGTCCAGCCTGGTGGCGACGGTCACGGAAATCTTTCCCGACAGTGAACCGGCTCAGGTCGTATATATTCACGGCTACAAGCGGAAAAAGCTGATTCAGGTCAATATTCTGTGGGGATCCCCGGTAACCGACGAGCCGGACCCGCAGGCGTTGGTGACGACCGCCAACGTCCTTCGGAAATATTTCCGTCAATTGGGCTTCGAGGCCGGGAAGACGGTGATGAATACGCGCGTGGATGACGGCGCCTTCATTGTCTTTCGCGCAACCGACGAACGGGGACGAATGGTGCTGCTGCAGCTGATCAGCAGGAAAGTCCCCGGCGCGGAAGGGAAGGGAGAGGAGAAACCCGGACCGAAGGACCGGGTTGTGTCGCTCTGGCTTTCCTATATCGAAGACACCGGAAACCCGGACATTTTCCGGATCGAGAAAGGCAAATTCTAGAGTCTCCACCGCGCGATGCCGAGGGGCTCCCGGCCGTCCCGCGCGGAACGGGCCCGCTTCGCACGCTTGCCGCCTGCAGCGGCCGGCACGGACCGCCTTGGATTTGCGGCTTCCGAGATTGTCCGTTCGGTCAGTTAAGGTCATTTCGTGCCGAATTGACCGAGCTTCGTTTTGTGACCTGAGATGACAATGTCGCGCCGGGCTTGAGGGGGACGAGTTGCTGCTCGACATAGGCGAGGAAGCCGACGCCGTCGATCGGCCCGCCGTCGTCTGAGCTCATCGGTTCCTGGGGCGGGAGGCACAAGTCATCGGCAATGTGTCGAGAGCAACCGAGAAAGCATTGCGCGGCGCAGCCGAGATGATCAGGGCCAACACTCTGCAATCATCCGATTTCCCAGCCTTTTTTGCTGAAATAAGCAACCAACTCCGAACCCGCGGCCTAGTCGTTTTTCGGTATTTTCACGGATTGCGTCGAGCCGAAATGCAGACCCGCCGCGCATAACTAAGTATATAATTTATTTTTTATATGTTAGTATTCTTCCCGGCTCCAACCAGGCTCTCGGAAGAGAACCCGGCTACAGAAAAAATTGAGAATGCGGGCCGACCGGAATAAGATTATGGCCTCCGCATCGAAAGCGCGGAACCATTCATTGAGGAGGAGGACACGACAATGACAACGGTTTTCCGATCTATCCCTATTACATTGGCTATCCTGGGCATTGCTGTTTCCGGTGCCGTGAAATCCGCTCAGGCGGAGTTTCCCGTGAAACCCATTACCATCGTCGCCTATATGAAGCCCGGGGGCGCCGCTGATGTGGACTCACGAAAAATCGCCATCATCGCAGAACGGCTGACCGGTGCGAAGTTCGTGGTCAAGAACAGGACCGGAGCCGGCGGATTGGTCGCCATGAAGCACGTTCTTTCCCAGCCTGCCGACGGTTACCTTCTGATGGCGACGACGAAATCGCAAATCTACAAGATCGTCACCGCAAAAAGCGATGTAAAGGTAGAGGATTTCGAATGGCTGGCGATGAACCAGTCGGACCCGGAGGCCATCATCACGAACCGCGACCTGCCGGTTAATACTTGGCAACAGATCGTCGCCGACGCAAAGGCTAAGGCGGCCAAGGGACAGAAGCAGATCTGGGTCGGGCCGGCGGCCGGCGGGCTCGATCATGTCATGGCCATGAAAACCTGGAAGGCTGCCGGAATCACGGCTCAATATATCCCGTTCAAGGGCGGCAAGAGGGCGGTGGTCGAGTTGCTGGGTGGCCGCGGCGTCGCCTATGTCGGCAATCCCAGGGACACGGTAGGGCAACCCAAACTCAAGGTCGCGGCGTTGTCGCGTCCGGAAAGGCTTCCTGCATTTCCCGATGCGCCGACATTCAAGGAATTGGGAATTAAGGGTCTGGACCGCGAAATCATGTGGCGCGGATTCGCGATCAAGGCCGGCATTCCCGCCGATGCTGGAAAATTTTGGAATTCTCTGTTCGAACGGATCAGCAAGGACCCCGAATGGGTAGCCCATGTCAAGAAATCCAGCATCGATCCCGTGCTCGTCAAACACAAGGAGTTCTTGGGCATCATCAAGAAGGACATGGTCGAAGTGGAGAGTTGGGCGAAGGAAGCGGGGATTTTGAAATAGCTCCCGGTTTCCATCCTTAGCGCAATTTTCGATCAGAACCGGTCACCAGCCCACCCTTCATTCCGAGCCCGTCGAAGGGTGGGGCCTTCTTTGATCGCTGATTTGTTATGGTCGACAAACCTTCAAGCGCAAAGTTGCCGGCCGCAGGAGTGGAATATTCCTGCGGCCGGTCTTGTGTCCGCGGCGGCGCTCCGGGACAGGAATCAACGTGACGACAAACGGCTCATCCGGCGAACGGCGTAGCTATCTCGGCAATCTGCTGCTGCCGGTCATTATCCTGTCGTTGGCGGTCGTTGGTTTTTTCGAGTCACTGGAATTTCCCAAAGGGGAGAACGTGGGACCGGCCGCCGTTCCGTTCCTGTGGATTGCGTTTACGACCGCCTTTTGCGTCGTCCTCATCGTACAGGCATCTTTGAGGCGGGGCGAACCGGACCCGATTCCCGGCCGGGTGGGTTTCGTCCTGCTGTTTGTCGGTTGGCTGATCGTGTACTTGGTATCGATCGGCATGATCGGATATTTCGTCAGTACCTTTGTTTTTCTGATCGGCTCCATGTACGTCTTGGCCTACCGCAACCACCTGGTCATCTTGATCGTTTCTTTCTGCTGGCCGGCCTTTTCTTATATCGTCTTCGTGAAAATTCTTTTCATCCCGCTGCCGATCGGCCCGATCCTCAAGCCCTTTCTGGAATAGCGCGCCGCGACGCCCGGGGCCGGCCGCGGCACCCTAGAGCCGATCACGGATTGTCGGAATCGCTTTGCGGTGCCGACAATCCATGACCCGAATCTAGCAGCACGTCCTCCGATCTCCCGGAGTCTCATCCGTGGGGTCAGTTGAGGGTGTTCTGATAGTGATTGTTCGCGGTATTGCAATGGCTGCGCCGCCATTCCACCGGAATTTCTTCGATTGAGAACGCCACGCGATCGATCTGCAACAACGGTGTTCCGATATCAACATTCAAATGCTTGGCATTCCGTGCGCCCGCGACAATTGCGCTGATGCATTCTTCGGCACGAACAATTCGGGTTTGATACTCGGCCTCGTAGAGCGGATAGAGCTCGTTGGGTACGGTTTCGTTCAGTACCGAGCGCAGGTCCGGAAAAGTCTTCTGGGAAACGACTATGGTCTCGAAAATGATGGGCAGGTCATCGATGATACGCAGCCTTTCGACAACGGTCACGTCTTCGCCGTTCTTCAGGTTCAGCCGTTTTTCCATTTCCTTGGTTGCGTTGCGGCGGACGCAAGTCAGGAGCTTGGTTCCGGGAAGTTTCTTGACGCCGTCGTTGCCGACAATGTGAAAAAAATGGGAGTGCTCGCGCTCCTCGGTATGTGAGGCGACAAACGTGCCTTTTCCCCTGAACCGGACGACGAGCTTCTCGGCGGCGATCTCGGCAATCGCCTTGCGAACGGTACCCTGGCTGACATTGTAGTATCGAGCAAACTCGGTTTCGCTCGGTAACGGTTCCGCGACATTGAACTCGCCGGCCTTGATGCGGTCGACGATCATGTGCTTGATCTGCGAAAAGAGCGGCCGGGAAGATGGCAGCAGCGGCGGGTTTGCCATGGACTCACGATCCGGATTTGGCCGGGCATTCGAAGACGAGTATGAGCGGTTTCTACTAGGTTTTTCCATGTTCTAGCCGTCGAAATTCCTTCAAACAAACGTTTCCCGAAATCGCTGTCCAGACGTCCGGCCATCGCACGGGCATCACCCTGCCTTCCGGGCCGGGATAGGGATAAGGCATCGACGCCGACGGCGTCAATTATAAATTATATATTATATTATTGACGCGTACGACGCGGGGGCTTTACATTTTTGGCAAACGTGGTTGCCATTAAGTCATTCGACTTGAATATCGATATCGTGCCACCCACGGCGACGAATCGGGGTAGTTTCGAGCCGAGGTCGCGGTGTCGAGTCCGTCGTCGAGACGACTAGGAAATCGATCTAAAGGCCGATCTGAATGTCGAGATCCCTGCGCGGTTCTTCTGGTTCAGGTGTGCCGCGATTTTGATTGAGGAGAACGAAGTTGGCGAAAAGCCCTGGCCTTTTCATGAAGACGCGGTTTCTCGAAAATCAGATCGACGAGTTCCTGGATTGTATAAACGAGGCTTCACTGATATTTCAGCACGCCGTCAAGATATACCTCGAAGACGGTTACAGCGAAGACTTCGAGGCCTCCACGAACCAGGTCAACGCCGTAGAAACCAACGGCGACAAACTGCGCCGCAACATCGAGGCCCAGCTTTACGAACAGACATTGATCCCCGACCTCCGGGGCGACGTGCTGAAACTCCTTGAAGACCTGGACAACCTCATCAACATCATGCAGGCGAACTGTTATCGCTTCGCCATCGAGAGGCCGGAGATTCCCACCGAGTACCACAAGGGTTTCTTTCGCCTGACCGAAACCGTGATCTCTTCCGTCGACTCGGTCGTCATGTCCGCACGTGCCTTTTTCCGTAATATCGAAGCGGTGCGCGACCATAACTCCAAGGTTTTGTTCTATGAAACCGAAGCCGACAAAATCAGCACCAAGCTGAAGATACAAATCTTCTCGTCGGATCTGCCGAAAGTAGAAAAGGTACATTTGCGCTATTTCACCGAACGCATCGACGAGCTCGCAAATGAAGCGGAGGACATCGCCGATTCGCTGGCAATCCACACCATCAAACGGAGCGTTTGACAGAGGGACCGCCGACCGATGGATGTGGTAGTCCTCCTGTTTCTGACCAGCGGCCTTTTCCTCGGATGGTCGCTGGGCGCCAATGATGCGGCGAACGTGTTCGGAACCGCCGTCGGCACGCGCATGGTCAGTTTCGCGACGGCGGCCACCGTCTGCACGATATTCGTCATTCTGGGCGCGGTCATCAGCGGCGCCGGGGCCGCCCACACGCTGGGCAAACTTGGCTCGATCAATGCGTTGGGCGGGTCCTTCATGGCCGCCCTTGCCGCCGCCCTGACCGTCTACGGGATGACTCGCCTGGGCCTTCCGGTTTCAACAAGCCAGTCGATCGTCGGCGCCATCGTTGGATGGAACCTGTTCAGCGGAACCATCACCGATACCGACACACTCTTGAAGATTCTCGCCACCTGGGTCGCCTGTCCGGTGCTCGCCGCCGCCATCGCGGCGCCCCTGTACCGGCTGACCCGGCGCGTGCTTGGATGGGCCAATTTCCATCTTTTGCGTCTCGATGCCTATACCAGAGCCGCCCTCATATTCGCCGGCGCCTTCGGGGCCTATAGCTTGGGCGCCAATAACATCGCCAACGTCATGGGCGTCTTCGTTTCTGTTTCGCCGTTTACCGAGTTCGAAATCGCCAATTTGCTGACCGTCACCAGCGTTCAACAGCTTTTCCTCGTTGGCGCCATCGCTATCGGGGTCGGCGTTTTCACCTACTCGAAAAAGGTCATGTTGACGGTCGGCGGCAGCCTATTGCCCATGTCGCCGGTCGCCGCCTGGGTGGTGGTGATTTCTCATTCGATCGTCCTATTCCTCTTCGCTTCCGAAGGACTTGAAAACTTGCTGGCGAGAAACGGGTTGCCGACCATTCCGCTGGTGCCCGTGTCGAGCTCCCAGGCAGTGGTCGGCGCCGTCGTCGGCATCGGGCTCTTGCAGGGAGGCAAGAACATTCGATGGAACGTCCTTGGCAACATCGGCGCCGGCTGGATCGCGACGCCGCTGATCTCGGCTCTCGTTTGCTTTGTCGGGCTGTTCTTTCTGCAAAACGTCTTCAACCAGAAAGCCTACAGCGAGGTTCGCTACGCTCTGTCGTCCACGGTTTTGGACAAGGCCGTCGTACTGGTTCTCCCGGCCGAGGATTTGAGGGATATCGAAGACCGCGAGTTCAAGTCGGCCGTCGCGTTCCGAAGCAAGTTGCGCGAACTCACCGAGCTGTCGGATTTTCAGGAATCGCAGATCCTGAGATATTCCGAAATTGCCCGTATCAAAATAGAGCCCGGGAAGTTGACGGCGAAAGACCGAAAGTGGCTGGGTCCGGAACGCGTGAAGGCCGTTGAGCGGCTCTCCGGCAAGTCCTTCGTCTACAAATGGCAGGTCGCGGAAGCGCTGGCTCGCGAAAGCGGCCAATGGTCGTTTCTGCCGGAAACCACCGTAAACAAAATTTACAACAAACGGATGACGGAAAGGTTGTCACTTATCTACCGAACCTTTGCCGAAGCCGGGTAGCCGGCCGGGCCGGCGACAGGGTTGAGGTATCACCACCATAGGCGGCAATGATGGAACTGATCGACAATCTGATATTCGGCTTCGGCACGCTGATGGGGTGGAAACCGCTATTGGTCATTGTCGTCGGGGTCGTCGTCGGCATCATGGTCGGCGCCATGCCCGGTTTGTCGCCCTCAACCGGTGTCGCCCTGCTGGTTCCATTCAGCTACACGATGTCTCCGGCGTTGGCCATAATTCTTCTGGTTTCGATCTATATTTCCTCCAACTACGGTGGCTCGATTACCGCGGTCCTCATCAACACGCCGGGCACACCGGCCGCCGCGGCAACCGCCATCGACGGCTATCAGTTGACGTTGAAGGGAGAGGCCGGAAAGGGGCTTGGCATGTCCCTGATCGCTTCGACCATCGGCGGAATCTTCGGGGTTTTCATTCTAATCGTGTTCGCCGTTCCGCTGGCTAAACTGGCGGTCACGTTCCATCCGGCCGATTACTTCGCTCTCGCTATCTTCGGCCTGACGACGGTCGGATCGCTCGGCGGCGGCAATGTCGCCAAGGCCATGGTTGCCGTTCTTTTCGGTTTGCTCATCAATACCGTGGGCCTTGACCCGATTTCAGGCGTATCCCGCTATGCGTTCGGCGTCGATGCGCTCTACGACGGCTTCAGCCTGATACCGGCGTTGATCGGCCTGTTCGCGCTCAGCGTGGTGTTCACGGCATTCGAAAGAGGCGAATTCGGATCGGCAGTCGTCGACAAGGTATCGGGAAATTTCCCCACCTTCGCCGAATCCTGGAAAACGAAATACACCGTCGTTCGGTCTTCGATTCTGGGAACCGTGATCGGGATTTTCCCCGGTGCCGGCGCGACGATCGCATCGTTTATCAGTTACAACATCGCCCAGCGAACAAGCCGGGAACCCGAAACATTCGGCAAGGGCGCGATGGATGGTGTCGCCGCGTCGGAAGCCGCCAATAGCAGTTCGGTGGGCGGAGCCCTGATTCCGCTCCTCGCACTGGGCATCCCCGGCAGCGCCACCGACGCCGTGCTGATCGGCGCATTGCAGCTTCACGATATTACGCCGGGACCGCTTTTGTTCCAGAGCAACCCCGAAATCGTCTTCGGAATATTTGCCGCCCTGATCATCGCCAACGCCGTGATGCTGATACTGGGGCTGTTCGGCGTGCGTTTCTTCGCCAAGGTCGTCGAGGTGCCGGCGAGCGTTCTCTACCCGATGATCCTGGCGATTGCGCTGATCGGCAGCTTCGCCGTGCGAAACTCCTTCTTCGACGTCGGCGCGTGTTTTGCGTTCGGCGTGATCGGCTGGATATTCAAGCGGTATGATTATCCCGTGGCGCCGGTGGTGCTCGGAATCGTCCTCGGGAGCCTGCTTGAAGAAAATTTCCGCCGCGCCGTCATGATGGACGGGCCGACGGTCTTCATCACACAGCCCCTGGCGGCGACGATGCTGCTCATCGCCTTGGCGCTGTTCCTGTTGCCGGTCTACAAGAGCTACCGGGCCAAAAAAGCCGCCAAGCTGGGCGACAGCGAAACCTGAGACAAACGCGCCGGAAACGAGCCCCGATCGGCCCGCCAATGCAGCCCGGCGGGGACCACGCGGCGGGCGTCGCGGATTTCCCGCCGGACCCGTCGGATGGGGGCCTACCAGGTCGAAAAGGGTTTGGCGATCAGGTTGGAATTGAAATACCGCGGGTCTCCGGTGACCTCCTCGCCGATCCAGTCCGGTTTTCCGAACTCCTGATTTTCGTCCTCGAGTTCGATCTCGGCGACGATGAGGCCATCGTTCACGCCGCCGAACTCGTCGATTTCCCAGACGAACTGGTCCTGCGGGATCTTGTACCGCTTCTTCTCGATGATCGGTTGCTCGCAAAGGCTGTCGAGCATCTCATTGGCCTCGGCGGCCGGTATTTCATACTCGTATTCCGCGCGCGTAGCGCCAACCGTGATTCCCTTTACGGTCATGTATCCCTTGTCGTCGATGGTCCGAACCCTGACGGTCCGCTCCTTTACGGTCGACAGATAACCCTGCCGGTACGAGGTTCCTTCCGCCAACTCTCTCCAAGCATCGTCGGCGACGAGGAATTTCCGTTCAATTTCCTTGGCCATGGTTCCATAGTCCTTGAGTTGTCCGAATCCAGCGAGTGTGCGGGCTCCCGGGACGCCGGCGGTCCGCCCGGCGCCGGCTACTCGGGAAGAGGCTCCATCCCGATGACCCGCTTGATCGCCCTCAGATAATTGACGTTCTCGTAATCGTTGAGACCGAGCATGTCCTTGGCTTTCAGGATGGCCGGGACGTCTACGGATTCGACGGCCACGGTCTGAAGGCCGGCGCCATTGATTTCGATCTCGGCGATCTCCGTGATGCAGTCATTGATCGTGAAGGCGAAACGCCGCTTGAAAACGCTGACCGGGGCAAGCTGCGAATGGGGACGGATTACCTCGTCGAGATATTGGTCGAGGGTATATTCGTCCCGTTCGAGGCCGGGCATCTCCACTTCAAATGCCGGAAAGACGTCTTCTTCGAGCATCGAAGCCTTCATCGGGAATTCGCCCTTCATCCGGGGATTCCATTGCTCGAGGCCTTCTTTCTCGGTGACAAAGACCTTGATATCCATGAGTTTGTCCCTGATTTTTGTATTGTTTTCGTCGTTTCCGGCCGAAACGACATAAATCTCGGAACTTTCCCGGATCATCTCGCAGGGCGAGAGCTTTCTCAATTGCTCTTCAACCTTGCCGAAGTTTTTCGCCCAGGCCCTGAATTCAAACCGCGGTTTGATTTCTTCTGCCATCGTGCCTCCCCCTATTCCGATACCATTACAGGTCCCGTACACGGTGCTCGAAGTCGCCCTCGAAGCATGCGGTCACTGCGACTCCCGTGAATATGCACAACGGGAAAATCGAGTCAAATTCTATCTTATATAATATATAATTACAATGCCGGTGGCCGTCTCGTCGGACTCGGGGATACCGGCCGGACACGCTTCCCGTGATACCCCTTTACACGGGGAGGCATTCAAGGGATGGTTGCGCCGGAGACCGCCGGGAGGACCTTCGTTGATGGACACAGTTGCGCGGGACAGGCAGTGGGCCGAAAAATACCCCGATCTCGGAACCGGGCCGTTATCCACCGAACCCTATGTCTCGGAGGCGCACTTCGAACGGGAGCGGGAGCGCGTCTTTGGCCGAACATGGCTCAACGTCGGGCGCCTCGAAGACCTCCCGGAGACGGGCGGTTATTTCGCCCGCGACATCCCGGCCTGCGGCGCATCCGTGCTGATCGTCCGGGGCCCGGACGGAACGGTTCGCGGCTTCCACAATGTCTGCTCGCACCGGGGCACCCGCATGGTGCGGGACGACGGAAAGGCGGGGGGGGGGGGGTGAAAGTCCTCTGTCCATACCATCACTGGTTGTACGATGCCACGGGCCGCCTCGTCAATGTCCCGGACGAGGAGAACTTCTTTGATCTCGACAAGACCCGCCTCGGCCTCTCGCCGGTACACACCGGCATTCACAAGGGTTTCATTTTCGTCAACCTGGCCGCCGATCCGCCGGAGACCCTTGCGGACTATCTCGGCGAAATCATGGAACCGCTGGACGGCTGCCCGTTTCATGAACTGAAGCGGACCTACACCTACCGGGTCGACGTCAACGCGAACTGGAAGCTGCTCTTCGACGGACAGAACGAGTTCTACCACCTGCCCATTCTGCATCGCCAAATCATGGGCAGGGACTTCGTGAAGAATGCCGGGGGGCACCACCGTTACCGGGATGTGCGCCTCTACGACTGCCACAACTTCAGCGCCGTGAACTTTCCGTCGTACCGGACGGTGACTCCGCTGCGCATGGCCTTGGGCGCCGACCTCCAAAAGACGCCCGACTTCCAGGTTCCCGGCATGACCGGTGATTTCGACCAGTACACGCTGTTTCCCAACCTCACCATCGAAGTCGTCAGGCTCGCCCGGACCACCGCCTGCGTCACCTTCACCGTCTGGCCGGTCGAGGTGGGCCGGACGCACTGGGAGGTGCGCTTCCATTTCAAGGAACCGCTGTCCGTCAGGGACCGCTTCCGCCAGGAAGCGTTCAGGCGCATCTCGCTGGACATCCTCCAGGAGGATGTGTTCGCCGCGGAAAGGGTTTACGCGGGATTGGCCTCGGGCGCGAAGTCCCACATGGTCCTTCAGGATTCCGAGATCATCCTGCGTCATCGCCACAAGGTGGTGGAAAATTTCGTCGGCGGGGAGCTGTGAGGATGCCGGGCCTGCCGGCGGAATTTGCAGACCTGGAGCCGCATCTCGGCTGGGCGCTGGAAACCGAACGCGAGCGCGTGGACCGAAGGCTCGCGAGTTCGGCGGACGAGATACGATCGTTCTACGACGCCATGATGGGGCGGATCGACGAGGCGCTGGATCATTTGGACGGAAACCGGGGCGGGGAAATGTCCGCCCCCGACCGGCGCCTCCACTTGCTCGTGTTGTCCCTGGTGGAAGTTTCCACCTTCGTGGAGCTCTACGGGCTGCGGGAACCGCCGACCGCATGCGACCAGCGGCGGTTCGTGCGGATCTAGAGAGGGAAGGCGGCCAGCCCGCCGGCTGAACGCTCGCGGCAGGCTTCATTCACGCCGGTCCGCGGCACCGAATTCGAGCGTTTCCCGTGCGGCGCGGCGGGCCTCGTCCATCGTGCCGACGATCCGCCCGGCCGGAAGTTCGCCCAGGATGTCGAGGCTGTGCAGGGTTGCGGCCACGTCGTCGCCGAGGCCCATGACGATACACTCCGTCTCGGACATCGCGGCAATTTCCAGGAGTTGCCCGATCACCATGGCGGCGCTGTCGTCGATATAGACGGTGTCCGAGAAGTCGAAGATGACGACTTCGTGCTCCTTGATGTCCTGTCCGATCACGCTGACCAGCTTGTGAGACGAGGCGACGCTCAACGTGCCCCTCAGCGCCGCCATCCCGACCCGCGCCGCGTGCGGATCGGCGTCCGCCGGTGTTTCTTCCCCGGCGAAAAAGGTCGCGTCCAGCAGCGGCACCGAAATCACGCTGTCCAGCTCCAGCCGTTCCAGCCGCCGGGCATGCACCATCCCGCCCGCGATCAGTCCGATGGCGACCGCGGTGATCAGGTCCACGAACACCGTGAGGCAAAGCACCATGAGCATCACGAAGAGGTGTTCGCGCCGAAGGCGGTGAAGCCGGGCGAGCATGCGCCAGTCGACGATGTCCCAGCCGACCTTAATCAGGACCCCGGCCAGTGCGGCCAGGGGAATCGGCTCGACGAGCCGCCCGAGGCCCAATACCAGGGCAAACAGGAGGAGCGCGCGCAACGCACCCGACACCGGCGTCGATCCTCCGGCGCGGATGTTGGTGACCGTGCCCATTGTCGCCCCGGCGCCCGGCAGCGCGCCGATCAGCCCCGCGGCCATGTTGCCGATTCCCTGGCCGATCAGTTCCCGGTCGGGGTTGTGGCGGTTGCCGGTCATTGCATCGGCGACCAGGGAGGTCAGGAGGCTGTCGACCGAGCCGAGAAGGGCGAGGATGATCGCCGGTTGGAGGGCGTGCAGCAGGAATTCGGCCGACGGCAGACCGAGTTGCAGGGCCGGCAGCCCGACCGGGATCGCGCCGATGACCGGCGCTTCGGTGAACCACAACACGCCCAGAGCCGTTCCCGCCGCCAGCGCCACGAGCGGGCCGGGCGCGAAACGCGAGAACCTGCGCGGCCAGAGAAACCCGACCGCAAGCGTGAGAGCGCCGATGGCGAACGCGCTGGCGTCGATGCCGCTTACCGCCGCTGGAAGCGCCCGTGCCGCGCCCATCGGGCCGCCCGTCGCGCCGGAGGCGCCAAGCAGCGGCAGCGCCTGCATCAACATGATGATGACCCCGATGCCGGACATGAAGCCGGATACGACCACATGGGGCGTGTAGGCCACGAAACGGCCGATTCTCGACACCCCCAGAAGCACCTGCAAAAAGCCCGCAAGGACGACCACCGTCAGGGCTTCGGCGAGGCTGTCCGCGTGGCTGGTGAGCACGACCGCCATCGCGACGGTCATCGGCGCCGTCGGACCGGAAATCTGCGAGCGCGTGCCGCCGAACACCGAGGCGAAGAAGCCGACGGCGATGGCGCCGTAGAGCCCCGCCGCCGCGCCCATCCCGGAAGCGATGCCGAAGCCGAGGGCGACCGGCAGCGCCACGATCATCGACGTGACGCCGCCAAAGACATCGCCGCGCAGAGTGTCGAGGTCGTAGTTCAGGCGGTAACGATCCATCCTATTCGAGCCCTTCCCGCATCCCGGGGCGCGGGCGCCATGGGCGATCGGAGACGCGGCAGCTTGCGTGGGAAGAAACCGGCCGCACGATTTTACCTTGGGACGGAAGACATATCCCGTCCATTTAGCACGGCGAAGTTTTTGCAGCCAGATCGGATGCAGTCGGGTCTCGTGAACATGTCTACTCCCGCCGGGGTACAGCCTTCGGGGCCGGGGCTGGCGGCCGGGTTTCGCCGTTCCATCGCGCCGGCCCATGTGGTATGTTCGGCGGATGCAACCAGCGCTTGAGGCATTCCCGCCGGCGGGGCGTCCGATCCATGAAACGGGCGATGCCGCGGTCGTTCACGTCGACCTGACGCCCGACGGCCCGCGCGAGAGGGAGGCGCTCGGCTGGCTCGACGCCCGGGAGCGGTCGCGCCGCGAGAAGTTCCTGTATCCCCGGCCGCGCCGCGAATTCACGCTCTGCCGCGCGGCGCTCCGATCGCTGCTCTGCCGCGAACTCGGCTGCGGCAATGCCGAGCTTTCGTTCGAAACGGCGAAATTCGGCAAGCCGTTCGCCCGGGTCGGCGGCGATCCCGCGCCGGTCGCCTTCAACGTCAGCCACAGCGGCCGGCACGGCCTGATCGCTCTCTCGCCGGAGGGCGTGATCGCTCTCGCGCCGGAGGGCCGGATCGGCGTGGATGTGGAAGAGCGTTCGACGAAGCGCAATCTGGACGGATATATACGGCTGGTGTTCGCGCCTAAGGAACGGACGGCACTCGAGAAGTCGCGCGGCCGGGAGAAGGTCGAACTGTTCTACCGCCTCTGGACCCTGAAAGAGGCGGCGATCAAGGCGGTCGGCGCCGGCCTGTCGATCGATCCCGCCGGGCATGGTTCGGGGCGAAAGGACGGGGGTCTTCAGTTTTCCCCAAACTCCGGAGGTCCGGTGGCGTCTCGAAAATATCGGCAATGCCCGCTTTGCCGCCGCGATCGCCCGGGAAGCGCCCGGAACTCTCCTAGGGGGAGAGGAATAAGCATCCCCTCGCCCCTTGGCACGCAAGATTCCGCATTGGACGGGACCGCATAATTCAATCCGGGGTAGGCCCGGCGCGTCCGACAAACGGGGTTGCCATCGCCGGAATGCTGCACCATAATTTTGTCGCTTAATCGTTGCGGGGCTCGGCCCCGCGCATGTCCTGGGAGTTGCGTCCCGTTTTTCCCATCCGGTTCGATGCGGCGCTTTCCGTGCCGGTCGGCCGAACATGATTGAAGGAAGAAGTGCCCATGTCATCTACAGAAGATCGTCTCAAAGAGCTTGCCAACCAGCATCTGGGCCTCGGTCCCGATCCGGATTTCAACGCCCAGCTGGCCGATGCCGGCGTGTCCTCGGTGGATGCGGTCGCGTTCTTCAAGGAAGTCAACGGCGCGTACAACCTCTCGCTGCAGGCCGAGGAATGCCTGCAGTTCAAGACCCTGCGTCTGCTTGCGGACTATATCGACGCAAACGCAGGCTAATTGCGCCCCGTCAGTCGAGGGAATTTGTCGCGATCTTCCCTGACGGAGAGTAAATGGAGGCGGCCGGGTTCCCCGCGCGGGACGGCTTTCGATATCGCCGATGTCCGCTCCCGATCGAAGAGTGACGCCCCGGGGAAACCGGTCTTTCTGCCATGACAGCAGAAGTCGTGTGGGAAATACCCGAGCCGCTTTCGGTATACGACGTACATCTCGTCGACGGCACCGTCACCACCTTGCGGCAGCACGGCAATCCATCGGGCCCGCGGCTGGTTATGAGCCACGGCAACGGCCTTGCGGTCGATCTCTATTATCCCTTTTGGTCCTTGTTCGCAGACGATTATGAGTTGATCGTCTACGACATCAGAAACCATGGCTGGAACAGCGTCGGCAGTTCCAGTAACCACAATTTTCCGACCCTGATTCACGATCACGACCTGATGCTCGAAACCATCGGCAAGGTCTACGGGAACAAGTTGACGGTCGGCGTCTTTCATTCCCTTTCCACGATTGTCCCGCTTATGTCGTTCTCGGAGCCCTATTCCGCGCTGGTCCTGTTCGATCCGCCTCTGTGTAAGCCCGGTGCCAGTCTGGAGGAGCTTCATGCGGCCGCCGAGGAGGCGGCCGACAGGATCCGGCGGCGGGGGCACCGGTTCAAGACGAGAGAGGAATTCTCCGAATTTCTTGGCTACGTCCCGGCCTACAAGCGCGTCGTTCCCGGCGTCCGGGAACTCATGGCGCAAACGATTCTCCGGGAGACGCCGAACGGGGAGGGGTACGAGCTTCGATGCCCGCGCGAATTCGAGGCGCAACTCGCATACTATGCGCGGAGTTTCTTTCCCCTCATCGATCTGGGCCTGCTTTCCTATCCGATCAAGGTCATCGGAGCCGATCCGACCATGCCGTGGTCCTATCTGCCGAGCTTCGAATTCAGTGAAGTCCTGAAGGTGGACTACGATTTCATTCCCGAGACGACGCACTTTCTCCAACTCGAAAAGCCGGAGGAATGCGCGGCTGCCCTCCGCGAATTTCTCGACAGCAGCGACCTGGTTTAGCCCGGCGCTGCGTCCCGCCGTTCGTGGATCAGATCCAATAACGGGTGCGTTCGAACGGATAGTCCGGCAGCGACACCCGGCGGCGGGTTTCACCCGCGAAGAGTCCGGCGAAGGACACCGCGAGCCCTGCCTCGTAGGCCCCGGCGACCGCGCCCGCGAAGCCGCCATTCGGCCCTCCGTTCGGCTGTGCCTCGGGCGTCGCTTCGCCATCCGGCGGGCGCCCAAGGCTTGACAGGACGGCCGGGGCGGCGGCGTTCCCGGCCGTATCCGGCCACGCCGCGGTCAGCTTCGTCCCCATCGCCGTGTCCGGACCGATCTCGATAACCGCGCCGATACCCGCCGCCGCCAGCGTTGCGGCGCTGCTCTCGACGGAGTCGGGCCCTCCCGCCGCCTGCCGGCGCCAATAGGCCGCGTCCCGGACATCGTCGGGCGATACGGCGAGCCCCGACACGGCATCGACGAGAGTCAACGTCGGCTCGCCCAGCGCGATGTCGTCCGGTGCCGCGTCGGGATCGTCCGGGGTTGCGGCCAGGCGCAGGCCGTCCTCCAGGCTGAACACGCCGGCGGCCTGGGCGGCCGCAAGCGCCCCCGCCCCGAGCCCGAGCGCCGCCCCCGGCCGTACGCCGACGCTCGACCATAGCGCGGTAAGCGCGCATTCGAATGCGTAGGCCGCCGGCCGCGACCACCGAGGATCGTCCGGGTTTGCCGCGGAACCTTCCCGCCCGAACAGGTTGTCCAGCAGTGAGGCGCCCCGTATTTCGCCAAACACCTCCTCGCAGCGGTCGAGAACCGTCCG
Source organism: Rhodospirillales bacterium (assembly GCA_965207535.1). Classification (GTDB taxonomy): domain Bacteria; phylum Pseudomonadota; class Alphaproteobacteria; order Rhodospirillales; family UBA2165; genus JAJDXO01. The sequence goes on along the minus strand of CBDBMR010000013.1, from coordinate 166,075 downwards.
CACCGCCGGCTCGCTCGCATACAGCGCTTCGGCCATCCCGGTTCGGCCGTTGCCGAGGCCGGCGTAGGCGAAGGCGATCTTCGCCGGCGTGACGGGGCCGGAATCGGCCTCCGCCGCCGCGAGCGCCTGCAGGCCCTCGCGAAGCGACTCGCAATCCTCGAACGGCACGGCCGCGCGATGAGGGAAGTGGCTTCGCCCGGTGCCGGCGGTCCACGCCATGTCCGAGAGGGCCGGACCGGACGCGGCACCGTCTCCCGCAAGCAACCGTTCCTGTTCGTCGAGCCAGACGAGATACCGCTCCGCCAGCTTCCGGAGCGACTGCGCGGATTTGCCGGAAAGCGGCAGAAGCCGCGTTTCGCGTGCGGCAAGGCCCTCGCCCGGTTGCGGCGCCGCGCCGCCGCCCGGCAGCGGGACGGCGACCGGCAGCGGGACGCCCTCCGGGCCGGGCGGCCCGTCGCCCGGATTGCCGTAGCCCTCCACGACCACATGCGCGTTGGCGCCCGACATCCCGAAGGCGCTGACCCCGGCGAGCGGCGGCCGGTCCGGCGCGGAGGGCCAGTCCGTCGCTTCCGACACCACGCGCACCGGCAGCCGGTCCCAGTCCAGATACGGGTTGGGGTCGTGGAAATGCAGGTGTTTCGGGATCAGGCCGTGGCGCATGGCCAGGACGACCTTGATCAGCGCGGCGACCCCGGCCGCCGATTCCAGGTGGCCGATATTGGTCTTGACCGAACCGATGAGCAGCGGCCGTTCGCCGTCCCGCTCCCTGCCATAGACCGCCGCAGCGGCCTGTACCTCGATCGGGTCGCCTAGTTCCGAGGCCCCGCCGTGCGCCTCCAGGTAATCGACGTCCGACGGTTGAACGCCCGCTTGCGCCAGCGCGTCCTCGATCACCCGCTCCTGGGCCGGGCCGTTCGGCACGGTCGGCCCCGCCGCCGCCCCGTTCTGGTTGACCGCCGCGCCCCGGACGACCGCCCAGATGCGGTCGCCGTCGGCCTCGGCCTCCGCCAGCCGCTTCAGGACGACCATGCCGCAGCCCTCGCCGCGCACGAAGCCGTCCGCCGCGGCGTCGAAGGTCTTGCAGCGCCCCTGCTGTGACAGCATCCCCAGCGCCGCCATCTCCCTGGTCAGCCCCGGCGAGAGAACCGCGCTCACGCCGCCGACCAGGGCCAGGTCCACCGCACCGTCCTTGAGGCCGGAGACCGCCTGCTGCACCGTGACCAGCGATGCCGCGCAGTTCATCATCACCGGAATCGCCGGCCCCGTGAGGCCCAACTGGAACGCGACGCCGCCGACCGCCATGCTGCTTGCGGTCCCGATATAGTTAAGGCCGTCGCCGCCGGCGGTCATGAGATCGCGGTATTCGCTCGGCGCGATCCCCGCATACACCCCTGTGCGGCTGCCCCTCAGGTTATCCGGATCGATCCCCGCGTCCTCGAGCGCCCGCCAGCTTGTCTCCAGAAGAAGGCGCTGCTGCGGGTCCGTCATCCTCGCGCCGATCGGCGTCATGCCGAAGAAACCGGCATCGAAGCGGTCGATCCCGTCGACGAACCCGCCCCGCTCCCAAATGTCGTCCTCGACCGCGGGGTCGCCCGCGACCCCGGTCCACGACCCGTTGTCCTGCCGCCCGTTCGTCACCGCATCGCTGCCGGATTCGAGCTGGCGCCAGAATGCCGCGATGTCCGGTGCGCCGGGGAACCGGCACGCCATGCCGACGATCGCGATTCCATCGTCCCGGCGCCCTTCGACCGCTTGCGGCGCTGGTGCTTGCGGGGCCGTCGGTTGCGGCACAGGCTGCGGGGCCGGCGGTTGCGGGCTGGCTTTCGGGACTGGCCCGGACACGGCTTCGGCGGCCGGTACCGGGCTGGGCTCCGGAGCCCGTACCGGGCTGATCTTCGGGGCCGGTGCCGGTCTGGTCTCCGGGGTTGGTGCCGGCTTGGCCTCCGGGGCCGGCGCCGGGCTGGTCTCCGGGGCCGCCTTGGGGGCTGCCTCGGGCTCGCCCAGCGCGTCCACCAGATGCCGTGCGAGATCGGCGATGGTCGGGTAGTCGAACACCAGGGTATTCGGTGCGGAATATGTATCCGCGAAGGCGCGGTTCAGGCGATTACGCAGTTCGACCGCCATCAGGGAATCCATCCCCAAATCGAAGAATCCGACCGTGGACGCCGGCTCGGATGGCAGCCTCAGGACAGCCTGGACCTCTCCTTGCAGGAAGGATACCAGCAGGTCCTCGCGTCCCGCCGCAGGGGTCGCGCCGAGTTGCGAGAGCAGGTCTTCCGACGAGGAAGAACCGGCCTCCTCGTCCGCCGCGCCGACGAACAGATCCTCCAGGAAGGGCGGGCGGTCTTCGAATGCCTCCTCGAACACCGACCAGTCCATGGCCATCACCACCGAGTTTGTGATGTCCTGGCGGAGGAGCTTTTCCATCGCGCGTATTCCCTGCCGCGGCGTGAACCAGCGCCCGCCAAGGGCCGATCGTTGCCGCTCGATGCGATCCTTTTGCTCCGCCGCTTCGCCGATTTCCGACCAGGCGCCCCAGGCGATGGCCTGACCGGGAAGCCCGAGAGCCCGGCGGTAGCCGGCAAGCTGGTCGAGGAACGCATTGGCGGAAGCGTGGTTCGCCTGTCCCGGATTTCCCATAACGCCGACACGGCTGGAAAATAGGACGAAAAGATCGAGATCGCGGTCCGCCGTTGCGCGGTGCAGTTGCCAGGCCCCCAGCATCTTCGGCCAGAGCACCGTCTCGAACCGGTCCCAGGTCTGATTCGTCAGCGCGCCATCCGACAGGACGCCCACGCTGTGGATGACGCCCGCCAGCGGCGGCAGCTCCCTGTCCATTCGGGACAGCATCTCGTCGACCGCAGCGGAGTCGGATACATCGGCGAGTTCCACCCGGATCGTCGCGCCGCGCTCCTTGAGCGCGCGGATCGTCTCCTCGGCATCCTCGTCGGGTGGGCGCCGGCCGTTCAGCACGATCGTTCCCGCGCCGCAATCGGTGAGCCAAGTTGCCACGGCGAGGCCGATTCCGCCGAGACCGCCGGTCACGAGGTAGGTCCGGTCCTGCCGCAGACGGCCTGCTGCGAGCGGCGGCTCGGCGACCACGATTTTCCCCATGTGCCGTCCGGACCGCATGAACCCCAGCGCGGCGCCTGCTTCGGCGAGCGGCCATCGGCTGTGGACGATCGGTTTGAGTTCACCCTCCGATACGCGTTCCATCACGTTTCTGAGGACCCGGCCAACCCACTCTGGGTCGGTTTTCTTGAGGACATCCAGTTCCAGAATGGCGTAGGCCACGTCCGGCCGCACCGCAGCCATTTCCTCTTCGCTCAGGATATCCCGCCGGGCCATTTCGACGAATCGGCCCCCCTCGGCGAGGCAGGACAGGCTTGCATCGATGAATCCCTCGCTCGTCAGGCTGTTCAAAACCACCGTAACGCCCGCGCCGTCCGTGACGTCGAGAATCTCCTGGCCGAACGCGGTCGAGCGGCTGTCGAATACATGCTCGACGCCGAGCGAGCGCAGATAGGCCTGCTTGGGCGCGCTCGCGGTCGCGAAGACCTCCGCGCCGGCGGCCTGTACCAACTGTATCGCCGCGAGGCCCACGCCGCCGGCGCCGGCGTGGACCAGCACCCGGTCGTCCGCCGTAAGGCCCGAAAACTCGAATGACAACGCCGCGGACACGAATGCACTCGGTATCGTGGCAAGACCGGTCGCCGAAATGCCCGGGGGCGCGGCCGCCACCAGTTCCTCGTGTGTGTTCATCTCCCGCGCGAACGCGCCGAAGCCCAGGCCAACCACCCGATCGCCGACGGCGACGTTCGATACATCCGACCCCACGCCGACGATGCGGCCGGACATCTCCCGGCCCAGATTTCCTTCCTCCATGAAGCCGAGCGAACGGAACACATCCCAGAAGTTGAGCCCGGCAGCCTCGACGGCAACACGAACTTCCCGCGGTTCGAGCGGCCGTGCGGGCAGCTGCGTCACGCAGGGTTTGTCGAACACACCCGCCGGGTCCGGCGCCAGTACCCAATCCGTGTCATCCGGCAGCTCCAGGCGCTCCGGGCCGTCGCCCGCCCGGACCAGCCGGGCGACCCGGCGGCTTCCCTGACGGTAGGCGATGTGGTCTTCGGGGTCGGGATACATCAGGTCGTCGGCGAGATCGGGCGCGGCCGCCGAATGGGTCGGGTCCAGGTCGATCATCCTCGGCTGCAGGTGAACCGCCTCGCGGGCCACCGCCTTGCCGAAGCCCCAAAGCGATGCCCCGGCAAGCGCTCCGGGAGCCTCCCGCTCCAGCACCTGCGCGCCCCGTGTGACGAACCACACGCCCTTTGAGGGGACCAAATCGGAGTCGGCCAGGCCCTGGACCATCGCCAGCGCGCTCGCCCCGGCGCGTGTCGTATCTTCGGCGATTTCCGCGGTGCTCGCCTCGGCGCCCCGCCCGTCGAGCGCCAAAAGGTGCACGACGCCGCTGAACGGAATGTCGTCCGGCAGCTCCTTGAACAGCGCGTCCCACGATTCGCGCCGTTCGAACCCGACGCTTGCCCTGAAGACACCGGCGCCGGCCGCACCCGGCCCGTTCCCGTCCTCATCGGCCGCCAGCAGAACCGTCTGGTTGCGCGCCGCGAGCGCGTTCGCAAGTTCCTCCGCCACGCCGCCGTCATCGGCCACGAGCACCCACGATCCCGCGGGCTCCGACACCTCCGCCGGGCCGCTCGCCACGATCACGCCGCGATCCGGCTTTTCGTCGGGCAGCGCCGCATCCAAGCCCAGCACTTCCGCCGCTTCGAATCCGGCGTCGCCGAGGGCGCGCCGCCACACGTCGGGACTCGCCAGGGCATGATTCGTCCGGTAATCGTCGGCAAATCTCCACCAGCCGTCCAACTGTCCGAACGTGAGGTCCATCCAGCCCACACCGCGCAGGTTCTCGAGCGCAACCAGCTTTCCGGACGGCGCGAGAAGCCGTCGGCAATGATCCAGCGTTTCGTAAAGATCAACCGTGGCGTGCAGGACGTTGGAGGCGATCAACAGGTCGTAACCATGGGCGTCGAAGCCCTGCTCGACCGGATCCTTCTCTATGTCCAGCGGCCGGTATTCGATGCCTCCGCCGCCGTCCCCGAACCGCGACTCCGCTTCGGCGAAGAATCCCGCCGAAATATCCGTGTACATGTAGTCGAACCGGCCTTCCGGAAGCTCCGGCAGCACGGACGCGGTCGCCGAGCCCGTGCCTGCGCCGACCTCGATCACCCTGAGGCGCCGGTCGGCGGGCAAGCCGGCCAACAGCGACCGGACCGCGTCTCTCAGCAGCCGGTTGGCCGCGAGCGCGATGGGCGCCTTCAAGTACAGATCGGCCGGGGTCGGATAGCCGCTGCTGAAGAGCATGGTGAGCGGATCCTGCCGGCCCTGAAGCACCTCGGGCAAGGCGGCGCCGCAGCGCCCGAACAACCCGATCTCGGTGATGCCGTGCGGATGCCGTTCGCCCATCGAGTCCTGTACCGCGTCGGGATCCGGCGGCAAGTCGCCCGGCAGCGGGTCGCCGTCGCCGACCTTGACGACGAAGCCGTCGCCTTCCTCGGCCAGCACGCCGGACCAGACCAGCATCTCGAGCAACCGGCGGAACACGCGCTTGTGTTCGTCGATGACGCCCAGCCTTTGGCGAAGCTCCTCCGGCTCCACCACCTCGCCCGCGGTGCGCTGCCAACCCAGCGCTTCCAGGGTCCGGAGCGCGCGGGAGCGCGACCACCATTCCATATCCGTCAGCAGCGCGGTTCGCTCGTCGCGGGAAACGCCCTCTTCCGCCAGATAATCGGCCAGCGGCGCGAGCCCGCCTGCAACCGTTGCGGGATCGGGAAGAAAATCGGCGGGAACGATAGCCGGGATCAAGGGGCGTTCGCGCCACTCCACCTCGTAGAGCAGGTCGTTCACCCCTTCGACGGCCGCGAATAGCGCCGCGCGCGTTGCGCGCTTGATCGTGTAGCCGTCGAGGCCTCCGAGCAGAGTTCCGTCGGGATCGTAGAGGCGCAGTTCTCCGGTCAGGACCTCCGCCGGCGCGCCCTCTCCATCTTTCGATGCGCTGGCTGTTTCGCTCATGCGGACGTGGCAGAAGATCCGCTCGGGCAGCGCGCCCGTCGTCAGCCACAGCCGCTTCCAGCCGAAGGGAAGATAGGTGGTCTCGTCTTCCGCCGAACCCTGGATTCGCGCCGCGGCCACGACCTGGAAGCACCCGTCGAGCACGAGGGGATGGACATCCAGCCGGCCGGGTCTGAGCGCCTCCGGCAACGACACCTCTCCCAGGGCCTCGCCGGGACGGGTCCATATCTTGCCGAGGGTGCGAAAGCTCGGGCCGAGATCGATTCCGGTCGCCGCCCGGGCATCGTAAAGCGTCGCCGCGTCGCGCTCCGACATCTCGCGCCTCAGGCCGTCGAGGTCCACATGCTCGGCGGATCCCGGCGCCGCCGCGCCGGACGGCGCCCGGCATTCGGTGTGCAGCGTCCACGCATCCTCGTCCGGGCCCTTGCTGAAAATCCGTACGAGGTCCGCGGCCTCGTCCGCGGAGCCGCCGAGAACGACCTGGATCCTGCGGCCCGTTTCCTCCTCGCCGTCGTCCTCGTGAAGGAGCAGCGGGTTGTGCAATTGCATGTCTTCCACGACCGCCATCCCGCCGTCGCGGGCGAGGGGAAGCGAAGCCGCCATGGCCCCGTAGAGCGCGCCCGGTGCGATGACCCGCTCGAACACGCGGTGGTCGCTCAGCCAGCCGGGATCGGACGGGAACAGCTCGGATTCGTAGGTTACCTCGCCGCCCGCCGACTCGCGCCGGACGCCGAGCAGGGGGAGTCCGGCGGAACTGCGCGGCCGTTTCGGCGCCGGAAGCCAGTAGCGCTCCCGCTGGAACGGATAGCCGGGTACGGAAACGCGGCGCCGGACCTCGCCGGCGAAGAGACCCTCGAAGCGTATGGGCAGTCCGGCTTCGTAGGCCGCCGCGACCGCTTGGGCGAAGCCGCCTGGATTCCCGGGCGCGTCTCCCTCCGGCGGGAAAATGCTCGAAAGCACCGCTGGGGCCGGCGCCGAATCCGGCCAGGCCGAGGCCGCCATCGGCGCCAGCACCGGGCGGGGCCCGAGTTCCAGGATCAGGTCCACGCCCATTTCCGCAAGTGTTCCGGCGCCGCTTGCGAACGCGACCGCCTCGCGCGCATGACGCCGCCAGTACGCGCCGTCGAGGAGTTCACCGTCTTCCACGGCCCGGCCCGTCACGTTGCTGACCAAGGTTAGTTCGGGTGCGGCAATCGCCGCGTCTTTCAGGGACGCTTCAAGCGCGTCGAGGGCCGGTTCGACCAGCGCGCTATGGAATGCCTTCTGGGTGTTCAGCCGGCGAACCCGGACGCCCTCGGCTTCGAAGCTCTTCATAACGGTCTCGATGCCCTCGACCGGGCCGCTGACCACCTGATGCGCACCGTTGTCCGCCGAGATGTTCACCGCCGCGCCCGCGGACTCCGCGTTATGCGCATCGACGGCCGAGGCAACCTGCTCCGGCGGCGCAAAGACAGCCGCCATGGCGCCGGCCGGCGTTTCCGAGAGCAGCGTGCCGCGCGCGTCGGCGAACCGCATGCCGTCCTCGAGACTGAACACGCCCGCCGCCTGCGCCGCGGCAATTTCGCCGACGCTGTGTCCCATGACCGCGGCAGGACGAACCCCGACACTCGCCCAGAGCGCCGTCAGGGCGCATTCGAGAGCATAGAGGGCCGGCTGCTCCCACGCCGTATCGGTGAGGTCGACATCTTCGGCGCGGCCGAACATGGCGTCCAGCAGCGACGCGCCCCGCTCCTCGACGAACACTTCCTCGCACCGGTCGAACACCGCCCGCGCCACCGGTTCGCACTCGTACAGATCCCGGCCCATGCCGGCCCATTGGCTTCCCTGCCCGGTATAGGCGAATGCCACCTTCGCCGGCGCCCGTGACGCCGCCTCCGAACCTGCCCCGGCAAGGGCGGCGAGGCCGTCCCGCAATTCTTCGGCATCGTTGAAGACGAGGCCCGCGCGGCGGTCGAAATGAGCGCGTCCAACGCCTGCCGTCCACGCCATGTCCGAAAGCAGCGGCTCTATCGCCGCAGTCTCGCCCGGCGAGGCGCCGACCCGTTCGTCGAGCCATGACCGGTACCGCTCGGCGAGTTCGCAAAGCGCATGCTCCGATTTGCCGGAGAGGGGCAGCACGCGGGTCTCGCGCGGCGTGAACTGCTGTTCGTCGTGCCCCAAACTCTCCGCGGCCGCCGGAAGCGGCGCCTCCACGACCCGGCCGGCTCCGGCGTCGGTCTGCGGCCCGTAGGGCGCCGCATCGGCAGCGACATACTCCTCGACGACGATGTGCGCATTGGTTCCGGAAATTCCGAACGAGTTCACCCCCGCCAGGCGCGGCCGCCCGTTACGGTCCGGCAGGTCCGTCATGGACGACGTCACCCGCAACGGCAGCCGGTCCCAATCGAGGCTCGGGTCGGGATCGTGGAAATGCAGATGCTTGGGAACGACGCCGCGCTGCATCACGAGAGCCGCCTTGATCAGACCCGCGATCCCCGCGGCCGATTCCAGATGGCCGATGTTGGTCTTTACGGAGCCGACGAGCAGCGGACGATCGGGCGAGCGGTCCTTGCCGAAGACCCGGGCGACGGCGTTGATTTCAATCGGATCGCCGACGGCGGTTCCGGTCCCGTGGGCTTCGAGGTAATCCACTTCCGAAGCGGAGACTCCCGCATCCGACATGGCGGTTTCAATGACCTCTTCGAGCGCGGGTTCGTTCGGCACGGTCAGGCCGACGCTGGCGCCGCCGTGATTCACCGCCGCGCCCCGGATCACGGCCCAGATACGGTCGCCGTCCCTTTCGGCCTCCTTGAGACGCTTCAGGACCACGACGCCGCAGCCTTCGCCGCGCACATAGCCGTCCGCCGACTCATCGAACGTCTTGCACTGCCCGTCCGGCGACAACATCATCGCTTCGGCGCGCAACTCGAACACGCGGCTGCTCAGGATCGCCTGCACGCCGCCGGCAATGGCCAGGTCCGCCTTGCCTTGCTGGAGGTCCGCCACCGCGTCGTGCACCGACACCAGCGCCGACGCGCAGGCCGCGTCCACCGCCTTGGCGGGCCCGCGCAGTCCCAGCACGAACGACACCCGCCCACTGGTGCCGTTGAGGTTGGTGCCGCTCAATGCGTAGAGGGATTCGGCGGCTTCGGAGGTTCTCAGGGAATCCACCACCAGCATCCTGTACTCGTCGTTGCTGATTCCGGAGTAGACCCCCGTACGGCTTTCCTTGAGCCGATCGGGATCTATCCCCGCATCCTCGAGCGCCTGCCAACTCACCTCGAGCATCATCCGCTGTTGCGGATCAAGCAATTCGGCCTCGACCGGCGAGATTCGGAAGAATCCCGCATCGAACAGATCGATCTCGTCGACGTAGGCGCAATATCTGCAGGCGCCCGGCAGGTTGTCGAGATTGCTGAAGAGGTCCTGCAAGCGATCGGGTCCCGAACTCGGAACGCCCTCCGACACGGCGTTTCCGCCTTCTTCAAGCAGGCGCCAGAAAGCGGGAATGTCCGGGGCGCCTGGGAACTTGCAGGCCATGCCCACGATGGCGATCGGTTCGCCGCGGCCGGCGGGCGCGCCTTCTCGTTCGTCCGGTTCGATCGAAGGAGCGCCGGATGTTTCACGTGAAACGTCTTGGTCCATCATTCGGGCTTGTTTCCTCCGATCCGCGATAGAGCGCAATTCGACGATTGCGCGAAAGTCGCGCGGCTTCCGCCGGCAGTGTTCAGGCTGGACTATACATCGAAAATCCTGAAATGTCAGAGTCCTGGGCGCGCGCCGTCAAGCCGGGGCGCGTACGGGTTTGCCGCCGCTCGGCGGCGCGGGGTCCGCCGGGAAGGCCTGCCCCGCAGGGTCGACAGGAGGCCGCGAGCAGATGGACAGTCAGGCATCGTTCCGGTTCCGGGGCATCCGCCCGGATTGCGCGCCTAAATGAGCGGGCGCCGGGCGGAGGTTGGCGGCGGGCTTCGCTACGAGGCGGATGAGCGCGCGCCCGGGGCGTTAACCCTCGGCCTCGGCGTGCAGCTCGCCCTGATCACCGTGGCGGTGCCGATCCTGATCCCGACGGCGGTGATGCGGGCCGGCGGCGCCGCCGACTCCCATCTGGCGTGGGCAGTGTTCGCCGCGGTCGCGATCAGCGGCGTCACGACGGCGCTCCAAGCGGCCCGGTTCGGCAGGGTCGGCGGCGGCCACGTGCTCGTCATGGGCAGTTCGGTGGCGTTCATCGGGGTCGCAATTACGGCGTTGGCGGAGGGCGGGCCTTCGTTGCTGGCGATCCTGGTCGTCGCCGCGGCGCTTCTCCAGTTCCTGTTGGCCGCCAGGCTCGCTCTTTTCCGCCGGGTCCTGACCCCGGCCGTGTCCGGAACCGTGATCATGCTGGTGCCGGTCACGGCGATGCCGATCGTTTTCGGCATGCTGGGCGACGTACCGGACGGCAGCCCGGCCCACGCGGCGCCATCGATCGTGCTGGTCACGCTCCTGGCGATCCTCGGCGTCTCTCTAAAGGGCTCGGCGTCGCTGCGGCTGTGGGCGCCGGTGATCGGCGTCATTCTGGGTACGGGTCTCGCGGCCTTCTTCGGCCTCTACGATCTGGACCGTATCGCCGCGGCCTCCTGGTTCGGGCTGCCCGATATCTCTGTCCCCGGCTTCGACCTCGAATTCGGATCGGAATTCTGGGCGCTGCTTCCGGCCTTCCTCCTGACCGCCGTGATCGGGTCGATCCGTGCGATCAGCAGCAGCACGGCGCTCCAGCGGGTCTCGTGGCGCCGGCAGCGGCCGGTCGATTTCCGGGCGGTACAGGGTACGGTCACGGTCGACGGGATGAGCAACCTGCTGTGCGGCGTGGCCGGAACCGTTCCGAACACGACCTATTCCCTCGCGGCGCCGCTCATCGAGATTACCGGGGTTGCCGCGCGGGCCGTGGCGGTCGCCACCGGAGCGGTTTTCCTCGCTCTCGCCTTCCTGCCCAAGGCGCTGGCCCTCGTGCTGGCGATCCCGGGCCCCGTCGTCGGCGCCTATCTCCTGGTCCTGGTCGCGCTGCTGTTCATCATCGGAATTGGGACGGCGATGCAGGACGGCATGGACCTTCGCAAGGGCGTGATCGTCGGCGTTTCCTTCTGGCTTGGTGTCGGCGTCCAGAACGGCGCGATCTTTCCCGAATTCGTGTCCGAATTCGCCGGCGGCCTTTTCGCCAACGGGATCACCGCCGGCGGCCTCGCGTCGATACTCCTGACCCTGATCGTGGGTCTTTCCGGAGCCCGGCCCGACCGCCTGGAGACCGGGTTCGCCATCGCGGCGCTGCCGGAAATTAGGGCATTCCTGAGCCGGTTCGCGTCGCGCAGCGGCTGGGACGGCGCCATGTCAGACCGGCTCGCCGCCGCCGCCGAGGAGACCCTTCTGACCCTCCTGCGGCCGGAAGAAGAGCCGGAAGAAGAAAGCGAGGCCGGGGATCGCCGGCGCCGCCTGCGGCTTTCGGCGTCGAAGGGCGAGGGCGGCGCCGTGCTCGAATTCGTCGTCGTGGCGGGAGAGGAGAACGTACAGGAACGGATGGCGGTGCTCGCCGCCGGGGGCGAGGAGACACCGGTCGGCCACGAAGTCTCGCTCCGGGTGCTGCGCCACCTCGCCTCGTCGGTGCGTCACCAGCAATACCACGATTTGGACATCGTGACCGTGCAGGTGAAAGCCCCGGCGCCTGATGCCTGACACTTGGCGCCTGGCACTTGGCGCCTGGCACTTGGCGCTTGACCGGCCCGGCGGCTGCGCGCCAGCTAGTCCGGACCAGGGCCCGCGGAAACGGGAGTTGGTCCGAGGCGAAAGTTACCGCCCCTGACTGTTTATGGCCTTCGCCAAGTGCATGTTCCCCTGGTCACGATCCACTTGTCGGGAAGGTAGCTCGTGCTGTACGGGCAGTTGCCGACGATGCCGGAGAATTTTCCGGTGCCGCCCAGAATCCGGTGAATGCCCGTACCGCCGCCTCCGGCGGCAACGTCTCCCGCCCGCCTCTCCGCCAGCACGTACAGCGCGTCGCCTGCCTCGTCCGTCATCGTGCACGGCGCCTCCAGATCGATGCCGGCATCCGATTGCTTGACGTAGACCACGCAGGTCACGCGGTAATCCGCGCCGTCGGTAAACGGGCCGCCGCTGGTCGCGACGATACTGGCTGTCCCTTGCAGCGAACCCCCGGTGATGGTCCGCCCTGCGTGTTTCAGCGTGGTGTAGTCGTGGACCTGGGTCGCGATGAGTTCGTAAGTGCCGCTCTCCTCGGCGACGGCGGTCTGCGCGGCGCACACGGCGAGAAGGGCCGCGATCGGCAACAGCAGTCTTGCGTGACTGAATGCATTCATGGTGTCTTCTCCTGTCGTTCTCACCCCTTGTCCCCGGGCCCCGTTACTTCGGGCGCACCCAATTGCAATCGGAAACGAGCTTCAACCATGTGCCGTCGGATTTCCTATCCGTGATTCTGTACGAGCAGGACGCCACGCCTCCCTCGAGGGATCCGGAAACGCCAATCAACTTCTGTTTCCCTTCACCGGACAATTTGCCGCCGATGCTCCTCTGCGAATAGACAATGAACATGCCGTCGTCGAATCGCACGTCGCCCAGCGCATGGAGTTCGAGGCGGCCCTGATCCGTCCGGATGAACACGTAGCCGTCGGCTTTGCCTTCCTTGCCGCTCTCGAGCGCAGGAACATTACTTGTCGTTATCTTGACGTTGCATTGCGACTTGCTGACGCTGAGGTCCAGCACCGTGGCGCTGGCGAAGTACCAGCACTCGCCGGTGGCCTTGAATGAGCCTTCCTCGGCCGCCGCCCCGTTGCCGGCCATGAGAAAGCACACTGCGAGCGTCAGTATCCATTTCTTCATCGCTACCCTCTCTTGGATCGTTGCCTCTTGGATCGTTGCTTGGCGCCATCCCGGTCCCTTCGGCACGGGATGACGATGAAGCGAAGACCGTGGCGTAAGCCGTTGCGATTGTCCAGGAGTTCGTTTCCCGGCGCACGACTGCCGGGCGACAAAGCCGCTGCTCATTCCCGAAAGCGACAGCCCTGATGGGGATATCCGGGGATATTGAAGTACCCGTGGCGGTCGCGTATAAGTCCGATAATGCCCGCCGATACCTCCGATCTTCAATCCGCCGTCCGCTATGAGGCCGACGACCGGCCGCCCGCGCTGCTGACAGCCGGGCTCGGCCTCCAACTCGCCATCCTGACCATTTCCGGGATCGTCCTCACGCCCCTCATCGTGGTCCAGGCCGCCGGCGGCGCCGAGGCGTACCTGATGTGGGCCGTCTTCGGGGCCGTCCTGGTCAGCGGAGTCAGCACGATCCTTCAGGCGGTCAGGGTTGGCCGGGTCGGGGCGGGCTACGTGCTTCTGATGGGCACCTCGGGCGCCTTCATCGCCATCTGCATCACCGCCATCGCGGAGGGCGGGCCCGCCATGCTGGCGACGCTGGTCATCATATCCTCGCTGTTCCAGTTCGGGCTGGCGCGACGGCTGGCGTTGTTTCGCCGGATACTCACCCCGCCCGTGGCCGGTACGGTGATCATGCTGATTCCCGTGACCGTGATGCCGATCATTTTCGACCTGCTGGGGAAGGTGCCGGAGGGTACGCCGGCCGAGGCCGCGCCGCTCAGCGCGCTGGTCACGCTGATCGTCATCGTCGGCATCGCCATCAAGGCGACCGGCATGCTTCGCCTGTGGGCGCCAGTTGCCGGCGTCATCGCCGGTACGATGGTTGGTTGGTATTTCGGCATTTACGATACGGCCCAAATCGCCGATGCGCCGTGGTTCGGGCTTCCGGACGCGACTGCCTGGCCGGGCCTCGACCTCGGCTTCGGCCTCACGTTCTGGGCCCTGTTGCCGGGTTTCATCTTCGTAACGCTGATCGGCGCCATCGAGACCGTGGGTGATTCCGTGGCGATCCAGCGGGTTTCATGGCGCCGCCCGCGGGCCGTGGACTTCCGCTCGGTTCAAGGCGCCGTTACCGCCGACGGTGTGGGCAATCTCCTGTCGGGCTGCGTCGGCACGGTCCCGAATACCACGTACTCCACGAGCATCTCGGTCACCGAACTGACGGGAGTGGGGGCGCGCACGGTCGGAATCGCCGCCGGTGTGATCTTCATTGCCGTCGCCTTTTTCCCCAAGCTGCTCGCCGTCATCCTGGCGATACCGAGCCCGGTTGCTGGAGCGTATGTCACCGTCCTCCTCGCGATCCTCTTCGTGGTGGGCATGAAGGTCCTGCTCCAGGACGGTATCGACTATCGCAACGGCATGATCGCCGGCGTGTCGTTCTGGGTCGGGGTCGGCTTTCAGAACGGCGTGATTTTTCCCGAATTCTTCGCGGACCTCGCGGGCGGGTTGCTGCAGAACGGTATGACGGCGGGAGGACTGACCGCCCTTCTTCTGACGCTGTTCGTCCAACTCGCGGAGCCCCGGCGCCGGCGAATCGAAGTACCGTTCCAAATCTCCGTCCTTCCCGAGATCAGGGAATTCCTCGGGACGTTCGCCTCGCGGAGCGGCTGGGGCGAGGCGATGACGGAGCGCCTCGACAGCGCCAGCGAGGAGACCTTGCTGACCCTCCTCGAGCACTACCGGTCGGAAAACGGTGACGGGGATACCGAGCGGCGATTGCTGCTGATCGCCCACAAGGAGCGGGACGAGGCGGTTCTCGAATTCATCGCCTCGACCGGGGACGCAAACCTCGAGGATCAGATCGCGCTACTCAGCGAACGCGCCACGGAGGCGGAGGCGCACGCGGAAGACGAGGTATCGCTCAGACTGTTGCGGCACGTTGCCTCGTCGGTTCGCCATCAGCAGTACCACGACACCGATATCGTGACCGTACGAGTCAAGGTCCCCGTCCATTTGAAGTCCTGAGCGCCGCCGTTATACTCCGTCGCAGCCGGATTGCCTTGCGCGCCCCGGCGAACGCTGGGCGTAAAGACTTCGGAGACTGTCACATGTCGATTTTGGTGAGCGGGATTCGGACCTCGGCTGCAGCCATTGCGCTGGCGGCGGCCCTCGCTTGCGGCAACGCATACGCCGCCGGGGCGCCCGGCAACGTCGAGATCGGGCAGGGCGAGCCGATCCAGATTCGCGCACTGCTTTCCGGCTCGGTGGTAAAGGAAATTTCGCCCGTCATCGAAGCCGCCGTCGAGTTGGCGATCAAAGACTTCGGCCCCATTCACGGGCGTCCGGTTTCCCTCCGGACCCTTGACGAAAAGTGCTCGGGCGAGGGCGGGCGCGCGGCGGCCGAGGCCGTCGCCGGCGAGGCGAACGTCGTCGGCGTCATCGGGACGCTATGCTCCGGCGCGGCGGTGGAGGCCTCGCCGATCCTCGGCGCGGCCGGCCTCTCGATGATCTCGCCGGCCAACACCTCGCCCCGGCTCACTTCCGACCTCGCCGGCAATGCCGGCCCGGACTATCACCAGGGTTATTTCCGTGTGGCGAACAACGACCTCGTGACGGCGCGCGTCGCCGCGAGGTTCGGCTACGAAGAGCTCGGGTTGCGCAGGATGGCGGCGGTCCACGACGGCGACGCCTATTCCAGCGCGCTTGCCAACGCGTTCGCCGCCGCGTTTCGCGGGCATGGGGGTATTGTTCCGATCGTAACCCAAGTTGCCAAAGGGCAGACCGACATGTCCGCCGTTCTCGCCGAGTTGGGGGCCGCCGCCCCCGACGGCGTGTTGCTCGCCCTCTTTCCGGTGGAAGCCAGGGCGTTGATCCAGCAGGCGGCCGGGTTCGGCGGCCTGGAAGGCGTGAGGATGATCGGAGACAGCGCCATGCAGACAAGAGCCTTGCTCGCCATGCCCGACGCCGAGGGGCTCTACTTCACGGGTCCCGATCCGGTAGAGGCCGGGAACGTCAACCAGGCGACGGGCAGGAGCGCCGCCGACGTGCTGAGCGCGATCGAAACCGCCTTGGGCTGGCCGCCGGCATCGCCATACTGGGCCCACGGCTATGACGCCGCGACGCTGCTGCTGTCCGCGATCAAGCAGGTCGCGGTGCCCGGTGACGGGACGCTCTCCATCGACCGCCGGGCGCTCCGCGATGCGCTGGCCGGCACCGCGGGCTTTCGGGGCCTGCTCGGCACGCTGGCTTGCGATGAATTCGGGGACTGCGGCACGGGCCGTGGCGTGATCCAATTCCACGCCGATTCCAGTGTGGAGGACCCGTTGCTTCTGCCGGTGGTGTACAGAGGCGCACCCGATCCGCAGGCGCCTAGGCGGAAATAACGGCCGCATCCGCGGCCCCGCCTTCGAGGCCGCGCGCCGCCGGCGCGAAACACGGCGCGGTCGAGTCGCTCCGGACCCGGCCAAAAGCGCGATCTTCCGCCCGGCGGACTCCGGCGCACCCTTGGCCAGCCGAAATCGGCCGGCGGCAAAAAAAATCGGCTCGCCGACCGGGGATTCCACTAGCTTGTTGACGTTTTCCCGAATGTGCTTTATCGGTTTTGCAATGCCAGTAGGAAAATCACCGGTTTTGGGACGCTAGTAGGGAAATCTCGGATGGACTTTGAAGAGGAAAAGCACGGAGAGGTTGTGGTCGGACTTGTTTCCGGTCGTGTAGACGGGCTCGCCGCGCCGGAGTTTGAACAATATCTCAATGGTATTGTGGAGCGTGGAGACAAAGACGTTTTGCTTGACTGTTCCGGGATGGACTACATCAGCAGCGCGGGACTTCGCGCTCTGCTCGTCGGCGCCAGGGCCTGCCAGCAGAATGGCGGAAATCTGGCCCTGTGCGCTCTGAAGCCCGAGTGCAAAAAGGTGCTTGAGGTGAGCGGCTTCTTTGCATTCCTGGAGAGTTTTGACACGCGCGAGGATGCCCTGGCGGCCGAGCAGGATTGGGTCGGCCGAGGGGCGTAGCGATGCTGACTCTCGTTGAAGAAATCGTTCTTCTTATGATCGACGACAAGGGTTCCTTCATTCCCGTGCGCGAAACCGCCGTCGACTACAGCATCGCCGGCGCCACCCTTATGGGCCTGGCTTTCGCCAACCGTATCGATACGGACGCCGAACACCTGACGGTGATCGATTCTTCGGAGACCGGGAGCGCGTTGCTTGACCGGGCCCTCACCTTGATCACCTCGTCGGACGAGTCCAAACTCCCGTCCGCCTGGATCGAGGTGCTGGCCACGGACGAAGCCCGGTCCATGCGGGAAATGGCCCTCGACAGCCTAATCGAGCAAGGAATTCTGGAACGTTCAGGCTCCAAGTTCATGTGGGTCTTCGAGCGGGTGCGCCATCCGATCGTCGGCGACCGGGAGGAACGCGCGGTCAAGCGGCGCATCGCCGATGTTTTGCTCTCCGACGGCATTCCGGAGCAGCAGGATGCGGCCCTGATCTGCCTCTCGGATGCTTGCGGCATCTTGCCCGCCATCTTTTCCACCCAGGAGATCAGAAAAGCGCGTCCGAGGATCGAACAACTGCGCAAGCTTGATCTCATCGGCCGCGAGATGAACGGCGCGATCGAGGAGATAGAGAGGTCCATCATAATTGCGATGTCGCACATGCCCCATTAGGCGGCCCCATTAGGCGGCCCGTGACCGGAATGATCCGGTCAGTACGGCCCGCGAATGGTTATCAGCTTCCAGCGGGTAGGAAATTGGACGCCGCATGGCAATAGGAAGAACCCGTATGTTTAGACGCGCAACGAAGGTTGGCCTTGCGGTTTCCGCGGTTACGGTCGTCCTTGTGCTGTTGTCGCCTTCCGCCCACGCCGCGGTCGAGAACGAAGCCAACTTCGTTTTCAACAGCTTTGCGTTCCTCATATGGGGCGCGCTCGTTATGTGGATGTGCGCGGGTTTCACGATGCTCGAAGCCGGCTCCGTACGCACCAAGAACGCATCGGTCATCTGTCTCAAGAACATCGGCCTCTATTCCTTTGCCGGCCTTATGTTCTACTTCGTCGGCTTTAACATCATGTATGTCGACGTCGAACCGGGCGGCTGGTTCGGTTCGCTTTCGCTGTTCCACGGCTCCACCGGCGAGGAAATCGCATTGCTGGCGGAGCAGCCTGGGGCCGCGGCGGCCGTCGTTGCGAGCGGCCATTCGACGATGTCCAACTGGTTTTTCCAAATGGTCTTTGTCGCGACAACCGCTTCGATCGTGTCCGGCACTTTGGCCGAACGGGTCAATCTGTGGTCGTTCTTCGTCTTCATAGTGGTCCTGACGGCGGTGATCTATCCCGTGGTCGGCGCCTGGACATGGGGCGGCGGCTGGCTCAGCGAACTGGGTTTCTCGGACTTCGCGGGGTCGACCATCGTCCATTCCACCGGAGGCTGGGCGGCGTTGGCGGGTGCGCTTGTCGTGGGCGCGCGCAAGGGCAAGTTCCGACGCGACGGCTCGGTGAAACAGACGCCGCCTTCAAACGTTCCCGCCGTGACGCTCGGCGTCTTCATTCTCTGGCTCGGATGGTTCGGCTTCAACGGCGGTTCCCAGCTCGCGCTGGGCTCGGCCCTTGATGCGGTCGCCTTGAGCAACATCATCGCCAACACGAACCTCGCCGCCGCTGCCGGCGTCGTTGCCGCCATCGCCCTGTCGCGGCCCCTCCTTGGCCGCGTCGATCTTCTCGCCAGCCTGAACGGAGCGATCGCGGGTCTGGTTTCGATCACCGCGGGTCCTGATCTGGTGGAGCACTATTGGGCGGTCGTGATCGGCGGGGTCGGCGGTTTCATCGCCGTGGCCGGGACGAAGCTGATGGAACGGCTGCGGATCGACGATGTCGTGGGCGCGGTGCCGGCCCATCTCTTCGCCGGCATTTGGGGGACCCTCGCCGTGGGCTTTGCCGCCGGCGGCGATCTTCTGGCGCAGGTTTACGGAATCGTGGCTATCGGTGTCTTCGTGTTCGCCGCGTCCAGCCTCGTGTGGTTCGTGATCGAGAAGACCATGGGGGCCCGAGTCTCGGAGCGCGTGGAGGAACTGGGCCAGGATGTGGCGGAACTGGGTATCGAGGCCTACCCCGAGTTCCTTGTCGTGCCGGACGACGACGACGATGACTGAGCGGGAGGCCGGCATGGTCCCGCGATACCGGTTCGGATTTGACACGATCAGGCCCGGGCGTAGATTGCCCGAGGGCCGACAATTCAGGAGACAGATGCAATGGAAGTGACGACCGAACGGCAGGGCGGCATCTTGTCCATAGGTGTGGACGGGCGCATTGACGGTTCCAATGTGGTCGAATTCGAGGAAGCGATCAGGGAGGCGATCGAAGACGATGATCGCGTCGTGATCATGGATCTCGAGAATCTGCGTTACATCAGCAGCGCCGGTCTTCGTGCCGTGCTTCTGACCGGCAAGACCTTGAAGGGCAGGGGCGCGGAACTCGTGCTTTGCTCGTTGTCCGAACCCATTCGCAAGGTGTTCGAGATCAGCGGCTTCGACACGCTCTTTGCGATCCACGCGTCCCGCAGCGCGGTCCAGTCGTCGCTTTCCGACTAGCGCCGCCTTGTTTCGAACCACCACATCGTGAGGAGCAGTCATGTCCTCGTCCCATTCCACCCACGATGCCCCGGCGCAGGCCGTCGCCCTGCCGACTGAACTGGCGGAGATCAACCACGATGTGCTGGACGACGCCATTCTCAAGAAGCTGATTGATCCGGAAGTTTACTACTCCTTTGTGCAATGTCGCGCGACCGGCGTACCGATGGATAGGCAGTTCGCCGACGCTCTCGCTGTTTCCGTCCGGGAGTGGGCGCAATCGAAGGGCTGCATCGGCTATTCGCACTGGTTCTCTCCGATGCGGGGTCCGGTCCACGGGGAGAAGCTTGAAACGTTCGTCGGCGTCGACTTCGACGCGGACCGCCTCGTCGTCGCGCTGACAGGCCGGGATCTCTTCCAGACCGAAACCGACGGATCCTCCTTCCCCAACGGCGGGTTGCGCGAGACCCACGAGGCGGCCGCCTACATCGGTTGGGACACCGGATCGCCGCCCTTCGTTTACCGCAAGACGCTCTATATTCCGTCCGCATTCGTGTCCTGGACCGGCGAAGCGCTGGATCAGAAGACACCTCTTTTGCGGGCCAACATGGCCGTCAACGAGCACGCCCTGAGGCTGCTGCATCATCTCGGGGACGAGGCAACGACCGAGGTGGTATGCAACGTCGGTTGGGAGCAGGAGTTTTTCCTGATCGACAGGAGCATGTATCTGGCGCGCCCGGATCTCGTCGCTTCGGGACGCACGCTGCTTGGTGCCG
Source organism: Rhodospirillales bacterium (assembly GCA_965207535.1). GTDB lineage: Bacteria > Pseudomonadota > Alphaproteobacteria > Rhodospirillales > UBA2165 > JAJDXO01. Next base: position 145,812 of record CBDBMR010000013.1, on the reverse strand, counting down.
CGCCGCTTCGGGGACAGGAACTGTCGAATCACTATTTCGCAAGGCTGACGCCGCGGGTGAACCGTTTCATGGAGGAGGCCCGGGAGCGGATGTGGCGCCTCGGGATATCAATCCGGTGCACCCACAACGAGGTCGCGCCCGCCCAGCACGAGATCTCGCCGATCTTCAATATGGCCAATCTCGCCGCCGACAATAACGTCCTGGCCATGGATGTGTTGCGCGACCTGGCCTCCGAGCAAGATCTGGAGGTCCTGTTTCACGAGAAGCCGTTCGCCGGCATCAATGGCACCGGCAAGCACAACAACTGGGGCCTCAACACGGATACGGGCGCCAATCTCTTCGTGCCCGGGGAGACCGAGTTTGAAAGGCGGCGGTTCGTCGCTTTTACCGCCGCGCTTCTGCGCGGCGTCAACCGGCATGGCGATCTTTTGCGTTGCGGCGTATCGACCGCCGGCAACGATCACCGGCTTGGGGCCCAAGAGGCGCCACCGGCCATCATAACGGTGCACTTGGGCGCGGGCTTGGAACAGCACTTCAGGAATGTTGCCGAAGGCGGGCCATTCGGTGCCTACACGGGGCAGCACAAGGAGATCGAAATCACGGCGCCGGTGGCCGACATCAAGGCCAGCCTCGAGGATCGCAACCGTACCGCGCCGTTTCCGTGGTGCGGCAACCGGTTCGAGTTTCGCGCAGTCGGCGGGAATCAACACATTGCATTCCCGCTTACCATGGTCAACGCGGGGGTTGCGGACAGTCTGAAGGCCATGTGCGACGAAGCCGACGCTGGCACGGACATCGACCAGGTCATCCGCGACACGATCAAGGAAAACCAAGGTGTGCTGTTCAGCGGAGACGGCTACTCCGAAGAGCTCTACCAGCATGCCGACAAGTGGAACCTGACACATCTGGAAAGTAGCCCGGAGGCTTACGAGACGTTGACGTCGGCCAAGAACGTGGCGCTTTTCGTCAACCTCGGGATCTTTAACGAACGGGAGATCGGCGCGCGTCAGAACGTTCTTCAGGACGCCTATGTCACCGAGATCGGGATCGAGGCGCGCGCATTGCTGCGGGTTCTTTCGACCATGATCGCTCCCGCCGCAATGCGGGACGTCGATTCAGGCCATGGCGCCGAATTCTCGTCCTCGCTTCTCGACGAGAAGAAGGAATTGGTCGCTGAACTGCTGGCGTGCGCCGATGCCTTGTCGGAGGCTATCGGCGGCTGGCCGGAGGATGATCTCGCGGGCGCCGCGTCATACGCCCATGAGACGATCAAGCCCGCGATGCAGGCTGCCCGTGACGTGGCGGATCGTCTCGAGTCTCTCGTCGATGGCAGTCTTTGGCCGATACCGAACTATTCGGATTTGCTCTATAATCAGTGACCGGCGTCACTGGACCCAAATCGAAACATTCGCCAGATAGTTGCGGGTTTCACGGTCGATGGGGAAGTGCAGCAAGCCTTCGCGGCCGAACCAGCGATCATGGATTTCCTCGTAGCGGCTCGCGTGGCTTTCGATTCCAGCGAGCAGGTCGACGAAGATGCTGTTGACAAAATCACGCCACGGGCTGTCGTTCTGGGGGAGAATGCAGGCCAGAGGCTCGGTCGCCAGAACGCTTGTGCGCGGCAACAGCACGACGCTTTTGTCCAGTTGCACCCGCTCGGCCTCGGACAGCAATACCGTGCCGATGTTGGAGATACCATGCACATCGCCTTTCACCAGGGCGTTCATGGCCTCGCCAATGTTGGCGTACGCGCGGACGGTGACCAGCGGCAGCTGTTGCGCGATCACCGAAACCGTCGTGGTGCCTTCAACGACGCCGATTTGCAGCCCGTTGACGTCGGCAATCCGGTTGGCGTGTTCGCGGTATGCCATGATGCGCGTGCCGTCGCGGAAGAACGGCAGAGAGAAGTCGATTATCTGCTCCCGCTCCCAGGTCGGTGTCGTCAGCCCGCATACGATGTCGAGTTCGCGATCGGCGACGCGTTTGAGGCGATCGCTCGGCGTCACCGGGAACAACTTGAGCTCGACATCGCGTTCGAGCCGGCGTTCCATGCCAAGCCGGATTTCCTTGAGGAGGTCGACCGAAAATCCCTCGAAGCCTCCACCGGCCGTCTCGTGAGAGAAGACGCCTCCGCTGGCTCGGGTTCCCGCACGTATGACGCCATCGTCGGCGATGCGTTCCAGAACGCTTTCGGCCACCGCGTCCCCGCCCGTCATCAACAGGCACAAAAGCGTTAGGACCGAAAGAGGGTGAGCCGGCCGACCACGCAATCCCTGTGCCGAAAGTTCAACCGCCCGCATCGGACGCGGACGTTTTGGCCCTTTGTTTGCCGGGCCGAAGACAAAGAGCCTGCCGATAAGACGAGACCAGGCCCGTGTAATTGAATTCTTAACCATCGTGTGACACCATAACATCGAATCAGTTCTTTTCGTACCACAGTTGTGTGCGTTTTTGGAGAACTGAAGGTTCTGAACCTTCGGGTCGTGTAGTTTTGGATTGTGGCGGGACATGATAGCTGATCCCCTGACCGAGCACATCGCGTGTGACGATATTCCCGACATGGTTTGCAGCTATGACCGTTATATTGCGTCGGGGCTCTATGACCGAAGATATCCGCGGCCGAACAGGCGCACGCTCGGAATGCTGCTGCAACACCTTCCCGCCGACGGCCGTTTTCTCGACTTTGGCGCGGGCACCGGCCGCTATGCCGAACCCCTGCTGCAATTGACCGCTGCCAGCGGCGTAGCCTACGACATTTGCCCGACCGCAGGCCGGATCATGACGGAACGTTTGGATGGCTTCGTCAAAGACGGGCGCCTCATGATTCGCAACGACTCGCCGGCCTTGCTGTCCGAGGAGTTTCGTTCCGCATTCAATCTGGTATTTCTGGCATTCGGTGTGCTTGCGCATATCAGCGGCCGGGCGGACCGGCAGAACATACTGTCCATCCTGCGTCAGACGCTGCAACCGGATGGTGTCCTGATCGCCGGCTTGCCCAACAGGGCACGGAGGTTTCGTGCCGAACGCCGCGCCTCACAGCACCGGGTCACGGATGGCGAGCTCGAGGAAGGCGATGTTCTCTATCAGCGAGGCCGCAACGCCGACACCATACCGATGTTCTATCATCTGTTCACGCCCGAAGAAGCACGCCGCGAGTTCGAGGCCGCGGGTTTTCATGTGGAGCACATTCAGGCCGAAAGCGTCTGGGCCGAGGAGACGGTGGTCTCCTCGCCGCTCGTCAGTTGGTTGGACGATATCGTGTGCCGTTCGCTGCCTGCCGCTTACGGCTTCGGCTTTCTCGTCGTCGCCCGGTCACGGATGACCGAGGGAATGTGACGGCCGTGCCAGTGGCGAACCCCTTACTTCGCACGGCCGTCATCTTTGTGTTGGCCGCCGTTTCGCTCTTTTCGGCCGCCCCGACGGTTGCCGACGACCTCGACGGGATCCGCGAGCGCGGACGTCTCGTGGTGGGTGTGAAGGAAGACTATGCGCCTTTCGGATTCCGCAATCCCGAAGGGACCCTCGTCGGCTACGATGTCGATATCGCCCGGGCTTTCGCCGAGACGATCGGCGTGCCGGTGGAACTGGTGCCGGTAACCAGCGCCAATCGTCTGCAGAAACTCCGGCGCGGCGAGATCGATGTGGTCGTTGCCACGATGGGCGACACGAGGGGCCGCCGGGAACTGGTCCACATGGTCGAGCCGCACTACTACGGCGACGGCGCGAACGTGCTGCTGCCGCCCGGCGCGGGCATCTCGGATTGGGCGGATCTGCGCGGCAAGACGCTTTGCACCATTCGGGGCGCGCTGTGGGGCCGGCTTGCCGAGGAACGGCTGCTGATCGACACCATCGGGTTCAACACGACGCGCGGAACGTCGCTGGCGCTGCGCGTGGGCCACTGCGCCGGCTGGCTCTACGACGAGGTCAATCTGCTCAACGAGCTCAGGAGCGGCGAATGGGAAGGCTACGAGGTGTCGCTGCCGACGCGCTTCATCCTGCCGTGGGCGGTTGCAGTCCGAAAGGAAGAGGCGGGAGGCCGCCTGGATCGTCTGCTCGGAGACCTTCTGGCGCGATGGCATCGCGACGGCTTTCTCCAAGGTCTCGAGCGCCGCTGGGACCTGCCTCCGTCACCCTATCTCAAGCGCGCACGTGAGACGTGGACCGAGCGGGACGAGACGGAAGAGCACGTCTGCCGTCGCGATGACGCCGGCCGATGGCCGCTGTCGTGCCGCGAAGCGTCGCTGGTGACCAGCGAAGGCCGCCGAGACCTTTCCGGCATGGCCCTTCTTTTGCTCGAGACGACCGGGCTGGATGCCAGCGTGCTTTACGATCCGACCGATCGCAGCATCTTTCTTGTCGGCCTTGGCCTGACAGCGGCGCTTTCGATCGTCACCGTGGTCTTGAGCATCGTGCTGGGGGTCGTTTTCGGCTGGCTGATGCATCGCCGGGTGCTCGTCGTCGCGCCGCTTCTCAGAATCGGCTGCGCCGTCTTGCGCATGACGCCGCCGCTGCTGCAGCTCTATATCGTGTTTCTTGGCTTGGGCGGGGTCGTACTGGCACTCGGCTTCACGCTCGACGCGTTTACGGTCGCCGCATGCGTGCTTTCGCTCTACGCGGCGGCCGCCAATGCCGTGGCCTTTTGCCATGCTTCGGACGTCGCCGCGAATCGAAATGGGGTAGTGCGTTTCAGACTGAGTGACATCCGCTCCGTGCTTGCCCTGTGTTTCGCTGCGTTGATGGGCAATTGCGTCAATATCGTCAAGGCGACCGGGATGGCGAGCACCCTGGCGTTGCCCGAGCTGGTCTCCGCCAGCACCTCGATCATTGCCGATAAGGGCAATGACGGCATCATGATGAATCTTCTTCTTCTAGCCTACTTCGTCCTCGTCATCCTGGTAATCCAAGCCTTTCGCCTTGTCGAACGACGGGTCACCGCATCATGACCTTCGCCGAGATCACCAAACATTTGGCCGCGTGGACGCCCTATCTGCTGACGGGCTTCTGGTGGAACATCGTCGTCTCGCTCACGGCAATGGTGATCGGGACGGTGGTCGGCCTGTTGCTCGCGGTCATGCGGGACAGCAGCGTTCGGGGCGCGAAGAGCGGAGGCAACGTGCTCACGGCGGCGATGCACGTCGCGCCGACATTCGTGATGCTGTTTTACCTTACCTATATGATTCCCGAGCAATTGGAGATTTTCGGGTTGAGTGTGCACGTGCCGGTCTGGTTGAAGGCGTCGCTCGCCTTCGGCATCGCGGTGGCGGGTTTCGTGTCCGACAATGCCCTGGTGTCCATACGGCATTTCGCGAAAGGTCATGTTCTGGAAGCATTATTGTTCCTGCCGTCCTGGACCAACTACTTCCTGATCATCGTCATGGCCTCCAGCACGGCGTCGGTGATTGGCGTCCCGGAGATGGTGTATCGCGCAAGAACGGTCATCGGCGCGGTCGATCAAATCGGTTTCGTGTTCTGGGCCTACCTCTATGTCATGATGTGGTTCTTGGTCTTCAGCATCCTGCTCACCATGGTCATGCACCTCCTGCGCAACCGGCTGACCGAGCGGAGCCACGGTTTGCTGAGGCAGGATGAGACGGATTTGGGGGGAATTCCATGACCCTTTCCCTTCGGCTCATGGTGACCGTGTTGACGTCGGTCGGTTTGGCCATCGTCGGTGTTGCCATCGTTATGGGCCTGCTTGCGCGCGATGCCCTGGTCGACCAGGCCGAAGGCCGTGGGCGGCTGATCGCGGGCTTGATTGCCGCCGAGGCCAATCGCTCCGAGGCGTTTCTCCACGAAATCGATGCTGCGTCCCTGCTGGAGATGGAGGCGCAGTCCGTCGCCATCGCCCGGCTCGCGGACACCCGCCGGACGGAGGACCTGACCAAGTCGCTGGTCGAGATCACCGCCGACAGCGTGATCGACGACATCTGGCTGCTCGACGGTTCGGGCCAACCGATCGCGCGCGCCGTCAACGGTGTCGGCGTCGATGTCATCGGATACGCGGATCTCACCGAGGCGGGCATAGACCGGCGTGAATTGATACCGCTCCTTGCGGGAAATCGTTTCGCCGTGTCGCTGCGGTCGACGCCGCGGGACAAATTCGAGCGGACATTACACTACGTGAGCGTGCGGCTTGGTCCCGACCGGTTCGTCCTCGTCGGCAGTGTCGAAGACGAGGCCGGCGAGACCGTGCCGGCCGCCGGCCTCGCCGAGGCGCTCGCCGATCAGGAGGGCATCGAGGCGATCTGGGTGGTTGACGACCGCCTGGAGGTTACGGCCGCGGCCATCGGCAGCGCGCGCGAGGCCACCTTGCCGGAGGCTGGAAGGGAGCTCGCCGAACGCGCCCTCAACGCGGCCGTGATCGACCGGGCGTCCGACAAGGCGGCCTTTTCGAGAATCGAGCCGGACGCGCTGCATGTCGCAGCGCCGATTCTGGGCCGCTGGAGCATCGCCACCGGTGTGGTCGTGATGCGCTTGCCCCGCACCCATTTGGACAGCCTGTTGCGGGACATCACGGTTCTCGGCGTGATCGCCGCCGCCGTGGCATTCGCGGCCGGCTCGGTGATCGCCATCGTATCGGCCCGTCGCATCGCGCGGCCCGTGGTCGCGCTGACCCGCGGCGCCGAAGAGATGGACCGGGGAGACTTCGAGCCTGCCTCGCTCGATGTCGTCGCCGACCGGAGAGACGAACTGGGCACTCTTGTGCGGGTGTTTCAGACCATGGCGCGCGATGTGCAGAACCGCGAGCAACACCTGGAAGGCCTTGTGCGCGAACGCACGGCGGACCTGGAGCAAAAGAACGAGGAACTCGAAAAGGCGCGGAAGCGCGTCGACGAGGAGCTCCGTATCGCCCGGTCCCTGCAGGGCGCGATCTTGCCGCGTGAAATCCCGGAAAGTGAAGCCTACGCCGGCAGCGCCATGATGACGCCGGCCCAGGAGCTGGGCGGCGACTTCTACGACTGTTTCACGCTGCCGGACGGAAGGCTGGGGATCGTCATTGCCGACGTGTCGGGCAAGGGCGTGCCGGCGGCGTTCTTCATGGCGATCGTCAGAACCATGATGCGCACTGCCGCCCATGAGTACAGCGGTCCCGGCGAATGCATGCGCGAGGTCAACGACGCCGTCTGCGAGCAGAATCCCCACAGTCTCTTCGTGACCATGTTCTACGGTATTCTCGATCCCAAGAGCGGCCGTTTCGACTATGCCAACGCCGGACACAACCCGCCGTTCTTGGTCGGTGCGGACGGCCAGGTCACGGATCTCCCCACCACCAGCGGCGTCGTGGTGGGCGCTATGCCCGGTCTCGACTACAATGAGGCCGCCGTCGAAATGAACCCGGGCGATACTCTGTTTCTCTACACCGACGGTATCTCCGAAGCGATGAACGACGATGACGAGGAGTTCGGCGAGGAGCGTTTGGTGGACGTTTTGGCGGAAGATACGCAAGCGCCGATTCGTTCGGTCATCGATAACGTGTCGAACGCGGTCGAGGCGTTCGTCGTCGATGCGCCCCAATCCGACGACATCACCTGCATGGTCCTGAGATACCTCGGTTAGCCAGCGTTACGACCGGCTGGCCCGCATTCTCTTCACCCTCACCCCGACCCTCTCCCTCAGGGAGGGAGAGGGAGCAGTCGCGTTGCCGCATCGGGTCCCCTCTCCCCCTTGTTCAGGGGGAGAGGTCGGTCATTTCCCGCAGGGAATTGACCAGGGTGAGGGGGTCATAAGAAAAATGAGAGTGAAGGGTTGGAAGTTCGTGGATGGCCGCATCCGGGACACGGTCTTACGCGACGACACTCCGGTCGTCGGCATTGGCCCGTTTCCGGAGAGTGACGATGTTCCGCTCGCCGCTCCGGGAGTACTGAACCTCATCCATCAGTTCGTGCACCAGAAATATACCCAGGCCGCCGATAGATCGCTCGTCGATACCGGCGCTGGTATCTGGCGTCGTGTTCTGGGAGGGGTCGAATGGCTTGGCGTCGTCGGTGATCTCGATGACCATGACGTCTCCGTCCATGCGAAGGGCGAGGTCCAGGCCATGCACTTCGTCGTCGTCATAGCCATAGCTGATCGTGTTGGTCAGCAATTCATCGACGGAGAGGTTGACGGCATAGGTGATGTCGGCGGGCACGTCGTGGGATTCGCAAAACGCGTCGATCTGCTCCGCCGCGGTGCGAAGCTCACCAAGGTCGTTGTTCAGCGATATCTTCATTGCGACAGATTCCTAACCGGCGGCAACTGGACTTGGAGCGGAAGATCATGACGACACGGCAAGAGCCTCGATAAGACCAATCGTACCATAATGGACCTGGGCCGTGTTGGCAAAATGGGTCTCCGGCGAGGTCGTTGCGTGAATCAAGCCGGCTTTCGGAAGGGAGGCTGTCTCGGCTCGGAACCCGATGCCGGACGCCCGCGGCGCCAGCCGCTCCAGGACCGATGGCGCTCTATGGCGTCTCGCCGAACAGCGAGCGGCGGATCAGGCTTGATTTGCGCTATTCGGGCAGGCAGGGGCCGGGGTTGATCCGCTTATCCCATGGACCGATAACAAGGCACGCGGAACGGAGACGGTTCAGAGCCCGAACCTGAGGCTGAAACCCACATAGCTTCCGCCGATCTCCGCGTCGAACGGCGTTCCCGTCAGCGCCCCCTTGAAGGTCGGGTCCGCGGTAGCGAAGTATCGATAATCCAGGCTGATCGTGACGGGGCGGTCATCCGAGCCGCCAACCTTGTAACCCAGGCCGGCGCCGAACTGGTAGGCCATTACGATATCGTCGTCATCGACGGTCTTTCGGCCGGCAACGCTCCCCGTTACGGAAACGCGGCTCAACCCGACGCCCCCGCCGACATAAGGCTCGAAATCCATGCCCAGATCGATATCGTAAAAGAGATTGGCCATTAGCGTGAGGGACCCAACATCACCCTCCAACTCCTTCGTTCCCCTCAGTTGATTCAGGACACCCTCTCGCTGGGCCGCCGACAGACTCGCCAACGCCTGCGGGGTCAAGCCAGCAACGGCGGCGAGGCCGCCCGGCTCCCTTACGTTAATCGTGTCGAAGTCGTAATTGCGGTAGCTCAGTTCGCCTTCGAGGCGCAGCCCGTCGGCAAACCGGTAGCCCATCGCCCCGGAGAAGCCGATTCCACGGTCGGCCTTCGCGGTGGCGTCCACCGGGGGCGAATAGTCGCCCGGATGTCCCTTGACGTCGGAATCCCGTGGCATGACGAAACCGCCTCCGATACCGGCATAAAGCCCTTCGGCGGCGGCCGCGCCGCCGAACCCGGCGGCTATTGCGCCGGCGACGGCGAGACATGATACCCGGCGAATGATTGAGTCCACGCGCATGGAAACCCCCTCTCATGTACAGCTTGCGGGCCCGAACGCGGGCCCGGTATCATGATCGTGGCTTCATCCGGCGGCTTCCGCCGCGATCAAATCAAAGTCCGCGCATTGGCATTCATACCCCGCCATACCCCACATGACGAGGAGATTGCCGCCGGTCCGGACCGTGCCGCCCGCAATGTTCGGTAGTATAACCGAAAAACATGTCGGCGTCCAAATCGTATGTCCAGGGGATACACGCCATGGTGCAGGGCAGGCTTATCGTCCGTCCGGCGCCCGGTGCGAGGTGAGCAGGTCGCCTGCGCCTCACGGGAACGGGCGTTCTAGAAACTGTAGGTCAGGCCTATATTGACGAAGTTGTCACGACGGGTGGCGTGGGTCGCATCGTCCATGGCGATATTGTGGAAGAACGTCGCCTCGAAGTTGAGCGTCAGCGAATCGCTGAGACGGCGGTTGAACTGGGCGTTGAAGCTGCGTGAACGCGTATCGGCATCCTCCAGAATTCCGACAAGAAGATCGGTACTCGCGAAATCGTTGAACGCAAGCCGCATGGCGAAAAACACATCGTTTTGAAATATGTTGGTCGCCCTCATGCGCCGGCTGTCGCGATTCAATTCGGCCAGAAGACCCAGATCCATGTCCGTATCGAAAACCGAATAGATGGTGTACTCCCCGCCCGCCACGAAGGCCGTGTAATCCTCTTCCTCCCCGAGTTGGTTCCGTGCGCCCAGGCGGCGAATGGTTTCGAGTTTCAGCAGCCATGCCTCGTAGGTCATCTGGGCGTCCAGCCCATATTGGCGTATCTGCTCATAGAGCGGGACCAGGGCGCAGGAACTCCGGTCCAATATTATGCAAGGAGGATAAGCCAGCTGCGTTAAGTTGGGCTCGCGGCTGGTGCCGTCGAAAACGCTCAGACCGACGTCGAACAGGCCCACGCTGTGGCTGTAGCGGGCCGCAACGTCAAAATGCCATTCCTCCGCACCGCTTTCGTACATCACCCGGTCGTTGTCGACGACGAACTCACCGCGCAGCCGGCCATGACGTCCCGGAAAGGTGCGGGCGCGGTGATAGGGAAGCGCGAACAATTCGGCCACGCCCCATTCACCGGACACGGTCAGGTGCGCCATGGGCTGGCCGAGCTTGACCTCTTCACTTGGATTCTCGACGAGGTCTGTCTGGTTGACGATGTCGACGAGATGGCGCGATTCGGCCACTCCCCAGAAGACGCGATCGACGCCAAGGCGCAGTTCCCACTCCTGATCCTCGATCTGACCGACAAACAGGAGATATGCCTTGCGTAAATCGGCGTGGCTGCGGACCGAGTCGCTGCTGTCGTATCGATAGAAGCCCTCCAGGGTGAGGCTGGTTCCGTCCGTGCTCTCCAGGTACAACTCCGGCGCGGCAATGAGGTTGACGCCGAAGTCCTTCTGCTCGGGATAGGCGGCTGTCTTTGGAAACCAGCGATTCTCCAGGGTCACGCTTCCGGAAAACTCATGGGAATCGATCAGCGATTCGCCCGATGCGCCGGTCGTGATGCCCAGCGCCGTGATGCCGAGCGCCGCGATGCCGGCGACGGCCAGTTTTGCCCAGCGCAGCCCCGGCCGGCGAGCCATCAGCGTGCGCGCCGCAACCCGGTTCGGGTGAAGTCGCGCTCATTGAGCTTTGCCTGGAGTTGCACCTCCGACGTTTTCAGCACGGTGCTCTTTCCGGTGAGGTGGTTCACCATCGTCTGTTCCCCGGCGTACCAGTACCGGTCCAGATGAAGCTCATAGTCCGCCAACGTCAGGGTCTTGAGGAGCTCGTTCCGGCGGTCGTAGTACTCGACGCGCCAGGGGCGATACTCCTTCTTGTCGTGCCAGACCAATTGCCGGCTGTAGCCCGAATCCTCTCCTACCGGGGTGCGCTCGCTGACCGTACAGGCCAGATCGCCGCACGGCTCGTCACGAAGATACTTGTGCGTGAACTTCTCGATCTCTTGGGTGGTTATGTCTTCGTAGGCGAACTCGCTGCCCATGAACGAGCCCGACTGGTTGGCCGAACTGATGCGCTTCACCCGATTCAGCGCAGGCAGAAAGATCCAGAGATCATCCGGCTTGTCACGATGGGCGTGGACGAGAAACGCCGTGCCGCTGACGTCGGCAGGCCTATCGAAAACGAACAGCGTCTTGTCGCCGGCATTGGCGACTTCCAAGGTCTTGAGGCGCATCTGGCGCCTGCTTTCCTGCCCCTTGGCGGTTCGCAGCACCATGGTGAGCTGGGACACAAGGTTGCCAAATCCTTCTCCACGCTTGCGGGCCTCAAGCGCGATCTCCAGGCCGCGCGCCTCGGGGCTGGGGCTCTGGGCAACCGCGGGCTGGCCCGCCGCCAAGCAATTCATGCCCGCGGCAAACAGCGTCAGCATGGCGAGGGCGCGACGAACCCGGTGTTTTTGAGTCATGACGTTCTCCATTCGATTTGGCACGTGCAAGCGCAATCAAGAACCGCTTGCAAAACTCCGCGTTCGTGCAGGACTTTCCCTCCCATGTCCTTGCGGTCGAACATATCCAATGTCCGGAAACGATCACAAGGGAAACTTTTCCCGGCGCTCAGGAGGGGGAACCGGCCGAAACCTCTTCCGGCAAGGGCAGGGCCGGCGCGCCGGCGGGGGCGGCGAGGGCCGTCCGGCTCCGGCGGCGGCGCTCGTAGAGGCCGAGCGCGTGCAGCGGGAAATACTGCCGGTAGAGCACGTAATCCAGGAGCGCCGTCCGGAAGAACACGCCCGCCATGTCCTGTTTGGGCCATCCCCCTTCGGCGTCCTGTGCGTCGAGCAGGAACCGGGCGCCCCGGGAAATCGCGGCCCAGTCCGAGTCGCCCGCCTCGAGAAGCGCGATCAGGGCCCAGGCGGTCTGGATGACCTGGCTCTCGCTGTGCTGCACATAGCGGCCGGTCAGACAGCCGCTGTGGTGCTCGCCCCACCCCCCGTCTTCCCGCTGGCGTTCCAGCAGCCAGCGGCAGGCCGAACGCAGCGCCGGATCGCCGGGGCGCGCCCCGACGGCCAGCAGTCCCCTGATGCCGAACAGGGTGCCGTAGATGAACTGGACGCCCCAGACGCCGCGCCACGAGCCGTCGACTTCCTGGGTCCGGCGCAGCCAGGATTCGGCCCGGGAGACGGCGTCCGCCGCCGCCCCGTTCGTAATTTCGGGCGCGATTTCGGGATCGCGTTCCCCGCAGGCGGCAAGCGCCGCGAGGCAGGATGCGGTGCATTCCACGAAGGAATGCTCCGTCATGGAGTCGCCGAACATCTCGGCCGGATTGAGCCACTCCAGACCGAACGCCGAGCGGCGCGCCTCATAGCTGCCGAAGCCGCCATCGCGGTTCTGCGCGCGCAACATGAAGGCGGCCGCATCGCCGAGCGCCGCCTTGTCCGTTCCGCCGGCCGCGATAATTCCCAGCACCGCCTCCGCCGTGCAGTCGCTCACCGGCCAGCCGTGCCATCCGCCGGCGAAACACCAGCCGCCCTTGGGGTCGGTCCGGTAGGCCTCGCGAAACCCTTCGAAGCTCCTGTCGATCCGTTGCTCGAGCAGGAAGCCGGCCCCGCGCCGAAGAGCCTCTCCGGCCCCGCCGGCGGGCTCGGGCAGCGCCGCCAGCGCCTGCAGCGCGAACCCGGTGTCCCATGAGGCGCTTCTCGCGCCGGTGACGCGCGCGCCGTCTTCCTCGTCCTCCCAGATCCAGCCGTCCAATTGGGCGAGCGCCTCGGCGCAATCGGCGTCGTCCGGGTCGTGCAGCCACAGCGCAAGAATGTTGAGAAGGCCGCTGACCGGCGAGATGCTCGTGTGGCTTGTGGTCCGCAGTTCCCACCCGATGCGCTCGACAATCGCTTCCGTGCACTTTGCGCGCAGGCGTTTGTTGTGGAAACGCTCGTACAGCCGCGCAATTCCGTATCCGGCCCTGAGCCAGACGCTCGGCCGCGCATAGAGGTCGGCCTCGCGCAGGCGGTTGCGGGCGGCCGGGAAATCGGTGCCGGCGAAGCCCTCGGGAAACAGCTCGTCGCGCAGCGAGACGATCTCCGGCGTGACGGGTGTCTGGAACCGGCGGGCGTAAATCGCCGCCATCGCCATGTAGATGAGCCGGGTGTGGCAGTACCAGTTCGACGGGTGCAGCGGTATCCGGCGCGGGAGGCTCCAGAGTTCCGGCAGAACCGCGTTTACCCCGCGCCAGTCATAGAGGTTGAGGAGCGCCAGCCAGAATTTCCCCCAGCTCGGAATGCCGAGAATCCCCTCGGCCTGAATGAACCGCCGGGCCGGTTCGACGAGAGGGTCATCGCGCTCGACGCCGAGCAGTCTCGCCGCGGCATAAACGAGCGCGGTGACGAACAGGTGCGGCTCCGAGTGCTCATGCAGGCCCCATGCGCCGCCTTCGAGGCGGGTTCGCTCGAAGGAGCGCAGCACGCGCCGGCGCCGGCCGGGATCGAGCGGCCGGCCGATAACGCAATGCAGCAGCGCATATTGCGCGGTGAGCATGGGACACCAGACCATCTCGCCTTCCCAGCCGCCGTCGTCCCGCTGGAGGCTCAGCAGGCGCGCGGATGCGCTCTGCAAGGCCGGCCCGGCATCGGGCGCTTCGATTTCCTTTGGGCGGTCGGGTCCGGCGCCTTCGGCCTCGGATGACATGGAGTGCAGAAAGGCGCGGGCGAGGCTGTCGCGGGCCTGCCTGTCTTCTTCCCGGCCCTTGATCCTCGCCGTCCGCAGTTGGAGAAAGCCCCGCTGGAGCCACCAGAAGCGAATGACGAGCCCCTTCAGGACGGTCCCGGTCCGATGCAGGGCGAACCGGCGGAAGAAGAACGAAACCTCCCGGGTCAGCGCTCGGGCCGCAGTGCCGCAAATTGCCAGGCTCATGCCGGTCACCGACCGGTCATCGCAGGCGAGCAGCCGCATGGTCCGGTTACGATACGTCGAGTTCGTCCGCCAGCCGTGATAGATCGCGCGTCTGAGGACCACCGCTTCCGCGCGATGGTCGGCAAAGACCTCATAAAGTCCCATTGCCAGAAACTCGGGAACCCCGGCCGCCCGGAAACGTTCGGCGGTGAAGTCGCGAAAATCCCCGCCCTCCGCCAGCGCCAGCGCATCGCCGAATCCGAGCGTCATGCCGACTGCCGTCAGGGGATGGTAGTGCCCGGCCGCGTCGCCGATCACCACCCGGCGCGAGTTTCCATAAGTGATGCGCGGGCTCAACTGGTTGCCTGCCGCATGGAATTGCCCGGCCCGCAGCGCCTCGACGAAAGCCGGACCGAGCTCTCCCGGCAGCAGTCCGGCGCAGGATTCCGACAGGAAGCCGACCCGGTCCCGGGGGCTCCAGCGGTCCGGTGGAATATCCACGATGACCCGGACGCAGTCGTCCGCCAGCGCGTATATGAGGATCGGACCCGGCCCGCCCAGCACCACGTGCCCGTAGCCTTCGAAGGGCAGGCCCGCTTCGTTTATCGTGACCCCCAGCATCCGCGAGTAGAGCACCGGGTTCATGGAGACGCCCAGCGACCGGCGCACGATCGAGGCCCGGCCGTCCGCGCCGACGATGCGCTCGGCGGTTATGGCGCGATCATCGCCATCGACGGAAAAGGTGAGCCGTCCGTCATCGACCTCCTTGACCCGCGCAGGGGAAATGAAATCGATATCGGCCTCGTTTTCGGTCGCTTCGCGGAGGCTCGAGACGAGCGTTTCATGATGGCATATCAAACCCCTGGATTCGTCCGGGTAGGGAAGCGGAATCGGATCGGAGCCGTCTTCGGGGAACACCACAAAACCTTTTCCCGGGGCGCCGCGGGGCAGCATGTCGATCCCGATCTCGCGCAATATACTGACGGCCGGCGGATGCAGCCACTCGCCGGCCAGGCGCCTGGATGCATTGGGATTGGCTTCGAGAAGGACCACGCGGGCGCCCTTGCGCGCATGGGCCAGCGCGCACACGCTCCCGACCGGACCCGCGCCGACAACGGCTACGTCGTAACGCCGCTTAGCGGCTTCGCTCATCGAAAGACGCTCGGCTCCGCGCGGCGGCGGTAGCCGACCCGGCACGGCTTCTCGGGTCCCGTCACCCAACTGCCGTAGTCCGGGCGCGGAAACCTTGCGTCGGCAACGAAGTCGAAGCGGTCGAGCAGAACCGTCCAGATTGCCTTGAGCTGCATGTAGGCGAAATTCTTGCCCATGCAGGCATGTTTGCCGCCGCCGAAGCCGATCAGGGCGTAGTGATGTTGCCTGTCCTCGCTGGCGGGCGGCGCGAATCGATCGGGGGAGAACCGTTCCGGGTCGGCGAAGACATGCGGCAGCCGGTGCGAAACCGCCGGCGACACCATGGCCATGGTGCCGGCAGGCACGACCCGGTCTCCATATCGCAGGGGTTCGAACACCTTGCGGACCAACATGATCAGCGGCGGATGCAGCCGCTCGCATTCGCGCACGGCGTTTTCCATCGCCGGCTGGTTCTGGAGGCTGTCGAGGCTCATGGAACCGGCCTCCCGGTAAACCTCCCCGGCCTCCTTCCTCACCCGCGCCAGGTAGTCGGACGCCCTGAAGAGCTCCAGGCCGGTCCAGGTCGCGAGCACCGCGCTGGTGTGCTGGCCCGCGAACAGCACCGTCAGCAGGATGCCCGTGATCTCGTCGTCGCTGAGCGCGCGTCCGTCCTTGTAACGGGCGTTCATGAGCGTCTGCATGAAGTCGTCGGGGTCGGCCCCGGCCTGCCGGCGCTGTGCCATGATCCCGCTGAAGAGTTCCACTATCTCGCGCCGGGCCCGGTCGCGGCTTCGATGCGCCGGGGTAGGCAGGCCGGGCAGGAAGAATCCGAGCGTATTGAGGCCCTTCTGCAGGTCGTGGTAGGCCTCGGCGAACCCGCTGTCCACCCGGTCGCGAACCTCCTGTCCGATCAGGCAGCGGCTGGCGATCCGAACGGTGAGGTCGTTCATCGCGTGCGGCAGGTCGATCTCCCCCGCCTCGCCCAGGGCGTCCGCGAAAGCGCTTGCCTCCTCGAACATGATGAGGGCGAATTTCCGCATCGCCTCCTCACGGAGCGCGGGAAACAGGAAGCCGAGCTGCTCCGCCATGATTTCCGGCGAGGCGTCGTAGGCTACGCCGCGCCCGAAGACGGGCACGGTGAAGCGGTAGACCGCCTTGGGGTCCAGCTGGGACTCCGGCGCCCTGAAATAGAAGTCGTGGGCCTCGGGCCCGGTGAAGAGGACGAAATCGCTGAGGCCCAGCCTGAAGCGGAAAAGATCGCCATGCTCGCGCCAGCCGCGGCTCAGCATGGCGACGGGGTCGCGCTGAAACTCGCGGAGATGGCCGATCAGCGGCCAGCCGCCCGGCAATTCCGGAACGGGTTTGTCCGCCGGCGGCGGGATGTCGGCGGTATCCGCGGTCGTCATGCTGTCGTGCAATCGGTTATCCATTCTCGCCCTCAATGGATGAACGGCAGCATCGAGAAACGCGCTCGCTGGGTATAGCGTTCCCAAAGTTCGCCGTATTTGGCGCGGCAGCGGCGCTCGTCGCGTATCGAGCGGTGCCACAGGAGAACCGCCAGCCATGCCGGCAGCAGGTAGGGACCCCAGGACGCAAACCCGGTGGTGAACGCGAAGGCGAGGTAGATGCAGATCTCGCCGGTATAGTTGAGATGCCGCCCGATTCCCCAGAAGCCCGAGACCAGGAGGCGCCCGTCGAGTGTCCGGGCGGGTTGCCCCCAGATCGTGGTATCGGGGTTGCGCTTGAAGCGGTGCTTCTGCTGGTTGGCGCCGCGGAACAGCCAGAAGCCGAAGGCGAACAACAGGACGAGCGCCGCGGCGGCGGCCGGCGGCAGCGGATCCGGCGCGTGAACCAGCCACCAGCCCGGCAGGCAGTAGAAGAAGGGCACCAGCACATAGTCGCCCCAGACCAGCATCCACCCGAAGCGCTCGCTGATGATGTCCCAAGTGTGGATCATTCCCTGTTCGAACTGGAAATAGTTGAGCACGTAGAGGAAGGTGAAGGTCTGGTAGAGCATCATCGCCAGCGTCAGCTCGCCGTAGGTCTCGTACTGCACGGCGGCAAACGATGCGTTGAAGAGCGCCAGGCCGATGAGGGAGGGGCGGTAGCTGAAGAGCTTCAGGTCAAGCCCCAGCCAGGCCGGCGCAGCCTCCACACCGAAGAAATAGCCCCGCCAGAATCCGGGCACCGCGCCGGGCGCCCGCGTCCCCCGCCAATATAGCCAGCCCGAGAAAGCGAACGCGAATCCGTTCGCCACGACGAAAAGGGCGAGCAGGTGGGTGTGCAGCGCCGAAAGAGAGAACCAGCCGAAGCCCTGGGCGAGACCTGCCACGATCAGGATAATCAGGAAGAGCGCGAGGCCGTTGAGCTTGTAGACGCGTTCGTTTCCGTCGGCATCGGGGCCCGTGACGCGGCGGCCCGGCAGGACCAGCGACGCCGCGAAGAGGAGGGCGATGAACCCCAGCACCATCGCCGCCGCCTCGAGCAAAATCCGGTCCGACAGCGCCGACGAGAGGTCGAGTGCTTCAGGCGGCGGCATCGCCGTCCTCCGCCTCGCGCGCCAGATGCTCCCGCCACTTTCGCACGGTCACCTCCTGCAAGTACTTGACCACGGGGTTGAACTCGACGGGCGGTGCGTCCCAGTGTCGATCATAGCCCTGCTGCTCCGCTTCCAGCGCGCCCTGGTCCTGGGTGAGCAGGGGGACGATAAGCAAACGGCTGGAGATCTTCATGACCGCGGCCATGGCGAATCGCGGAATGCGCACCGGCAGGAACGGAATTTTCAGCGACTTGAAATAGAACAGGAAGAACACCCGCGTGGTGTGCTCGTCCAGGGGCAGCATGAACAGCCAGTGCTTGATCTCGTCACCCGTGTTCGACCGCTGATAGGGATATTCGTAGCACAGTTCCATGCGGTCGGTGTCGAGTCGCTTGTGGTCCACGAACAGCCCCGAAATGCGGCCGCGCCCGACGCGCGTCTCATAGGCGAGATGCACATTGTCGCCGAGGGTCTCGCAGCGGGTGAGGGCGGCTCCGTCGAAGGGCCGGTAGCGGCCGTGCAGATGCGCGTGGGTGAAGTCGCACACATTGTCGACCACCATCGAGTGGTGCGCCGCCCAGGTGAAGCGCAGCGGCACGCAGGTCCATCGGCCGGGCCCCTCCAGTTCGGGAATTTCCGGAATCCCGCGCTGCTCCGCCAACTCCGGGTCTCCGGGAAAAAGCCAGACCAAGCCATAGCGGACCTTCACCGGATAGGTCCTGAGCGCGAGCTGCGGAAAGCTCCGCCCGTCGCCGTCATACGGAACTCCGGCGGGCCGGTCTTCCCCGCCATACTCCCAGCCGTGATAGGCGCACACCAGCTTGCATCCGTGCACATCGCCGATGGAGAGCTTGAGCTGGCGGTGGGCGCAGCGATTCTCGATCGCGTGGAACGTGCCGTCCGTTCCCCGGAACAGCGCGATCGAATGCTTCCAGAAAACGACCTCCAGCACGGTTCCCGGCTTGACCCGGCGCACTTCCTCGACCGCATACCAGTAGTTCGGGTCCATGCCGGCGCTGCGCGCCTGCTGGCGCAGCGTGCCGGCTTCCTCGAAGCCGGGCGGCGGCGCGCTCGGGCCCGGCTTCATGCCGGGCTCCCTTCGCGTACCGCCTGCACGGCCTCGCGCGGGGGTTTCGCCGCCGGATTCCGGATGGCGTTGCGGGAGAAGTGAAACGCATAGGCCTCATGCACCGCATCGCGGATGCTGGTCGGCCGGTAGCCGAGTTCCCGCTTCGCCTTGCCGGTGTCGGCATGGCGGCGCTTTTTCAGCAGGCGGATGGCGCCCGGGGTGAGCCGCTGGGGAAAGTCCGGATGGAACCGGCTCAGGTAAAAACTCGCCACTTCCGAAAAGACGAGCATCAAGGGAGCCGGAATCCGCCGGCGCGGCCGCGGGACGCCCGAGACTTCCTCATACAGTTCGAGGATTTCCGATATGGTCTTGTATTCGCTGCTGAAGATATATTTCTCGCCCGAGCGGCCGTGGCGCATGCACAGCAGATGCCCCTCGACGATGTCGCGCGCCGCGACGAACTCGAACCCGCCATCCACATACGCGTGGAGCTTGCCGTTGGTGTAGTCGCACAAGGTTCTTCCCAGCCGCGAGGGGAAGAAATCGGCGCCTCCCACCACCGCGCAGCAGGTCGCAACCACGACATCCTGTCCGGCCGCCGCCGCGAGCCAGCATTCCTGCTCGACGAGCGACTTGCTGCGCCCATAGGGCATCGTGCGCTCCATGGGATAGAACGGCATGGTCTCGTCGCTGGGCCGGGACGGATCGTCGAGATCGTAGCCGACCGCGCTGAGAGAGCCCGTCACCACCACCCGGCCGGCATCGGCTTCCCGCGCCGCCTGCAGCACGTTGCGGGTGCCGATGACATTGCACTCGAACAACTCGCGGCGATGGGCGCGGTTGCCCTTGATGGTCGAGATCTTCGCCGCCACATGATAGACGCCCCGGCATCCGGCCAGCGCCTTTCTGGTGGCGTCCAGATCCCGGAGGTCGCCGAACGTGCGCTCCACGTCGAGACCATCCAGGCCCTCATTGTTGCTCTCGCGTCTCAGCAATACCCGGACGCGAGCGCCGTCGTCGAGCAGCCGGCGCACGAGATTGGCGCCCACATGTCCGGACGAGCCGGTCACGAAAACAGGTGCTGCCGACGGGTCTGCCGGCATGCTCGATTCGGAGGTCATTGCGGGCGCCTTATCGTCCATACCCATACGGCGGGGTCGTCGGTGGAACCGGAGAAACAGGGGTAACAAAACGCCTGTCCTGATGCAAGCCGGGGCGGACGAGGCCCGCTTCGGCGATCCGGCAAGAGCCGTGCCCGGGCGGATCAGAACGGACAGTTGGAATCGTCCTCGTAGTTGTGGACCTTTACGGCGCCCGAAATGATCGCCTGTTTGGCTTTCTCGACCGCCGCTTCGATCTCACCGGACACCAAGGCCCGGTTGTGCTCGTCCACGGCCCAGCCGACCCCGCCTTCGGCAAGGCCCAGCGAGCGGACGCCTGCGGTGAACTCGCCCTTCATGGCATCCATGAAGGTCCGATAGGCGGCCAGATCGACCCGCTTCACCATCGAAGTGAGAACGGAACCCGGCGCGAGGTGGTTCTGGTTGGAATCAACGCCGATCGACAGCTTGCCGGCATCCGCCGCCGCCTTGATGACGCCGATACCGGTGCCGCCGGCCGCCTGATAGACCACGTCCGCGCCCCTGTCGATCTGTCCCCGCGTCAGTTCCGCTCCCTTGACCGGATCGTTCCAAGCCGCCGGGGTCATGCCGGTCATGTCCTGCAGCACAGTGACATCGCCGCCGACGGACTTGGCGCCCTGGACGTAGCCGCAGGCGAATTTCCGGATCGCCGGGCTGTCCATGCCGCCGACGAACCCGACCGTGCCGGTCTCGGATTTCATCGCCGCGGCGACGCCGACAAGATAGCTGCCCTCATGCTCCTTGAAGGAATATTGACGCAGGTTCGGCCGATCCAGCCAGAACACGTCGATGATCGAGAACTGCTTGTCCGGATTGGCCTTGGCGACGGCGTTGATTGCATCCGCCTGCCCGAAACCGACACCCAGCAGCACCGTGGCACCGCGCTGGATCATCCGCTCCATGGCCTGCCGGCGCCGGGCTTCGTTGGTGACTTCGAGTTCCATCACCTCTACGCCGGTCTCTTCGGTGAAGCGCCGGATGCCGTTGAAGACGCTCTCGTTGAAGGATTTGTCGAACTTGCCGCCAACATCGTAGACCACCGCCGGCTTGAAGCCGGCGGCTTGCGCCACGCCGAAAACCAGCGAGGAGAACGCAAAAACGGCCAGGGTTCCAATAGCGTTACGCATCAGGAATGCCACCTGTTCTTGAACCGAATTGTTATTTGCCGATTGGCCGCGACCAAATTAGCCCTTCGGGCCGATCTATCGCAAGCGCGCCTGCGGGCCCGGCTCGTCCGGATCACGATGCCGTGACAACCGGGCCGGGATTTGGTAGTCCGGGGCGCATACGGCATGTCCAGGCATGCCGCGAAGGGAGACCGACCGACGCCTGCGCAAGCTGCGAGGGACGATGGAGCCGGGCAGTAATTCCATACGAAAGGTCGCGGTCATCGGGCGGGGAACCGCCGGATCCTTGGCGGCCGCCAGCGTAACGCGTCTTCACCCCGAGAGCGATTACGAGTTGCACCACATATACGATTCGCGCATCCCGGCCATCGGTGTGGGCGAAGGCAGCTGGCCGAGCCTGGTCCAGGAACTGCGGCATCTGACGGAATTGCCCCACGAGACAATCCAGCGGCGCCTGAATGGAACGCGCAAGTACGGTGTCGCCTTCGAAGGGTGGGGTGCGCGCGACCGGGACTTCACCCACTATTTCACGCCGCAACAGGTGTCCTACGCGTACCACCTGTCCGCCGACCTGGTGACGGACCTGCTCCATGAAAGCATCCGCGCGCGCCACGTCGACGCGAAAGTGCTCGATATCGTCCGGGTGGAGGGCGGCGCGCGGGTGGAATGCGAGGGTATGGCGCCGGAACGCTACGACCTGGTCTTCGATGCCCGGGGATTTCCCAAGGAACTCGACCCAGACCGGCACATCGACATGTCTTTCATCCCCACCAATACCTCCGTCATCCGCCGCTGCCCGGCGATCGTCGAGGAAGAGCGCGACGGTCTGGTTCTGCAACCTACCTATACCCGGGCGGCCGCGCGTCCGCATGGCTGGATATTCGTTATTCCGCTGACGACACACACCTCCTACGGATACATCTTCAATCGCCATGTCACCGGTCCTGCGGAAGTCGAAGCGGACTTCGATGTG
The DNA here is from genome assembly GCA_965207535.1 of Rhodospirillales bacterium. Lineage (GTDB taxonomy): Bacteria > Pseudomonadota > Alphaproteobacteria > Rhodospirillales > UBA2165 > JAJDXO01. The sequence continues at coordinate 123,641 of CBDBMR010000013.1, read as the reverse complement.
TTCCTCGAAGCCGAGAGCGTACCGCAATGGGAGCAGCGCGCCGTCATTCCGTTTCCCAATTTTGTCCACCGCCGGATGTACGATGGTGCCGTGGCCCGCATCGGCAACGCCGCGGCTTTCATGGAACCCCTGGAAGCGACGGCGATCGTATCCACCCAGTTGCAGATCGGGATGGTTCTCCGCACACGCCTTTACCGCCTGGCAGAGAGCGTTGAGCGCGACGCAGTGGCGGTTAGCCGCTTTCTCGTCGACAACATGCTTCGCTACGGCCTGTTCGTCGGCTGGCACTATTCCTGCGGTTCCCGCTATGACAGCGAGTTCTGGCGCTACGCCCGCGACCACGCCTGGCCGCAGCATCGAAAGGTGGCGGACCCCGAAGCGGTGGGTTGCGACGTGCTCCGCAAATTCGACGACATGATCGAACTGCTGAACCGGCCGGTGATCGACAAGGAAGACTGGTACCAGATGTGCGGGGTCCCTCTCACCAGTTATGCCCAGATATCCCAGGGGCTTGGCTGTTAATCCACATTAACAGGCGCTTGTCGCTGTCTGCCGATTTGAGCGCAGCTGGACGGAATCCCCCGGCCACCGCCACGCCGAACCGGGGGGCCAGCGTTCCGCGGACCGTCATTCCGCGGACTTGACCTCGCCCGATCAAACCTTCATAAAATCGTAACATCCTCACCAAATCATAACTTTTTTGAACTTGCCTCACGTCTGTGAGGAGGTTTTGTGTGATCGGATGCCCTGGAGAACCTCTCGCCCTGGCGTCTTGATGATGATTCAATCGCTTCGATGACGAGGAGGATGGAATGTGCGATCAGCGTGGTTTCTTCGATCTTGATGAACGGTATGCCGCGCTGAAACGGGTGGCGCCCGGCAACCGTCAAAAGAACGACAAACCAAGTTCGGGCGGCAAAAGTCCTCTGTTCTTCAAGGTGTCCGGTTATGTTCAATAATCTCTTCGACTCTTTTCAGGATTCTGTCGCCGAGGCAAAAGAAGAGCGGGAACAACTCAACCGGCTGCTGACGATTTCCACCCCGCGGGAGCGTCTTCTCGTTGCCGCTATTGCCGTGTTGCTTGTTGTCCTCGCGGCCTGGCTCTTCTTCGGCAGCGTAACCCGTACCGTTGCGGTGAACGGCGTCCTGGTCCAGTCCGGCGAAAGCCGGATTGAGAGTAAACGGTCCGCGCACGTGCTCGTCTGGATCGAGGCCGACGCCATGGCGCCTGTCGAAGCCGGTATGCCGGCGGCGATAGAGCTGGGCGGGGCAGACGGAGAAACCGGCACGCTTGGCGGCAGGATCGCAAGAATTTCCGCCGTATCCTTGCCCGAAGAGCTGAAGGCCGTCGAGGCCGCGGCGCCGGTATCCGTACGTCACCTCGTTATCGCGCTCGACGGAAACCGCGATGCTGCTTCCCTTGCGGGCAGGAAATTCCGGATTGTCATCGAACTCGGCAGGCAATCTCCGATTACGCTTTTTCGGATGAGGCGGCCGTAGGATGCGGCCCTTTTCCAAAGGGGCCGGCGGCAAGGCTGCATCGGGCGCCTCCAAACAACGGATAAAGACGCCTATTCTGTTGCAGATGCATGCGTCGGAATGCGGCGCCGCCTGCCTCGGCAGCATACTGGGTTACTTCGGGCGCTGGGTGCCGCTTACCGAATTGCGCGAGAAATGCGAGGTGAGCCGGGACGGCAGCAGCGCCGCAAGCATCGTGCGCGCCGCCAGATACTACGGTCTCGAGTGCCGGGGCCTCAGCATGCCTGCCGGGCAACTGAAGAACCTGCCGTTACCGCTGATTTTGTTCTGGCAATTCAGCCATTTCGTTATCCTCGAGGGATTCGACAGCGGCAATTTCCATCTCAATGACCCGGCCACGGGGCGCCGCACGCTTTCCGCCGAAGAATTCAACAGGGGCTACAGCGGGATTGCATTGCGTTTCGAGCGCACCCCCGATTTCAGCCCCAGCGGCGAGCGGGCCGGCCTGTTCAAGCAGTTGAGCACCTTGCCCGTCGGATCGTGGAACGTGCTCGCGGGGGTGATCGCCTGCGGCTTCATGTTGACGTTGCTGAACCTTATCATTCCCGTCTCTCTCGGCAATTTTGTCGACGACGTTCTGGAAAATCACGGGCCGTGGAGCGGACTGGTGGCGGCCCTGCTTGGCGGCGGTGTCCTGGTATACGTCCTCTCTCTGCTCAAGCACCGCTTCCTGAGGCGGCTGGCGGTCCGAATTTCGGTGACCGGCTACAGTCGAAGCATGTCACGGCTGCTGCGGCTGCCGGTGGAGTTTTTCCAGCACAGGCTGGTCGGCGATCTGACCGACCGGGTTTCGTCGTTCGACAGAATGGCAAAGGGTCTGACGGACCAGTTTCTTGTGCTCCTTATCGACATGGCGATGAGCGCGGTATTGCTCGTCGCGATGCTGGTCTACGATGTCCGGCTCACGCTGATCGTTTTGTTGCTGGCCGTTCTGCACGGAGCGCTGGCGCGCATTCTCAACGGGCTCCGGGCCGTTCGAAGCCAGAGGGCGACGCGCGAACTGGGATTGCTGCTCGGCGTCGGCATGCAGATGCTGCATCACGCGGACAACCTGCGCATGACCGGATCGGACGACCGGTTTTTTTCGCGCTGGTGCGGCCAGCAGGCGCGCGAACTGCGTGAGAGCCAGCTTTATTCCGAACTGAATGCGGTCAATACCGCGCTTCCGGGCTTGATCGCCGCGCTGTACAGTGCGGCGATCCTGGGCGCCGGCGGAAGTCTAGTCATCTCCGGAGAGATGACACTCGGGGCCTTGGTCGGATTCTATATCCTGGCGGAGATGTTTCTGGCGCCTGTCGGGCGCTTTCTGGAGTTCGCCGACAAACGCCAGGCGCTCGAAACCGATTTGCAGCGCCTCGAGGATATCTCCTCGGCCAGCGAAGATCCGGTTATCAGCCGCAGGGACCCCGAAGCGGACACGGTTTCCACTTTCAACGGCCGGCTCCAACTCACGGGCCGGCTCGAACTCAGAAACGTCACCTTCGGTTTCAACAAGAGCCGGCCGCCCTTGATCAGTGACTTCAACCTCACGATCAAGCCGGGACAGCGGGTTGCCGTGGTCGGTCCGAGCGGTTCCGGCAAGTCGACCCTGGCGCGTCTGGTTTCGGGCGTCTATCAGCCCTGGTCGGGTGAAATCCTGTTCGACGGCCATCCGCGGGACGAGATTCCCGAGGAAGTATTGCGGCAGTCCGTTTCCATGGTGGATCAGGAAGCCGTACTCTTTTCGGCGTCCCTGCGCGACAACCTGACCTTGTGGAATCCGGCCGTCCCGGATGAAGCCATTTTCGCCGCAACCCGGGATGCCGGTATCCACCACGATATCCTGCTCAGGCCGCGCGGGTATTCGACCCCGGTCGATGAGGGCGGGGTGAATTTCAGCGGCGGCCAGAGGCAGCGGCTGGAAATCGCCCGGGCGCTGGTGGGCAATCCGACGGTGCTCATTCTGGACGAGGCGACCAGCGCGCTCGATGCCAGGACGGAGGAACGGGTCGACGATGCCTTGCGGCGGCGCGGCGTGACCTGCCTCATCGTCGCGCACCGGCTGAGCACCGTGAGGGATTGCGACGAAATCATCGTGCTCGAAAACGGCGTCGTCGTGCAGCGCGGCACCCACGACGAACTGATCGCCGAGGAGAGCGGCACCTATCACAAGCTGGTCAGGTCGAGCTGATGCAGGACGCATTGCCGGAATACATCTCGTTAGCCGAGCTCGCCGCCCGCGACGGCACATCCGTGCCCTGTGCCGGCAACCTGCCGGTCAAGCTCGACGACACGGATAGCGTCTGGTTTATCGAGCGGGGCGCCGTCAACCTGTTCCTGATCGAATCCAGCGACGGGGTGGAGCAGGCGCCGCCGTACCATCTGCTGCGCCGCGAAGCGGGCTCGTTGCTGCCGGGTGTCGCGCCGGACGAACAGGACACCGGGGAAGCCACCACACTCAGCCTGACAGCCAAGGAACTGTCGGACACCCTTCTGAAACGGTTGCCGGCATCCTCGTTGTCCGAAGTCGATCCGGCGGAACTGGCGGTACAGACCGATACCTGGCTGACCGAAATTACCGATACGCTTTCGCGTTTCGCCAGCCGTATTCCGCGGCCGACCGCGCTGGCCGAACCCGGCATGACGCGGACCCTGGATCCGTGCACCCTGTCCGTACGGCGCGGTGTGGTATGGGTGTCCGAACCGCCACCCGGCGCCAGCCTGTACATGGATATCGTCGACCAGGCGGAACGTGCCGAGGCGAGCGGCCCGCCCGAAGCGGTTATCCCGCTGACCCGGACAAGCTGGCTTACCTTGTTCGACGAGACCACCCTTTCCGGCAGGTCGACGGAAACCCTGGCGCAGCAAGGCATGCTGCTGTCGGCGCTTGCCTCGTTCCACGCAACGGCCTTCGCCCTGGAACGCATCAATCGCCGGTTGGCCGTGGTCGACGATGCGAATCTCGAACACGCGCGGACAATAAGCCGCCGCACGGCCGAAAATGCCGCGCGGCAGCGGCTTTTGAACATCTACGACCTGCCGGTTGACGGGGAAGCCGGGGGCGAGGACACGGCACTGGCTGACGCCCTGCACATCATCGGCCGTCACGAAGGCATCGATTTCAGGATTCCAGTGCGCTCCGGGCCTTCCGACACTCCGGTCGGCCTCGTCGACATTCTTGATGCGTCGGGCGTACGCGCCCGGCGCGTCAGCTTCAGCAACGAGGGCGACTGGTGGCGCAGCGACAGCAACGCGATGCTGGTATTTCGCGCCGGGGACGGCCGTCCCGTGGCGCTGTTGCCGGGAATGTTCGGGCGCTACCGGGCAATTGACCCGGTCAGCAAGCGAACCGTTCGGGTTACGGCGGCTCGCGCCGCGGCGATGGGGGACGAAGCCTGGATGTTCTACCGGCCCTTGCCGGAGCGGGACGTGACGCCGGCGGACCTGCTGAGGCTCGGCCTGCGCGGATCGGCCGGGGACCTGGCGCGGCTGGTGCTCGCCGGGCTGCCGGGCGGCCTGATCAAGCTGCTGCCGGCGCTTGCGCTCGGTTTCGTTGCGAATCACATAGCAGCGGGCGGCAGCGGCGAAGCGCTCTACACGGTGGTTGTGGCGCTGGCCGGATTCGGCCTGCTCGGCGCCCTGCTGCACCTGCTTCAAAGCACGGCGATGATGCGGTTCGAGGGGCGCTCGGCGACGCGGGTCGAAGCCGCTTTCTGGGACCGCCTCATACGCCTTCCCAGGAGCGTTCTGAACCGCCATCCGACCGGCGATCTGGCCATGTCGGCAATGACATTCCGGAACCTTCGCGACGGCTTGCAGAGGGTCGTCGCCGACAGCCTGCTGTCGGTCGTTTTTCTGCTTCCGGTTTTCGGCGTGATTTTCTTCTACGATGCCGTTCTCGGGGCCGTCACCCTGATCTTCAGTTTCGTTTCGCTGCTGATCGTGGTGCTCCTCGGGCTGCGCCAGATTTCACCGTACGGGCGGATGATCGGCGCAACACGCCGCGTCGCTGGCCGGCTGTTCCAGATCGTGGGCGGTATCGCCAAGCTGCGTGTGGAAAATGCGGAAGGGTCGGCTTACGCCATCTGGGCGCGGGACTATCGCGAGCAGAAACGCGCGGAGATCGAATTGGGCGCGTTCGAGGGGCACTCCAGGGCATTCGGCGCCGCACTCCCCTTTCTCGCCGGCGGGGTCCTGCTGTTCGCCGTGGCCGCGGCGGGGGACCGGGAAGTCCCGGTCGGCGATTTTCTCGTCGTTTTCATCGTTTTCATCGTTTTTCAGTCCGCCGTCGCCCGGCTGGGCGAGTCTTTCGGTATCGTAGCCTCCATGCTGCCGGCGTTCGATCAGATGCGTCCGCTGCTCGCCGCGGTTCCCGAAACCGAGGTCGAAGGGGAACCGGTGGAGCATCTGGGCGGCGACATTCTGTTCGACCGCGTTTCCTTTCGTTACGACCCCGACGGTCCGCTGATTCTCGACGATGTGACGATTCGCGCCCGTCCCGGCGAATTCATCGCGATCGCGGGCGAGTCCGGCGCCGGCAAGAGCACGCTGTTCCGGCTCGCGCTTGGAATCGACCGGCCCACCGTCGGTGCGGTGTATTATGACGGGCGCGATCTGAGACAGCTCAACCTGAAACAGGTGCGCCGGAAAATCGGCGCGGTGCCGCAATCGGTCGACCTTCATCCCCAGGATCTCTGGGACAATATGGTCGGCTACCGCAATGACGTGGCGAGCGAGGAAGTCTGGGCGGCGGCCGGGATCGCCGAAGTCGAAAGCCAGATCAAGAGCATGCCCATGGGCATGATGACGATGGTCGGTACCGGATCCGTCCTGTCGGGCGGCGAGAGTCAGCGCATCACGATCGCCCGTTCAGTGATCGGCAGCCCGCGCATCATGCTGCTCGACGAGGCAACCAATTGGCTGGACAACGAAAACCAGGCCAAGGTGATGAAGAACCTCACCGCCTTGACATCGACCCGGCTCGTCATCGCCCACCGTTTGTCCACGCTCGAACAGGCCGACCGCATTTATGTGCTGGAGGCCGGAAAAATCGTCGAAAGCGGCTCTTTCAGCGAATTGATGGAGATCGATGGCGTGTTCGGGGAACTGGTCAAGAGACAGCTCGCCTGATACGGATTTGCGAACCGGCCGGAGGCTGCGGTAATGGAAAAATCCGTAAAAAAACCCGTCGATGCAGCCGAGCTGCTCGTATCGAAAGCGGATGAAGACGGCGATTTTCGCGAACGCCTGCTCGCCGATCCCAAGAATACCATCGAAGAGGAACTCGGCGCCGCCCTGGCCGAAGGCCACGAGATTCATGTGCACGAAGAAACCCATGGCGTGACCCATCTGGTGCTTCCGCCGCGCAGCAGGTTCAGCGCGGCCGAACGGGAGGCGGCGAAAACCGGCCGCGCTTCGCTCGAATTCCTCCGCGAGACCATGTACGATCCAGCTCCGCCCCCTCGTTCCGCGGCGGCCGAACGGACAGACGCCCGAATGGGCGCCGGCGCTCCCGCGGCGCTTGCGGAAGCAGGGAGGGAAAGCATCCGCCGCGGCCTCGATTTCCTGGAATCCACCATCGACGAAAACGGCGCCTGGCACTGCATCCGGTTCAATACGGCCGACCCGGACATTCCAAGGCATTTCGAAAGACCCGCTTTCGTTTCGGCCTACTGCGTTCTTGCCCTGGAATATTGCGAGGAACCGCAAGCGAAAGCCATGTGCGCGGCTACGAAGGCGTATCTCGCCGAGACCGTCGAATTTCCCGGATTGTGGCGTTATTACCGGCATCTGCCCCAGGATCTCGACAGCACCGCACTCTGTTCTCTTGTCATTGGGGATCATCCCTGGATCCTTCTGGGAAGGAACGTCCCGCATATTCTGGCGAATCGCGACGAAGAAGGCCGTTTTCTGACTTGGATACTGGCGGAAGACGAGCCCGACGTCGTGTCGAGGTTTCGTATCGAGGCCGACCCCGTGGTCAACGCGAACGTCATCGCCTATCTCGGCGACTGCCCCGAAACCAGGGATGCCCAGCGATGGCTGGAAGCCTTGGTTGCCGAAGGCGGGCTCGACGGATCTTCCAAATGGTATCCCGACACGGTCGCGATCTACTATGCAATCGCCCGCGCCGCGATACGCGCGCAGCCCGCACTCGATCAACTGCACCCGATCCTCGCGGACCGCATCCTCGATCTCCGCGGCGAAAAGGAAGGTTTCGGCAATGTCCTCCGGACCGCCCAGGCGGTGTCGGCGCTCCACGACGCCGGGGGGCTCGAAAAGACCGATGCGAGGGACCTGTTGGAGAGGATACTAGGCTGGCAACGGGACGACGGCAGCTGGCCGGAGCTTCTCGCGTTCGGCGATCAGGAATTGAAATGGGGCGCGTTCGGGCAGATCGGGCATGGCTCCGAAGCCGTGACCGGCGCGTTTTGTATCGAGGCCCTGGAACGTCTCGTCGACGTGCTGAAGGCATGACACGCAGGCCGGGTTATTCCATTAGCCTCGCATCGGAGAACGTGTAGGATGTGCCTGTCGGCGGGGCCGCCGCAAGCACCTTCGCGCCGATACCGTTCGAATCCCGCACCGATGGCGGCCGTAAGGAAACGATATGGAAATTGACGAGGCAATCGCGCTTACTCAGGACCGTCTCGCCCAAGAGGGCGACAGCATGGGCGAATTGCTCGGATACTTCAGAAACAGGATTTCTCCGGCTCTTATCGGAGAGCGGGAATGGGAGCGCGTGCTGGAATGCGCGAACAGACTTCCCATAACGATGGGCGCTCAGCCGTTCGGCTTTGAACTCCCCTTGCACGACAGCCGGCCGGTGGCGGACTTCGGCGTCTCGCTCGCGAGCGGAAACCGCTCGGGCGCTGTTTTCGAAGAACGGGCGCGCCGTGACGAGACGGACGAGACCGCGCAAGCGGTCAGCCGGCTGTTCAGGGAAATGGAGGCCCGCAACTCGCCGCTGCGGGAGATCGTCGGGCGCAAGCTGATGCTTGAATACGATATAGGCTCGGCGTCCGGGAGCAGGGAGTCACGGCCGGGGATGTTTTTGCGGCCCAACGAACACACGCTTGCCGCCGGCGCCGGTCATCAGAACGATGTCGGCCTCGTGGTCGATGCGCTGGTTTCCTGCCTCGGCAGGGAACCGGTTGCCGAAGAACGAAAAAACGCCGAACGGGTCTACCTCGCGCAGCCGGGCGATACGCGCTTGGATTCGTTCGGCGTGTTCCCGTCTCGCGGACGCGCAATTCGCCTGGCGGTCATGGGCTTCAAGACGCAGCGGGAAATCTGCTCCTTTCTTGAAACCGTGGGCTGGCCGGGGCAGGTCTCGGCCGTCGACGCCGTTATTTCGCGCTTCAGGAAGCGTGCGAATGTCGTCAGAACCGGGGTGAATATCGACGTGCGGGCCGACGGTATCGGTCCGTCGCTTGGCCTGACGCCCGTCGTCAAGCAGAGATACACGAATGATTCCCGTTACTGGGTTGACGGCCTGACCGATTGGGATCCGTTTTTGCAAGCCCTGGGTCATGAGGAATTCGTCGTTCCGGAGAAACTTGCGGCGCTGACGGATTGGACCTCGAAACCGACAATGCTGTTTGCCAAGACCGGGCGTTTTGTCATGTTGCGCGGCATTCACCACATCAAGCTGGTCATATCGGACAATCGGTTGGAGAAGGCCAAGGCCTACGTCTACATGGTGCTTTCCGGCGCACTTTCCCCAGGAGAAGTATCTTACAGCCTGGCTCAAGATTCCTGAGCGGTTCTTCTTGCAAGAGGACGTGCGGACCTTCGGATGGCGGCCCGAATGGCGGCGATGAGCGTCCGCAAGGACTGAAATCGTTCAACCTGGTTTTCGGTTGGGCTCTTGGGGAACGCCAAAAAATAATCCCCCGCTCGAAACAAGCGGGGGATTTTCAACTCTAAAGGTTATGCGGATACGAGAATCCGCATTCCAACTGGTGTTTCCAGGCTACCAGCAGCAGCAGAGGCCGGCGGAGATCGCTTCGAGCTGCTCCTCGGTAATGTTCGGGTCCGGCGGCAGCGCGAGATGCACGGTCTGCATATCGCTCTCATGGACCTGGATGTTCATCGATTCGGGCATCGTAATGCCCAACTCGTCACAGATCGTGGGCTTCGGGTTTGACAGAAGCTGCTGCCTGAATTCGGAATCCGCGGCGGCCTTCTCGACAATCTGCTGCATCATTTCATCGCCACTTCTCATGGAAAATCCCCTCTATCCTTAAAATTGGCGAGCGAACCTACTTGGGGAATATCCGTACCACCGATTTACCGCGGGATCAAGGCCCCGGGACCCGGCCCCCAGGACCATCTTTTGGCCGCAGCCGGGTCTTTGGTTGCCCCGGGCGTTTACCGTCGTCATCAAGACCATCACCCGGAACGGGTTGGCGCAGCCGCCGCCGAGGCCGGAACGTCCAAAACGGGCGGTTTCCTCAATGGCTGAGGATCTGGCTCAGGAAGAGTTTCGTGCGATCCGACCGCGGGTTGTTGAAGAACTCGTCCGGGGCGTTCTGCTCGACGATCTGGCCTTCGTCCATGAAAATTATCCGGTCGGCAACCTCTTGGGCGAAGCCCATTTCGTGGGTCACGACGAGCATGGTCATGCCGCTTTCGGCCAGGGTGACCATCACGTCCAGCACTTCCTTGATCATCTCGGGATCGAGCGCCGAGGTGGGCTCGTCGAACAGCATGATCTTGGGGCTCATGCACAGCGACCGGGCGATGGCCACGCGCTGCTGCTGCCCGCCCGACAGCTGGCCGGGAAACTTGCCGGCCTGTTCCGGAATCTTGACCCGTTCCAGATACTGCATCGCCGTCTGCTCCGCTTCCGCCTTCGGCATCTTGCGCACCCAGATCGGGGCGAGCGTACAGTTTTCGAGCGCCGTGAGGTGCGGGAACAGGTTGAACGACTGGAACACCATGCCGACTTCGCGCCGCACCGCGTCGACCTGCTTCAGGTCGTTGGTCAGCGGGACGCCGTCGACCACGATCGAGCCCTCCTGATGATCCTCCAGGCGGTTGATGCAGCGTATCAGGGTCGACTTGCCGCTGCCGGACGGCCCGCAGATCACGATCCGTTCCCGCGGGGCGACCTGCAGGTCGATGTCGCGCAGGACGTGGAATGCGCCGAACCACTTGTTCATTTGGTCGATCCGGATGGCCGGTTCGCCGTCGCCGCGGGTGTGTTCGGTTTCTTGAACGGACATTGGGTCCTCCGCTCAGCGTTTGTCGGTGTCGAGGCGCTTTTCCAGGTTCAGCGAATAGCGCGACATGGAGAAGCAGACGATGAAGAAGAAGAGGGACGTGAACAGGAACCCTTCGGCGTCGACCTTGCCGATCCAGTCCTGGTTCTGCTGCAGCGACCGGGCGATTCCCAGAATGTCGAACAGGCCGATCAGGAAGACGAGCGTGGTATCCTTGAACAGGCCGATGAAGGTGTTGACGATGCCCGGGATCGAGATTTTCAGCGCCTGGGGCAGGATGATCAGCCGCATCGATTGCCAGTAGCCGAGGCCCATTGCCTGGGCGGCTTCGTACTGGCCCTTCGGGATGGCCTGCAGGCCGCCGCGAATGACCTCCGCCATGTAGGCCGAGGCGAACGCCGTTACGACGACGATCACCCGGATGACCAGGTCGGGGCTCCAGTTTTCCGGCAGGAACATGGGCAGCAGGATCGCCGCGGTGAACAGCAGCGTGATCAGCGGAACGCCGCGTACGAGCTCGATGAACATGACGCAGAGTATGCGCACCGCCGGAAGGTTCGAGCGCCGCCCCAACGCAAGCAGGATCCCGACCGGCAGCGACAGGACGATACCCGACAGGCCGACCGCAAGGTTCAGCATGAAGCCGCCGAAGCTCGATGTCGGCACCGCTTCCAGACCGATGCCGCCGACCAGCAGAAAGACGGCGATGACCGGGTAGGCGAGGGAGAAGTACCGCAGCTGGCGCGCGTAGGGGATGCTGTCGAACAGCAGCGGCAGGAGCGCCGGGATCAGCAGAATGACCGTCAGGTTGACGCGCCAGTATTCGCTCGCCGTGTAGAAGCCGTAGAGGAACTGGTTGATGCGTTGGTCCAGCCAGGCCCAGCACGCGCCGTCGGTCGTGCATTCGCGGCCGGTGCTGCCGCTGGCGTCGGCGTGGATGAACGCCCAGTCGATGAACGGCGGGATGATGGTCCAAAGCAGGTACAGCGCCAGCAGCGTGAGCGCGGTGTTGAACCAGTTCGAGAACAGGTTCTCGCGCAGCCAGCCCAGGGTGCCCGTGGTGGTGGCCGGCGGCGCGCGCGCGGCGAGCATGTCCTTTTGTGCGCGATGGAAGGGCTGAATGCTCAAGGTTCGCGCCTCACCGTTCGACCAGCGCGATGCGCGCGTTGTACCAGTTCATAAACGCCGACGTGAGCAGGCTGAGCGAGACATAGACGACCATCCAGCTGAACACGATCTCGATCGCCTGGCCGGTCTGGTTCTGGGCCTGGGAACCGATGCCGACGAAATCCTGGAAGCCCACGGCGAGCGCGAGCGAGGAGTTTTTCGTCAGGTTGAGGAACTGGCTCGTCAGCGGCGGGATAATTACCCGCAGCGCCTGCGGCATGATGATGAGCCGGGTGGTCTGCCAGCCCTTGAGGCCCAGCGAGCCCGCCGCTTCGGTCTGCCCCATGGACACGGAAAGGATGCCGGCGCGCACGATTTCGGAGATGAACGCGCCCGTGTATGTCGACAGCGCGAACCAGAGCGCGACGAGTTCCGGCGTTACCGTCAGGCCGCCGCGCAAGCGCCCGAAGCGGTTCGCGGTCGGGGTGTCCCAACTGATCGGCTCGCCGCTCGCGAAATAGACCGCCAGCGGCAGGAGCACGATCAGGCCCAGCGCGATCCAGCCGGCCGGAAGCCGTTCGCCGGTCGCCGCTTGGCGCTTTCGCGCCCAGTTCAGGACCGCCCAGGCCGCCGCGACACCGGCCGCCAGCGCGATCAGAACAGCCGAGGCGCCCGGTTCGAAGACCGGGGAGGGGCCCGTGATCCCGGAATTGTTGAGGAATATGGAATCGCCGATCCGCAGCGTCTCGCGCACGGTCGGCAGGCTGAGCAGCAACGTCCACCAGAAGATGATCTGGAGGAGCAGCGGAACGTTGCGGGTGAACTCGACCCAGGTGGTGATGATCGTGCGGATCAGCCAGTTGGGCAGCAGACGCATGATCCCCGCCGCGAAGCCGATCGCCGTTGCCGCGACGATGCCGAGGGCCGACACCAGGACCGTGTTCAGCAGGCCCACGGTCATCGCCCGCAGCCACGTGTCGGTGGACCTGTATTCGATCAGCGAAACGCCGATGCCGATCCCGGCCGGGTCCGCCAGGAAGTCGAACCCGATGTCGAGACCTCGATTGTCGAGGTTGGTGCGGGTATTGTCGGCGACCCAGACGAGCGCCAGTGCCACGAGAATGACAATGACCGCCTGCGACAGAATCCCGCGATAGCGTTCATCCGTCCACAGCCGCGAAATATTGAAACCGGCAGCGGGGCCGGCTGGCGAGTTTGTTGAGGCCACAGCTTCGTGTCGCTCTCGCAAAACCAGGTCTTTAAGGCACTATCGCGCCCGCCGGAGTGTGATCCGGCGGGCCGACAGTACGGGTTACGGCCTAACGGAACGGCGGCGAGTAGAGGATACCACCATCCTTGTAGAGTGCGTTCAGACCGCGCTTGAGACCAAGCGGCGTCTTCGGGCCGACATACCTGTCGAAGATTTCGGCGTAGTTGCCTTCCGCCTTGATCGCGTTCACGGCCCAGTTCTTCTCGAGGCCGAGCATTTTCGCGTACGAACCTTCGCTGCCGAGCAGCCGGTTGATCTCCGGATTTTTCGAGCCCTTGGCGAGTTTCTCGACGTTGGCCTGCGTCACGCCCAACTCCTCGGCGGAGATCAGCGCGTTCAGGACCCACCGCGCGATATCGGCCCACTGGTCGTCGCCTTGGCGGACGAGCGGACCGAGCGGCTCCTTCGACACGATTTCCGGGAACACCATGTGCTTTTCGGCGTCCTCGAAGGTCGATTTCGTGGCGGCGAGGCCGGACGCGTCCGTCGTGTAGACGTCGCAACGCTCGGCCTGGTACGCCGTGCGGGCTTCCGAGTTGGTCTCGATCGGCACGGCCTCGTAGGAGATGTTGTTGACCCGGAAGAAGTCCGCGAGGTTCTTCTCGGTGGTCGTACCGGTCTGGATGCAGACCGATGCGCCGTCGAGCTCCTTCGCGCTCTTCACGCCGAGCGACTTGCGGCCGATGAAGCCCTGGCCGTCGTAGTAGTTGACACCGACGAAGGTGAAGCCGAGATCCACATCGCGCGAGAACGTCCAGGTGGTGTTCCGCGAAAGCACGTCGATCTCGCCCGACTGGAGCGCCGGGAACCGGTTTGCGCCGGTTAGGTTCACGTATTCGATCTTGTTCGGATCGCCGAGTACGGCCGCGGCCAGCGCCCGGCAGTAGGCGACGTCGAACCCGGTCCATTTGCCGTCATCACCGGTGAACGCGAAGCCCGCGAGGCCGGTGTTGATGCCGCACTTGATAACGCCGGCCGACTTTACGTCGTCGAGCGTCGCCGCTTGCGCCGGGACGGCCATTCCGGCAACCGCGAGGATTCCCGCAACGGCCGCCATTCCTGTGAATGATTTGATTTTCATGCAACCCCTTCCTTTGGTCATTGGTTGTTCCACGTTGGATTTTCAAAATTTCTTTCAAATATACTGCTACAATTCACACTACATTTTCAACTTCCAGCAGGGTGCCCTGACCGGCGATCAAGATGGAATTGAGCGTGGCGGTCTGGCGCACCCTTTGCCGGCCGAGATCGGCGGCGGCAAATGGGCGCGATTCACGATTTTCTGCGATCGAGCGCCATCAGCAGCGGCGGCAGGAGCAGGAAATCCGCTATCAGCGCAAGGACGATGGTGAGTGCAACCAATAGGCCAAGCGCCCAACTGACCTCGAAGCCGGACGAGGCAAACACCAGGAAGCCGAGCGCCAGCATGGCGGTGGTGGTCCACATGGCGTAGCCAACGGTGCGGAAGGCCGTGCGTATCGCCGCGGGCGCGTCGTGGTCGTCCCGGCGGGCCTGAAGGTATTTGGTAAGGAAGTGGATCGTGTCGTCGACGACGATACCGAATGCGATCGCGGTCATCACCGAGCCGGCAAGGCCGACCCGGCCGACCATGAAGCCCCAGAGGCCCAAGCTCATCGCCGCGGGGATGAAATTCGGCACCAGGCTGATCAAGCCGATCCGCAGGCTCCGGAATACGAAGACCAGGATGAGCGAAATCAGGGCCATGGCGATGATCGTGCCGGTCAGCATGCTCTCGATGTTGCGCTGGGAGAGATGGGCGAACACGATACTGACGCCCGAGGTCTCGGTCGTCAGGAGACCGGGGGCATTGGTCCGTTGCCATGCCCTCGCCCGCGCGTCCAGCCCGCGCTGGGCCGCGGAGGTGAGGCTCCGCAACGCCACCGTCATGCGTGTTGCCGTCTTGCCGATATCGATCCGGTTGTTCAAATCCCTGCCCTGGGGAAGGGACAGTTCATAAAGAAGCAGGAATTGCGCGGCCAGTTTCGGGTCGTCCGGAACGCGGTAGAATTCAGGGCCGTCGCCGTTCATGTTCTTGTTCAGGCGCTTCATGATGTCCGAAAAGGCCTCGACGTGGGACACTTCGGGCTGCTTTCGGAACCATTCGGCGAACGCCTCGACCTTGTGCAGATAGCCGGGTTCGAAGATGCCGCCTTTGCCGCCCGCATCGAGCACATATTCCAGAGACTCGATGCCGGTCAGGTTGTCGATGACGAAATCCGTGTCCTTGCGGAACTCGTAGCGTTCGCCGAGATACTTCGTCCAGTTGTCCGTCAATTCAAGGCGGTAAATACCGCTGACCATCACGATCGCGAGGACGGTCGTGCACCAGAGCAGAACGCGGGAGCGGCGCACGACGAACGTGCCGAAGCGGTCGAAGAAGGCCGACTGTCTTTGGTGTACCGCCTTCGCCCGCAGCGGCAGGACCGAGAGCAGCGCGGGCAGCACCGTGAGCGAATAGATGAATGCGCAGAACACACCGAACGCCACCAGGTTTCCGAGGACGCGGAAGGGCGGCGAGTCCGACGCGTTCAGGCTCAGAAACCCGATCATCGTGGTGAGCGAGGTCAGGAACACCGGCCACGCGTTTTCCCGGATTGCCTGCGAAATGGCCGCATTCCGGTCGAGGCCCCTCGCAATGCCGGCCAGCGTGCTCGCGACGATATGGATCGAATGCGCGATGGCCACCGTCATCACGATGATCGGCACGCCGGAATTGGCGGGGTTGAACACGGTGCCGAGCCAGCCGGCGAAACCCACCGTGGTGTTGACCGAGAACATCAGTACGGCCAGGGTCGCCAGTGTCGCCATGAGAGAGCGCAGCAGCACGGCCGCGGTCACCGTAACCACCACCAGCACGATCGGGACCAGGGTTTCGAGATCGCCTACGGTGGCGTCGGCGAAGGCGCGGTGCAACGGCACATCGCCGGTCAGGTGATAGGCGGTATCCGGATGATCGGCGCGGGCCTTGTCGAGGAGACCGTGGAGATAGTCGGTGATTTCGACACCCGCAACGTCCGGATTGTCCAACTCTGCGAAGGAGATCACGATCCCCGCGACCTTTCCGTCGCGCGAGACCAGGCGTCCGGCGGTTTCGACCGCGTCGAGCGCGATATCCCGGGTCCGCTCCAGTTCGGCGTCGGTGAGCGAGCCCGCGTTCTTGACCAGCGGGCGAACGATCAGGTCGTCGCCCTCCGCCCGGCTGTAGGAGTAGTTGGTGAGAGAGTCCACCCTGACGGCATGGGGCGCCCGCCAGGCGTCCCGGGTCAGGTCTTCAACGGCTCCGAGCGCCTCGCGGGTGAAAACCGTATCCGTCGGCGGCGCAACCGCGATCAGCGCCCTGTTGGACGCGCCGTAGTTGGCCTCCAGCGCGTTCAGGGCGGCAAGCTGCGGGTTATCCTTGTCGAACAGGCTCCGGTAGTCGTTGGTGACGCCAACGAAGCCTGCGCCGGCCGATGCCGCGAGCATAACCAGCGTGGCAGCCGCGAGCACGATCCACCGGCGGCCCAGCACGGTCTCGATAAAGCGGTCGAGAGCGCTACCGGTCATCGCGGACCTCCGGACGGGCGGAGGCATCGGCCGGCTCACGCCGTTCCCGGCCATGCGTTCCGTCCTTTCGGGTGTCGCCGAATCGGGGCGGGCGTACAACTTCTACCACCGCGATGACCGCTCCGCGTGGACATGGTCGGGCAATCGATAGCTGATGCCCATTTCGTCGAAATGCGAGACGTCGAACAATGTGGTGAGGGTTGCCTCGGCGCCGGAACGGCCGGGCATCAGTCTGTCCATGATCCGCTCGAACCGATTGAGCGTCCGAAACTTCCATAGGCTTCCGAACGTCCGGCTCTTCGGATACCTGAGGGCGTCCGCCAATTCGTTGCCGATAAGGGCGCGTGAGATTTGCGCGACGTAGCCGGAGAGATTCCGGCGCTCGTCGTCATCGTCTATTCCGGCAATGAGCGGCGCGGAATTGATCAGAGACGTCGCAAGCACGATCGATTCCAATGACGGCGGCGGCTCGCACAAAAGGCCTATCCGAAAAATCTCGAGCGCCTCCTCTTCGTCACGGTAAAGGATGGTTTCCGGAACGCCCATCAGATACCCGGAATACCGCCACACCGCCATGAAGCTCCTGCGCTCCTCCTCGCTGAAGGAGCCGCCGAGGCTCTTGAGATGCTTGAGCAGCCTGGCCGAAAAAGCGGCCATGGCGAAACCCACGTGCGCGGCGCTGAGCGGCGTGCCCAACTCCGCGACGTCCCATTCCGCGGACTCGGCGAGCAACTTGCGGATTTTTGCGTGGACCAGCCTGACCCGGACGGAATGGGTCCACCCGTCGGCGTGCGCCTCCATGCCGCCCGGCATGAATATCTCCAGCATGTGTCGGTTGTTCTGCTGCAGCCGCCGTACGCCCTGATCGCGCAGCCGGCCGGTCAAGAAAAAGGATTTGGCGATGTTCGTTGAAAACCCCTCGACCAGGACGCCGCCTACCATGCCGGCGAGGACAAGCCGCCCGTTGCGCCAGAACATTTGGCAGCCGGGAAGCAAAGACGGCAGGTCAAGCCAATCCGGCGGTTCAACGCAGTGCGAGAAGAACTCCCGGACCGATGCCGGTGCCCCGTGCAGCGCGTCGCCTTCGTGATCATGCATGCCAAGCCTGATAAGCCGTTCCGATTCCTCCTTTCCGAGTGATTCGAGGTCTTCGATCATCGTATCGGCGAGCGGGTCTCCGATCATGGTATGCGCGATGTAGTTGGCCGACCGGTCCGGGTCGGCCTGCTGGCCTCTTTTCCATCCGTCCGGGTAGACGGACGGCATTGAGGGGGGCGCTACTTGTTCGGCACTGAAGACTGTGCCTGTCATCTGGGTCCTCGATATAGCGGTATTACGCTCTCGATTCGTTACGGCTTTTCGGCTTTAACCTGATCCATATCCGGCGGCTTTGAAATAATTCCGGCACTCATCCGGCGTGAATATGTCGCAGATTTCGCCCATGGCGGCAAAGACATTGGTGAAGGTTCCGGCTCCTAATCCTGATAAATCCCTCCTGAAGCGGAATTAATCACCAATCCAACTCCAAGGGAATCCCTATTCGATTCAGGCATTTAACGAAGCGCCGTAACGTTATTCCATGATCGGCGGGCAGGAAAGCCCTTTGTGGGGCAAAACAGCGCAATCGCTTTTGGAGATTTGGCAAGGGCGGCAGACCGGCCGCCATGACACTGACGTCGCGAGCGGCCTAGTTCTTGGCCGCCTCGCAGCCGGATTTTGCTCCGCCGTTGACACCTGTCCCGTGGCCGCCGAGGATCGATTGCCGAGGCGGTCGGCGGCGGCGTCAAGGGCGTTAAGGGCGTTAAGGGCGTCAGGAGGGGCGTAAGTTTCCGGGACGGCGATATCGGAGGTTCCATGAAGGGATTGATCACGGCGCTGATCCTCGTCCTGCTGACTGCCGCGCCCGCGTCCGGGGGCGAGGCGGTCCGGGAGACACTCCGCGTCGGGGTCGACCCCGCCTATCCGCCGTTCAGCGACATCGACGATGCGGACCGGCTCATCGGCTTCGACGTCGACATCGCCTTGGCCTTGTGCGCGCGGTTGGAAGTCGCGTGCGCGTTCGTCCGTTAGGACTGGGAGGGGCTGATCCCGGCGCTGCGGGCCGGCCGGTTCGACGCCATCGTCTCCAGCATGTCGATCACCGAGAAGCGCCGCCGGCTGGTCGCATTCACCGAGCGCTACTACTCAAGCGGGGTGCGCTTCGTCGCGCGGAAAGGCTCGGGTTTCGATCCCGAAGACGCCGTGGGGCGGACTGTCGGCGCGATGCGCGCGACCATCGCCTCGGACTGGCTGGAGGACAACCGGTCGAAGTTTGCCGGCATAAGGCTGTATGACGACCAGGGCGCGCTCGACCGGGCGCTGATCGAAGGCCGCCTGGACGCGGCGTTCGGCGACGCGCTCGGCTTCTGGAAGTGGCTCAAAAGCCCGGAGGGCGCGGGCTTCGCCTATGCGGGCGACACATACCGCCTTGACGAGGGCATCGGCATTGCCGTGCGCAAGGAGGACGAGGCGCTGCGCCGGCGCCTGAACGGCGCGATCCGGGCGATTCGTGCCGACGGCACCTACGGGACGATCAACGCCCGGTATTTTCCGTTCGACATCTACTGACGCCCCGCGTGAATTCGGCACATCTCCGCCGGTTTCGGCCGGTGCCGGACCTGTCCGGGAATGAAAAGCTGTTCACAAACCCGCCCATCGGGTGTTTAATTCAGGGGCAGCGACGATCACGAAATGGTTTCAGGAGGCGGGCCGTCCTTTCCGACCGCCCGGCCGTTCTGACAAGCAATCAATTAACGAAGGACGGTACTTGGAATGTCTTTTACCAGCAGCGCTTCGGAACGGTTCACTCCGGATCCCATATCGAAACAGAGCGAGCCCACCAAGTTTCAGGCCATAACCGCCAGAAATTTCGACACGATTCCGCAGGTTCAGCACCTGACGGACGATGATCTGTTCGCCATACGCGTCGTCAGTTCGGTGCTGCCGTTCCGCACCAACCACTATGTGGTCGAGAACCTGATCGATTGGGACAAGGTGCCGGACGATCCGATTTACCGGCTGGTCTTCCCGCAGCGGGGTATGCTGCAGGAGGAAGATTTCGACCGAATCGCCGATATTCTGGTGCGGGAGAGCCCGAGGCAGGAGTTGGACCAGGCGGTCGCCGAAATCCGCGGGCGGCTCAATCCTCACCCGGCGGGGCAGCAGGAGCTCAATATCCCCAAAGAGGACGGCGAAGTTTTCGAGGGACTTCAGCACAAGTACAACGAAACGGTTCTGTTCTTCCCGAGCCAGGGACAGACCTGCCACGCCTACTGCACCTTTTGCTTCCGCTGGGCGCAATTCGTGCAGGACGAAGAGTTGAAGATATCGGCAAAGGATGACGAGCGCCTTCACCGCTATCTGGCCGCCCATCCGAAAGTATCGGATATCCTGGTGACGGGCGGCGACCCGATGATCATGAAAACCCGGGTATGGGAGCGGTATCTCGGCCGTTTGATCGACGATCCGGCATTGGACCATATCCAGAATATCAGGATAGGCACCAAGTCTCTCACCTTCTGGCCGCACCGGTTCGTCAACGACGAGGATGCCGACGACATGCTGCGGCTGATGGAGCGGTTGGTGGAGTCCGGCCGCCACGTCGCGATCATGGCCCACTTCAACCACGGGCAGGAGCTGCGCACGGACATCGTAAAAGACGCAATCCGCAGGATCCGGGACACCGGCGCGGTCATCCGCAGCCAAGCGCCGGCGCTCGCCAAAATTAATGACGACCCGAACGTCTGGGCTGGGATGTGGCGTGAGCAGGTTCGCCTCGGCATCATTCCCTACTACTTCTTCGTGGAGCGGGATACCGGCCCCAGGCATTACTTCGAATTGCCGCTGGTGCGCTGCTGGGAGATTTTCCGCGACGCGGTCCACCAGGTGTCGGGGCTGAGCCGCACCGTCCGGGGGCCGTCCATGAGCGCCACGCCGGGCAAGGTCGAGGTGACGGGCGTACAGGAAGTGCAGGGCGAGAAGGTCTTCGTACTCCGCTTCCTTCAGGGCCGCGATCCCGACTGGGTGGCCCGGCCCTTCTTCGCGAAGTTCGATCCCCAGGCGACGTGGCTCGACCAGCTTGAGCCGGCGTTCGGCGAGAATCGCTTCTTCTTCGAGTAACACCGACCGGGGCCGGCCTGCCGGGCGGCACCCCCTCACCCCAACCCTCTCCCCCTCGAAGGGGGCGAGAGGGGCTGTCGTGACGTTGCGGGCAGCTACACGATCACTGAAACCCATGGCCGAGCGCTTGAATCACCGTATTGCAATTTGCGCTACAGTGGGCAATAAATACTCGCAAGGAGCATGGCTATGGCTATCAGAACTGAACGCAAGGAACATCCAATCTCGATGCGCCTGCCGGAGGCGGATGTCGCCATGATCGACCGCGCCGCCGGGCTCCGCGGTCGGTCGCGGACGGATTTCGTGCGTGACGCTGCCGTTCGTGCCGCCGAGGACGTGCTGATGGAGACCGGCCTCATTCGCATGAGCGCGGATGGTTTCGCCGATTTTATGGCGGTCGTGTCGGCTCCTGCATCGCCGGTGCCGGAGATGGCCGAAGTCGTGAAGCGTCCCGCACCCTGGGAGCCGGGATACGCCGCAAAGCGCTGATCTTTGGCTCTTTCGTTTCCCGAACCACTGGCCGCGGCGCACGACGTCTCCCAATTCACATGCGGAAAACCGGCACTCGATCACTGGCTCAAAACCCGCGCACTTTCCAATCAAGACAAGGGCTTTACCGCCGTTTTGGTCGTCCACGAGGCGGGGCGCGTCGTCGGCTACTATGGACTGGCCCCTGGCGCGGTCGTGCCGGGCAGCCTTCCTCGATCCGTCCGCACCGGCCAGCCGCCGGATCCGGTCCCATGTCTGTTGCTGGGCCAACTGGCGACGGATGTGGATTGGGCCGGACGCGGGATCGGCACAGGCTTGGTCAAACACGCTCTCGAACGTTGCGTCGAAGCGTCGAAGCTTGTCGGAGGGCGCGCTCTCATGGTCAATGCCGTCGACGACGAGGCGGCTGCGTTCTGGCGGCGCCGGGGTTTCCTGCCGTCCAGAGACGAGCCGCTCATTCTCTTTCGGTCTATCGCGGACATCGCCGTTTCCACCAAGACCGGATAGTTTCGCCGGCGCGGCGGGTGTACTCACCATCGCGAAACTGATGCTCGACGACGCGGCGGCGGCCGCCACGAGACTCACGTCACGGGTGGCCTGGTTTTACGCCGCGTCCGGGCTCGATTTTTTCTTCGCCGTTGACGTCAACAGCGCCGGCAGGAGCGTCAGGTCGGCAACGAGCGCAAAGCCGATGATCATCGCGGTCAGGATTCCGACCTGCGCGGTAGGAACGAACGGCGAAAATATCAAAATCAGAAAACCGGCCACCAGCACGACCGTCGTCGTGAACAGGGCCCGGCCGGTGGTGTCGAAGACGTGACGCACCGCCTCTTCGGACCCCATGCCGTATTCGCGCCGCGCCCGCTGGTACTTGCTGAGAAAATGCACCGTATCGTCCACGACGATGCCTATGGTCATGGCCACGACGACGGAGAGCGAGAGCCCCACCTGTCCGACCGTCAAACCCCAGACGCCGAAGCCCAGCACGGCGGGAACCAGATTGGGAACGAGACTTATCAGGCCGAGCCGCAGCGATCTGAGCGCGAAGAGAAGGATGGCGGAAATGGCGAGGAGCACGACGATCGTCCCGATCAGCATGGCGTGGATGTTTCGCTGCCCGATATAGGCGAACAGCGCGGCGGGGCCGGTACTGTTGATGCCCGCCACATGCGGCGCGTTTTCCTTCAGCCAGGCGCCGGCGCGCGCGTTCAGTTCGAGAACTTCCTGCGAATTCAGGGTTTGCGCGGAAACCGACAGGCGCGTGGCCGTTCTGGAGCTGTCGATCTGATTGTTCAGGTCCAGGCCCCGCGGAAGAGATAACTCGTAGAGCAGCAGGTACTGCGCCGCCAGCTCCTTGCTTTCCGGTATTCGGTACTCGGCCGGGTCGTCGCCGTGCATGCTCTTGTTGAGCGCCCGGAAGGTATCGGTGATGACGGACACATGGCGTACGCGGGGCTGTTCACGGTACCACTCGGCGAATTTCGAAATCTCGGCCAGGAAACGCGGATCGGTGACGCCGCCCTCGGACGCGGCCCTGAGCGAGTATTCGAGCAGCGTATTGCCGCTCAAGTGCTCGTCCATGAAATCCGTGTCCTGCCGGAACTCGACGCTCTTGTCGAAGAAATGAACCAGCACATCGTTCAGTTCGTTGCGCGGAATGGCCAGCATCATCGCGGGCACGATCACCAGCCATACCAAAATCACCGCCTTTCTGTGGTTCAGCACGGAATCCGCGAGGGATTTCATCGTGGGTCCGGGAAACCGCCGCTCCTTCGGGGCGCGAACGGGGAGAAACGAAAGCAGGGCCGGCAGAAAGGTGACCGAGAGAAGGAAGGAGGCGGCGATACCGAAGGCGACGATGTTGCCGAGATGACGGTAGGGCGGCACTTCGGAAAAGTTCATGCTCAGGAAGCCGAGGGCCGTCGTGAGGCTGGCCAGAAATACCGGGTGCAGATTGAGCCGGATGGCTTCGACGAGGGCGTCGTGCTTCGAATCCCCGGCCCGCAGGCGCTGCTGCAATGTCACCAGAATGTGCACGCAGTTCGCCACGACGATCATCAGCACGATGGTCGGCGCCGGCGACAGGGGCGGAGAGAAGGGCAAGCCGACCCAGGCGCCCAGGCCCACCGAGGCCAAAACGGAAAAGACGATGATTATCCCGGTCGCCGCCACCCCCGGCCAGCCCCGGGTAAGAACGCCGAGGATCAGGGCCATGAGCAGAAGGCTTGCAGGCAGAAAGATCATCTGGCTGCTGATCGACGCTTCCACGAAGGTCCGGTTGATCATCACCGTGCCGACGATGCGAAGGTCTATGCCGGGAAACCGTTCTTCCGCCTCCGCCGCGAGCGATCTGGCGAATTCGGCGATTTCGGCGGCGGCCTCCAGCAGCTTGTCTTCCGGCAGTTCGACGGTGACGTTGACGACGCTGACATCGCCGTTCCGGGCCAGAATACTGCTCGCGATACGCGGGTCGGACAGGGCGACGGCGCGGACTCGGGACCGCGCTTCGTCTTGGGCCAGTTCCTGCGGATCGACGAGATTCCGCACGAACAATTCGTCGCCCTCGGCGGTCGTGTGCTGAAAATTGGCCAGCGAGTCGACGCGCCTCGAATAGGGCGTCCTCCAGGCGTTTTTCGTCAGCCAGACGGCGGCCGAGAGCGCTTTTTGCGATGTGGCGTCGCCGTCGTCCGGGACGATCAGAAAGACGATGTTCTCGTTCTTCCCGTAGGTGTTTTCCAGGGACTCCAGCGCCAAAATCTGCGGATTGTCGTCGTCGAAAAAGATGCGGTAGTTGGCGGAGAATTCGAGCAGGAAAATGCCGCTCGAGGCGACCGCGATCGAAACCAGCGTGGCCAGGATGACGGGCCAACGGGCCGCGAGCACCCGTTCGGCAAACCGGCTTGCGAACCGCTCGCTTGCTATGCCGCGGATATCCAAAAAACAGTGCCGCTGGTTGTGAACGCCCCTGGGGCAGGCGACGCGCCAAGCTTCATTGCCACCGAATCCTTATGCCCAAACGCACATTTTATCGTTTTGCAACCGGGAGGCCGCCGCCAATCACGGTCCCGCTTGCCCCGCGCGTTCCGGAGCCGTCGAGTCCCGAGCGGGAATTCACTTTCCGCGACAACATAAATTCGGGGCCGATACGGCGCAACCCCGATCGGCTCCGGAAGCTGCGCCGGGACGGGGCGGGCGCCCGGTCCACGGCCCGTTGCCGCGTGTGATCCGGTTGAACGGCGGGCGGAAGTCGGCCTGACCAGGCCGGCGTCCGGAGCTGTGCCGACTCTCCTCGTCGTTGCCGGCCCGAACGGGTGCTATTTCCACCTCACCTGGCGGTAACGCTCCACCCCCTCACCCGGCGCTAAAGCGCCGCCCTCTCCCCCTTCGAGGGGGAGAGGGATGCGGAGGCTCGGCGAGCGAGCGCACAAAGCGCAGCGACTGCGCACTGCGAGCATAGCCGTAGCTGGGTGAGGGGGACTTATGATGCTCGACGACGCGGCGGCCGTCAGTTGGACAGCCCCGGGCCGCTGTCTCCCCGCCCGTTTTCCCGCATTTTAGCGTTGCGTCTCACGCGATGACCGGCGCGGGATTGAGCTCTTCCTCGGCGAGCGCGCGGCCCAGCCGGCCCATTTCGACCGGCACGTCGTACAGGCGCCCCGGCGCGAAGCGTTCCCAGAAATGGCGCAGGCCCGGCACGATGACCCGTACCACCGGCATGCCGATGTCCGGTCTCGTCTGGTCGAGCACCAGAAATTCCATGCCGCGGGCCTCGACCAATGAGCGGCACCGGTTCACCTCGTCCAGCACGTCCGCCGTATCGGCAACCGGATAGTCGGCCTTGCCGCGCGCCGGCGTCCCGTCCGCCGGCGCCAGATAGGGATGGTCCGCCAGCCGGGCCGTCTTCCACCAATTAAGCGCCAGCGGATCGTCGATCGCCGGGCCGGAACCGCCCCCGGGCAGCCAGGCCAGGCACTGGTTCAGTTCGAAGACGGCGCGGAGCGCGGCGATGCGCGGGTCGGTGTGTGCGCCGGCGCCGTAGATGATGTCCTCGGTATCGCCGCCGGTCCGCCGCGATACGGCCGCGAAAACGGGAATGCCGAAATCCTGGGTGACGTCGAGTACCCACATCTCGCGTCCGCGCCGGCCGTACTCGTCCGGCGCCCGGGCGAGATAATCGTCGCCGAAGCTTTCCAGCTCCACACCGGGCGCGGCCAGCCGGTTGTACCACCAGATGGCGAACGCATCGCGCTCGACCAGTTCGAAAAAGCCCTGCAGGATCGCTTCTTCCAGGGTGTTGCCCGCCGCGCAGCCGTTCGAATCGGCGATGAGGTCGGCATCGCCTCTCAGTTCGGCCGGCGCGCCGTAGAGCATCGACGTCGGAAGATAAAGGTGGCGCTCCTGCGTCAGCGACCACACCGGCGACCAGTCGATTTCCGCCTTGGGGTCGAGACGGGGCGGCACGATGTTGTAGGGATGGCCCCGGGCGTTGATTGCCGCCGCGTCGCCGAGCTGGCGTTCGCTGAACAACTGGATGTCGTTCGGATGGATCGCGGTCCCGTCGCCGGCCGCGGCGAAGTCGGCAAACCGTTTTCGGCAGCGAATTTCGTCGCCGTGAAAAGCGCCCGAATACCGTTCGATCGCCTCGCAGAGCGCGCGCGCCTCGGACTGCGCCCGCGTGCCGCCCTTGCCGGCGCTCTTGCTGCGCAAGCTGCGCCTGAGCGAACTCAGTGTGCGGCCGCGCAGCCCGAGGTTGGACCCGGCCCAGTAGACGTGGAGCCAGGAATCGTCCTCCTCGGTCCTCCGCGCGACCCAGGTGACGACACCGCCGACCGGACCGACGAGGTGGCGGTAGCGGGCCAGGGTTTCTTCCGGGGTGACCGAGCGCACGCCGCCGCTGTTGCTGATCGGCGACGGGCTCGATCGCAAACGCACCGGAACCGGAGGCCGGTCGATGCGATGGAGGTCCGGGTCTCCGCAGACAGCGCACTGCGGCCGGCGCATGACCGGATGATGCGTGCTCCCGAGGCTGCCGGCATCCAGCGAAATCGCCCCGCCGTGCAGCGCCGCCGTTTCCTCCAGGACCAGCCATTTCGCGATCTCGGCCGCCACCAGCCCGTATATGGCGTCCAGGACCGCCGGTTCGGCGGCATTGGGCCGGAAAGCCGCATTGTCGCCGCCGAGGTTGCGCAGGAAGTTGTGGACTTCCCGGTGGCCGCGCAGGCGGTAGGCGAGGCAGGCCCAGCACGGCCCCTCATCCGCGGGGCGGAATACCGGGCCGAACAGCGGCTCCATGCCCTTTGGCCGGACCGGCATCCAGGGCGCGCCGGAATCCATATGGCGCCGGTTGACGCCGGCGAGACCCTCGTCCAGATAGTCGGTGCAGACGACGACCGACAGGGCGGGCCCGTCGTTACCCACCGCAATGCCCATGGCTTCGAGCGGTAGGGAGAGCCCGCCGCCGTCGCCGTCGACCGCCACCCGGGCTTCCGCCAGCCGCTGTTCCGCCCAACGGGGAGAGGCGCCGAGGGAGGACCAGTAGGCCGCACGGCCCCGGTCCATGGAATGATCGCCGGAAACCGCGTAGCCCCGGGACGCCAAGCCGGCGAGAGCGTTGCGAACGTCGGCGGAGAGGTGGGCGTCGGCGAGGGCGGCGGCAAGGTCGTCCGCCGGGCGGCCGTCAAGCAGCGGCAGGAGATCGCCGTAGACCGGTCCACGCAGCAACGTATTGAAGGATTCGGAAACCAGCAGGGTCTGGTCTTCGCCGACCGGATAAAAGTCGAGATGCGGGGCGAGAACCGGCCGCTCGATATGGCCCCGGTCTTCCGCCGATACCTTTGCCAGAATCCCCCGCGGCGGGCTCACGTCGCCGGATCGGTCGCGGCGGGGCCGGACGCCGCCGTCTCCGGCGCGTTTCCGACCGTGCCGTCCAGATCGGCGATGGCGGCCGCCGCGCGCTCGGCCGTATCGCCGACGGCGGCGGTCAGCGCCTTGAAATCGTCCAGGCCGCAAGACCGGG
Organism: Rhodospirillales bacterium; assembly: GCA_965207535.1. Classification (GTDB taxonomy): domain Bacteria; phylum Pseudomonadota; class Alphaproteobacteria; order Rhodospirillales; family UBA2165; genus JAJDXO01. The sequence goes on along the minus strand of CBDBMR010000013.1, from coordinate 96,289 downwards.
CGAGCGCGTCCTTGGCTGTTGCACCCAGGGTTTCGGCCGGTACGCCGTCGTCCGCAACCAGCCCGAGAGCGCCCCGCAGGTTGCGCCACAGGGCCGCGGCTTCCGCCAGGGTGTCGGCGATGCCGCCGGCGATCAGGCCCTGTTCGGCGGCGGCCCGGAAAACCGAAGCCGCGGCGGGCGCCGGATCATCCGGGACCTCCACCGCATGAACGACTTGCAGCCGCCGGGCGGCCCGCTCGACCTCGCGGAGGCCGCCCAGCCTGCCGGCATAGGCCGCAAGGCCGGTTTCGGCGGCGTCGCCGCCTCCTTCTTGCAGCTTGGCGGTCAGCGCGTCGCGGGATGCGCCGCCGGCCAGAACCTGACGCCGTGCACCCTCGAACCGCGCGCCGATCCCGTCCGCGCCGCGTTCGAAGACGCATCGCGCCCTGGTCAGTTCCAGCAGTTCTTCCGCCGTTGCGGCGGATCGGCAGCGTTCCGCGAAACCGGCCAGGGGTCGCTGGGCGAGTCCTCTCCCGCCGCCGGGTAGGGGCGAGAAAATCAGGCTGTCGCGCGACAGGTCGCCGAGCGCGTCCTGGAAGCGCCGGCACAGTCCGTCATGGTTGTCGCCCGGTCCGTCTTCGTAGACGAAGAGGATATCAAGTTTGGTCCCGGGCGCGGCCTCGCCGCTCGCCGCATCGCCCAGAAGCACCGCCGCGACACCGCCTTTGCGGTCCGGCGCGAGCGGGCCCGCGAATTGATCGGCAACCGCCGCCAGCACGGCCGAAACCGATGCTTCGGCGAGGTTGGCGAGCGCCCGCCCGGCCTCGATCGGCGACAGGTTGCCGCGGAGCGTGTGCATGGCGACCTGGAACGCCTTGTCGTTCGACCAGTCGCGCACGGTATCCACTGTGTCTTGAACGTCCTGGACCGGAATTTCGGCGAGGCTTTCCCTCATTTCGGCGACGCCGAACTCGAGCGTCCAGTAGACCCGGGTCAGGCCCTGGCGGGCGAGCGTTTCGAAATCCGCATCGGGTCCGAAGCCCTTAGGCAGATCCAGGCCGGTGAATTCCCTGTCCTGCATGGTATCGAGCAGTTCGGGGGTGCGCTCGATCCATTCGGCGAGCCTGGGCGCGGCGGCGAAGACCTCGACGATGGCGTCGAACGCTTCCGGCCGCGCCGCCGAGATCGGACTGTCGTAGGCGCTCCAATCGTCGATTTCGGGATAGAATTGCGCCCGCCATTGATCGACCAGCGGGTCCATGGTCTCGAACCAGCGGCTCGGACGAAGAACCAGATTGAACATCTTGGCGTAGGTGCCGGGGAGCTGCGGCGACTCGTCGGCGCCGCAATTTTGCAGCAGCGGATAGGGCCGGCTCGCCACCGAGTGGTGATCCGGATGCCGCTGCATGTTGTAGAACATCCAGTTGCTGAGCTTGTAGTTGGCGTTCCAGGAATGCCGGGGCCGGACCTTCTCGAACCGGCCGCCGTCGACACGGATGCGGCGCAGCCCGTAGTGCTGCATGTAGTTGCTGATCTTCATCGAGAAGACGGCGCCCAGGCACAGGACGGCAAAGGTCAGAACCGCCCAGATGCCGCCCATCCAGAAAATCAATCCGTACCAGAATCCGGTTTCGGCGACGTAGCGCCAGAACGGATTGCTGTAGTGCCAGACCGGCAGCCTCCGGCGCTGGAGGCGCTCCCGCACGACCCGCCAGGAGCCGGTCAGGTTGCTCGCGACTTCCCGGGGGAAATAATGCCAGAAGCTCTGGCCCTTGGGCGCCGATCCGACATCGAACGGCGTGCCGACGAGAGCGTGGTGAATATAGACGTGCTCCGTGGCGTATTGCGGATAGGAGCCGGATGCGAGCAGGAATTCGCCGAGCCGCCGCTCCCAGGTCGCGCGTCGGTGAATCAGCTCGTGGCCGACGACGAAAACCGCCTGGATCTCGATGCCGAGCACCACGGCCAGCAACACGCATTCCCAGATTTCAAACCGGCCGGCGGCGAAGATTTGCCAGAAACCGAACGCCAGCGCCGCCGGCCAGAGAAGCGCCCAGAGCCAGACCGGCAGGTTATGCCAGAACAGCCGCTCCTCGGGGGTCTTCGCCGGGTCCATGGTGCGCTCGTCGTCGCCGAACGCGATATCCAGCGGTCCCGTCAGCATGAAGAAGGCGAACGGCGCGGCAATCCACCAGCCGCCGTACGCCAAGGCCAAAAAAATCGGCGGAAAAACGCCCAGCGGCAGATAATGAGGCAGGGCGTTGAGGAATGACGACTCGATGGTCTTTACGGCCGGCGCCGAGCCGGGCCCCGAACCGTCTGTTGCGATGCCGCTCGTCATACTACGGTATTTAAGAGCAAATATATCGATCGTCCCAGGACCATTTTCAGACCGCGCCCTCCGCAGCGTCCCGCCGCTCAGGACAGGGGCAGCCGAATATCCAGCCAGCCCTTTATGATGTCGTAAATCCGCTTGTTCCCGACGGCCAGCGGGAAATGATCGACGTCGGCGAGAAACATCAGGTCGGTCGGCCGGCCCGCGCATCGGAACATGTCTATGGAGGACCCCGTCGGCGTCACGGCGTCTTTGGAGGCATGAAGCAGAAGCAGGGGCCTGGGCGCCAACTGGGCGATCACCCGGTTGGGACGAAAATCGTAAATGCTCTGGGCGGTCTCGACGGGAAACTCCATGACCGCATCCGCCGGCAAATGGCCCCGCATATGTTCGGGGATGGGAACGATATCGAACCTCGAGACCCAGAGGGACTCGCCGGTCTCCTGGCGGTGCTTCCGCCCGTCTTCGAGCATCTTCAGGAATTTCTCCCAGGCGCCGGGTCCCGGGTGCTGGCCCTTCAGCTTGTCGGCGCCGTGCCCCCAGCCGCCGACGGAGATGACGGCGGCGACCCGGTCGTCGGTGCTTCCCGTATAGGCGGCCACCGCGCCGCCCATGCTGTCCCCCAGCAGGCAGATTTTGTCGGCGTCGACACCGTCCTGTTCGGCGAGCCAGCTTATGGCGTTGCGGGTGTCGGCGACCTGGTCGAATGAAATGATCCGTCCGGGCGTACCGCCGCTTTGGCCGCATCCGCGCATGTCCAGCCGCAGGGCGATGTAGCCCCAGTCGCGGAACGCCCGGCAGGCATCGATCATCCCCTGGTCGATCTTGGAACCGCCGAAGCCGTGTATGGTGATGATGGCGGGCGCCTTGCCGTCCGCCGGCAGACTATCCGGCCGGTGCAGGACGCCGGAAATGTCGATACCCTCGGACCGGAACGTGATTTCGGTTTCCATGAGTCTCCCCGACCGGACGGTTAGTAGGGCAGAACCAGTTTCGCTATCTCGCCGCGCGTCGTCAGCCAGATCCACGGAACTTCCCGCAGCATCTTGAGGATACGGTTGAACTGAATGAGCCCGACGACCCGGCCCGCGACCTGGGCATGAAAGGTGATATCGAGAATGGCGGGCGGACTGCCGATCTCCGGATAGCCGGCGATCACGTCCTCGACCAGTTTGGTGAAGTCGGGCAGGGGATTGCCGTAGCGCATGGCGAAGGGGAGGTCGTTGACCTCCATGTCATAGGGAACCACGGCGATGGGTCCGGCGGGCGTCTCCTGCACATAGGGCATCTCGGCCGACATGTCGTCGTTGTAATACTTGAAGCCGTTGGCCGCGAGCAGCTCGGCGGAGTTCTCGCTGATGGTGCCCCGGGGAATGCCGTAGCCCTTGGGCACGTACCCCAGGCATTTGTCGAAGGCTTCCATGCAGCGCTTGATATTGGCGTCCTCTTCCTCGCGGCTCATATAGACCGCGAGCTCGCCCTGCGCCCAGGCGTGCGCCTGAATTTCATGGCCGCCGGCATCCAGCCGTTTCAGGGCTTCGGGATGGGACTCGGTGATGATGGCGCTGGTCGAGCTGGTAACCTTCACATGGTGCTTTTCCGCGATGTCGAGCATGCGGTAGAGACCGTGCTTGAGCGCGTATTCGGCCCATTGCAGGGCGGCCGTGTCCTTGAAGCCGGGCTTCAACGGGTTGCCCATGGGCGACACGCCGGGTGAATCGCCTTCCACCCACCATTCAAAGGGGATGTTGATGCTGACGGCCATCGGCTTGTCTTTCGGCCAGCCGTCCGGAAGTTTGGTTTCCAAGTCTAACGCCTCCCCGGTTGCTTGCCCGCAGGCAAGACAAACCGCAAACACCGTTGCCCATGCAGCCGGTCCATAGTGTTACCCATCTATCCGGTTGCTCGGCAAGTCCCCTCTCCCCCTCCTTCAGGGGGAGAGGGTTAGGGTGAGGGGGGGGCTAACTACCCGGGATCGCCAGGCCGCCTAGTTCCCTGATCAGGGCATTGAGGGTTTTTTCGACCTCGTCGATATCGATGCTGTCGAGTTCCCTGAGCGTGTCCCGGTGCCGTTTTTCCAGGGCCGGGCCGACGATCGAACACAGTTCCCGCCCTTTCCGGGTGATCGAAAAGCGGATGCTGCGCCGATCGGACCGGTCGCTCGAACGGGCTATCAGTCCGTCGGCGCCCAGTTGTTTGGTGATCCGGGATATGCTGGTCATGCTGAGGAAGACTTCCTCGGCCAGTTCGCTGGCGCTCAACGTATCCGTATCGTAGATCGCCCGGAGGACCCGCCAGCGCTGCTCCGTCAATCCATGCTCCCGGAAGATGGGCCTGACGTTCTGGACCGAGGCTTCCCGGGCCCGGAGAAACAGCACGGGCAATGCCTGAAACCGGTGCCGGTCGGGCTTCCACATATGCTTGGGCTTCTTCCGGGGTTTCTTCAGGGGCTTCTTCCGGGGTTTCTTGGAGGACATCGATGGCCGGATGCGCAACGGTTTCGGTTTCGGAGGCCAACCTATACATATTTTTATTTTACATGTAAAGTAATTCGGCTATGCTCTATCGCCGACCGTTGCGGCAGGGGCGGCCGGGAAGCCATAAGGGGAGGGGCTCTTGAAATTCGGACTATTCGGCGGCGCGATCGCAAAACGCGGCAGCGAATCCATGGACAGCGTCGGGTACCAGGGGTTTATCGATTACGTGATAGAGGCGGATCGTCTCGGCTATTACAGCCTGTTTGTCGTCGAGCATCACTTCTCGGGCATCGGCCAGGTCTCCGCCACGACCAACCTGCTTGGGTATCTCGCCGGCCTGACGTCCCGAATACGCCTCGGCACCGGCGTTCTGGTGCTCCCCTGGCATAACCCCGTCATGCTGGCCGAACAGCTGTCCACCGTCGATTTGGTGTCGGGCGGCCGTCTGGACGTGGGTATCGGCAAGGGCTACCGGGATATCGAGTTCAACGGCTTCGCCATCCCCAAGGACGAGGCGCACGCCCGATACGAGGAATCCCTCGAGATCATCAAAAAGGCCTGGCTTTCGACGGAGCGTTTCGACGTCGACACCGAGCACTGGAAGTTCAACGACATTATCGTGGAGCCCGCGCCCGTCCAGAAACCTCATCCGCCGCTGTGGGTCGGGGCCGGCCGGCCCGAATCCATCGAGGCCGCGGCCGAGAAGGGCTTTCATGTCTTGATCGATCAGTTTTCGAACCGTGCCAAGACGGCCGAACGTCTCGGCAATTTCAAGTCCGGCTGCGAGAAGGCGGGACGCGAATTCGATCCCATGCGGCTTGCCTTGAACCGGACCGTCATCGTCACCGAATCCGCGGCCGAGACGGAAGCGGCCGCGGCCCAGAGGGTCGAGGCGCAGAAGAAAATCGACCAGTTCGGCAAGCTGCCCGGAAACGAGCCTACCAGCTACGACAATTCCGATTTCGCCGAGGATGATGCATACATAATCGGCCAGCCCGGTGAAGTGATCGGGCGTCTTCGGGAGCTGGAGGAAATGGGCTTCGAATACATCCTGATCACGACGGTCGGGGGCAAGGAAAAGCTGCGGCTGTTCTCCGCCGAGGTCATGCCCGCTTTCCGGTCCTAACCTCAAACCGCGGGCGCCGGCTGTCATAGCAGGGGGGACTTCCAATGCGTCGTCAACTTCCGTCGGTCCATAGTTTTTCGGGCTACGACATGGTCCGCCTGCTGGAACATCACGCCCGAGCCAGGCCGCAACACCCGTTCATCATCTGGGAGCCGTTCGACGACGACAGCCCGTTGCCGGCCCGGACCTGGAGTTACCGGCGGTTCCATGACGCCGCGCTGCAAATCGCGGCCGGTCTCGGCGCCCGGGGCGTCGGACGGGGCGACAAGGTCGTCATCCACATGGAAAACTGCGTGGAGATGCTGTTGGCGGTCTTTGCCTGCGCCCGTCTCGGCGCCGTTGCTGTGGTGACGAACAGCCGCTCGACGGCGGACGAGCTTCGCTATTTCGTCGAGCATTCCGAAGCCGTGGGCGCCATCACCCAGCCGGTGTTCGCCGCCGCGATGGGAGAGGCGGGCGCGCAACTGGACTGGATCGTGACCGCCGATGCCCCGTCACATGCGGAAATCGCCGGTCCGCCGCCCGCCGCCGATTCGTTCGGCGCCCTCTTCGGAAATCCGGAAAGCCTGCCGGACCGGTTTGTCGATGCGAACGCGCCCTGCGTGATTTTCTACACGTCCGGCACCACCGCGAGGCCGAAAGGCGTCGTCCTGACCCACGCCAATCTGCTTTGGGGCGCGCGGGTCAACGGGGCGCAGCAGGCGATGGTGCCCGGCGACGTCACCCTGACCTTCCTGCCGCTGTTTCATATCAACGCGCAAGCCTACTCGGTCCTGCCGAGCCTGTGGGCCGGCTGCACCGTGGTGCTCCAGCCGCGATTCAGCTTGTCCCGGTTTTGGGATACCGCCGTCGAGCACAAGGCGACCTGGTGTTCGATCATGACGTTCTGCGTGAATTTGCTGAAGGACCAGGACGTCCCGGCGAATTCCTTTCGCCTGTGGGGAGAGGCGTTCTGCGAACCGCCCAGCGATTCGTATTTCGGCATCAAGACGCTCGGATGGTTCGGCATGACGGAAACCGTCGCGCACCCGATCGTCGGGCACATCGACAAGCCGAACCAGTCCATGTCCATGGGCCGTCCGGCGCCCGAGTACGACATCGCCATCACCCGCGAAGACGGAACGGACGCGGAGGTGGGCGAGGCCGGCGAGCTTCGTATCGGCGGGATTCCTGGGCTCTCGCTGTTCGCCGAATACCTGAACGATCCGCAGGCGACCGACGAGAGTTTCGACGGGCAGGGCCGGTTTCTGACCGGCGATCTGGTGGAGGCCTCCGACGACGGATTCATCCGGTATCGGGACCGTCTGAAGGACATGCTGAAAGTGCGCGGCGAGAACGTCGCGGCTTCGGAAATCGAGCGGGTGATTTCCTCGATGCCCGAAATATCCGAGGTCGCCGTGGTCGGGCGGCCGGACCAACTGCACGGGCAGCTGCCGGTCGCTTTCGTGGTCCCCGGAGATGGTTCCGGCAGCCGGGGCGGGAAGGTCGAGGACCGCGTATTCGAGACCTGCCGGTCGAAACTGGCCGATTTCAAGGTGCCCGCCGAGGTTCGAATTCTGGACGAATTGCCGCGCAGCGGCCCCCTCGCCAAGATCGACAAATTGAGTCTGCGGGCCGAAGTAAACGAGGAGAAGGGTGGATAGCCGGGTGATGGACTTTCATATTCAACTGATCGACGACCACCGGCACCCGGAACGGCGCCGGCAATCCCGGGACGATCATTGGCGGTATTTCGATGACCACGCGGACCACTTCATCGCCCGGGGCGCGACCCGGTCCGACGACAACGGGACATTCCTGTCCAGCGTCCTGTTCGTCGGCTTCCCGGACTGGGAGGCCGTCCGCCGCTTCATCGACAACGAGCCCAACAACCTGAACGGGGTTTACAGGGAGGTGAACATCACCCGCTGGGGGAATCCGCTCGGCAAATTGCAGCGGGACTTCGTCCGCGAAGACGGCGACGTGTTCTGGTATATCCGCGGGACCGGCAAGCCCGGCATGAACGACCGCCGAAACGAACTCCTCCCGGCCCACAACGACTACTTCGCCCCCTACGACGAAAACGATTTCATCGTTCGCGGCGCCATGCTGGATGAGGCCGGCGAGATCTGGCGGGGCAGCGCCAACTTGATCAAGCTCCCGGACCGGGCCGCCGTGATGGCGTTCCTGGAGGATGAACCGTTTTATCGAAACGGGCTGTACGAAAGCGTTCTGGTCGAACGCTACAACTTCGGCGGCCGGCCGGGGCAGAGGACGTAATACGGCCTGCGATTTCCATAATCGGAGATTATGGGGAGAGCCAATTTCATTATTGGACGTGAAATAACCGGCGCTGTTTAATAGCCGGCATAACAAGAACGCTGACTTCATAAATGGGGATTGGAATCATGAAAATTGAAAGCATTTTACGAAAATCCACCTATATCGTGGCGGGCGCTACAATTGTTCTGAGCGCCCAGGCCCTGATTACCGAGGCGTACGCCGAGACCAAGACGCTGACCGCGAACTATTTCTCGACGCGCAAGTCTCCCATCTGGACGGGGCTGATGAAGCCCTGGATCGATGAGGTCGAGAAGGCTTCCAACGGCACTCTCAAGATATTCGTGCCGACGGCGAGTTTGGCGCCGGCGCCCCGGCAATGGGATATCGTTGCCAAGGGTTCCGCCGACATTGCGGTCACGCCGAACACCTTCAAGCGGAATATCCTGCACCTGACGCCGATTGCCGAACTGCCGTTCGTGATCTTCGGCTCGCAGGCATCGACCGTCGCCGTGACCCGGACCCACCACAAACATTTCGCGAAGGCCGGGGAATACGACAGCAACGGCATGCATTTGCTGATGCCCTACGCGCTTGCCGGCCATGTGCTGCATAGCTTGAAGGGGCCGCTCACGTCGATAGCCGCCTTCAAGGGCATGAAGATGCAGGGCGATCCGGGCCGCCCGAAATTCACCCTCGACGCGTTGGGGGCGACCGCCGTCGTCGCGCCCGGCATCAAAATCTTCGAAATGATGTCCAAGGGAATTGTCGACGGCGCCATGTATCCGAACGCAACGACCTTCGTGTTCAGGGCCGGCCGTTACGTGAAACACGTGACCGAGGTGCCGGGCAAACTCGGCAACATTTCCTGGTCGTTCATCATGAACAAGAAGGTGTACGACGGCCTGTCCGAGGAGCACCGCCGGATCATCGATGCGGCATCGGCGGAGAAAATGGCCTTCCGGTATGGCGGTCAGCAGGACAAGCAGGAAGCGTTTGCCCGCCAGAATCACATGAAGGGCGGTACGAAATACCATGCGGCAAGTCCCGAGTTGGTCGCGGAAATGAAAAAGCGGCTGGCATTCATCACCGATGAATGGGTCGAACGCGCCAACAAGCGGGGTATCGATGGAGCGGCCGCGCTCAACTATTTCAAGGAGCAGGCCGCGGCCGTCGCCAAAAAGTAGCCGGCGTCCATTCGATACAATTTGCATCGACCTTCCCCGATATCGCGTACACTGCGAGGTGGGCGATATCGGGGATTTATTTTTGAGGCTCTGTGAGAACTAGGGGCAAGCGATGAGCGACGACGGAGGAATTCCCGGCGGCGGCGTGAACCGGCCGCCGGGCGGCCGCAACTTCCTGACCACGTTGCTGACGTTCCTCTCGGCCTTGCTGTTGTTCTCCATGATGGCGCTCACCTTTGCCGATGTGGTGGCCCGGTACTTCCTCAACTCTCCGATCTACGGCGCGTCGGAGATTATCGCGTTCATGTTGGGCCTGACCATATTCACGGCCTTTCCCTTGGTGACCAAGGACCGGGTCCATATCACCGTCGGCATTTTCGACAATTTCTACAAGGGACCGGTTCGATTTGTCCAAAGGCTCGCCGTGCTGATCGGAACGATCGTTTTTCTCGGTCTCGTCGGACTCCTGCTGTGGGACCAGGGCTACGGCATGTACGAGGCCCAGTACCTGTCGCACTATCTGGACGTGCCGCAGGCGCCGGTCGTGCTGGCGCTCGCGGGGCTGACCGGAATCGCGATCCTGCTTTTTGCCGGTGTGATCTTGACCTACATCAGGGCCGGCGGCGACCCGGAAGACGAAACCGACAAGGAAAGCCTGGTCTGAACCCGCGGCCGGCTCAGGCGCCGGGAGGGAACACCCTTGGAAATAGCGCTCATCGGCATCGCCGTTATTTTGGTTCTCCTCATCCTGGGCTACCCCCTGGGCATGACCCTGATGATCGTCGGCCTTTTCGGGATCGCTGTCGTCCACCCGAACGGCATTACGGCGGCCATGAATATCGCGGGGCAGCAGATTATCGACCTGGGCCTCAACTTCTCGTTTTCCGTTCTGCCGCTGTTCATACTGATGGGCGTGTTCGTTTCCCGCGCGGCGCTGTCCGACGATCTGTACGAAGCCTCCTTCCGTTGGCTCGGCCATTTCCGGGGCGGCCTGGCGATGGCCACCGTTGCGGCGTGCGGCGGGTTCGCCGCCGTCTCCGGCTCCTCCGCCGCCACCGCCGCCACCATGGCGAAAGTCGCGATCCCGTCCATGCGCAAATACGGCTACGCGGATTCGATCTCGTCCGGAACCGTGGCGGCCGGCGGCACCATGGGCATCCTCATCCCCCCGTCCGGCGCCCTGATCATCTACGGCCTGCTGACCGAAGAGGACATCGCCAAATTGTTCATGGCCGGCGTCGTCCCGGGGCTGCTTACGGTGAGCGCCTATATAGGCGTCATTCTGCTGATTACGACATTCTGGCCCCATCTCGGCCCGCGGGCGGAAAGGTCCGGTTGGGGTGAACGTCTTTCCTCCCTCTATAGGGTATGGGGCGTCCTGTTCCTGTTCTTGCTGATCATGGGCGGGATCTTTTTCGGCGTGTTCACGTCGACCGAGGCGGGCGGCATCGGCGCGGCGGGCGCATTGGTCTTCGCCATCGTCCGCAAGAAAATGTCGTGGCGCATCCTGTACGAGTCGCTGGTCGAAGGGGCGCGCACCACGACGATCATCTTCACCGTCGCCTTCGGCACCTTGATTCTCAATCAGTTCGTCAACCTGTCCGGCCTGCCGGAAGCGGTCCTCGGATTCATCGACAGCCTGAACGCGACCCCCATTCAGGTCATATTCGTCATCATCGGCTTCTACATCATTCTGGGAATGTTCATCGAGGGCATTGCGATGATCTTCCTGACGGTGCCCATATTCGTCCCGGTCATATCGGCGTTGGATTTCGGATTTCACGATGTGCTGATCTGGTGGGGCATCGTGCTGGTGATGGTGGTCGAAATGAGCCTGATCACCCCGCCCATCGGGCTCAACGTGTTCATCCTGAAATCGATGCTCCCGGAGGTTCCGCTATCGTCCATTTTCAAGGGAATCGGGCCCTTCTTCGCAGCGGATATCGTGCGGGTGGCGATCGTTATCTTCTTTCCCGCGGTTGCCCTGTGGCTGCCGAATTTGATGTTCAATTAGCTGCGGGGATGTCTCTGGTGCGCCACTATCCCGCCCACCCTCCGCCCCTCTCTCTCCAGCGCCTCCAATTCACCCTTGACATGTAGTGCGAATCGCACTACATGAAGCAATCTCGCAGGGAGGCGAGCATGTTGGATATGGATACCGCGTCGAGCGTTTCGGGAAAGCAGACAAGGTCAACCCAGGTACGCCACGATGATCGGCTGGCCAGTCTGATCGAGCGTGCCGCGCTCGCGCTGGCCGTAGACAAGTCCGTGTTCCTGCGTACCGCCATCGAGCGCGAGGCCAAGCGTGTCCTCGACCTGCAGTCCCGGCACACACTGACGCCCGAGGACGCCGAGATATTCGCTGCCGCCCTCGACGCCCCGCCTGCTCCAACCCCGCGCGCACTCGAGGCCGGCCGAAACTACAACGCGCGCGTGGTTCATGCCGACTGAGCATTCGGCCCTCAGGATCGAGCACTTCGACCCGGCGCGGCATGACCGCGCCGATTTCGACTGTGGTGTCCGCCGACTGAACAGCTACCTCAAGCTAAGCGCCAAAAAACAGCAAAAGGACGACATGACCCGCGTCTATGTCATCGCCGAGGAGGGAAGCCCGCGGATTCTGGGCTACCATGCAATCAATCTCGGCATGATGAACGTGGGCCAGCTCGAGCGCCGGCCCCGGGGGACCCCCGATCATGGGGAGATCCCGGTGCTCTTCCTCGGGCAGGTCGCGGTCGGCCGGGAACAACAGGGCAGGGGCCTTGGCGGTATCCTCATGCACCACGTCTTCGAGAAGGCGTGCGTGATTGCCGACGCGGCCGGGTGCCATGCAATCATTCTCGATGTGATCTCGGACGGCGGCGAGGCGGAATTTGCCCGCCGCAAGGCGTGGTACGAGAGCTTTGGTTTCCGGGCCTTCGCAAGCAACCCCGCCCGCATGTTCCTCGCGATGAGTCAGGTGCGCGAAACGACTCGGCGTTCGCGGGGGGAGTAGTCGCGTAGCCCCATAACCCGTCATGCCCCGCTTTATGGGGGGCATCCAGGATATAAGGATTTCACCACGGAGAGCACAGAGATCACAGAGGAGGAACGATTAACTCCTACTATCTCACTGCCTCACTGTCTCTGTGGTTCAAGAAGCCGTCATGCCCCGACTTGTTCGGGGCATCCACGTTTTTCTGGATTACCCGGACAAGCCGGGTAATGACGATCTTCTTTACTTCAGCATCACTCGTCATACCCCGGCGCAAGTCCGGGGTATCCAGATTTCCATTTCTTGAACCACAGAGACGGTGAGGCAGTAAGGATCAACGGGATCGAAACCTCTCCTCTCGACCTCTGTGTCTCTGTGCCTCTGTGGTAATTTTACACCCCTCTCCCCCTCGAAGGGGGTGAGGGGGTGGCATCGGGCGGCCGATCGCACACATTGGTAAGGGAGCATTGTCCGCGGGGTTCGCCTCAGGGGTTCCCGCGCACAAAAAAGCGCCCAAAAGCACCGAATTGGAATTTAACCAAGTCATCAAATGTCCATAAATGCCTATAAATGCCTATACCGGCCCACACGATCGGGCCGAATCCAAAATTTCCGTTGGAACCAAATTCCAACCCCGGCGATGACGGATCGTGCGCCCGGCGGACGGTGCCGGTTGGCGGTCCCGGCGGTCCTGTTCTCTCTTCTGGTCATCGCAATTCTGACGGCCGTCCATGCCGGGGCCGGCCCGCTGGCCGCCGCCGAGATCGAACTCGGCCCCCGGCCCTATTTCCTCATCGACCGGATGCGCGACGGTGCCCTCAAGACCAAGCTGTTGTCCTGCGCGGACCGGCCCATGGAGCGGAAACTGTTTTCCATCGGCCACCGGGGGGCGCCGCTGCAATTTCCCGAACACACGGTGGAGTCGAACCGGGCGGCCGCCCGCATGGGCGCCGGCATTCTCGAATGCGACGTGACGTTCACCAAGGACAAGGAACTGGTCTGCCGCCACGCCCAGAACGATCTCCATACCACCACCAATATCCTGGCGACGCCGCTGGCGGCGAAATGCACCCGGGGATTCACCCCCGCCGGGGGCGGCGGGGACGCGTCGGCCGAGTGCAGGACGAGCGACCTTACGCTGGCGGAATTCAAGACCCTCCGGGGCAAGATGGATGCGGCCGGCCGCGGCGCCGCCTCCGTCGAGGAATACATGGACGGCACGGCCGGCTGGCGCACGGATCTCTACGCGGCGGTTGGCGGAACCCTGATGACCCACGCGGAGTCCATCCGCCTGTTCCGGAGCCTCGGCGCGAAGTTCACGCCCGAGCTCAAATCTCCCGCCGTGGACATGCCGTTCGACGGTTTCTCCCAAGAAGACTACGCCCAGAAGCTGATTGACGAGTACAAGGCGGCCGGGGTGCCGCCCGGTGATGTGTGGCCCCAGAGCTTCGATCTCGCCGACGTCAAATACTGGATCGACAACGAACCGGCCTTCGGCCGTCAGGCGGTCTATCTCGATGGGCGCTACGAGGTGCGCGGATTCGATCCGCTGAAGCCGGAGACCTATCGGCCGGCCATGGCCGAGCTCAAGGAAATGGGGGTCAACTACATCGCGCCGCCCATGTGGATGCTGGTGACCGTCCGGGACGGCGAGATCGTGCCGTCGCCCTATGCCGCGGCCGCCAGGGCCGCGGGCCTGAAACTGATTACATGGACGCTGGAGCGTTCGGGCCCGTTGGACCGGGGCGGCGGCTGGTACTACCAATCGATCAGGGAGGTCACCGACTCGGACGGGGTGATGTACGAGTTGCTGGACGTCCTCGCCCGGCAGGTGGGCATCGAGGGGATTTTCTCGGACTGGCCGGCGACGGTGACCTACTACGCCAACTGCATGGGCCTCAAATGATATGGGCCTGAAGTGTATGAGGTTGAAATGATTGGCGTGCTAACGCGCCCATTTGGGCGGGGTGAGACGGCGCTTGCCGTCGGGGGTCTTGAGAATACCCGGCTCGTCCATCTCCACCCGGTCCCAGAGCTTGCACGTCACCGGAACGTGCTTCTGGTCCAGGGCCTCGCAGTAATTGGTGTATTCGCAGACGACCGCTTCCGCGCCGCGGCCGGTCTTCACCTTGAGGAACCAGTCCGGGTCGGCCAGCGCCTGGCGGGCGAAGCCGACGATGTCGCCATGGCCCTGGGCGAGAACGTTTTCGGCCTGCTCGAACCCGTGCATGCCGCCGGTGACGACGATGGGGGTTTGGTGACCCGCGTCATGGACCGCTTTTCGAATGCGGGCGGCGGGCTCGACGTTGCGCCCGAACGGCCCTTGGCCGTCGGAATAGTACTGGGGCATGCATTCGTACCCGCTGGGCCCCGTATAGGGGTAGGCGGCGGCGCCGAGGGCGGGTTGCTGGGCGTCCTCGAACTTGCCGCCGCGGGACAGGGACAGGAAGTCCATGCCGGCCCCGGCGAGCGCCGCGCCGACGTAACAGGCATCGTCCACCGTATTCCCCCCGTCCACGATGTCGTCGGAGAGGTAGCGGCAGCCGACGACGTAGCCGTCACCGACGGCGGCCCGCACCGCCTCGTAGACCTCGAGGGGCAGCCGGACCCGGTTTTCCACGGGGCCCCCGTACCCATCATCCCGGTCGTTGAGGGCCGACAGGAACGACGCCATGGTGTAGGCGTGCGCATAGTGAAGCTCGACCCCGTCGAAGCCCGCCTTCTTGGCCCGGGCGGCGGCGGCGGCGAATATGTCCGGCAGAACCTCCGGCAATTCCCTGATGTGAGGCAGATGGGTGTCGGTCACCCGTTCCCGGTAGCCCATCCGGAGGGACTCGAGCTCCCGCGGCGAGAGGATTGCATCCAGTTCCGCATCGTCCATGGCGGCGAGATTTTCCCGGATCTGGCCGTCGCTCAGGTCACTGCCCTGGCCGCCACTCCGGCCGCCGCCGAGCTTTTCGCGATGGTCGTCGGTGATCTCCAGGAACCGGGCGAAATACTTGTCGGGATCGGGCCGCCTTCGAATGGCCAGAAAATCGATCAGCTGGATCAAAAGCCGGGTGTGTCCGCGGCTTCGCTCCCGGACCGTGCCCACCAGTTCCTCCAGGCCCGGCATGAACCGGTCGTCGCCGATGCGGAGCAGCGGGCCGCTCGGAATGTCGCGCACCCCCGTCGCCTCGACCACCATCGCGCCCGGCCGGCCGTCGGCGAACCGGCCATACCAATCGAGCACCTCCGGGGTAACGAACCCCTCGGAGGTCGCGCGCCACGGCACCATCGCCGGCACCCATGTCCGCTGCTCCAGTTCCATGGAGCCGACGGTGATGGGACTGAACAGCATGGAGGCCTCGGCCGCCGCCGCGCTCGGCCACTCGCCGGGATCCGGCTCCCATCTGACGCGCTCCGGGGGACGCCACATAATCCGTCTGCAACCTCGATGCAACTGGAGACCGGGACCATCATGGGCAAACCGGCCCCGAAGGGAAAGACCCATGCCTGTCACCGGCCCGCCGACGGCCCGTCACCGGCCTATCACCGGCCCGGCGCCCGCACCTCAAGGTACCTGAAATCATTGACATTTGGCCCGCCGGACGGTTCATTCGGTGCCTTTCCAGGGGCGGGGATTCGCACACATGGCAGACCCGATCATCGGCATCATCATGGGCTCCGAGTCCGATTGGGACACCATGCGCCATGCGGCCGACGTGCTCGAGGCCCTGGAGATTCCCTTCGAGACCAGGATCGTTTCGGCGCACCGGACCCCGGACCGGCTCTATGCTTATGCCAAGGAGGCGAAGGGGCGCGGCCTCAAAGTCATCATCGCGGGCGCCGGCGGGGCGGCGCATCTCCCGGGCATGACCGCGTCCATGACCATCCTGCCGGTGTTCGGCGTCCCGGTCGAAAGCAGCGCTTTAAGCGGCATGGACAGTCTCCTTTCGATCGCCCAAATGCCCGGCGGCGTTCCGGTTGGAACACTGGCCATCGGGACGGCGGGGGCCAAGAATGCCGGCCTGCTCGCGGCCTCGGTGGTGGCGACGTCCGATGAAGCGGTGGCCGGCCGGTTGGAAGCCTGGCGCGCCGCCCAGACGGACGCCGTCGCCGACAGCCCCACGGATTAAAGGCATCCATTCCCGGCCATGAGCGACCGCATCGAACCCGGCGGCACCATCGGTATTTTCGGCGGCGGCCAACTCGGCCGGATGTTCGCCGAGGCGGCCCGGGACATGGGCTACCGGACCCACGTCTACTGCCCCGAGGACGATTGTCCCGCGTCCCAGGCGGCGGACCATCATACCAATGCGCCCTATGACGACTTGGGGGCGTTGCGGGCGTTCGCCGAGTCCATCGATGGGGCGACCTGCGAGTTTGAAAACGTTCCTGCCGCGGCGCTGGAAACGGTGGGCGGTGCCGTTCCCATCCGGCCCGATGCGGAAGCCCTCTCCATCGCCCAGGACCGGGCCAGGGAAAAGACGTTCTTCGAGGGCGTGGGGGCCGAAACCGCGCCGTGGCGTCCGGTGCATCGGATCGAGGATCTGAAAACGGCGGTCGAGGAGATCGGGACGCCGTCGATCCTCAAGACGTCCCGTCTGGGATATGACGGCAAGGGGCAGGCGCGGATCGATTCAAGCGATGAGGCCGCTCGGGCTTGGGAGGCGATCGGCGGCCGTTCGGCGGACGGTGCGATCGAGCCCTTCGCGGTTTTGGAAGGCTTCGTCGAATTTCAATGCGAAATCTCGGTGATCGCAGCGCGGGGCCAGGACGGCGGCATCGAATGTTTCGAACCGGTCCGGAACGTTCACCGCAACCATATATTACACACCACCACCGCGCCGGCGGCGGTATCGGAGGCCGTCGCCGATGCGGCCATCGGGATCGCCGCCCGGGCAGCCGACGCCCTGGACCTCGCCGGGCTCCTGGCGGTCGAAATGTTCGTGACCGAAGACGGCCGGGTACTGGTCAACGAAATGGCGCCGCGTCCCCACAATTCCGGCCACTGGACCATCGATGCGTGCGAGACCAGTCAGTACCAGCAGTTGGTCCGCGCCGTTTGCGGTTTGCCCTTGGGCGACCCCGCCCGGCACCACGATGCCGTGATGACCAATATCCTGGGCGAGGACATGCACCTGGTTCCCGGATACGAGGCGGACCCCGAAACCCGCCTGCATATGTACGGCAAGGCGGAGGCGCGTCCCGGGCGAAAAATGGGGCACGTGACCCGCCTCGCGGCGAAGACTTGATAAGCGGCGATGCAGGTCAGTCGACGGCTTCCAGCGCCGATTTGACGATCGCCGCCACCTGATCGATGTGGTCCTTCCCGGCAATCAGGGGCGGCGAGAGAGCGAGGATATCGCCGGTGTACCGGATCAGTGCGCCGGACTTGAACGCCTCGACGAACACTTCGTGGGCTCGCTTGGTCGGCGCGCCGTCGCGAGGTTCCAGCTCGATGCCGGCGGCGAGGCCGATATTCCGTATGTCGATGACATGGGGGCAATCGCGGAGGCCGTGCACCGCGTCCTCGAAGTGGGGCGCCAGGTCCCGGGCCCGCTGGAACAGGCCTTCCCGGGCATAGATGTCGAGCACCGCGAGGCCGGCCGCGCTGGCCACCGGATGGCCCGAATAGGTATAGCCGTGATAGAGCTCGGTCGCGCCCTCGGGGGCATCCATGAATACCGCGTGCACGTCGTCGTGCACGATGGCCGCGCCCATGGGGACGGTTGCATTGGTGAGCCCCTTGGCGATGCACATGAGATCGGGCGTCACGCCGAAGCGCTCCGCCGCGGACCCGGCGCCCAGTCTGCCGAACGCGGTGATGACCTCGTCGAAAATCAGCAGAATGCCGTGCCGCGCGCTGATTTCCCGCAGCCGTTCCAGATAGCCGACCGGCGGCGGCAGCACGCCGGTGGCTCCCGCCATCGGCTCGACGATCACCGCGGCGATGGTCTCCGCGCCGTGCAGATCAACCAGATCTTCCAGCGCGTCGGCGAGGTGGGCGCCCCATTCGGGCTGTCCCTTGGAAAAAGCGTTATGTTCCAGGGAGTGGGTGTGGGGCAGATGATCGATATCGGACAGCAGGTTCCCGTAGTCCTTGCGGTTGGCCTGTATGCCGCCGACCGAGACCCCGCCGAAGCCGGAGCCGTGAAACGCCCTTGAACGGCCAATCAGTTTGGTCCGCGAGGCCTGGCCGTTCGCCTTGTGATGGGCCAGCGCGATCTTGAGCGCGCTGTCGACGGCCTCGGAGCCCGAGTTGGTGAAGAACACATGGTCCAGCCCGTCGGGCATCATCGCCGAAATCCGGTTGGCCAGCTCGAAGGCCTTGGGGTGGGCGACCTGGTATGAGGGTGCGTAGTCGAGCTCCAGGACCTGTTGGGAGATGGCCTCGGCAATCTCGGGCCGGCCGTGTCCGGCATTGACGCACCAAAGGCCGGACATCCCGTCCAGGATCTGCCGGCCGTCCGCGGTCCAATAATGGACGCCTTCGCCTTTTACGACCATACGCGGATCCGCCTTGAACGCCCGGTTGGGGCTGAACGGCATCCAGAAGGCCTCGAGATCGTTGGGTATCGGCGTATCCATGTCTTCCCCCAATTAATTCCGGCACCCAAATAACCTTTTGCGGCGCAAAAAGCACGCCATTAACCGCAAAGTCATGGTGGTCTTGTTTTGCTTGTGGGCAGCCCCGGCTTGGCTACACTTGTTGGCGACGCGAACAATCCTTTACTGGCCTTTACTGGATGGGAGAACCATGGACGGGGGCGCGGCAATTCCGGTCAAGAAGGTCGCCGTCGGCGACCGGTCGTTTGCGGAGGAAGTCCGCAAGCTTCAGATGGGCGCCGGGGAGGAATTCCACGGCGAGACGATCCTTTGCGTGACCAAGGCGCTGCTGCAGGCGGGCGTCTCCTATATCGGCGGCTATCCCGGCGCGCCCATGTCGCACCTCATCGACGTGATGGCCGACGCCAAGGACGAAATCCTCGATCCCATGGGCATTCAGTTCGAACAGTCGGCCTCCGAGGCGGCGGCGGCTTCGCTGCTCAGCGCCTCCATCCACTACCCGATGCGCGGCGCCGTCACCTGGAAATCGGTGGTCGGAACCAATGTCGCTTCCGACGCCATCTCCAACCTAGCCTCCACCGGGGTTACCGGCGGATCGCTGATCATCATCGGCGAGGATTACGGCGAAGGGTCGTCGATCATGCAGGAGCGGACCCACGCCTTCGCCATGAAGTCGTCGCTGCCCTTGATCGATCCCCGCTACGACATGGAGAAGATCGTCGATCTTACCGAGCGGGCCTTCGAGATGTCGGAAGCGTCCAACCTTCCGGTTTTCTTCCAGCTCCGCATCCGCGCCTGCCACATGACCGGTTCTTTCGTCGCCAAGGACAACAAGGTCCCGCAATACTCGACCCGCAATCCCGTGCCGCGGGCCGAGTACGACATGACCAAAATCGTGTTGCCGCCGGCGTCCTATGCCCACGAGAAGCACAAGTTCGAAGCGCGCCTGCCGGCCATCCGGCGGTACGTCCGGGAAAACGACATCAACGAAGTTTTCCCGGGGGCGGGCGGGCCGTTTGGGATCATCACCCAGGGCGGCGCGTATTCGATGGTCATCCGGGCGCTTCGCCAGCTTGGGCTGGCGGATGCCTTCGGCAACACCGATGTGCCGATCATGGTGCTCAACGTCGTCTACCCGCTGGTACCCGAGCAGATCACCCAGTTCATGACCGGCAAGGAAAGCGTACTGGTGGTCGAGGAGGGCAATCCCAACTTCATCGAAACCCAGATCGCCGAATATGCCCACAAGGCCAGGATCGATTGCGCTATCCACGGCAAGGATGTCCTGCCCATGGCCGGTGAATACACCGTCGACACGGTACGGGCCGGCGTCGCCGAGTACATGACCGACTTCGCGCCCGAGCCGTATGCCGCGACCGCCAAGTCGAAGTACCGGGCGACGCGGGGCGCCGTCGACACCGCCAATGAAATTCTCAGGGATCATATGCCGGAACCGCTGCCGGCCCGGCCGCCGTCCTTCTGCACCGGGTGCCCGGAGCGTCCCATCTTCGCCGCCATGAAGCTCTTGATGCGCGAGCGCGGCCCCATGCACGTATCCATGGACATTGGCTGCAACCTGTTCGGCTCCCTGCCGCCGTTCCATGTGGGCAACACGGTGCTGGGCTATGGCTTGTCGCTGGCCAGCGGCACCATGGTCGGCCCGGCCCTCGATCAGCCGGTGATCGCGGTCATGGGCGATGGCGGGTTCTGGCACAACGGTGTGTCGTCCGGCGCCATCAATGCCCAATGGAACAATTACGATGCCGTGCTGGTCATCCTCGAGAACGGCTATGCGGCGGCCACCGGCCATCAGCGCCTGCCGTCGTCGGGCGAGACGCCGGTTGGCGTGGACTCCGAGGTGACCATCGAAAATGCGCTCAAGGGTCTTGGCGTCAAATGGATCAAGCGGGTCGACAGCTACGACCTGCCGCAAACCATCAACGCATTGAGAGACGCCCTCGATGCAAGGGGCAATCAGCTTCGGGTCGTGATCTCCGACAACGAGTGCATGCTGGCCCGCCAGCGACGCGAGCGGCCGCGGAAGGCGCAGGCGATGAAGGAGGGCCGAGCCGTCACCCAGGAGCGCTTCGGCGTCGATCCCGAAGTGTGCACCGGCGATCATTCGTGCATGCGGCTGAACGGCTGCCCGTCCCTGTCTCTCAAGCATTCCGCCGATCCATTGAAGGAGACCCCCATCGCCACGGTCGAGGACAGCTGCGTTGCCTGCGGTCACTGCGGTGAGGTGGCGCACGCCGCCCAGCTCTGTCCGTCGTTCTATCGCGCCGAAGGCCTGTTCAACGCGGGGCCGCTTCGCCGCACGGCGCACGCCGTCAACAAACGGCTGCTGTCCATGATGGGGGCGTACGAATGACCGCCGAGCGCCCGGTGGCGGCGCTCATCGGCGCCCTTGGCGGCCAGGGGGGCGGCGTTCTCGTTGACTGGCTGGTGACGGCGGCGGAGAAATCCGGGTATCCGGCGCAGGCAACCTCGACGCCGGGCGTGGCCCAGCGGACCGGCGCCACGACCTATCTGTTCGAGTTGTTCCCGGAGAAAAATCCGGCGGAACCGCCCCTGTTTGCTTTGTTCCCGGGTTCCGACGACATCGACCTGATGGCGGCGCTGGAGCCCACCGAGGCGGGCCGGGCGCTGGAGCGCGGCTTCGTCACCGCCCGGACGACGGTGATCACCGCCACCGAGCGTACCTACTCCACGGCCGAGAAGGTCGCCGCGGGCGACGGCACGGTCCCGGCGCGGCCGGTGCTCGACGGTCTGAGCCAGGCCTCCAGGGATTTGATCGCCTTGCCGATGAAGGAACTGACCGGCGGTGTGTCGCCTCAGTGGAACGCGGTGCTGTTCGGCGCCATCGCGGGCTCGGGCGTATTCCCGTTCTCCGTCGAGGATTGCCGGGAGGCGATCCGCGGCAAGGGGGTCGCGGTCGACCAGAACTTGAAGGGGTTCGAGCAGGGCGTGGAGCAGGCGCGCCTGAAGGCGCCGCTCCCCGAAGAGGAGGACGGGCTCACCTATAACAGCCCGCCGCCCGGGTTCGAGACCGAACTCGATCAATATCCCGAGCGTCTGCGGCCGGTCATCGGTCACGCATTGGCGCGGCTGGCCGACTATCAGGATGACGCCTACGCCCGGCTGTTCCTCGAACATCTGCGGACGGTGAAGGCGCTGGATACCTCGGACAACATGACCCTCACCGGGGAGACGGCGAAGCGGCTCGCCGCCTGGATGAGCTTCGAGGATGTCATCCGCGTGGCACAGCTCAAGACCCGTCGCGGACGTCTCGACCGCATCCGGGGCGAACTCGAATTGCCCGATGATGCAATCTTGAATCTGCGCGACTACTTCAAACCGGGCCACGCCGAAATGGCCGGCTTCTTGCCCAGTTGGCTCGCGTGGATGGTGCCCAAGGGGAGCGGCCGCGCCGGGAGCGGCTGGTCGCTGCATTGGCCGACCTCGTCCGCCTGGGGGTTCGCCGGTTTGAAACTGCTCGCCGGGCGCAAGGGGTTCCGCCGCGCGGGTTCCCAATACGGCGAGGAGCACGCGGCCATCGGGCGGTGGCTGGACGCCATCCGGGCCGCCGCCCCCGTCGACATGGAACTTGCCATCCAGACCGCCAAGGCGGCGATCTGGGCGCGGGGCTACGGCATGGTGCGCAGGGAAGGGATGGCGACGCTCGATCAACTGCTGGACGGCTGGACCGAAAAGCTGGGCGATCCGGCGGCGCTGAAGGCGAAGGTGGACCAATCCATCATTCTCGCTCACGCCAATCCCGACGCGGACATTCACTAAAGCGGACCATGCCCAAACCCGGGAACTATCTGCTCATCGCCGCCATGGACGTGGAGCCCGGCAAGGAAGACCTGCTGAACGAGGTCTACGATACGGAACACATCCCGGAGATCATGAAAATTCCCGGCGTGGTATCCGTTTCGCGGATGGAGAAGGTGCCGCTGATCCTCGGTATCGGCGGCGAGGTGAAGGAAATTCCCACCGGCGACAGGCCGAAATTCACCGCCATCTACGAGATCGAAAGCCCCGAGGTCCTGAAATCGAAAGCGTGGGGGGAGGCGGTCGAATACGGCCGATGGCCGGAACAGGTCCGGCCCTACACCTCCAACCGCCAGTTCACCTTGCAGAGAGTGACCAGTTAGGGCGGCTTCGTTTTATTGGGGTTCATGCACCCCCTCACCCTAACCCTCTCCCCCTGAAGAAGGGGGAGAGGGATGCGGAGGCTTGGCGAGCCCAGCGAGCCTTAGCCGAAGCTGGGTGAGGGGAACCTTGTGCCGCGCCGCCCTTCTCGACGATCCACGCTCAAGCAAATGGGCTCCAGGCGCTACAGCCAGAACTGAAGGACGTAGTCGAACGGCCCCTCGGCGTTGACGATATCGACCCGCTGAAGCTGGATCTTGTAGCCGTCCTTGGTCTTCTTCAGGTGGTGCCGGTACTTGCCCGCGAAATAGCGCTGGTTGTCGTTGCGGAACTCGACCACGTGAAATTTGGACCGCGCCACGACGTCGCCGGTCTTCTTGTCCTCGCTTTCGATGACCACGTTTCCGATGACGTGGCTCATCTTGTTCTTCGGCTTCTGCGAGTGGGCGTAGGGGTGTTCGACCCGGCGCGCCCGCATGTCCATGAGGTACAAGTCCTCGTAGAAGATGTTGGGCATGCCTTCGCCGGTTTCCTGATCCTCCCGGGGCGGCATCCAGTATTTGCCGTCCTTGGTGAACAGGCCGAGCCAGTCGTCCCAGCGGCGCTCGTCGAGAATTTCAGCCTGGTTGTAGAGGAACTGCTCCACCGCCCGCTGCGTGTCGAGGCCGCCGGCATGGCCGTTCTTGGCCTTCGCCTTGGATTTTTTGGCCTTCTTGTCCTTGGCCATGATCTAGCCTCCCGCCGACATATATTCTTTCCAGGCGGCGAACATGTTCCGCATGGGTTGTTCGCTCATGCCGGTGACCGAGGTCGTTACGCCGTTTTCCACCGGGTCCTGGCCGGCATTGCGGTGGAAGCTCACCCAATCGCCGCCGCCGCCGAGACTCAAGCCTTCGTGACAGGCGTTGAAGTTCTGCAGATCGTCGGCGTTGACCATCGTGGAGGGTGAGTTGACGTGGTAGTAGTAGGCAAGCGAGCGTTCGTAGATCCCTTCCGGGGCGCCCTTCAGCCTGAAGTGCCAAATCTCGGTCAACGTCTTGCCGGCGGCCAGCGGCCGGACGGCGCGCAGCTGTTGCAGCGGCGGCTGCACCGACAGGCATGGATAGACCAGCACGTGGTGGACGTTGGTCGAGAGAATCTCATCCATCCGCTCTGCGCCGTAGGCCTTGGTGAGCGCCTCTTCGTGAGACACCGTGATCGGATCCCTGGGCCGCAGGCCCATGTACCCGCCGAGCACCGTGTGACCGTAAGGATGTCCAAAGGTGCTCAAGGAATCCCACTTTTCATAGGGCAGGGTGAAATCGGCGAGGAACTGATAACCCATGGGCGGGTCGTCGCCGGTGCGCTGCTTGTAGACCTTCTGCATCTCGGCCGCCGCTTCACCGGTCGAATGGTGGGTGATGGAGGGGTGCAGGGCGTCCAACTGGTTCTCGAGGAAGATTTTCCAGTTGGAATGCTGGATCACCCGGAAGCAATTCTGGACGATTTCCACCTCGCCCTCCGGCGAGCGGTTGCAGATATCGTCGAACGCGGCGCGGGCGCCCTGGCCCAGCCAGGTATCCAGGTCGGGTCCGCCTTCGGACAACTTCGCGAAGACAAATCCCCGGTAGATTCCCATTTGCTCCGCGGGCTTCATGGAGAACAGCGGGTCCTTGGGATCGAAGGCGGTGCCGTCATAGCCTTCCTCGACGGGGATCCGGAACAGGGATCCATCCAAATTGAAGGTCCAGGCATGATAAGCGCATCGGAACGTCCTGCCGGCGTTTCCGTTCAGCCCCTGACACAGCATGGCCCCACGGTGCGGGCAGCGGTTGTAGAGCACGTGCACGCCGTCCTCGCCGCGGCACAGGATCATCCGCTCCCGGCCGACCCAAGTCGTCCAGTAGTCGCCGACCTTGGGAACCTGGGTTTCGTGGCCGATATAAATCCACGATTTGTGGAAGATCTTGTCGAGCTCCTGCTCGAATATCCCGTCATCGGTGTAGCAGGCCTTGTGGACCCGGTCCGGCTCCACCAAATTTCCCGGATTGCCAAAAATTCCGTCCGGCATGACGTTCCTCCCGCCTGAATGTCGCCAAAATGTCGCCTGGATGAATCAATATCAAAGAACCATTTGCCCTTCAAACTGTTGGCAAGCCCAACAAAATTTTCCAAAGTGAGCGCGAGGGATGAAAGCCGAGGGAGAAAGCCGGGTGAACCGAGACGGCCTGGTCGCCTACACCGACGAAGCCACAGCCAAGTTCAAGGCGGACGGCTGGTGGCGGGACCACCTGCTGACCGATTGGCTGGCCGGCCACGCGGCGAAACGTCCCGACGTTCCGGCCTTGGTGATCGGCGGGAACCCGATCACCTATGCCGAGCTGGACCGGAGGGTCGGCCGGTTGGCCGCGGGCCTGACGCAACTTGGTCTCGGCAAGGGCGATATCGTTGCGGTGCAGCTCCCCAACGTGCCCGAATTCGTCCTCTCGTATTTGGCCCTCGCGTCCATCGGCGCGGTGATGCAGACCGTCCATATGCCTTACCGGGAAGGCGACCTGGAAGGGCTGCTCGGTCACTCCGGCGCCCGCGGCGTGATCTGCGTCGAGGCGTTCAGGGATTATCCGACCGCCGAGGTGATGACCGGGCTCAAGGATCGGCTGCCGGCGCTGGAATTCGTCGTCGTGACGGGCAGCGCGCCGGACGGCGCCGTTTCGCTCGCCGAACTCCATGCCGATGCGGATGCCAATTCCGATACTGGGCCGAAACCCGCGGTCGCCGCGGACGATCTCAATGTCATGCTCTACACCTCCGGCACCACCTCCAGTCCGAAGGGTGTGATCGTTTCCTCCTACCCGTTCACCAACAACGCCCGCCATGCCGTCGGCGAGTTCGGCGTGACGTCCGATGACATCGTCTTTTGCCCGGCGCCCTTCAGCCATCTGTACGGTCTGTTCGCCCTGCAGATCGCGCTTTGCGCTGGGGCGACGAATCTTCTGCTGCCGGGCTTTGCGCCGGCGGACTACGTCAAACTCATCGAGAGCGCCAAACCGACCATACTGTTCACCGGCCCCGCTCATCACGCGGCGTGCCGCCAGGCCGGCCTCTATGGCGGGCTCGACATGTCGTCCATCCGGATCATCGTCTGTTCGGGATCGGCGGTGCCGCCGGACCTGGCGCGCTGGGTGGACGGCCTGCTGCCCAACGGCAGGCTCCTCCAGCTTTGGGGCATGACCGAACTTCAGGCTGGCACCTACAACCGGCCGTCCGACACCCTCGACCAGTGTGCCGGCTCGGCGGGGCGCGCCACCCCCGGCAATGAAATCCGCGTGGTGGATGAGGCCGGGTCCCCGTTGCAGGCCGGGGAAGAAGGGGAGCTTCAGATTCGCGGCGCCTCGGTATTCCCGGGCTACTACAACAACGCGGAAGCCAACAGGAGTTCCTTCGACGGAGATTGGTTCAAGACCGGCGATCTCGCGACCATGGATGCGGACGGCTACCTCACCATCACCGGGCGGATCAAGGACATCATCAACCGCGGCGGGGTGAAGTTTAACCCTGCCGATATCGAGGCCATCGTGAACAAAATGCCGGAGGTCGCCATGAGCGCGGTGGTGCCGGTGAAGGATGACGTGCTGGGCGAGAGGGCGTGCATCGTCATTCAGCCCGCCGACGGCGCCTCGCCGACGCTCGACGCGGTCACCGCCTGCCTCGCCGAAAACGGGATCACCAAAAACAAATGGCCGGAGCAGCTCGAGCTTGTCGACGCCATGCCGCTGACGCCGACCATGAAGGTGATCAAGTCGAAGCTGCAAATCGGCGGCGCCTGATGAACGCCGCCGAAGTCAAGGACTTGGCCAGGGAACTCGGCGCCGACCTTGTCGGCATCGCCGATGCCCAGGTCCTGAACGCATTTCCGCCGGACCCGAAGTGGCCGCAAACACCGGAGCGCATCTCGCCCTACGTAAAAAGCGTCGTCGTCATCGTCAAACGCATCCCGGTCGGCGCGTTTCGATGCAAGACCAATGTGCCGGTGCAGTACATGGATATGCTGGTGCTCCGGCGCATGGACCGCATCGCCTACCGGCTGGCGGAACGCCTGGAAGAGGCGGGCCATCCCAGCTTCGTCACCGCCGCCCAGGAGACCGACTGGAGCTACAAGAAGGCCAGCTACGGCCGGCTGTCGACCCGGCACCTGGGGATCGAGGCGGGGCTCGGCACCTTCGGCCTGGAGGTCAACATCCTGACGCCCGAGTTCGGGCCCAGGCTCTATCTCACCGGTATCCTCACCGAGGCGGAACTGGAAGCCGACAGCCCGATGACCGAGCAGGTCTGCATCGGCGAATCGTGCTCGCGCTGCCTGATGTCGTGCCCGCCGGACGCGGTCGGGCACTTCGATATCGACAAGCGGGCCTGCGCGACCGAAGCCCAGGAATTCGGATTTCACACAATCCTCAAATTCTGGCGCGAGTTCATCGCCAAGCCGGCGGAGGACCGGCGCGACTTGCTCAAGGACCGTGAGATCTTCGGATTCTGGCAGGGGCTTCTCCGGGTCGTCGGGTCCTTCGGCGACTGTCCCCGCTGCCTCGCCGTTTGTCCGGTCGGCAACGACTATCACGCCCATCTGGCCAAGATGCAGAAGGTGATCCCGGAAACCACGCCCGAGAAGAAGGACAAGGCCGCCGGGTTCAAGCTGGCGCGGGCGGAGGGCGCCGGCATCGACGGGCTCAACGACTGGAATATCCGCTGGGTGGGTCCCGACGGCTATCAGGGGATCGTCGCCCGCCAACTCCAGGATTTCAAGAAACGCCAGAAAGAGCGGGAAGCGGCGGCGGAGGAGGCCTGATGGTATCCGAGTTCCAGGCCCCGCTCACCGCCCGGCAGATCAAGTCGAAAGCCAAGGAGTTCGGCGGCGACATCGTCGGCATCGCCGATGGGCTGATCCTGGAGGCCGCGCCGCCCGATCCGGATGATCCCCGGCGTCCGTCGGACATTACCGACTATGACGGCGAGCGGGTGATCGTCATCGGCAAGAAACTCACCGTCGGCACCACCCGCATCCCAAGATGGGACGAACGGCACAAGTACTATAACGACGAGCTCACCCTCACCATGCTCGAAGAAGCCGCCCTCGACATGGTTTATTGGCTCGAGGACCAGGGGTATCCGGCGATCGTCATCCCGCCCACCCATGTGGACCCGTGGCGCTACCGCAACGATCCGGGCGAACATCTGGATACGCTCCTGTCTCTCAACCACGCGGCGGTAGAGGCCGGTCTCGGCACGTTGGGCCTCAATCTCCAGCTGCTGACGCCCGAGTTCGGTCCGCGCCTGATGCTGACCGCGGTTCTGTGCTCGGTGGACTGCGAAGCCGACCAAAGGATGGAAACCGCGCTTTGTCTCGGCCCGGAGTGCGGGCGGTGTCTGTCGGCCTGTCCCGGCGACGTGATCGGTCACTGGGATCGGGATTGGCCGGCCTGCGACCGCTACCGCTCGCCTCACGGGTTTGCCCAGCTCACGGAGCATCTGACCGATATCTTCGACGCAATCGACCTCGAAAGCCGGCAGGAATTGCTGGTGTCGGAAGAGAGCTTCAATCTCTGGCAAAGCATCCTCCGGGGGGCAGGGGTGGTCACCGGCTGCCGGCGGTGTCAGGACGTTTGTCCGGTGGGCGCCGACTACGACGCCATGATCAAGGACGCCCTGGAGGAGATCGCCGAGGACACGCCGGAAAAACAAGCCCGGCTCGGCGGCATGAAGGCGCTGGAGGCCGGCGGAAAGACGTCGGCCGGCTACGATGCCCAGGCCCGGTGGATCGGCGCCCTGGCCGGCGACACGGAGGCGTAGACGGGGAATGCGATGACAGTGAATACGCTCGACGATCTGCCGCTCAAGATGCCCAGGGACCGCAAGGAGATCGAGGAGCTGCAGCGCCGCCAAAAGCGGGTGGCGGTGGAGAAGGCCGGCCGGTCGGCCTATTGGCGGGACAAGCTCTCCGGCATCGACCTCGACAAACTGGACGATCCCGAGGAGTGGGGGAAAATTCCCATCCTCGACAAGGAAACCCTCCGCCAAATGCCGACGGAGGACTTCTACACCAGGTTCTGCCATCACCGCGGGCCGGAGGTGTGCGAGTACTGGCGGTCCGGCGGCTCGACCGGGCGGCCCTTGTTCTATCCCAAGACCTACGACGACATCCGCTACAACATGGTCGGCTTTACCCGGACCTACGAATGCGCGGGCACCACGCCGGGCTACGTCGCCCATAACTCGTTCCCCCTGGGTATTCACCCGGCCGGCCACATGTGGGCGCGGGCCGGCCGATTGATGGGGATCGGCCAAGTGTGGTCGGGTGCCGGGAACTCGGCGCCGTCGGTGCTGCAACTCCAGCTGATCGACGCGTTGAAGCCGACCATGTGGATGGGCATGTCGAGCTATGGTCTTCACCTCGCGAACCTTGCCCAGTCCGAGGGGATCGATCTGGCGAACGGCTCGGTCGACCGGATCATGTGCACCGCCGAGCCGGTATCCCGGGCCAAGCGGGACAAGCTGGAACGGGAGTGGGGCGCGACGGTCTACGACTGCTTCGGCATGACCGAGTGCTCGATGATGGGCGCCGAAAGCGACAAGCGGGACGGTTTTCACATCTGGACTGATCTCGCCTACATCGAGGTGGTCGACGAGGAGACTCACAAACCGGTCGGCGAAGGGGAGGCGGGGCTGTTGGTGGTCACGCCCCTGTTTTCCCACAACGGGGCGCCGTTCCTGCGCTGGAATTCGGGCGATGTGGTGATCTACAAGTCCGAAGGCGAAACCGGCAGCGATTTCGCCGTGTTTCCGGTGGTCGAGCACGCCCACCGGACGGCCGGCTTTTTCAAGGTGCGCGGCGTCAACATCAACCACCAGGAGTTCGAGGACTTCATGTTCGAGATCACCGAGGTGAACGATTTCAAGGCGGAAGCCCTGGCGAGCGAGGACGGCAATGACCTCCTCAAGCTGTCCGTGGAGCTCCGGCGCGATGCCGACGAAGCGGCGATGCGGGACCGGCTCACCGCCGATACGAAGCGAGTCTTCGAAGTGACGCCGGAGGTCGAGTTCCTGGAGCTCGGGACCTTGGCCAAGGAATTCGAAAAGAGCGTCAAGGCCCCCCGTTTCGTGGACAAGCGGGGGTGACGTGTTACCATTCCCGGCAAGGCAAGAGCAAAGGATCGCCTGATATGGACGACATGGCCGCCGCCGAAACCTATCTGAACCCGGGCCGGTTCGTCGACATGGATCACCCCGCGGTTCGGGCCTATGCCGCCGAGCATGTGGGGGATGCGACGGACACCAAGGGCAAGGTCCTGAATCTGTTCCATGCCATCCGGGACGGCATCTTTTACGACCCGTACCTGCCGCCGACCGACCCCCGATCCTACATGGCGAGCGTCGCGGTGGAGACGGGCCGCGGGTGGTGCGTCCCCAAGGCGGCGCTGATGGCGGCGTGCTGCCGCATCCATGGGATTCCGGCGCGTCCCGGCTATGCCGACGTGATCAACCACCTGGCGACCGACAAGCTGCTGGAGGCGCTCGGCGACGACGTCTTCTATTGGCATTCCTACTGCGACGTCTGCATGGGCGAAAAGTGGGTGAAATGCACCCCCGCCTTCAACAAATCCATGTGTGAGAAATTCGGCCTCAAGCCGTTGGATTTCGACGGCGAGACCGACTCCCTGTTTCACGAGTTCGACCAGGCCGGCAACAAGCACATGGAATACCTCCGGGACCGCGGCACCTATGCCGATGTCCCCATGGATGAGATCATCGCGACCTTCAAGGCGAACTACCGTGCCGACTGGCTGACCGGTCTGGAGGGGGACTTCCAGGAGGAAGCGGGTCAACCCGCGGCGTAGCCGATGCCGAAGCGCAAACGCGACATCGATCCCGAAGAGGCCAAGAAGAAGGTCCTCGAATACTGCCTGCGCAAGGGCGCGCTGGTCGCCGGCGTCGCCGATCTCGACGCAGTCAATCGCATCGCGCCCGCCGGACACCGCCCGAACGATATGATGCCCAGGGTGAAATCGGTGATCTCGCTCGGCGTCGGCGGCCAGACCCAGGGCGCCTGGACGGTGCCCGCGAAGGCCATGGCGTTCTTTGGCTCCACCGAGGGGCGGGCCTACACCATCGCCTACGGATTGTCGTTTTTCATCGAGCGCACGTTCGGGGAGCGCGCCATCTACACGCCCCCGGACATCGATCCCGAACTGGGTCCCAGGGTCCCGCTCCAGAGCCTCAAGCTGCATGCCGAAATGGCGGGGATCGGAGCGCGCTCGCTGGCCGGCGACATCCTGCTGCACCCCGAATTCGGCTACATGTATTTCGCGTCCGTTTTCACCGAGCTGGAACTTCCGCCCGACGAACCGATGCAGGAGAACCCCTGTCCGGCGCCCAGCTGCATCAGCATGTACCGTTCCACCGGCCGTACGCCGTGCATGAAGTTCTGCCCGGTCCAGTGCCTCGACGGCACCATCGACGAAGACGGCAACCAGGCGGAGATGAATTACGACATGGCCGCCTGCGCCGAGATGACCCAGCAATACGAGACCATCTCCTCGGTGATGAACGAGGTGATGAGCGCGGCGAGCGCCGAAGAGCGGGAAAGCCTGCTCCACAAGCCCGAGCACAAGACGCTTTGGTACAAGATGTCCGTCGGCTCGGGCGGCCTCCTGGCCCAGTGCTTCGAGTGCATGCGGGTCTGTCCTATCGCCACCCAGGCGCCGCTCGCCGATCCGATCCGGCGGCTGGAGGCCGCCGAGGACGCCGCCGAAAAGGCGGCGGAGTAGCGGCATGGCCGGATACACGCTCTACGACGAGGCCGGCGTCACCGAGGACATGGTGGAGACGTTCGGCGAGCGGATCTTCCGGATGAGCCATAACATCCAGACGCGCATCGGCGATCCCTACCGCCTGAAGGATTGGGATCAGGTCGACGCGCAGCGGGAGAACATGGGCCTGACCGATGGAGAGATCGCCGGCAAGCTGGACCTGGAAGTCGAGCAGGTGACTTTCATCCGCACGCTGTTCGAAAGCCGCCGATTCCGGACCGGCCACTACAAACGGCTCTACAAGCTCGGCGGCGGGAAACGCTACCGCCCGGAACGGGAGGACGACGACGGCTGACCCGGATGTCCCAGAAAATTGCAGACCTATCCGACCTGCCGCCGCCGGACCCCGATGGACTGGCGGTGTTTTGCGATGTGGACGGCACATTGGTCGATATCGCCGACACCCCGGAAGGCGTTCATGTCTCCGATGCGCTGAGGGCGACGCTGGATTCGGCTCGGGACCGGCTTTCCGGCGCATTTGCATTGGTGACCGGCCGTGGACTTGCCGACGTGGAGAGAATGTTCGAGCCTTCCCGGTACGCAACCGCGGCCGTTCACGGCCTGGAAATTCGTACCCGGCCCGGCGAGCCGGCGGAGGGCTGCCGGCCGGATGCCGCGTTCCGCGCGGAAATCGGCCGTCTGGCCGAACGTTTCTCGGGCCGCGAGGGCATCATCGTCGAAGACAAGACCTACGCCATTGCGCTCCATTTCCGGCTGGCGCCGGAGGCCGAGGGCGACATTCTGGTTGAGTTGCATCGCAGTCAGGCAAAGCTGGGCAGCGCTTTTCAGGTGCTCGATGGGAAAATGTTCGCCGAGTTGAAGCCCCTCGCCGCCAACAAGGGATCGGCGCTCCGGCACTTCATGGCGGAGCCGCCTTTTGCCGGCCGCAAACCGGTTTATTTCGGCGATGACACCACCGACGAATATGCGTTCGAGGCCGCGAACGAACTCGGCGGGGTATCCGTGCGCGTCGGCGCCCACCCGGATACCCGCGCGCAAATGGTCGTCGGCGACCGGCAGATACTCTACACTTGGCTGCAAATGCTCTCGCGCGGGAGTTCGGGATGACAAAACCTCCGGCAGATCTCAATCTCGCAGTCGTCGGCAACTGCGCCATCGCGGCGCTGATCGACCAACGCGGCCGGTATGTATGGGGCTGTTTCCCCGATTTGGCCGGCGACCCGGTGTTCTGTTCGCTTATGGCCAATGATCACGGTTCATTGGACTACGGCTATTTCGAAGTCGAATTGATCGGCTGCGCCTCCAGTGAGCAGCAATACATCAAGAACACGGCAGTGGTGGTCACGACGCTGCGCGACGACAAGGACGGGGTGCTCGAAATTGTCGATTTCGCGCCTCGGTTCAAGCGGACGGACCGGATATTCCGCCCCATCGGGGTGGTACGGCAAATCCGGGCCCTCTCCGGGCGGCCCCGGATTCGTATCCGGCTCCGTCCGGCAACGGGTTGGGGGGCGAAACAGGTGGCGACGACCCGAGGCTCCAACCACATTCGCTACATCGGCGACGATGTGGTGCTGCGATGTACGACGGATGTCCCGGTGACCTATATCCTCAACGAGACCGCGTTCGTGATCGACGAGCCCATCAATATCATGCTGGGTCCCGACGAAACGCTGAACACGCCCATTGCCGGCACGTCCCGGGACTTTTTCGAACGCACCTGCGACTACTGGCGGGAATGGACCCGGTACCTTTCGATTCCCTTCGAGTGGCAGGATGCGGTGATCCGGGCCGCAATCACCCTGAAGCTGTGCAACTTCGAAGAGAGCGGCGCGATCGTCGCCGCCCTGACCACGTCGATCCCCGAGGCCAAGGACACGGAGCGCAATTGGGATTACCGGTTCTGCTGGCTTCGGGACGGGTATTTCGTGGTTCGTGCGCTGAACCGGCTGGGCGCCACGAAGACCATGGAGGAATTCCTCCACTACATCACCAATCTGATCGCCGAAGAAGAGGAGGAAGAGAAGCGTGAGGTCATACAGCCCGTCTTCGGCATTCATTACGAACGCCAGCTGACCGAGGAACTGGTGGAGACCCTGCCGGGATATCGGGGCATGGGTCCGGTGCGCCGCGGCAACCAGGCCCATGAGCATATTCAGAACGATGGGTACGGCTCGGTTATTCTGGCGGTGACCCAGACATTCTTCGACAACCGCCTTTCCCGTCTCGGCGACGCCGACCTGTTCCGTTATCTCGAACCGGTCGGCGAACGCTGCGTCGATCTGTACGACAAACCGGACGCCGGCCTTTGGGAACTCCGTGGAGACGCCCACGTCCACACCTATTCGAGCGTCATGTGCTGGGCGGGTGTCCATCGGTTGGCGCGCATCGCCGAACAGCTTGGGCTGGGGGACAGGGCCGCCTACTGGAACGGGCACGCCGACCGCATTCGCGCGGCCATCGACGAGAATGCCTATAACGCCGAGCGCAACAGTTTCGTCGACACTTGGGGCGGGAGCCATGTCGACGGCAGCCTTCTGCTTTTGCTGGAGCTCGGATTTCTCGATTCCGACGATCCCAGGTTTGCAGGGACGGTGGACGCGGTCGGCGCCGAACTTCGCCGCGGCAATCTGTTGATGCGCTATTCCAAGGCGGATGATTTCGGCCATCCCGAAAACTCCTTCATCATTTGTACCTTTTGGTACATCGACGCGCTGGTGAAAATCGGGCGGACCGGGGAAGCGCGGCAAATATTCGAGGAGATGCTGTCCCGCCGCAATCATGTCGGGCTGTTGTCCGAAGATCTGGACCCGAATACCGGCGAACTGTGGGGCAACTTCCCGCAGACCTATTCGATGGTGGGTCTGATAAATTCCGCCATGCAGCTATCGAGGCCCTGGGACGATGTCTTCTAGGCCGCCCCGGCTGGTCGTCATTTCAAATCGCGTTCCCAATCCCGGGGACAAGAAGGCGCAGGCCGGCGGTTTGGCGGCAGCGTTACTCGACGCACTCGGTGACAGCGGGGGATTGTGGTTCGGGTGGAACGGCAAGGTCGGCACCGACCACCGCCCGGACCCGGTCGTCAGCGACCAAGGCGGCATTACATTCGCGACCATGGAATTGTCGCGGCGGGATTACAACGAGTACTACAACGGCTTCGCCAATCGCACTCTCTGGCCGCTGCTGCACTACCGGCTGGATATGGCCTATTTCGACCGCCAGCAATATTCCCGGTACATTGAAGTCAACCGGCTTTTTGCCGAGAGATTGTCTCCGTTGCTCCGCAAAACCGACATCATTTGGGTGCACGACTACCATCTCATCCCGATTGCCGCCGAGCTCCGGGCGCGGGGCCATAATCAGAAAATCGGCTTCTTCCTGCACACGCCGTTCCCGGCAACCGAAATTATGACGGCGCTCCCCAACCACGATCAGCTGGTCCGATCGATGTTCGACTACGATCTGATCGGATTTCAGACCGAGAAGTACAAACGGGCGTTCGTCGACTACCTGCGCTACGAGGTGGGCGCCAATGTGGCAACCAGGCATGTCGAGCTCGACGGCCGACGTGTCCAGATCGGCGTGTTCCCCGTCGGTATCGATGCGGATCAGTTCAAGCGCAGCGGCGCGGACGCGGAGAGCCTCGCCTGGCACCGAAACCTGCGCCGCCAGCACGGCGACACGGACTGGCTCATCGGCGTCGATCGATTGGACTATTCGAAGGGTCTGATCGAAAGATTTCGGTCTTATGCGAGGTTCCTGGCCAAATACAGCGAATTCCAGCGCAAGGTCACCTTCTTTCAGATCGCGCCGCCGTCCCGGGCCGAGGTCCCGGAATATCGTGAAATTCGTCACGAGTTGGAGGCCGAAGCCGGGCATATCAACGGACGCTTCGCCGATCTCGATTGGGTGCCGATCAACTACATCAACAAGAGCTACAGCAGGGATCAGCTGGCGCGCTTCTATCACGAGAGCCGGGCCGGCTTCGTGACGCCGCTGCGTGACGGAATGAACCTCGTGGCCATGGAGTATGTCGCGTCCCAGAATCCGCAAGATCCGGGAGCGCTGATCCTGTCCCGGTTTGCCGGCGCCGCCGACTATCTGGACGGCGCACTGGTGGTCAATCCGTTTGGACAGGATGGCGTATCCGATGCCATTGCGATGGCGCTCGACATGCCCCTGGAAGAGCGCCGGGAGCGTTATGATTCGATGATGGCGGCCATTGAACGCAACGACGTCAAGAAGTGGGGGCGGACATTCGTCGAGGCTTTGGTCAAAGTTCGACGGAGCAGCCCGGCGAAGTGACGTGACCGGAACCGTACTCGGAGATATCGGCGGGACAAACGCCCGGTTCACCATCGCCGGTGGTCCCGGCGAATTCGGCGATATCGTCAATTTCCCGACCGCCGATTTCGCTGCCTTCGATGATGCGCTCCGCTGCTACCTGGATGAAAACCCGGACAAGGAGATCACCCGGGCCGCCGTCGCGGTGGCCGGTCCGGTGTTGGACGGGGCCGCGGTTATGACCAATTCGGACTGGACCGTTTCGGCTCGGGGCTTAAGGGACGGATTCGGCTTCGAGGCGGCCAGCGTCTTGAACGATTTTGCCGCGAACGCCATGGCGGTGCCGCTCCTGCAACCCAATGATGTCGACACCATAAACGGCGGCCAGGGAATCGAAAGCGCACCCATCGCGGTGATCGGACCCGGCACCGGCCTGGGTGTCGCGGCACTCGTACCAGGCGAAAACGGACCGGCGGTCGTCCCGACCGAGGGCGGACACGCCGCGATGGCCCCGGCCGATGACGAAGAGTACGAGCTCCTTCAGGTGCTGCGGCGGGAATTCGGCCATGTATCGGCCGAGCGGGTCTTGTCGGGCCAGGGAATCGTAAACCTCTACCGGGCGCTGGGCGCGGTTCGGAATTTGCCGGCGGTCTTCGCGGACCCTGCCGAGATCACCGGGGCGATGGACGGCGACGAATTGGCGGCGGAAACCATGTCCCGCTTCTTCGCCATGCTCGGCGGCTTCGTCGGGGATACGGCGCTGACCCTGGGCGCGCGCGGCGGGGTATATCTGATGGGCGGGATTTTGCCGCGTCTCGGCGAGAGATTACAGGCGTCGTCATTCCTCGACCGCGTTCAAGCGAAGGGACGGTTCCGCGACTATTTGCGGGAAATCCCGATAAAGCTGGCGGTTCACGAAAATCCGGCTCTTCTCGGCCTGTCGACACTCGCCAAATAACTCAAATTCAGTTGGCCCGTTCGTCGCGTACCCGCTTGGCCTTGAACTCGGTCTTGGGGAGTGTTCCGGGTACCAGGACCTCCACGTCGACGCGAACCTCGCAGCGGCTGCGAACCTCGTTGCCCACCGCGTCCTTAACGTCATCCGCATGCTCGACGCGTACCGTCATGATGTCGAGGTCATTGTCATTGGTGGTCAGGACAATTTCATACTCATCCCCGACCCCCGGTACCGCGCGGACCGCTTCTTCGATCTGGTCCGGGTACATCTTGTTGCCGCGGAGATTGATCAGATCGTCCGCCCGCCCGGAGAACGATCCGACGGCACGGACGTGGGTGCGGCCGCAGTCGCATTTCTCGGTCGTGTAGGTGGTGTAGTCGCCGACCAGGAATCTCAATTGAGGCGAGCTTTCCGAGTTGAGACAGGTGCATACCGTCAGGCCCCGCTCGCCCTCATCCACGTTCTCCTTGGAATCGGCGTCGACCAGTTCCCAAATCTGAATATCCTCCATCAGATGAGTGGTCACGGTGCCATCCTCGGCCTCCGATGCGGGACAGGAATATCCGCCGCAATGGGGAGAGGCTTCGGTGCAGCCATAGAACTCGACCATTTCCGCGTCCCACAGGCCTTGCAGCCGGTCGCGGGTGTTCTTGATTCCGGTCCCCGGCTCGCCCCCGACCAGCATCCGCTTGACCGAGCTCGCCGAGGGATCCAACCCCAGCTCCTCCATAACCCGTCCCAGGTGCAGGGCGTACGAGGTGGTTCCGCAGATGACCGTCGGCTTGAAGCGATCGACGATCCGGGCGCGCATCTCGCCCGTCATGCCGCCGCCGGGGATGGTCGGCACGCCCATCTTCGCCAAACCGAACTGGACGCCCCAAGCGAAGACATGGGGGCCATAGCCCGAACAGATAAGTACGGAGTCGTCGGGACGGATGCCGTGGGAGTGCATTGCCCGGGCATTGGCCCAGGCCCAATATTCCCGGTCGATCTGCGAGTACCGGAACACCCGGGGCACGCCGGTCGAACCGGACGACGAGAAAATCATCCAGCCCCGCTCCGCCCACAGTTCGTCGTCATGGGTCGAGTAGGTGCCGTAGGGCGGCGTTTTCTCGACGTCCGCCATCATCTCCGCCTTGTCGACGACCGGCCACTTCGGGAGATCGTCCACATTCTGGATATCGGTCGGCGCAAGGCCCAAGCGGTCGAACCGCCGCCGGTAGAAATCGCTGTTCTCGTAGAGGAAGGGCGTCACCGCGGCGAGCTTCTCGTTTTGAATACCGATGATTTCGTCGCGAGAGGCACAGTCGAGGCTCGGAGACCAGTAATCGTCGCTGCCGGCGGCGTCTCCATCCCGTTTGTACTTCTCCAGCGTTTCGAGCCAGATACGGCGCGTCTGCTCCCGGCGGTCGCTGCTCATGATGCCTCCCGTTCGTCCCACTACATCGGCTCTGGGCGCCTATTGTTTGCTTGATGATCCTAGAAACTGCCGGTTAGGGTTTCAACCGGACAACGAACGACAAGACCAGGGAGGACTCAAATGGCCGAACGATCAGCGCCGCCGTTCCGCGCCGATCATGTCGGGAGCCTATTGCGGCCCCGGACCATCAACGACGCTTTCAAGAAATTTCATTCGGGCGAAATCGGCCAGGAGGCGTTCACCCGGGTCCAGAACCAGGCGATCGACGAAGTCATCGCGCTGCAGGAATCGGTGGGGCTGAAATCCGTCACCGACGGCGAGTTTCGCCGCGCCTCCTACTGGTCCACATTCGTCGAGCGGGTCGACGGCCTGGAAGTCGGCGAGTCGCTTTTCACCTTTCATGACGATCATGGCCATGAGCAGGCCTTCACGGCGCCGATCGTCGTTTCGAAGGTCGGACGCTCGCGGACCATCGCCGGAGACGAATTCGGCTATCTCAAGACGCGCACGGCGCAGACGCCGAAGACGACAATCGTTTCGCCGCCGACCATGCATCTGTTCCGGCTCGGCAAGACGATCCAGGACGGCGTCTATGCCGATACGGCCGCCTACTTCGCCGATCTGGCGGCGGTGTACCGGGAGGAAATCGAAGCGCTGGCGGCGGACGGATGTACCTACATTCAGCTCGACGACGTGCCGATCCCCATGCTGTGCGATCCAAAGGTGCAGGCGCGGGTCCGAGAGGACGGCCTGGACCCGGATCGGCTGATGGCCGACTATGTCGATCTGTTCAATGACTGCCTGCAGGGCCGGCCGGCCGGCGTGACCGTCGCCGTCCACATGTGCCGCGGCAATTACAAGGGCAAATTTCTGTCCGAAGGCGGCTACGAGACCTTCGCCGAAATGTTCTTCAACAAGCTCGATGCCGACGCCTTTTTCCTCGAGTACGACGATGAACGGTCGGGCGATTTCGAACCGCTCCGGTTTGTGCCGAAGGACAAGGTGGTGGTTTTGGGAATTGTCTCCTCCAAGACGCCCGAAATGGAATCCAAGGATTCGTTGAAATCCCGAATCGAGGAAGCGGCGAAGTACATCGACCTCGACCAGCTTTGCCTCAGCCCCCAATGCGGATTTGCCAGCACGGTCGCCGGCAACCCTGTTACGGTGGACGTGGAGAAGGCGAAGCTGTCGTTGATCGTCGAAACCGCCGCCGAAGTTTGGGGTTAGGGGGCTGGGATGTCCGAATACGGGTACGAGCACATTTTATATGAGGTCGAGGAAGGGGTCGCCAGGCTGACCTTCAATCTGCCTCAATACGCCAACGCCATGGATTTTCAGGGCGTTCAGGAAACATTCGATGCGCTGATGCGGGCCGAGGACGACGGCGAGGTCGGCGCGGTGCTGATCACCGGCGCCGGAAAGGCGTTCTGCGCGGGTTTCAATCTCAAGGAGATCCCAGACGTCGAGGACGGGCTGGAACCCATCGCCACTCACTTCCGTCACCTGGCCCACTGGTGGCACCAGGTCTTTCACCGGATCGTTCGCATGCCGAAGCCCGTCCTGTCGGCCGTCAACGGCCCGGCGGCCGGCGCGGGGCTTGGGATATCGCTCTGCTCCGACATGGTGGTCGCCGGCGAAAGCGCATCGTTCTTGTGCGCCTGGCATTCGATTGGGCTCGCCAATGACGCCACCACCTCCTACACGCTGGTGAAGATCGTCGGCTTCCGCCGCGCCATGGAGTTGATGATGACCAACCGTACGCTGAGCGCCAAGGAGGCGGAAGACTGGCAGATCGTCAACCGGGTCTATCCCGATTCCGATCTGCAGGAGCATGCATGGAACGTCGCCAAGGATCTGGCCGCGGGTCCCACCCACCTTCAGGGGATGGCCAAGGACAGCTTCCACATGGGCTGGCGGCGGTCACTCGAGGAAGCGACCGAACTCGAGATTCAAAACGTCATGCGCTCCGTCGACGACCCGTATTTTCTGGAAGCCCTCAAATCGTTTCTGTCGAAGGACAGCCGTTCGAACGAAGAGAAGGTCCGCCTCCCCGACGGTATTTAGCTCGCGATGCTGACTTGCTTTCAACTCGTCTGGATGTCGGCGGAACGCGGCCCCGATCAGTTGGCCATCGTCGATGACCTGACCGACCGGGCCCTGACCTACGCGGAACTCGTCGCGGAAATCGAAACCGTCGCCGCGGGTCTGAAGGAACTGGGAATCGGCAAGGGAAGCCGGGTGGCGACGGTGCTCCCGAGCCTGTTCGATCACGCGGTCCTCCTGCTGGCGCTGCAGCGGCTTGGGGCGGTGCCGGCGCTTCTCAATTTCCGATTGCCGCCGGCGGATATTGCAGGGCTCATCGAGGACGGCGAAATCGCCGCCGCGGTAATCCAATCGGATGCCGAATTGGCGAACGCGGTCGGGGCGGCGCTGCCCATGGACGGCCTGCTGGTCTCGCTTGGAGAGCCGGTAGACGGAACCATTGCATTCGGAGACTGCCGCGGTGATGGGTCATCCCTTGGCCCGCCTCCCGATCTCGATCCCGAAGATCCGGCCTTCATTTTCTTTACGTCGGGCACCACCGGATTGCCGAAGGGTGTTGTCCTCGCTCAGCGGACCACCGAGCATCGCATACTCTGGCTGTCGACGCAGGCGGGTGTCCGGCACGGCCGGCACTTGCGGACACTCGGGTTCATGCCCCTCAGCCATGCCATCGGCTTCTACGGCGTATTTTTGGTGACCCTCGCGTACAACGGCACGTACTTCGTTCAGTCCGCATTCAATCCCGTGCAGGCCAACGAAATGATGGCCGCTCACGGCATCACCTACATGTTTGCCGTTCCGCAGCTCTACTACGCCATGACCCAGGCGCCCAATTATGATCCAGGCGCCTTTGCCGGCGTGGAATTGGCCCTTTATGGCGGCGGCGAGATCGCGCCGGAGCTTCTGGACAGGATGGACGCCGAATGGGGCGGGACCGTCCGGCACATCTACGGCACGACCGAGACCATGTGCTCGCTCTACAACCCCGACCCGGTCGGGCAGCATATCCGGCTGCGCCCCGGCTTCTATAGCCGCACGCGGGTCATCGCCATCGACGGGGAGCCCGACGACCTCGTGCAGCCGGGCGAGGAGGGAGAACTGATCGTCGACGCCACCGTCGATACGATTTTCAGCGAGTACCTCAACCGGCCGGATGCCACGGCGGATAAAGTGCGCGACGGCTGGTACTACACCGGTGACGTGTGCCTGCGGCACGCGGACGGGGATGTCGACCTAATCGGCCGCGCCGACGACATGATCCGTTCGGGAGGCGAGAACATCCATCCCGGCGAAATCGAGGGCCTTTTGCTCAAGCACCACAGCGTCGAAGACTGTGCGGTCGTGGGCGTCAATGATCCAAAATGGGGCCAGAAGGCCGTGGCGTGCATCGTCGCCGCGGGTGAGGTCGATGGAGCCGAATTGGACGACTACCTCAGGTCCTCCGGTTTGGCTGGCTTCAAACGCCCCAAGGAATATGTCGTTGTTGAGAGCTTGCCGCGCAATGCGGCCAACAAGGTTTTGCGGCGCGAACTCGTGAAAATGGTCGATGGGACGACTTGAGCCTGTCGAGAACGGCTCGCAGTTTTTCCCGGATTGTGAGCGCTAAACCATTGAGATGTAGGGCGACATTCTCCTATAGTTGTGTCCGACAAGGGCTCAGGCCCGATCCAAGTATTCGCATTGCCCCTGGGGCAGTACCCTTGAATCACTCTTTGGGAGGAGTTTTATGAAAATCAAACTATTGGCTTTTGCTGCCCTCGGAGCGCTGATGCTTCAGCCTTTGACCGGCACGCCATCCGTCGCCCAGGACAAGGAAGTCCGCGTCGGTTTCCTCGGTGGCCTTTCCGGCGGCCGCGGTATCTTCGGCAAGGTCCAGAAGGAAGGCTTCGAGCTGGCCCTGGATCATCTTGGCGGGAAGATCGGCGGCCTGCCCACCAAGTATGTGGTTGCCGACACCCAGAACAAGCCTGATGTCGGCCGCCAGCAGATGGACAAGCTGATCAAGCAGGACAAGGTACATTTTGTCGCCGGCATCACGTGGTCCAACGTTCTTGCCGCGGTCTACAAGCAGGCTTTGGACAACAAGGTCTTCCTGATCAGCACCAACGCCGGCTGGTCCCAGCTTTCCGGCAAACGCTGCAACCCCTACTTCTTCCGCGCATCGTGGAACAACGACGATACGCCCGAAGCCATGGGTAAGGCGCTGCAGGGCCAGGTGGAAAACGTATGGCTGCTGGCGCCCAACTACCAGGCGGGCAAGGACATGGTCTCGGGGTTCACCCGGTACTACAAAGGCAAGATCGCGGGCACCACGTTCTTCAAGTTGGGGCAGACCGACTTCCAGGCCGAGTTGTCGCAGATTCGCGCCGCCAAGCCGGGCTCCATCTTCACATTCGCGCCGGGCGGCATGGGCATCGCCTTGATCAAGCAGTACAAGGCAGCCGGCCTCGACAAGACGATTCCAATCAACACGGCATTCGTCGTCGACTATCTGACCCTCGGCGCATTCGGCAAATCGGCGATCGGCAACCGTCACACCAGCTTCTGGGATCCCACGTCGATCAACCCGGCCAACGTCCGGTTCATCGAGGATTACAAGAAGAAGTATGGCAAGCATCCGACCATGTATTCGGTGCAGGGCTACGACGCCGCGTTGCTGATGGACCTGGGTGTCCGGGCGGCCAAGGG
Source organism: Rhodospirillales bacterium (assembly GCA_965207535.1). Taxonomy (GTDB): domain Bacteria; phylum Pseudomonadota; class Alphaproteobacteria; order Rhodospirillales; family UBA2165; genus JAJDXO01. Next base: position 53,048 of record CBDBMR010000013.1, on the reverse strand, counting down.
CGACCTGTCGGACCATGACGCCATCCGGACCGGTATGCGGACGGCGAATATCAATAGTCCGCGCGGCGGCTTCCAGTTCAACAACAATCACAACCCGATCCAGAATTACTATTTGCGGGAAGTTGTTGCGGGCAAGGATGGAAATCCGACCATCGTGACCCGGCAGACCGTCTTCCGCGGCCACAAGGATGCCTATCACACCCAGTGCTCGATGAACTGGTAAGCCCGGTCGTCGTCACTCTGTCCGAATTGACTGTCTGGCCGGGAAGGCGTGTGCTTTCCCGGCCAAGTCAATCAATGCCTAGTATTCGATAGGGCCCGGAGCCCCGGTCAAACCTCATGAGTACCCTGCTTGTCCTCGAACAGACGCTCAACGGTATCCAGTTCGGGGTGTTTCTGTTCTTGATTTCCGCCGGCCTGACTTTGGTGCTCGGCATCATGAACGTCGTCAATCTGGCGCACGGCGCCTTGTTCATGATGGGGGCTTATTTCGCCTCGACGTTCGTTGCCTGGACGGGCAGCTTCTTTATCGCCTTTCTGCTGATTATTCCGTCGTCGGTGATCCTGGGCATCATCATCGAGATGCTGACCCTCCGGCCTCTTTATCTCCGCGATCACATGGACCAGGTGCTGGCGACGTTCGGGCTGATTTTGTTCTTCAATGAGGGTGTCAAGCTGGTTTGGGGCGTTGATCCCCAGCCCATGCCGACGCCCGAGTTGTTTGCCGGCAACGTAGAAATATTCCCCGATGCGCCCTATCCCGTCTTCAGACTGTTCATAATCGGCGTGGGCCTCCTGGTCGCGGCGGTGATCTATTTCCTGATCGCCAAGACCAAGGTCGGAATGCTGATCCGCGCGGGCGCCTCCAACACCCAAATGATCCGCGCAATGGGCGTCAACATCCGGTTCCTGAATACCTTTGTGTTCGGCCTCGGCGCATTTTTTGCCGGCCTCGCCGGCCTGATGGCGGCACCCATCATCTCCGTCGAGTCCGGTATGGGGGATGAGATGCTCATCCTGGCTTTCGTCGTCATCGTCATCGGAGGCATCGGATCCGTCCGCGGCGCGCTGGTCGCTTCGGTGATTATCGGGGTTTTCGAGGTGGTGGGGCGCTCGATGCTGCCCATCGCCATGCAGAAAATCTTCCCGCTGGAAATTGCCCAAACGGCGGGGCCGGCGATAGCGTCGATGCTGATCTACATTTTGATGGCCGGGGTGCTGTTCTTTAAGCCCCAGGGCTTGTTTCCGGCGAGGACGGGCTAGTCATGGAACTCACACGCCTGAAAAGCTGGCTGCTCGCCATCGGTTTCGTCGTTCTCGTCGCCGTGCCGCCCTTGGTGACGGCCCTGGACGAGACGTTCTACATCACGCTGATTTCGCGTGTGATGATCTTTGCCATTGCCGCGTTGAGTCTGGATATCATTCTTGGCTTCGGCGGCATGATCAGCTTCGGCCATGCGGCCTATTTGGGATTGGGGTCCTACGCGGTCGGCATCCTGGCCTTTCATGAAATCACCAACGGCTGGCTGCAGCTATTTGTCGCTATCGGCGGCAGCGCCGTCGTCGCTTTCATCATCGGCGCGATCTGCCTCAGAACCAGCGGCATCTATTTCATCATGATCACGCTGGCCATGACCCAGTTGCTGTTCTTCATCGGTATCAGTCTGGAAACCTACGGCGGCGACGACGGTTTGCCGACGGACCGCAGCGAGTTCGCCGCCTTCATCGACCTCGGGAACGAGTGGACCCTGTTCTATCTGATTCTCGGTTTTCTCGTCCTTTGCATGTACATATCTTGGCGCCTGATCAATTCCCGCTTCGGCATGGTCATCCGGGGCTGCCATGAGAACGAAGCCCGGATGCAGGCCATCGGCTTTCCCACCTATCGCTACAAGCTATTGGCATTCGTCATATCGGGCAGCATGTGCGGGATTGCCGGTTTCCTGCTCGCCAACCTGACCGAGTTCGTGACGCCCGAGTTCATGCATTGGTTCCGGTCCGGCGAGATCATGATCATGGTGCTGGTGGGCGGCATGGGGACGTTGTTCGGCCCGGTCGTCGGCGCCTTCGCCTTCCTGCTCTTCGAGGAAATCATTTCCGGGTTCACCGAAAACTGGCCGGTGATCTTTGGACCGCTTCTGGTCCTGCTCGTCCTGTTTGCCAAGCAGGGCGTTTGGGGCCTGCTTCCCAAATCGAAGGCCGGTGATGGCTGATCCCATTCTCAAGGTTGAGGATTTGATGAAGAGCTTCGGCGGCGTGGTGGCCACCGATGAGTTCTTCTTCGACATCCAACAGGGGGAAATCCACGCGATCATCGGCCCGAATGGCGCAGGCAAGACCACACTGTTGGCGCAGGTTTCGGGGATGCTGAAACCGGATTCGGGCCGCATCCTGTTCGACGGGCAGGACATTACGGGCCTCTCCGCTGCCGAGCGTTCTCACCTGGGCCTCGCGCGGTCGTTTCAGATCACCAGCGTCTTCCGCCATTTCAGCGCGCTCCAGAATGTCGCCATGTCCATTCAGGCGCGTCAGGGCCACAGCTTCCGGTTTTGGAAGCCGGCTGCAAAAGATTCAAGCCTCACCGAACCGGCAATGAAGATTTTGTCCGACCTGGGGTTGGCGGATCGGGCGCACATCCTCGCCGACAATTTGAGCCATGGCGAAAAGCGCCAACTGGAAGTTGCCATGGCCCTGGCCACCGACCCCAAATTGCTTTTGTTGGATGAGCCGACCGCCGGCATGGGGGCCGAAGATTCGGCGCGGATCAGGGAGTTTCTGGGCGGTCTCAAGGGCAAATACTCCATGCTGCTGATCGAGCACGACATGGACACCGTCTTTTCCTTGGCGGACCGGGTGACCGTACTCGTCTACGGAAGGGGGATTGCTACCGGCACGCCCGAAGAGGTCCGCGGCAACGCGGAAGTTCGCGCGGCCTATTTGGGGGAGGATGACGCGGCGCATGCTTAAGGTCGCCAATCTCGAAACCTCCTATGGGGAGAGCCAGGTCCTGTTCGGGATGTCCCTGGAAATCGAACGGGGCGAGGTGGTGACCCTGCTCGGCCGGAACGGCATGGGAAAGACCACCACGGTCCACTCGATCATCGGCATCGTGCCGCCGCAGGCCGGCTCGATCACCTTCGAGGGCCAGGAAGTTCTGGGCACACCTGACTACAAGATCGCCCAAATGGGGATCGGCCTGGTTCCCGAGGGCCGCCAAGTCTTCCCCAATCTTACGGTGATGGAAAATTTGGTGGCGACCGAGGACAATCGCTCGGGCTCTTCCGACCCATGGAACCTCGAGAAAGTCCTCGCCATGTTCCCGGCCCTGCATGCGCGGCTGGGCAACATGGGCAACCAACTGTCGGGCGGCGAGCAGCAGATGCTGGCCATCGGCCGTGCGCTGATGACCAATCCCAAGCTATTGATCCTCGACGAGGCGACGGAGGGCCTGGCGCCCCTGGTCCGGGACGAGATCTGGAAATGCCTGGAGAGCCTCAAGGCGCACGGCGAGTCGATCCTGGTGATCGACAAGAACGTCGATACGCTGACGCGAATTGGCGACCGCCACTACATCGTCGAGCGCGGCAAAGTGGTCTGGTCGGGCGACTCCGGCGCGTTGCGCGCCGACGAAGACCTCAAGCGCCGATATCTCGGGGTGTAGCTCCAGGCCGTAACCCTGGCGGGAAATACGGGCTACCTACTCCGCCGCTTCTTTCCTCGCCGCGGGTTCCGGGACGTCATAGCCGTCCATGAAATCCTGCACGAACGCATCGAAATCATCCCAAGGGGTTTCCCGGAACGAGTGGTTGCGGACGATGAAGGATGCGCCGGCATAGAATTTCTCGTACTGCTGCTGGCGGCCGGCGAACTCGGTTCCCACCACGTCCCAGGCCAGCCGGAACAGCTTCATGCGGTCAAGGGCATTCATCTGCGGCGTCTGGAAATACGTGTCGAACTGCTGCTTGAGGTCCTCGTCGTGCACGACGGTCACACTGGCCGGCATCTGGAACACCCCGCCGCCGGAGAGCTCCCTCAGAATATCGACGATTGCCGAGTGGTTCTCGGTGCACCAGTTGAGCCCGGCATACATCATTCGGCGGTTGAAGGTCTTGAAACCGTCGGGCCAATCCTCGGCGGCCTCGATTTGCCCGTGGATAATGCCCGACAATGTGGCCTCCAGCGCAGACATGCGGCCCAGCACCTCGCGGACGGCCGGCACCTCGCTGGCGCCCGTCGCCTCGGTCACTTTCTTGCAGAGGCCCAGGATCAAGCCCATTTTCGACCAGAACCGGACGTTGGACTGGTGGTTGCCGTAACAGTGGGCGGGGGTCTTGATGTAGATTTCGCGGGCGCGGATCGGATCGTCCATGACGAACACTTTCTCCCACGGCACCTTGACCTCGTCACACATCACCAGCACGTCGGTCTCGTCGAATGCCCAGGTGAGCGGCTGATCGAACTGGTTCTTGGCGTTGAGCGAAATCGGCTGGCGCATCCACATGGTGAGCCCGGCCGCGTTGCACGGGACCGCGCAGGTCACCGCCTCCTTCACCTGGCTCGGGGCGAGGGGGATAAGGTTGCCGATCCAGATCTCGTCACAGAATACGGCGGACGTTGCCAGCATCTTCATTCCGGAGATGACCACGCCGTCGTCCTCTTCCCGCACCACCCGGAGCGTCGGGATCGGGAGGTTCTGCCGTTCATAGAATTCCGGATTGCGGGCGGCCTGCGGCGGGATGACGGCATAGGTGGCGAAGATATCGTTCTTCTTCATGTGCTCGTAGTACGCCGTGATGTTCTCACCGAACTTATACTCCTCACTGTCGAAGACCCCGGGCGCGGTCGCCATGCCGGTGACGAATGAAGATACGTGGTCCGGCGAGCGGCCCATCATGCCCATGGTGAAGTCGCCGATCAGCTTGTGGGCGGCCATGCGGCGGCGAAGATCGTCCCGGGATTTTGCCTGCAGAAACCACGCGGAGTGACGTTCCCCGTCTTCCTCGTAGGTGAGAACGTCCTGGTACTCGGGGTCGTGCTTGGCGTCGTAGAGGGCCGCAACCGTCTCTGCGGCTTTCTCGAAAGCCGGGTGGGCGGTCACGTCGTCTATGCGCTCGTTACCGATGTAGACCGTTCGTCCATCGCGGAGCCCTTCAAGGTGCTCCTGTCCCGTTTTGATCATTGGCTTCCTCCCTCCTGCCGACCGGCGGTTACGCCGCGTCGTCCAAATTGCCTCGGGCCCCGGCCAGCCTGTCGGCTGTGGCCAAGGCATTTTCGGTCGTCGAAACCATCTTGGTCATCAATCCGTGAAAGGCCCGGAAATCATCACCCGAGAGCCCCGCGAACAGGTCATCGTTGATCTCCCGGCGGTAGGGGGCCAAATCCTCCATCGCCCGGCGGCCTTTCGTTGTCAGGGTTACGAGAACGCTCCGGCCGTCTTCCGGGTTCGGGGTCTTGGCGATCAGGCCCTGTTTTTCCAGGCGGCCGGTTTCCATGGTGACATAGGTGCGGCCCGCATGGAGCGCGCGCGCCACGTCGCCGACGGAAACCGGTGCATCGGCGGCCAACTCGGAAATCACCGTGAGAATGTGATACTGGATGCCGTTCAGGCCGATCAGGCCGCCGATCTTCTCGCGCACCTTTTCCATGCGCACCGAGGTGATGAGGAACGCGTAAATGAACTCCCGAAACCGGTCATCGCGGCCGTCTTCGAGGAACGTCTCGTGGGTGATTGCCGGAGTTCGCTTGCGCGGCATGTTTTCCCCATTCCCTGCCGTTCATGAATTTATATAAAATATTTACATAAATTCATGAAGCCGTCAATGGGGCGGCGTTTCTACTCCTCGCCGGCGTCGTAGAAATAGTGCATCTCGAACATGACGCACCCGTCATCGGTCTTGAACGGACCGTGATGGACGCCGGGCGGGCGGCAGGCGTAAGTGGGTGCATGGAACTTTTCGCCGCCTTCACCATTTGCGTCGTTGCCGACGATCAAGTCGCCGTTGAGCAAATAGACCTCTTCCCAATGCTCGTGAACGAAGGGTTCCGTGGAATAGCCCCCGGGCGCGATCTTCAGCAGCCGCGACCGGCTGCCCGTCCTGTTGGGTTCGTCGATATCCTGGGCGAGGATTTTCTGCTTGAAGGTGTCGGGATAGCCGGGCGGCGTCTCCCATCCGTCCTCCATGTCGATGCTCAGAAATTCGATATGCGGTTTGCCTTTTCCCATGGCCTGTAGCCTCCGTCCTACTCTTCCTCTGGAAGCGCCGAAATGGCGTAGTTGTGTGAGATCGTCCGGTTCAACACCGGGTCGTGCAGCTCGATGGAGAATGCCTGTCCGGGCCGGACGCCGCCGTCGACAACCAACGTGCCGCAGTACATCAACGTACCCACGGGCAGCCGGCCGTCGGGCCGGTACCTGCCGATCAGGTCATCGGGCGTTCGCATGTCGGCGAACGTGCCCTGCTGATAAGGCTCCTTGTTCCCGGCGATGACCGCTTCGGATTTCAGTTGCAGCCGATCCCAATGTCCCGAAATTTCCTCGAAGAGCCAGAGGTCGGCCGCGACGGGCTTGGCGCACATCTGCTTCGAGACGGCGATGTTGTAGGCCTCGACCTTCCGGTCCGTGTGGTCGGAGCCGACGCCGACCCATAGGCCGTCGTCGAGGGACAAGAGGAAATATTCGACCTCTCCGCTGGAATCCCCGCCGACGACCTGAATGCTCTCGTTCTGGGTCAGCAGGGCATTGGAGGCCCGGTAAAAACACGGAACGGAGCTCGGCCTCGGAACGCCGATAGCCTCCATTTCCTTGATGTGTTCTTCGATCGCGTCGAGGTCGCGTCCCGCCCAGCCGGCAATTACGAGATTGGAAACGGCGACCTCGCGCGAGGCGGACCCGCCGTCGCGATGAAAGGTGAATTCAAGCAATTTATCGGTCATGATGACGGGAGTGTTGCATGTCCATTCGGCATGTTCCAGCGGCACCAAGGGAGACGAGAACCATGGCATTCAACTGGCGCGAGGCGGATGACGCCGAAATCGAATATCAAATGAACCCCCGGAAAACGATCGAGAACCCGATGCCGCTGCTGGAGGCGCTGCCTGTCCGCGCGGCGGAGGCGCGCGAGAGCCTGGAAGGGATCTACGATGTCCGGTACGGCGACCGGCCGAAGGAAACCGTCGACGTATTTCCGGCGCAAAACGGCAAACTCGGCACGCCGCCGCCGGCGCAGATTTTCATCCACGGCGGCTACTGGCGGATGATGGACAAGAGCGACTACAGCCATCTTGCGCTGCCTATCGTCGCCGCGGGCGTGACCCACATCTCGGTCAATTACGATCTCTGCCCCGAGGCCGACCTCGACATCATCGTCGACGAAGTGAAAAACGCGGTGGCCTACTGCTACACCCATGCGGATGAACTTGGGATCGATGCCGACCGTCTGCATCTGGCCGGTCACTCGGCCGGCGGGCACCTCACGGGCATGATGCTTCGACAGGACTGGAAGTCCTTGGGCCTGCCCGAGGACATCCTGAAGAGCGCGGTGGGCGTGTCCGGCGTGTATGAACCGGAGCCCATCATGCACACATCCATCAACGAGGACGTGCGGATGGATGCCGACATGGCGCGGCGGAACAGCGCGCTGGCCCGCGCGCCGACGGTCCCGTGTCCGGTGCTGGCGATCGTCGGCGGCGACGAGCCCGAGGGCTTTCACCAGCAGACCATCGCCTATGGGGAGCTGAGGAACTACAACGGGTTAGAGACGGAGTACATTTCCGTTCCCGGCGAGAACCACTTCACGGTGATCGACCATCTGTTTCAGCCGGGAACCGCCGAATTCGAGAAAATGATCGCGCTGATGCGGATTTAGTCCGCATTTCCCGCCAGGGTCATGGCCTGCGTCGCGTCCAGGCGGTCGAGCCGCCAGGAGCGGCCCGAAAAGCGTAAGCACGGACCGCCAAGCGTGGATGCCCGTGTCAAGCACGGGCATGACGAGTAGAGTGGACCCCAAATGGAGTACGTCATGGCCGGGCCCAGACCCGGCCATCCACGTGTGCGGCAACTACGGTTCGGGCTAGGCCACCTGCATGGTGGCAATGGTGCAGCCGACCGCGTAGATGGGGATCGGAGCGTAAAACCAGAGATCGCCCGGCCGGCCCTCGCAGGCGCCGGCGACGGTGATGAAGGTCCGTATTTCGAACCCGCCCTGGCCGCCGCGCTCATAGGTCTCTTCGTCGGTATAGGAAAGCAGGCCGTCCTTGTCGTTGGCGACGAACCGGCCGAGGAATTCCCTGTCCCATTCCTCGTTGATCTTTCCGGAATCGGGCGTTGCCGGCCAATGAGACACGCCGCCCGTGCCGACCAGCGCGATCTTTTCGGGCTCGGCGTCGCACGCCGCGCGCAGCGCCTGGCCGAATTTCCACGCCCGATGCAGCGGCGTCAGGGGAGGTCCTTGGCAATTGATGTTGATGGGGATGACATCGAGGTCATAGTCGGGCGTCAGGAAATGCAGCGGGACGGCGATGCCGTGGTCGAATTTCCATTCCTGCGCATAGGCCACGTCGACCTCGTTCATGACATGGTTCACCAGCCGCTCCGACAGGCCGGCGTTGCCGTTGACCCGGAAGCGGTTGATGCCGAGCCACTCTTCATCCTCGATCGGGCCCTCGTAGTAATCAGCCATGCCGACGCAATAGGCCGGCATGTTGTTCATGAAGAAATTGGCGAAATGCTCGGCCGCGACAACCAGCAGCGTATCGGCCCCCGATTCCTTGATCGCCCGGCCCATGCGGAAGAAATTGGCGTAGAACTCTTCCCTGACCGCCGGATCGGCGCGATCGGCGCGCCCGGTGATTCCCGGAGCGTGAGAGCAGACACCGGCAAATACGAGGCTCATATGGCGCCTCCCCCCGTACGCGCATATAGCCCTGCGCGAACCGGCCCGTGCTCGTCGAGCCCGTCTTTCATTGACTGGATGTAGTCATCCCAGGGATAGCCGCGCAGCGCCGCGTAATGCATCAGCAATTGTCCGTTTACACCCAGGACATACAGCAAACCGATATCGGGTTCGCGGATGGCGCGGAGTTCTTCATCGGTGAGATCGTAGTCCTTGAGCAGTTCCTCGAAGTCGTCCTCATAGCGGCTCCGAACCTGCGGGTCGCGGTTGAGTTCGTAGATCAGCTTCTGGACGTAGTAGAGAGACATTCGGGGCACCTTTTCGACTGCCGAGATTACGGGACTGGGGCCCGGGGTCAATTCCCGAATTTTTCCTGTCCTGGACGCGGATTGGAAATCCCCGGTTCCGATGGGGCTTTAAGGAAGTTGAGACTGGCATCTCGCGTCATGACCGGGCAAAATGAGTGCAATCGATTGCGGGGGCCGGTGCCGCCGGGCTCCCCATGTGCCGGACGCGGGGACAGAGAATGCGCAAATATCATCACATCAATCTCAACGACAAATCCATCGACACCGAAGAGTTGGACGGGTTGGACTGCATCAAGGTCGGCCGCCACTTCATCGCCAAGACCCTGTTGGAAAAGGGCGCGGCGACCGTCGATCCGCTGGGGCCGGACAATCCCCTGATCTTTTCCGCGGGTCCGTTCGCCGGGACCAACTTTTCCAATGCGAATCGGCTGAGCGTTGGGTGCAAAAGCCCGCTGACCGGCGGGATCAAGGAAGCCAATGCCGGGGGCACCATGGCCTATGCCATGGGCCAGCTCGAAATCGGCGGCATGACCCTCTATGGCCAATCCGACGACTGGGTGATCATTCGAATCACCAAGGAAGGCGATATCACATTCGAGGATGCGACGCCGTATCTCGGCAAGAACAATTTCGAAGCCGCCGATATGCTGTACGAGAAGTACGGCCGCAAGCTGAGCGTGGGGCTGTGCAGCTCCGTCGGCGAGTACCAGGGATTAGTGGCCGGGATCAGCTTCTCGGATGTCGAAGGGCGTCCGGTCCGCATCGCGGCGCGCGGCGGCGTCGGCGCGGTCATGGGCTCGAAGCGGGTCAAGGCGATCGTTGTCGATACGCTCAAGATGCCGACCTTCCATGATCGCAAGAAGCTGATGGGCGCGGTTCGCGAGTACGGCCAGAAGCTCGATGCGGATCCGGCGATCCAGAATTTCCGGGACTACGGCACGGCCATGGTCGGCGACTTCACCAACAAGGTAGGCGGCCTGCCGACCCGCAACTTCTCGTCCGGCGAATTGATCGGCCCGGACGAGGGCACCATGACGCTCGGCGGCACGCATATCCGCGAGGTCAATTTGGCACGGGGCGGCGAGACGACCCATGCCTGCATGCCCGGCTGCATGATCCAATGCTCGAACGTCTATGCCGACGAGGACGGCAACGAGATGGTGTCTCCGATGGAGTACGAAACCCTCGGGCTCATGGGCAGCAACTGCGGGCTCACCGATCCGGACGACGTGGCGATCGTCAACAATATCGCCAACGACCTCGGCATCGACACCATCGAGGCCGGCGCGACGATCGGCGTGCTGATGGAGGCCGGCGAGGGCGAGTTCGGCGACGTGAACTACATGATCCAGGTTCTCGAGGATATCCGCGCCGGCAACGAAAAGGGCAGGCTTTACGCCCAGGGCACGGCGCGCGTCGGCGAACACTACAACGTCGAGCGAATACCGGTCATCAAGAAGCAGGGCATTTCGGCGTACGATCCCCGGGTGATCGAGGTGACCGGCATATCCATGATGGTGACCGCGCAGGGCGCCGATCACACCGCCGGCAACATTCCTCAATACGAATGCGCCGACAAGGACACCGAGCACCTCACCGAGGCCAGCCTCGGAATCCAGACCGCCTGCGCCGCGGCCGATTCGCTCGGTCTCTGTCTGTTCGGCCGGTCGGTGACCAACGAGCACAAGGATCTGATCGTCAACGCGTTGAATGACGCGCACGGCACGGATTTGCCCGTCGAATTTTTCGATGAGCTTGGCGTCGAAGCGCTCAAGCTGGAGTGGGAATTCAACGAAAAGGCCGGGTTCACGATCGAGGACGATGAGCTCCCCGATTTCTTCTATGACGAGGAGCTTTATCCCAGCAACAAGAAGGCCCGGCATCGCGCACCCGAGGTCAAGGAATACCTCTCCAGAATGCTGGCCTAGAGCCGATCATGGTTTGTCGGAGTCGCTTTGTGATGCCGACAATCCATGTGAATCGGCTCTACACTATTGAAATAGATCGGATTCACATGTTTTGACGAAACCGGGCCGTGGTTCCGTCAAAACGTGATCCGATCTAGGACTTGGCGCTCGCGGATACAAATCAGCCCGGCAATTGCCGGGCTGATTTCGTTGCGGCAGGCAATTTGAACGGTTAGGCGTCCTCGTTCTCCACCTTGCCCTGAATAGGCCTATATCTTCAGCCGGCTGAACACCGGGCGCGCATTCCCTTCGAAGACTTGCGGCGCAATGCCGGCGCGTCGGAGCGCCGCGCCGATGCGGCAGGCGGGGTTATCCCCGTTCATGGCAATCCGTTCTCGCAGCGTCGCGAATCCCGTCCTCATGGCCGAGGCCGAGTATCCAAGCCTCTTCTTCAACGATAACGCGGCATTCGTCTGGACTAAGGCCGCCCGCCCCTTCGAACAGGGGCGCAAGGCCGCCTCGTCTGTCCAGCCGCGCAAATGCCGCCGCATTGACGCGGACCTGGGCGCGGTCGGGGACTTCTCCGTCCTCCCGTTGTTCGTCGACCTGCTTTCGGAGCAGCGACGGGTAGATTTCTGCGAGCACCAGCCGCGCCTCGCGGGTATCGGGCGCCACTAGCCCGGTATCGAAGGGCCAGACCCTGCCGCGCCCGCCGATGCGCGGGTCCGCCAGCAGCCGTTTCAAGGCCGGCAGGCCCACAAGCACCTGCGAGCCGACGGAGCCCGCATAGGCCAACTGCCAGACGGTCTTGGCGCCTTTGGCGTGCTTGTCGGCGATGCGGCGCTCATTCGGCCGGCAGGTGCGCGCCTTCTCCTTCGTCGGTATGTTCTTGAACTGCGACCACTGCCGTGGCCGTCCCCAAAAGGGACCGATACCCTTCCAGAAGCCGTTCATTCTTTCAGCGACTTCAAAACGGTTGTTGCCATTGTCTGGCGTGTCCCGGACGCGCTCCGCGAGCCAGTCCCAGACCGCAAGGGCCGAGGCTTCGCCGGTCAGGCGCTCCGCAACGCCCGCCGGATAACCGAACGGAAAATCGAAGCCTGCCAGAACCCGGCGGCCGGCATCCAGCTCATGGGCGATGAAGGCGGCAAGGCTCTCTATGGCCTTGTGGCGCGTCGGAGGGTTACGCGGTTCGAGTGCGCAGCCTTCACCGATAACGGCGGCCCACCAGATTGAGTTCTCGCCGGTGGCCGGCACCGCTGCGGCGGACCAGTCGACAACGATATGAGTGTCGAACAAGCGCCGTAATTCCCGCGCCGGATAGACCTATATCTTCAGCCGGCTGAACACCCGGCGCGCATTCCCTTCGAAGACCTGCGCCCGCTGGCCGTCGTCGAGGTTGGGCGTGGCGTCGATGTAGCGCTTGGTGTCGTCGTAATTGTGACCGCTTTCGGGATCGACGCCGCGCACGGCGCCCACCATCTCGGAAGCGAAGAGAATATTCTCCGTCGGAATCACCTTGGTCATGCAGTCGATGCCGGCTTGGTGATAGACGCAGGTGTCGAAAAAGACATTGTTGAGCAGGTGATCCGTCAGCAGCGGCTTGCCCATGTCCTGCGCCAGGCCGCGGTACCGGCCCCAGTGAAACGGCACCGCGCCGCCGCCGTGGGGAATGATGAACTTGAGGGTCGGGAAGTCGGCGAACAGGTCGCCGAGAATGAGCTGCATGAACGCCGTGGTGTCGGCGGCGATGTAATGGGCGCCGGTATGGTGGAAGTTGGGATTGCAGGACCCGGAAACGTGGATCATCGCCGGTACGTCCAGCTCCGCCATTTTCTCATACAGGGGGTACCACCAGCCCTTGTCGGTGAGCGGCGGGTCCGACCACATGGCGCCCGACGGATCCGGGTTCAGGTTCAAGCCGATAAATCCCATCTCGTTGACGCACCGCTCCAGTTCCGGGATGCAGTTCTTGGGTTCGACGCCCGGATACTGGGGCAGGGCGCAGACCGGCACGAAGCTGTCCGGGTAGAGGTCGCAAACCCGGCGGATCATGTCGTTGGACAGTTGCGTCCACTCCATGCTGGTTTCGGCGGTGCCCAGATGGTGGCCCATGCCGACGGCGCGGGGAGAGAAGATGGTCAGGTCCGTGCCCCGTTCCTGTTGAAGCTTCCGTTGATTGCCTTCGATGCCCTCGCGGATATCGTCATCGTGGATTTCAAGCAGCGCGCGGGTTGGCTTGAAATCGCCGTCCTCGACGGCCCTGAGCTGGTTTTCCCGCCACTCCTTCATCTTCGGCGGCTCGGTCGTGTAGTGGCCGTGGCAATCGATAATCATCTTTCTCTCCCAGTCTTCTCTAGTCCCGGCCGGCAACCTCGAGGCCTTTTTCCAGGCCCGGATAGCTGACCGCCGGGCCGGTCATCAGGAACCTGAACCCTTGGTCGACGAGCGCCTGCATGTTGCCCGCATTGGCATGGGGATGGCCCGCGACCACGTCGTGTTCCTTGCACACCGCGACAAGCTCGTCGATGGCTTCGAGCAATAGCGGATGATCGTACTGGCGGGGAAAGCCGAGTTCCTGGCCGAAGTCCCCTTCACCGATCAGGACGGCGCCGATGCCCGGGACGTTCTTCAACATGTCGGGCAAATTCTTGAGGCCTTCCTGATCCTCGATCTGGATAATGACGAAGATCTCGCCGTTGGGGTCCAGCGGCCAGACGTCGGCGCGGGCATAGTACTCCTGCTGGGAAATGCCCCAGTAGCGGGTCGCGCCGGCCGGTCCGTCGCCGCGAATGCCGCGCGGCTCGTAGTTGGGTTTGTCGGGCAGCCTCGGATAGCGGCAGGCGGCGACGGCATTGTAGGCCTCGTCGACGGTGCTGATGTGCGGCCAGACAACGCCGTAACAGCCCATGTCCAAAGCCTGCTTGGCGTGCCATTGGGCCATTTCGACGCCGTTGACTGGCACCCGGACAAACGGCACGACATGAGGCGCGAGGGTGCCGCCGGAGACGATGGGGCCGCGGAGCAGCATGTACTGAAGGCAATCCCGGAGCGTCGGGCCGTCCCACGGCAGGTGTTCCATCTCCAGGACGATGCCGTCGTACCTGGTCTGGGCGAATTGTACCGCGGACTGGGTCGTGGCTGGCACGAACGCCGAAAAGGCAATGCCGCCTTTCTCCAAGACGCCGATGACCTTATTGAGACGCGGGATGTCAGCCATTGTTGTCCCCCAGGTTTTCCAGTCGCGCTTGGCTTCAGTTTACGGTTGCGGTTTTCCGTTCGGCCAGTTCGGTGTCTATAAACATCGCCTCGATCTTGTTGCCGTCCGGGTCCCGGACAAAGCAGGCGTAGTACCCCGGGTTGTATTGCGCCCGTATGCCCGGCGGGCCGTCGTCGGTGGCACCGGCTTCCATTGCCGCGGCGTAGAACGCGTCAACTTCCTCGCGGGACCAGGTAAGGAACGCGACGTGGACACCGTTGCCGGTGGTGGCCGTCTTGCCGTCAAAGGGCGTCTGGACCCAGAATTCGGGAAATTGCTTGCCGTACGCCACGGCGCCCGGATGTTCCATGATCCGCTTCACGCCGATGGCCGGCATCACCTTATCGTAGAACGCGGCGGCCTTGCCGAAATCGTTGGTGCCGAGGGAAACGTGGGAGAGAATACTGGGGATGTCGCTGGACATGATCGCCTCTTCGATTGGTCGGTTCGCCTGGAATCAGAGCCCTCGGCGCGGGCCTCTGTCAATAGACCGCACCGCCTCGGGCGTCACAAATTTCTTGCCGCTCCGGCGGCGGAGCGCTACCCCCTCGGCCAAGGATTTCCCTGGAGGAACCCATGCCTGATCGATTTGGCCCCCGCGGCGTCGTTGCCGTAATGATCCCGGCGCAAAACGCCAACATGCAGCCCGAATACGAAAGCATGCGGCCGGACGGCATCAACAATCAGATGTACCGCTTCGACATCTCGGTACACGACAAGGTCGCCGAAGCGGTTCTGGACGCACTGCCCGCGGCGCTCGGCTGTTATCCCGACATGATCATCACCGGCAACTCCATCGAGATGCGCCTCTGGTCGCCCGAACGCCAGGCCCGCTACCGGGAGGAGATCGCCGAACGGGTCGATGGCGTGCCTTTCGTCACCGCGACCGACGCCTGCGTCGCCGGGCTCAGGACCTTGGGCGCCAAGCGGATCGGGGTGCTGTCACCCATGTCCGAGGAATACTCCAGGAGCGTCCAGGAATATTACGGCCGGTTCGGGTTCGAAGCACCCCATGCGACCTGGCTGGAGGTCAAGGAATCCATCGATATCATCAAGGTGACCGTCGATGAGATCCTCGATGCCTTCAAACGCATCGATCACGACGATGTCGACGCGTTCCTCCATGTGGGCGGCGCGCTCGGCATGGTCGGGATGATCGAGGAGCTCGAAGCCGGCCTCGGCCGCCCCATCGTCACGGTAAACGCGGCAACCTACTGGTACGCCCTTCGCAAACTCGGCGTTACCGACCCGATGCCGGGCTTTGGCCGGCTGCTGATGAACGAGAACGTCGCCGAGTAACTTAGCCGCCGATCCTGGGCACCTTGTGGCTGTCCATGGCGACGCAGATATTCTTGGTCTCCATGTAGAACTCGAAGGAGTAGTCGCCGCCGTCCCGGCCGATTCCACTGGCCTTCATGCCGCCGAACGGCGCGGGCAGATGGCGGTTGTTCTCCGAGTTTATCCAGATCATCCCCGCATCCAGGCCCCGGCCGAGGCGGTGGGCGCGGCCCACATCCCGGGTCCAGACATAGCCGGCAAGCCCGTACGCCACATCGTTGGCGATGGCGAGCGCATCCGCTTCGTCATCGAACGGAATGGCGGTCAACACCGGCCCGAAGATTTCCTCCTGGGCGATCCGCATCGTATTGCTGGCCGAGGTAAACAGGGTGGGCTGAACCCAGTTGCCGTCGTCGGTCACATCGGCGCGGCCGCCGCCGACCTTGATATCGGCGCCGTCCCCTTTGGCGATATCCCAATAGCTCATCACCTTCTCGTAATGGCGCGGGTGAATGAGGGGGCCGATGTCGGTGGTCGGGTCCAGGGGATGGCCGACCCGGATGGATTTGACCTTGGCGGCCAGTCTTTCGACGAACTCGTCGTGGATCGAGCGCTGGACGAGGAGGCGGCTGGAGGAGGTGCAGCGTTCGCCGTTGAGGCTGTAGATCATGAACGCCACCGCTTCGAGGGCGCGGTCCATGTCGGAATCGTCGAACACGATCACCGGATTCTTGCCGCCGAGCTCGAAATGCACCCGCTTCAGCGTCGGTGCCCCCTGCGCCATGATGGCGCTGCCGGTGGCGGACTCGCCGACGAATGCGATGGCCTTGATATCCGGATGCTCGGTCAGCGCCTTGCCCGCCGTTTCGCCGAGGCCGTGAACCAGATTGACCACGCCGTCCGGAATTCCGGCCTCGGTCGTGATTTCGGCCAGCAGCGTCGCGGTCAGGGGGCTCCATTCCGCGGGCTTGTGGACCACGGTGCAGCCGGCGGCCAGCGCCGGGGCGATTTTCCAGGTCGACAGCATGAACGGCGTGTTCCACGGCGTAATCACGCCGACCGGACCGATAGGCTGACGGATCGAGTAGTTGATGTGGTCCTTGGCCGGCATGGCATCGCCGCCGGTGGCTTCCGGCGCCTTGTCGGCGAAGAAGCGGTAGTTTTCGGCGCCCCGGACGGCGGCGGCCTTCATGAACCGGATCGGCTGTCCCGTGTCCATGCTCTCGACCAGTGCGATCTCCCTGGCGCGGGCTTCGATCGCGTCGGCCAATCCGTGCAGCATCTTCCGGCGCCGGGCGCCCGGCAGGTCGCGCCATTCTGCAAAGGCTTCCTTGGCCGCGCGGGCCGCCGCGTCGATGTCGGCTTCCGTGCCCGCGGCGACGGTATTGATGGCTGAATTGTCGATGGGGGTCAGGTTTTCGAAGGTCTCGCCGTCACCGGCGGCCGGCTTGCCGCCGATGTGGTGTCCCAGCTTCTCTCCCTTGAAGCGGGCGAGAAACTTCTCCGCGTCCCGGCAATTGGCTTCAAATTCGTCCGCGGTATTGGGATCGTCGAGCATGTGAAATCCTCCCCAAATCGGCATCTTCGGAATATATTTAACATGTTAAATAATTTTGGCCGGAGGTCAAGAGCAATGTTCGTGACCCCGGCAGTTCCATCGCTATACTTTGGCCCTTGATCGGGCTGGGCAAGCCGGGATGGTTGGGAATGGAACGATCATTCGCGAAAGAGATAGAGCAATTGAAGCTGGGAGACGGCGACGTCTTCCGCGGCGAAGGCATTCTCGCGGTCACCAAGGCCCTGCTGCAGTCGGGCGTCTCCTATGTCGGCGGCTACCAGGGAGCGCCTGTTTCCCATCTGATCGACGTTTTGATCCAGGCCAAGGAACTGATGGCGGACCTTGGCGTGCACGTGCAGGCCAACACCAACGAAGCTTCGGCCGCCGCCATGCTCGGCGCCTCCATCATGTATCCGGCCCGGGGCGCCGTGACCTGGAAGTCGATCGTCGGAACCAACGTCGCGGCGGACGCGCTGTCCAATCTTGCGTCGCCCGGCGTCACCGGCGGCGCGATGGTCATCGCCGGAGAGGATTACGGCGAAGGGGCGAGCGTCATTCAGGAGCGCACCCATGCGTTCGCGATGAAGTGCTCCATGTGGATGCTCGATCCGCGCCCAAATCTGCCGTCGATCGTCAACATGGTGGAAAAGGGGTTCCAGCTGTCCGAAGCGTCCAACACGCCGGTGATCCTTGAACTGCGCATCCGGGCCTGCCATGTGTTCGGCGAATTCGACGCCAAGGACAACCGGGCGCCGCGCATGGGCCTCAACAGCAAGTCCGACAGCGCGGGTTTCAATTTTGATCGCCTCGCCCACCCGCCGGTTACGTTCATGCAGGAGAAAAAGAAGGTCGAGGACCGGCTGCCCGCGGCGGAGAAATTCATCCTCGACAACGATCTCAACGAACATTTCGACGGTCGGCGGGACGATGTGGGCGTCATCCTCCAGGGCGGGCTCTACAATACGGTGGTCAAGCGCCTGGCGGCGCTGGGCCTGGCGGACGATTTCGGCAACACCGACATTCCATTGCTGGTGCTCAACGTCACGCACCCGTTGGTTCCAGGTCAAATCCGCGATTTCTGCGCCGGCAGGAAATCGGTTCTGGTGGTCGAGGAAGGCAACCCCGAATATATCGAGCAGCAAATCAACACGATTTTGCGCAAGGCCGATATTCAAACCCGCATCGCCGGCAAGGACGTGCTGCCCATGGCCGGTGAATATACCGCCGAGGCGGTCCTCAAGGGCCTGGTCGATTTCTTGGGCGATTCGGAGCCCCACGGGGTGAACCTGGAGATTATCCGGGATCGTGCGGCCAAGTTGGAAAATGCAACCCGGTCCGGAAGGGACGGCGCCGATGTGGCGGTCCCGGGCCGTCCGCCCGGCTTTTGCACGGGCTGTCCGGAGCGGCCGGTGTTTTCGGCGATCAAGCTGTTGAAGGAAGAGATCGGCGACGTTCACATTTCCACCGATATAGGCTGCCATTCGTTCGCCATTTTCGAGCCGTTCAGCATGGGAAACTCCATTCTCGGCTACGGGATGAGCCTGGCGAGCACGGCCGGCGTCGTACCGCTGCAGAAGAAGCGAACCATCAGCGTCATGGGTGATGGCGGCTTTTGGCACAACGGGTTGCAGACGGGTGTCCTCTCGAGCCTGTTTAACGACACCGACTCCGTCCTGGTTATCATGCAAAACGGCTATTCGTCGGCCACCGGCCAGCAATGGATTCCGTCGTCCGCCGGATCGCCCAGCCATTCGGAGCAGACCAGCGAGATCGAAAAGACGTTGCGCTCCGTCGGGGTCAAATGGCTCAGGACCGTCCGCACCTATAGCGTCGATGTGATGGTCAATGCTCTGCGCGAGGCGATGACCACCAAGGAGGGCGGGCTGAAGGTCATCATTGCTGACGGCGAGTGCATGCTGGCCCGACAGCGCCGGTTGAAGGCCGAGAATGCGAAACTGCTGGAGGCGGGGCGCCGCGTCGAAACGCCCCGCTACGGGGTCGACGACGAGATCTGTACCGGCGACCACTCGTGCATGCGCCTCAGCGGATGTCCGTCCCTGACCATCAAGCCCAGTCCCGATCCGCTCAGGACCGATCCGGTCGCCACCGTGATCCCGTCCTGCGTAGGCTGCGGTCTCTGCGGTGAAGTGGCCCACGCGGCCGTTCTATGCCCGTCCTTCTACCGGGCGGAGAAAGTGCAGAACGCGTCCGCCGTGGAAAAGCTGGTCCACAATGTTCGCCGGACGGTAATCGGATGGATGGCCGGCAACGGGGAAACCCATGCCTGACGCCGGAACCAGAAAGCCGGTCACGCTGTTGATCGCCGCCATGGGCGGGGAAGGCGGCGGCGTCCTCATGAACTGGATCGTCAATGCCGCCATTACCAAGGGCTTTCCCGTGCAGGCAACGTCGGTCCCCGGCGTCGCTCAACGGACCGGCGCGACGACCTACTACATCGAGCTATTGCCGGAAGCATCGCCCGCCGGCGCCCCGCGGCCGGTCTTCTCCCTGGTACCGGTTCCGGGCGAGGTCGACCTGATGATCGCGACGGAGTTGGCCGAGGCGACCCGGGCGTTGTCCAGCGGATTCATCACCTCGGACCGGACGACGCTCATCGCCTCCACGCACCGCGTGTTTCTGACCCTTGAGAAGATGGACATGGGTGACGGCCGCCTCGACGACAAGAAGATGCTGGCATCGCTCAAAAGGAACGCCAAGGAAGCCATCCTGTTCGATGCCATGGACGCTTCCGAGGAGGCCGGTGCGGTCATCAACTCGGTCATGCTGGGGGCGATCGCCGCCACGAACCTGCTCGGTATCTCCGAAGACGACTTTACCGATGGAATCAAGGCGGAAGGCAAGGCCGTCGCCTCCAATCTCGCCGGCTTCGATGCGGGCCTTCGACTTGCGAAATCCGGCGCCGAACCGGTCCTCAAGGAAGCGGCCAAGCGCGCCGATCGGGCAGTGCCGCTGGCCGATCTCGAGGGCCGGGCGCACGCCGCGTTCCCCGCCGAAGCCCACGCCGTGCTGGGCCACGCGCTGCGCCGGCTGGTGGACTATCAGAATATGGATTACGCCCGCCAATATCTTGACCGCCTGGCGCCGTTTCAGGCTTCGGACCCCGAGCTTTGCCGTGAGGTTGCCCGCCATCTGGCGGTGAGGATGACCTTCGAAGACATCATCCGCGTCGCCCAGGCCAAGACCCGGGCCGAGAGGTACACACGCATTCTGGGCGAGACGGGCGCCGGCCCGGCCGATCCGGTCAAGGTCACCGAATATTTCAAACCCGGCTTCGGCGAATTGTGCGACATGCTGCCGCCGGGTCCGGCGAAAAGGGTCCTTGCCTGGGCGGAGCGGACCGGGCGCCTCGGCAGGACTTATTGGGGAATGGAAATCAAAACCAGTACGGTCTCCGGTTTCTTCCGTGTCTGGGTGCTGGCGAAGCTCAAATGGTGGCGGCCCCGCAGCTACCGGTGGGCGACCGAACAGCCCCTGATCGATGAGTGGCTGGAACTCGTTGATCAGGCGCAAGGAATCGGCCCGTCTTTCGCGCTTGAAGTGGCGGAATTGGCGAGGCTGATCAAAGGCTACGGTGCCACGCATCAGCGGGGCAGCAGAAACTACCGGCAGATCATCGAAACCCTCGTTCGTCCGGCGCTCGAGGCGGGTTCCGCAAGGAGCGATGTTCCGGCCCGTATCGCGGAGGCCCGCGAGGCAGCGCTCGCCGACAGCGAGGGCAATCGGCTTGCCGCCACCCTTCCGGCCGGGAACGATCCCGTTGCCCACGCCGCCGAGTAACTTATCCCGCAAGACGAGCACACACGGACAATGACACCTTACCGCGAGACCTTCGTGGTCGATTTCGCAGACTGCGATCCCGCCAAGATCGTTTTCTACCCCCGATACTTCGAGTGGTTCGACCGGTGTTGCGAACGCATGTTCCGGTCAAAGGGTCTCCCGTGGACGGTTATGTGGCCGGAACGGAGCCTCAGGGGCCTGCCCATCGTCGATGCGCAGGCCAACTTCAAGGGTCCGTCAAGGTTCGGCGACGAAATTACCATCGAGGCCTGGGTGGACGAGTGGCGCGGCAAGCTGTTTCTGTGCAAATACCGGGTGATCAACAACGGCGAGACCACCGCGGAGGGGCACGAACTCCGTGTTTGGGCGAGGGAGGATCCGGATTCTCCCCAGGGTATGAAGGCCGAGCCGGTACCCCAGGATATCATCGACCAAATGGAGAGCTGAGCGCCGGCCGATCGTTCGCCTCTCCGGCGCGCTTGACCGCCGGGCGGTCAAGATACCGATGGACGTTTAGGCGCTATACTGATGTCTTTGTTCACGGAAAACCGTGACGCCGATCGAATGGGGACCCCGTGCCGGAACTTCCCGATATCACCGTCTATATGGAAGCGATGCACGAGCGCCTGTCGGGACAAACATTGCGGCAGGTGCGCCGCAACTCACCCTTCCTACTGCGAACGGTTGAGCCTAGCCTTGATGAAGCGCGCGGCCGAAGGGTCGTTGACATCCGCCGGATCGGAAAACGTATCGCCATTGGTCTCGACAACGGGATATGGCTGGTCCTGCATCTGATGATCGCCGGGCGGCTCCATTGGCGAAAGCCGGAGGCTTCCCTCGGCGCGAAGACATCCCTCGCCGCTTTCGACTTCGACCATGGGAGCCTCGTCCTGACCGAGGCTGGCGCCAAGAAGCGGGCCTCATTGCACGTCATGGCCGGCGCGGAGCTCCATATCCTCGATCCCGGCGGCCTTGAAGTCATGGATTGCGGCCTCCCGGACTTCGGGGAACGCCTGAGGGAGCGAAATCACACGCTCAAGCGGGTGCTGACCGATCCCAGAATTTTCAGCGGAATCGGAAATGCCTACTCGGACGAGATCCTGCTGGCGGCGGGATTGTCGCCAGTGGCCATGAGCCAATCGCTCGACGATGAAGAGGTCTCCCGTTTGTTCGACGCCGTCCGGGAACAGCTCGAACTTTGGATCAACCGGCTTCGCGAGGAACGCGGAGACGCATTTCCCGAGAAGGTCACCGCCTTCCGTGACGAAATGGCGGCCCACGGCAAGTTCGGCCAACCCTGCCCGCACTGCGGCACCGCGATACAGCGAATTCGCCACGCGACCAATGAGACGAACTATTGTCCTCGTTGCCAGACCGGGGGCAGACTCCTGGCGGATCGCTCCCTCTCCCGGCTGCTCAGGAAGGACTGGCCGCGCACCATCGAGGAGTTGGAGCAACGGACCTCTGGCGATCCGGCGTTATGACCGACATTGACCTAAATTAATTTCGTGGAGCGAATTTCATGAAGAGCGTTTTTCTGGCCGGCGCCGTTGTGGGCGCAATTGCTTTTGGATCCGCCGTCCATGCCAAGGACAATGTCCTGTTGATCATTGCCGATGACATGGGCGTCGAGGCATTGGGATGCTACGGGATCGGACGGGACACGGCCCCGACGCCGAATATCGACGCGCTGTGCAAGCGCGGGGTGGTGTTCGAGAATTTCTGGTCTCAATCCACCTGTTCGCCGACGCGAGCGACGATCCTGACCGGGCGCTACGGTTTCCGTACCGGCGTCGGGGGGCCGTCCGGCGGACCGAATCCAGGCATTGGCTTGAGCGAGCCGTCGATCTTCAAACTCCTTAAGGCGCACGCCGGTGAGCGCTACGACAGTGCGGTCATGGGCAAATGGCACCTGTCCGATCAGCGCAACGGCGGGGACGACAACCCGGCCCGGATGGGAGTGCCGCACTATGCGGGCTTCATGCGGGGCGGCATGCGCGATTTTTTCTCCTGGCGAAAGGTGGTGAACGGCCGGGCCGAGCAGGTCGACCGGTACGCGACGACCGAATTCGTCGATGATGCTCTCCGCTGGCTGGAGCCCCGAAAGGGGAAGCCGTGGTTCCTGTGGCTGGCGATGACCGCGCCCCACTCCCCGTTTCATAAACCGCCGGAGAAACTGCTGGCCGACAGATTCAAGAGCCTTTCCGATTATCCGACGGGCCGGGACGCCAGCCAACATTACAAGGCGATGATCAACGCCATGGACACCGAAATAGGCCGTCTGCTCAAGGGGATCGGCGATCGTGAACTGGCGAAAACCAACGTCATCTTCATCGGCGACAATGGCAGCCCTCGGCGGGTCATCGGCGCTCCATTCACCCGGCGAACCGCCAAGGATACCCTCTACGAGGGCGGGGTGCGGGTCCCGCTGGTCGTCGCGGGGCCTGCCGTGAACGGCGGGGGACGCACGTCAAAGGCGCTGGTGAACTCGACGGATCTGTTTGCGACGATTCTCGACATGGCCGGTGTCGATGCCCGCGGGGCCGTCGCGGCAGGGATCAGCCTCGATTCGGTGAGCTTCCTGCCGGTCTTGGGCTCCACGGCCGCGGAAGGCTCCCGGGCGTTCGTATTCACCGATAAATTTGGTGAACGTCCTCGTCGTAGGCTTCGGGCCGCGAACCGTCAAGGCGTCGGCCGAAGAGGCGGCCCGCCGGTATCCAAGCACGGCCAGGCGATTCGTGACCATAGCTATAAGCTCATCCGGTTTACCGACGGATCGGAGGAGTTTTATGACCTTCGGCGAGATCCGTTCGAGCGGCACAATCTGACCGCATCCGGCCTGTCCGACGAGGCCGCCAAGCATCGGCAGGCATTGCTGAAGCACCTCTCCCGGCTGGCCGCATCTAGACGATGACGAGGAGGCGCCGGCGCTCAGCGGTTGATGGTGATCTTGTCCGTACTCACGTGGCGGTTGGGGTCGCCCTCGGTTGCATGCCAGTGGGCCTCGTCGGTGAGGCCCGTCGCCCCGTTTTCCGCCGAGCCCAACAGGTAGCGGCCGTTTTCATCCCGAATCAGACGGCCCGCCTGACGAAGCGCATCGAGCTCCACTGCTATTTCCCGGCCGTCCCGGCTGCCGAGTGCGTCCATGATCTCGGTAAAGTAGACGGGGCCGGCCTCCAGCGCCTGCTCCACGGTCTGGTAACGCGCCGAGCCCTGCAAGTCTGGCGCGCCCGAGACGGTGGCCATCAGGGAACCTTTCTTGGACATGGGCATGGTGAGGTCGAAGCCTGCCTTGGCCCCGGTCGGCCCGTCGGACTCCAATGACGGGTCCATGGGCATCCCCATGATCCCGGTCATCACAATGATGTCCCGGTCGGCTTGAAAGCGTGAAGCCATGGCCCAGTCCATATCGTCCTGGGATCGAATATCCACATCCGCGTCGGTAACGAAGACGTGCTTGGCGCTGAACACGCCGCCCAACAAGGTGGAAATGACGTTTCGCGCCTGACCCGGCCGCTGCTGGTTGATGGCGATGCGGATTTGCTGCCCTTCGGCCCCGGCTTGCGGGACGTGAACGGCCCGGACATCGACCCGGGCCGCCTTGAGCATGCCCCAAATCTGTGCTTCGAGCCGGATACTCATTAGAGCCGCCGATTCCACCTTGGCGAGGCTCTTGCCCGAACCATGCAGCAGGGTCTGGTGCAGCACGTCCTCCCGGTGGGTGATGGCCGTAACGTGGAACACCGGATCCATGTGCATGGCGCCGTAATAGCCGACATACTCGCCATAGGGTCCTTCGGGCTCCACATAGCCGCGTTCATCGAGGTAGCCTTCGATCACCATCTCCGCATCGGCCGGCACCATGATGTCGTTGGTCAGGCTCTTGACCAGGGGAACCGGCTCGCCGCGCAATGTGCCGACAAGGGTGATTTCGTCCGCCGGGATTCGCATCCCGGCGGCCATGAAGTCGATGGGGTGGGAGCCGAGCGCGAAGCTGATGGGCAGTTTTTCCCCGCGGCGTACCGCGGCGCGATAGATGCGCTGCAAATCGGAGGGCGCGGTCACATTGGTTCCGCATTCGCGCTTGTTCCGAAGGCTCAGACGCCGGCAGCCCACATTGGTGACCTCATTGTCGACATCGAACGCATAGTCGATGGCCGACGAGATATACGTGCTTCCATCGAAGGCGTGCTGGGGGTGAAACGGCAGCTTGGTGAGGTCTGCGTCGTCGCCTTGGAGCACCACCTGCTGTGCCGGGGCCTGGTCCCTATCCACATGCACCACTGGCTGCTTGTTGTTGAGCCGGGCCTGGAAGGTCGGAACAATCTCTTCGACCGTGGTCTCGAGCGCGACCGCAAGACGCTTGCGGCTGCCCATGACATTGGCGACCAGCTCCTGTTTCTCGGGACCGGCGCTCTTGAACTGCAAAGCCTTGTCGCTGGCTTCGACGATCTTCGAAATGTCGGCCAGCGCCACGTTCTCATCGTGGGTTTCGACCTCGCCTTCGGCATCGAGGCGTTCGATAAAGCGGCGCAGACGGAATTTCTCCGTATCGACGGCCGCGCTTGCGGAATCCGGCACGATGATTCTCCCCTTTTGTGCTCAGCGTTGTGCCGCTGAAATCTTCTCGCTGCCGCCGTACATCTTTCGTAGTTCGGCCTTGAGAATTTTACCCATTGCGCTCTTCGGCATCTCTTCGACGAACGCCATCTTGCGCGGAATTTTATAGCTCCCGATGCGGCCCCTGCAATGCTCGATGACGGTTTCTTCGTCAAGCGACGAACCCGGCACCGGAACAATGACGGCGAACAACGCCTCGCCGAACTTCTCGTCGGGTACGCCGATAACCGCGGTTTCGTGGACCGCCGGGTGTTGATAGAGGGCGGCCTCCACCTCGGTGGTATAGACGTTTTCGCCGCCGGTGATGACCATGTCCTTCTTGCGGTCCTGTACGAACAGATAGCCGTCCTCGTCAAGGCGGCCGACGTCGCCGGTGTGGAACCAGCCATCCTTGAATGCCGCCGAGGTTTCTTCGGGCCGATTCAGATATCCGCTGGAGACATTGGGTCCGCGGACCACCACCTCGCCGCTATCGTCCGGCGAAACTTCGTTTCCATCCGGGCCTAGAATCTTCATGTCGACGCCGACGACGGGCCGGCCCGCGCTTCTGAGAATTTCCAGGTCGCCGCTTTCGATGGCTTGGCGGTGTTCCGGCGGATCGAGTGTCGTCAAGATGGGAGATGTCTCGGTCAGGCCGTAGCCCTGCAGGATATCGGCGCCGTCGAAGGCCTCCATGGTGCGCTTGATCCATTCGGCGGCCATGGGAGACGAGCCGTAAAGCATCACCCGCAGCGACGAGAGATCGAAGCTGCTGAAGCTCTCCTCGCCAAGGGTCATGATGATCATGGTCGGCGCCATCATACAGGACGTGACCTTGTAGTCCTGGATGGCGGTCAACACGTCGACCGGCGTGAATACGGGCAGGAAGCAGTGCGCCGACCCGACGAGTGTAAAGCCGGTCGCCAGCAGGTCGGCGGCGTGGAACATGGGCGGGATATGCAGGTAAATGTCATCGATGGCCGCGCCCATGACGAGGCCGACCTGCATCCCGTTCGAAACAATATTCAGGTGGGTGAGGGGTACGCCCTTGCTGCGCCCCGTGGTGCCGCCCGTGTAGAGCATCAGCGCGACATCGTCTTCCGCGGAGGGATGGGGGGCCAAGGGTTCGTAATCGGCGATCAGCCCGTCGGCGGACGGCCACGGCACCGCATCGGTCTCGGGCCCCAGGAACACCAGATGATCCTTCCAAGGGGCGAGTTCGGGCGCATCGGCCAGATTTTCGAATCCGGGACCCAGCAGCAGCCATGAACACTCCGCGTTTTCCAGGATGTACTGAATCTCCGGCGGTGCGAGGCGCATGTTGATCGGCACGGGTACCGCCCCGGACCAGTATCCGGCATAGAGCGCCTCCTGATAGCGAAACGTATTGGGCGAGACGATCCCGAACCGGTGGGTCGGCTTGATGCCCAGCGATCCCAGGCCGTTGGCCAACCTGGCGATGCGGTCGACTTCTTCCGCCCATGAGTAGGTTGCTTCGGTATCGATAATTGCCGTCTTGCCGCCGAACACCCGCTGGGCGCGGGTCAGCGCCGAGGTCATGGTCAACATGGAAGGCCTGCCCTGTGTATTCTATGTTTGCATCGATTGTAGCGCCGTTCCGGGGATAAAATCCAACCCGGATCGAGCGAGTCACCGGTACGAAGGCCACGCAATGACCAAATCCAATTCCTACCCCGGACCGTCGACACGGGCTATCCATGCGGGCGAGGGGCCGGACCCCGCGACGCGGGCGGCCGCACCCAATATCGCCATGTCGACGACCTTCGTCGCCGACGAACTGGTCGGCTTCTCCGCTCACGATCAGGAGGACGACACGCCCTTCATCTATACCCGTTGGGGCAATCCGACGGTCCGGATGCTGGAGGAAAAGATCGCGGCGCTCGAGGGAACCGAGGCCTGTCTTTGCTTGGGTTCCGGCATGGCCGCGGCAAGCGCCATATTCCTGACGACATTGTCCGCCGGCGATCACACCATCGTCTCGGACATCTCCTACGCCGGTGTCGCCGAGCTGGCCCGCGATACGCTGCCGCGCCTGGGCATTGAAGTTTCGCTTGTCGACATGACCGATCTCGCGGCCGTCGAGGCCGCCGTCCGCCCGAATACCAAACTCATCCATACGGAAACCCCGGCCAACCCCATTTGCCGGCTGACGGACCTGTCCGCCGTCTCCGCCGTGGCGCAGGCCGCCGGCGCCCTGCACTCGTGCGATGCGACATTTGCTTCTCCCGTCGGCCAGCCCTCGGCCGGGCTCGGGGTCGATCTGGTGATGCAATCCAGCACCAAGTATATCGGCGGTCACGGGGATGCGGTCGGCGGGGCGGTCTCCGGATCGAGGGAGCTGATAGAGAAGTTGCGGGCGGAGGCGGCGGTTCACTACGGCGGTGTGCTGTCTCCGTTCAATGCATGGCTGATCGCGCGCGGCGCCGCGACGCTGCCGATCCGGATGCGGGCCCACCAGGAAGGCGCCCTGGCTATCGCCAAATGGCTCGAAGGCGATCCCCGGGTCAGCCGGGTGATCTATCCCGGCCGTTCGAGCCACCCGCAGCACGATCTCGCCAAGCGGCAGATGGAAAACTTCGGGGGGATGATGGCATTTCAGGTCGGCGACGCCGCAACGGGCGCCGGGATCGCCGAGCGCATGACCAAACAACTCGCCGTGATCCACTACGCGGTCTCCCTGGGCCACCATCGGTCGCTGATCTGGTGGATGCCCACCGGCGAACTCAACGACAGTTCGTTCCGGCTCGAAGGCGGACAGCTCGAGCATTTCCGGGACTATGCAGGCGACGGGTTCTTCCGCTTTTCCGTCGGACTGGAGGACCCCGAGGATCTGATCGCCGATCTGGACCGGGCGCTAGGCTAGCGCCTCCTTGTTGACGGCGTTTGCCGGCACGTCGCCGGAAAGGCACTCGGCGATTGACGCGGCCGCCGATTTGACGATTTCCCGCCGCACCTCGGTGACGGCGGAGCCGATATGGGGGGTCAGGACGGTGCTTTCCGAGGCGAGAATCGCCGGCTCGACGGCGCCGGGGCGATCGACCCGCGACCAATCCTCGGTCTCGAATACGTCGGCGGCGTAACCCGCGAGATGCCCGCTTTCGAGCGCGGCGGCGACATCCGCTTCGACGACGAGCGAACCCCGTGCCGGATTGATCAGGTAGCTGCCCGGTTTCATGCGCCCGAGGAAGGCCGCATCCGCCATCCCGATGGTGTCGCCGGTCAGGTGGAGGCCCAAAACCAGAAAATCGGACTGCGCGACGAGATCGTCCAGCGCCGCGTACTCGGCGTCCAGTTCACGTTCGCGCGTCTCGCTCATCGGCGATTTGTCAAAGTAGAGCCGGCGGCACCGAAAGCCCCGCAAAAGGGTCAGAAGGGCCTGACCGACCTTGCCTGCGCCGACGATGCCGATTGTCGCGCCATTTATCGAGTTGCCGAAAAATCTCGGCCGCCAGCCGGCAAATTGGCCGGAGCGAACATGCCGGTCGCCGGGCAGCATATTCCGGCAAACGGCGATCATCAGTCCGAGCGCCAGTTCGGCGGTTGGTTCGGTGAGAAGGTCGGGGACGATCGAGACCGCAACCCCCCATTCCGAGCAGGCGGCGACATTGATGTTGTCATGGCCTTTCAGCGCGCCGGCAATAATCTCGAGATCGGGGCAACGCTCGAGAAATTCCGCATCGATGCGCTCGGTCATGAACGCCATCAGCGCCTTGGCCGACCGGC
This sequence comes from Rhodospirillales bacterium, assembly GCA_965207535.1. Taxonomy (GTDB): domain Bacteria; phylum Pseudomonadota; class Alphaproteobacteria; order Rhodospirillales; family UBA2165; genus JAJDXO01. The sequence goes on along the minus strand of CBDBMR010000013.1, from coordinate 23,706 downwards.
ACCGATCGGCAAGTTCAGATGCGGTCAGGGGGTCCGGACCCGGATTCATCCAGACTTGGCCAAAAGGGTTGAGAGTTTTGGCTATGTCCGCGTCAACCGGTTGAGCGATGACGATGTCGTTCATGATCCAATGCCGGCCTTGTCAGGTAGGTCCAACGGGTTCCAATTGCCCAAGTTACACCAGGCAATTTGTAAGTCATTGATTTTTCAATTTGCTGTGCTATGCAGGCGGCGAAAGAGCGGGTTGATGCTTCAAAGCGTAGACGATGAGCGGACCGACGAACAGGCGCGGAATGACGGCGCCGGGCCGGATGGCGACCGGAATTCAATAATCCGAATTCGGGACGTCGAGGTGGTTTATCCCGACGGCACCCGGGCCCTTCACCCCCTTTCCCTGGATTTCATGGATGATCAGGTCACGGTTCTGCTCGGCCCGTCCGGCGCCGGCAAATCGACCTTGCTGCGCACCCTGAACCTTCTGGTTCCGCCCACGGCCGGACGGGTGATGGATGCCGAAAACCGCACCCTCGAGATCGCCAGGGACATTCGTGAACACCGCACGAAGACGGCGATGATCTTCCAGCAGCATCAGCTGATCGGGCGGCAGACCGCGCTGCAGAACGTTTTGGCCGGCCGGTTGGGAAAACATACGTTCTGGCGGACGCTGTGGCCGTTTTCCGAACACGAACGCCGCCTCGCGCTCGCTTGTCTCGACCGTGTATCTCTCTTCGACCGGGCGTTCAGCCGCTGTGACAGTATGTCCGGCGGACAGCAGCAGCGGGTGGGGATCGCCCGCGCGCTCGCGCAGCACCCAAGGATGATATTGGCGGATGAGCCGGTCGCCTCATTGGACCCGTCCTCATCACATCGGGTCTTGACCCAACTCCGTGCAATCTGCAAGGAAGACCGAATACCAGTTGTTGTGAGTTTGCATCAGCTGGAATATGCCCGTGAATTCGCCGATAGAATCATCGGATTGTCAAATGGGCATGTCGTGTTCGACGACGTTCCAGATGCCCTTACCGAGGGCGCGCTATCCGCAATTTATGGAGAACCATAGCCGATAATCGAGGACCGAATTCGAACCTTCACCCGCCGGAAACTTAACAATTTCCTATTTCGTCAACCATTCCCTAGGGGGAAGTAAAATAATGCTTAGACGTACCTTTTTCCGCGTGTTTGCCGCGGCTCTTCTGACCATAGGTGTATCAGCGACAGCGAGCGCCGAAGACTACAATCCCAAGAAGCTGAAAGTAGCGCTTCTGCCGGATGAGAACGCTGCGACCATCATCCAGCAAAACCAGGGTCTCAAGGACTACCTCACCAAGAAACTGGGAAAAGAGATCGAATTGGTCGTGACCACCGACTATTCGTCGATGATCGAAGCCATGCGGTTCGGCCGTATCGATCTCGCCTATTTCGGTCCCGCGTCCTACACCATCGCCAAGGAAAAGATGCAGGGCGGCAAGCTCGACATCCAACCCTTTGCGGCGCGCCTTAAAGGCGGATCGACCACTTATCAGTCGGTGATCATCGCCAACGCCGAAACGGACATCAAGAAGATGGCCGATATCAAGGGCTCGGGCGTCGATGTGGCGTTCGGCGACCCGGCGTCGACCTCCAGCCACTTCGCACCGAAGTTCACCCTGATGTCGGCCGGCGTAAATGTGGGCAAGGATTACAAGGAAAACTTCCTGGGCGCCCATGACGCCGTCGCGATCAATGTGCAGCGCGGCAATGCCAAGGTCGGCGGGCTTAGCCGGCCGATTTTCGAGAGCCTTGTCGGGCGCGGCATCATCGATCTGAAAAAGGTACGCGTGGTCGCTTACTCGAAGCCCATTCCCCAATATCCGTGGGTCATGCGCACTGATCTGAAGCCTGACGTGCAAAAGAAGGTCCGCTCGGCTTTCTACGGCCTCAAGAAAGGTACGCCCGAGGGCGATGCCGTTCTGAAGCCGTTCAAGTCCGACGGCTTCGCGGAAATCAAGGATGAGGATTACAATATCATCCGCGATATCCGGTCCAACGTGAAGCCGAGCTCCTAAGCCCGGCGGAAGGTGTGAAGCCCGGCGGGTCATCCGCCGGGTTTTCTCCCTAAAGGACCGTGGCCATGATCGACCCGCTGGCGATCTCTCAAACCCCGGATAGGGTCAACCAACTCCTATCCGAAGAGCGCCGTCGCCGCCGTGTCATGACCGGCAGGATCGCGGCCGTCCTGGTTCTGATATTCATTAGTCTCTGGGTCACGGAGATGCTGAACGGCGCCCGCCTCGCGGAGGGGCTGCCGGCCATCGGCACCATTATGAGCGAGATGTGGCCGCTAGACTTCTCGAGATGGAAACAGTGGATCGGTCCGTTGATCGACACTATTGCCATGTCCATCGCGGGCACCGCTCTGGCTGTCGCCATGTCCGTGCCCATGGCAATTCTGGCGGCCAGGAATACCTCGCCCCACCCGGCGGTCTATCAGGCAGCCCGGCTGATCCTGAATACGCTCCGCGCCATTCCCGAACTCATCATGGGGATCGTATTCGTCGCCGCCGTGGGCTTCGGCATGCTGCCCGGCGTACTGGCCCTTGGTCTCCATTCGGTCGGCATGGTCGGTAAATTTTTCGCCGAAGCCATCGAGCACGCCCATCCGGCGCCCGTCGAGGCCGCTCAGGCGACCGGTGCGACCCGCATGCAGGTGATTACTCATGGGGTTTTCCCTCAGGTCATTCCCTACTACGCGGACGTCACCATGTACCGCTGGGAGTACAATTTCCGTCAGTCCACGGTGATGGGCATGGTTGGGGCGGGCGGCATCGGCACGGAACTGATCGGCTCGCTCCGGATCCTGGACTACCCGCAGGTCGGCGCGATCCTGCTGGTGATCCTCGGTGCGGTTACCGTCGTCGATACGCTCAGCAATTACCTGCGCCGAACATTCCAATAATCCCCGGCCAATAATCCCCGGCCAATAATCCCCGGTTTGACCCGCATGATCCTGGCGGGAAATGCGGGTTAAGTGTGCCGGGCGCTAGCCCGCATTTCTTACCAGGGTCATGGTCTGCGCGGTGCTATCGGGCCGACAGAGCAGGAGAGGCGCGCCGCGCGATGCGGTGACATCGGGCAAGAGCCTCGACGCACGCTGTCGGCCCGATAGCACCGCCCTTCGGGTCGCGCCCCGACGCCCGCCCGCGGCGTCGCGGCCCTCAACCGTAGGCGCCGCTACGCTTTTCGGCCCGCTCCTGGCGGCTCGACCGCCTGGACGCGACGCAGGCCGTAACCGTGGTGAGAAATACGGGCTAATTTGTGCACCGAACAATGCATCACGATCGCATACGTGGCTTGGCCGGCTTGTTCCACCGTCTGCCGGGATGGCATTATTCTACATAAAGATATTGGATTGAGCGGCCTGTCGGGAGCCGCTGGACGGGAGGCGTCCCATGAAGTTTTCGTTTGTGCTGTATGCGTTGCTCTGGGTGCTGCGGTTTACCGCATGGCGCTATCCGGCCTTCCGCGAACGCCTCAAGGAACGAAACCTGACGGCGCAATTCCTCAGCCAGGCCGACGGGCGCGGCCGGTGGTTCCGCTTCCAGGACGGCCGTATTCACTCGGGCGCCGGCGTGAAGGACAACGCCGAGGTTCAGCTGATTTTCAAGAATGCCGGTATCGGCGGCCGGTTGCTTATGCCGCCCATCGACCATCTGGAGCAGATCGAGGCAATCAAGAATTTTCAGCTGATGATGGAGGGCGAGGACGAAGACACTTACTGGTTCTCGACCACCGTGATGATGACCCAGCACATCGGCTGGAAATACGGCACCCCGTCGGCGAACGGCGAAATCCGCTACACCAGCCACACCAACGGCGGCCCCGTGTTCGTCTATGTGAAGGACGGCAGGATCGTCCGGATCACCCCCATCGAGTTCGACGACGAGGATCCGCAGCCCTGGGAAATCGAGGCCCGCGGCAAGACCTTCCGCCCGCCCCGGCGCACCACCCTGGCGCCCCACGGCCAGACCTCGAAGTCGCTGATCTATTCCAAGGAGCGCAACCTCTGTCCGATGAAACGGGTGGACTTCGACCCCAACGGCGAGCGCAACATCCAGAACAGGGGCGTCTCCGGCTACGAGCGGATTTCCTGGGAAGAGGCCCTGGACATCGTCGAGGCCGAGATCAAGCGGGTGAACCGTCAATATGGCCCGGGCGCCATCATGGTCAGCCGCACCTCGCACCATACCTGGGGCAATATCGGCTACTACATCAGCGCCATGAACCGGTTCGCCAATATCCTCGGCGCGACCACCACCCTCCTCAATCCGGATAGCTGGGAGGGCTGGTACTGGGGCGCCATGCATCATTACGGCCATTCCATGCGCAACGGCGCGCCGGAAATTTACGGCCTGGTCGAGGACTGTCTCCAGGAATGCGAGATGATCGTCTACTGGTCGTCGGACCCGGAAGTCACCAATGGCGTCTACGGCTCCTTCGAAGGCACCGTACGCCGTCAATGGGCCAAGGAACTGGGCATCAAGTCCGTCCATATCGATCCGTACCTCAACGAGTCCGCCGCCTGGGTGGGGGGCAAGTGGTTCGCGCCGCGCCCGGGCACGAGCCCCGCGCTGGCTCACGCCATCACCCATGTCTGGATGACCGAGGGCCTTTACGACGAGGAATACGTCGCCGAGCGCACCACCGGCTTCGACAAATGGCAGGACTACATCCTCGGCAGGGAAGACGGCGAGGCGAAGACCCCGGAATGGGCCGAGGCCGAGACCGGCGTGCCGGCCAAGGACATCCGGGCGCTGGCCCGCGAATGGGGCTCGAAGAAGACCTATCTCGCCGCCGGCGGCATGGGGGTCACTCTGGGCGGTGCGTGCAGAACCTCCACCGGCGCCCAATGGGCGCGCGCCATGGTCTGCCTGATGGCCATGCAGGGGCTCGGCAAGCCCGGCGTCAATTTCGGCAACCTGCAGTTCGGCTCGCCCATCGACTACTCGTTCTATTTCCCGGGCTACGCCGAGGGCGGTTTCTCGGGCGATCTCGCCAATTCGGGCAACGCGATCTCGCTCTACCAGCGGATGCCCCACCTGATTTCCATGAACCCGGTGCAGCAGACCATCCCGCGGCTGAAGCTGCCCGAGGCCATCATGGACGGCAAGGCCGAGGGTTATTCCATCGACCCCCGGTTCATCGAAGGGCAGTTCTTCCCCGTCCACTATCCGTCCCCCGGCCATTCGCCGGTGCGGATGATGTACAAGTACGGCGGCTCCTATATCTCGACCCAGCCGGACAGCAACCGCTACGCCCGGATGTACAACTCGGAGAGCCTGGAGTTCGTGGTCTCCCAGAGCATCTGGCACGAGGGCGAGGTGCGGTTCGCCGATTTGATCCTGCCCGCCTGCACCAACTTCGAGCGCTGGGACATCGGCGAATGGGCGAGCCCGCAAGGGTACGGCTATGACTGGATCGGCCAGCTCAATCACCGGGTGATCACCATGCAGCACCCGACCATCGAGCCGCTGGGCGAAAGCAAGTCCGATTTCTCCATCTTCCTCGAAGTGCTGAAACGCCTCGGCCACAGCGCCTACTACTCGGAAGGGATGACCGAGCGCGACTGGGTGAAGCGGATGTTCGACGCCTCCGACCTGCCCAAGCACATTTCGTGGAAGAAGTTCCTCAAGAAGGGCTATTTCGTCGTCCCGGCGGAACCCAAGGCCAACTGGCCGCGGACGGCCTTTCGCTGGTTCGCCGAGGGACGCAAGAAGGATGTGCCGGAGCCGCACCCGCTGCCCGGGTCCTACGGCGAGAACTTCCGCGAAGGGCTGCAGACCCAATCGGGCAAGATCGAGTTCGAGGCCGAGAGCCTCAAGCGCTACGGCCAGGATCCGGAACGTCCGCCGCTGAACAAATATATCCCGTCCTGGGAGGGGCTCGGCACTGCCGGACTGCTGGAGAAGTACCCGTTGCAGCTGGTCTCGCCTCACGCCCGCTATTCCTTCCACACCAACGGCGACGGCAAGGATTCGGCGACCAACGACCTGATGGATCACCGGGTCGAGATCGACGGCTACTACTATTGGATCGCGCGCCTCAACCCGGAGGATGCCGCCGCCCGCGGCATCGGGGAAAACGACCTGATCAAGCTCTACAACGACCGGGGCGCGGTGGTGTGCGCGGCGCAGATCACCAACCGGCTGATGCCGGGCGTCGTTCACTGCCGTCAGGCGGCGGCCCGCTATGATCCCATGGGCAAGCCCGGCTATTCGGTCGACCGGGGCGGCTGCATCAACAACCTCACGCCGGCCCGGTCACAGTCGTTGAAGACCCACTCGGCGGCCTACAACGCCTGTCTGATCGAGGTCGCGAAGTGGAACGGCGAGACCGATCTTGACCATGTGACACCGGCCGCGCAGCCCGCGCCCGCGCCGGAACTGGTGCCGGCCAAGTAGGGAGGCGGGACGATGAGCAAATGGAACATGATCGTCGATGCCGCCAAGTGCGAGAATTGCGGCAATTGCTACCTCTCCACCGTCGATGAATACACCGGCAACGACCATCCGGGCGTCGCCGCGGAGATGCCGCTTCACGGCCACAAGTGGATCGAGATCTTGAAGCGGGAGCGGGGCCAGCCGCCCATGGTCGACGTCACCTACGCGCCGGTCATGTGCAATCACTGCGACGATGCGCCGTGCATGGAAGCGGCGGAGAACGACGCGATCACCAAGCGGGCCGACGGCATCGTCATCATCGATCCCGTCAAATCGAAGGGTCAAAGGCAGATCGTCGATGCCTGCCCCTATGGCGCGGTCTACTGGAACGAGGAAAAGGAGATTCCGCAAGCCTGGCCGTTCGATGCGCACCTTCTGGACCGGGGCTGGAATCATCCCCGCTGCGTTCAATCGTGCCCCACCGGCGCGCTCCGCGCGGTCAAGGTGGACGACGCGGAGATGGCCCGCATCCGGCGCGAGGAGGGTTTGGAGGACTTCCGGCCCGATCTCGATACCAAGCCGCGGGTTCACTACAAGAACCTCGGCAAATATCGAAACGAGTTCATCGGGGGAACGGTGGCCGCCGCCAAGGACGGGGTCGAGGATTGCGTCGAGGGCGCCCAAGTGGTGCTTAAATACGCCGGCGACGAGCTTGCCCGCACGACCACCGACAATTACGGGGACTTCCTGTTCGACGGGCTCAAGGCCGACAGCGGCGTCTACGCCATCGAGGTGAGCCACCCCGGCTTCCCCGCGGCGGACGTCCGCGCCGAGCTCGGCGAGAGCACCTGCGTCGGCACCATCTCCCTCGGGAGTTAGCCCGCGGCCCGTTCGACGAATTCCCGCGCCGTCATGCCCGGCCCCGCGCCGGCGGCGGCGGCCGTGTCGTTGACCATCGATATCACGCCGTCCTCGTAGCACGACCGCGCATCGCTGATCCGCGCCGATGCGGCGCTCACCAGCACGGCCGGAATGCCCAGTTCGTCGAACGCCGGCAAGCGGCTGGTGGAGGAGCCGTCGGGGCAAATGCCGGCGTCGTGATAGATTCCGGCCCGGATGGCGATCCCGCGGGCCGGCGCGCCGGCGCCGCCGACGAGTCCGCCATGGGAGCCGGTGACGACGATCTGTCCGGCGTCCGAGGCGTCCATCAAGACGCTGGAATCCAGACCCCAGACCTGGATCCCGTCCAGCTTCGTCAGCAGATGCCGTTGGGGTTCTCCGCCGGCCGGCACGCTGCCCGCAAATGGAGGGGCGTTTGCCAGCAAATGTGCGGCTTCGATGCAGGTTTGGCCCTGTCGGACCCCGAATTTTCGCGCAAGCCGGTTGGCCCGGCTGATCACGCCCCGCGCCAGCATGTCCCCGCCGTCGCTGAGCCGGGCCGACATATGGGAGATGCAGGCGGCAGGGAGGCCGATCCCGTCGCCGAACGGCAGGGCGGCGATGCCCGCCTCATCCTTGCCGATGCCGCAGTCGTTGAGGATGACGGCGCGGACACCGGCCCTTGCCGCCCACGACGCGGGTCCCGCCGAGCCCTGGGAGCCGAGAATGGCGACCCTTCCCTGTGCCGTTTCGTCCAGCTTGGTTGCGCTGGAGAGGGTGATGAATTCGGTAATGGCGGACCTCTCTGAATCCCCACGTTGGTCAAGGAAAACAGCTTACCGCATAGGGGACCGGGAAGTCGCCGGGGTCGGACCCTTGCCCGGCACTTGGATGTCCCACTGGTTCTTGTGCCGCACGGCGGCGTCGGCGGCCGGGATGGGCCGGGCGATGAGGGGTGCCGCTTAAGGGTGCTCTTGGAATAGTTCTCGGCCCAACCGGTTGTTGTAGAGGCCTAGTTCGGCGATTGTTGTTCCTTCGGCAACACTTGCGGCCGTCTGACGGCGCCATCGCGGTATTCAGAGGGGCTCTGTATAGAGGGATAGAACGAGTAACTACTAAGCCCTATTCCGGAGACGCCCGGAATTCGAGCCCGCAGATCACTGCGAACGGTGGGCCATGTTTGGTCTAACCTGTCGCAGTCTCCAATATATCGGGCGTTGATTCTTTTGCGGTCTTCGGACAAGCGGACATCTCCCGCCGTCAGCTGAAAGGCAAAATAACGCTTGCCGAAGATTTCAACTGTTCTCTCTCTGATCTCCTCGTACCGTCTATCCGACATAGGATGAATGAAGTGGAGTCCGATATGAGAGGAACACAGCTTCAGCGGCTCCTTTAGCGTGATTTCTCTGTCAAGGAGCGCGTTCGCAAGAGCGGCCACGAAAAGAAAACTAATGACCAGCACGACAAGGCGTGTTGTTTTATACCCACTTGATACGCCTGGAATTGAGCCACCGGCAATTTAGGAGGCGGTCATCGGCACCCTGCCCACCCATCCGTCCACCAGTCGCCGCAGGAAACCGAATCTTCGAAGTTTGGCGAAATGCGATCTCGGCTTACAGAGACTTTCTCGAAGTAGCCGGGGTTTTGCTTCACAAACGCGCCGATCATTTGTTCGGTAAACTCGAATTTCTGATCACAGCGCAAATAATAGATCAAGAAAATGCCATTTCCCGGCGTGCCGGACGCGAAACCTAGGGGCATCAGATGCCTAGCTCCGTATAGCAAGATGTGGTCAAGAAACGTTCCTAATGCCGGATATTCTTCTCCTTTCTCCGCCGGTTCTTTGAAATCAATCCGGATCATGCAATCGCTTCGCGAAAAAATCGGTGTTTCGGGAATTTCGAGGTTTTGACCCAAAGCAGAAGAAGATGCGGCAACTGAGACCAAAATGGCTACAGCATATGCCACAATGAGCCTATTCATGCATTGACCTTCGGTCATATTTGCCGCGTTCTCCGTCGGTTGTGGTAGGGCCTAGTTCGGCGATTGTTTGTAAGGGCCGTATTTCTCGATCAGTTTCGCCCGGCGCCGATCCGACTTCCGATAAAAATCCGCGCGCTCGGAATCCCGGAGCTCCACGATAAGCGGCCGTTCGGAGTTCATTGGAACAGGACCAAGAGAGGAGAGGCGGCGCCATCCATTTGCGTCATGCTCCAACACCGTTCCGTCACAGCCCATCGAACCGCAGGTGTACGACTGACTGATGATGACGAACAATTCGTCCTTGCCGTCCTCATCCAGATCGAACCAAGCGATCCAAGTCAATTTTTCGCGAATCATTCTTTCGATCCGCGAGACGGTGGTCTCGCGCACTTTTGCGATGACTCGTATTCCGTCATCACCATAATGCGCCTTCCGAATGGCCGGCCAGATATCGCCGTTCGGTGTGGTCTTCTTGAACACGATCCGGTGAGACCGGTCGGCCGCGCCAACGGGTTCGCTCAACACAAGCGCCAGCCCCACGGCGCAGGCCAGGAAAATTGCTAGGCGGTAACCGAGGTGCATGGATTGATCTCTCCGTTTCCCGTTTCTTCGATAGGGGTTCGCACCCCGACCGATCATACTACTCAGCATTGTGGCGACAATATGTCGATCAACGATGGCGTCGGACATCCTGGAACTCCCGAAGGCGCGTTTCGATCACCTTGAACATATGGGCATCTTTTTCGTCTGCCGTATCGGTGAGGTTGGCCGACCAGCCGTGGGCGGCCTTGTGTTCCAGGTATCTCTTGACACGCGTCGCGCCCGCGCGATGGGCGGCGGCCAATAGACCGTCCTCGGTTACGGTAATTGTGCCCTTGATGCCTTGGAACGTTTGGCCGACATGCCTGGTTGCGCCGTTGTCGCGCAGAGATTTCTCCGTTCTCTCGAGGTAGGCCTCGATGGCTTTTTCCTGGGCTTCGGGATTGTTGAGGAAATCTTCGCGGCTATGGACACCATACCTGCCGGTCCAATTCTTGTTGGCGTCCATCATTCCGGCATCTTCCAGGGCTTCCTCCGTGAGCTGGTATCGGCCATGAGCCTTGCCCGACTCGTTGTAGGCGCGGTAGCCGTGCCGGGCGGACTCTTTTGCATGGATGGCGTTCAAGAACGCATCGGAATATTTGCCCCCCTCCAGCGGAACTCGTGTCAGAGGATCGTTGGCATGGGAATCGTCCGGAGACGAGGGCGCCTGGGAAAGCGAACCGTCCATGATGCCTGGCGTCTCGTCTTCCGGCTCCGGGTCTCGGGGGCGTTGGGGCGGCTCACGATCCCCGGGCGGGATTTTGGCCGCGTCGTCCAGATGGCGCATGGAGGTCTCGTCCATGACGCCGGCCAGTTCGATGCGGGCCTTGCGGCCCATGTCCGGGTTCCTGGCATAGATCTGGCCCAACAGGTCGGCGACCTCGGGCGCGGCGGCCTCGCCGTTCCTGGACAGCAGGGTCTGGGCCATGAGGACCGGGAAGTCGCCGGGATCGGACCGCCTGCCCAGCACCCGGATATCCCGCTCGTTCTTGTTCCGGACGGCGGCGCCGGCGGCCGGGATGGGCCGGGCGATGAGGGGTGTCGCCGGCCGGTGCGCGGCCGATGCGGACAACGCCCGGTTCATGGCCTGGTGGGTGGGGCCGTCCGGGTTGGCGATGCCGTCCACATCGAGGCCGTTGGCCTTCTGGAAGTCCTCCATGGCCCCGAACAGCCGGTCGGAATCGGTGGATACGTAAGTATCGTCGTCCCGGGGCTCCATGAAGCCCAGCTGCTCCAGGCCCATCTGGACCTTGAGGGTGTCCATGGGCCTGTTGTGGTAGTTCCAGCGCTGCCGGGACACGGGGTTCGATAGCGAGAAGGGAAGGTACACGACTTGTTCCTTTGCGAACGAAAAAGCCCCGAGCCGAAGGCCGCGGGGCTGAAGGCGGACACAAAAAAGCCGCCGGAAACGGCGGCTGCGGTTCGAACGGTTGGACCGGTGCGCACGGCTCCCGATCCTGGGAACGAACCATACCATATCGGTCGCACGTGTCGCAAGTTATTTTAGAATTATTTTCATGGAATCGAAGAATTTACGCCCAACCAAGGATAGCCGGGCGAGACAAGGATGAAATCGCATCGCGAGGTATGGTCAAAATGCCCATACCAACGCAAACCGGGCGGATACGGAAAATAATTACAATTCGTTGATGACGGAACGACGCCTGAGAAACCTGACCGCCAAGTCGAAGGATTAATGGCCGTAGCCGGCTTTCTCGAAATAGCGCTGGTGGTATTCCTCCGCCGGCCAGAAGGCGGAGAAGGGCGCGACCTCGGTGACCACCGGGTTGCGGACCCGCCCGGATTCTTCCAGCCGGGCGATGGACTTGCGGGCCTGGGCCTCCTGGTCCGGGGAATGGTAGTAGACGGCCGAGCGGTATTGGGTGCCGATGTCCGGGCCCTGGCGGTTCAGGGTCGTCGGGTCATGCACTTCCCACAGCTTGTCGAGAAGCTGGTCGAAGGACACCTTCGCCGGGTCGAAGTCGATCTGAACCACTTCGGCGTGGCCGGTCCCGCCGGTGCACACTTCTTCGTAGGTCGGGTCGTCCTTGGCGCCGCCCGAGTAACCGGAGATCACCTCCGAAACACCGTCCACCTTGCGGAAGGCGGCTTCCACGCCCCAGAAACATCCCGCGCCAAAGGTTGCCTTTTCCATGGTCTTGCCCCGTTTTCTCTTTTTCGGCGTATAATAGGTTATTGATCCGTAGGATAGTCGGCGAGCGCCCTGTGTCGAGCCTTGAACGCCTGCTCAGTATTCTCGACCTCTATACGGAGGCCGAGCCGGTTTGGACTCTGGAGGAGATCGCTTCCGAAATGGGGTTCACCCGCTCGACCACCTACCGCTACGTCAAGGAGCTTTGCGATTCGGGACTGCTGCTGTCCATCGGCAAGGGAGCCCATGTTCTCGGGCCCAGGATCATCGAGTTCGACCGGCAAATCCGCAATTGCGATCCGCTGGTGGCGGCGGCGAACGAAGTATTGCCGGCGCGGACCGGCAGCGGGAACCCGGGCTTGTTTCTGGTCTGCAGCCTGTACGGCGAGAAGGTGCTGTGCATCCACCAGGAGCCGCTGATTTCCGATTTCAGCGTTTCCTATACCCGCGGCCGGCCGATGCCGTTGTTCTACGGGGCGACAGCCAAGGTCATCCTCGCCTATCTCCCGGAGCGGCGTCTCAGCAAGCTTTTCCTCAACCACCGTCTGGAGATCTCGAAGGCCGGGCTGGGCGGCGAATGGGATGAATTCCGGGCCAACCTGAAAGCCATCCGGCAGGCCGGCCATGTCGTCAGCCGCGGCGAGGTCGACCCGGGCTACTTTGCGCTCGGGGTGCCCATCATTGCGGGGGAAAACAAGGTCATCGGAAGCCTGACGCTGGTCGAGCATGATCGCGGACAGTCGTTTCCCGACGAAACCATTGCCGAGGTCACCGAAGCGGGGCACCAGCTAAGCGAGCAGATCGGCCATATTCTCGACGACCACGATGCCTCGATTTCGACCCATAGGCCGGCGATACCCGCAAGGACGGCCAACACGAATAGCAGGTAGGCGATGAAATGACGGCTGCCGTGGGACGGAAGATTTGACGATTTTTTGCCCTGATGATGCCGGAGACGCCATGAATTAATTTGACAGCCCAGGGGTTTAGCGCCATTTTCAAACTGCGTTTGCAGCACGTTGTCCATACGAAAACAAGGGTTTCTTTGAGCCGCACCGATCCGGTGCCTTATTGGATCAATGAGTAATTCGCTCCCAAGTTTCACCGTCTACCTGGCTCAGCCGCGCGGCTTTTGCGCGGGCGTGGAGCGCGCCATCGAAATCGTCGAACGGGCTCTCAAGCGGTTCGGCCCGCCCGTCTATGTCCGCCACGAGATCGTGCACAATAAGCGGGTCGTCGATACGCTTCGTGAAAAGGGGGCCGTATTCGTCGAAGAGGTCTCCGACATTCCGGATGGCGCCGTCACCATTTTGAGCGCTCACGGCACGTCGACCGCGGTCGAAAATGAAGCCTTGGACCGGGACTTGCCGGTAATCGATGCCACATGCCCCCTGGTTTCGAAAGTCCACAAGGAAGGACAAAATCACGCCATGCGCGGGCGGGACGTGGTTCTCGTCGGACACGAAGGCCACCCGGAGGTCGAAGGGACCCAGGGGCGCATTCCCGGCGGTGTCCATCTGGTAACCTCGATCGAGGACATCGATACCTTGGAGGTCGCCGATCCCGAGAACGTCGCCTACGTTACCCAAACCACCCTGAGCGTCGACGACACCCGTGACATCATCGAGGCGTTGAAGTTGAGGTTTCCGGCAATCGTCGGGCCCGATGTCCGCGACATCTGCTACGCCACTCAAAACCGCCAGCAGGCCGTGCGCGACATCGTCAGGGATGTCGATTTGCTGCTTGTCGTCGGCGCACAAAACAGTTCCAACTCGAATCGGCTGCGGGAAATCGGCTCGGAGACGGGCGTTCCCAGCTATCTCATCGACGATGCCACATCCCTTGACCCGGATTGGCTGTCAGGCGTGAAGACGATCGGGATTACCGCGGGCGCCTCGGCGCCGGAAGAACTGGTCCAGGAGCTGATCGACCGGCTGTCCGGGTTGGGCGACATCGATTTGCAGCCGGTCAGCGGCGTGGAAGAGACCGTCCAATTCAAACTGCCGCCGCAGCTGGCGGACGGCCCTGCGGCTGGAAGCCCGGTCGAGGCGGGGTAGGGGCCCGCCCGCGGCACCGGGCGGGGTTCCGCCTTTTCTCCTACGGCTTGGACCGACTCAATCGCATCAGGTTATATTTGGGCTCGACGATCTTCATCCCGTTGAGGAAAGCCTCCACGTCGTCCATTGATCGTTTGCCTGAGCAATCCCGGAACCGGACTACCGTGTCGTAGTATTCGCCGACAGGGGTGGGCTTGTTGGTGTCCCCGAGGAACCCAACTCTGGCCAGGAGGCATGTCTGGGCCGCGTCCTGGACGTAGACGGACGTCATCCATCCCCCACGGTCGCCGGAACTTATCTTTCTTGCTTCCCCATGGACGATCCTCTGATTTCGCCCTTTGTAATATCTGTCGATGTAGGCCTTCGCGTCTTCCCGGCTGTTCAGCTGATTAGTGGTATGCTGGCTGTAGCCAAAAATAGGATGATGTTGAATCACCAGGGATCCGGCGCCGTCGAATCTCGCTCGTTGATGAAGAAGTTGGTTGTCCCGGATTTGGGATTGCGGCTCCGAGATCACGACGCCGTCCAGATCGGCGATGTTGATCACAAGCTCATGGGGCTCGATGGATTTCCATTGCGACATATGCATGGTGCGGCCGCCGGCATCTTTCCTCGATGTATCAATTCCAGTTTGGCAAGCGCTCACCAGAAAGGCGGCGGCGGCCAGCGTCAGATAGTTGGGTTTCATGGAGTCTCCTACTGCTGGATTGCGGCTCAGGCAGGGTGCCGGGCCGGTCGCCAAACAACCATCGAGTTACGTGGATTCCCGTCTATTTCCGCAAGGCGGTCTTGCATTGAACGGGCAGCCCGACATGGGGCTGCTCGTTGGCTGGCCTGGCGATGGAAGAATTTTGCGCTGGAGGCGGCAGGAGTCAACGCGATTTGACATTTTTTGGGGATTAAAGCGAATAGTCACATTTGGTGAGTGTTCGCTTTAATCCCCAAATCAAAGATAGGACGCCACGGCGATGCCGAGCTTCTCGAGCTTGGACAGCCGGACTGGCGCCCGGGGCGGGCTCCATCCCCGTTGCTGGAGACGCTCGAATGAACGGCGGTAGACCCGCATCATGATCTTCGCGGTCCGAACGCGCCCGGCGTCGCAATGGCGCATCGCAAATTCGGCCTCGCGATATCGGCTGGAGGCCAGTTGGGAAATTATCTCGAGGACCGCCGGCAGATTCGGATGCCGGACAATCTCGGATGCGTCGTCGTTTTCGATACCGGCCCGCGACAGTATCGATTTCGGCAGGTAGACGCGGTCCCGGCCGGCGTCCTCGTCGATGTCCCGGAGAATATTGGTCAGTTGCAGCGCATCGCCCAGGGTCCGGGCCAGCCTCAGTCCCATCGGGCCGGTTTCGCCGAAGACCGCGACCGATAGCCTGCCGACGGCGCAGGCCACGCGGTCGCAGTAGACGAACAGCTCGGCGAGATCGTTGATCCTCAGCCGGTCCACCGAATCCATGTGCATGCCGTCGATGACATCGATGAGGTCCCGGCGGGCCAGTGGATATGTCTTCGCCGCATCGGCAAGGGCCGTCCCGATCGGCGTCGCCGGCCGGCCCTCGAACGCTCTTTGGATTTCCGCTTGCCACTCATTCAGCGCGACCTGTTTTTCCAGTTCGGCTCCCGCGTCATCGGCAATGTCGTCGACCACCCGGCAGAACGCATAGATGGCGAACATCGCGTTTCTCTGCCGGGCGGGCATGAGACGCATCGCCCAGTAGAACGAAGTTCCGGATTCCCTTACCAGGCCGGCAATGTCGGCGGCTTCGGTGAGCGGCGGCATCGTTACCGGGCCGGAGTTCTTGGCGCAGTGACGCCGCCAAGGAAGCAGGCCGCGTATTCCGCCTTGCTCAGCGCGACGCGGATCGCAAGCGGGTCCCGCCGGCGAAGCTTGTCCGCCAGCCTGCGGGCGATTCGAACGATGACCGCCGATTCCCTGCACAGACGGGCGTCCTTCAAGACCAGAGGGAGTTCCGCGGCTATATCGAGCAGGGGAGCGGCCTCATCGAGCACCCTGTCGATCAGCCGGCGTCCCGGACCGGATAGCTGCTGATCAGCCAAGGTGTCGACGCGCAGGCCGGCGGCCTCGAACCAGGGTGCGGGAATGTAGACCCGGTCGAGGAGCGAATAGTCCTCCTTGCAGTCCTGCAGATGGTTCAGGACCTGGAGAAGATTGCACAACGCATCCGACTGGAGGTAACCGGCCCGGTCCTCCCCGTGAAGGTCCAGGAGGTAGCGGCCAACCGGCGCCGCCGACCGGTTGCAGTAGTCGATCAAATCGTCCCAGTCCCGGTAGCGGCGCTTGGTCGCGTCCTGTTTGAAGGCCGATATGAGGTCCAGGCAGTGCCGGTCGGTCACTGCCGTCTCCCGCAGGCTGTCCCGCATGAGCAATGCCGTTTCGAAGCCGTCCCTCTGCTCGCCGCTTTGCAGGACTTCGGCAAAGCCGTCGAGGCGTTCGAGCTTCTCTTCGGGCCGCAGGTCCGGCGAGTCCGCGATGTCGTCGATGGCCCGCGCGAACCTGTAGAATTTTGCAATGTGCGGTCTCAGATGGGCCGGCAAAAGCCATGAGCCCACGGGAAAATTCTCATACGCGGCGTCCTTGCCGGAGGGCGCCTCGGGGCCGGCATGCAAACCGCCTTCAATTCCGGGCGTTGAAGCACTAATCGCGGGTATATTTTCCATAACGGGCGCAGCGATCCAGGTTGGCAGAACCTCTCAGGAAGGGTAGGTATAGGTTAGAATATCAGACGTTATGCTGAAATTCAGGCAGAAGCGCAAATGAACGAGATGTCGGACGCCACACCCTCGGCAGCCGGTACGGCCCCAAGGCGCACCTCGCTGCCCGTGGACGTCGATGGCGTGATCATCGGCGGCGCCTCTCCGATTGTCGTCCAGTCCATGACCAATACCGATACGGCCGATGCCGCCGCGACCGCCGAGCAGGTGGCGGCGCTGGCGAAGGCAGGGTCCGAAGTGGTCCGGATTACCGTCAACACCGAGGAGGCGGCGCGTGAAGTCCCGAGGATCCGGGAAATACTGGATGTTCGGGGGGAAAGCGTTCCGCTGGTAGGCGACTTCCACTACAACGGTCACACGCTGCTGACCAAGTATCCCGAGTGCGCAGAGGCCCTCGCCAAGTATCGGATCAATCCGGGCAATGTGGGTTTCAAGGAAAAGCGGGATGTTCAGTTCACCACCATGATCGAGAAAGCCATCGAATTCGGCAAGCCGGTTCGGATCGGCGTGAACTGGGGCAGTCTCGATGCGGATTTGCTGGCGCGCCTGATGGACGAGAATGCCGAACGGCCCGATCCGAAGGACTCGCAGGAGGTTCTCCGGGAGGCCTTGGTCGCCTCGGCGTTGGAAAGCGCGGCGTTGGCGACGGACATCGGGCTGTCCGCAAACCGCATCATCCTTTCATGCAAGGTATCCAACGTTCAGGATCTGATTGCCGTCTACGGCGACCTGGCGGCGCGATGCGGCTATGCGCTTCATCTCGGCCTGACCGAGGCTGGAATGGGGTCCAAGGGGATCGTCGCCTCCACCGCGGCGTTGGCGGTGCTCCTGCAGCAGGGGATCGGAGATACCATCCGGATTTCACTGACGCCCGAGCCCGGCGGCGACAGGACCAAGGAGGCTATCGTCGCGCAGGAGATTCTCCAGTCGATGGGGTTGCGCTCGTTCGTGCCCCAAATTGTCGCGTGCCCGGGCTGCGGCCGGACGACCAGCACCGTGTTCCAGGAGTTGGCGGAAGAAATCCAGACCTATGTCCGCGATCAAATGCCGGCGTGGAGCAAATCCTTCGAAGGCGTCGAGACCATGCAGGTGGCCGTCATGGGGTGTATCGTCAATGGACCCGGCGAAAGCAAGCACGCCAATATCGGCATCAGCCTTCCCGGTACCGGCGAGCAGCCGGCGGCGCCGGTTTTCGTCGACGGCGAGAAGACCGTCACCCTTCGAGGCGCCAATATCGGTGACGAATTCAAGGCAATCGTCGACCAATATGTCGCCGACAGGTACCCGCCGCGGGAAGCCGGCTAGTCCCTCGCGGGCACGCTGGACAGTCCCCCAAGAATTCTCTATACACCCCCGTCCGATCGCGGCGCCGGTGCCGGTGCCGGAGCGGACGCGCAGATGCCCAGGTAGCTCAGTTGGTAGAGCACATGACTGAAAATCATGGTGTCGGTGGTTCGATTCCGCCCCTGGGCACCACCGCGCCCGACGGCCGGCTCGCCTGCGATGGCCGCGCCGTGGTTTCGTCAAAACATGACCCGATCTAGGGGCGGCCCAGACGAGCCATAGCCGGCCTGGGCCGTCCGAAAGTCGGTGGTAACCGGCCCCGCCAGAATCGCGCACTTGAAAGATTATAGCGGATGCGCTATATGTCGGCGATGGCTTGGACGGTCGAAACCGTGTCGGCCGTCGACGCCGAAATCGCGGCCTTGCCGGTGGCGTTGCGCGCCCGGTTGGTGCGGCTGCTGGAGACGGTGGAGAATGCCGGGCTGGAGGCTCTCCGTGCGCCGCATGTCAAGCATCTCGAGGGCAAGCTGTGGGAGCTTCGGGTGCGGGCGGAAGGCGGTATCGCGCGAGGTATCTACGTGACGGCGACGGGCCGGCGGGTAGTGGTACTGCACGTATTCGCGAAGAAGTCGCGCAGGACGCCGCGGCGGGCGCTCGCGACAGCCCGGGAACGGATGAGGCAGGTGACGACATGACGAAGCTGAAGGACCTGAAGGCGCGCTTCATGGAGGACCCGGAGTTCCGGGAGGAATATGAGCGCATCGACGAGGAGTATGAGCTGATCGAGGCGCTTGTGAGCGCCCGCGCGGCGGCTAGGCTGACCCAGGCGGAGCTTGCCCGGCGGCTGGGCACAACCCAGTCGGCGGTCGCGCGGCTGGAAAGCGGCCGGGTATCGCCCTCCTTCGCGACCCTTCGCCGCTACGCCGAAGCAACGGGTACACGGTTGACCGTAGGTCTTGTCCCGGCGGACGGCTGAAGCGGGCCGGTGCGCCCGGCCATGACGTACTCCAGTTGAGTCACACGCCACCCGTCATGCCCGTGCTCGACACGGGCATCCAGCGACCTCTGTGGTTTAAGAATCGGAAATTTTATCCCCTCCCCCTCGAAGGGGGGAGGGAATAGGCCGAAGCGGACTGGATCACCTCCCCCCTGGAGGGGGAGGTCGAGACGGCCGGCAATAGCCGGACGTCGAGGGTGGGGGGGACATGAAAATCCCCGCAAAAAAAGGGCGGTCCGGAGACCGCCCTTTGATGTCTTGGTCGAAGGTGACTTCGTGAAAACGCTTAGAAGTTCACCCGGATACCGGCCAGCATGCCCCAACCTTCGTTGTTCATGCCTCCGGTAAACGTGTTGTCGTCGGTTTGGGCGATATCGCCGTCTGGGCCTGCGTGTTCCGTCAGCATCTCGTCCTGGAGATCGACGGTGAAGACGCTCGCGCCGACGCTGACGCCCGCGCCCAGCGAGTAGGCCATGCCCAACGTGTACTGGTTGTGCTCGACCTCGCCGGGATTCATGGAGACGTCGTCGGTGGTGTTGAGCCACGTCAGGGCGACCTGCCACGGGCCGGTCTTGTAGCCGACACCGGCCTGGAAGCCTTCGACGTCAGCGGCGTTGCTTTCCTTGTCATCCTCACGCGAGGCCCATTGGCCGCCGATGGAGAAGCCGGCGAACGAGACCTTGCCGCCCAACTGGTTGGTCGTGTGTTCCGCCGCGCCGTCGACCACGGTGTGGCCGCCGGTAATCGCGACACTGGCGTCGCCGAACTTGCCCTTGTAGCCGGCGCCGAAGGAGGTTACCCGGGATTGGCTCGGCATCTCACCCCCGGTATCCGGCGGGGTGTCGGTGTTCGCAGTCGACGGGGTGTAGCTGACCGCGCCCTGGAAGCCGTTGAGGTTCGGCGTGACGTACATGGCCAGCATATTGTCCCCGGCCCCTTCATGGCTGAAGAAGGTGGCGGGGCCCTTGAGGGGCGTCGTGCTCGGCACGAACAGGTGCGACTGGCCGAAGTTCGTCGCGTTGCTGATGACGTACACCGCGGGCGAACTCGTCCGGCCCACGACGAACTGGGCCTGCTTGGTCGTACCCAGGCGGAACTCGCCCCATTGCTTCAGGTTGCCGACCTTGAGGTACGACTCGTCGATGACATCGCCGCTGTTGCCGGCGGCGGCACCGAGGTCGGAACTGTTAACATGATCGGTCTCAAGCTGCACGATCACGTCGACGCGGATGCCGTTGTCGAGGGTGGTGTTGCCCCGGAAGTAAATTTCCGATTCGGCCCACATGTTGGACGGCGCCTTGGTCGTCGTGCGCTTCGCTTTCGGAAGAGCCGCCGGCCCAGATGAAGTAGCCGCCGAGACCGAGTTTGATCTTCTCGGCGGCCTGGGCATCGACGGGAGCGAAGGCAAACATGCCCGCAGCCGCCAAGGCCGTGGTGGAATAAAGAACTTTCTTCATGGAAATCCTCCTAATTGAGTCTCCCGGCTTCGGGGCCGTAACGCCCAGTCGGCACAGGAATAGCGATATCGCGGGGTAAAAATCGGCCATACAACCGAAACGTTCAACATAGAACTCATGGGTTTGTGTCATAAAATCACCGGTGTTGCACCTGTGCAACAGGGCCTTTCCGGCGGAATTCCGGGCGTTTTGGGCGATTTGGGGGAGGATTTGCCTGGATACCCCGCATAAAGCGGGGTATGACGAGTGAAGTGACGACACAAACCAAGTCGTCATGCCCCGGCCCACTGGACCGGCTTTGCCGGCCAGCCGGCAAAGTGGCGGGGCATCCAGGATATTCACCACAGAGGCACAGAGACACAGAGTTCACTGAGGAGGAATGGTTAACTCCTCCTATCTCACCGTCTCACCGTCTCACCGTCTCTGTGGTTCAAAAGCTGGAAATCTGGATACCCCGGACTTGCGCCGGGGTATGATGGAATAGGGGACTCCAACAACCACCCCGTCATGCCCGTGCTCGACACGGGCATCCACGTTTTGGGGACGGCGGGCCGCGGTTGTCCAGGGCACGGCGGGATCGCCTGCGCCAAGGCTCCCGCAAAACCCATTTCCCATATGCCGTCCACGAACACGCCGGCATGGCTGCGACCGCTCACGGGCCTCGCCTGAAGTTCAAAAATTCCGAACACCACTTTCCGCTCGAGTTTCATTGCAAGTCACGGAATTGTGCTTTTTCGACGGTCAGGCTCCCGTCGAGCGTTTCCCATGCCAGCGCGGTGGAAATGATCTCCTCCAAACTGTCATGGACCGGCGACCACCCGGTCAGCTTCCGAATCAGGCTGCTGTCGGCAACCACCGATACCCGGATCGCCCCGACGGCGAGGGCCGACTTCGGTCGGGAGCGGATTGCCGGTCACCTGCTCCACGGCCCGGATGACGTCCAGAACCGAGCTTGGCCGTCCCATAGCCGCAGTTCAGCGTCACGTTTCGATGTTCCGACCGGAGGTGGGACAGCACCGCGAGGTGAGCGCTCGCCAGATCGGAAACGTGAATGAAATCCCGGCGGCAGGTCCCCGTCCGCCGTTTCGTAGTCGTCACCGAAGATGGTCAGCTTGTCTCGGCGGCCGGCCGCGACTTCGCAGGCAACCTTGATCAGATGCGTGGCGTTTTCCGCGACCAGGCCCGTTCTCCCGGCGGGATCGGCCCCGGCCACGTTGAAGTAGCGCAAACGCCGCGTACCGGAGATCCGACACGCTCGAGACGTCGTCCAGAATCCACTCGACCATGAGCTTGGACCGCGCATAAGGGCTTTCCGGGCGAAGCGGCGCGGTCTCGCTCACAGTTTCACCGTCGGCCGAGCCGTATACGGCGGCTGTCGACGAAAACACGAACGAGAGGACTCCTTCCGAAACGCATGCCTCGATCAGGTTTCTGCTGGTCTCGACGTTGTTCCGGTAATATTGAAGCGGCTTGGCCACCGACTCCGGGACCACGATATCGCCGGCCAGATGTATAACCGACCTTGCCCCCGATTCCCTCAGCAGCCGGCCGACGAGTTCCTGGTTCCCGGCGTCTCCAACGACCAATGGTATGCCATCGGGAACCAGCTCCCTTCGGCCTCTCGACAGGTCGTCGATCACAACCGCATCGATGCCGGTATCCTGCAATGCCAAGAGCACGTGGCTGCCGATATAGCCGGCGCCTCCCGTAACCAATACCGGGCTGGATTTATCGTTCAATGGCTGTCCCTCTCGCGAAGCATAAAGGAGTCTAGCTTGATTCCGGGCAAATTCACCCGGGAAAATGATTGCGGTTAACCGAGCCGGCTAGTTTCCGCTTCCGCAGGCGCCGATCACTTCATTCCCGGCCATGACGGAATAGGGGACTTCAACAGCACCCGTCATGCCCGTGCTCGACACGGGCATCCACACTTTGGTGGCCGGCGGTACAAAAGGTCATTCCCCGCCGGGGATTGACCGGGTGGATGGCCGGGCCACTTTGCCGGCTGGCCCGGCAAAGCCGGCCTACGCCGTCCGAAAGTCGGCTTCGGCGACTGAAGGCCGGTCCAGTGGCGCCTCGCCATGACGCACTCTTTTTGGGCACACGCCAGCCGTCGTGCCCCGCCATATTCAAGTCCGAGGTTGACATTCCCCCGCCGGCACGTCATTCATACCGTGAAACTCAAGAGGTTCCCGAGAGGCCCCGGAGAGCTCCCATGGCCGACAAGACCGGCATCCAGACCGAGATCGAGTTCCTCGCCGCCCTGGAGCGGCGCGAGGTGGTGTCGCAGCCGGCGCTCGCCAAGCGGCTCTCGATTTCCGTGGGCATGGTCAACGCGCTGCTCAAGCGGGCCGCGCACAAGGGGCTGGTGAAGGCCAAGGCCGCCCCCTACAAGCGCTGGGCCTACTACGTCACCCCCGAGGGTTTCGAGGAGAAGAGCCGCCTCGTCGCCCAGTACCTCGACGCATCCCTCGCCTTCTTCCGCAAGGCGCGGCAGGAATACCGGCAGCTTTTCGCCGATGGGCGGGAGGAGGGCCTTCGCCGCTTCGTGCTGGCGGGGCGGGGCGAGGTGGCGGAGATCGCCCTGCTGGCGGCCATCGAGGCGGACGCCGAGCTGGTCGGCATCCTCGACCGCGAAACCAACGCGGCCCGCCTCCACGGCCTGCCGGTGCTGCGCTCGCTGGACGAGGCGGAGCCCTGGGACGCGGTGGTGATCACCGACTCGCGCCGGCCGCAGGAGGCGTTCGACGCGCTGCGCGGCAGGGTCCCCGGCGGCCAGGTGCTGGCGCCGCCCTTCCTGCGCATCGTGCGCGAGCCGATGGACTTCTCGCCGCCGGCGGTGGAGACCCCCGGAGGCCGCAAGTGAGCGCGCCGGATGTGAGATGGTATGTGGTCCACGCGCGGCCGCACCAGGAGCGCCGGGCGGAAACGAACCTGCGGCGCCAGGGCTACCGCGTCTGGCTGCCCCTGATGGAGCGCTCCCGCCGCCACGCGCGGCGCATCGAGACGGTGCGGGCGCCGCTGTTTCCCGGCTATCTCTTCGTCGCGCTGGACACCGGGCGCGAGGCCTGGCACCCGATCAACGGAACCTTCGGGGTCAGGCGGCTCTTGACCGACGGCCCGCGGCCGCGGGCGCTGCCCGATGGCTTCGTCGCGGCGC
>CBDBMR010000012.1:0-284266 GCA_965207535.1 Rhodospirillales bacterium | reverse complement strand
CTTCGTCGCGGCGCTCAG
Organism: Rhodospirillales bacterium; assembly: GCA_965207535.1. Taxonomy (GTDB): domain Bacteria; phylum Pseudomonadota; class Alphaproteobacteria; order Rhodospirillales; family UBA2165; genus JAJDXO01. The sequence goes on along the minus strand of CBDBMR010000012.1, from coordinate 284,248 downwards.
GGACGCGACCGGGGCGGACGGCGTGAGCGCGCCGGCGCCCGGCGATCTGAAGCCCGGCGACGCGGTGACCATCGCCGCCGGCCCCTTCGCCGAGTGCGCCGCCGTGGTCCTGCGCCTCGCGCCGGCGGACCGGGTCGAGGTGCTGCTTGACGTACTCGGCGGCCGGGTCCAGGCCCGGCTGCCGCGCCGCGCGCTGGTCGCGGCGGCCTGAGCCACGCCAGCCCGGGCGGGCCGGGTGCCGGGCGGCGCGTCGCAAACGGGTGAAGGCCGCTTCACCCGAAGGGCGGTAGCGTGGCGCGATCCCGGGCTATCGCCGATTTGACCGAAGCCGTTTCCATTGCACGATGAGGGGTTGGAGTGATCCATCGAACGACATGATCAGGCTCTGCACGCGCTGCATATACCCGGATACGAAGCCCGATCTGTTCTTCGACGACGAAGGGGTTTGCAGCGCCTGCCGAAGCTTCGAATCGCGCTCGCAAGTGGACTGGGTCGAGCGTCGCACCGAGTTGAAGAGACTGCTCGCGGATTACCGTAATCGGGACGGCGGCAATTATGATTGCATCGTGCCGGTCAGTGGAGGCAAGGACAGCACATACCAGGTCGTTCGCCTGCTCGAACTCGACCTCAACCCGCTTTGCGTGACGGCCACAACGGACTCGTTGTCCGACATCGGGCGGCGCAATATCGAGAACATCAAGCGCCTCGGCGTCGACTACCTGGAAATGACCACGAATCCGGTCGTTCGCCGCAAGATCAACCGCCTGTGCCTGACGGAAATCGGAGATATATCGTGGCCCGAGCATGTCACGATCTTCACCATCCCCGTGCGGTTCGCGGTCAGGCTCGGCGTGCCGCTGATCGTGTGGGGCGAGAACTCGCAGCACGAGTACGGCGGTCCGGCGGCGGCAGCGGAAAACCGGACCCTGGACCGGCGCTGGCTGGAAGAATTCGGCGGCCTGCTCGGCCTGAGAGTGTCCGATCTCGCCGATGTGGAAGGCATATCGGCACGCGATCTGATCGCGTACACCTATCCCGAGGACGCCGAACTCAGGACATCAGGCGTCACTGGGCTCTTCCTCGGCTACTTCATCCCGTGGGACGGCCTCCAGAACGCCATCGTCGCCCAGGCCAACGGATTCGAGACGTACCCCTCTTTCGTGGAAGGCTCCCTCGCCAACTACGAAAACCTGGACAACCACCAGACCGGCATTCACGACTACTTCAAGTACCTGAAATTCGGTTTCGGTCGCGCCACCGACATCGCCTGCAACCATATCCGCCGCGACCGCCTGCAGCGGGACGACGCGTTGCGCCTGGTGCAAAAGCACGACGGCGTCTTTCCCTGGACCTATCTGGGCCGAACGATCGAAGAAATTTTGGGCGAGATCGATATGTCCCTGGAGGAGTTTCTGGCCGTCTGCGACCGTTTCACCAACCGCAACATCTTCGCGACGGACAACCGGGGCAACGTGATCCGCGACGATGACGGCAATGTCCTCAAGATTGCGTGAGTTCCACCGCTGGTCCGCGTCTCGGCGCTACGTGCGCCCCGGCCGGCGGCTGCTCGACCGCGCAGCGAGCCGCGAGTTCCGAAATACGGAAGCGACGCCGTCCGTCGCCGTGGTCGACACCGGCCTCTGCAACCTGGATTCGATGATGCGCGCCCTGGAATTCTGTGGCGCCCGCCCACACACGGTGCGCTCGCCCCACGATGTCGCGGCCGCGGACCGGCTGATACTGCCCGGCGTCGGCGCCTTCGCCACGGCCATGGCCCGTCTGGCGGAACGGGACCTGGTCGCGCCTATCCGGGATGCCGCAGACAATGGAACCCCGATCCTCGGCGTCTGCCTGGGTATGCAGCTGCTCGCAAACGCCGGTGCGGAAGGCGGAAAGAGCGAAGGCCTGGGCCTGATACCGGGCCGGGTCGAGCCCCTGGTGCCCGCCACGCCGGTGGAACGCCTTCCTCACATGGGGTGGAACGCGGTGGAACACGACGGTAGCCATCAACTGCTCGGTGGTATCGCACCGGGCACGGACTTCTACTTCGTGCACGGCCACTGCTTCGATCCTGCGGACGAGGGCGATATCGTGGCTCGGACCCCCTATTGCGGCGGCTTCGTGTCCGTCGTCGGGCGTGGCACGGTCTACGGCGTGCAGTTTCACCCGGAAAAGAGCCACAAGCCAGGCTTCGCCCTGCTGCGCCGCTTCCTGGCCGTGCCGTGCTGAAGCGCCGGATCGTGCCGACCATGCTTTTCAGTCGCACCGGGCTGGTCAAGAGCGTGCGCTTTGATCCCGGCCGCCGGGTGGGCGCCGCGGCGCCGGCCATCAGCGTGTACAATCTGCGTCAGGTGGATGAGCTGATCTTTCTCGACGTCGCTGCGCGCAACGACGGGCGAATTCCGGATCTGGGACTGGTCGACGAGCTTGCCGACAATTGCTTCGTGCCGTTCACGGTAGGCGGCGGCATTCGCAACGTCGAGGACGTGCGTGCGCTTCTCCAGGTGGGCGCCGACAAGATCACGGTGAACAGCGGATTCGTCGAACGCCCGGAATTGGTCCAAGACATCGCGGACGCCTTCGGCCGCCAGTGTGTCACCGTCTCCCTGGACGCACGACGGACGGAGGCAGGCCATGAGGTCTTCTCGCATTGCGGAAGGAAGGCGACAGGCCTCGAACCCGCCGCGCTCGCTGCCAAGGCGGAGGATGCCGGTGCCGGCGAAATCCTCATCACGTCCATAGACCGCGACGGCACGATGGAGGGCTACGACGTCGAACTCATCTCCTCGGTCACCCGCGCGGTATCGGTGCCGGTCGTGGCTTCCGGCGGGGCCGGAGACTACGCGGATATGGCGCAGGCCCTGGAGGCCGGCGCCTCCGCTGTCGCGGCGTCCAGCATCTTTCACTTCACGGAAATGACGCCGCTCGGCGCGAAGACCTATCTCAGGGAACGGGGCTTCCCCGTGCGAATCTAGCATCGCCTCCATGCTTGACCGGGTCCCGACTTCGATCGGCGTGCGGCTGGAGGATATCGCTCTCGACAGCGAGGGCTGGCGCGATTCCTTCGCCTGGCCCGTGCCGTTCCATGCCCTGTTCCAGCTCAGCCACCGGCTACAGCGCCGATTCGCGGACCTGCTCGCAGCGCTCGAAGGCGATGAGCGCGATGTCATGGTCCAGGCGAAGCCGCTGGTCGGCACCGCCATCGTCATGGAAACAGCGCTGGCCCTGCAAGAGGAACAGGCCAGAGGCCTGCGCCTGATCGGCCCGCCGGAGTTGGCCATCCTGCGCGGTACCGCGCGGCCGGAATCCGCCCGCGAGTCATCGTTGGTCCACATGGGCGCGTATGCTGGGACGGCCCGAACCCGCCACCAAGCGGCGCGCCGCCTAGTACGCACCCTCAGTTGGACGCCGCTCATGCGGCTGCCGGCGACCCTGGCCGCACCTCAGGCGCTGGCCGTCAGCCACAACCCGCTGCTCGTCGCCGAGGCGCGGCGGAGGCGGGCTCAGCTCGGCTTCCGTCACGCGGCATCCCTGCTGGACAGGATCGAGCGTGATGCGCCCGGCGCCTTTCTCCTTGACGGTCCTGAGCAAATTGGCGTGCTTGCCGACCGCGCGCTTGCCCACCTGACGGACGACGAGGCGTTGACTGGGACGATGCGCCGGAGAACGGCCGCGCTACTGCGTGCCGTCTTCGCCGACACGCTGACGCGGGCGGCGCGGACACTCGGCGCGCTGCGCAACGCGAGACGGATGCCGCCCGCTCTCTGGTCCGGCACCGGCGGACACGGGCCGGTGCGCGCGCTCGGGATCGAGGTCAGGCGGCGGGGCGGCGCCGTGACCCGGTTCGATCACGGCGGCACCATGTCACTGTTGGCGGAGCCTTACCTGCTGGCGCACCAGGAACTGCACGTTTCGACCGATTATGTCATGCCGAGCGAGACGGCGGCGCGCCAGACGGTGGTCGTGCGGGCGGCCGATCTCGCCCGGCCATCCGGCTTGGTCTCGATCGCTGGCGGCCAGGGCGATCCGGGGCTTGATCCGGGTCCGTCATCGGTTCCCGCGCAAGCGCGGCGCCCGCGCGTTCTGTTCGTCGGGACGGCCTACTATGGCTTCGCCCAAACCTACCCGCCCTTCCCCCCGGCCCCGGTCTATCTCGACTGGCAGCACCGCATCCTCGGAATGCTTGGTGCGCTGCCCATCGAACTGGTCCACAAACCCCATCCTGGAGGCCTGTTCAGAGGACGCCCGCCCGGCCTGGACCACTTCACGCGGATCGACGACCGCCTCTTCGAGCAGGCGATGAGGGACGCCGACTGCCTTGTCTTCGACATTGCGGCATCGACCACCTTCTCCATCGCGCTGTCGAGCGATCGCCGAATCGTGCTGCTCGACTTCGGCTGCATGCGCTTCAGCGAAGAGGTGTGGCCGATGATCCAAGCCCGGTGCCGGGTCGTGCCGGTCGTCTGCGACGACCGCAATCGTGCGACGGTCGATGCGGACGCGCTGGAGGCGGCGGTCTGCGCACCCGGTCCTGCGCCCGACCCGACGCCGTTCCGCCGCCTCTTCCTGGCTGACGGGGAAGCCGGCCATTGAATGCCGCACGCCCTGAACCGGCACCGATGGGTTTGCGTGCCGCCCGCGCCGATGATGGCGACCTCCTGTTCGCGTGGACGAACGAACTGAGAACCTGCGGTATCGCCCTCTCGGGTTCGGAACCGCTGGAGCGTGTCGCACACGATGCGTGGTTCAGGGCGCGACTGGACGACCCGGAACGGCGGATATGGATCGTCGAACACGTCGATGCGCCTGTCGGGGTGGTTCGACTGGACAGAGAGGCCGATCGGACGGCCGAGACGGTGGCCGTAAGCGTCTACATCGCGCGGGAAGGCCGGCGCCTGGGCCTCGCGTCGGCCGCCATTGAACGCGCCCTGCGCGACGCAGCGCATGAGCGCGGCGCCTTGACCGCCGTCGCGCGCGTTCGGCCGGAGAACACCGCGTCCCTGCGCCTCTTCGAGACGCTGGGCTTTACCCCCGCCGAGGAGCACGCCGATCACGTCGTGCTTCTCCGCCGGATACCCGTGTGAGGAGCCGATGACCGCACCACGCCAGCGAACGCCGTTGGAGGCCTGGAGGGGCGCCTTCGGCAACGCCTACACCGGACGCAATACCGCCGACGAAGCCAGCATCGAACGGCGGGTACGGATGTGGCGCCGGGTGCTTCGCTCGCTCGAGGCGGCGCCCCCTGCGAGCTGTCTGGAGGTCGGTGCCAATATCGGCATCAACCTGAGGGCCTTGAAGACGCTCCACGCTCTGGAAATGTATGCGCTCGAACCCAATGCCGAAGCCCGCGGCGTCCTGGTTCGCGACCGTGTGGTCCCGCCGGACCACGTACTCGACGGTACGGCGGACCGGATCGGCCTCGCAGACGAGAGCGTCGATCTCGTCTTCACCAGCGGCGTGCTGATCCACGTGGACCCGGATCGACTCGATGCGGCCTATCGGGAGATGCACCGCGTCGCGCGCCGCTACCTCCTGACGATCGAGTATTTCGCGAGCGAGCCGGAAGAGAAGACCTATCGAGGCCGAGAAGGACTCCTGTTTAAGCGCGACTTCGGCGCGCTGTGGCTTGATTTGTATCCCGCTCTCACGCCGGTCGATTATGGCTTCTTCTGGAAGCCAGCGACCGGGCTGGACAATCTGACCTGGTGGCTTTTCGCCAAACCGTGACATGCGCTACGATTCTTCACCGCGCATTCTGGGGGTGGTCCCGGCCAAGGGCGCCTCGACCCGGCTCGCCCGCAAGAACATCCGTGACCTCGGCGGAAAGCCGCTCCTCGGGTGGGCTGCAGACACCGCGCGGGAAACCGGACGATTCGACCGATTGGTCGTCTCGACGGAGGACGAGGAGGTTGCAGATGTCGCAAGACGGCACGGGCTGGAGGTGCCGTTCATGCGGCCGACTGAACTCGCGCTCGACCCGGTCGAGGCAGACGGGGTCGCTCTCCACGCCATTGACGAGCTGGCCGACCGGGGAGAGCGATACGACGTCGTAGCGATCATGCTGCCGACGTGTCCCTTGCGTACCGCACAGGACATCGCTGGCGCGCTCGATCTCTTTTTCTCGCGCAGCGAACCCAATCTCATGAGTCTGTCGCCGTTCACGCACACGCCGTTCGCAGCCCTCACCGTTGACCCCGACGGGTTGGCGGCGCCGGTCTTCCCCGACCTGTTCGGGCGATCCCGCCAAGAGCGTCCGGCGGCGTACCGCCCCAACGGCGCCATTCACGTTCTCGACGTGGAATGGTTTCGGCAGAGCCGATCCTATCGAGCAAGCCCTATAATCGCGTACGTGATGCCGCGGGACCGTTCGGTGGACATTGATACTGAAGACGATTTTCGCCTTGCCGAGAGCATGCTCGCGGGACAGCAATGACGGCGAACCCCCCCACTGCCGTCTTTCGCTTCGACGCCTCGCGGGCAATCGGTGCCGGACACGCGATGCGCTCTGGCGCTCTGGCGGGCGCGCTCGCCGAGGCGGGCTGGCGCACGGTCTGCGCGACGAGGGAGGAAACGATCGAGACCGTGCCCGCCGCGCTCGCCTCGTTCGACGACGTTCTCAGGCTCGGCACCGATGCGTCGCGCGAGGTCGACGAGATCGCGGGCCGCATTTCCGGCCGGTGCGAGGCGGTGGTGGTCGATCACTATGGACGGGGCAGGAGTTTCGCCGAGGCCTGCCGCCGCTTTGCGCCGTGCGTCGCGGTGATCGAGGATCGCCCGAAGGCCGCGCACGACTGCGACATCCTCGTGAACCCCTGTGCAGGCCCAGCCGGCGGGCTGCGGGAAGACGGGATGCGGGAAGCGCTTCTCGGCCCGCGCCATGCGCTCCTCAGGCCGGCGTTCCGCGCGGCGCGGGCACGGGCGGAGCGGAGCCGCGAACCGGGATCGCTGCTGCTGCTGGGCGGCTATACCGACCGGCGGAACGCGACCGGGCAGATGTTCGATGCGCTGGACGGCGCGCCGGGGGTGGAAACGATCCATGTGGTTCTGGGCGCCGCGAATGTACATCGAGAGCGCGTGCAGGATCGTCTGCGCCGCGCCGTCAGCCCAACGCATCTGCACGTCGATCCCGCGCACTTGGCGGACTTGATGGGCCGCGCGACGCTCGCCGTGACCGCCGCGGGCAGCACCTGCTGGGAGCTCGCCTGCCTGGGCGTCCCGATGGTCACGGTCGTGACGGCGGACAACCAGATCGCCGTCGAGCAGACCCTGCGGGACGCCGGCGCGAGCGCGAGCGCCGGGGCGGTCGACGATTCCCTGGACGTTCGGCTGCGCGAGACAGTCGCCACGCTCCTGGCGGACGATGCCGGGCGCCGCCGAATGGCATCGCGCGGCCGGGCGCTTGTCGATGGGCGCGGCGCAGCGCGGGTGGCCCGGGCGATCCAAGCCCGCGTCCTCTCGCACGAAAGGAGTGTAGTGTGAGCGATACGGGCGACTCCACGTACCTCGTCGCGGCGGTCCGGCGGTGGAATGTCGATGAATTCGCGCGGCGCGCTCCCGGTCTTGCGGGCCGCTGGCTCCTTGTCACGGATCCGGCCGCCCTCGATGCCGACTTGGTTCGCTCGCTCAAGCCGCGCTACATCTTCTTTCCCCACTGGTCGTGGACGGTGCCGGACGACGTGCTGGCGGCCGCCGAGTGCGTCTGCTTCCACATGACCGACGTTCCCTACGGGCGGGGCGGCAGCCCGCTGCAGAACCTGATCGCGCGAGGCCACGGCGAGACGAAGCTCTCCGCCTTGCGCATGGTGCCGGAGCTGGACGCCGGCCCGGTCTACATGAAGCGCGATCTGTCTCTCGAAGGCGCCGCCCACGAGATATTCGAGCGCTGTGCCCGCCTGACCTTCGACATGATCGAAGAGATCGCCGCCGGCCAGCCGGAGCCCGTGCCGCAATCCGGCACGCCGGTGACATTTGCCCGCAGGCGGCCCGAGGAGAGCCGCTTGCCGCAAAGCGGGTCTCCGCAAGCCGTCTATGACCATATCCGCATGCTGGATGCCGAGGGATATCCGCGGGCGTTCCTTGACTACGGCGACTTCCGGCTCGAGTTCCGCGACGCCCGCCTCGACGGTGAGAGGATCGAGGCGCGCGCGACCTTCCGGCCAGCCAAGGGCACGGACTGGCAATGACCTCGATCCTTGCAATCGCTGCGCATCCCGACGACGAGATTCTGGGCTGCGGGGGAACGCTGGCGCGGCACGCGGCGGAAGGCGGCACGGTGCATGTGCTGATCGTCGCCGAAGGCGCCACGTCGCGCGATGTCCGCCGCGATCCGCCGGGCAGGGAGCAGGACCTGGCCGCCCTCGGGGCAGCCGCCTCGCGCGCGGCCGCCGCGATAGGGGCCGAGGCGCCGCACATGCTGGGCCTGCCCGACAACCGCCTCGACAGCCTGCCCCTGCTCGACGTCATCAAGCCCATCGAGACCGTCGTCGAGACGGTAGCGCCGGAGATCGTCTACACCCACCACGCGGGCGACCTGAACGTGGATCACCGCATCGTCCATGAGGCCGCCGTCACGGCCTGCCGCCCCCTGCCGGATTCGCCGGTGCGCGCGATCTATGCCTTCGAGACGGTTTCGAGCACCGAGTGGCAGTCGGGCGGAGACCCGTTCCGGCCCCAGCGGTGGGTGGATATCGAGCCGTTCCTGGATAGCAAGCGGCGCGCGCTCGCGGCCTACGCGGCGGAGATGCGCCCGTTCCCCCACGCCCGGTCGTTCGAGGCGATCGATGCGCTCGCGCGCGTGCGGGGGGCGGCGGCCGGGCTGACCGCGGCGGAATGCTTCATGGTGGTGAGGGAGGTCGTGCGATGAGCGAGGCCCCGATGGAAATCGCCGGGCGCCCCATCGGTTCGGCGCACCCGCCCTATGTGATCGCCGAGCTCTCGGCCAACCACAATGGCGACATCGGTCGGGCCTTCGCCGTCATGGAAGCCGCAAGCAAGGCGGGGGCCGACGCGGTCAAGCTGCAGACCTACACGCCCGACACCATGACCATTGATTGCGACCGGCCCGAGTTCCAGGTCAGGGGCGGCCTGTGGGACGGCAACACCCTCTACGAGCTCTACGGCAAGGCGGAGACGCGGTGGGATTGGCACCCTGCGCTCTTCGCCAAGGGGCGGGAACTGGGACTTACCGTGTTCAGCACGCCCTTCGACGAGACCGCCGTGGAGCTGCTCGAGGATCTGGAGGCGCCCGCCTACAAGATCGCCTCCTTCGAGGCGGTGCATTTGCCGCTGATCGCGCGCGCGGCGCGGACGGGAAAGCCCATGATCGTCTCCACCGGCATGGCCGACGAGGGCGAGATCGCCGAGGCGGTTCAGGCCGCGCGGGACGGGGGCTGCGCGCAACTGATGCTGCTGCACTGCATCAGCGGCTACCCGACGGTGCCCGGGGAGGCCAACCTCCGCACCATCGCCGACATGCGCCGCCGCTTCGGCGTCCAGGTGGGGCTTTCCGACCACACGCCGGGAACGGCTGTGGCGACCGCCGCCGTTGCGCTCGGCGCTACGGTGATCGAGAAGCACGTGACGTTGCGCCGCGCCGACGGAGGGCCGGACAGCGCGTTCTCGTTGGAGCCCGACGAGTTGGCCAGACTGGTCGCCGATGCGCGTGATGCCTGGGCAGCACTCGGGGAGGTGAACTATGCTCGAACGGAAAGCGAGAAGGGTAGCCTCGTGTTCCGCCGCTCCATCTTCGCGGTGGCCGACATCGCCGAAGGGGAGGTTCTGACGCACGGCAACGTCAGGATCATCCGGCCCGGCCACGGCCTCGCGCCCAAGCACCTGCCCGCCGTCCTGGGACGGCGCGCTGTTCAGGCCATCGCGCGCGGCACGCCGATCGACTGGGAGATGATCCGGTAGCCCGGGTTCGAGGTTCATGAAGTTCGACGACGCCCGGCAGTCCATCCAACTGTTCCGGTATTTCTTCGCGGCCTATCCGTTGCGCAGCACGCTGGTGCTGCTGGCGCTCACGGCGGCGGCGCTGGCGGAAGGGGTGGGCGTCGCGGCGTTGCTGCCGCTGGTCTCCCTGGTGATCGACTCCCAAGGAGGCGGCGGCGCACTCGCGCTCTACGTCGGGCAGGTCTTCGCCCTGGCCGGGCTGGAGATGTCCCTCGCCGGGCTGCTGGCCCTCATCGTGGCGGCGATGGTCCTGAAATCGCTGCTGACGCTGCTGGCAATGGCGCAGGTGGGGTATTCCGCGGCCCATGTCGCGACGGACCTGCGGCTGACCTTCATCCGCGCGCTGCTCGAAGCGCGCTGGATGCATTTCGTCGACCGCCGCTCCGGCGATCTGGCGAGCGCGGTGAGCATCGAGCCGACCCGCGCGTCCGCCGCCTACGTGTCGTCGTGCCGGGTTCTCTCCGGGGGAATCCAGCTCCTGATCTATCTGGGGCTCGCCGTCATCATATCCTGGGAGGTTTCGGTCGTCGCCCTCGTTGTCGGCGCGGTCGGCATGATCGCGTTGAACCGCCTCGTCGTCATGAGCCGCCGGGGCGGAGAGAACCAGACCGAGCTTCAGAAGTCCTTCATGACCCGCCTGCTGCAGGGGCTCGACGGCATGAAGCCGTTGAAGGCCATGGCCCGCGAGGGAAGCATGGGGCCGCTGATGGAGGGCGACATCAAGGGGCTCAATCACGCCCAGCGGACGATCGTCGTCACGCGGGAGGCGCTGAGCGAATCCCATGAAGTCATCCGCGCCGTCGCGGTGGCGGGCGGGCTCTACGTCTTCGTCGCCGTGTGGGGCCAGCCGGCGGACAGCCTCCTGGTCCTCGCCCTGCTCTTCGTGCGTATCCTGCAGAAGGTGAGTCAATTGCAATCCTACTACCAGCTCGCCGCGATCAACCAGCCGGCTTTCGCCTTCCTGCGGTCCACCATCACGGCCGCCGAGGAGGCGCGGGAGCCCGGACAGGGCGGCCGGCCGCCCCGGCTCACGTCCGCGATCTCGCTCCGGGACGTGAGCTTCTCCTACGGCCGCGAAAAGGTCCTCGAGGGCGTTTCCATGACGTTGCCCGCGGGTGCGTTCATCGCCGTCGTCGGCCCCTCGGGCGCCGGCAAGACGACCGTCGCCGATCTCGTCATCGGACTGTTGCGGCCACAGCAGGGCGAGGTCTGGATCGACGGCCTGCCCATGGCGGACATCGATTCCAAGGCATGGCGGGGCATGATCGGATATGTGCCGCAGGAGACGTTCCTGTTCCACGACTCCGTGACGGCCAATGTCACCCTCGGCGACGAGGATATCTCCCGCGCCGAGGTGGAGACGGCGCTGCGCCGCGCCGAAGCCTGGGCCTTCGTGGCCGCGCTGCCCGAGGGCATGGACACGGTCGTCGGCGAGCGAGGCGCCAAGCTCTCCGGCGGCCAGAGACAGCGCATCGCCATCGCCCGGGCACTGATCCGCGATCCGGCCCTGTTGATCCTGGACGAGGCGACCACCGCCCTGGATCCCGAGACGGAAGCGGGCATCGTCGCCACGGTCCGGCGCCTGTCCGGCAAGGTCACGGTTCTCTCGATCTCCCACCAGCCAGCGATGCGGCAGGCAGCGGATGTCGTCTATCGCCTGGACGAAGGCCGCGCCGAGCCCGAAGGCGCGGACGATGGGCTTACGGTACGGGCGTCCGGCGCTTCGTGACCAAGGCTCCGTGCATGACCGAGACGCCGCTCTCCGCGCGTGTGGCGATCGAGGACGCCTTTGGTTGGCGAACGATCACGCAGGGCGGGGCCACGCTCCGGATCAAGGGCTATCTGAACGGCGGCGGGTTTACCGGCGCCACGTTCACCGCGACAGCCGACGGACTGATTGCCGCGATCCCGGTCGGCGACACCGGACGCATCGGCGCGCTCCTGCGCGGCCTGGACGGGCACTTTGCGCTTTGCATCGAGACGCCGGCCGGTGTCCTGGCGGCGGTCGACCGGGTGCGCAGCATTCCGCTCGCCTATGCGGACGGCGAAGACGGTCTCGTCATCGACGATCAGGCTGCCCGCCTGAGCCGCCGCCTCGGGCTGGGCGTGGAGGACATCGACCCGGATGCGGCGCTCGCCTTCGCGATGTCGGGATACACGATCGGCCCGGCGACCCTCTACAAGGGCATGAGGCAACTCCTTCCCGGCGAATTCCTGTTGTGCGCCGCGGGGCAACGCGCGCCTTCGGTGCATCGCTATGGGTTGTACCGTCCGTGGCGCGTCGAGCCCAGGGGACGGGACGTCCTGCTGCGGGAACTCACCGATGTGACCCTCGGCATCCTGGAGAAGCTGGCCCGGTCGGCGGGCGACCGACAAATTCTGGTTCCCCTGAGCGCCGGCATGGATTCGCGGCTGATCGTCTCCGGCCTCGCCCATCTCGGCCATCGCAACGTCGGGTGTTTCTCGTACGGAACGAAAAACAACTACGAAGCGGCGGCGGCAAAGAAAATCGCCGCCCACTTGGGCTACGAGTGGAACTTCGTGCCCTTCACCAACGGCTTTGCGCGCGCCGCGTTCCACAGCGACCCGCACCGGCGCTATCACGAGTTCGCCGACAACGCCGCCGCGACGCCGGTGGAGCACGACTTCCTCGCCCTTCTGCGGATGGACGGCGCCGACTGGGCCGACGAGGACGCGATCCTGGTCAACGGCCAGTCGGGCGACTACATCACCGGCGCGCACATCCCGCCGCCGCTGGCGGCCCCTCTCGATTCCAGGAGCCTGGAGGAACGGGACGCCGTCCTCTTCGACGCGCTTGTCGCGAAACACTACGGGCTCTGGCAGGGTCTGAGGACACCGGCGAACCTCCGCCGCATCAGGGCCATGCTGTGGCGCGAGCTGGAGGACGCCGGCGCCCCGTTCGACGATCCCGAGGCGGGCTTCGCCCTCTACGAGTTCTCGGAGTTCCAGAACCGCCAGTGCAAGTATGTGGTGGCCGGCCAGCGGGCCTACGAGTTCTTCGGATACGACTGGCGGCTGCCGCTCTGGGACAACGACTACCTGGAATTCTGGGAGCGGGCGCCGCTTGACGCCAAGGTGGACCGCAACCTGTTTCGCGCCATGCTCGAGAAGGAGAACTGGGGCGGGGTCTGGCGCGACGGGCCCGCGCCCCGCTATCTGACGCCGCACTGGATCGTCCCCCTTCGCTTCGCCGCCAAGCTCGCCTGCGCACCGCTCGGCAAGGCACTCTGGCACCGGATGGAACGGCGCTTCTTCGCCTACTGGATGGACGTCATCTCCAACTACGCCGTCGTGCCCTACCGGGATGTCCTGCTCGCGCCGAGAGACCACAGGAACGCCCTGTCATGGCTGACCCGGTCTTACCTCGGCCAACGGGGTATGGCCTTCGACGGCAGCGTCGCCGGCGCCTAGCCGTGAAGAGCGTGCCCCACCCCCGGGTCCCCGACGTGTCGAGTGACGAGAGAAGCTCAGTCGACGCCGAGCCCGCCGCCGCACCGGCGCGCGCGCGTGTGTGCTTTCCCTTCGTCGGCGATTCGCTCGGCGGCAGCCACATGTCGGCGCTGCTCCTGATCGAGGGCCTGGAGGGAAGCGGCTACGAGCCTGTGATCGTGGTCCACGAAGAGGGGCCCCTGACCGACCATCTGGCGGGGTACGGCCTTCCGTTCGAATTGCTGCCGTTGTCCGGCTACGCGGGAGAAACGCCCAACGCGATGGCCATAGCCGCGGGCATGCTTCGCAACGCGCCAAGGCTAGCCGGCTTCATGCGGCGTCACGGGATCGATATCGTTCACGGCAACGATTTCCGCACGAACCTGACCTGGAGCGCGGCGGCGAAGCTGACCGGCAGGCCCTTCGTCTGGCACCAGCGGTCGCTGCCTTATTCGTCGTCTCCCCGCTGGCGCGCGGTCAACCTGCTGGCGGATCACGTCATCCACATTTCGAACGCCGTCGCCCAAGCGATGCCGGCGGCTGGCCGGGCGTCCGCCTCGACCGTCCCCAATCCCGTCGCGCCGCCGCGCGGGACCCTGTCACGGCAGGCCGCCAAGGCGGCCGTCGCGCGGGAACTGGGGTTCGACCCCTCGGCCAGAGTGATCGGATTCGTCGGTCGCTTAGTGGGCCGGAAGCGACCGGACGTGTTGGTGAAGGCCGGCGCGCGCCTTGCGCGGCGGCTTGCCGGCGCCGGCTTCGCGTTCGTTCTCCTGGGGCAGGACGAAGAAGGGCTCGTACCGGACCTGCGCAGCCTCGCACTGTCGGAGGGAATTGGGAATCAGGTGTACTTTGCCGGATTTCGCAATCCGATCGACGAGTGGATTCGGGGAATGGACGTCCTGATGGCAACCAGCGAGCGGGAGGCCTTTGGCCGAACACTGATCGAGGCCATGGCGCTGGGCACGCCCGTGGTCGCCGCGGCAGCGACGGGGCACCTCGAAATCATCGAGCACGGGCGCAACGGTTTACTGGCCGCGCCCGGCGACCCCGACGCCTTCGCGGCCGCGGTTCACCGCGTTCTTACCCAGCCTGCGTTTGCGGCCGGTCTGAGCGAGGCGGGGCGGGCATGTGCGCTCGAACATTACGCGGTGGAACGCCACGTCCTGCGGATCACTCGCGTCTACGGCGGCCTGCTGGCGCGGGGCGATGCCGGCGCCCCGGAATGTTTGCAGGCAGGGTCGTGAGGCTGTTGTTCTCGAACCGCCAGATGGGCGGCATGGTCGGTGGCATCCAAAGGGCGATCACAACCGTCATGAACGGCATGGTTGCGCGAGGCCACGAGGTCGCCTTTCTCACCTGGGATCAGGCCGACTCCCAGGCCTACTTCCCCATCGCGCCCGAGATCCGCTGGCACAGGCTCGACGCGGGCGATATCGCCAACAAGGCGAGCGTCCGGGACAGGCTCCGGCGGGCGAAGAAGGTCAGAGAGGTGGTGCGCTCTTTCAGGCCGCACGTCGGCATCGGGTTCAAGGGTGGCCAGTTCCTGGTGGCGCGGCTGTACTCGCTGGGTCTGGGCGTTCCCATGATCGCGGCGGAGCGGGGCGCGCCGGCTCGCTTTCGCCACATGCCCGGCGGATCGCGCTGGCGGATCATCGAGTTCAACGGGATGCGTCTCGCACGGAAAGTCGTCATTCAGTGCGAGAGCTATCGATCACAGTATCCGGCATTCCTGAGAGACAAGATCGTGGTGATTCCGAACCCCGTGTTTCCGGCGGATCGTCAGGCATCGCCCGAACGCCCGGACCGCGAGGGCCGGCTCCGCATCCTTTCTATGGGCCGCCTGAGCCGCGAGAAGAACTACGAGAGCCTGCTTCGCGCCTTCGCCGGCCTCGCCGGCCGCTTCCCGTCGTGGGACCTTGTCATCCTGGGCGAGGGCGACCAGCGTGCCGCGCTGGAAGGCATCGTTCGCGAAGCGGACCTGTCGGAGCGCGTTCGGCTGCCGGGCGCCAGGAGCGACGTTGCCGAATGGTGTCTGGGCGCTCATCTTTTCTGCCTGCCGTCCCGGCACGAGGGATTTCCCAACGCCTTGGCGGAAGCTCAGGCGCACGCGCTACCTGCGGTCGGTTTCGCCGGATGCACCGGTGTCAACGAGCTCATCGAGGACAGGAAGACGGGTCTTCTTGCCGCAGGGAATGGCGACGTGGAGACCCTTTCCCGATCCCTCGCACACCTGATGTCGCAACCCGAGCAACGTCGGGCGATGGGAGCAGCGGGGCGGAAGGCGATGGAGGCGTACCGCCCGGACATCGTCATGGACGCGTGGGAGCGCCTGTTCGAGGAGGCGAGGAAGAGTTGAGACGTTCCGGTCCAGGCCATGGCTTGCGCGCCAATCGACTGTTGTCGACGAATTTGTGTCTGCCACGACCATTCCCGGTGGGACCGAATTGGATACTACGGCAGTGACGAAACCGAGCGACCGTCGTCCCGCCAGAATCGCCCTGTTTATACGGTCGGTCCGTTCCGTCGGGGGCGCCGAACGGGTCTTCGTCAATCTCGCGCGCGGCCTTGCGGACCGGGGACATGCGGTCGACCTCCTCCTGGAGGATTCGGAAGGGCATCTCTTGCATGACCTGCCCGACTCGGTCTCGGTGGTCTTGCTAAAGGGCGGCATCCGGGGGCGCGTTCGCGATGTACCGTATTACGCCGCCAGCCTGATGCGGAACCTCGTCCCGGCGTTGCGTCCGGGCCGCGCACGGCTGCCCGGCTTCCTGTTGGCGTTCGTCCGATTTCTTTACAAGAAACGGCCGCGGATTGCAGCGCTGCGGCGCTACATGGCGAGACACCGTCCGGACGCGATCCTGGCCTTTCTCTACGATCCCTGCCTTTCGCTCTTGCTGGCGGCGCAGCTCGGCGCTGGGCGGACCAGCATTCTGGTCAGCATCCACAACAATATCACCCAGCAAGTCGGTAACGCGAAGACGCACACCATGCGCGAGGTGCCGGTTCTCATGCAGAGTTTCTATCCGCTTGCGGATCGGATCGTCGCCGTGTCCGAGGGCGTGAGAAACGATGCCGCACAATGGACGGGGCTGCCCGACGGATGCTTCGAAACCATCTACAACCCCATATACCGGCCGGAACTCCTGGCTTTGGCCGAGGAAAGGTGCGACCATGCTTGGTTCGGGCAATACGCCGGTCTTCCGGTTGTCGTTGCGGCGGGAAGTCTGACACCGCAGAAAGACTTCGCGATGCTCTTGCGGGCATTCGCCCTCGTTGCCAAGGAGCGGCCGGCCCGGTTGGTGATTCTGGGCGAAGGCGGCGGGCGGGACGATTTGACGGCGCTTGCGGTCGAACTCGGCGTTGCCGAGCACTTCGACCTGCCCGGGCACGTGATCAATCCGCACAAGTATTTCGCCAGGGCATCCGTCTTTGTACTGTCCTCCGCTTGGGAAGGCTTGCCCACTGTCCTGATCGAGGCGATGGCTTGCGGCTGTCCCGTCGTGAGCACCGATTGCCCGAGCGGTCCGGCGGAAATCCTCGAGAACGGCCGATTCGGCAGGCTTGTTCCCGTTGGCGACGCAAGGGCCATGGCCGCGGCGATCAAGGCGGCCATGGACGATCCACCATCTCGCGACAGCCTGAGGGCGCGGGCGGGCACGTTCAGCCAAGAGGCTGCCGTCGCGGCCTATGAGGCTTTGATGCTGAGACCGAAGGCCCAACTGCCCGGACCAGAATGACCATTGGAGTTAAGGCAAGGCTGCGTAACCGCATCAAGCGGAGCGTCGCGCTCACCTGCCTCTACTACTTGGTGGACGACTGGCGCGCCCGGCGCCGGTTATCCCGCGGCAATCTTGCGACCCGATCCGGGACGCGGCACGCCACGCTCTCGCTCGATGATTCACTTGACTACATCGACCGCGTGTACGCCGACTACCTTGCCTACGGGGGAGTCGAGCGCTTCTCCGGCCGCGTGGCCGAGATCGGGCCCGGAGACAATTTCGGCATCGCCTTGCGCATGCTCGGCGCCGGCGCCCGCGAAGTCCACACCGTCGACCGCTATCGCCCGCTCCGCGACGACGCGCGGCAGGCGCGCATCCATCGCGCGCTCGCCGAACGCCACGGGCTCGGTGGGCTGCTGGACGGCGGTGCCGGAGGGAGCGAAATTCGCGGCCTCGTCGCCCACGAAGGGGTGCCGGCGGAGAGCTTCTTCCGGTCGAGCGGCCTTCGTTTCGACTGCATCGTCAGCCGCGCGGTGCTGGAGCATCTTTACGATCCGCTCGCGGCCCTCGACGGCATGGCGGCCGCGCTCGCTCCGGGCGGCACGATGATCCACCGGATCGACTTCCGCGACCACGGCATGTTCGCGGGCCATCATCCGCTCACCTTCCTGACCGTTCCCGATGCGCCCTACCGCGCCATGACGCGCGCCTCGGGCCGGCCGAATCGGCTCCTCCTGCCCGCGTGGCGCGACTGGCTCGAGCGCTCGCCGCTTGCGGGATCGCTCAGGATCACCCGGCTGGTCGGAGTGGAGGGCGAACTGGGTCCGGCGGCGTGGGACGACATCGACCCCGAGGCGCGTCGCACTGCGCTCGGCATGGTGCAGACGATCAGGCCGCGCCTGGCGCCGCGCCTGGCGGCCTTCGCCGACCGGGACGTCGCGGTGAGCGGATGCGTCCTGGTTGCCGGGCAGCCCGCCGGGAATAGCGAGGCGGACGAGACCTCCCATGCCGACCGAGATTCCACCGCGAAAGGGACGGGACGAGGGGAACCCTGCGGGAGCGCGTCAATGAATGGAGCCGACTCTCGGCCCTTCGACATTCACGCGCGGACCACAAGAAAATGAGCGGCAATTCGAACGAAAAAGTTCTGAAGGCCGAGCCCAGGAATCCGACGAAGCTGTATGGCGGAAAGGGCAGCGAGGACTACAAGTACTTCGCCAATGACTTCCACCAGCATCGTTTGACTCAGTGGACATCGATCTATCTGCAATGCGCGCCGATCGCCCGGCGCGAGGATGTTCATTCGGTGCTCGAATTCGGGAGCGGCCGGAACCTGACGAAATTCATCGCCGAATATCTCGGCATATCGCACACGTCCGTCGACGTCTCCGAGAGGTTTCGGCCGGATCACGTTTCCTCCATTCTCGATTTCCCCTTCCGGGACCGGAAATACGATCTGGTTTGCTCGTTCCAGTGCCTCGAGCACAATCCGCTGGAAGAGTTGGATGGCTTGATCGCCCATATGGTTCAATTCACGAACAGGTACCTCTATGTGTCCCTGCCTTACGCGGGGTCGTGGTTCTCGTTCTCCTTCAATATCCGAATTCCGAAGTTTCATTTTTCCGTAAGGAAATACGTCGTTTCCGACTTGGTCGGCGGGCGCAGGATCGACGTCCGGCCGCTGCGCTCGCGTCCACCCGAGCGCTTCCATTCCGCTCACTGGTGGGAGGTCGGACGTCCGGGAACCCGCAAAAAGACCATGATCGCGAAATTCGAGAGTCACGGGCTGAAACTCGTCGATTCGTATCACAACGTGTTCTACCCCCATCATGTCTTTTTCCTGTTCGAGCGGATTTGAATGCCGCCGCCCGCCGCTCCTCTCTTCTTCCTTTCCGATCTCGATGGCGGCGGGGCGCAGCGGACGACGATCAACCTGGTGCGCCACTGGCCGGAGGACCGGACGCGTCCCGTGCTTGCCGTGGCGCGCGCCGCGGGTCCCGGCCGGCCCTGGCTCGACGGGATCCACCCGGTGGATCTCGGCGCGGGGCGCCTGAGGCGGGCCTTCCTGCCGCTCCGCCGGCTGATCCGGCGCCGGCGGCCGGAACTCGTCTATTCGACCATGGTGGGCGCGAACATCGTCGCCGCGACGAGTGTGATCGGACTGCGCCGCCCGCCGCTCCTGGTCGCGCGGGAGACCAACAGCCACCGGGCGCGCGGGGACCTGTCGCGCGCGCAACGCGGGGCCGCCGGATGGGCCTACCGCCGGGCAGCCGCCGTTGTCGCGCTGTCGGAAGGGGTGCGCGGCGAGCTGGTCGAAGACTGCCGCCTGGAGCTGGAACGCGTGGTCACGATCCACAATCCGGTGGATGTCGACGATTTCCAGAAGCGCGCCCGGGGCAGTGCCCGCCCGTGGCCGGGCGAGGGACCGATGGTCGTCGCGGCCGGGCGCCTGGTTCGGCAGAAGGGGTTTGACATCCTGCTGCGCGCCTTCGCCCAACTGCGCACAAAAGATGCACGCCTTGCGATCCTCGGCGAAGGGTCCGACCGTGAAGCACTGATGAGGCTCGCGGGCGAGCTGGGCGTGGCTGAACGGATCGTCATACCGGGCCATGTCGCCGATATCGCGCCCTGGTTCGCCCATGCCGCCGCCTTCGCGCTTTCGTCCCGCTGGGAGGGGTTCGGTCACGTCATCGTCGAGGCCATGGCGTGCGGCGCGCCCGTGGTGGCGTTCGACTGTCCCCACGGCCCGGCCGACATCATCGAGGACGGCCGAACGGGAGTGCTGGTGCCGCCCCTGGACGGCGACGCGCTGGCCGCGGCCCTGGACCGGGTGCTTGGCGACGGCGAGTTCGCCCAGCGCCTGCGCGCCGCCGGCCGGCCGGCCGCGATGCGCTTTTCGGCGCCCGCGATCGCCCGGGCCTACGCGGGGCTCTTCGACGATCTTTGCGCCGCCGCGCGGCATTGACGGCGCGGCCCGCCGGCGTTCCGAATAAGACGACTGAATCGAAAGGTGCATGCATGACGAGAGAGTTCGCCACCAATGCCGCCGCCGCCGAGATCGACGGCAAGGGCATCCTGATCACCGGGGGCACCGGCTCCTTCGGCCGCAGGATGGCCGAGATCCTGCTCGCCCGTCACGCGCCGCGCCGGCTGGTGGTCTTCTCGCGCGACGAGTTCAAGCAAATCGAGATGGAGCGCGGCCTGGCGGCGGGGGAGCACCAGGCGCTGCGCTACTTCATCGGCGACGTGCGCGACCGCGACCGGCTGCGCATGGCCATGCGCGACATCGACATCGTGATCCACGCCGCCGCGCTGAAGCACGTGCCGACCGCCGAGTACAACCCCATCGAGTGCATCCACACCAACGTGCTGGGCGCGGAGAACGTGATCCAGGCCGCCATCGACGCCGGCGTCGAAAAGGTGATCGCGCTGTCCACGGACAAGGCGGCGAGCCCGGTCAATCTCTACGGCGCCTCGAAGCTCGCGGCCGACAAGCTCTTCGTCGCCGGCAACGCGCTCGCCGGCGCCGGCGGAACCCGCTTCTCGGTGGTCCGCTACGGCAACGTCGTGGGCTCGCGCGGCTCGGTGGTGCCGCTTTTCCGCCGACTCGCCGCCGAAGGGGCGGACGCGCTCCCCATCACCGACCCTCGCATGACACGCTTCTGGATCACGCTGGGGCAGGGCGTCGACTTCGTCCTCTCCTGCCTGCCCGCGATGACCGGGGGCGAGATCTTCGTGCCAAAGATCCCGAGCATGCGCGTGGCCGATCTTGCGCGCTGCCTCGCGCCCGATCTGCCCCACCGGATCGTCGGCATCCGCCCCGGCGAGAAGCTGCACGAGGTGCTGATCACCGAGGACGACAGCCGCACGACCGTCGCCGCCCATGACCGCTACGTCATCCAGCCGCCCTTCGGCCTCGCCGGCGGGAGCGCCGCACTCCCCGATACCGAGCCCGCGCCGGAAGGCTTCCGCTACGCCAGCGACATCAACGAGGAGTGGCTGGACGAGGCGCAGATGCACCGGCTGATCGAGGCCGCATGACGGCGCTCCTGCCCTACGGCCGGCACGGCATCGACGACGACGACATCGCCGCGGTCGAGAAGGTTCTGCGCGGCGAGTTCCTGACCACGGGCCCCGCCGTCGCCGCCTTCGAGCAGGCGCTTGCCGAAGCCGTGGGCGCGCCCGGTGCGGTGGCCTGCTCCAGCGGCACCGCGGCGCTCCACCTCGCCGCCATGAGCATCGGGCTGGGCCCGGGCGATGCGGCGGTCGTTCCCGCGATCACTTTTCTCGCCACCGCCAACGCCGTCCGCCTGACCGGGGCGGAAGTGGTGTTCGCCGACGTCGATCCCGACACGGGCCTGATGGGCGCGGACCACGTGGACGCCGCCATGGGAAACGCCGGCGGCCAGCGGGTTCGCGCGGTGTTTCCCGTGCACCTCGCCGGCCAGCCGGCGGCGATGGACGAGATCGCCATGCTCGCCGATGCGCGCGGTCTCGTGGTCGTCGAGGACGCCTGCCATGCGCTCGGCTCGACATACGAAGCGCGAGACGGCGGCTTGGTGCGGATCGGGCAGGCGGAACATGGCGGCCTGGCTGCCTTCTCCTTCCACCCGGTAAAGACGGTCGCCATGGGCGAGGGCGGCGCGCTCACGGGCCGGAACGAGGCGCTGCTGGAGCGCGCCCGCCGGTTCGGCAACCACGGCATGACGCGGGAGCCCGCCGATTTCACCGAATCCGCGCTCGCCTTCGACGGTGAGGGCGCGGCGAATCCGTGGCACTACGAGATGCCGGAGCCGGGCCTCAACTACCGGGCGAGCGACATCCACTGCGCCCTCGGCCTGAGCCAGCTCGGCAAGCTCGAACGCTTCGCCGCCCGGCGGCGTGCCTTGGCGGCGGCCTATGACGAAGGGCTCGCGGCGCTTGCCCCGCTGGTGCGGCCGCTCGCGCGGCGCCCGGGGTGCGCGCCCGCCTGGCACCTCTACGTGGCGCTGATCGACTTCGCCGCCGCCGGCACCTCGCGGCGGCGTGTGATGGAGGCGCTCCGCGCCGACGGGATCGGCTCTCAGGTGCACTACATCCCGGTGCATCTGCAGCCCTACTACCGGCAACGCTGCGGCGCCCAGGACCTGCCCGGCGCCATGCGCTACTTCGAGCGCTGCCTCTCGCTGCCGCTCTTTCCGGGGATGGCCGACGGCGACGTGGACCGCGTCGTCCGTGCACTTTCGCGCGCAATCCGCGACGGTGGTTAGCCCCGTTGCCCCGAGAGACCGGCACTTGACGGGCGCCGAAGCGAAAACGAGCGTCGGCGCCCTGCGCGCCTTCGACGCCATCTCGTGATCGCGGAGACCAACGCGCTCAATCCGCTGGTTCAGCTACAACTGCTGCGCGCGCGGGGCTGGCCGAAGACTAGAACGGTCACGGACGATCGGGGCCGGACGCACGAATACGGCGTCGAGCGTGTGACCAGCGCCGGGCGGCTGGCGAGGCTTTTCGGGGACGCGGGCTTCCGGACCGAGTTGGTCCGCCACGAACGCCTGTTCCCCAATCTGGGCATGGCGCCGGACGCCCTGATGGCGCTCGAACGACTTCTGACCTTCGCGCCGCGCTCCGCCTTCGTCCACTACACTTGGGTTGGCAGGCGCAACCCATGACCACCACCGGCGCACCGCCCATCGAGGTCATGCATGTGGTCACGTCGCTGGATGTGGGCGGGGCCGAGACCGTGCTGGCCCGGCTCGCCGCCGGCGATGCGGCGGGCGCGGTCTCTCACAGCGTGGTCAGCCTGAAGCCGGGCGGCGCGCTGCGCGACCGCCTGGAGGCCGACGGAATTCCCGTCCGGGATCTCGGAATCGAACGCAACGGGGACGCGCCCGGCGGGCTGCTGCGCCTCGCCGCGGCCATCCGCGACGCGCGGCCGGCGGTGGTGCACAGCTGGCTCTATCACGCCGACCTGCTGGCGACGCTGGCACTCGTCCTCGCGGGCCGGCGGCGGGCGACCCGCCTCGTCTGGGGGGTCAGGTGCTCGGACATGGACATGAGCCGCTATGCGCTGGGCTCCCGCCTCATCCTGACGCTGCTGCCGCGCCTCTCGCGGCGGGCGGATCTCGTTCTCTGCAACGCCGAGGCGGGCCGCGCGGTGCACCAGCGGCTGGGATACCGGCCGGCGCGCTGGCGGGTCGTGCCCAACGGCGTGGACCTGGAGCGCTTCCGGCCCCGGCCCGACGAGCGCGCGGCGGTCCGCGCCGAACTCGGGCTGGGCGAGGAGCACTTCGTCGTCGGCATGTGCGCCCGCGTCGATCCGATGAAGGATCACGCCACCTTCGTGAAGGCCGCCGCCGCTTTCGCCGGGGCCGCGCCCGAGGCCCGCTTCGTCCTGGTCGGCGCGGGGACCGGCGAGCCGGGCTCGGCACTGGAGCGGACGATCGCGGCGGCGGGCCTTTCCGGGCGATTCGTGCGTCTGGGTCTTCGCGAGGACATCCCCCGGCTCCACGCCGCGTTCGATGTCGCGGCCTTGAGCTCGGCCTTCGGCGAAGGCTTCCCCAACGTGCTGGCGGAAGCGATGGCGTGCGGCGTGCCCTGCGCCGCCACCGGCGTCGGCGACAGCGCGGCCATCGTCGGCGGCACCGGTCTCGTCGTTCCGCCCCGCGACCCCGAGGCGCTCGCGGCGGCATGGATGCGGCTTCGGAGCGAGGGACGCGACGCACGGGCGGCGCGCGGTGCCGAGGCGCGGCGGGGCATCTCGGAGCGATACAGCCTGGCCGCGATGATCGACGCCTACCGCACGCTCTATGGCGAGCTCGCCATGTCCGGCGGCGCGCGCGCGGGAGTCTGAGGCCGCATGTGCGGTTTCGCGGGCTTCGTCGGCGCGCCGGGCGCGCTGGGCGCCGAGGCGATGGAACAGCTGGCGGCGCGCATGGCCGCCCGCCTCGAAAGCCGCGGGCCCGACGACGCCGGCACCTGGGTCTCGTCCGCCGCCGGCATCGCCATCGGCCACCGCCGGCTTGCGGTGATCGACCTCACGGCGGCCGGCCGCCAGCCCATGGTCTCGGCGAGCGGGCGCTCGGTCCTCGCCTACAACGGCGAGGTCTACAACTTCGCCGAGATCCGCCGCGACCTGGAGGCGGAGGGGCGGCGCTTCCGCGGCGGCTCGGACACCGAGGTGGTGCTGGAGGCCTGCGAGGCCTGGGGCGTGGAGCGCGCGGTCTCCAGGTTCATCGGCATGTTCGCCTTCGCCCTCTGGGATGTCCGCGCCCGCCGCCTCGCTCTGGTGCGCGACCGCCTCGGCATCAAGCCGCTCTACTGGGGCCGTTCGGGCGGAGTGCTGTTCTTCGGCTCCCAGCCCAAGGGTTTCTTCGACCATCCCGCTTGGCGCCCGGAAGTGGACCGGGACGCGCTCGCCGCCTACCTGCGCCACGCCTGCGTACCCGCGCCGCACTCCATCTTCACGGGCATCGAGAAGCTGGAGCCGGGCTCGCTGGTGGAAATCGACGCTGACGGGCGGGAAACCCGGCACCGCTACTGGGGCCTGCGGGAAATTGCGCGTGAGGCCGTGCGAGAGCCCGACGCCCTCGACGACGAGACGGCAGTCGAGAGGCTCGACGAACTCCTGCGCGACGCCGTGAAGCAGCGGATGATCGCGGACGTGCCGCTCGGCGTCTTCCTCTCGGGCGGCATCGACAGCTCGACCGTGCTGGCCCTCATGCAGGCCCAGAGCGGCCGGCCGGTCAAATCCTTCACCATCGGCTTCGACGAGGCCGGCTACGACGAGGCCCGCGACGCGAAGCGGGTGGCCCGGCACCTGGGAACGGATCACACCGAACTCTACGTCGCACCCGGTCACGCGCAGGCGGTGCTGCCCGGACTCGCCTCGTGGTACGACGAGCCATTCGCCGATTCCTCGCAAATCCCCACCTTCCTCGTTTCCGAGATGACCCGGCGCGACGTGACCGTGGCGCTCTCCGGCGACGGCGGCGACGAAGTGTTCGCCGGCTACAACCGCCATGTCAGCGCGCCGGCGCTGTGGCGGCGCCTCGGGGCATGGCCGCGCCCCCTTCGCGCCGCGCTCGCCTCGATGCTGCGCGCCCCGCCGCCCTCCGCCTGGGATTGCCTGTCCTTGGCGGTGCCGCGCAGGCAACGGCCACCACAAGTTGGCGACAAGGCGCACAAGCTTGCCGCGCTCCTCGCCATGCCGCACGAGGAGGCGCTCTACCGGTGGCTGGTATCGCAGTGGAGCGATCCGGACGCGCTCGTCCGGGGCGGGCGGGAGCGGCAGGGAATCCTCTGGGACTCGACGCTCCGGCGCGACCTTTCGGACTTCACCGACCGCATGCTGCTCATGGACACGGTGACCTACCTGCCCGACGACATACTCACCAAGGTCGACCGCGCAAGCATGGCGGTGGGCCTGGAGGCGAGGGTGCCGCTGCTCGATCACCGCGTGGTCGAGTTCGCATGGCGCGTGCCGCTCGCCATGAAGATGCGGGGCGGCCGGGGCAAGTGGCTGCTGCGCCGGGTGCTCCGCCGCTATGTGCCTGAACGCCTCACCGACCGGCCCAAGATGGGCTTCGGCGTGCCGGTCGGCGCGTGGCTCAAAGGACCGCTCAGGGACTGGGCGGAGAGCCTGCTCTCCGAAAGCCGTCTGCGCGACGGCGGCTATCTCGATCCGGCGCCGGTCCGCGATGCCTGGACGGAGCACCTCTCCGGGCGTCGCAACCACCAAAGCCGCCTCTGGACCGTGCTGATGTTCGAGTCATGGCGGGAGACCTGGAACATTGGCGGCGCATCTTTTGCACATTATGACCGGTGACGCACGACTGCGATGACAGGCAATAGTTCCGGTCTGCGGGACCGCGCGGCGCGGTCCGTGATCGCCCTGGCGGTCCTTGCCATCGGTCCGGCCGCGGTTCTTGCGCCGGTAGGCATGCCGATCGTTCTGGGGTTGATGGCCATTGGGAGCATCGGCGTGATTGTCCGGAATACCGGTTGGCCCTGGCACCGAACGCCGCGCGTTCCCTTATGGATCGTACCGGGTCTTGCCTTCCTGCTCTACCTGCCGGCAAGCGATCTGTGGACGCCGCTTGGCGACGGGACCGAACGGATGCTGCGTCTTTCGGTATTGCTGCTGTTCGCGGCTCTGTGCTGGAAGGCGATGGCCGGTCTGACGGAGGAGGCGTGCCGGTTTCTCCTGCGGACCCTTTTGGCCGGCATCGGCATTGCGATCCTGTTGCTGATGGTCGAGACAGCCAGCGGCAATGGGATAAAAGTGCTGCTCAGCGGACCGGCGTTCAGCGAGCGGCCCAGCACCTACCATCGCGCCGCAAGCATTCTGGCCGTCCTTGCCGGTCCGCTCGCCGCCGCCATATGGAGCCGCGGGCATCCGAGAGCGGCGATCCTGCTGTCGTGCATTCTTGTCGCGGCAATTTCAGTGCATGCCTCGGCGGCAGCCCTGGTTGCAGTGTGTGTCGGCCTCACGGCAACGGCGTTGGCCGCCGTATCGGCAAGGCTCGTGGCCGCGCTCGGCATATTGGCGCTTCTCGCATCGGGTCTCGTTGCGCCGGTCATCGCGACAGCCCCCAAAACCGTATCCGCCGTGACCGAGGCGTTCCCGGTGCCGGCTTACTCTTCGTTCCAGCATCGGATCGTTATCTGGTCGTTCGCGGCGGACCGGTCGGCGGAGCGGCCATGGCTGGGCTGGGGCGTTCGCAGTTCGCGATATATTCCGGGCGCGGACACGGCAATCGGCGATCACGTCGCGGACCGCCCGGCGTTGCGGCCGCTGGTTCCGATGACGCTGCGGAGCCCAACGGCCACCGTCATGCCGTTGCATCCCCACAATGCGCCATTGCAGGCAAGGCTCGAACTGGGTCTGGCCGGCTTTGTGCTGCTGGTCCTGGCGGTGTCCGCCGCGCTGTGGAGGGCTGCGTCCAAGGGAAAGACGGTGGGCGTTGCCATTCTGGGCGGCGCACTTGGGGCGCTGACAATCTGGAGCCTGAGTTTCGGATTGTGGCAGAGTTGGTGGATTGCCAGCGTGCTCCTCACCGTGGTGCTGTCGGCCTCATTGGCCGAGACACCGGAAGAACGTGCGGCACGGTCCGTCGCAGCCCGCGAATGATAAGGAGACACGGCCCCGTATTGACGTCGCCCGTACCGCAATGGATGTGATTCCCGCCATTCCCGGCATCTATGACGAGCCCCTCGCCGAGGCCTCCCAGATTCCCACCTTCCTCGATCCAGGACGACGCGCGAGCACGTGAGCGGCGTTCGAAACCGGCAGTCCGCGCTTTGGAACGTGCTCATGTTCCGGGCGTGGAAGCGGAGCCAACGGCCGTGACCTCATCCGGCCCGGCGGGTACGCTTCTCTTCGTCGTCACCGAGGACTGGTACTTCTGCTCGCACCGCCTCGCCCTCGCGCGTGCCGCGCGGGCGGAAGGCTGGCGCGTGGTGGTGGCCACGCGGGTCGATCGCCATGCCGATGACATCCTCGGTGCGGGCCTGGAACTGCGCCCGCTGTCCATGCGCCGGCGCGGCATGTCGCCGCCGGGTGAGTTGCGGACGCTGCTGGAACTGGTTGCCCTCTACCGGCGCGAGCGCCCCACGGTGGTTCACCATGTGGCCCTGAAACCGGTCCTATACGGTTCCCTCGCGGCCTTTGCCGCCGGCGTGCCCGCGGTGGTGAATGCCGTCGCCGGCCTGGGTTACGTGTTCATATCCCGCAGTTTCGGGGCCCAGGCGCTGCGCCCACTGGTGCGGGCCGGATATCGTCTCGCCTTCGCCGGACGCGGCACCCGCGTCGTGGTCCAGAACGACGACGACGAGGCCACGGTTCGGGACTTGGGTGTGAACCCGGAGCGGATCGCGCTGATCCGCGGTTCGGGTGTCGATCTGGACCGGTTCGCGCCAGGACCGGAGCCGGACGAGCCGGTGGTGGTCACCATGGTCTCGCGCATGCTCCGGGACAAGGGCGTGTTCGAACTGGTCGAGGCGGCGCGGCGTCTCTCGCGCTCCCATCCCTCCCTGCGGGTGCGGCTGGTCGGTCCTCCGGACCCGGAAAACCCCGCAAGCATCGACACGGAGACGCTGGAAGCCCTTGCCCGGGAGGGGATCATCGAATGGTGTCCGGGCACCGACGACGTGCCCAGCGTGTGGGCGCGCAGTCATGTGGCCGTGCTTCCTTCCTACCGGGAAGGTCTCCCGAAGGCGTTGCTCGAGGCGGCCGCCTGCGGCCGGCCCATGGTGTCCACCGATGTCCCGGGCTGCCGCGACGTGGTGCGCCACGAGCGCACCGGTCTTCTGGTCCCGCCGCGCGATGCGTCCGCCCTGGCTTCCGCCATCGCCCGCCTGGCGGACGATCCCGAACTGCGCGCGCGTCTCGGCCGCGGGGCGCGTGAGCATGTCCGGGACTTCGCCGAGGCCCGTATCGTCGGTCAGACCCTGGAACTCTATTCCCGGCTCGTCGATGACAACCGGCGATGACGCGACACGCGCGGGGGTTAGCCGACGGATCAAACTGTCAGGTGAAGGGGTGATGCGATGAAAGCGATAGTGATCAGCCTTCCGCACGCTCAAGAGCGCCGGCGCCGCATTGCGCAGCGGTTTTCCGAGGCCGGAGTTCCGTTCGAGTTCATGGACGCGGTCGACGCGGAAGAGATGACCGAGGCGGACATGGCGCAGGTGGACACGCGATATCGCCGCCGCTGGGGTCTCCGGCCTGTGGCATCGTCCGAGCTTGCGTGCTGGCGCTCGCACGTCTCTGCGATCACCCGGGCGAGCACCGGGCCGGATCCGATGACCGCCATCTTCGAGGACGACGCCATCCCTTTGCCGGAGCTGCCGGCCGTGCTGGATGCGCTGGAGCACTCGCCCGTTTCCTTCGATCTGGTCAGTCTCGCCCGCCGGAGCCGAAAGCCGCTGGTCGCCGCGGAGCCCCTCGCAGCGGGCCGATCCATGGGGCGGGTCCGCTACAGCGAGTATTGCGCCGCGGGTTATGTGATCACGAGAGAGGCGGCGGCCTATCTCGCGGGCCGCATGAAACGGATGCGCCTGCCCGTTGACATGGAATTGCTGTTCTTCTGGGTCCACCGGCTCGATCTTTTCTTCCTCGACGCGCCGGTGGTCGAACACGACGAAAAACCCCCCTCGCAGATCGCCACCGACCGGACGGTCGCGGTAACGGGGTGGAAGCCTCCCCGGCACCGCCGGCTCGCCTATCTCCTGCATATGGCCGCGAGCAAGCGGATCGGGTTTCGCAATCTCGTCAGCGGGAAAATCCGCTGATACCGGCGCGCCGCCGCCGGCTGATCATGACGGCGTTCCGTATGGCGAGCTGGCGGCTTCGGGCACGCTGATCGTCGATACCCGAAACGCGATGCGCGGCCTGAGCACCGAGGCGGCGAATATCGTGAGAGCCTGAACCTTGTATTTTCGGACGGACGGAAATCAGTAGCCGAGAAAGTCGTCAATCGCGGCATCGGGTGTCCGGCGCCGGGCCAACCCCCGCTGAAATCACAAGTCCGTCCCGCCTTGTCCCGTCTAGTCCCGCCTAGTCCCGCCTAGTCCCGCCGCACCGCCGGCCTTTGGCCTGTTTGCCAAACCGGCTATACATTCGCGATGATTACCATCGGCAGCCTGCTGTTTCTCGCCACCTTCATCGCCGTACTGGCCGGCGCCCGAATGTCGATACCATTGCTCGAACGGCGGCGGATTCTCGATCATCCGACCCATCGATCAAGCCATTCCGTACCGACGCCGCGCGGGGGCGGACTCGCGGTCGTGCCGGTCGTTGTCATCGCCTGGACGTCAATTCCGTTCCTTGTGCCGGAGGGACCGGGCATAGGCGACCTGCTTCTCGCCTCCGGCGGCGCGGCCGTGCTTGCATCTCTTTCGTGGCGCGATGATTTACGAGGCCTGTCCGTCAAATGGCGTCTTTCGGTCCACGTTCTGGTGGTCGGGCTGGTGGTCGGGTTCGCCTCTCTCCCCAATCCCTATTTCCAGGGCCTTGTGCCCATTTGGCTGGATCGAATTGCCGCCGCATTGGCGCTGCTCTGGTTCCTGAACCTGTTCAACTTCATGGATGGAATCGACGGTATTGCCGGTGTTGAAACCGTGTCGATCGGGTTGGGATGCGCCGTTGTCGCCTGGGTTACCGGCCAACATGCGTGGATCGGCGTGCTGGGCGTGGCCGTCGCCGGAGCGGGTTTCGGCTTTCTCTGCTGGAACTGGCATCCCGCGCGGATTTTCCTCGGCGACGTGGGAAGCATTCCCCTTGGATTTCTGCTCGCGTGGCTGTTGATGGCGTTGGCATCCGAGGGGGCGTGGGCGTCGGCACTGATATTGCCGTTGTATTATCTCGCCGACGCGACGATAACGCTGATTTGGAGGGCCGTGCGCGGCGAGCGGGTTTGGCAGCCGCATCGTGATCACTTCTACCAACGGGCAATCCGCCGTGGACGCGGTCATGCCTCCGTCTCTCTTTTCGTGGCGGGCATCAATCTGGTCCTGGTTGGCCTCGCGGTGGTGGCGCTTTCTCATCCCTGGCCGGCCCTGATTGCGGCAGTGGTCATCGTGGCCGTGTTTCTGGCATTTTTGGATCGCGGTGCAATCAACCGGGCTGAGACATGATCCGAAATTTTCGAAAGCTGAAACGAATATGACAGAGCCACTTGCCGGAAATCCGGCCGCCGAAATCCGGTGAGCCGGGTTCTCATCACCGGCGCATGCGGATTTGTCGGCACCGCGCTGTGCCGTGAACTGCGCAGCCGGGGACACCTTTTGTCCGGCACCACCCGCGACCCGGGGCGCAGGCAAAGCGGCGACGGCACGCCGCTCTATGTCATCCCGGACATGGACGGCGCCACTGATTGGTCCCGGGCGGTCAGCGGCGCGGAGGCCGTCATCCACCTCGCGGCCCGGACCCACATGGCCGGCGATTCGGGGGCCAGGGCGCTCGACATCTACCGGCAAACCAATGTCGAAGGTTCCCGCGCTCTTGCCGAGGCCGTGGCCGAGGCGGGCGTCCGACAGTTCATCTTCCTGAGCTCCATCAAGGCGGCCGGCGAGCGGAGCGGCGGGGAGGGTCTCACCGAACAGACCCAGCCGGCCCCGGAAGACGCCTATGGCCTGTCCAAGCTGGAAGCCGAAAATGCCGTCCGGGCGGCGGCCGGTGAACGGACGTCATTGACCATCCTGCGCCCGCCGCTGATCTACGGACCGGGCGTGCGGGCGAACTTTCTCAGCCTACTGGACGCCTGCGAGGCCCGGCGGCCCCTGCCGCTGGCCGGCATCCAAAACCGGCGAAGCCTGATTTTTGTCGGCAATCTCGCCCATGCCATCGCTGAGTGCGTCGACCGGCCCGAAGCGGCGACGGGGGTTTTCCACATCGCCGACAGCGAACCCATATCGACCACCAGCCTGATCCGGGCCATGGGAGACGCGCTCGGCAGGCGGCAGCGGCTGTTTTCCGTCCCGAAAGCCGTTCTTCGGATCGCGGGCTCGATCACGGCCCGGCAATCGGCCGTCGACCGTCTCCTGGAGTCGCTGGTCGTCGACGGTTCGCGTTTTCGGGCGGCCCTTCGCTGGACCCCGCCGTACGATTTCGAATCGGGCCTGGCCGAAACCGCGGACTGGTACCGCCGCCGGGATTAGCGGCGAGTCACCTCGCGGTGGAACGGCCGTGAATTGCCCCGGGTTTCCCATGCCCAGGAAGGTCTCGCTGATTCACCTACGAAATTTTCTGGGCCAACAGACAAGCCACTTGATGACCGGGCGCAGTAGGCTCGAGCCGGGGCGCTTGGGATCGACAGTCTTGCGTCGCGATTGGGCATCTTGGGTGAAAATGACATCCCGTCGGCGGCGAGAGGGGAGAAGGCAATTCGCCTTCCAATCCCGGTTCGTCGGTCAGGCGCTTGTCCAACCCGGGAACCTCGGCGAGCAAGGCCTTTGTGTAGGGATGTTGAGGGTTTTCCAGCAGCTCTTTGGTAGGCGCGAGTTCAACGATTTGTCCCAGGTACATGACGGCGATCCTGTCAGACACATGCTCAACGACGCTGATGTCATGGCTGATAAAAAGGTAAGACAAGTTCAGCTCATCCCGCAGATCCAGGAACAAGTTGATGATCTGGGCCTGAATGGACACGTCGAGAGAGGCAACCGCTTCGTCACAGATCACGACGCTTGGATCGACGGCCAAGGCTCTGGCGATGCATATCCTTTGCCGCTGCCCGCCGGAGAATTGATGCGGGTATCGGTCCAGGGCGTCTTCTCCCAGGCCCACACGTTTTAGAGCTTCGATCGCAAACCCGCGGGCCTCGGGCCGTTTGATCAACCCATGTGCGATTGGGGCTTCGGTGATCGTGTCAACTATACTCTGACGGGGATCCAAAGCGGCGGCCGGGTTCTGAAAAACCATCTGCACGCCAAGACCGAAGCCGTCCTTTTGCCGGGCCTTGTTCACCATCGGGCGGTCGTTGAAAAAAACCTCGCCTGAATCCTGCGGAAGGATACCGGCGACGATCCGGCCGAGTGTGGACTTGCCGCAGCCCGACTCGCCAACGAGGCCCACTACCTCGCCCTGTGCGATTTCGAGATCAACACCGTCGACCGCGCGAAGGGTGCGGGCCGAGGATTTCGCGCCGAACGCTGTTGCAATCCTGTCCGCCAAATCCGGCTTGGTGACAAAGCTGCGGCGCACGGATCTGAGCTCAATGACGTTTGACATTTCAAGCCGCCTCATTGAGTGGTGAAACACAGCGGACTGCGTGTTCGGCCGATGTTGAAGTAAGCTCGGGCAGCACCTCGCAAGCCGCCGAGGCCTGCGGGCAGCGCGGTGCAAATGCACAGCCAACCGGCAGGTTCGACAATTGCGGCAGCCCCCCGGGGATGGAACGCAACCTCTCGCCGCGTTCCGCATTTGCCGGCATGCTCGCGATCAGCCCTGCCGTATATGGGTGAGAGGGTGTTTTCAGGAGCCTATTTGTCATCCCTCGTTCCACGATACGCCCGGCATACATCACAGCGACCCGATGCGCGATCTGGGCCACAACGCCAAGATCATGCGAAATCCAAATGATTGCCGTCCCGGTGTCCCGGCACAGTCGCCGTACGTCGCGCAGGATCTGCGACTGCACCGTGACGTCCAATGCCGTGGTGGGTTCATCCGCGATGATCAAATCCGGTTCGTTCAAGAGCGCGGTGGCGATGACCACACGTTGCCGCATGCCCCCCGAAAACTGATGGGGGTAGGCCAGGAGCCGTTCTTTTGGGCTGTTGATGCCGACCCTGACCATTGCCTCCAGTACCATGCGCTTCGCGGCGTCTTTCGAGATGTCGCGGTGGGCCTGAAGGGCCTCTATCATTTGTGTTCCGATGCGCTGAACCGGATTGAGGCTGGTGGCCGGATCCTGAAATACCATCGCGATCCGATTGCCGCGAATGGCTTGCCATTGCGCTTCCGTGTGGCGGGTGAGGTCTTGTCCGTCGAACAGGATTCGCCCTGCGGTTACTTTGCCTGGCAGATCGACCAATCCCATCGCCGATAGCCCCAACACGGTTTTGCCGGAACCCGATTCCCCCACGATGCCAAGCACTTCGCTGCGAGCGACCTCGAGATCGACGCCGTTAACAGCGACGAGCGGGCCGTGCGGTGTTGGAAACTCGGTCCTGAGGCCTTGAATGGACAAAAGTTTGTTGCCGGTCATTTCGAGAGCCTCGGGTTGATGAT
This sequence comes from Rhodospirillales bacterium, assembly GCA_965207535.1. Taxonomy (GTDB): domain Bacteria; phylum Pseudomonadota; class Alphaproteobacteria; order Rhodospirillales; family UBA2165; genus JAJDXO01. The sequence goes on along the minus strand of CBDBMR010000012.1, from coordinate 250,414 downwards.
TTCCCGTAGTTGGTCGCCGAAGATGTTGATGGCGGCGACCGTGGCCAGCAGCATGGCGCCCGGGAAAAAGGTGATCCAATAGGCACCGGACAGGATGTAGTCGAAACCATTGGCGATCAGAGAGCCAAGCGAGGGCTCGGTGATTGGAACGCCGACACCCAGAAAGCTGAGGGTTGCTTCGATCGAGATGGAATGCGCCGTTTGCAGAGTCGCCAGAACGATGAGTGGTGACACGCTGTTGGGCAGCAAATGCCGCCAGATGATGCGGGTGTTGCTGAGTTCCAGACAGGTGACGGCTTCAAAATACTCTTTGCGCCGTTCGACCATGGCAGCGGCGCGAACTGTTCGGGCGTAAAGAGCCCATTGCACAATGGCGAGCGCGATAATGACCTTGTCGATGCCCTTGCCAAGCAGCGCCAGCATGACCAGCGCAACCAGAATGGCCGGGAATGACAATTGAATATCGACGACACGCATCAGAATGGTGTCCAGCCGGCCCCCGTAAAAGGCGGCGGTCAGTCCGACGATTAGCCCGATGGTCAGCGCAATCGCGGCGCTGCTGATTGCCACTGTCAGGCTCGTCCGCAGCCCGTAGAGAATTGCGCTGAGGACATCGCGCCCGGCGCCATCCGTGCCCAACCAAGAGACCGTGCCATCCAACATTTCGCCGCCGGGCGCGAGACGCCCATCGAGGATGCTGACGGTAGCCAGGGCGTAAGGGTCCGTCGGCGCAATCAGGGGCGCAAACACCGCGGCAATGGCGATAAGGGCAACCAGCAGACCGGAAACATAAGAGGTCGGCCGCATGCGGATTGCCGAAAGCGCTGTCATCAACCGGCTCGCGGAAGGCTTTGTGCCGGATATGGTGGTTTGAACGGCTATCCCTCATCTCCCTGCAAGCGCACGCGTGGGTCCAGGACGGCGTAGATGATGTCGACGACCAGGTTCAGGACAAGGAACAAGGCGACAACGAACAGCAGGTAGGCCACCACGATCGGTCTATCGAGGTTCACGATGGCGTCGATCACGAGCTTGCCCAGACCCGGCCAGGCAAAGATGGACTCCGTTACCGTCGCAAAGGCGATCAACGTCCCAAACTCGATGCCCAACACGGTCACGATGGGAATAAGAATGTTTGGCATGAGGTGTGCCCGCACGATCCGGCGCGACGACAGGCCTTTTGCCCGCGCAAACCTGATGAAGTCCTGGGCCATCACCTCCGTCGTGCCGGCGCGGGCCAATCGCATCACCATGGCGATTTTGAACAAGGCGAGGTTCGTGGCCGGCATGGCCAGGTGTTTCAGCCCATCCAACGTGAACATGCTGCTTTCAATGCCCAAAAAGACGGCGGTTTCGCCTCGACCGGAGACGGGCAGCCATCCCAGGATCACCGAAAATACGATGATCATCATCAGGCCGAGCCAGAAGGTCGGTATCGAAATTCCAAGGATGGACAGGCCCATAATGAAACGCGCGCCCAAACCATCGGGCCGAAGTCCCGCATAGACGCCCAAGGGCAAGCCGATCATGACAGCGATGATCAGCGCGCTGACAGCAAGCTCGAGTGTCGCCGGAAATCTCTCGGCCATAAGGGTCAGTGCGGGGCGGCCAAATACGAAAGAGTTGCCCAAATCCCCGGAAAGCGCACCCGTCAGGAACTTCCAGTATTGGACATAGACAGGTTGATCGAGGCCGAAATCCCGGCGCACGCGCTCGATCTCATCTGGCAGGCTTTCCGGATTGACCAACATGTCGACTGGGTCGCCAACGAGGTTGATCATGGAGAAAACGATCAATGACATGACAAACAAAACGACAACGCTTTGCATGCCGCGTCGCAGGACAAAGGCAAACATTGAGCGGGTACTTCGCTGTTCGGCCCGCCGCCGATCGGCGGCGGGCCCAGCTTACCCTATTTTTTGGCGCGAACGTTGTGGATAAACGTGCTGTCCAAGGCGCCATGCTCGTATGTGATGCCGTCTCGGGCAGCCCAGGTCGCGATCTCGTGGTGGATCGGCACCAGCGCATATTCCTTCATCGCGATGTCGGTCGCCTGGATAAAGGCCTTTTCCCCCATGGCGATGTCCATCGAGGCGCGGCCGTCTTCAATCAGCTTATCGACTTTCGCGTTGCTGTAGCCATTGCGGTTGCCCGGACCATATCCACGCGCTTTCTGCTTGGTGTGAATGAAGATCCGCAGCGGGTGGGACGGTTCGCCAGAGCCGTTTGCGTAGCCTGACATGGCAACCGTGAACTCCGGAGTCTTGTTAGGCCCGCCGCGCGAGAACCGCTTGAAAAAGACAGAGGCCGGCATGGTTTCCACGGAAGTCTCAATCCCGATCCGCGACAGCATCTGCGCGATCGCCTCAAGGATGCGCGTGTCATTGGAATAGCGCCCCGCGGGACCATGGACTGTCAGCTTGAACCCATCTTTGTAGCCCGCCTCCGCCAAGAGCTCTTTCGCGCGTTTGGGGTCGTATTTTTCAGGCGACAGGCTGGCGGAATAGCCAATGTACCCTTTGGGCGAAAACTGCCCAGCAGGCGCAGAGAGGCCGTCCATGACGCGATCCGCAATCGCTTGGCGATGAATGGCCATGGACACGGCCTGACGTACCCGAATGTCCCGGAACGGCGAGACGATTGGCTTGCCATCGTGACCCGTCACATAGGGTTTGATCGGCTCTTTGGTCATGTGCAGCGTCAAATAGAGCAAGCGGTTGGACACCGACTTGAAGATCGTCACGCCACTGCGCTTCTCCAGATTGGGCAAATCCGAAGGCGCGACCCGCTCGATGAAATCCACATCGCCTGCGATGAGCGCGGCGGTCCGCGTCGTTCCATCTCCGATTGGACGAACAGTCACGCTGTCCCATTCCACGGCTTTGCCCCAATACGCCTTATTGCGGGTAAGTCTGAGCACGTCGCCGGGCAGCCACTTGGAGAAGGTGAAGGGACCCGTGCCAAAGGACGCCTTGCCCGTATTGAAGTCTTCGGTTGTTGCGTCGACAAATGCCGAGTCGATGATCGCGATCCGCGACATGTCGTTTGGCGTGAACGGATAGGGTTTCTTGGTCGATACCCGCAGGGTCAAGTCATCGACGACTTCAAAGGTCTTGCCCTTGATGAACGTCGCAAAGCTCGATGGGCTGTTTGGCACATTCGCGGCGCGCTTCATGGTTGCCACCACGTCTTCTGCCGAAAAGGCGGCGCCATTGTGAAACTTTACGCCGGGGCGCAGTTTGAATTCCCAAGTCCGGTCATCGACAGGCGTCCATGATGCGGCGAGACCCGGGATCAGCTTTTGGTTCACATCCTGCAAGACAAGCGCGTCGTACACCTGCGTTGCCATCGAGTTGTTGATCGTAAGGTTCTGATAGTGCGGATCCATGCTTGTGGGCTCTGCGGCCAGAGCGACGGTCAGATCAGCGGCCATCAGGGGGCTGGTTGAAAAGGCGAACCCCACCGCCAAAGCGGACAGAAATGCCCTGGGTCTTAAGATCGATTTCGTCATTTCTTTCTCCCTTTCAAATTATTGTTGTTGATGTGATGGTGACGCCAAATGCGCATCACCTGGTTGCGTTCAATGCGAATTCCTTGATTTGAGCGTTGAAGTGCCGGGGAAACTCGGCATACGAGGCGTGTCCCGCATCCGGGAACACGACCTGCTGTGCTTTCGGAAATGCCGCGACCAAGGCATCGTGCATGTCGCGTGAGATGATCCTGTCCTTGCCGCCGGAAAGAATAAGCACCGGAAGGGACGCGAGCTGCCCCACGTGAGCGTTGTCCGCTTCTTGGCTCATGCGCCCGCCGTCGCGAATGCCTTCAGCGCGGACACCCTGTGCGATATCCGCGAGAAACCGGACGACCTCATGTGACGTGCCCCGAGGGGTGCTGCCCTTTGCACGCTCCAGCCCGAATTCCGCGCCGACGCCCTTGGATTCCAGGCGATCAAGTCGCGTTGCGTAGCGCGGCAGAAGCGGCTCGCCCTTTGGGCGCCCAAAGCCAAGGTGTGTGGATGACAGAACGAGTCCGGCGACTTCTGCCTCGGCGTCCGCGGCCAAAGCCGCGGCGACGACCCCTCCCATTGAATGACCGACGGCCACCACATTTGGCAACTTTAGTAACGCCATCAAGGATTTAGCGGCTAGAACATAGTCCTCCGCGCGATCTCCAAAGGAATCGGACTCACCGAAACTCGGCGCATCCCAGGCGACGACACGGAAGGATGGGGCCAGTTCTTGAAAGGCATAAGACCAGCTCAGACTGCTGCCATTCATGCCGTGCAAAAAAAGAAGGGCTGGGCCGGAACCCGCTTCCCGATAGGCTAGCCGGCCACCCTTGTGCGGCATAAACCGCAAGTTGGGCGCTTCTATCATTGGCGTAAGCCCCCTCCGAGCCATCAGCTCTTCAACGGGGCGCTTTCCCGAAGATGGCCCCCCTGCCTCTCAAGCGGAACACAGAGGGTTACTTCAAAAAATAGTAAAAAATTTTACATATCTTGATCGGTCGGGAGCCCCGTCAGTTCACGCATTGAAATCAAGGTTTGCGCAAGCCTCAAGGACTGTATGAACTTCTCGTTGACCAAAAGCGCATTGCAGTAGTTGCGCCAGGCGTCCAGCATCGGTTCGGTCGGCCGAAATTCGCGACGGCGGCGATCTCCCCCCTCCGGCATTTCCTCCAGGTAACCAAACTCCAGCGCCTCATGTACAGTGGATGTTACCGTTGGTCGGCTAAAATCAGATACTTGCACAAGATCCGTTATGGTGAACGAGCCTTTGGAGAAGTAGAAATTCATCATGTACCGGCGTAGCTCGAATGCCGTGAAGCTGGTGTTGAAAAACCGGCGCACCTGGCCAGGGCCGTGCTCTCGTCGATAGATGTGGCGCGAGCTTTCGAACGAAGCCTGCACAAAGCAAAAGTGGTCAAAGAGTGTTTTCTCGTTCAGCAAGAGCGCCCCCATTTATGCACATATTTTTACCTAAATACTGCCATAAGCGGGCAAACGTGCAACCAGATTCTCACTTGTGCCCGGTCGTTTGAGCTCATGGATGGGGCGCAAATTCTCAAGATCGGCTTCGACTGTCATATCCGGGTCAATTCTATTGCCAAGTTCACGAAGTTGATTTGAACAAGTTTCCAAGGCGAGAACGCAGGTGGGTGCAATCGACGGCGAGATATAGTTGTATCTTTGGCTGCTGGTACGAGATATCCCCCCGTCCAGGTCCCGGCTCACCTCGATGACGGCGCGTTTCGCGCCGGCATCGGCGGGAAGTTCACCTGGCGGTGAAACGGCCGTGAATTGCCCCGGCGGCGGCGTGGGCGGCGAGCAAGGCGCCTTCCTGCCAGCCGGGCAGCGCGGTTACCTGGTCACCGGCGAAATGGAACGGTCCGTCGCCCCGGCGCAGCGTTGCAACGGCGTCCGGGTTGCGGCGCGGCCACCCGCCCTTCTGGAAAGGAACGTTGAGCCAGGCGCGGCTGATCCCGCATTCCATCTCGCCGGCGTATCCCGGATGCAGGGGCGCGCCTTCCGCCAGCGCCGCCCGCAGGCGCTCCGGCGCGGACATGGCGGAATAGCGCAGCCCCGGCTTCCGGCCCCAGATATAGGCGCCGACCAGCACGCCCTTGGGCCGGTGATAACCGTTACACGGATACCAGACCTGGGTGATGTCGTTGTCGGTCCAGGAAATGCCCCCGTAAATCGCCGCATCCTCCTCCCAGAAACGCCGCTTCGCCTGAAAGGCGACCTTCACCGCCTCGACGAATTCGAGGGATGAGAGCGCCGCCTGCGTCTCGGGCGAGAAATCGTTCGGGATGTCCTTCAGCACGGGCGCGGGGATCGTGCAAATCGCGTAGTCCGCGATGGTCGCCCGCTCCCGGCCGTCCGGACCGCGCCAGACGATCCGGACCCCGTCGCCGTGGCGGCGGATTTGCTCGACGACGCTGCCGTATTTCACAAGCCGGCCGACCCGCTCCGCAAATGCGCGCACGATCGCGTCCATGCCGCCGACGGGCTGGAACAAGGTCGGGTTCTGGTTGAGGAAGTGGGAGAAATGGAGCTTGTATCTCCAGAAGTCCGCGCCCAGCAACTCACCGAAATCGAGACTGTCTTCCACCTCGCCGGCCGCCATGCCGGCGTGTATCTCCGGGCCCTTATATCCGGCGCGGTTCGATCCGGCATAGCTTAGATCGTCCTTTAGGCCGCCGAAACTCTTGAGCATGGCGCGCACGCTCTCCTTGTCGTCCGCGGTCAGCTCCTCGTCCAGCGCACCCCGGTTCACCGCCTTGGCCAGCAGTTCCGCCACATAGCCGCGCATGTCGGTCAGCACCCGCCGGGCGGCGACGGGCGTGCCGCCGAAGCGCTCGCGGTTATGGAAGAAGGCGGCCCGGTTGTCGTTGGTGAAGACTTCGAGATCGATGCCGAAGGCCTTGCAATATCCAAGGACGGTGCCGTGGTGATAGGGAATGCGGGCCGGGCCGAGATTGGCGTAGAGGTGGTCTTCCCGGTCGAAGCAGACCTCCTGGCGGATTCCCCGTTCGGTCAGTACGTCGCCGCCGCGCACGGTGAGACTGCGCCCCCCCGGCTGTCCCGACGCCTCCAGCACCGTGCAGTGCCAGCCGGCCCGGGACATCTCCCACGCCGCCGCCAGGCCCGAAAGGCCCGCGCCCAGAATGACGACCCGGCCGCCCTTGCCCGACCCGGGCGGCAGATCCAGCGCCGCCGCGCGGGCGGTGCCCGGCCCCAGCAACCCAAGCGCGTCCATGGTGCGATAGACCGCCGCCGATCCGGCGGCGGTGCCGATCGAACGCAGCAGCGTGCGTCTCGTAGGGTTGTGCATCTTGTAACTCCCTCTCAATACGTTCCTGTCTGTCCGCGAAACGCTCCGCGCCCCTTCCACGGCGCTCCCGAGCATACACAACGCACACGGGATAAACACAAGCAATGATTCCGAAGGCTTGGCCGCAACACGATGCGCACCATGGGTTCCCGTCATGCGTCAGCCCCGTCCGGCGGGGCAAGGCGCCGGGAGGGCCCTCCACGGCTGCGCATGCACCTAATTCACCAACGGCGAGTCAGGTGCGGGAACCAAGGCCGCCCCGTGCGGTCGGGACGGCCGGAACTGCGGCATCGAGGTTGGGGAAATCGCCGCCGGCGAACCCGGCAGGCGGGAGTCACATGGGTGGCGACCGGGTCACCGGTTGCCGGGTTAACGCTTTTGGGACTCGCCGGGGTGCCTAACTCGCCGCGTCTACGGCATCCAGAACAACCACGCCGATCGGTTCGGAAAGATAGTCCATGATCTTGGCGCGATACGCCTTGTAATGGTCCGTATCGCGATGGGCCTGCAGCGCGTCCGCGTCCGTATAGCGTTCGAAGAAATGAAAGGTGGGCGCCCCGTCGCTGTCGGTGGTCTTTTTGTAGAGGTCGTAAATCTCGTTTCCGGGTTCGGCACGTGTCGGTCCGACCATGCCGCGCAAAATTTGCTCGACATCGGCCTCCTGCCCCGGGTTGGGCGAAAAGCTTGCGAAAACGATTACAGGATTACCTGCCATGGATCTGTGCTCTCCTTATGTGCCTGATACAAAAGTCTCAATTGTCCAACTGAATCAGGACTTGTATCAGAATTCAATACATGTATTATAACATTCTAATACATATTGTCCACCCGCGCTATGAGGAGACTATAAGCCATGCCTGCAGTAAATCCCGCTGGCGATGCCATGAGCATCGTGACTTGTCAATTTTCACCGGAACCCGCTACCGATTGGGCCGGCGTGGAGCGCAATATCGAACGCATTTTCGAATATGTGGACCGGGCTTGTAACGGTTTCCCCGGTGTCGATCTGATCGTCGTGCCGGAATACAGCACCCATGGATTCGGATTTGATCCCTATGCCAAACATTTGAAACTTGCCTCGACCATTCCCGGGCCGGAGACCAAACTGTTCGGCAAGAAGGCCAAGGAAAAGGGTGTGTGGCTGTGCGTGTCGGTCGTCGAAAAGGCCGACAACCCCAACGACAAGCCGCACAACTCCATGGTCATCATCAATTCCGACGGCGAGGTCGCTCTCAAATATCGCAAGATGATGCCCTGGTGCCCGAAGGAACCCTGGACGCCGGGCGAAGAAATGAATGTGTGCGACGGCCCGAAGGGTTCGAAACTCGCCATGGCCATCTGTTCCGATTTCGATTACCCGGAAGTTTCCCGCGAGGCCGCGTGGAAGGGCGCCAACGTGATCCTGCGCCCGTCCAAATACATGTATCCGTGGGACAATATCTGGGACATCACCAACCAGGTCCGCGCCTACGAGAACCAGTGTTACGTGGTCGCCGTGAACCACACCGGTCAGGACGCGTCCTATTCCTATTTCGGGCGGTCCATGGTCGCCGACTATGACGGCAACATCATCATGAAGATGGGCGATACCGAGGGAATGACCAAGGTCGATATCTACCCGAACCAGGTCGAAGCCGCGCGCGACGGGCGGATTTCCAACAACTATCTCTATCAGTTGAAACACCGCGGCTATACCGGTGTGCCGCCCATGGGCAAGACCGAAAACCCGTTCTCGATCTATCGCGATTGGGACGAGGTGCCGGAGCGCTGGAACCGTGCCCCTGACGAAGGGTCGGAGGAGATCGCCAATGTGGGCCGCGGCGCCCTCGAAAAGGCGGCTGAAGACCTCAAGAAATCGGACGAAGAGGCAGCATAAACAGTGAGAAGCGCGCAGCGGGAACATCCTGCTGCGCGTTCGTTCACGTTTCTCAATCTCAAAACCAAAGCACCAAGTATGAAAGGGAGTAGATTCAGCATGAAAAATTTAGCGTATATCGTTGCAGCCGGTGTCGTCGCGGCACCCCTGGCCATGGCGCCCGACGCCGTCGCCATGGAATACCCGACCAAGCCGGTCACCATGACAATCACGTTCAAACCCGGCGGAGCGGCCGATATCGCCGGACGCCTGTCGGCAAAGGCCGCCGAGAAAATTCTGGGCAAGCCCATCAAGGCCACCAACAAGCTTGGCGGCGGCGGGTCCATCGGGTTCGACTTCGTCGGCAAGCAGAAGCCCGACGGGTACAATATCGGCTGGTTGTCGGCGTCAATTCTGACCACGACGCTGCTCGGCAAGCTGCCATACGGCTACGATCAATTCGATTATGTCGCCGGCGTGACGTTCGATGCGACGACCATCGCGGTCCGTGCGGATTCGCCGTACAAGACGCTGCCGGAATTCCTGGCGGCCGCGAAGAAAAGCCCCGGCAAAATAAAAATCGGTCATGCCGGCTCGGGCAGCTTCACGTTCATGACGGCGGCGGCATTGGTGTCGGAGCAGAAGACCAAGGTCACGTTCGTGCCGGTCGGCAAGCGGCGTTTGCCGTCTCTGCTCGCAGGAGAAGTGGACGCCATCTCGGTGCATCCGCCCGAACTCATCCCGTCGATGAAGGCCGGCAAGGTTCGGCTCCTGGCCATCTCGGCGCCGAAGCGCGTACCGGCCTATGGTGATGTGCCGACCTTCAAGGAACTCGGCATGGACCTCGGGTTCTATCAGTTCCGTGGCGTGTTCGTGCCCAAAGGTACGCCGGACAGCATCAAGGCGGCTCTCGCCAAGGCTTTCAAGGCCGCCGCGACAGACGCGAAACTCGCGGCGACCGCCAAGGAGAAGGGGTTCGGGATCAACTATATCGGTCTCGATAAATTCCCCGGCTATGTGAAGGAACAGAACGCGCTTCTGAGCAAGGTTGTCGCCAGTCTCAAGAAGAAGAAATAGCCTGTGCAGACGATTTCGGCAGGCGGGAATTTATTTCCGCCTGCCGAATTGTTTTTCGACCTGACAGAGAGTAACCCACGGTGCTTGGCCAAATCTTTTTTCCGTTTTTTCTGGTTTTGGTCGCGCTCACCTATGGGCTGGCCGCACAGCGCTTTCCCCCCATGGGTTTGCAGGAAGGGTTTGGCCCGGGATTTTTTCCCACAATCATCATGGGGGTTGTCGGTCTGTTCGCCCTCATTGAGGGGATACGGCAAATCGCGGAATATCGCCGGTTGAAATCCAGCCGGAAAGCCGATTGGGGAATCAGTTTTCGAGAATTCACCAACAGCCTCATTGTCGTCTTTTGCGTTGTCGGGGCCGTGGCCTCGATGCCCCATATCGGTTTCATTCCGGCCAGCGCTGCCATCGTTCTGGTCTTGTCGATCGTGATGGGACTGCGGCCACTGTGGAAATGCGTCGCGGTGTCGCTGCTATTGGCTGTTGGCATGTACCTCATCTTCAGCGAGGGGTTTGGCGTGGTGTTCGCCTTCTGAGGCGGCCCGCGCGGAGGGACTTGTCGTTTGGAATATCTGGTCGAAGGCATCAATGCGGCGCTTCAGCCCTTGACCCTGCTGTTCACGGTGGCCGGGGTTGTGTTGGGGCTGGTGATATCCGCCATGCCTGGACTGACCGTCTCCATGGCGGTGGTGCTGTTGCTGCCCTTTACCTTTTATCTCGAAAGCGGCCCGTCCCTTGGCCTGATGCTCGGCGTGTTCGTCGGCGGCATGGCGGGCGGCGCGATCTCGGCCATTCTGATCAATATCCCGGGCAACCCGGCATCGGTCATAACCAATGTCGACGGCTATCCCATGACCAAAAAAGGGCGAGCCGATCTCGCGCTGGGTATTGCTTTTCTTTCCAGTATCCTGGGCGGGCTGTTCGGCCTGGTCGTGTTGATACTGGTGGCGCCGCAGCTGGCGGAGTTCGCGCTTCTGTTCGGCGCGCCCGAACAGGCCATTCTGGTGCTTCTCGGCCTGACGCTGGTGGCGGGATTCTCCGAAGGCGCCATCATACGCGGGCTCATTTCCGCAGGTGTCGGTTTCGCCATCGCGACCATCGGGCTGGACCCCATTTCGGCGGCGCCGCGCTACACCTTCGATGTCGTGATCTTCCAGCAGGGGATCTCGTTTATTCCGGTGATGATCGGCATGTTCGCGATCCCGGTCGCCATCCAAAGCCTCAGACAAGATACGGGCGATGCGCAAATAGACAATACGGTCACGGTTCATTCCTTCATCGCCGTCAAGGAAGCCTTCGGCAAGTTGAAAGGCCTCGCCGGCTGCATCATCCGATCCTCCACGATCGGAACCATTATCGGCGCCATTCCCGGAACCGGCAGCGCGATCGCGGCGACGCTGAGCTATCAGTATGCCGAGCGCTTTTCGCGCAATCGGGAGACGCCGTTTGGCGAAGGTCACCCGGAGGGAATCTCCGCGCCCGAGGCGGCCAACAGCGCACTCACCGGCGGCGCATTGATTCCCATGCTGATCCTCGGCATCCCCGGCGACCCGGTAACCGCGGTGATGCTGGGCGCCTTGATCATTCAAGGGCTGACACCCGGCCCCCTGTTGTTTCAGGACAGCCCGGAGGTCGTTTACGGCCTGTTCGGCTCTTACGGAATTGCCTTGCTGGTCCTCTTTATCGTCGCCCTGTTCGGCATCCCGTTTTTCGTCCGCGCGGTCCGCATCCCGGTACGTATTCTCATGCCGGCCATCGTGTTGATGTGCGTCGTCGGGTCATATGCGCTCAAGAACAGCATTCTGGATGTCTGGGTCATGCTGTTTTTCGGCGTGCTGGCCTTCTATATGCAGAAATGGAGATACCCCATCCTCCCCATGCTGCTGGCCCTCATTCTGGGCCCCATTCTCGAAGAACAGTTTCGCATGTCGCTGATCATTGGGCTGGGCGACCCGCTGATCTTTTTCAGGAAGCCCATCAGTCTGACATTCATCGTGCTGATCGTCGTTTATCTGTCTTGGACATTTTGGCAGGAGTGGCGGTCGCGCCGCGCATCTGCCCACCAGACTTTGGAAGCAACGAGCGGCGACGGCCGCTGACTTGAAGAGGGAACCCTGCAATGACCGTTGCAAATCTTGCCGAAACCAAATCCGACATCGTCACCGACCAATACATCAACGGCAAATGGGTCCAGGGCGGTGCCGGCGAAGCGGTGGAAATCCTCAATCCCTTCGACAACCAGCCCATCTGCGCCATCACCCCGGCAACCGGCGAGCAGGTCGATGAAGCGGTGGAGACCGCTTATGCGACCTTCAAGGATCCGTCGTGGCACGATCTCCTGGATCGGGAACGAGGCATGCTTCTCTATCGGCTTGCCGAGCTGTTGCGCCGGGATCTTGAGACCTTCGCCACGCTGGAATCGATGGATACCGGCATTCCCATTCGCGAAACCCGGATGGAAGTCTCGACCTCGGCGCTTCATTTGGAATATTTCGCGGGCTTCGCCGGAAAGATCGAAGGCGCCTATCAAGATCTCGGGTCCCGGTTCAACTACACGCGGCGCGAGCCCTACGGCGTGATCGGTCAGATCGTGCCCTGGAATACGCCCTTGAAGCTCATGGCTCGCGGCTTCGCCGCCGCCATCGCCTGCGGCAACACGATGGTCGTGAAGCCCTCCATCGTGGCGCCGCTGAGCGTGTTGCGCTTTGCCAGGATTGTCGAGGAAGCCGGCTTCCCGGTCGGTTCGGTCAATATCATCACCGGGCCGGGCCGCACCGTGGGCAAGGCGATCGTCGAGCATCCGAAGATCCGCAAGGTGATCTTTACCGGCGGCACTCAGGGCGGCCACGAAATCCTTCAGCAATCCATCGCCACGGTGACGCCGGCGGTTCTGGAACTCGGCGGCAAGGGACCGATCATCGTCTGCGAGGACGTCGATTGGGACGAGGCGGTAGACGGCGTCCTGACCCAGGCCTTCGCCCGCAAGGCCGAAGTGTGCTTCGCCGGCACCCGCTTGTTCATTCCGCCTTCCATGCACGACAAGTTCCTCGCCGACATGGCGGCCAAGGCGGCGAAAATTCCCATGGGCAATCCGTTGGAAGGCACGACGCAACTGGGTCCGCTCATGACCGCAGAGCGGCTCGATGAAATCCTTGACGACGTGAACAAGGCGGAACGGCAAGGGGCTTCGATCCGTTTCGGGGGCGAAAAAGCCGCCGAGCCCGGCCTCGAGCAGGGCAATTTCCTGCCGCCCACCATACTGACCGATGTCAAGCCGGATATGGATGCCGCCCGGGAAGAGCTATTTGGCCCGGTCCTCTGCGTCATGACTTATAATGACCTGGACGAGGCCGTCGCCATGGCCAACGATTCCGAATTCGGCCTGGCCTCCTACGTCTGGACCAACGACATACGCAAAGGGCACCATCTTGCCGGCGCCCTCGAGTCGGGTAATGTATTTCTGAACGCCTACGGCTATCAGTCCGAGATTCCCTTTGGAGGCTACAAGATGAGCGGCATCGGCCGCGAACACGGCGCCGAAGCCATGCGTGAATACACCCAGGTCAAGAGCGTTACGGTCGGCATGGAGCGCTTCAAATCCCGCTTCGAGGTCTAATTGATGCTTGGTGAGCTGCAATGAATCTAGGGTCCAAGATCCTCTCCCGCGACTCCGACCTGCCTCTTTACAGGCAAGTGGCCGAGGAGTTGCAGAGCCGCATGGAGTCGCGGCGGCTCAATCCCGGAGAAATGCTGCCCAGTGAATCCGACCTGGTGAACGAGTTCGGCGTCAGCCGGGTCACGGTGCGCCAGGCTCTCGCCGAGCTGGAAAAGCACGGTCAGATCGTCAGGCGGCAGGGAAAAGGGACCTTCGTCGGCGCCACGCACGTCAACCAGCAGCTGAACCGGCAGGCCAAGACCATTGTCGAAGCGCTGCGCGAAAAGGGAATCGAGCCGGAAGTCGAGGTGCTGGGTATCGATCAGGTCGTCCCGCCGCAGCGCGTGAGCGAGGTCTTCGGCAACGGCGGGGAACGGGTGACGCGTCTTCGCCGCTGCTACAAGCATAACGGCGCGCCCATAGCGCTCGTCTATCTTTACCTTCCCCTCGCCATGAGCGGCGTTGCCCAGATTCTGGTGCAGGACGATCATCTCAAGGAAACGACGTACTCGGTTTTCGAGAACGAAATGCACATCGCCATCAAGGAGGCCAAACACATCATCCGTTCGGTGGAGCTGGACGCCGATGCGGCTGAAGCACTGAACATGAAACCGGGCGAGCCGTCCCTGGCGATGGATCGGATTACCTATTCCAGGGAGGACAAGGTCCTTGAAGTGATGACTTTCTACTACCCGACCGACACGTTTCAGTTCGAAATTACCCTGCCGCGTCAGGAGCGGGGACTGGCCGTTAAATTGGCGGAGGAATAAAGGAGCGCCGCATGGATCTCGGAATCAAGGACAAAGTCGCCGTTGTTACCGGCGGCAGCACCGGCATCGGAAATGCAACGGCGCGGGAACTTGCCGAAAACGGCGCCAAAATCGTCATCACGGCGCGTGGCCGGGACCGCCTGGAGGCGGCGGCCGGCGCGTTGCGGGACGGGACCGGCGCCGAGGTCTTGGGCGTCGCCGCGGACGTTTCCGCGCCCGGCGATGCGGACCGCGTGATATCGGCCGCGGCCGATGCTTTCGGCTCCGTCGATATCCTGGTCAACAATGCGGGCCGCGCCCATGCCGGCGGGGTCCTGCAGACCACCGATGAGGATTGGCGGGACATGACCGGCACCAAACTGCTCGGAATGATCCATTTCTGTCAGGCCGCGGTTCCCCATATGCGGAAGAACGGCTGGGGGCGGATCGTCAACATGTCGTCCGTGGGCGGCATATACCCCAACCCCAAGCTCAGCATTTCCCATGCGTTGAGCGCGGGGATCAACAATCTCACCAAAAGCCTGGCGCTGGAGGTCGCGGCCGACGGCATTCTGGTCAACGCCATCGGTATCGGGGCGGTCATAACCGACAACTGGGCGAACAACATGATTCCCAAGGCCCGCGAAACCCATCCCGATTGGGCGGACCTGTCCGATGACGACCTCGTCGCACGGCTCGGCGCGGCCATGACGCCGGTGGGTCATTTCGGCAAGCCGGAGGACATCGCGGCGCTGGCGGCATTTTTGGCCTCCGGCCGCAATCGTTTCGTCACCGGTGCGGCCGTCGAAGCGTCGGGCGGCGCCGACCGATTCATCTAGGGCGTTTTCCTATCCGACGGAATCTTTTTTGGTTTTCAATGGCTTGTAATTTTGGTTGGTGCGCGGGTTTGCCGCTGCGTCATGACCGCAACTGATCGGAAAACGCTCTGGTTGTCCTGCGGCAGGCGCCGGGATTAAAATCCGCATCTATGGAGCGGGCGCCATCGGCGGCTATGTGGCGGTCGAAATGCCGCCGCCGGCTTTGACGTCGACGCCAACAAGGTGATTTAGGCATGAATGCGCAACTGTCTATCCCCAAGTCCGAACTGGCCGAATTCTGTCAGGCGCACGGAATCCGGCGTCTGGCGATTTTCGGCTCGGCGTTACGGGCGGATTTCGGCCCCGAAAGCGATATCGACGTGCTGGTCGAGTTCGCGCCGGATCGCGCGCCCGGCCTGTTGGGGGTGGCCGGCATGGAGATCGAGTTGTCGCCGCTGTTCGGCGGCCGCAAGGTGGACCTGCGGACCCCGGAAGACCTGAGCCGGTATTTCCGCCAGGAAGTCCTCGACACGGCGGAAGTCCAGTATGCGCAAGGATGACGAAATCCGTTTGCTGCACATGCTGGACGCCGCGCGGGAAGCGGTGGGCTTCGCTCGGGGACGGACGCGCGGCGACCTCGACAATGATCGTCAACTGGTCCTTGCGCTGGTCAAGGATGTCGAGATCGTCGGCGAGGCGGCAACACAGGTCACCGAGCCCACACGCCAGGATCTGCCTGAGATACCGTGGGAGCGGATCGTCGGGATGCGCAATCGACTCGTGCATGCGTATTTCGACATCAACCTCGATATCGTCTGGAAAACGGTACAGGGAGACTTGCCGGAACTGATCTCTCTGCTCGAACCGGTCATCCCGTCCGAGCGCGGCCCGGCGACGAAGTCGGATTAGCGGCGCGCGCGATCATCGGTCCCTTGATCGTCAATGCGGCCGGCCGGTGGCCACCGGGATTTGTGGTCGCTTCCCCGGGACAGCCCTTCGGGGCAGGCCCCATCACACCGGCTTGTCGCCCTCGATGACCACCCGGTGCATCAACCGGTGCTCCGAATAATCGAACAGCGCGTAGTGGAGGCTCAGGCGGTTATCCCACACGGCGAGGTCGTTGTCCTTCCATTTGTGGCGGTACTGGAACTCCGGCGTTCTCAGATGGTCGAACAGGTATCGCAGCAGGTAGTCGCTCTCCCGCCGGTCCAGGTCCTTGATCAGGCTGGTCATGGATTCGTTGACGAACAGTCCGCGCTTTCCCGTCTCCGGGTGGGTCCGGACGACCGGATGCAGGGCCGGACGATATTTGGCCCGCTCGCCGGGATCATAGATTCCGTAGTCGTTCTGCCACAGTTCGGGGCGCACGTGCTCGTCATAGGGTTGGTAGGAATCGTGATAGGCTTGGAGACCCTCGATATGGGCCTTCATTCGGTCCGAAAGCGCTTCGTAGGCCGCCACCGAGTTGACCCAAATGGTGTCTCCGCCCTCGGGCGGGATGTCGCGGGCATAAAGCGCCGTGCCCATGGAGGGTTTCTCCCGGCCGACGAAATCCGTATGCCACAGGTCGCGGGTGACATGGGGCGGGTTTTCCGCGTCGTACTCCAGAATGTCGATTTCCGGCTCGCCCGGGTGCTTGTCGAAACCGGAGACCGATGCCGGCTGGAGATCCCCGAACCGCCGGGCAAAGGCAACGTGTTCCGCTTCGCTGAGCACCTGATCCCGGAAAATGACCACGGTCCGGTCGAGCACGGCCGAGTGGATTTCATCGAACTGCCGGTTTGAGACGGGGCCCGCGAGATCGACCCCCTCGATGATTCCTCCACAAGAGGGCGACATTTCGTGCACGGTGATGGATTGGTATTGCATCGCGGGCGCGTCTCCGGTGTTTATCCGCCCGGCGTTTGCGTCAGGCGGTTCGTTCCCCTAGTAAACACCGGAACTCCCCAAACAGTCGAGACCCGGTAACGAAAATCGCCATGCCCGATCCCGTTTCCAACGCCTGCTTCCCGGCCGCCGCCCGGGTGGCCGGGCGTGACTTGCCGTACTACACTGCCGCCGGGTATTGGGAATAGCGCTGGGAGCGCCCTGGAAGCCGGATGAACGAACTGGACGTCTATCGGAAACAGAATTTCGGGAATTCGAGCGGGTTCGGCGGCAGGCCGGCCCTTTTGATCGTCGATTTCGTCAACGGCTTTGCCGATCCGGACCGGTTCGGCGGCGGGAATATCGGCGAGGCCATTGCCGCCACCCGGGCCTTGCTGGCGTCTGCGCGCAAGGCGAATATCCCGGTCGCGTTCACCCGCGTCGTCTATGCCGATGACGGTTCGGATGCCGGCGTGTTCTGCGACAAGGCGCCCGGACTGAAGAACCTGACCGAGCATTCGGAATCCAGCCAGGTGGTGGATGCGCTGGCGCCCGCGGCCGGCGAGTACGTTCTCCGCAAGACCCAGCCGTCGGCCTTCTTCGGCACCGGCCTTGCCGCGTGGCTGGCGGGCCGGCAGGTGGATACCTTGCTCGTGGCGGGATGCACCACGTCGGGCTGCGTGCGGGCTTCGGTCGTCGATTCCATGAGCTACAACTTCCGCACAATCGTCGTCACCGATTGCGTCGGCGACCGGGCGCTCGGGCCCCACGAGGCCAATCTGTTCGATATGGGCCAGAAGTATGCCGACCTGGTTTCGAGCGGCGACGTAATCGGCTACCTCGCCGGCGTTGCGGCCGGCTAGGGCCGGTTTGGGGCACACTCCAGCCGTCATGCCCCGCTCTAGTGGTTTTTCAGCAGGGCGCCGAACGCCGCCTACCCGGCCGCCTGTTTCGCGACCTCGGGGAAAAGACCGGCCTTCATGACCTGACCCGGCAGCGGTTGGTCGAAGAAGCCTTCCGTCCATCTGGCCACGCCGATGAGGGCCGCGAGATCGATGCCGGTCTCGTAGCCCATGTTGCGCAGCATGAAGCACAAATCCTCGGTGGCGATATTGCCCGTTGCCGCCGGTGCGAAAGGGCAGCCGCCGAGGCCGCCGACGGAAGCGTCGAGGAAATCCGCGCCCAGACTTGCCGCAATGGCCGCGTTGGCGAATCCGGTATTCCGGGTGTTATGGAGATGAAATCCGATCCTGGTTCCCTCGCCGACGGCGTCCGCGATCATCGGATGGAGCTCGATCAACTGGGTCGGAACGGCGGCGCCGATGGTGTCCGCGAGGCCGATTTCCTCCGCGCCCCTTTCGGCGAGGCGGCCGGCAATGTCGGCGACCTTGCCCGGCGGGACGGCGCCTTCGAAGGGGCAGCCGAACGACGCCCCGATGACCCCGGACAGGCGAATGCCGGCGGCCCGGACCGGCTCGGCGACCGCATCGAAGCCGTCGAGGGTCTCGGAGACGGACGCACCCTGGTTCTTTTGGTTGAAGGTTTCGCTGGCGACGACGACGAAGCGGACCTCGTCCACCTCGGCGGCGATTGCCCGCTCGGCGCCCCTGGCATTGAGGGCAAGTCCGGCGATCCGGACATTCTTCGAGCGGTTGATCCCCTCGACGACCGCCTCCGCATCGGCCATTTGCGGAACCCGTTTGGGGTTGACGAAGCTGACCGCCTCGATCCGCCTGAGCCCGGCACCGATCAGCCGGTTGATCAATTCGACGCGCTCGCCGACGCTCCACAGGCGCTCTTCGCTTTGCAGGCCGTCCCGCGGGCCGACATCGCAAATCTCGATGGTTCGGTCGGCGTCAGATGATGCCGTCATTCCTCAAGTCCTCCAGTTCCCGGGCGCTCATCCCGAGCAGGCCGCCGTAGATCTCTTCATTATGGCTGCCGACATCGGGCGGGCCAAGCCACGCCACGGCGCCGTCGCTCTCGGAGAATTTTGGCGCCGTGCCGGGGATCGCCAGGCCGTCCAGTTCCTCGTCCTCGAATTGCCGGACCATGCCGCGCGCCCGGAAGTGCGGGTCCTCGGCGATGTCGCCGATGGTGTAGATGGGGCCGACGACGACGCCATGCTCATCCAGATGCCTGTCGAGCTCCCCAGCCGTTTTGGTCCTGGTCCATTCCCCGATCAGCGCGTCGAGTTCGGCCGCGTTTTCTCCGCGGGCCTTGTGATCCACGTATTTCGGGTCCTCGGCCAATTCGGGCTTGCCCATCGCCGCGCACAGCCGGCCGAACATGGCATCGATGTTGGCGGCGATGACGACGTATTTCCCTTCCTTGGTCGGGTAGATGTTCGAGGGCGCGACGTTGGCGAGCCCGGTGCCGCTCGGTGAACGGATGATGCCGAGCTTGTCGAATTCCGGCAGGGCGCTTTCCATGAGGGTGAAGCAGGACTCCGTAATGGCCGCGTCGACGATCTGGCCCTTGCCGCCGCCCAGCGCGTCCCGCCAATAGAGCGCCATCAATATTCCTTGCGCGCAGAACATGCCGGTCAGGGTGTCGCCGAGGGAAATGCCGGAGCGCGGCGGCGGTTGATCGGGAAATCCATTGATGTAGCGAAGCCCGCCCATGGCCTCGCCGACGCTGGCAAATCCGGGACGGTCGGCGTAGGGCCCCGTCTGGCCGAAACCGGATACCCGGCCGATGACCAGTCCCGGGTTTATGGCGTGAAGGTCATCGGGGCCGAGGCCCCACTTCTCGAGCGTGCCGGGCTTGAAGTTCTCGACCAGAACATCCGCGGACCCGACCAGGCGCTTGATGAGCGCCTGTCCCCGCCCGTCCTTGAGGTTCGCCGTAACGCACTTTTTGTTGCGGCCCAGAACGGGCCACCAAAGGCACCTGCCGTTGTAGCGGTGGTGTCCCCATTCGCGCATAGGGTCGCCGCTGCCCGGGGTTTCCACCTTGATGACCTCGGCGCCGAAATCGGCCAGCCGGGAGCCGGTGAACGGCCCCGCCAGCAATTGACCCATCTCTATGACCCGCACCCCGGCGAGCGGGCCTTCGAGCTTGGGGTCGCGTTCGTCGGTCGGAACTGGCATCGATCGTCTCCAATCTGGTCCGCGGTCCGGCCATCCACCCGGTCAATCCCCGGCGGGGACTGACCTTTTGTATCGCCGACGGCCATGGGTGGATGCCCCGAACGAGCCGGGGCATGACGGCCTGGTTTGTGTCGTATATCCACTCGTCATACCCCGGTGCAAGTCCGGGGTATCCAGAACAACGTGGATGCCCCGAACAAGTCGGGGCATGACGGCTTCTTGAACCACAGAGACGGTGAGACATTGAGATAGCAGGAGTTAGTTATTCCTCCTCTGTGAACTCTGTGCCTCTGTGGTGAAATCCTTATATCCTGGATGCCCCGCCACTTTGCCGGCTGGCCGGCAAAGCCGGTCCAGTGGGTCGGGGCATGACGGCCGGAGTATGCCGCGGGTTCCTGAACCGAAACAACCGGTTTACGGTCGAGCGAGATTGTATACGATTTTCCGGCAACAGCGCGGATCGGAGGTATCGTCATGAAGCCGCAGGAACCCTGGATCGGCAGCCGCGGACGGATAGCGGTCATCCTTCCGTCGACCAATATCAGTGTGGAATACGACTGCCAGCAATTGGCGCCTCCCGGCGTCACGTGGCATTTCTGCCGCTTCTTCGTCGAACAGCCCGATCTTTCCAGCGACGATATGTTCATGGCCTTCGTCGACGCCATTCGGCACACCATCCCGCATGCCATGCGCGATGCCATGACCTGCGAGCCGTCGCACATCATGATGGGAATGTCCGCCGAGACGTTTTGGGGCGGCTTGGAGGGCAACGCCGAGTTCACCGCGGGGCTTCGGGAGGTTTGCGGCGACGAGATCGGCATAACGACGGGCGCCAATGCGCTCGATGCGTCGCTCAAGGCCTTCGGCGCCAGGAAGGTCGCCGCGCTCACGCCGTACCAGCCGGTCGGCGACGAGCAGGTTCACCGCTTTCTCGAGGAAACCGGCTATGAGGTGTCGAACGTGGTCGGATTGAAATGCGACACGGCCACGTCCATCGCCCACACGCCGCCCGGCGAAGTCATCGACGCGGTGATGAACCAGCTCGACGGGGACGATGTCGATGCCATCGTCCAGGCGGGGACCAACCTGACGGCGCTCGATATATTCCCGGCGCTCGAGAAACAGCTCGGCAAACCGGTCATTCCGATCAACGTGGCGACCATTTGGCACACGTTCAGGACCAACGGGATCGACGACAAGTTCTTCGGCCGGGGCTGGCTGCTGGAGCGGTTTTAGAGGGTGCTGCTTCCAGTGGGAAGCGCATCCGGCGTTTTGGAGGCCGTTTGCGCAACCCCTTCATTCTCATACCTTATGACCCCCTCACCCTGACCCTCTCCCCCTGAAGTAGGGGGAGAGGGGACACCACCGATACTCCCTCGCCCCCATCGGGGGGAGAGGGATGCGGAGGCGTGCCGGGCGGCAGCCCGGCCTAGCCGAAGCTGGGTGAGGGGGTCGGAAGTTCATGGATGCCCGTGTCAAGCACGGGCATGACGGGTGGAGTGCGCCCCAAAAGGAGTGCGCCACAGCCGGGCAATTCCGGCGCATCCGGCTCAATTGACCGGCTGGCAATCGATGCCCGATAATTGCATACAATCTTTCGAATTCGTCATCTCGTCTTTGGCCGTCTTTGGCCGTAATTGGACCCTATTCCGATGGCAAGCAAGAACAGCGTCATCATCGCGGGCGCCGGGCCCGTCGGTTGCGTCGCCGCATTGGTCCTGTCCAACGCCGGCATCCCCGTGACGCTGCTCGAGGCGGAGGCCGGGCTGATCCAGGACCTTCGCGCCTCGACGTTCCACCCGCCAAGCCTTGATATGCTCGACGAGTTGGACGTGACGCCGAAACTCATCGAACAGGGTCTGGTCACGCCATCAATTCAATATCGGGACCTCGATGACGGACTGGTGGCCGAGTTCGACCACGCTCTGATTGCCGACGAAACCAATCATCCCTACCGGCTCCAGTGTGAGCAGTTCAAGCTCACCCGCGTCATCCACGAGATGCTGGAACCGTTCAGCGATACGGAGTTTCGATTCGATGCCCGGGTGACCGGCGCGTCGCAGACCGGCGAGGGCGTTACGGTCGCCTATTCGACGCCTGACGGAGAAGAGGAGGTTTCCGGAACCTATCTGATCGGATGCGACGGCTCGCGGAGCGCCGTTCGAAAGTCGCAGGGAATCGAATTTGCCGGATTTACCTACCCCGAACAGTTCGTCACCATCAGCGTTCCCGAGCCGGTGAACGAGATCGTTCCCGACATGGGCCATGTGGCCTACATCTCTCACCCGACCGAGTGGTGCGCGTTGATCCATGCGCCGGAATTCTGGCGCTTTCTGTTTCCCATCCCCATGGAAATGACTCGGGAGGAAGCGTTTGACGAGACCTACCTTCAAAACCGGCTGCATCGGCTGGCGCCCTGGGACTCCGCCTACTCGATCGACCACAGGACCCTCTACGGCGTAAATCAGCGGGTCGCGGAAACCTATCGGAAGGGACGTATTCTGCTTGCCGGCGATGCGGCGCACGTCAACAACCCGTTGGGCGGAATGGGGATGAACGGCGGGCTGCATGACGGCATCAACCTCGCCAACAAGCTGGTCCGCATCATTCGCGGCGGAGAGAGTGACGATCTCCTCGACCGGTATGACCGCCAGCGCCGGCCCATCGCCGTCGAATACGTCCAGGCGCAGACGATCCGAAACAAGAAGAATCTCGAGGAGAAGGACCCGGCCGTCCGAAAGCGGCGGCAGGACGAGCTGAGAGCGGTTGCCGCGGACGCCGGGAAATCGCGGGAAATACTCATGCAGACCTCGATGATCAACGGGGTCCGAAAATCCGAGGCGATTCAATAAGCAGATGCACGGATCGGCGCGGGTTCCCCTTGCCGGAGGGGGTCCCGCAGGTCTGGTCAGCGCCCATGCCCATTGGGCATTTGACAAAGACCGGCCCAAACTCAAAAATGCCAACTCAAAAATGAACGTGATCCGTTTTTGCGGGCTGCGAACGGACCCGATGGAAGCCAAATAGTCTAGCGGGGAAAACTCCTCATGAATGCCGTTGTCGATCCCTATTCGGGCCTTCAATTGTTCGAGCTCAGCCACGTGTGGGGCGTGGGCGCGCCCTCCATGCCGGGCGACGACGACGTCCGGATGTATCGTTCCGTCAAGCACGCGCAACATGGCGTCATGACCCATCGCATCAGGATGGTCATGCATTCCGGCACTCATATGAATGCGCCGCTTCATCTGGTTCAGCGCGGCGCCGCCGTCGGCCAGATCGCGCTGGAGCATCTGTTCGGCAATGGCGTCGTCCTCGCCGTTCCCAAGGGGATGTGGGAACTGGTGACCGCGGAAGACCTCGAAGCGGCGGCTCCCGGCGTCCGGCGCGGCGATTTCGTCGTTATCGTCACCGGCTGGCACCATAAATATTCCGACAGCCTCGAATATTTCGGGGATTCACCGGGACTGTCGAAGGAGGCTGCCGAGTGGCTGGTCGCCCGCGAGGTCAAGCTCGTGGCCGTCGATACGCCGCAGGTCGATCACCCCCTGGCGACGTCGCTGGGCCCGCACCGGGGCGGGCCGCTGATGAACCGGCTGGTTCCGAAATACGAGGAGGCGACGGGGCGCAGTGCGAAGGACGATTTTCCCGAGTGGAACGCGGCGCACAAGACGCTGTTGGCCGCGGGCATCCCCACCATTGAACAGGTCGGCGGGGATGTGGATGATCTGCTCGGCAAGCGGGCCACGTTCCACGGCGCGCCGTGGAAATGGGACGAGGGCGATGCGTGCCCGGTGAGATTCGTGGCCATGATCGATCCCGGCGGAAACTGCCGGATCGACAGCGGCAAGGAGGTGGACTGACATGGACGATATCCGCACATCCGAAGACCTGGATCTGGCGGGCGGCAATGAAAGCCTGACCATTTACAATCTGAGCCAGAATTGGGGTCATCACATGCCGGAGTGGCCGTCGACCCCGGGGGTCAACGTCCACGTCAGGAAATTCCATGCCAAGGACGGCGTCTACCAGGCCGAGTTCGAAGGCATCATGCACCGGGGCACCCATATGGATGCTCCCCTCCATGTGACGGAAAATACGCCGCATATCATGGATTATCCCATCTGGCGGTTCTTCGGCACCGGCGTGGCGGTTTCGATTCCGAAAAAGCGCTGGGAAGTGATCACGCCCGAGGATTTGGAAAATGCCCGGCCGAAAATCCGCGAAGGCGACATGGTGATGATCAATACCGGCATGCATCATCACATGGACGACACCGACGACTACTTCGCCTACTCGCCGGGCATCTACAAGGAAGGCGCCCAGTGGCTGGTGGACAAGAAGGTCAAACTGGTGGGTTATGACGTGCAATCCAACGACCATCCCATGGCGACCAAGCTGGTCGATCATGGCCTTGGGCCGACCCACCCCCACCTGATCGAGGAATACAAAGCCGAGTTCGGCCGGGATCCGAAGGAGGACTTCCCGGATTGGGAGGCCGGACACAAGACGCTGATGATCGGCGGCGGCATCCCGGGTATCGAGAATGTGGGCGGGGATCTGGACGAGGTAACCGGCAAGCGCTGCACCTTCATGTGCTTCCCATGGCGTTGGGAGGGCGGAGACGGATGCGGGGTGCGCATATTGGCGGTGATCGATCCCGAACAGAATTTCCGGTTCGAGACCGGCAGCTGACGAAAAGACCTTGGCAACGGAATTGGGAGGCCCGCATGGGGGAGATCAGCGACACCCTCAGGAATCCGCTTAGCATGTTCGACGTGAAGGGCAAGACCGCCGTCGTGACCGGCGCCTCGGGCGCGTTCGGGCGCGGTGTCTCGATTGCGTTGGGCGCGCTAGGCGCGAATGTGGTCATGGCATCCGGGACCAGGGAAGACCTGGACGAGGCGGTCGCCGATGTGAAGGACGCCGGCGGAAACGCAATTCCCGTCTACCGGCGGCCCGATACGCTCGAAGACGCCGAGGCCATGCTCGAGGCCGCCCTCGACGAGTTCGGCGGCGCCGACATGCTGGCGATCGGGTCCGGCTACAACAAGGCCGGGTTCATCCACGAACTCGACTATGAGACCTGGCAGGCGGTCATGGATGCCAATGTCCGGGGCAACTGGTTCATGGCCAAGGCCCTCGGCACCTACTGGATCGAAAACGAGGTCAGGGGCAAGATGGTCATGATGTCATCCGTTCGCGGGCGCCACGGCAACATCTCCGGCTATACCGGTTACTGCGCCTCGAAGGGCGCCACGGATTCATTGACCCGGGTATTGGCGACCGAATGGGCGAAGTACGGCATCACCGTGAACGCCATCGCGCCGACCGTGTTCCGCTCGAAGCTCACGGCGTGGATGTATGACGAAGACGACGAGTTGGGGCAGGCGACCCGCGCCAGATCGCTCTCGCGAATCCCCTTGGGCCGTTTGGCGGAGGTCGAGGACCTGATGGGAATGGCGCTGTATCTCCTTTCGCCGGCATCCGACTTCTGCACGGGCCAGGTCATGTATGTGGATGGCGGCTTCACCGCCGGCTAGGCGCCGCCGATGAAACGGATCGCTGTCCTCGGCGCGGGCCTCATGGGCCACGGCATCGCGCAGGTGTTTCTGGCCGCCGGGCATCCGGTGGCGCTGCAGGACCCTGACCCGGATACGCTGGCGAGCGTGCCCGAGCGCATCCGGTCGATTTTCGATCTGCTGGAACTGGATGCCGCCCCGCTGGATGGCCTGGAGCTGACGGGCGACCTCGCGGGCGCGGTGGGCGATGCCGATCTGGTGATCGAGGCGGCGCCGGAAAAGCTGGAGCTGAAGCGGCAAATATTTTCCGCCCTGGTATCCCTGACCGGCGGTCGGACGATCCTCGCCAGCAATACATCGGGACTCCCCATCGGCGAAATCGCCCGGGAGCTGGATGACGCGGGCCGGGTGATCGGCACCCACTTCTGGAACCCGCCGCATCTGGTGCCGCTGGTGGAAGTCATCCAGGGGGACCGGACCGACCCGGCGATCGTCGAACCGACGATGGAACTGCTGCGCTCGGTGGGCAAGACCGCCGTCCACGTGAAGAAGGACGTGCCCGGCTTTATCGGCAACCGCCTCCAGCACGCGCTCAAGCGGGAAGCCATCGCCCTGGTGGAAAACGGAATCTGCGATGCGGAGACCGCCGACCTGGTGGTCAAGGAGGGATTCGGCATGCGGCTCGCCGTCATGGGCCCGCTGGAAAACTCCGATCTCGTCGGGCTCGGCCTGACCCTCGACATTCACCGGACGCTGCTGGCCGATCTGGACCGCTCGGCCGAACCTCAGAAACTGCTGACCGACAAGGTGGCGGCCGGGGAACTGGGCATGGACGCCGGGAAGGGTTTTCGGGAATGGACGCCCGAGGAGGCGGCCCGGGCCCGGCGCCGGTTCAACGAGCATCTGGTGAAGCAGGCCCGGGCGCGGCTCAAAGGCTAGCTGGCGCGAACCAAGCCGTCATCGCCAAAACCAAGCCGTCATGCCCCGACCCACTGGACCGGCTTTGCCGGCCAGCCGGCAAAGTGGCGGGGCATCCAGGATATTCACCACAGAGACACAGAGTTCACTGAGGAGGAATGGTTATCTCTTCCAATCTCACCGTCTCACTGTCTCTGTGGTTGGAGAAGCCGTCATGCCCGTGCCCACCGGACCGGCTTCGCCGGCCGGAGGACAAGCTTTGACACGGGCATCCGCGCTTTGGGGCTGCGGCACCCGTGGATGGCCGGGCCACTTTGCCGGCTGGCTCGGCAAAGCCAGTCCAGTGGCGCCCGGCCATAACGAGATTCTTTGATTCAGCACCACCCGTCATGCCCGACCCACCGGACCGGCCTTCAGCCGGCCGAAGTCAGCCTGATGTAAGCCGAGAGGTCCCGGAAATGACCGAGGAGCCGGCGTTCCGTGAGCCGGCGCCGGTCCGAGACCCCGGCGCGGAGCGCGGGCCGCAGAACCTCGAAGCAGAAGGCGATGCGCGACCGCATGAATTGCCGCCGTGAAAATATTTTGTCCCGGCGGCCGTGGAGAGCGAGGCGCCGTTCGGCATCCGGGACCGGACCGTCATATCGCCGGTGCAATTCTCCGAGCCGCCGCCAGTCACCCGGCCAGTCAACCGGCCAGTCAACCGGCATGGCGTCCGTCCTGAAATGAATGGAGCCGCTGGAACCTAAGCGCGCTTGACCCAGACCACCGGCGCGGCCCACAGCAGGGTCTTATTCTCGATCGGCGCGGCGTTGTAGGAGACCAGGGTATAGGTGTTGGCCCGCGATCCGCCGACCAGTTTCTTGACGTATTCTTCTCCGCTTCGACGGCGACCGTCTGGTGGTTCGGCGACCGGGCATTGATGCCGCCGGGTTTCAAGAATCGCTAGCCCGCATTTCCCGCCAGGGTCATGGTCTGCGCGGCGTTGTCGGGCCGACGGAGCAGGAGAGGCGCGCCGCGCGTCGCGCGTTCACACGCGCGCGGGCGCGTGATGCGGTGACATCGGGCAAGCGCCTCGACGCACGCTGTTGGCCCGAGAGCGCCGCCCTTCGGGTCGCGCCCCGGCGCCCGCCCGCGTCGTCGCGGCCCTCAACCGTAGGTGCCGCTACGCTTTTCGGGCCGCTCCTGGCGGCTCGAACGCCTGGACGCGACGCAGGCCGTGACCCTGACGGGAAATACGGGCTGGAAGCGTCACCTCCGGCCTACGCCGTCCGAAAGTCTTGACCGCAATTGCAAATCGAGCATTGCGATCATGATCCGTATTGCCCAGTATTGTGAATACGGTGGGAATTCCATCGCACAATTTTGGGATGCGGATCGTCGCAAGCCGATAGGTACTGACTGGAACTCGGAGCCACTCGCCTCCGCAGTGTTCCGGTTTGGCCGGCTCCGGCATGTTGCGGCTTAGGTTTACCGGGAGCGGAGCGCAACATGCTTGAGGCATTCTTACTGGGGCTGAGCCAGGTATTCGAGTGGCCGTCGATCGGCTTCCTGTTTCTCGGCGTTTTCATTGGAATTTGGCTTGGCGCCATTCCGGGTCTCGGCGGCATCATCGGGCTGGTTCTCCTGTTGCCGTTCACCTTCGGCATGGATCCGGTGCCGGCTTTCGCTCTCCTGTTGGGGATGTTCGCCGTCACCACGACCAGTGACACCATCGCGTCGGTGATGCTGGGAATTCCCGGCACCGCCGCCTCCCAGGCAACGATATTGGATGGTTACCCGCTGGCCCAAAAGGGGCATGCGTCGCGGGCATTCGGCGCCGCCTTTACCGTCTCTGCATTTGGCGGGGTATTTGGCGCCTTGATCCTCGCCGCATCGCTGCCGCTCATCCTGCCCATCATCCTCGCGTTCGGGTCCCCGGAACTCTTCATGCTGGGCGTTCTGGGCCTCGCGATGGTCGGTTCCCTGAGCGGCGGATCGATCATGAAAGGCCTGGCGGTTGCGGCCCTCGGGTTGATGATGTCGACAATCGGGTATGCCGAGACGGTAGCCATTCCACGTTACTATTTCGGCACCGACTACCTCATCGACAATTTGCCTCTCATTCCCGTGGTTCTGGGGCTTTTCGCGATTCCCGAACTCATGGAGCTGGCGACCCGCAATATCTCCATCTCCCGTGTTCCCAAGGAACAGGCCGGCGGCGGCGGGATGATCGAGGGCATCAAGGACGCTTTTCGTCATTGGTGGCTTGCGACGCGGTGTGCGGCGATCGGGACCTATGTGGGCATGTTGCCGGGCCTGGGTGCGGCAATCGTCGACTGGGTTGCGTACGGTCATGCGGTTCAGAGCGCAAAAGACAAATCGCAATTCGGCCAGGGTGACATTCGCGGCGTTATCGCACCGGAAGCAGCCAACAACGCGACCAAAGGGGGCTCATTGGTTCCGACCGTGGCGTTCGGCATCCCCGGGAGCCTGGGTGCAGCCATCCTGTTGGGTGCGCTCCTTATCCAAGGCCTGAAGCCCGGTCCGGATATGCTGACCTCCGAACTGCACCTGACCTTTGGAATGGTGTGGATGATCGTCGTGGCCAATATCATGGCGACCGCGCTCTTGATGGTCTGGAGTCGTCAGATCGCTCGAGTTGCATTCCTTCCGGGTCATCTGCTCGTCCCGGGCGTGATCCTGTTCGTCTTCATGGGTGCGTGGCTTGGCGGTTCCTCGGTCGGTGACTGGGTGACCTGCATCATCATGGGGATCGTGGGCTACACCATGAAGAAGGGCGGGTGGCCGCGGCCCCCGCTCATCCTCGCCCTCATCCTCGGCTCCATAATGGAAAATTCCTTCCAGATCAGCATGCGCGCCTACGACGGCATTGGTTGGATGGGGCGGCCAATCGTTCTCATCATTTTTGCACTGATCGTCCTCACCATCGTTTTTGCCGCACGGGGCGTCATCAAGGCAAAACGTTCCGACGATGAGGGAAGCGAGCCCGATGCCGGCGAGGGCCGCGCAAAGAACCCGGTCGTTTCCTGGCCCTTCTCGCTGGGATTGCTGGTCGTCTTTGCGGGTGCGGGTATTCACGCGCTGCAATGGCCGGATTCGGTTCAGGCATTTCCCATTACCATTGCCGTACCGGGGGTGATATTCGCGGCCTTCACCTTCTTTTTCGATACCCGGGATCTTCGAGCGGCGACATCGATGAACGGAGGCCTTGGCGGGGCAATGGCCGTAGGCTCCGAGCAGGCGGTTTTGGCGAAGTCGGCGACGTTCTTCGGCTACCTGATACTGATGCTGCTGATAATGCTCGTGGTGGGTCAAAAACTGGCTATTCCAATATTCATAGCCGCCTACCTCATTCGTTGGGGAGGGTATTCCCGGCGCCTCGCTCTGATGTATGCGGGCTGCGGCTGGTTGTTCCTGGTCGGCTTTTACGAGCGGATCATGCACCTGAGCTTCCATCATTCCTATCTGAAGATCTGGCTTCCGGAGATTCTGCCCGACACCTTCCCGTTCTGGCTGATCGTCTAGCCCTGCCGCGCCATGGCGCCGATCGAACTCTGCGTCTATAAGAAGGCGCGGAGCTCAACGGGATGATGGATGTTGCCGATAATTGACCGCGCCGGCGTTTGGGCGCTCCACAAATTGAATGCGGAGACCGCTCACGATCTCGCAATCACAGCGCTGAAATGGGGCGTGGCGGGAACCCGGCCGTCCGCCGATGACGAAATCCTTTTGTCCCAAGTATGGGGAAAGGCGTTCAGGAATCCCATCGGCCTGGCCGCCGGGTTCGACAAGAATTGCGTCGCCCTTCGGGGCCTCACGTCTCTCGGTTTCGGATTTATCGAGGTGGGTACGGTCACGCCCAGACCGCAACCTGGAAATCCGAAGCCCAGGTTATTTCGGTTGGATGAAGACCGGGCCATCATCAATCGCTTGGGCTTCAACAATGACGGTCTCCCTGCATTTGTTTCCAGGCTTTCGGCCCGGACCCGCGACGGCGGCGTTGTCATCGGCGCCAATGTCGGCGCGAACAAGGATTCGCCGGATCGCATCGAGGATTATGCGGAAGGTGCGCGGGCGGTGGCGCCTCACGCGGACTATATCGTCGTCAATGTCTCCTCGCCGAATACGCCCGGCCTCAGATCGCTGCAGACACTGGACAACCTGACCCGGATTTTCGACGGCGTCCGGGAAGCCCGCCGTGAGGCGGGCGCGGAGGGTGTGCCTGTCGTCCTCAAGCTGGCGCCGGATCTGGATCGAAACGAGCTGCACGCCATCTGCGAATTCGCGGTGGATCGGTCGGTGGAAGGCATTGTCGCCACCAATACGACCATTGAACGGCCGGCCGGCCTTGCCAGCCGGCACCGCTCGGAGACGGGCGGCCTTTCCGGCGCGCCTCTCTTCGAACGTTCAACCGAAGTCCTGACGGACATTTACCGCCGGACCGGCGGCGCGATTCCCATCGTCGGCGTCGGCGGAATTGCATCCGCCCAGGACGCTTATCGAAAAATCAGGGCAGGGGCGTCGCTGGTGCAAATTTACTCGGCGCTGATTTTCCATGGGCCGGGCATCGTGTCCGAAATTTCACGGGACCTCGCGCGGCTGCTTCGGGAAGACGGTTTCACGGGATTGGAACAGGCGGTCGGGATCGATTCCAAATAGGGCGGCCAGCCCGCAAAGTGACGGAGCATCCGCGAACTCCCGCCCCTGGATACCCTGCATAAAGCGGGGTATGACGAGAGGATATACGGCACACTCCAATCGTCATGCCCGTGCCCGACACGGGCATCCACGAAATAGGAATCTCACCACAGAGGCACAGAGTTCACTGAGGAGGAATGGTTAGCTCCTCCAATCTCACTGTCTCACCGTCTCCGTGGTTCAACAATTGAGAATCTGGATACCCCGCATAAAGCGGGGTATGACGAGTGGTGCTGAATCAAAGAAGCCGTCATGCCCCGGCTTGTCCGGGGCATCCACGCTTTGGGGGTCGGGATCGATTCCAAATAGGGCGGCCAGCCCGCTAGACCGAAACGAACTGCTCGGTCAGAATTCGTTCCTCCAGATTGTGCTCCGGATCGAATACCAGGGCCGGGGCCGGACTGCTTGTCGCCCGGACCTCGACGGAAACCACATCGCGAATTTCGGTGAAATCCGCGACGGCGCTGGCCGGCCGGAGATCGTGGTCGAGAATTTCGAAGGTAACGACCGCGTTCTGCGGCAGCAGCGCCCCGCGCCAATGCCGGGGCCGGAATGCGCTGATGGGCGTCAGGCCGAGCAGCCCCGCGCCGAGGGGGATGATCGGGCCGTGGGCGGAGAGATTGTACGCAGTGCTGCCGGCCGGCGTGCAAACCAGGACGCCGTCGCAAACGAGTTCCTCCAGCCGCACCACCCCATCCAGCTTTATCCGGACCTTGGCGGCGAGCCGGGTTTCCCTATGCAGGGACACTTCGTTGATGGCCAGCGCTTCGTGCCTCTCTCCGCCCGCAGTGGTCGCCAGCATGTGAAGGGGCTGAAGCTCGATCGCTTCCGCCTTCCGCAGCCGCTCCAGCAGGCCCTCCTCCCGGTACTCGTTCATCAAAAACCCGACGGAGCCCAGGTTCATCCCGAATATGGGAATTTGCCTTTCCATGAAGCGGTGAAGGGTCGAGAGCATGAAGCCGTCGCCGCCGATGGCGACGATCAGGTCGGCCTGCTCGGCATCGGCGGCCGGATATCGCTCGGAAAGGCGTTCCAGCGCTTGGGCCGCCTCGGCGTGGCCGTCCGCGACAATCGATAGTGAATTGAAGTCCATGGCGGGTGATCCAGCGTGCGGGCCGCCGCTACCCGCCCGTTACGCTCATATGCCGGCCGACCGCGGGATCGGCGCCGGCCCGATCGATAACGAAGTCGTGGCCCTTCGGCTTTCGCCCGATCGCCTCGTCGATGGCGTCCATCAGGAGGCCGTCTCCCTCGCTCATTCTGAGCGGCGTCCTCAGATCGGCGGCATCCTCCTGGCCCAGGCACATGTAGAGCGTTCCCGTGCAGGTCAGCCGCACCCGGTTGCAGTTTTCACAGAAGTTGTGGGTCAGCGGAGTGATAAGGCCGAGCCGTTTCCCGGTTTCCTTGATCGTCACATATCGGGCCGGCCCGCCGGTTTGATAATCGGTCTCTTCCAGGGTCCATCTCCGCTCGAGGTGCTCGCGAACGGCGCTCAGCGGCAGGTACCGGTCCGTGCGGTCCTCGTCGATTTCGCCAAGCGGCATGGTTTCGATGAAGGTGAGATCGAAGTCCTCGCGGCCGGCCCACTCCACGAGATCGTCCAACTCGTCGTCGTTGTAACCCTTCAGCGCAACGGCATTGATTTTGACCTCGAGGCCCGCCGATTTGGCGGCCTCCAGCCCGCGCATCACGTCATCCAGCCGTCCCCAGCGGGTCACGTCGTTGAACTTGCCCGGATCGAGCGAGTCGAGGGAGACGTTGATGCGCCGGACGCCGCAGTCATAAAGCTCATCGGCGAATTCGGCGAGCCGGCTTCCGTTGGTCGTCAGCGTGAGTTCCCTGAGACCGCCGGTCTCCAGGTACCGGCCGAGATTCCGGAAAAGCGACATGACGTTCCGGCGGACCAGCGGTTCCCCGCCGGTAATCCGAAGCTTGTCGACGCCGCGCCGGATGAATGCCGCGCAAAGACGCTCGAGTTCCTCGAGGGTCAGCAGGTCCGACTTCGGCAGAAACGTCATGTTTTCCGACATGCAATAGACGCACCGGTAGTTGCACCGGTCCGTGACCGATACCCTGAGGTACGATACCGTCCTGCCAAAAGGGTCAATTAGGCTCGACATCTTCGCGGCAACTCATACTGACGACAAACCCCCGGCGCCCATCGGGCGATTTCCGGGGTGCGCCTAACATATGCCCGCGCCGGCCGATTGTCATCCCCAACGAATTTGTGGGGAATTCGAACCGGCCCCATATAGGTAGCTGGTGAGGGCTAATTATCCGACGGCTTCAACCTGACTTCCGGCCGGTCGATCTTCTGCTTTGCGGCTTTCGTCATGGGTCATTCTCCTTGATGGCCATCACGCCAAATTTAGGCATTGCCGCCCCGTAGGCGAGTGCAATATCGTATCCGCTGCATCACCACTGGGTGCCCGCTCTGTCGGGTCGCCCGCTGAATACAACAGCCCTAGACCCGGCTTGGGGTAGCTCCCCGGCCCGGCGAATAGGCGGGATCCTCACATACCCATGTGGTGATGCAAACGGCCCGGCACCCGCCGGGTTGGCAAGCGGGAGATTCCCATGAAGAAAATTCTGTTGTCCGTTGCCGCCGTCATCGCCATTTCACATCCTGTCCAAGCGTCGGCAGACACGAGGGCCGAGATCATTGAGTACGTCATTGACCCCTGTTTCATGCAGGGGATTAGGGACAACAAATTGGACGTTACACTAGGCAAAGATGAGGCCCTCAAACTGCTTAAAATGATGCAGCGCGAAAACGTCGAGACCATGATCAGGGCGGTCCAACCGCTTGTTGTTGGAAAGGAATTGTCGGTGCGCCGAGCCGTTTACACCATGGGCCTAAGTCAGTGCCTTCAGGGAATGAGTGGCAAGAGATGACCGTAAATGATTGAGGCTGGGCACGGGCGGCCCTATTTCGGTGGCAAGCGCAAGGGATGGTGCAATTGTCGCAATGGCCGGTAGTGCATCAGTTTGAATTTCGGCGCGTGGCGTTGCAGGCATTGATCCCAGCGACCATGCCCACCTCATATCCTTTGGAATACGACTCGCTTGACCAATTCCCCTCGATCAAGGTTCTCCTGATTTGGCAGGTGGTGTTGTATCCCACGGCGTAGCCATCTCCGTATCCGGAATCGTATGCCGCCTCCTTGTCCTCGCAACCGGAGACCACGAGGACTATCGCCAAGAGAAGTGCATTATATTTAATTTCGTTATTAATCAATGAGTTAGAGCTCCAGAAGCAAAATTTTTTCTTGATTTGCGCCAAGACGGGCCTCTAAAACAGCGTCAAGGGAAAATTTTTCGAAAAACCGTTGACTGTGTAACAGGAACGTGAACGTGTCGTTGGAACAAGAAATCGCCGTCTTTAAACATCGTCAGGCAGAATTTACGACGAAACATTACGGAAAATATGTTGTTATTCATAAGGACTCCGTAATCGGTTTTTTTGATGACCAGCTCGACGCCTATTTTGAAGCGAAATCCCAATTTCAACCCGGTAGCTTCCTCATTCGCCAATGTATTCCGGTCGAGGAGGAAGCCCCGGCCGTATTTCGTTCTAGGTCCTGTTGACATTTATCGCATCCAAATGAGCGCCCCGACGAGGCACAGCATGGCCATGTAGGCGGTGACGGTCTTTTCGTAGCGTGTGGCGATGCGGCGGAAGTGCTTGATCTTGTTGATGAAACATTCGACGACGTGCCTTTCCTTGTAGAGTTCGGGGTCGTACGGCACGGCTTGTGCCCGCGACGGGTTGGAGGGGATCACCGCCACCATCCCGGCGCTGTCGAGGCGGGCGCGGAAGCGGTTCGCGTCGTAGGCGGTGTCGGCGATCAGGGTCTCGCCCGGCAGCCCGGCGATCAGCCCCTCGGCCTGGGTGACGTCGCCCACCTGGCCGCCGGTGAGGATGAACCGCAAGGGATTGCCCAGGCCATCGACGGTGATGTGGATTTTGCTCGTCAGGCCGCCGCGCGAGCGGCCGATGGCCTGAGCCTGAGCCCCCCTTTTGCGCCGGCGGCATGTTGATGCGCCCGCACGATGGTCGAATCCACGATCAGGTATTCGAAGTCGGGATCCTCCGCCAAGGCATTGAAAAGACTCTCCCAAACCCCCGCCTTGGCCCACCGCGAAAAGCGCACGTAGACGCTGTTCCAGTTGCCGAAGGCGTCCGGCAGATCGCGCCACGGCGAACCCGCCCGGGCGATCCACAGCACGGCGTCCACAAACAGGCGGTTGTCCCGACCCGTGGAGCCGCGATCCGCCTCTTTGCCCGGAACCAAACCCTTGATCCGGTCCCATTGCATATCCGTCAGTTCCCGTCGAAGCATGACACGCTCCCGCCAGTTGAAACGGTCTTGCTTGAATCACGCCAACCATGAATAGTCCGTTAATTGTCAACAGGACCTAGGGTGATCTGACAGATTGCCATCGAGAAATTCAAAGTTAGCATTTACGATAAAGTATTCAACGCGGGTGCGGGAACTCGCGGTGGACGTCGGAATTTCCGAGCCATTCCATCCTTCTTCTGGCGCGAAACAACCATCGATACACCATGTCAAAGCCATCTGGGATACAGGGGCAACGATGACAGCCATTTCCCAGAAGGTAATTCAAGACTTGGGCTTAGAATCCACAAACGAAATCGAAAATCACACTGCGAACGGCACAAGGCTAGCCAAGGTCTATTTGGTAAATTTGTATTTACCGAACGCGGTCGCGTTTTCCGGCCTGAATGTCGTCGATGGCGATTTTCATGGGTGCGACGTGTTGATTGGAATGGATATAATCGGAAGGGGGGATTTTGCCCTAACTCATAAACATGGAAGTACGTGGATGACTTTCCAGGATCCGCCCAGCCATGCCACCGACTATGTAGCCGAGATTGACATTGAGAACGGTAAGAAAGGATTCAGACGGCCGTCATCAAAAAAGAAGGCGCCGCGCCGAAAAAAACGGAAATGATACACCCTCGCCCCGCGCTCGCCAAAGTCAGCGGGGCGTTCTACTTCCAAAAATTGTATTTTTCCGGTGTTGCACCCCTGACCGTCGCCCGATAGGATAATTTCGTGATGACCGGGAGGCGCCTCATGTATAGCCAACTTACCGTTGACACTGGGCGACCCAACGGCGTACGAAGCGCCTAGTCCCATGCTCCAAATTTTTGAGAATCTGCGGCACGTCAGCCAAAAGTCGTGCCCTGATGCCATCGCGCGTAGGAGGGAGGTCGCTCCGGTGCGGAACAGGTTACCATGAGGCATGGCCGCATGGTGCTCATCATTATTTTGGGGGTGGTGCTCACTGGCCTAGTATCCTACGTCGCTGCATCGTATGGCATGAAGGCGCAGCAGGTCCCCGCGAACGTGCCTTCTAGCGAGTTCGGCAACTCGCCTAGTCTCTACAATCCGTTTGGCACCCTCCCCATGTCTCTGGCAATTCTCCAGATCACCCTTACGGCAGTGATTATCTTCATCGCGGTAAGTGCCTTCCTCGGGTTTCAGACCATCAAGGACGCCGCTGTTAAAATGGCAAGAGAGGCCGCAGATGATACGGCAAGGTCAGTTGCTGAGGTGACGGCTGATACCGTAGCCACCAAAAAAGCGGATGATCTGTTAGCGTCCTGGCTTGCAGGAAGAGGTGGGGACACAGAACCATCACCCGGTGCCACCTCTCAAGAAGTTGGAGAAATGCCATTGGGGAAACCAAATCTAGAACCCGAGAAGGAAGATGAGTGACATGCCAGAGGACGTCAGACCTGTCCCATATCTCTTCACCGAGTGCATGGCAATCGTTAGAAACCATCAGTTGACGTACCCCGTTATGGCGGTTCCCATCGCTAACGCCCTCGGATTGGAGGTTTTTCGGGTATCTGATTGGCCCACCGATGAAGTGTCTGGGCAGATTTTGAAGGACAACCAGAACGGCGGCCCTAGCGGTTTTGCGATTTTCGTCAATGGCAATCATCCTGTGGAGAGGCGGCGTTTCACGATCGCCCATGAAATTGCCCACTTTATTCTACACCGCGATGAGATCGGCGACGGCATCGAAGAAAGTGGCCTTTACCAAAGCCGCCTTGAGACGAAGGAGGAACAGGAAGCAAATCGTCTCGCAATTCACGAAATCCTGGTTCCCAATACATTGCTCAGCAAAGCCATCGCCGAGGCTCGCGCAGATAAGTCACTCACCATTCCTACTTTGGCCACGCTTTTCCAGGTTACTAACAGCCTCATGTCAATCAAGCTGGGAATTCCCTACGAGACTTTCGACGAACACTTGCCTCAAGAAGCCTGAGTTCAAAATCATGTATCAATTGAGCTGGATAAAGTGTGAAGAAAACGAACCGTGTGACTTCAAGCGCGTCAATCTGGACGGAGTCACCGCTCAAGGCGTATATATGATCTGGTATAGGGGTCAACCCGGTCGCGTGGTTCGCATCGGACAGGGTAACATTGCAGATCGTCTAAGCGAACATCGCCAAGACGAGAACATTATGGCCTACAGTCATCACGGCCTCTTTGTTTCGTGGGCAGAAACAAATCCACGAGACAGAGATGGGATCGAGAAATATCTAGGTACCACCTATCCACCTTTGATCGGAAGTGTATTCCCAGACGTCCTTCCGATTCCAGTGAATGTGCCTTGGACTTGAGAACGCTTCCGCCAAAGTCAGCGGAGCGTATTGCGTTTAGACCCGCAGGAATACCCCCTGTTTAAGCAACCGAGCCATGAATTCGCCGGGATCGATCTGACCCTGCGCCGGGATAGGCGGCTGATGTGTGGCCGCGTTGAGAAGGCCGCCCTCTGCATCCGGGCACCCGTCGCGAACCCACTTGAGGATTTTATCTTGCGAAATTGACGCTTC
This sequence comes from Rhodospirillales bacterium, assembly GCA_965207535.1. Classification (GTDB taxonomy): domain Bacteria; phylum Pseudomonadota; class Alphaproteobacteria; order Rhodospirillales; family UBA2165; genus JAJDXO01. The sequence goes on along the minus strand of CBDBMR010000012.1, from coordinate 212,460 downwards.
GCCCCACAACTCCAAAGCAGCCCGCCGGATCATCTCAAATCGCAGCGGGATTGGCTCCGGCGTATTGGGATTGGTGATCAATAGATGGGTCATGCGTCATCCACGATGCGATAGCCAGAAACATCACCCATCTTGTATCTGGCGACAACTTCCCCGTGCAACTTAAGGACAAGAACCCCTCCTCTGGTCGTCACCGTATCGGCGTAGATATTCTCGGTATCCCCTTTATTAAACCGGACAGCGTAGAGGCGTCGTACTGGTTCTTCTGAATCTGACATTAACTTCTTGCTCCGTTTTCAAGGCCGTTGTCGGCGATCAGATCGGCGTAGGTTAACCGCTTCCCGTCCATCATCTCAACAGTCTTGGCCATCAGCAGGCCTGCGATGGACGTAAGATGGAGGTCGCCAACCTCCTGCTTCAAGTCCTGGAACTGGACCTCCCAGGAATTGGCGGGAAGAAATCGGAAAGCCGCGAACGGGCCTCTGGCGGCCGGTCCAGGGCCTTATTGTCCTTGCCTCGGCCCCGCTGATTGATCACGGTACGGATCGGTCAAGGGCGAGACGAGGAAATTCGGCGATTTGTCCAAGGAAGACCAGTTGATCATCTCACCCGACCCCGACGATCCCCGGCTGACGGCCCGGGTCTCGGGGATCGATGAGGGCGGCAAGCCCATCGACACGTCCGTAACGGTCGAACGGCCTCTTACCCTGTTTTTGAACAGCCGGGAAATCGTGACGATGATGACCATCGGCGATTATCCCGAGTACCTGGCCGTCGGCTATCTGGTCAACCAGAACATGCTGTCCGGCGAGGACGAGGTCACCGGCGTCGAATACGACGAAGACATCGATACCGTCGTCGTCCGGACCCGCGAGGAAACCGATTTCGAGGACAAGCTCGCCAAGAAGACGCTCACGTCCGGCTGCGCGCAGGGCACCGTGTTCGGCGACCTGATGGACAAGTTCGACGACATCCGCCTCTCGGACGATGTCCGAATTCGGACCTCGCAGCTGACCGAACTGCTCAAACGAATAAATACGGCGCCCAGCCTCTATCTCGAGGCCGGCGCCATACATGGGTGCGTGCTTTGCCGCTCGGAGAGGCCGCTCATCTATATGGAGGATGTCGGCCGGCACAACGCGGTCGACAAGATCGCCGGCTACATGTACCTCAACGGCCTGACGGGCGAGGACAAGCTGTTCTATACGACCGGCCGGCTGACCAGCGAAATGGTCATCAAGACGGTGCAGATGAACGTTCCCATATTGATTTCACGATCCGGCTTCACCGCCTGGGGCGTGGAATTGGCCCGCGAGGCCGGTTTGACCTTGATCGGCCGGGCGCGGGGGAGCCGGTTTGTCGCTCTTTCCGGCGAACACCGCATCATATTCGATACCGGGGACGGGGCCCCGGCCGACGAGCCCGCCGAACATGGGCGGAAGGGCGCCCAGGCGGAGTGAGTGCGGAGTGAACAGCGTCGTTGCGGTGATACTTGCCGGCGGCGAGGCCCGGCGTATGGGCGGCGGCGACAAATGCCTCCTGGAATTCGGCGGGCAAACGCTCCTCGACTGGATTTTGGCCCGGATAAGTCCCCAGGTCCGAACCGTTATCCTGAACGCCAACGGCGATCCCGCGCGTTTCGCGCAATTCGATCTTCCCGTCGTGCCGGACATCGCCGACGAGTCCCTCGGGCCGCTGCTCGGGATATTGTCGGGCTTGACCTGGGTGGCGGAGAACGTTCCGGACGCCCGATGGGTCGTCACCGTGCCGGGCGACACGCCTTTCCCGCCCGGCGACCTTGTCGGCCGATTCATGGGAGTTGCCGCCGGACCGGGTGTCGAGGTGGTTTGCGCCGTTTCCGGCGGCAGAACCTACCCGCCGTGCTCGCTGTGGAAGGTCGATCTTGCCGGGGAATTGCGGGAGGCGGTGATCGAAGACCGGATACTCAAGATCGATCAGTGGACGGAAACCCGCCGCATCGAGTGGGCCGAGTTCGAGACCGGCGCGGTCGATCCGTTCTTCAACGTCAACAGCCCCGAAGACCTGCGGCGCGCCGAGGCATTGGCGAAAGAACTCCTCGGCTGACCGCCGCCGGCTGAAGCGAACAACCCCCTCACCCTGACCCTCTCCCCCTGAAGAAGGGGGAGAGGGGACAAGTGCTCCCTCTCCCCTGGAGGGAGAGGGATGCGGAGGCTTGGCGAGCTTGCGAGCCTTAGCCGAAGCTGGGTGAGGGGGGCGGGCCAAAACACGGAACCCGCCGTCCCGGTCAGGCGAGGCCCTGTTTTTCCAGGAAGGCGACGACGAGAGCGGCGCATTCCTCCGGATTTTCCATCTGGAGGAAGTGCGTCGTCTCCGGCAGGAAGTCGTGGTCGAGGGAGGTGAGGGTGCTCAAGTCCATGCTCGGCATGTAGGAATTGGGCAGCGTCGGATCGGAGCCGATGGTTTTGACGAGGCAGGGCAGGTTGGCCAGATCCAGGTAATCCGCCCAACCGAAAACATATTCGTGTATCTGGGCCTCGTAGGCGGGCGGACACCGGAGTTGGTACCCGCCGCCCCCGCCGGCCGGGCGCAGCAGCGTCCGCGCGAGGAGCTCCGGAACGCCGGGCAGCACCCGTTCGTAATAGGGCGAGCCGCGCAAACCGTCGGCGAAATCCTCCAGGCTGTCGAACCGGTCGGGGCGCATCCGGGCCGCCACGCCGATGCGCCGCCCAATGGCGACCAGATCGGCGACCGTCCCGCCGGGAGGGCAGATCGGCAGGTCGAACAGGACAATGGCCGAAAACCCGCCGGTCTTCTGCACCTGAAGGAACGCCGTCAACGCCGACATGGAATGGAACACGCCGGTCTTCGGCTTGTCGCCGAAATGCTCGTCGATCGCCCGGACGACGGCGTCGTTGTCGGCGACGAAGGTCGGAATATTGTGCGCCCCGCGGTCGCCGACGGGGTTCCAGCCGTGGTTCCGGAAATCATAGAGGATCAGGTCGAAACGGCCGGCGAGCAGCGACCAGAACGGATAGTAGGAATCGGCCGCCAGCCCGTTGCCGTGGCTGACGACGAGCCGGGGGCCGTCCGGGTTGCCGTGCCGCCGGAGGACGATCGAGGCGCCGTCGGCCAGCCGGGCCTCGGCGGCGGCGAGCGGCTCCGGCACCTGCCAACGGGCCGCGCCGGCCCCCGCATGTCCGGCCGTATTCGGCAATGCCGGACTCAACCGGAATCCGGCCCGAGCGCCAGCCGGACCGCCGCCGGCCGGCGGAACGTGGACGTTCCCAGCGGCGAACGCTCCCGGATCGACGAAGCCTGGAAATTGGTCTCGCGGAGCAGCGCCGCGACTTCGCGCAGTTCGGCCAGCGCAAGCGCCTTGCCCAGACAGACATGACGGCCGAAGCCGAAGGTTGCGCCGACGCCCCGCCCTTCGGCCGGCGCCCAGTTTTCCGGCTCGTCGAGGGTCGGCTGGTTCCGGTTGGCGCTGCACAAGGCAAGTTCGACGGCGGAAAACCGCGGGATGACGGTCCCCGGCTCGATCTCGGTCGTCCGCCGCGCGAAGCGGAACGTGCGCTGCAGCGGCGCCTCGAAGCGCACGACCTCCTCGACGAACGCCTTCACCGGGATGTCGCCCGACAACACGCCGTTCCACGACTCAGGGTGCTCCCCGATCAGGAAGAACAGATTGGCGATGGCGCAGACGGTCGTTTCCGTGCCGGCGGCGAGCAACAGGGTGATGTCCGCCATCACCTCGGACAGTTCGAGGCCGGCGTCCAGGTAGGAGCCGATGATTTCGCCGATCCCGTCCCGGCTGGAATCGTCCGGCGCCGGCCGCCCGTCGATATAGACCGACAGGCGTTCGCTGGCCGCCCGCGCCTCGGCGTGCCCGGTCCGGTTGTCGGCGATGAACCCCGCGATCGGGCCGATGTCCCGCCGGTAGATTTCGGCCGCGTCCGCCTCCGGCAGCCCGAGCGCCCGGAACACGACCTCCGGCGGCACCCGCATGGCGAAATCGGCGACGGCATCCCCGCCTCCGGCCGCCACCATCGCCTCCCAGTTGCGGCGCACGACCGGCGCGATCAGTTCTTCCTGCGCGTCTTCGGCGCTGGCGCGGGCGAAGAAGCGCAGCAGAATGTTCCGGGCCGACAGATGGCGCGGACCTTCGAGATCGAGAATCGTCGGCCCCAGCACCATCCTGGTCGCGCGAAACGGATGGTTCACGGTCAGATCGGGGGACATCATCGCCGCCTTGACCGAATCGAACTGGGATATCGGGCAGAGCTTCGGCGGTTCGGTTGGCTTCACGGCTGCACCTCCATTGGCGGCGCTTTCTGTAAACGCTTTGGCGGCCCCCGGCCCGGGTCATTCCGTCGCGGCGTAAGTCTCGTACATCTCGCGGACCGAGACAGCCGGTTTGGCGTCGCCGGCCGACAGATCGATCTCCCGCCCGATCAGCTCCTCGATAAACAGGATCAGATCCGCCGCGCCGACGGAATCGACGAAGCCGAGATCCCACAGGTTGGCGTCCGGCGTCAGCAGCGCCGGATCGATCTCCGGCTGCTTCTCCGCCAGGTAAGCATTCACCGCGGTTGCGAATTCTTCTTCCGTCACGGCATCCTCACTTTCGTCGTAGCTTCCTCAACTATATGGCGTGTCGCCGCGCTTGTCAGCCCACTCCCGCTTGATTCGCGCCACGTCGATCTTTCCGTTCGCCGTCAGCGGAAACTCTTCTCTGGTCTCGATATGCACCGGCGTCATATGTCTTGGCAGCTTTCGCAGACACCAGGACCGGATTTCGTGGGGCGCGATATCCGCCCCGGAAACCGTTGTGACGCAGGCGACCAGGGACGGCGAAGCCGAACCGTCCGCTTCCCCGCCGGCCTGGAAGACGACGGCGTCGCCGGCGCCGGGGAAACTCCGGAGCGCGGCGGCAATCTCCGCAAGTTCGATCCGGTGTCCCATGATCTTGACCTGGCTGTCGCGCCGTTCGACGAAATAGTAGTCGCCCGCTTCGTCGAAATACACGATGTCCCCCGATTTGTAGACCTGTTCGCCGGTTTCGGGCGCGCCGGGGCGGGGCGCCATCGCGTTCCGCGTCGCCTCCTCGTTGTCCCAGTAGCCGGAAAACAGGTTGCCGCCGCGGATATACAACTCTCCGGGCGTGTGCGGCGTGAGAATCTCCCGGCCGTCCTCGTCGACCGAAATCAATTCGACGCCGCGGAAGCCGGGACCGAACGGGATGCGTTCGACGTCGGCGGGAATCGGATTTGGAATCTCCTTGAACGAACAGGCGAGACACTCGGAGGGGCCGTAGGCGTTGATCATCCGCAAATGCGGCAGCATGTCCTGAAGCCGGCGCAGCGCGGGGACCGGAAACGCCTCCCCGCCGAACAGGATAGTTTGCAGGGTCTCGACCTGCTTCAACTCGGCTTCGGCGTGGCGCATCAAGGTCGGCCAGATGGACGGGACGCCGTGCATCTGGGTCACACCCAGGGCCTTCATGTGCCCGGCCATTCGTTTGGGCTGATAGAAGGAAGGCCTGGGGACGTAGGCGAGGGCGGCGCCGCTGCCCAACGCGAGGGCAATATCGAGCAGCCAAAAATCGAATTGGACCGGCGCCATGGTCCCGACCACCGCGTCCCGCGTCAAACCGCAAAACTCCACCAGCACGTCGAAGAAGCTGCAGACGGACCTGTGCGGCATGACGATGCCTTTCGGTTCGCCCGTGCTGCCCGAGGTGAAAACGATATAGGCCGGATCGATTTCCAGCACCGGCTTTTTTTCCCGCGGCGCCGGCGCTCGCCGGCCCGGCGGCAGGCGCCAGGCGAGCTGCTGTTCCGAACAAATCCCGGTCGGAAAATCGGGGTCCGGCGCCGAAGACCGGACCAGTTCTTCCGTCGCCGCGGTTCCGACGAGGGCCTGCGCCGACACGGTTGAAACCACGGCTGCGATACGGGCGGCGGGATTTTCCGGGCTGACCGGCGTCCAGATCACCCCCAGCCGCGAGCAGGCGCACAGCAGGGCCACCGCCTCGAAGCACGGTTCGATAACCACCACGAGCCTGTCGCCCCGGCCGAGTCCCAACTCCTCCAACGCAAGAGCATAAGCCGCTACGGCCTCCGTCAGGTCTCCATAGCTGTAGCGGCGTCCCGGTGCGGCGACGGCGGTCCGATCCGGCTCGTCCGCGGCCCAATTCAAAAGAAAACGGTCGACGTGGTTGCTCATAATCCGATGATATGCATTTTCGAACGGAATTCGATACCGATCTGGTTATGCAAGTGCGGGATTGCGGCCGTCCGCGAGGGGATTCCGACGCCGTCATGCCGGCTTCGTCCGCGCCGCCGAGGATCGGCGCATGACGGCTGGCGTGTGCGGTAACCGGCGTGCGTCATAGCCCGGCGCGAGCCCGGGTCTCGGAGGGCGCCTCGCCGAACTGCCGGCGGTATAGCTGCGTGAACCGGCTCCAGTTCCAGAAGCCGTGCGCCGCGGCGATGTCCCCGATGGTCGCCGACCGGCCGCCCGCGCCGGTCAAGAGCGCGTTCCGCGCGCGGTGGAGCCTGATGACGCGGAAATAGCTGAGCGGCGTCATCCGGATATGCTCGGCGAAGGCCAACTGAATCGATCTCGGGGAACTTCCGGTCGCGGCGCTCAGCGCCGCGTAGTCGAACTCCTCCATGACCGAAAGAGCGTCCCGCGCGGCGGCGAGCACGGCGGCGCTCTTTTTGACGCGCGTTCTTACGCGGGCGCTGCCGATGCTCGCGTCCAGTTCCAGCGCCGTGACGGTCTTGGCGGCGAGCGCGCGCGCCGCATCGTGCGGTTGCCATGCGGTGGGCGCCTGGGCGCAGGTCCGTAACATTGTCTTGCCGCCCGTTTTGATCGCATTGGCCAGGCATGCGGCGCGGGCCACGGACGCCTTGCGTCCATGGGGATCGAGAAGTTCCAGGTTGGGTTCAATGCTATCCAGGGATTCCAGAAGCGGCAGTTCGACGGCGAGCACCAGGCATTCGCCTCCTTCCGGGGGGATGTCCAGTTCCAGTTCCGCACCGGGCCGCACGACGACCACGTCGTTGCGGCCCTGTTCGATGCCGTTGACGATGACGGGGGCCCGGCCGAGGGAAACGCCGAATTCGATCAGGCCCTCCGGGCATCCCAGCCGCAGGTGCATGGCGCAGTTCACGGTCTCGTGGTGAACCGCGACGCCTCTGTCGAGGAAAGCCGACGCGACACGGCCGCGAAACGGGCCGGTCGAGAGCTTGATGTATTCGTGGCCATGGCCGATCAACTGGTCCGACTGGGCGTCGAAGTCGTCGAATTCCATGTTTGAGTAGGAGTAGCCGGTTTCGTTTTCCGGATAGCCGTCCCGGCTGGACGCCCGTGGCCCTGTCCCCGGCGTTCCGGCGCCGCTATCGGATACCGCCGCGGGTTTCCCTGGTGCCGGATCACCGTTCATGGAGCAGCCTTTCCATCGGATGCGCCCATCCGGCGAATGACCACCGCCTCATCCGACTCAGGCTCGACGGTAACCCGGTTTCCACGCCACCGCCGCGACCGAGGATGCCCGCGCACTCGCCTTCAACCACACCTTCCCGAACATGAACGCACACTCCCCCGATAAAAATGCAACGCCGTCTCCGACCGGGAACGGCGTCCGCACATGGCGCGATATCCTATGCCAAGTGCAGATGCGTGCGCGTCCCCAGAATTGGGGAGATTTGGGAAAAATTCTCTGGTCTATTCCGTGCGCTGGGCCGATGTCGGCGGCATCGTCCCGGTCGGATCGAGGTCCCGCAAGGGGGCTGGTAACGCTCGCTGCCTTGCGCTGTCGTCGCGCACATAATGGTTCTCGACAACAATTCCGTTATCGACTCGAGGTCGGTGCTTGGCCGATTCCCGCGACGAGGGCGGCGCGCCGGCAACACGACTTTCAGTTTCCGGATTCGGCGTCAAGCCTCCGGAGTGCCGGCCAACGACAGCACCAGTTGCACCAGTTCCGCCTGCCGCGAGAGCCCGTGCTTTGAGAACATGTGTTTCACGTGCGAGCGGATCGTGCTCTCCTTGCGCCCCGTCGCCGCAGCGATCTGGCGCACGCTCATGCCCTGGGCCAGCAGCGCCGCCACCCGACTTTCCATCGCCGTGAATTCGAGAGTCGACGCAACCACCCCCGGATCGATGCGGGCCACGCCCGCCGGGTCGTCGACCAGCACCAGCGCCGCGACCGGCCACGCCCGGAAGCTAGTCTCCTGAAGACCCACCGGATTCACATGCAGCACCAGCGGCGGCAGGATATCCGAACGCCTCACCATCGTCGAACCGCCGGCGCCCTGTGCGCCGAACGGCGGCAAGGCACGCGCCAGCAGTGCCTGGAGGCGGACGTTGTCCTGCGATCTGCGCGCAAATAGCCGGCCACCTTCGTCGAACAGGCCGTCGCCGGTCCGCAACAGGTCGCGGGCCGTGTCGTTCGCGGCCACCATCTGCCCGCGCCGATCGAGCTGAATAACGCCCCGCTCGGTGGTATCGAGCAGTTCCGCGAGCGTTGCGCCGAGAGCACCGGCACCGACCACCGCTTGGCGGGTCCGCACGTAGTGACGAATATGGGGCAGGAGCCGCTGGATCGTGTCGAGCTGCACAGACGACCAGCCGTCCCCGTCGACTGGATCGTTGACGACCCAAACGATGCGCGAACCGTTGGGCCCGTCCAGGCGAACGTTGATGCCGTCTCGGGAGTGCGCGCGCGACCCTAACTCGTTGACTACCGGGGAGTCGCGCAGTTCCTCTTCGGTGTAGAGGTCGGGCATGTGAACCGCTTGACTGTCGGGGAGACCCCGCAGACGCGGGATTCGTTCGTCTTGGTGATGGTAGACCTCGAAGTACTCGCGCTCCAATTCCCGGTTCCGCTGCCCGCGATAGTAGAAGCCCGCAAAGTAGATCTGGATGTCTTCCCCGGTTTGTCCGGCGCCGCACACCAGGGTGTTGCCGTGCGCGCCAAGGGTGACATCGATGAGCCTGGAGGCGTTTGGCCAGTGGGCATCGTCCAGTGCAGCCTCGTGCAAAGTTGCCAGGATTTGATCGAACTCGTCCCGGTCACTCATACCCGCACCTGCGGATGCTCGGTGCCCCTGTTCCCATTGCCCCTGACGGCAAAAAGTCCCTTTTGGCTCTCATAACCCCTCCCGCCGCAGAACATCTGCGTCGCGTGCGATTGAATCGTGAGTTCCGTACGCATGGGAACTATTGCCTCAAGCCCTGATGCACCGTAGCGCCAGGGAGTGAAGGCCCCGGAACACGATGCCCTTGCGGAACTGTGGGCGCTCGGTAAGCAGGTCGATCCGTGAAAACCGCTCAAGCAGCATCTCGAAAACGATCTTGCCTTCGAGGCGCGCGAGCGCAGCACCGAGACAATGATGAATGCCACTCCCGAACGACAGGTGGGAGCCCTCGCTGCGTGCGATATCAAGGCGGTCCGGATCCCCGAACACATCCGGGTCCCGGTTGGCGGCGCCAAGAAACAGAACGACGTTGTCACGTTTGCGCAGTGGAACCCCGCCCACTTCGCAGTCCGCGAGTACACGCCGAAAATCGGTCTGCACCGGAGAGTCGAAACGCAACAGCTCTTCCACCGCTGCCGGGATCAGACTCGGGTCGTCCCTCAGCCGCTCAGTTTGTTCGGGATTACGAAGCAGGGCCAGCATACCGTTGCCGATGAGGTTGGTGGTGGTCTCGGTGCCCGCGCTCAGGAGCAGGCGCAGCATGTTCAGAGTCTCCCGCTCGGTCAGGCGTCCGCCCTCGTCCCGCGCCAGTGCCAGTGAGCTCACGATATCGTCTTTCGGTGCCGTACGGCGCTCCTCGATGATCGGCCGGAAATAGGCGTCGAACTCCCTGGAGGCCGCCTCGCCGGCTTTGCGTTCGCGTGGGCTGATCGTAGGCTCCAGCAATCGCGCGCGCCGGGCCGACCAGCCCCTGAACCGGTCCCTGTCTTCCGGCGGAACGCCCAGCATCTCGGCGATCACCATCACCGGCAGAGGCCGGGCCACCGCCTGCATGAGATCGAAGCCGGCGGGGTCCTCGATATCGTCCAGCAGCGAGCCGAGAAAGCCCCGGATGCGCGGTTCCAGGGCGTCCACCGCGCGCCGCGTAAACGCCTTGATCACCAGCGCCCTGAGCCGCGTGTGATCGGGCGGGTCGAGAAACAGCAAAGTGAACTCGTGCGCCGGGGGCAGCATGGCGCGCTGCCGGGACGATAGGGTCCCCCGGCGCGGATCGTTGCCGAAGTGCTGGTGGTCGTGCAGCACGGCATCCACATCGGCGTAGCGCGTGAACAGCCATGCGTTCAAAAGCAGGCTGCGATGCACGGGATTCCGGGCGCGCAGGGCGGCATAGACGGGATAGGGGTTCTGAACCGTGCGCGCCGAAAGGGGATTGTAGCTCACCCCGCTCTGCCAGCGCTCGCGCAGAGCCGCCGTGCCCGCGACCGTGCGGCGTATCGCTGTGCCAACCGACGGCATCATCGCCTCCATACAGTTCGCGCCTCGAACGTGAGGCTCACGGTTTCAAACACCGCCTGACCTAAATTGCCGCTGCACCGGAGCGGTCCCCCCCGATGCCGCCACGCGGCCATGGCTGTTCGCGATGTTCGTACAAACCGCGACTAAAATGACGATGAGTATTCGGATGATTTCGGCCCGTCGTACGAGCCCCGTTTCCAAAAACCCACGCAACAACTCTCGACGGGTCCGCCTGCGGCGACCCTGTCGAGGAAAGCCGATACGAAACGGCCGCGAAACGGGCCGGTCGAGAGCTTGATGTATTGCTGGCCATGGCCGCTCAACTGCTCCGACTGAGCGTCGAAGCCGTCGAATTCCATGTTCGAACAGGAGTAGCCGGTTTCGTTTTCCGGATAGCCGTCCCGGCCGGACGCCTGCCGCTCCGTCCCCGGCGTTCCGGCGCCGCTATCGGATGTCGCCTCGGGTTTCCGTGGTGTGGAGTCACCGTTCATCGAGCAGCCTTTCGATCGGATGCGTCCATCCGGATGCGCTACACGTCATTCTCCCGTATTCCGGGACGCATCGTTAGTCTGCTAAGCGAACGGGAATTGCTGCCGGCCTGGAGTCGAAACGGCGGGACACTGACCTATTCCCGGCATGATTGTCTCAAAAACGAAGCCGGGCGTCCACAAATTTCCCCCTCACCCAGCTCCGGCTACGGCTCGGCGTTCGCCTCGTCAAGCCTCCGCATCCCTCTCCCTCCAGGGGAGAGGGAGCTTGCCGCGCGTCCCCTCTCCCCCTTCTTCAGGGGGAGAGGGTCAGGGTGAGGGGGTTTTGCGGAGAACAATTGCCGCAACCCGGCGCCCTTTCGCTTTCAAGACTAACGGTGTGTCCGGGAATTCGGGAAAGTAGTGGATTCCTGCCAACCGGACCGGAGCAAGCGGCCGCCGCCGCGCGGCGAGCCGATTGGTCCGGTGCCGGATTCCCGAGAGCTTGGGCTCTCTTCCGTCAGAGAGTCAGCAAATGAAACACTTCATCGCAAAGCGACGGTCGTCTGCTCGGTACTCCGAACATCATTTAGCGGTAACGGTGGCAGGCTTCGAAGAATGACTCACAGGTCCGAAGGGCGGGTCTTCCCGATCATGGGAACGTCGGCACGGAGCAAGCGAGGTGTTGCGGGGAGACCGGGTCCGGGTCGAGCGGAACGGCGGTTACGACAGTTCACATGGACGAACGGCCGCGGCGTTCGCGAGAAACTGCCGGCTGTGGCCGATTGACCATATCTCGGCGGCGGATGGCGGATACACGTTGAAGGGCAGACCAACCCCCCTGCGGTCACAGGAGCCGAGATGGGGGCCTTTGTGGATGGCCCCGAATCGCCGCGCACTGACACTCGCAGCCGCCGCCGTCTTTCCAATGGCCGCGCCGGTGTGGTCGGTCAATCCGGTCAATTCTTCCGAATTGACCTTATCGGGCGAATTGACCTTAAGCGCCGCGAACGTGCCGCCCTCTCCCGCAACCGCGGGCCAGCCGGATGTGGCGGACGCCGTCGCCCGGGCGCGGGCGCTGATCCGGGAACTCAAATTCAACGAGGCGCTGGCGATCCTGCGGCCCCAGACGCGGGGCGGGCGGGTCGACACGAACGTCCGCTTTCTCTTCGGCATCGCGGCGATCGAGGCATCGCGGCTGCCGGATGTCGCCGCGGCGGAGCGGGACGCCCTGCTGGACGAAGCCATCGCCGCCTTGCGCTTCATGCTGATCGACCGCCCCGGCCTCGTGCGGGTGCGCCTGGAGCTGGCGCGGGCGTTCTTCTACAAGGGCGAGGACAGCCTGTCGCGCCGGCATTTCGAGCGGGTGCTGGCGGGCGAGCCGCCGCCGGCCGTGGCCGCCAACGTCCAGCGGTTTCTCGCGCGGATCCGGGCGCGCCGGGGCTGGCGCATGCATGCCGGCGCCGCGATCGCGCCGGACACCAACATCGGCGGAACCTCCTCGAAGAGGACCCTCTACATCTGGGGCCTGCCGTTCCAACGCGACGCCGAGGAACTGACGACCTCCGGGGTGGGGATTTCCGTATGGGCCGGCGGGGAGTACCGGTATCCCCTGGACGACGGGCTCAGGCTGCGCGCCGGCGGCGATATCTCGCGGCGGGACTATGCGGGGGAGAGGTTCGACCGGCTGTTCCTGTCGGGCCATGCCGGCCCGCGTTGGCTGGTGGACAGAAACACGGAGGTGAGCCTGCTTGCCAGCGTCCGCCGCCGCTGGACGGCCAATGTGCCCTATCACGACGACCTCGGGCTGCGCGTCGAGGCCGGACGCCGGCTCACCCGCCGGGTGACGGCGATTGCCCGGGCGGCGTGGCACGACCGCGGCTACCGGACATACAAATTCCTGGACGGGCCGGTTGCCGACTTCTCCCTGGGCGGGTCCTGGGTGATAGCCCCCACCCTCAGGGCCGATTCGGCGGCCGGATACGGCCGTGAGCGCCCCAAATCGGAGAGATGGCGCCATGACCGCCGATGGCTGCGGCTCGGCCTCACGGTCGCCCTGCCGCTGGGCTTCACCGTGGGCGGGAGCGGCGAGATGCGCAGGACGGGCTACGAGGGCAACTGGGGCTTCTACACACCCGGGGGTGAGCCCCGTCGGGATCGCACCCGGTCCCTGCGCCTCTCGGTCCACAACCGCGCCTTCACCGTGCTGGGCTTCAGCCCGCGACTCTCCGTGGTCAAGGAGGTGCGGACGACCAACGCGCAGCTTTACGACTACAAGCGAACCAGCGGCGAGCTGAGCTTCGTGCGCCAGTTCTAGGGCCTGCGCCCGCCATAGCCCCTTGAAGTCAACCTCGAATTCGGCCGGCCGGAAACCGAAGGCGGAGAAATACGGCCGGAAAACGGTATCGGGATTGACTTCAATGCCCGGTTCTGAAAAACGTTCCAGACGTCATCAAGGTCCTTCTGCAAGGCCTGTCGGTGCTGTTTCGTGAGGCTGTTGCATGGGAGCGTTCATGGACTCCATGAGGGACCGTATTTTCATCACGCTGATGGTTTTCCTGCTGGCTTCCTGCGGGGGAGGCGGCGGCGGGAGCGGTGGCAACCCCTTCCCCGGGCAGTACGGGCATTTGCATCCCGAGACACTGGGTTTCTGGGCGAGTTTCGATCAGGGCCACTTCCGGGTGGAGGAGACCATGCCGACCGACAGCGGCTCGACCTGGCTGGTGCATGGCACGCCCACCGGCCTCGTCGACAACCTGCCGCGGAATTCGGAACTGCCCAGCATTTTTCGATATACGGGCCATGTCTGGGGCCGGGTGTACGGGTCCCGCGTGCAGGGCGAATTCAACCGGGTGGTCGGGCAAATGAACGCCACCTACGGCTCGCGGGACCATTACGGGCCCGGTGCGGATGACGTGCTGAACGTCTTTCTCAGCGACATGTGGCGGGAGTTGCCCGACGGCGTCCGCGACTTCCTGCCCGGGATGAGTTTCAGGGGCGACGTGGGGACCAACCGGACCGACCCCGACTACGACCCGCTTACGGACACCGCGACATTCACGCTGCCTGCGGACCAGTTCGAAACGTCCCCGGGGGAAGAGAGAGGGGAGGCGACGGGCAGTTTCTACGGTCCCAACGGGGAAGCCTTGGCCGGCACATTCTGGTACACCCGCGACGGATACAGGATTCAGGGCGTATTCGGCGGGAAGCGGTGAGAATGAGGGGGAATTTCATACCGCCCCCCCCCCCCCTCGACGCCCGGCTGATTGTCGGCCGTCTCGACCTCCCCCTCCAGGGGGGAGGTGAACCAACCGACCCATTCCCTCCCCCCCCAGGGGTCCTAGGGGACACCCCTAACCCCGGTGAGGGGGAGGGCCAGGGAGGGGGGGCACAGGCCAGTCGCCATGCTCCGACTTGTTCGGGGCATCCAGGATATTCCCCCCGGGAGCATCGGGTTATTTGTTCAACTCCCCGCCGAAGGCGCCCTCGACCCGGTGCCCGTTGCGCTTGTACCAGAACGTGCCGGCAACGGCTTCCCCGTTGGGACCGTAAAAACCGCCGGTCGCCTGGCCCGATTCTCTGCCATGGCGATCTTCCAATCCCTCCGCGGGCAGCGAGAACGTCGCGTCGTCATTGATACTCCCGATGAATTTCATATCCGGCAACGGGGCCCAATTGGCGCCCTCCGCAGGATCGACGGTAGGATATTCCTTTGTCATTCCAGTAAGGAAGACCGACATCCTCCTGGCTTCGGATAGGGGGTGATAGCGCGCGATCAGTTCACCCCGCACCCGCTCTCCGTCGTCGAAATGCACGTCTGTAGGGGTACGGGTAAAGCCGTCATATACCCGGCCCCAGACGTGGCCCGTATAGCTGACGCTATCGGTCAGCGGGTCCGTATCCGTCGGGAGATTGTCGAACGAGCCCGTCGGGGCGCCCTGAACCGTCCAGGGTGTGCCGTCATCGGACGATATCGGCCCCGCCACCGAAAAATGATCCCAGTCGAGGCTCGCCCACATGCCCCAGGTTCCATATTCTCCCTGTGTGGTAGACGGCAGCGAATAATATTGTCCCTGGGATCGTGAAAACGCATCGAATCGGGCGCCGCCTCCGCCACCGCCTCCGCCTCCACCGCCGCCTCCGCAGGCGGCCAGCAGCACGGCGGACAGAATGACGGCAAGATAATTCAGTTTCATGGGCACCCGCTCGTTACTTGTCCGTTGAACATGTTCTCCAAGGGCATTCGCCATTTCTAGAAACTCGACCCAAGCCTGACGAGCGCGGCGTGTTGCGCATCGCCGGAGCCCAGTCCTCCCGAGGAGACGTCCGCCCCTATGGAGAGGCGCCCGCGGCGATACGTCCCGCCCAGACCCAACAGGAGGCGGGTCCCGGCCGGCTCGGAGGAAAGCCTCTCTCCCGACACGTCGACGCTCGTCTCGGCTCCTTTGAGGGTCTGCGCGAGATCCACCGAGCCGCGCAGGGAGAGCTCGCGGCCGCGCCGGTTCCGGGCGGGCGCCGTCTCGACGGCAACCCCGAGACTGCCCGTGAAGCGGGCGGCATCGCCCACCGAGACCCGCGAGTCGACCGCGTCGGTGAAATCATCCACGTCCACTCCCGTGCGCGACAACCGGACGCGGGGCGTCAGGCTCACCTTCTCCCCGATCGTCATCCGCCTGCCGGATTCGAAGTCCAGCGCATGGGCGCGCGCATCGACGCCCGCCTTGAGCGGCCCCAGGTCGTTCGACGAAAGGTCCGCGGCATAGCTCGTGAGGGAGACGCCCCCTCTCGCGTAATACGCGTCCGCGCCGTACACGGAGAGGCCGAGGGTCACGCCGATTCCATCGGCCTTGATCTTCCCGCCGCCCGTAGGCGCCGAAACGTCCGCCCGACCCCGCACCCGGCGAACCGATGCCGAACCCGTGGCGTTCTCGTCCAGGGGGAAATCCAGTCCCGCCTCGGCGGCGAAGCGGCTGAAGCCGTATTCCGCGCCGACGCTCGCGCGCTCCGCCTCATACGAGCCCGGCCCGCCCGAGAGGCGCGCCCATAGCGGCGAGCCGGGAGATGAGATGCGCTTGCCCGGGAATCCCCCGCCGTTCAAGCGAAGCAGGAAACCCGGCAGGGCCTCGTAGACGGCGGCGCGCGGCGCGTACACCTCAATGAAGTCGCCGGCGGAGAAATCCCTGTCGTTGATGACGCCGGCGGCCCTCTCGCTCACGATCCAGTTGGCCGGGTCCGGATCCGAACGATCTTCTATTCTCACCCCCTCCGCTCTCATCCGGACGTTCCAGGCCCCGTTGGGAGCGCTGCGCCCCGTAACGCCCGTCGCGCCGTCGTGCAGGAGCCAGCCGTTGACCGCGATGGCGGTCTCGCCGCCGTCGTTGACGATCCAGTCATCCCCGATGACGTCCGTTATCCGGCGGCCGCCGGGGTTCATGCCGACCCGCAGCCTGGGCGTGTCTCCCGACGCGAGGATCGCGATCCCGGACCTCGAGGCAATGCTTCCCCTGGGCCCGATGACGACTTTGCCGCCGCCCGCGAGAAAAACGCCCTCCGCGGCGCTCCTCACCGGGCCGTTGACGATGACGGTCTGCCGCCTGTACCCGTCCGCACCGATTGCCGCCATGCGTTCCGGCGCGCCGTTGTTAAGCCTGCCCACCCGAATGCCCTGTGCGCCCGTCCCGCTTACGTCGATGCTGCCCCCGACATGGATCGAGATGAGGCTCGTATCCTGCGACGTGCCGTAGTGATAGGCGACGATGCCGTGGCCGTTTTCGCCCGTCGTCACGATGGCGTTGCCGCCGCCCGTCACGATCGAGATTTCGCCCCCGTTGCCGGCCGCTTCGAGGGCCCCGTAGACGCCGTAGGAGTAGGCTCCCCTCGTCTTGACCGAGCCGCCCTGGATATTGATGTAAATATTGCCGATGTCCTGGTGCCGGGCGTAAACGCCGTTGGAAAAGGTATCGCCATACGTCGAATGCAGTTCCGTGCTCTTTGTAATGATGTCCATGTCCCGGAGGCTGATGAGAATATCGCCTTCGCCAATCGCGTAATAACCATAGATGCCATGGGCGTTAATGCCGTTGGTGGTAATGGAGCCGTCTTCGGCATCTATGATGATATCGGCGCCGGTGTTTTCGTGCCGGGTCCAGATTCCGTGGGCCGTATCGCCCATGGTGGTGATGGCGGTCCTTCTCGTTTTGATGCGCACCCCGTGGGCCTCCACCCGCCCTTCGCCCGTGACATAGATTCCGTTGGCGCTGTAGCCCGATGTCTCGATGGTGGAGTCCTGAACGTCGATATCGATGTCCCCCGCGCCATCGCCGCGATGCTCGCCGCTGACGCCGTGGGCTCCGCGGCCCTCGGTCACGATGGCGGAGTGCCGAATGCCGATCTCCACGTTGCCGCCGGTGTCCCCTCGCGCAATGTTCCCGCGGACGCCATGGGAGGAACCGCCCCTCGTGGTGATTTTGGTACGGGAAAGGTCGATCAAAATGTTTCCAAGGCCCTCGTGCACGCCATAGACGCCCGGCTCGTTATCGAGGGTCGTGCGGATGTCCGCGTTAACGGCGTCGATGTCGATGTCGCTGGTCGAAGCGGCATCCTCTTCGCACTCGATTCGTTCTCCGGCGCGTGGCGTGTTTCCGCACACGGTGGTCGTCTGCGCCTGCAGGGCGCCCGCGCCGAAGGTGAGCGCGAAGAGCAGGACGAAGAAGCGCGCCGCCGCCACGCCCTGCCGTTCCATATTCATCACGATATTTTCCTCATTCGTAGTCAAGGGCGCCGTTGAACAACGAACGCGCGCGAGCGCGAAATCGCGCACGCATTGCGGCATCTGTTCACACGCTGTGTCTGGGTTCTTGAGAGGCCTTCCCGGTGGAGAGCCGGAAAGTGGCTAATCGGAACTTAAAACAACTGGAGACGCGTTCTTGTTTTTCTTTTTTTCTTTGACTCCTGTCCGAAACGCCAAGGGTGGATGTCGGCGCGACGGCTGCGCCAGATGTCATTCTCCCGTGTTCCGGGGCACATCGTTAGTCCGGTAAGCGAATGGCAAATGCCGCCGGTCCGAAGGCGGAACGGCTGTGACACGGGCCTCTCCCCGGCCTGATTATCTCAAAAACGAAGCCGCGCACCCATGCACGGCCTGCGGCGCCGTATGCCCACATCTTGTGTCGGGGTGCACCCGCCGGCCCTGCCCGACCCCCATTAAGTAGTCCCTCGAGGTTGCCAAGAGCCGAGTCGTTCAGGCACGATTTGTGTACAAACCATCCTGCAGCTAGATTTGGGTCGACGGGGGGCAGAAATTGCCAATCAATGCCAATCTAAGCTCAAAATTTGGCTGGCCGCTCGTACTGTTGCTAGCTTTGGCCGCCATTGCCGTTTCCGCGATCGCGGGACAGCTTTCGTCAAATTTTGTGGTTGGCCAAATCAAGTCCGAGGCGAGTGATCGCCTGACTTTCTATGCGACACGCTTGGAATCCGCCGTCAACAAGCTTCGCCACCTTCCCATTGCCGTCGGGGAACATCCGGCCGTGAAGTCGGCACTCATGACCCCCGGCCAAGCTCAGCCGGCAAACGTATACCTGGAGACGGTGAACACCGCGGCGGGCGGCGAAGCGCTCTATATCCTCGACCGGGATGGTCTAACCGTCGCCGCCAGCAACTGGAATGAATCAGTCAGCTTTATCGGCCACAACTACGGTTTCCGGCCCTATTTCAAAGAGGCGCTCAAGGGCGCCGAGGGATTCTATTTTGCGGTCGGCGCAACGACCGGCCGGCCGGGCGTGTTTATCTCCCGGCCCATAGCCGACGGCGATGACACCTTGGGCGTGGCGGTCATCAAGATCGGACTCGATGGGCTCAAGGACGGATGGGACCCGGCCAATGAGACCATTCTCGTCAGCGACGGTGACGGCGTGGTGTTTCTCTCCACCCAGCCGGACTGGCGCTACAAAATGATCCGTCCCGTGCCTCGCGACCGGTTGGAGGCGTTGATCGCGACGCGGCGGTACCATTCCGTCGAACTCACTTCGCTCGACTTTGCCAGTGATACCGGATTCCTCACCGGCCGCGTCGAGCTGGCCGGGCAGGAATACCAGGCCGTGGACAAGGACCTGCCATTTCTGGAGTGGCGGCTGCACTATCTTGCTGACCTGTCACCTTCATTTGCGGCGCGCGGTGTGGGTATGTTGATTGCCGGCACACTCTTGTTGGCCGGGGGTCTAATTCTTCTTTACCTCCGGGAGCGGCGTATGAAGCTTGCTCACGCGAAGGAAGCCGAAGAGGCCGCTGCGGTACGCGAAGCCAACCGGCTCCTGGAAACGGAAATTTCGGAACGGCGGCGCGTTGAGGAGAATTTGAGGGTAACCCAGAAGGAACTGATACAGGCAGGCAAGCTGGCCGCCCTCGGACAAATGTCCGCGGCGATCGCCCATGAGGTCAACCAGCCGATCACCGCCATCCGAACCTTCGTCGCCAGCGGCAAGCTGCTCCTTGACAAAGACCGTAAGCCGGAGGTCGAGGACAATCTGGAGCAAATAGGACATTTGACTGAACGACTGGCGGCCATCACCGGTCAGCTGAAATCGTTCGCCCGCAAATCGCCCGGCGTCTCCGCCCCGGTCGATGTCCAGGCTTGTGTGAGTGCGGCTGTGGAGTTGCTCGAACCGCAGGCCAAAATGGACGGCACCGCCATCAAGATTGATTTGCCGCCCGGCCCGGTTGTTGTCCAGGGCGACGAGGTGCATGTAGAGCAAATTCTCATCAATCTGTTGCGCAATGCCTTGGATGCGGTCCGGGACACGGGTCGGCAGGAGGTGACCATCTGCGGTCGCCGTGAAAACGGCGACGTCATCATACAGGTCAAGGATTCAGGTCCTGGTATGGACCTCGAGAACCTGGAACAGATATTTGACCCCTTTTTCACCACCAAGACGGTCGGTGAAGGGATCGGGCTTGGTCTCACGGTTTCCTTCACCCTGGCCGCAGAGATGAAGGGGCAGCTGGTCGCTTCGAACAACGAGGGTGGCGGCGCTTGCTTCTCTCTTATCCTCCCGTCCCATGAAATTTCGACCCAGGCCGCAGAATGAACGATCGGGGCAATCCCTCAGTCGTATTCGTCGACGACGAGGAGGCAATGCGCCGCTCCGTAAAGCAGTGGCTGGAACTCGCCGATCACAGCGTGACGACTTATCCGGACGGTGCGTCGGCCCTGCGCGGCTTCGACCCTGCGGACACGGATGTTTTGATTGCGGATTTGAAGATGCCCGGGATTGGTGGATTGGAGCTTCTGGATCGCGTGCTCGCCGCGGATAGAGACCTGCCGGTAATTCTTGTTACCGCTCACGGTGACGTCGATGCGGCCGTCGCAGCGATGAAACGGGGTGCCTACGACTTCGTTGAAAAACCCTTCGAGCCCGAACAGCTTGTTGAACGGATCGCCCGTGCCTCGGAAAAGCGGGAGTTGGTGCGCGAGAACCGTCGGTTAAGGGAACGGTTGAGCGACACCCAAAGCCTGGAGTCCCGTCTCATCGGCAACTCCAAGCCGATAGGTGAGCTCAGGACCCAGATTGCCGAATTCGCCGGCACGCGCGCAAATGTGCTGCTTCTAGGAGAAACCGGAACCGGCAAGGAGATCGTCGCCCGATGCCTCCATGACTTGGGCCCATCCGCCGAGCATCCTTTCGTACCTGTCAACTGCGGGGCAATCCCTGAGCATCTGTTCGAGAGCGAGTTCTTCGGATACGAACCGGGCGCATTTACTGGGGCGCAAGGCAAACGCATCGGCTACCTCGCCCATGCGGGACAGGGAACCATATTCCTGGATGAAGTGATCAGTCTGCCTCTCTTGCAGCAGGTCAAGATATTGCGCGTCCTGGAAGAAGGCTGGGTCACGCCGCTTGGAAGCAACAAGGAAATTGCCGTTCACGCCCGGGTGCTCAGCGCATCGAACCTGGACCCGCAGCCCGAGGTCGATGCAGGTAATTTTCGCCAGGATCTCTATTTCAGACTGAACACATTGATACTCAGGGTACCGCCCCTCCGCGATCGGGAAGATGACGTCTGTTTGTTGTTCGAACACTTTGTGCGCGCGGCCGAAACCAAGTTCGGCCGGGAGGCGCCGGACATCGGTGCGGCCGATTTAGCCGCACTCAGGGAGCATGATTGGCCCGGCAATGTTCGCGAGCTTAGGAATGTTGCCGATCGTTTTCTGTTTTCCAAAGATGGCGGTGCCAGCCGTCTACAGCGGATTATTTCCGGTCCAAACGTTCAGTCCGCCGATGGAGTACCGATGTCGGACGGCGGCAAACTGGTGGACAAAGTTCAAGCCTTCGAACGACAGTCCATTGAAGCGGCACTCAAGCGACATCGGGGGAACATGGCCGACGTGATCAACGAGTTGGGCCTGCCCAGGCGGACTTTGAACGACAAAATGATCCGCTACGGGTTGAACCGGCAGGCCTACCGTTAGCATCGGCATAATTTTGCCAATATTGAAATATTTTCGGCATATTCCCGCTTATTCTGCTTGGCCTATCGCCGCCGCTGGTTAAATTTCCTTATGAGTTACAGGAGCTTATGCGAGGCCGGCGAATTGGCACGGCGGTTGCTCTTTATATGTCGGCCCGGGGCAATAACGCACCAATAAATTCCGGGTGAAGACAGTTCACGGGCTTTAGGAAGGAGACATCCCATGAAGCTTAATCTCATGCACAAGACGCTCGGCGCCGTCAGCGGCGTCGCGCTCCTGGCCATGTCGGCGACCGCCGTCCAGGCCAAGGACTACGTCCTCAACACCGCCTCCACCGGCGGCACCTATCACCCGGTCGGCACGGCCATCGCGACACTGTCCAAGGTGAAGTTGCTGCCCAAGCACAAGTTCAGCCTCACCGCGGTGAACTCCGCCGGTTCGGGTGCGAACGTCCAGGCGCTGGGCGCCAACACGGCCCAGTTCGCCATTTTGCAGGGCCTCTTCGGTTCCTACGCGGTGACCGGCACGGGTCCGGTGTCCGCCCCGCAGAAGAACCTGCGCTCGGTCAGCATGCTGTGGCAGAACGTCGAGCAGTTCGTGCTGTCCAATCAGCACGTCAAGAAGGGCACGGTCAGCGACCTGGTGGCGCTCAAGGGCATGTCCATGGGCATGGGCCGCCAGAACTCCGGTACCATCGGCTCCAACCGGGTGCTGATGTCCGGTCTCGGCATCGACATCGCCAAGGACTACAAGCTGGTCTACGCCGGCTATGGTCCGACCGCCGATGCGCTGGCCAACGGCCAGGCGGTTGGCGCCGGCATCCCGGCGGGTCCGCCCACCGGCGCGATCACCAAGCTGATGGCGTCCAATGCCGCCAAGTTCACGATGCTGAACGTCACCGCCGATGAAGCCAAGAAGATGGACGGCGGGCGCAATCTGTGGGTGCCCTACACCATCAAGGCCGGCACCTATCCGGGACAGACCAAGGACGTCCAGACCATTGCGCAGCCGAACTTCCTCGGCGTCAACGCGGACGTCAACGCGGACCATGTCTACCTGCTGACCAAGTCGATCTACGAAAACCTGCCGTTCCTGCAGGCAATCCATCCGGCGACCAAGGCAATGAACGTGAAGAAGTCCATGGCCGGCCTTCCGGCGCCGCTGCACCCCGGTGCGGCCCGCTACTACAAGGAAGTGGGGCTTTCCATCCCCGGTCACTTGATGGCCAAGTAAGTAGCCAGACTCCTTATGTACGGTGACCGGTTGACGGCCGGTCACCGTATCGCTCACATGTGCCAACACGCTTCCAGCGGAATTGTGCCATGACCGAGCCCGTACCGAGCGCCGAAGACCAGACAACCGCCGCCTCCGATCGGACCGGCGCCGCGGAGACGGCGCCAAGCCATAAGTTGTTCGACCTCGACGGGGCAATTCAAAAGCCGGGCCCGCCAGCGCTGATCGTCGGCCTCAGTTGCCTGTTCGGCATTTGGCACATTCTCACCAACCTCATCCTCAATGAGCCGGGGATGTGGCAGAACGCCATCCACTTTGCGGGTTTCGCGTTCCTTGCCGCCATTTCCCAGCCCCTGTGGCGCGGCTCCTCCAAGGGAGGACTGTGGGTTCTGGAATGGATCTTCGGCATTGCGATTGCGCTGAGCGCCCTTTGGATCGCGTACAACGAATCCGGCCTCTACGAACGCACCCTCGCCAAGACCGGCCAGGAGTGGCAGTTCTCGACCCTCGACTGGGTCACCGGCATCATCGTGATCGTCGGCGCGGTGGAGCTGACCCGCCGGATGACCGGATGGATCATACCGTCGCTGGTGATCCTGGCGCTTGCCTACAATGCGTTCCTCGGCGAATACCTGCCCGGCGTCTTCCGCGCGGCGAGCCTGCCGGTATCCGACGTAATGTTCCGCTCCCTCTACAACGATGAGGGCATGTTCGGGATCATCACCACCATCTCGTCGGCCAATATCACGCTCTTCATGATCTTCGGCGCCTTCCTGGTGATCTCGGGCGCGTCGGACTTCGTGATCGAGGTCGCCAAGGTCATTGCCGGACGCTTCCGGGGCGGCGCGGCGTTCGTCGCGGTCATCGCGTCCGCCTTGACCGGCACCATCTCCGGCTCGGCGGTCGCCAATACGGCGTCCACCGGCGTGATCACCATCCCGCTGATGAAGTCCAACGGCTTCCAGCCCAAATTCGCGGCCGGCGTCGAGGCCTCCGCCTCCACCGGCGGTCAGCTCATGCCGCCGATCATGGGGGCGGGCGCCTTCGTCATGGTGTCCTATACGGGCATCCAATACGGCACCATCGTGTTGTTCTCCATCGTGCCGGCGATCCTCTACTTCCTCTCGGTCGCCTTCGTGATCCGCATCGAAGCCGTCAAATCCAACATCAACCTCGCCGATGTCGCCAAGGCCGACCGGGTGAAGATCGCCGCCGGGGCCCTCAACTTCGTCCTGCCCCTCGGCGTGCTGACCTATCTGCTCGTCACCGGCCGGACCCCGAGCTTCGCCGCCTGCGTCGCCATCGCCACGCTGGTGGCCGGCAGTTGGCTGACACCCAACAAGATGGGACCGGAGAAGATCGCCCGCGCCCTGACCCTCGGCATCCGCACCTCGATCATGACGGCGGTGCTGCTGGTGACCGTCGGGCTGATCAACAACGCGGTGACCACGTCGGGGCTCGCCAATAGCTTTGCGCTGATGATCGCCGAATGGTCACAGGGTTCGCTGATCATCGCCCTTGTGCTGGTGGCGCTCGCCTCGCTGGTCCTCGGCATGGGCTTGCCGGTGACCGCGGCCTATATCGTGCTGTCCATCCTCTCGGCCCCGGCCATTGCCGGCATGCTTGCCGACGGCATCGTCGTCGATCTGTTGGCGGCCGGCATCGGCGATCCGGCCAAGGCCGCCATGTTTGCGCTCGTGGACTCGCCTCACGCGGCGAAGGTGGCGGCGGGAATGACCGTGGAAGAGGCGCGCCAACTGGTCGATTCCATCCCGTTCGAGCTCGCCATCGTTATCCGGCCCGCCCTGGTCGACACCGAGCTGATGACTACCTTCCTGCTGACCGCCCACCTGATCGTATTCTGGCTGAGCCAGGATTCGAACGTCACGCCGCCCGTCTGCCTGGCCGCCTTCACCGCCGCCGGGATCGCCGGATCGAGACCGATGGCCACGGGCGTCTCGGCCTGGAAGATCGCCAAGGGCCTCTACATCGTGCCCTTGCTGTTCGCCTACACCCCGCTGGTCGGCGGCACCTTCGCCGAAATCATGCAGGTCGGCATATTCAGCCTGTTCGGCATATATGCCCTCAACGCGCTCATTCAGCGCTACGCCGAAGGACCATTGTCGGCGATCAGCCTGCCGCTTCTCGCCGCCGGCTGCGCGCTGAGCTTCTGGCCAATGGAATTGATCGCCAATCTCTCCGGCGCCGCGATGGTCGCCTTGGCGGTCATCGTCACCCGCAGGGCTTCGAGAGCGCCCGAGCCAAATGAATAGGCGGCTGCCGCTTCGGTGACGGGAGCGCAGGTTCCTGGATGCCCCGGACGAGCCGGGGCATGACGATCTAGTTTGTGTCGTATATCCACTCGTCATACCCCGCTTTATGCGGGGTATCCAGGGGGCTTGCTGTCCGAAGCCGGCCTACGCCGTCCGAAAGTCGGCTTCGGCCGACTGAAGGCCGAAGGCGTAGGGTGGCGTTTTGGTTCAGGGGAGCTATGCAAGTTTGTACGACCTTTTTGGGAGGTACCTCCCAAACGGAGGCCAATAAATGCCTATAAATGCCTATAAATGCCTATACCGGCGAAAAACGCCAAATTGGAATCCAGTTATAAATTACGCCGTTTCAAATACTTACCGGTATGCGCCCGGTGCATGGCTCGCGCCCGCCGCGCCGCCTACGCCGGTTCGACCCGTACCGCAGAAAACTTCAATTCCGGGATTTTGCCGAACGGATCCAAGGCCGAATTGGTCAGAATATTGGCGGCTGCCTCCTCGTAGCAAAACGGCATGAAAACAAGCCCCTGGGGCATTCCGGGTTCGCGCCGCGCCGCCAGTTCGACCGCGCCTCTTCGGGTCGTCAGCCGCACACGCCCTCCCGGTTCGATCCCCAGGCTCTCCATATCATCCGGCGAGATTTGCACGGTCGCTTCCGGCTCCAGGGCATCGAGCTTCGACGCCCGCCGGGTGATGGCGCCGGTATGCCAATGTTCGAGCAGCCGGCCGGTGGTCAATATCAGCGGATAATCCTCATCCGGCGTCTCGTCCGGCGGGAGGACGTCGGCGGGAACGAAACGGCCGCGGGTGGACTCGGTTGGAAATCCATCGCCGAAGATCACTTCCTGGCCGGGCCGGTCCTCGGCGTCGCACGGGTATGTGACGGCGTCTTCCCGTTCCAGCCTCTCCCAGGAAATATGCTCCATCGACGGCATGCAGTGCCGCATCTCCTCATGAACGTCGCGGGGATGGCTGTAGGTCCAGTTCAACCCGAGCCGGTTTGCGATTTCCTGGATTATCCACCAGTCCTGACGCGCATCGCCGGGCATCTCCAGCGCCTTGCGGCCCATTTGCACGCGGCGGTCGGTATTGGTCACCGTTCCGTCCTTCTCGGGCCACGCGGAAGCGGGGAGGATGACATCCGCGAAGGCGGCCGTCTCGGTCATGAAGATGTCCTGGACGACCAGGTGCTCGAGTTTCGCCAGCGCCGCGCGGGTATGCCGGGAATCCGGATCCGACATGGCCGGATTTTCTCCCATCACATAGATGCCGCGGATGTCTCCGTCATGGATGGCTTCGGTAATCTCGACGACGGTGAGGCCCGTGTCGCGATTGAGTTCGGTATCCCAAAAGGCCTCGAACTTCTCTCTCGCGTCCTCTTGGGTCACCAGTTTGTAGTCCGGATACATCATCGGGATGAGGCCCGCATCCGACGCGCCCTGCACGTTGTTTTGTCCGCGCAGCGGATGGAGACCCGCGCCCGGGCGGCCCACGTGACCGCACAGCAGCGCCAACGAGATCAGGCATCGCGCGTTGTCGGTGCCGTGAACGTGCTGCGCGATCCCCATTCCCCAGAAGATCATGGCCGCGCGCGCGCCGGCGATTTTCCGGGCGACGGTTCTCAATGTATCGGCGTCGACGCCGCAGATGTTTTCCATCTTCTCCGGCGGAAACGCCTTCACATGCCGGGCGATTTCGTCGAATCCCTCGGTGTGCGCCTCCACGTACTGACGGTCATGGAGTTCCTCGGTCACGATGACGTTGAGCAAGGCATTGAGCAGCGCCACATCCGATCCCGCATTGAACTGCAGGTAGTGGGAGGCGTAATTGGCAAGGTTCTTTCTTCTGGGATCTATGACCACCAGCTCGGCCCCCTTGTCCGCCGCGTTCTTGATGAACGTCGCGGCGACGGGGTGATTGCCGGTGGGATCCGCGCCGATAACGACGATCAGGTCGGAGTTGAGGCATTCGGCGACCGGGGCCGTCACGGCGCCGGAGCCGATGGTTTCGAGCAGCGCCGCGACCGAGGAGGCATGGCACAGGCGGGTGCAATGATCGACGCTGTTGGTCTTGAAGCCGGTCCGGACAAGTTTCTGGACCAGGTAGGCTTCCTCGTTGGACCCCTTGGCCGAGCCGAATCCCGCCAGCCCCTTCGGGCCCTGTTCATCGAGAATTTTCTTCAGCCCCGAGGCCGCCAGATCCAGGGCCTCTTCCCACGACGCTTCCCGGAAGGTGGCCAAGGGATTTTCGGGATCGAACCGGGGATCGGCGGTTTTCGGCACGGCGTCGCGGCGAACCAGCGGCACGGTCAGCCGGTGAGGATGATCGGCATAGTCCATGCCGAACCGTCCCTTGACGCATAGCCGGTTCCGGTTGGCCGGGCCATCGCGGCCGTCAACCTGGATGATCTTGTTTTCCTTGACGTGGAACCTGACCTGACAGCCGACGCCGCAATAAGGGCAGACGCTGTCGACGACCTTGTCCGCCGCCACCTCGCCGTCTTCCAGTTCGACCCCGGCCGGAAGAAGCGCGTTGGTCGGACAGACCTGCACGCATTCGCCGCACGCGACGCACGAGCTGTCCCCCATCGGGTCTCCCATGTCGAATACGATGGCCGAATCGAACCCTCGATGGGCCATGCCGATGACGTCGTTGGCCTGGACTTCCTGGCAGGCCCGGACGCACAGGCTGCATTGGATGCAGCGGCTCAGATCGACGGCAATCGCCGGATGCGAGCTATCGGGCGCGACGGGTTCGCCGGCCGGAAAGCGGCTTTCCACGACCCCCATTTCGTCGACCCAGCGCTTGAATTCGGCCTGTGGCTCGTCCTGGTCGGCGAGCAGCAGCTCGATCACCATCTCCCGTGCCTTGCTTGCCCGCTCCGAGTTCGTCGAAACCTGCATGCCCGGCTCGGGTTTGCGGATGCACGACGCGGACAGCACCCGCTCTCCCTCGATATCCACCATGCAGGCGCGGCAATTGCCGTCACCGCGGTAGCCCGGCTCATGCAGGTAGCAGAGGTGAGGAAGCTCGTTGCCGTGCCGGTGCGCCACTTGCCAAATGGTTTCGTCCGGGTGGGCCTCGACCTCCGCCCCGTCGAGAAGGAACTTCACACCCTCGGTCATTCAATCTCTCCCTCAAAAAACCGAAAAGCCGATTGCACGGGGTTCGGCGCGGCCTGTCCCAATCCGCAGATCGAGGCCTCTCGCATGGCCAGGCTCAAATCATCCATCAGCGGCTGGTCCCAGCGGTCCTGTTCGAGCAGTTTCACCATTTTCTCGCAGCCGACGCGGCACGGCGTGCATTGACCGCAGCTCTCGTCGGCGAAAAATCTGAGGAGGTTGAGGACCACATCCCGAATTTGGTCCTGCTCGGAGAAAATGACCACCGCGGCCGACCCGACGAAGCAGCCGAACTCCTCCAGCACCCCGAAATCCAGCGCCAGACCGTCTTTCGACGCCGGCAATATTCCTCCGGACGCGCCGCCCGGCAGATAGGCCTTGAACGTGTGCCCCTCGGCCATGCCGCCGCAATGATCGTCGATCAATTGGCGGACGGTCACCCCCGACGGCGCTTTGACCACGCCGGGCCGCCTGACCCTTCCGGACACCGAAAACAGGTGAGGGCGTCCCTCGTCCAAATACCACTGGGACCCGAATCTGGCGATATCCGCCACCCAGTAGAGGGTTTCCACGTTGTTGATCAGGGTGGGCCGCCCGAAAAGTCCCGATTGGGCCGGGTAGGGCGGCCGGTTTCGGGGCAGGCCCCGCTTTCCCTCGATGCTCTCCAGCATGCCGCTTTCTTCGCCGCAGATATAGGCGCCGGCGCCGCGCCGCAGATGAATCCGGACGCCTCCGGCGAGGCCTTCCTTCGTCACCGTGTCGATTTCCCGCTCGAGCAGCGCATGGATATGGGGATACTCGTCCCTCAGGTAGATATAAATTTCTTCGGCTTCGATGACCGAGGCGGCAATCAGGGCGCCGTCCAGAACCTTGTGGGGCTCCGTCTCGAAGCAGAACCGATCCTTGAACGTCCCAGGTTCCCCTTCGTCGGCATTGACCGCCAGCACCCGCGGCCTGGCCGTTCCCTCCAGGAAACGCCATTTCCGCGCCGTCGGAAATCCGGCTCCTCCCATTCCCCTGAGATCCGCCGCCTCGAGCTCGCCGATCAGATCGGCGCCACTGAGCCCGCCATTCTTGAGCTTCTCCAGTGCCGCATAACCGCCGGCTGCCCGATACTCATTCAAGGATTCCGCGTCCGGTAGCCCCGGCGTCGTATCGCCATTGGTCAGCGCCTTTGCGACGGTGCCGGCTTCGGCCTCCAGCACCTGTTTCTTGCCGACGACGGCAACCGGTGCGGCGAAGCACCCGCCGACGCACGGGACTTTTACCACCCGAGCCGTATTTCCGATTTCGTCCGACAACTTGGAATAAAGCTCGTTCGCGCCGCCCATCTCACAGGCTATCCCGTCACAAACCCGGACTGTAATTCCCGCCGGCTCGGTCTCCCCTTCCTTCACGATGTCGAAGTGATGGTAGAAGGATGCCGTTTCGTAGACCTCGGCCTGGGATAGTTTCATTTCCTGGGCAAGCGCCGCCAGATGACGGGCGCTCAAATGTCCGTACCGGTCCTGGATCAGGTGCAGGAATTCAATCAGCAAGTCGCGATTCCGGGGCGCGTTCCCGATCAGCGAGCGAACCTCGGCCCGAGATTCACGATCGACCTGACGGCCTTTTGGATAGGCGTTCTTGTTTCGAGGCGCATCCATAATGGGTCTATTCGGCTCTTTCCCGGAGAAACCGGTTCAGCGGGGATATTGTCGTCCCAAGGTCCTTTCTGGCGCACTGAGAATCTGGCAGAAGTATTCTAGACGGTTTGACGATCGTCAAACGTTGCCTGAAACGCCGGTGGAGGCGGCACTTGGCTCCCATTCCTCGATCTCGCCAATTGCAGGTTCGGCGCGGACTGACGGAGGCTCCTTATGGCCGATTCAAATGACTGGCGTGTTGCCGAGCTTCTTTGTTCGAAGCTGTGCCATGACCTGATCAGCCCGGTCGGAGCCATCAACAACGGACTGGAGCTGCTCGGCGAAGACCAGGGCATGTGGGATGAGGCGGTTGCCCTGATCGGGCAGAGCGGCAGGCAGGCGGCAGCGCGGCTGTCGTTTTTCCGCGTGGCATTCGGCGGCGCCAATCAGGGTGAACCCATAACCGCCGAAGATGCCGCCGGATTGACGGAAGACTTTTTCGCCGGTTCCAAAATTACCCTCACCTGGGCGTCTCCGGTGCCCATGCCGGCGAACTTAATGCCGCGATCCCGGGCCAGACTGTTGCTTAATCTGGTTCTCCTGGCCGCCGAGACATTGCCTCGGGGAGGGGAGGTTCATGCGTCGCCGGGAGAAGCGGCGAATTCCATCTCGGTTTGGTCCAGCGGCGACGGCTGCCGGCTGACCGACGCGGCGGCGGCCTGCCTGACGGGCCAAACGCCTGCGGAGGCTCTCGAAGCCCGGGATGTCGTGCCGTACCTTTGCCGCACCTTGGCCGAGAGCGAGGGTCTGACGGTCACACACGCCATCTCCGGGAACGACACCTTGGAATTCCGGGCCTTCTAGAGCCGATCATGGATTGTCGGAATCGCATTGCGATGCCGACAATCCATGTGAATCGGCTCTGCACTATGAAAATAGATCGGATTCACATGTTTTGACGAAACCGCGCCGTGGTTCCGTCAAAACATGACCCGATCTAGCCGAAACCCCCGCTCATGCGGGCTGAACGGCTTTCAGACCAGTTTACGGGCCAATTTACGGGCCAATTTACGGGCCAATTTACGGGAATGCGCGGCTAGGCGGCTGCCTTTGCTCGCTTTTTGGCCGGCGTCTTCGGTGCTTCGTCGACATGTTCCGGGTCACGCAGGACGTATCCCCGGCCCCATACCGTGTGGATGTAGTTGTCACCGTCGCAGGCCGTCGACAGTTTCTTGCGGAGCTTGCAGACGAAAACATCGATGATCTTCAGTTCCGGCTCGTCCATCCCGTTGTAAAGGTGGTTCAGGAACATATCCTTCGTCAGGGTCGTACCCTTGCGCAGGGAGAGCAGTTCGAGAATGCCGTACTCCTTGCCGGTCAGGTGCACGGATCTGCCTTCGGCTTCAACCGTCCGGGCGTCCAAATTCACCGCCATCTTGCCGGTTCTGATGATGGATTCCGAATGCCCCTTCGACCGGCGCACGATCGCATGAATTCGGGCGATCAGTTCGTCCTTGTTGAACGGCTTGGTCAAATAGTCGTCGGCGCCGGTTCCCAGGCCTTTGACCTTCTTGTCCGGCTCCGTCAATCCCGACAGAATCAGCACCGGCGTCTCGACCTTGGACGCCCTCAGGCGGCGCAATACCTCGTAGCCGTCCATATCCGGCAGCATGAGGTCGAGAATGATGATGTCATAGTCATAGAGTTGGCCAATTTCCAACCCATCCTCGCCGAGGTCCGTGGTGTCCAGGACCATGCCGGCCGAGGTCAGCATCATTTCGATACTCTTGGATGTGGTGGGATCGTCTTCGACGAGAAGCACGCGCATCTGATCGTCCTAAAATGCCCTTCTGGGCGCCGAATCGGAATTGGTTAACCATAGGGAGCGGCTGCTTCATATTCAAGGGGCGCGCCCCAAGCCCTCGGTGCGCGAGGCAATTTTGCACCGACGGACGCCGGCTATACCAAGCCTTAAACCGTTGTTTCGCATAGGATTTTTGGCGGCAGATGGGTTCAGCGCAACGCGCCGCCGTCACCACAACGGGGCCGGTCCGCGTACCCATTGAAATTAATCCACGTGAACTCGATAAGCTCTCGGATCAGAGAATCTATGGCCGGGTAACTGCCGTATGCGGGCTGTTGATTTGACCCGCATTTCTCACAAGGGACACGGTCCGCGCGTGTGCCTCCAATCTATCTTGAGACATTCGCCAAGACCTCCGATTCAAATTTGATCAGTTTCCGGCACTCCTTCAGGGCCTGGTAATGATTCCCTTCAAGGATTTTCCGGGATACGTCCATCACCATTGCCGGACTACGCTGGTCTGGCAGGGTGTCAAAAAGCTCTTCGACCAGCTTGAAGTAAATCTTGTGGTACTCGTTCTCATTTATTTGATCCACGTACATGCTGAGAATAATGTAGTAGAGCTTTTTGGCCAAAGTATCTGCGTTGTCCTCGGTAACAATGTCCTTTTCCCGAAGCACGGGAACCGTATTTTGAATAATAATTTCGCTTTTCTGGCCGGCATTTGTGATCACGGCGGTGCCGATGAGCACTTTTTCGTTGGGCTTCAGGGTCAATTTTAAGGGCATGTAAGCGTCCGGCCTTGTTTGGACGGTCACTGAAAATGACCGCGGTGATCCGGTTGCCAGTCTATCACTGGCCCAATTGCGTGCCAAAACCGCCGAAAGTCAGAACAGACGCAAGATCGACTGTTCGGACTGCCGCCCGATACTGAGATCGATGGCGCCGGGCTGCCGACGAGGCTGAGAGGCCGGCGGGTTCGCCGATTCCTCGTTCGAGTCGTCGTCGGCCAGTTTGGCCGCGCCTTCTTCCAACGAGTGGATCAGGTTCCGGGCGAAGTCCAACCGCAAGGTCAACACGCCGGCGCAGGCGTCCAGGCTGGACGCCGTTGACCGGAGAGTGGTCAGCGCGCGGTCGAGGCCGTTGATCGCCTGATCGATGTCCGCGTCCGCGCCCCAGCCGCCGGCCGCAGTTGCAATCGACAGACCGGATGCGTCCGACGGGACACCCGGCACCGTCAGGGTCGAGCCGCCGTCCTCACCGAAGGTCACCCGAAGGCTGTCTGGGGAGCCCTTGATGAGATTGGTGCCCTTGTAGCTCGCGCCGTTCGCCAGGCTGTCGAGCTGCGCCCGCAGATCGTTGAACCGGACGGCCGACTTGGACCGGTTGGCGGCATCGTTGCCGGATTTGGCCGACAGCGCGACGCCCTTCATCCGGTTCACCACATCGGTGATCGACTCGATGCCCTGAACCGCCGTTTCGACCGTACCGATAGCCTGTTCCACATGGTCCTTCAGAACAGCCAAGTCGCCAATACGATCCGACAGGCTTCGAGCCTGGAAGAACGCGATGGCGTCATCCACCTGGGCGTTGGCCTCAAGGCCCGTGGAAGATCTTTCCCGGGTCGGAGCGGTCAGGTCGGTGGTGCGTTGCGGTTCCGAGAGATCGGTGCGTATAGCGCCTGATGGATCGGCGTCGTCGCCCAAGGCTCAGTCTCCTATTCTAGGTTCAACAAAACAGGCTCTTCTGCCTGCCGGAGTATTTTCCGGGCCGGCCGCCACACCGTCAATAAAGTTGTGGAATTGCCGGGTACACCGGACGAATTCAGCCGGATCGTACATTCAAGCCGTTGAGCGAAAACATAAACCGGCTTTCAGCGGATTTTCGGTCAATCACAAAAAGATCACTTGTCGGGTCATTTGTCGAAATCTATATTTCGCCGCCAATTTCTGGGGCCAACTGGGAACCGACAAATGATGATAACGCTGCCGCCTGATTATAAACCTTCCGACGACGAAGAGTTTATGAACCCGTTGCAGCAGGAGTATTTCCGCCAAAAGCTGGAAAACTGGCGCTCGGAACTCCTGGATGAGGCGAGCGAAACTCGCCAAAACCTCCAGGAGACAAGCAGTCTTGAGCCCGACCTCGCAGACAGGGCCTCTGTCGAGACCGAGAGGTCTCTGGAACTTCGCACCCGGGACCGCGCCCGCAAACTGATTGCAAAAATCGACGACGCGTTGGAACGGATCGAGCTCGGCACATATGGCTATTGCGAGGAAACCGAAGAACCGATCAGTCTTCGCCGCCTCGAGGCCCGGCCGATCGCGACGCTGAGTATCGAGGCGCAGGAGCGGCACGAGCGGATGGAGCGGACCCACCGGGACGATTAGCTTCCCGGTTATCGGACAAAAAAGAGGGCCGATGGAATTCCGTCGGCCCCAACTCGTTTTAATTCGTTACCTATCTATCCGGTCTGTACCATCCATAATCACCCTCACCCTGGTCAATTCCCTGTGGGAAATGACCGACCTCTCCCAGGGGGAGAGGGGGCTTGCCGTGCGTTCCCTCGCCCCCTTCGGGGGGAGAGGGACAGGGTGAGGGGGGCGCAAAAACGGGAATCCCCCCTCGATCCACCATCGGGTCATCACACCTCGGGGCGGCTGGTTTTGCGCTTGCCTTGGGTGCCGAAGCGGTTAAAAAATCGCGCTCTCAAACCCATTCGCAGAGACCGACCATGACCACAGATGCCGATGCGGCTCCGACCGCAGGCGACACGGAGACCGTATCCAACGATTATTTCGTCGAGCGGGACGGCGAAAGGTTTGCGGCGCTTCACCTGCTGATAGATTTGTGGGGCGCCGAGGGCCTGGACGATCCCGCCTTGATCAAGAAAACCCTGCGGGAAGCCGTCAAGGCGGCTCGCGCGACGGAACTGCATGTGCACCTGCACCAATTCAGCGAGAATGGCGGGATTTCCGGTGTGCTGGTGTTGGCGGAATCCCATATCAGCATCCATACGTGGCCGGAACGGGGGTTTGCAGCCATCGATGTCCTTATGTGCGGCGACTGTGATCCCGAAGCGACGCTGGAGGTGTTCGAAGCCGCGTTCAACTGCGATCGGATATCGGTCAATGAGCAGCGCCGGGGCCGGCAGCCTTGAATTGGTTTGATGAGGCGCTTCACGACGAATGGAGCGGCCACGGATACACCCAGCGGTTTGAAATCACCCGGACCATCTGCGAGGTTTCAACCGGTCACCAGAAATTGGTGATTTTCGAAACTCCCCGTTTCGGGCGCGTGCTGGCGCTCGATGGGGTGGTCCAAACCACCGAAGCGGATGAGTTCTGCTATCACGAAATGCTGGCCCATGTTCCGATCTTCGCTCATGGAAAGGTTCGGGATGCGCTGATTGTCGGCGGCGGCGATGGCGGCGTCTTGAGAGAGGTTTTGCGTCACGGCGGCATCGGCTCCGCGACACTGGTCGAAATTGACGACACTGTAATCAACGTCTGCCGCGAACACATGCCGGGCCTGAGTGACGGCGCATTCGACGATCCGAGATGTACGGTCCGGATCGAGGACGGCGCTGCCTTCGTCCGGGACACCGACCGGAGATTTGACGTCATCATCGTCGACTCGACCGATCCAATCGGCCCCGCCGAGGTCTTGTTTACCCCCGAATTCTACGCCGGTTGCCGGCGCTGCCTGTGCGAGAACGGGATTCTGGTGACTCAGAGCGGCGTGCCGTTCCTGCAGCCCGACGAGCTTGGAAACGTGCATCGAAGCCTAGGTTCCGTGTTCTCGGACGCCACATTTTATCTCACCGTCGTCCCGTCGTACGTGGGCGGCTACATGACGCTGGGGTGGGCATCCGACAACTCGGCGCCGCGTGAGGTGGAACTGGAGGAATTGGTGGAACGTGTGGAGCGCACCGGCCTGTCTTTCAAATACTATTCGCCGTCGATCCACAGAAGCGCATTCCAGCTGCCGCCGTTCATTGCCGAGATACTTGAGGCTTAGAGTGTGATGATTCTATTGAGAAGCACATCCGGCTTTTAGAAGCCGTTTGCGCAACCCCCTCACCCATTTATTTATGACCCCCTCACCCTAACCCTCTCCCCCTGAAGAAGGGGGAGAGGGGACTACCCTCCAACCCTCGCCCCCCGAAGGGGGAGAGGGATGCGAAGGCTTTGCGAAGCGGCAGCTGAGCTTAGCCGAAGCTGGGTGAGGGGGATTTTATGGCGACGCCACTCGCCATACACCAACTCACCTCCGATCTCAGCGTGCGGCCGGCGGTTCCCGGTCGGTCGGAATGCCCGCGACATAGCGATAAAACGCCTGTGTTTTGTTCTTGAACGACTTCGGAGACATGAATGCCAAAAACGCGGCCCTGCTCACACGAGAAAAACCGTAGTAACGCCAGGTGTCGCCGGTCTCCCGTTCAATTACGTGGTACTGCTGAAACTGCCCGGCGTCCACGGCGGTGAATATGGCGACGCCCATACCGTTGACGTTGGTCATCTCGAAGACCATGCGGTCCGGCCGATTTTCGATGATGCGCAACCGGTAGATGACGGCCCACATCAAATGGTCCTCGTCCAGAAGAAAGTGGAGCGTCCGGCCCGCCCCGAGTTCGTCGTTCGTGAAATTGTCCCGCCGGCTTTCGCGGTCCGGGCCGCTTAAGGCCGACACATCTTCGAACAACTGATACCAGCCTTCCTGCGAGTCCGACCAATACTTGACGCCCAGCAGACCCGTCACCTCGGCGAGCCGTCCAACGATCGCGGCTTGACCCCCCGGTTCGTCAAATCGTCCGGCCCCGGCAAAGACGGTCTTCAGCGGCCCGGGTTTCAAACCGGTGCATGCCGGCGGTTGCCAGCCCGGCGGAAGTTCGTCGCGCTGCCAGACTTCGACATTCAGGAGTTCGCCGGGCGCCGCGAAGCCGGGATACGCCTCTCCGGCGCAGGGAACCTGGGGCGGCGGCCGCTCGCCGGCGGCCTGCGACTGAGGCGCGGAGACGGACGTTATCAGCAGCCCGGCAACGAACAGCGAACCGCGAATTAGCGGCCGGACTTGGCGGCCATCTTCTTGGCCAGCCGGGGCGCGACGCCCGGCCGGCTCCACGGACAGACGGCGATGCAGATGCCGCAGCCGTAGGTCTCGTTGAAATAGGGGACGCACCGATCGAAATCCACGTACCACTTGTTTTCGCCCCGCACCATCTGCTTGGTCTCAAAGATAGCGTCGGGAGGGCAGGAGTCCGTGCAAAGCTTGCAACTGAGGCAAAAATCGTCAACGCCAAAACTGTTTGGCGTGTCC
Organism: Rhodospirillales bacterium; assembly: GCA_965207535.1. Taxonomy (GTDB): domain Bacteria; phylum Pseudomonadota; class Alphaproteobacteria; order Rhodospirillales; family UBA2165; genus JAJDXO01. Next base: position 175,668 of record CBDBMR010000012.1, on the reverse strand, counting down.
GCGACGAGCGGCATATCGGTTGTGACGCAGGCAAGCCGGAACGATGCGCCGAATTCGTCGTTGATGATGGATCCGTGTTTGCCGAGTTCACCGAGGCCCGCGGCGATGGCCGCGGGAATCATGGTCAGCGGCCCGCGGGTCGGGCCGCCATGCGGAGCAGCCTGGAATCCTTGGCTTCTAATCCAATCGGCCAGCGCGCGCGCTGCGCGTGTTCCTCTGTTGTACTGCCGCATGACCTCGATCACCGATGGCGGCTCGGGCGCGGCCGCGAGTTCCGCATGGTCCATGATCAACGCCAGGACGATCACCCATGGATGATCGATTGCCTCGCCTTCGAAGACCCAGTTTGGGTCCAGTTCGGTTATTCCGACCGCATCCGCCTCGTTGTTCAGGGCGAAGTCTCTCACCGATTCGGAGAATTGTGACGGTTCACCGGGTGCCGGCCGGTCATTGACCGGCGCCCGCTCCTCCGGTCCACGGCCCCCGAAACCGGTCATCAGTTGGGAAACCTCGGGCACCCCCCGATTGCATTGCTCAAGCATCCAGCTTTGCATGGCGCCGTGCGCCAGGGACTTGGGGTTGCCCCAATAGACCGGTGTGGGCCGCCGGGCATGCGCTTCCCCCAATCCGTTGATGTCGTTGCCGGAGATGTCGGGGATCAGGGCGCGCTGTTCATCGGAAATGATCGGTTCAAGAGGGCGCCCGTCGTACGATTTGCCAGTCATCCCATCCTCGAATGCTATGCTGCCTCGAACACCACCAGCAGGTCCTTGGCGCCGACCTGCATGCCGACTTCCGCGATGACCTCGGCGACGGTGCCGTCGCGCTCCGCGTTGACGGCCGTCTCCATTTTCATCGCTTCGATGCTGACCAGGGCGTCGCCCCGCAAGACCTTTTGGCCGGCCTCGACAACGACTCCGGCGATCACGCCCGGCATCGGCGCCCCCACGTGGTCGGGGTTGGATTCGTCCGCCTCACGATTTACCGGGCGGGAAGACTCCATCGATTGGTCGCGGACGCGGACCTGGCGGGGCTGTCCGTTGAGTTCGAAAAACACGGTCCGGTGTCCGTCGTCATCGGGCTCGCCGATGGCGAGGAGCCGGATGATCAGGGTCTTGCCCCGTTCGATTTCGACGGCGATTTCCTCACCGGTTTCCATTCCGTAGAAGAACGCGCTCGTCGGGACCACCGATACGTCGCCGAAATGCCGGCGGAAGGCGGCATATTCGGTGAACACCTGCGGATACATGAGGTACGACGCAAGTTCGTCGTCCGAGATTTGGCGGCCGACCTTGCTCTCCACGCCGGTCCGGGTCTCGGCGAGGTCGATATCCGCCATGACGGAACCCGGCCGGACGGTGATCGGCTCTTCGTCCTTGAGCACTTTGCGCTGCAGCGCCTCCGGGAAACCGCCCGGGGGCTGGCCCAATTCTCCCTTGAAGTAGGAAATGACCGAGCCGGGAAAAGCTATTTCGCGATCGGGGTCGAGTACTTCTTCCGGCGTCAGGTGCCCGGTAATCATCATCAAGGCGAGGTCGCCGACGACCTTGGACGACGGCGTGACCTTGACGATGTCACCGAACATTTTGTTGACCTCGGCGTACATCTTGGCCACTTCGGGCCAACGGCGGTCGATGCCCATGGACCGGGCCTGCTGGCGAAGGTTGGTGTACTGGCCTCCGGGGATTTCGTGGAGGTAAACCTCGGATGCGCCGGACCGGAAGTCGGCCTCGAAGCCGGTATAGAAGTGCCGGACGTGCTCCCAGTAGGTGGAAATCCGGCGCAGGGATTCCGTGTCGAGACCGGTATCCCGGTCGCTGTTCCTGAGCGCTTCGACAATGGCGCCGAGATTGGGCTGAGAGGTCAATCCGCTCATCGAATCCAATGCCGCATCGACGGCGTCGGCCCCGGCCTCGGCGGCCGCCAGTACGCTCGCCGCTGAAATTCCGGAGGTGTCGTGGGTGTGAAAATGGATCGGCAGGCCGGTCTCGTCCTTGAGCGCCTTGACCAGCAGCCGGGCCGCGTCGGGCTTGCAAAGCCCGGCCATATCCTTGATGCCGAGGATGTGGGCGCCGGCCGCCTTCAGCTCGCGGCCCATTTCCAGATAGTAGCCGAGGTCGTATTTGGACCGTGTGGGATCGTTGACGTCGCCGGTGTAGCAAATCGCCGCCTCACAGAGCTTGCCGGTCTCCACCACCGCATCCATCGCGACCCGCATATTCTCGACCCAGTTAAGGGAATCGAACACCCGGAACAGATCGATTCCCGCCTCGGCCGACTGCTTGATGAAATATTGGACGACGTTGTCGGGGTAGTTCGTATACCCGACCCCGTTGGCGCCCCTCAGAAGCATCTGCAGCAGCAAATTCGGCATGCGCTCGCGGAGCATGGCCACCCGCTGCCAAGGACACTCGTGGAGGAATCGCATTGCCACATCGAAGGTGGCGCCGCCCCAGCACTCCATCGAGAACATCTGCGGCGTAAGCTGCGCATATGCGGGCGCGATATCCGCCAGGTCCTTGGTCCGGACCCGCGTCGCCAACAGGGACTGATGCGCATCCCGCATGGTCGTATCGGTGACCAGCACGCGCTTCTGTTCCAGCATCCAGTCCGCGAACTTTTCCGGCCCGATTTCATCCAGCAACTGCCGGGTGCCCGCGGGAGGAGCGGCCTTTCGATCCAAGGGCGGCAAGTGAGGCGCCGCCGCGTGGGCCGGCAACGAGGTGCCTTTGACCTCGGGATGGCCGTTGACGATGGTTTCGCCGAGGAAGCCCAGCAGGCGGGTTGCACGGTCCCGCCGGCGGGTGAAACGGAACAGCTCGGGCGTTTCGTCGATGAAGTTCGTCGTGTACCGGGCGGAGGGAAAGTTCGGGTGATTGATGACGCTCTCCAGGAACCGGAGATTTGTCGCCACCCCCCGGACGCGGAACTCGCGGAGGGCGCGGTCCATCCGGCGGACCGCGCTGTCGGGATCGGGCGCCCAGGTGGTGACCTTGACCAGCAGCGAATCATAGTGGCGGGTGATGAGCGCCCCGCTGAACGCCGTCCCCGCATCCAGCCTGACGCCGAAACCCGCGGCCGACCGGTAGGCTGTGATTCTGCCATAGTCAGGGACGAAATTATTCTCGGGATCTTCGGTGGTGACCCGGCATTGAACGGCGTGACCCCGCAGGCGGATTTCGTCCTGTGCGGGAACGCCGGACGAAAGTTCACCGATGCGGCCGCCTTGCGCGATGCGAATTTGGCATTGGACGAGATCGATTCCCGTGACCCAGTCGGTCACCGTATGCTCGACCTGAATCCGCGGGTTCACTTCGATGAAATAGGTCTCGCCCGTATCGGCATCCTGGAGGAACTCGACCGTGCCGGCATTCACATAGCCGACGGCACGCGCGAGCTTCAGTGCTTCCTCGCAAAGCGTCACGCGGGCATCGTCATCGAGATAGGGTGCCGGCGCGCGTTCGATGACTTTCTGGTGGCGCCGCTGAACCGTGCAATCCCGTTCCCAGAGATGGACGATGTTGCCATGGGCGTCGCCCATGATCTGGACTTCCACGTGACGGGCGTTTCGAACCAGCTTTTCCAGATAGACCTCGCCATTGCCGAATGCCGCCTGCGCCTCGCGGCTGGCGGTCCCGACGCTATCCAGAATATCGGCCTCGTCATCGACCACACGCATGCCGCGCCCGCCGCCGCCCCAAGTCGCCTTGACCATCACCGGGTAGCCGATGCCGTTTGCCTGGCGCTCAATTTCACCGGGGTCGTCAAGGGGCAGGGGATCGGTTGCCGGCATGACCGGGACGCCGGCCTCTTGGGCCAGCGCGCGGGCGGCAATCTTGGAGCCCAGCTGCCGCATCGTCTCGCCCGAGGGACCGATGAAATAAATCCCCGCGGCACGGCACGCGTCGGCGAAATCGGGATTTTCGGACAGAAATCCGTAACCGGGGTGAACGGCGTCGACCCCGGCTTCCAGGGCGATTCGGATTATGTCCTCTCCGTCCAGATAGGCCTCGATCGGGCCCTTGCCGGCGCCGACCAGATAGCTCTCGTCCGCCTTGTAGCGGTGCAGGGCAAACCGGTCTTCGGTGGAGTAAATGGCGACTGTCGAAATGCCCAACTCGGCGGCGGCACGCATGACGCGGATCGCGATCTCCGAGCGGTTTGCAACCAGCAGTTTTTTGATCTTGCGTGTCCGGGTCGGCACGTCGGAACAATTCCCCCTTGGCTATCGTTGGGGCATGTCTTAGCACGCAGAACCCCTACAAGCCATTGAGATATTTCGATAATAACCGCCATGCCTTGGCAGCAGGCCGAACGGGCTCCTCCCGGTCCTCCCGCATGGTCTTGACGTGCCTAGGGCCTCGATTTTGTGGTCGGGCGCGCACTGGCGCTCAGACGTTTTGGCCCACCCGTTCTATCGTTTGCCGCAACCATCGATGAGCAGGGTCGTCGTCGTGACGCCGGTGCCAGATCATATGGGTCTCGAACGACGGCACTTCGAAGGGAATTTCACGGACGGCCAGGTTCTGACGGCCGGCGAAGTACCGTGCATTTCGTTCCGGCAGGCTGGCGATCAAGTCCGATTTCGGAAGCAGCATGTTTATGATGGAAACGTGAGACAATCCGACCGCGACACGCCGCTTCCTCCCCATTCGTTCCAGAGCGAGGTCGACCTGACCTACGGCTTCCCGGCTGGTTCTGACCGCGACATGCGGGTGATCGAGAAAATCCTCGAGATCGAAATCGGTTTCCAGGACGGGGTGGTTGGTGCGCATGACCGCCACGAACCGTTCCTCATAGACCCTCTTTCCCTCTATGTGCTGCGGCAGATCGTCGCTTCGAAGCGAGATGGCAATTTCACATTCATCCGTGTCGATCTGATCGACTCCGGGGACATTGGCGACGGTCACGATATTCAGATCGATTCCCGGTGCCTCTGCCGCCATATGGCTTGTCAACTGCGGCAGCAAAACGAACGAAGCGTGCTCGACCATTGCCACCGTGAACATCCGCTTGGCATCGTCCGGATCAAATTCCTCTTCGTCGGTCAACGCACTTTCGATTCCCGCGAGCGCCGGACGAATCTGCTCATGAAACTTGAGGGCCCTGGCGGTTGGGACCATCCGATCCCGTGATTTTACCAACAACTGGTCGCCGAGAAGCGATCTGAGCCGCGCCAATGCATGGCTCATTGCCGGCTGGCTGCGGCCAATGGCGATTCCCGCCTGCGTAACGTTCCTATGGGTCATGAGCGCATCGAATGCGGTCAGCAGGTTGAGATCGAGCGAGGATAAATTCATAATGTGCATGGGCTCCATAATGACTATCGATTTCAATCATACTCAAATTTGCAGTAGATTGGAGACAGAAATCGTCCGTCTATGGCGCGAAAATCGGGAATGGAGAATTTCAAGATGTCGAAGGAAAAATTTCTTATCGAACCCCACTTTCGGCTGCATGAATGGGTGGCGCACGAAAAGGGTTATTTCACCGATGAAGGGCTCGATTACGAGTTCAGACTGGCTGCCACGAAGCAGGATGCGCAGGCCCATAACATCGGCGACAAGCGGGGGGCCATGCACACCTTCGAGGAAGGGCGGACGTGCAACGTGAGCTCGGCATGCCACTGGACCGTCAACATCGCCGCTTCCAAGGGGCACGGAAAAATTTATACCGGCGCCTACTCGGTTTCGCCGTGCGGTATATTCGTCCACCCGGACTCCGGGATTACCGGTCCGGACGACCTTGCCGGGGTGCCCATCGCCGTCGGATACCAATCGGGCACGCACTACTCCACGATTCAAGCCCTGGAGCAGTTTCTAAAGCCGGAAGATATCAAACTGGACTTCAATCAGGGCATGCTTTGGGCCCGCATGGAAAACCTGATCGACGGGAAGGTGCCCGCGTCGGCACAATTCAGCGGCACCTATTACTTCCTCGAACAGTTGGGTTTCAGGAAGGTTGCCGAGACGACCTTTATGATGGCGGGCATGATCAGCGGCGATCCCGATCCCGATGATATCGCCAAATTCTATCAGGCGTTGAAGCGGGCGCAGATGGATATCGATCTTCGGCCGGAGCTCTACGTTCACTATTACAAAGAAGAGTTCCCGGAGCGGTACCACGACATGATGGATCTCCGGTACTTCGGTCCCGGCGAGCGCATCGTATTCGAGAGCTACTCGCAGGAAATGTTCGACCGGTCGCGGGAGTGGGTCGCGGAGCGGGATATATTCGACAACGGATTGGGTGACGGTGCCTACGAGGATTCCCGTTACTCCGTGGCCGCCGAATAGGTCATCATTCAAAGGCGGGTCGGGTCTGCACGGCGGGCCCGGCCGCCCCACTTTCACGGATACAATGACTGCCAACACGGACATGCGGGCGATCATCGTCGAGAAGGCCGGCGGTCCCGAAGCATTTTCCTATAGGTCCTATCCCATACCGGAGGCGAAACCCGGTTGGATTCTCGTGAGGGTCCGCGCCTTTGGCCTCAATCGGTCGGAGCAGATGACCCGTGACGGACACTCGCCAAACGTTGAATTTCCCCGGGTGCTTGGTATCGAGGCGGTGGGCGAGGTTGTCGAGGATGGAACGGGAGAATTGAAACCCGGCCAACGGGTCGCGTGCGTTATGGGAGACATGGGCCGCGCGTTCGATGGCGGCTATGCCGAGTTCACCTGCGTTCCCGCTTCACAGGTATTGCCGCTGAAAACGGAATTGGCGTGGGAAGTACTCGGGGCATTGCCCGAAACCTTCCTGACTGCGTGGAACTCCATCGTAGACGCCATGCGCTGCGGGCAAGGGGAAACTCTGTTGGTGCGGGCCGCCACCTCCTCCGTCGGCATGGCGGCGGTGACCATCGCCAAGGACCTGGGGCTGGCGGTGATCGGCACGACAAGGAGCGAAGCGAAGCGGCAGCCCCTCCTCGATCACGGTTGCGACGAGGTCCTAATCGCCGGCGACCACCTTGCTGAAACGCTGCGCGGTCTCCGGCCGGACGGTGTGCAAAAGGTGCTCGATCTCGTAGGTCCCGAGGTTCTGCGCGACAGTCTCCAGTGTGCGGCAAAGAACGGGGTGGTCTGCGTCACGGGTCTCCTCGGCGGCAGCTGGGTGATGGACCAAGTCTCACCCATGGAGCTGATTCCTCATGGTGTCTATTTGACGAAAGCATCCACCCACAATGTGACCCGGGCAACCCATGGCGCCGTTATGCAAGCGATCTGCGACAAGGTCGGAGACGGAAGCTACCGCCACGGCCTGCACAAGGTGTTCCAGTTTGACGAAATCGCCGATGCGCACCGTTACATGGACGCAAATTTGACGATTGGGAAGCTGGTGGTGGTCACCGGCTAGGTGCGCCTGGCCGGCGATCCCATGCGGATCGATCCATGGGGTGCTCAGGTAAACGTCACCCTGACCTCGCCGAACGGGTCGAACCTCGCAACGACTTCGGTGGGCCCGTCGAAGTGGTACTGCCGGGTGAAGGAACCGGACATCACCTGCATTCCTTCCTCCAAGGCCAGCCCGAACCGGGCGAGGTCGTTGGCCAGCCAGGCAATCGAAGCAAGGGGGCTCGATTCCATTACCTCGCGGCCATAGGCAACTTCCCGGGACTCGCCGTCGACAAATACCTCGACGGACGCGGAGGCAAGATCGTGCGCATCGGGGTCGAATGGGGTCGCTTCACCGACGACGAATGCCCGCTGCTGTCCATTGTCGGCGGCGCCCAGGGGGAACAATCCGGGACCCGGCCTGAAGCGCCGCTCGATGACTTCGAATGCCGGTTGCACCGAGGCGACGGCCGCCGCGGCATCGTCAATCGTTGCGTCCGGGCCGGAAAGCGTCGCGCCCATCGTCAGGCACAACTCGTTTTCCCAGCCGGGGGTGATGAGATCGGCGGCGGGATGAGAGTGGCCGCTGGCCCATCGTCCCCGCTCGTATAGGACCGCCCAGGAGGGATGATGCACGCCGGCCTGGGCCTGAATAGCCTTGGCCGTCAACCCGACCTTCCAGCCCACCTGAGGGTTGCCGTCGGCGGCGTGCCGTTCCCGGAGCGCCAGGCAGACGCGAAAGCCGTCGTCGAATTCCAGATTTCCGGCATGGTGTTCGGGAAACGGCCCGCCATGCCGGAAATTCCAAAAGTCCTCAACTGCTTGATTCAGGTTCAAATTTTCCCCCTGAGACTTAAGCCTCTCGGGAGATGCTAACATGGCCTGCGGCTATGCCGCTTCCCTTATCTCCAGCAGCCGCGAGACGTCGTACCAGCTGTCCGCGCCGAAGGTCTTGAGGTCATTGGTCAGGTCTTCGGGGACCCAGTCGAGCAATTCGGCCTTGAAGCTCGACCGCGATTTTATGCGCTCCCACCAATCCGTGACTTTGGGCAGCCGGCCGTTCTCCCACATTCCGGACATGGACATCATGTCCAGCCGGTTGACGTACGGGGTGAGCGCGATGTCGGCGAACGTAAAATTATCGCCGGCGAGCCAATCGCGGTCCTGAAGCGCTTCTTCCATCTTGAACAGATACCTGTCGTAAAGCCGGATCTTATCCGGCGCGCCCGGCGCATAGAACCCGTCTTTGACAATCCGCTTCTTCTCTTCGTGCCAATCGGCCGTGACCGAGAACGCGGGCGTCGAGTTCAGGAATTCGGCAAGCTTTTCCGGTCCCAGGCGGCGGATGGTATGCCGGTGAGAGCAGACAAACGTGACAACCCCGCAGGCCGGGTGGAGTTCCTCGTCGACGGCCTTGGTCCAGTACATGACCTGGGCCCGTTCCAGGGGATCGTCGGGCCGGAGCCGCGGCTCGGGGAACACGTCCTCGATGTACTCGCAGATGACGGTCGACTCGGTGATGATTTTGCCGTCGTGAATCATGGCCGGCACCACCGCCTTGGGATTGACCTTCAAGAACTCTTCGGTGAACTGCTCACCCTTCAGGATGTCAATATAGTGGCCGGTCCATTCCTGGCCCTTCTCGTGCAGGTACATGCGCACCTTGGCCGCGCACACCGACGATCCGTGATGATAAAGCTCCAACATGATGCTTCCCCGTTTGGCTCCTTGGCTAGATCGGATCATGTTTTGACGGAACCACGGCGCGGTTTCGTCAAAACATGTGAATCCGATCTATATCAATAGTGTAGAGCCGATTCACATGGATTGTCGGCACCGCAAAGCGATTCCGACAATCCATGATCGGCTCTAGCGCCAATATAGGCCGGACCCGCCGGCTCACCAATTTGGCCGCCATCTTCGTCCGTTTCGTGGACAGGCGGTCAAGGCTCGCGGATTCTGGGCCGGCGGACCCCGGGCCGGTGCCGTGACACGGCTGTGACGCCGGCGTGATAATGTGGTGATATCTTGAGCGGAAATTTCAGGCGGACGGCATTGTCCGGGACAACGGAGCAGGTGAGGAGCGAACATGGCGACATTCGTACTGGTGCCCGGCGCGTGGCAGGGAGGCTGGTGCTACCGCGACGTGACACGGGGGCTGCGGGCGGGCGGGCACGATGTTTACCCGCTCACGCTGACGGGGCTTGGTGACCGGCGTCATTTAGCGACGCGGGAGGTAAACCTGGAGACGCATATACAGGATGTGGCGGCGGCGGTGACCTCCGAAGAGATTGAAGACGCCGTCCTGGTGGGACATTCCTACGGGGGGATGGTGATTACCGGCGCCGCCGAGCAATTGGCCGATCGGTTCCGCACGATTGTCTATCTGGATGCGTTCGTACCCGAAAGCGGCCACTCGTTGGCAAATTCGGCACCGCCGGAGCGTCACCAGCAACGGGTGCGGATCGCTCGCGAGCAAGGCGACGGCTGGCGAATTCCCTGTCCCGAACCGGGCTTCTGGGGAATTGACGATCCCGACACGGCGGCTTGGTTGAAAAGACAGGTCTGCGATCATCCCCTGGCGACGTTCGAACAGATTCTCATCCATACCAACCCATGGGAGCGGATCGACAAACGCGTCTTTATCGTCGCGACGGAGAACGAGGGCGCTCCGTTCATCGGAATTGCCGAGAGACTGCGAAACGAGCCGTCGTGGGAGGTTCATGATTTCGAGTGCGGCCACGAAATCATGATCGACATGCCGGGCGAACTCGTCGACCTGCTGGAGCGTGTGGCCGACTAGCTCGCATTTCTCACCAAGGTCACGGCCTGCGTCGCGTCCAGGCGATCGAGCCGCCAGGAGCGGTCCGAAAAGCGTAGCGGCACCTACGGTTGAGGGCCGCGACGCATCGTGCGCTTCGCGCGCGTGGACGCGCGACGGGCGGGCGCCGGGGCGCGACCCGAAGGGCGGCGCTCTCGGGCCGATAGCGTGCGTCGAGGCGCTTGCCCGATGTCACCGCATCACGCGCCCGCGCGCGTGTGGACGCGCGACGCGCGGCGCGCCTCTCCTGCTCTGTCGGCCCGATAGCGCCGCGCAGACCATGACCCTGGTGAGAAATGCGGGCTAAACAGCCTCCACGTCCTTGGGGTAGAGGCTCGCGACCCGGGCGCCGCCGAAGGTCTGCCAGGAGACCAGGTCGTTGGGGTCGTGAAGGTGGACCTCGAAGACCACGTCCCTGTCGCCTTGGCGTTTCATCTCCCTGAGCCGGGTCCAATAGGGAAAATCGCTCGGATGAAATTCGTCGCGGAGCCATTCGTTCCAGGTGAGATCGCCTACCTTGCACGTCCGGCTGAGCTGTTCCCGCGTCGGCAAACACGTCGAATCGATGATGAACATATTGTCGTTGGGGAGCCGATGGGCGTCCCCCATGGCCCACGAGATGACCCGCTCCGGATCATCGTCGTCGCCTGATTTCCAGACCTCGGTTACGGTCATGTTGTCCTCGTCCACGTCATACTCGACGGCGCGGGCGAAGCATTCGTGGGGCGCGGCCTGCGGCTTGTACGGCTGAGCCCGGCAGATGCCGTTATCATACATCAGGATCGTCCCGTCCACGGTCACCCGCGGGTTGTGACCGTGATAGTGCCAGCGGAATTCGTGGGTCGGATTTAGAAGCTTTTCCTTTTGCGGGCTTTTCCAGTTCTCGTGATCGCCGAGGATCCATTTGATCTCGCCGGAGGTCCTGTCGATCTTGATGATCGCGTCCTGATGGCGGAGCGAGACGATGACGCTGTCGTCCCGCTCGTCATAAGTGATGCCGTTGCCGTGGGTCCAGTCGAGGTGCTTGGGAAAGCCCCGGTTGTGCCAATAGACCTCCATCAGGTGGTAAGACCAGCGGTAGACGTCCAGGTGATCGAAGGTATTCCAGTTCCAGACGATGTCTCCGTCGGGCGTGAACTCGACGAAATTGTCGCCCACCACCGGCTGCGTGGCGCGGGGCGCATCCGGGTCGGTCTCGCTGGTGTAGTAGTTCTCGATTTCCCGCGCATTCGCCGTCATGGCGAGGAAGTTTCCGTTGGGCATCTGGTGGGGCTGATGATGCAGGCTCGCCGCCTCGATGGGGATGGCGCCGTCCACCGGGCCTTGCGGCCGGCCCGTGGCAAAAAACATGCGGACGACATTGCCGCACATGTCCATTTCCACCGTCCGGAAATCCACGTGATGAAAAAACAGATTGCCGTTGGCCAGTTGATGCACGCCGGCGATCCGGGCATCGGACGTGTAGTACCAGACGCACTCGCCCTCCTCATCGAGCACCATGAGCATGCCCCAGCGCACCGTGAACTGAATTTGGGCGGGCGTCATATACTGCTGACGCAGATTTACACGCCGTCGAACGCTCAAAAGGGTATAGCCGGGCTGCATCCGGGACGTGTCGGCCGATTTGACGTCGATGGCGGGCCACTCGGCGCTGTCACCGGGTAGAGGCGGAGTCCGGTACTCGAGCTCGACAGCCTGGGCATCACCGGCGCGGACGGTGATGCGGTGGGACGTATCGGCCCGCATGCCGATGATCGGAAGGCCCTCGTCCGGCGCATGGTCCGCGCCGTAGGCAGCGGTCCGCGTTCGCCGGCCGTCGCTGATCTCGAGGGTCGTTTCGCAAGGACCATCCGTCTTGAAATAGACAAGCGCCACGAGCGGGACATTTGGATTGGGGTTCTTCTCAACCCGGGGATTTTCAATAAACGCTGTCACGGTCCGGCCTCCCTGTTCCGCGTCTTTGCCCGATCAAATCTCAACTTGAGGATACCCAAAAGAGTTGGCGGCCCCGGCGTCCGCTTCCCGGACGATCAGACCCGCTTTTCACCACTCCTTAGCCGCGTCAGGGGCGGAATTCCGCTCACAACGGCCAAAAGGCCGACCGAGCCAAATCCGGCTCACAGGTAGATATATAGGTGCCGCCGGCGGTGGCGGAAGCCATTGGCTGCGTCTGTCGTTACAAGGGTAGAATGCCCAAATCAGTGGATGTCCGCATAAGAGCGTACGGAACCGCCGGACCCAACTTGGGGCCGGCTGAATAGGCAGGCCTTTGTGACTATTGCGGCGATCCATCGAATCGCGCAAACAGGGGGAGTTGTGACCATAGACCCCATCCAATTTACCGACCGTGACCGGTCCCCGGCGAATGGTGAGAAGGCCCGCTGGCCACTTGCCGCGGGGGTCTTGCCTGCATCGGCGGCCATGACTGTCGTTGGCGTGTTGTTGCTTGTCGGCGGGGAGCCGGCAAATGACGGCCAGCGACCGCTCGCTGCGGTTTTGCTGGTTGCGGGAGCCATTGGGCTTGCTTTCGGCGGCTACCTCCTGGGCAGGTTCGTGGCCCGACAAAGGGCGTTGGCCAGAATTCGGGGAACTCTGGCGGCCGACGACCTGATTGCATTTGTGTCCGCTGCCGACGGGCGCCTCCGGTTTCTCAACAGCCGGATGCACGAACTGCTCGGCGAATTGGGCGGGGCGTCCTTTGCTTCGGAACCGGAAACGATCAATGAGTTGGTTGAACGGTTTGGTCCCGCGGCCGGTTCACTGGAATTGTCTCGGCTGATCAAGGGTGCCGAGAGCGGACTGCGGAACCGGGCCGAAATTGACCTCTCCGAGACCCTCGGACGGCGCAAATGGTTCCGCATCTCGGCGGAACCGGTGCCGGGTCTCGACGGCCTTACCCTTTGGTCGATGAGTGACATTACCGCGACCAAGGCAGCCGAGACGGCCACGCGGCAGGAGGAAAAGATCCTCTACGACCTGATTGATAAGTTGCCCGTTGGTTTCTTTTCGGTGGACGGTTCAGGAAACCTCACCTACGCCAATCAAGCGCTCCGGCAATGGCTTGCGCCACCAGAAGACGGATGGGATGGCCAGGATCGTCGGTTTGCCGATTTCGTCGTCGCCGGAGGTGAGCCCGATGGGATCGTCGAAGATGCATCCGGCATGCACGGCTCCATCGTCCTCAAGTCCTCGGACGGAACGGAGTTCGGCGCTTATCTCATTCAGTCGCAGCAGGTGAACGCCGATGGTGAGTTCGATTATTCCCGCTCGATTGTTCTCAGAGAGCCGTTCCTGCCGCTGCTCGACGATGGGTCCGGGGGCGCGTTGGTCAAACGCATTCCCTGGCTGTTTTCCGAAGCCCCGGTCGGCATTGTCCTGCTCGATCATTACGGCAACGTCATTGACTGCAATCGGGCATTTCTGAAGACGCTCGGTTTGCACCGCGACGCGGTCATCGGCCGGCCGCTGTCCGAACGGATCAGCGAGGAAGACCGGGACGATGTTGCGGCGCAGTTGTCGAAGGTTGTGATGGGGACACTGCCGGCGACGATGATCGATGCTCGCATGCCGGCGGGCGGAGAGCGCGACCTCGCCGCTTCACTTTACGCCGGCCGGGTCCAGGACGCCGAAGGGGATGTTTCCGGCCTTGTGCTGCATGTCATCGATAGGACCGAACAAAAAAATCTGGAAGTACAATTCAACCAGTCGCAAAAAATGCAGGCAGTGGGCCAACTCGCCGGCGGCGTTGCCCATGACTTCAACAACCTGCTGACCGCGATGATCGGCTTCTGCGATCTCCTGCTGGCCCGCCACGGCGCGGAGGACCCGAACTTCGCCGACATCATGCAGATCAAGCAAAACGCCAATCGGGCGGCCAATCTCATCCATCAGCTGTTGGCATTCTCCCGCCGGCAAACCTTGCAGCCGAAAATCTTTGATGTGCGGGAGGCGCTTGGCGACCTCTCGAACCTGCTCCGGCGCCTGATCGGTGAAAATATCGCGCTCGAAATCAGGCATGACCAGGAGGTAGACCTGATCCGGACCGATCCGGGGCAGTTCGATCAAGTGGTTATCAACCTTGCCGTCAATGCCAGAGATGCCATGCCGGGCGGCGGGCAAATTACCATCGAAACGTCACCGGTTTCGGTTGAAAGCACCCTTCAGCCCGGACATGAGGTAATGCCCGCCGGCGAATATGTACTGATCAAGGTCGCCGACACGGGCTCCGGCATCGCCAAGGAAGACGTCGAGCACATATTCGAGCCCTTCTTTTCCACCAAAGGGGTCGGCGAGGGGACAGGTCTTGGTCTGTCCACCGTTTATGGCATTGTCCGGCAATCGGAAGGTTATGTGTTCGTCGATTCCGCGGCCGGCGAGGGCACGACATTCAGCATCTACCTTCCGGCCTATACGGCGGCGGATGCCGCCGCCGCCGGGGAGCCCATTCTTTCGGGTCCACATGCCTCCGAGCCCATCCTGGCCGAGGACCTCACCGGCGGCGGGAACATTCTGTTGGTCGAGGATGAGGATGCGGTACGGCTTTTCGGCAGCCGCGCGCTTCGCAACAAGGGCTACCGGGTTATCGAAGCCTCGGACGGCGAAGGGGCGCTGCATGCGCTGAATGATTTCGACGAGACCGTCGACCTGATTATTACCGACGTGGTCATGCCCGGCATGGACGGCCATACGCTCGTCAGGCTGATCAAGGAGAAAATGCCGGAAATCAAAGTGATCCTGATCTCCGGCTATTCCGAGGAGGCCATACCCGGCGACATCGGCGCCGACATCCACTTTCTCTCCAAACCGTTCAGCCTTCAGGATTTGGCGGGCAAGGTGAAGGACGTCATCGCCGGATAATCAATACCTTCCGGTATGGTTTCATGATCTCCCGTTCCGCCTCCGGATTGGTCAATCCGACATCGTCTGACAGCCGAACATCCGGGCGAGCGGGTCTTCGAGAGCATGGCTCAAGTGAGGAATTGCCCGGATTCGGTCTGCCGGCCTGAAATTCGGTCATCGTTCCGGCCTCGCCACCGGGGCCGAACCAAATGCTCCGTTTCCGTGAACAAACATGGAATATGTTCCATATTATATAACAAAAACAATGAGTTAATTTTTTTCTTTGCGGATGAGAACAAAACATGTACAAGGGAGCTTCATTGCATCGCCCAGGACCCTGTGAAATAAGGAGGGGAAACATGACCGAAGCGGCATTGCGTCTCGTGGAATCAAACGATCCTGATAAGAACAAAGCGCTGGAAGCGGCGCTCGGCCAGATCGAGCGAGCCTTCGGCAAGGGGTCCATTATGAAACTCGGCCAGCGGGAGAATGCGGTCGAGATCGAAGCCATCTCCTCCGGGTCGCTGGGGCTCGATATCGGCCTTGGCATCGGCGGGTTGCCGCGCGGAAGAATTGTCGAGATTTATGGTCCTGAAAGCTCGGGCAAAACCACCTTGGCGCTTCATACGGTCGCCGAAGCTCAGAAGGCGGGCGGCACCTGTGCGTTCATCGATGCGGAGCACGCGCTGGATCCGGGCTACGCCCAGAAGCTCGGGGTCGATGTCGAAAATTTGCTGATTTCGCAGCCCGACGCGGGTGAGCAGGCGCTCGAAATCGCCGACACGCTGGTCCGCTCGGGCGCCATCGACATGCTGGTGATCGATTCGGTCGCGGCGCTGGTGCCGCGGGCGGAACTGGAAGGCGAAATGGGTGATACCCATGTGGGCCTCCAGGCGCGCCTCATGAGCCAGGCGCTGCGCAAGTTGACGGCGTCGGTCGCCCGTTCCAATTGCATGATCGTCTTCATCAACCAGATCCGAATGAAGATTGGCGTCATGTTCGGCAACCCCGAGACCACCACCGGCGGCAACGCCCTCAAATTCTACTCTTCGGTGCGCATGGAGATTCGGCGCATCGGCGCGATCAAGGACAAGGACGAGGTGGTCGGTAACCACACACGGGTCAAAGTGGTGAAGAACAAGATGGCGCCGCCGTTCAAGACCATCGAGTTCGACATCATGTACGGCGAGGGCATCTCCAAGGCCGGTGAGCTCATCGATCTCGGTGTCCAGGCGGGCATCGTGGAGAAATCGGGCTCCTGGTTCTCCTACGACAGCCAGCGGATAGGCCAGGGCCGGGAAAACGCCCGCCAATTCCTCAAGGACAACGCCGACGTCGCCAATGCCATCGAGATGAAGATCCGGGAGAACGCCGGCATTCTATCGGGCTCGATGATGTCGCCGCCCGAAGATACTTCGGCGGCTAACGACGAGGACGAAGAGGAATTCGGCGCCAATCCCGCCGAATAACCGGCGCGGACATCCGATAGGCGGGGCGTGATCCGGAATCACGCCCCGTTTTCTTTGTCGCATAAAAGCCTTCCCAACCGGGAATCCCGACCCTAAGTTTCGCTCCATGCAGACGACAAATGATATCCGGGCAGCGTTCCTCGACTATTTCGGCCGCCACGATCATGAGATCGTGGCGTCATCGCCGCTTGTGCCCCATAACGATCCGACCCTGCTGTTCGCCAATGCGGGCATGGTCCAGTTCAAGAACGTGTTCACCGGGCTCGAACAGCGCAGCTATTCCCGTGCGACGACATCCCAGAAGTGCGTCCGCGCCGGCGGCAAGCACAATGATCTCGAGAATGTCGGCTATACGGCCCGCCACCATACCTTCTTCGAGATGTTGGGCAATTTCTCCTTCGGCGACTACTTCAAGGACCTCGCCATCGAACTTGCCTGGAACCTGGTGACCAGGGAATACGGCCTGCCCCCGGAGAAATTGCTGGTCACCGTATTCGCCGAGGATGATCAGGCGTTCGATCTGTGGAAGAAAATCGCCGGTCTCCCGGACGAGAAGATCATCCGAATCCCCACCAGCGACAATTTCTGGTCCATGGGCGATACGGGACCGTGCGGGCCGTGTTCTGAAATATTCTACGATCATGGCGACCATATCCCGGGCGGGCCGCCCGGCAGTCCCGATGAAGACGGCGACAGATTCATCGAGATTTGGAACCTTGTGTTCATGCAGTTCGAGCAGGTCACGCCCGAGAAGCGCCAGGATCTGCCCCGCCCATCCATTGATACAGGCATGGGTCTGGAACGCATTTCAGCGGTTCTTCAGGGCACCCACGACAACTACCGGACGGATTTGTTCCAGGCCCTGATCCAGGCCTCGGCGGAGGCAAGCGGGGTTTCGCCCGAGGGAGAACATGGCGTCTCCCATCGTGTCATCGCCGACCACCTTCGGGCGTCGAGTTTTCTCATCGCTGACGGCGTTTTGCCGTCGAACGAGGGCCGCGGCTATGTGCTCCGGCGGATCATGCGGCGCGCCATGCGCCACGCGCACATGATGGGCTGCGAGGAACCGCTGCTCCACAGGCTGGTGCCAGCGCTGGTCGGACAGATGGGGCAGGCGTTTACCGAACTGGGCCGCGCCCAGGCGTTGATCACCGAAACCCTGGAATTGGAGGAAACTCGCTTCAAGCGGACGCTGGATCGGGGGCTCAAACTCCTCAATGACGAAACCGGCGGCATGAGCGAAGGCGATTCCCTCTCCGGCGAGGTCGCCTTCAAACTCTATGACACTTATGGATTTCCCATCGACCTGACCCAGGATGCGCTGCGGGTGCGCGGTCTGTCCGTCGACACCGATGGATTCGAAGCTGCCATGGAGCGGCAGCGGGAAGAAGCCCGCAAGGCCTGGACCGGGTCCGGTGAGGCAGCCACCGACGAGGTTTGGTTCGAAATCCGCGAGGAAGCGGGGACAACCGAGTTTCTCGGCTACGAAACCGAGGCCGCGGAGGGGGTCGTCCATGCGCTGGTCGTGGACGGCCGGCGGGTGGAAAGCGCCTCCGCCGGCCAGGACGTCGCCGTCGTGGTCAACCAGACACCGTTTTACGGCGAAGCCGGCGGGCAGCAGGGGGACCACGGCGCTATTTCGTCGGATGGCGCTTCGATACTCGTCAATGATACTCAGAAGAAGTTGGGTGACCTCACTGTTCACATCGGTGCCGTCGAGGGCGGCGAACTCAAGGTCGGTGACGAGGTGCGGCTGAGCGTCGACGGGAATCGCAGGACCTCGCTCAGGGCCCACCACTCGGCCACGCATCTGCTGCACGAAGCGCTGCGCCGCCGGCTCGGCGATCATGTGGCTCAAAAAGGCTCGCTGGTCGCCGCCGACCGGCTGCGGTTCGATATCTCCCACCCCAGCGCCGTCTCAGGCGAAGATTTGGCCGAGGTGGAGAATCAGGTCAACAGTCAAGTCAGGGCGAATTCCGAGGTGGTCACCCGCCTGATGACCCCGGAGGAAGCCATCGAGGCCGGCGCCCTCGCCTTGTTCGGAGAAAAATACGGCGACGAGGTTCGCGTTGTCTCCATGGGTTCGGGCGAGAACCAGGCGTTTTCGACGGAATTGTGCGGCGGCACGCATGTGGCGCGAACCGGCGATATCGGTTTGTTCAAAATTGTCGGCGAGAGCGCGGTCGCTGCGGGTGTTCGCCGCGTCGAGGCGGTGACCGGTCAGGCGGCCGAATCCTATGTGTCCGATCTGTCGCGCTCGCTTGCCGCAACCGCCGATCTGTTGAAAAGCTCGCCGGACCAGGTGCTGGATCGGGTCAACAAACTGATCGAGGAACGCCGGGATCTCGAGAGGCAGCTCGCCGATGCGCGCCGCGCGCTGGCAACCGGCGGCGGCGGAAACTCGACGGACATCAAGGAAATTTCGGGAATCAAGTTCGCCGGGAAATCGCTGGAGAATGTGCCGGCCAAGGACCTCAAGGGCCTGGCCGACGATCTCAAAAAGCAGGTTGGGTCCGGGGTCGTGGCGCTGATCAGCGTCAACGAAGGGAAGGCATCGCTGGTCGTCGGCGTTACGGACGACCTCACCGGCAGCTTCGATGCGGTAGAGTTGGTAAAGGCCGGTTCCGAAGCGGTTGGCGGCGGCGGCGGCGGCGGCCGGCCCGATATGGCGCAGGCAGGCGGCCCCGACGGCAGCAAAGCGGCTGATGCGCTGGCCGCGATTGAGGGTATCATCGCCGGGTTATGAGGCGCTTCCGATCGGCGAAAATTCTGTCCACCCTTGGTCCGGCCAGTGACACGGCCGAGACCATCGAGGCGCTGTTTCTGGCCGGCGCCGATGTTTTTCGCCTCAACTTCAGCCACGGCTCTCATGAAGAACATGCCGCCAAGCTGGAGGTCATCCGGGCCATGGCACGCCGTCATCAGCGGCCGGTGGGTGTTGTGGCGGATATGCAGGGACCCAAAATTCGCGTTGGGGCGTTCGCTGACGGTGAAATCGAGTTGGTCTCCGGTCAATCGTTTGCGCTCGATCTGGATGAGTCGCCCGGCACATCCAAAAGGGTCGGCGTATCGAACCCGGAAGTCATTGAAGCGGTAGATAGGGGTGACGAGCTTCTCTTGAATGATGGCAGAATCCGGCTCCGGATCACCAAGCGCCTCAAGGGCCAGCTCGAGACCGAGGTCGAGATCGGGGGCGTGCTCTCGGACCACAAGGGTCTCAATCTTCCGGGAGTCTCCTTGCCCATATCGGCCTTGACCGATAAGGATCGAGCCGATCTCCGGGCGGCCCTGGACATGGGTGTCGATTGGATTGCCTTGTCGTTTGTTCAACAGCCCGAAGATGTCGCCGAAGCGCGCAAACTGATCAGCGGGCGTGCTGGCGTAATGGTCAAGCTGGAAAAGCCGTTGGCGATGCTTCGGCTTCAAGAGATCGTCGAGTTGTCGGATGCGGTGATGGTGGCACGCGGCGACCTCGGGGTAGAGGCACCTCCCGAAGACGTTCCGGGCCTGCAAAAGAGGATCATCGATTGTGCCCGGCAAATGGGAAAACCCGTCGTCGTCGCCACGCAGATGTTGGAGTCCATGATTTATGCGCCGCGTCCCACCCGGGCCGAGGCGTCCGATGTCGCAACCGCCATCTTCGACGGCGCGGATGCGGTCATGCTGTCGGCGGAGACGGCGGTCGGCGACTATCCCGTCGAGGCGGTCGAAATTATGGACCGCATTATCACCAAGGCCGAGGAGGATCCGCACTACCGCAATCTGATCGAAGTGACCCGTGCGGTTCCCGAGGCCACCGACGCCGATGCAATCACCGCCGCGGCGCGCCAGGTCGCGGAAACTATATCCGCGGCCGCGATCGCCACGTTTACCAGCACCGGTTCCACAACCTTTCGCGCCTCGCGGGAACGGCCGGGCGTGCCCATTCTCGGTCTGACGCCCAACGTCGATACGGCGCGGCGGCTTCAACTCGCCTGGGGTGTACATCCGGTCTTGACCCGTGACGTGACGGATTTCGGCGAGATGCTCACCCGTGCAAGCCAGACCGCGTCCGAAGAGGAGTTTGCCAAGGCCGGCGATCGGCTGGTGGTGACCGCGGGTGTGCCGTTCGGCACGCCAGGGGCCACCAACCTTCTCAGAATTATCTGGGTCGAGTAGCCTCGGGCCGCCGTGTACCGGTGACCGAACTGTTTCCCATCATCGCGCCCGTGCTGCTGGGCGTCGTTCTCGGATTTCTCTGGGGCAAGCGGGGGCTGCCCTATGATTCCGCCTTCGTCTCGAATCTGGTATTCAACCTCGGCGTTCCGTTCCTCGTGTTTGCGACGCTCACCCGCATCGATATCGAAATCAGCGCGTTCGGAATTATGGCCGCCGCCGCATTGGTCGCGCTGGTCGGATTTCTCTTTGCCACTTTTCTTCTCTTGAAGATTTTCGGCCTCAAGCAGAAGACCTATCTGGCGACGGTGATGACGCCGAATACGGGCAATGTCGGTCTGCCGCTTTGTCTGTTGGCTTTCGGCGAAGAAGGGCTGGCGTTCGGCATCATCGTGTACTCCCTGGTTGCCACCGCCCAATTTACATTCGGTCTGGGGATGGCGGCCGGCACCGCATCGCCCCGCGAGTTCGCGCGCATCCCGCTCATTTACGCACTTGCCGCGGCCTTGATTTTTATCCTGACCGGCACCAAGCCTCCCTTGTGGATTGCCAACAGCACCAAACTCTTCGGCGAAATGTCCATTCCTCTCATGGTCATCACCCTCGGTGTCTCATTGGCCAAGCTCAAGTTAGTTAATGCATGGACCGGCCTGGGACTTTCCGTATTCCGCCTGGCCATGGGGTTTGGCGTCGGAATTGGGGTCGCCGAGTTGTTCGGCCTCGAGGGTGTCGCCCGGGGCGTTCTGATTTTGCAATGCGCCATGCCGGCCGCCATTTTCAACTATATGTTGGCCATGCAGTTCGACAACGAGCCCGGGAACGTGGCCGGGGTTGTCTTCATCTCAACGGTTCTATCCTTCCTGACCATGCCGTTTCTGTTGTCGTTCGTGTTGTAATCGCAGGCGCAGTCAGGCTATATCCGCGATCGGCATTACCTGGGGTTCCCATGTCAATCCTCGTCACCGGTGCCGCCGGATTTATCGGCTTTCACGTCTGCCAAGCATTGTTGGATACTGGCGAGGCGGTCGTTGGAATCGACAATCTCAACGACTATTACGACCCGTCCCTGAAGGAGGCGCGGCTCAAACTGCTGACGGCCCGGGACGGTTTCGACTTTCATCGATTGGATATCGCCGGGCGGGACGGCATGATGGCGCTGGCGGCGAGCCGTAAATCGATAGACCGCATCGTGCATTTGGCCGCTCAGGCGGGTGTCCGATATTCGTTGGAAAACCCGCACGCCTATCTCCGGTCGAATATTGACGGTCAGCTCAACGTGCTGGAGATGTGCAGGCGGCTTCCCGAATTGAAACACTTGGTATTTGCCAGTTCCTCGTCGGTATACGGCGCCAACAAAGACCTCCCATTCAGCGTCGGCGACCGGGTTGACGATCCGATTTCCCTGTATGCCGCCACCAAGCGGAGCGGCGAACTCATCGGCAATTCCTATGGACGGCTGTACGGCATCCCGATGACCGGATTACGGTTTTTTACCGTTTACGGGCCCTGGGGAAGGCCCGATATGGCCGCCTTCATCTTTACCAGGAAGATTCTGGCCGGCGAACCCATCCAGGTCTTCAATCACGGGGACATGCGGCGTGATTTCACCTACATCGACGATATTGTCGCCGGCGTCCTTGCGTGTTTGGAGAAAGCGCCCGGGGCCGGCGATGGAGCCCCGCCGGTCAGACTTTACAATCTGGGAAATCACCGATCCGAGCCGCTGACCGACCTGATTGCTCTGATCGAACAGGAGCTCGGCGCGACGGCGGAGATAGAGTTGGCGCCCATGCAGCTTGGCGACGTTCAGGAGACCTACGCCGATATCGAGACCGCCCGGAGCGACCTCGGCTTTACGCCGTCGACCAATATTGCCGAAGGAATTCCCCGTTTTATCAAGTGGTACCGCGAGTATTACGGCGTTTAGCGGTAGAGCGCCTCGAGCGCGGATCCGTATTTTTCAATGACCTTGAAGCGCCGGACCTTGAGGCTCGGCGTCATCATCTCGTTCTCGATGGCAAACGCCTCGGTCGCGACGATGAACCGCCGGACCCGTTCAATTGTCGAGAGCCCGCCATTCACCCGGTCGACGGATTCCGCCAGCACGTCGACGAATTCCTTGTTATTGGCCAAGTCTTCGAACTCGTCCGTCACATTATTTGTTTCCGCCCACTGTTTGGCGAACTCCTCGTCCGGCACCAGTACGGCGACCAGATGGGGACGCTTGTCACCGTACACCATGGCTTGGGCAATTTCCGGTTCCAGCGCCAGGAAGCCCTCGACCCTCTGGGGCGATATGTTGTCGCCGCCGGAATTGACGATGATGTCCTTCTTCCGATCCGTAATTTGAATGAAGCCGTCTTCGTCGATGCTGCCGACGTCACCCGTATGCAGCCATCCGTCCCGGATGACCTCGGCGGTCGCCTCGGGGTTTTGCCAATAGCCCTGCATCACCAGATCGCCGCGCACCAAAATCTCGCCGTCTTCGGCGATCCTGACCTCGGTGTTGATCACGGGCGGGCCGACCGTGTGCATCTTGATCTTGTTGGGCAGATTGACGCTGATGAGCGGGGCCGATTCCGTAAGGCCGTAGCCCTGCAGCAAATTCAGGCCGAGCCCGGTAAAAAACATGCCGATATCCTGGTTGAGCGGTGCGCCGCCCGAGACCAATACCCGGAGGCGTCCGCCAAAATTCGCCCGCACCTTGTCCCGGACCAGCTTGTCGACCACCCGGTCGACGATCCGTTCGCCGACGGTCAGCGAATTGGGGTCGTGAAATTTCTTTATGCCCAGCTCGACGGCTTTGTTGAACAATTTCTGCTTCATGCCGCCCGCGTCCGCCACGCCCTTGGTTATCCGGCTGTACAAAAGCTCATACAGCCGGGGCACCGCGGTCATCATGGTGGGCCGCGCCTCCGGCATGTTGCGGCTCAGATGTTCGGCGCCCTCGGCGTAGTAAATTTGAGCGCCGATGGAGATCGGGAAGAATTGACCGGCCATGTGTTCATAGGAATGCGACAGGGGCAGGAAGGACAGAAACACTTCTTCGCCGATACCCATCTGCTCGATCGCATGCAGGGCGCCGGCGCAATTGTGCAGGATCGCCCGGTGAGACAGCATGACGCCCTTGGGCGCCCCTCCCGTCCCCGACGTGTAAATGATGACGGCGGTCCGGTCCGTGCCGATATCATGGGCCGCCCCGCGAATGGTATCCGGATTGTCCCGGCCCCGATCAATTACAGCCGACCAATCGAGCAGTTCGGCGTTCACCGGCTGATCGGTCTCGAGGTGCTCCATACCAATGACGAATCGTGCGCTGTCGGATTGGTGCGCGGCGGGAATCAGGTTTTCCGCCAGTTTCCCGGTCGAGACCAGGGCGCCGACCGCGCCGGAATTCGACAGAATGTGGGTATGATCGGAGACGAGATTGGTGGTGTAGGCGGGAACGGGAATTGCGCCCGCGGACATGATCGCCAGCTCGGCAATCAACCATTCGGGGCGGTTCTCCGATACCAGCACCACCCGGTCCCCTTCACCAACGCCAAGCGAATTGAGGCCTCGGGCGAGTGCCGATACGTCGCCGGCGACTTCGGTCCAACTTTGAGACTGATAAGCGCCGTTGTCTTTCGCCCACAGGAACGGTTTGTCCCCATGCTTCTCGGCTTGGTCGAAAAACATGGTCACGAGATTTGGCCAAGCGTACTCGGGCATCGGTTGCTCCTAAATTTATTGCACTCCCGGTTGGCGGCTATTTTATTGGTTGAGCCGTGACGGCCCCAACGGGGTCATCATCCGGCCATTGCCGCACCCCGTATCCAGCCTTATATCGGACTGGAAATCAACCGCTCACCGGATGGGCCGGCGACGGCCCGACTATGAGGAACGAAATTCATGACTTCCATTGCCGCTGACGAGGTCCCCGAATGGGACCTGACCGACCTTTACGCGGGTATGGATGACCCCGAACTCGGTTCCGACTTGGAGCGTGCGGCAGCGGACGCGGCGGCATTCGCCGATGCATACAAAGGGCGGCTTCAGGGGATGGACGGCCCCGGTCTGGCCGAGGCGATCACGGACTACGAGGTTCTCGTTGAGACGCTGTCCCGCGCGATGAGCTTTGCCCAGCTTATGTTCGCCGCCGACTCCTCCAATCCGGCGACGGCCAGGTTTTACCAGTCGGTCAAAGAGCGCGTAACCGCGGTCTCCTCCCGGACGGTCTTTTTTGAACTGCAGTTGAACGACATTGATGATGCGGCCATGGCGGCTCTCATGGAGACGCCGGAGGTCAATCGATATGCATCGTGGATTGAGGCGGTCCGTGAGTTCCGCCCACACCAGCTTTCCGATGAGCTGGAACGGCTGTTGCACGAAAAATCCGTGACCGGCCGCGGTGCCTGGAACCGGCTGTTCGACGAAACCATGTCGGCCATACGTTTCGAGGTGGACAAGCGGCGGCTCACGTCCAGTGAAGTCCTCGACATGATGTCGGATCCCGACGGTGCGCGCCGCGAGACCGCCGCCCGGGCATTCGCGGACGGGCTCGACCGCAATATTCGCCTGTTGGCGCTGATCACCAATACCCTCGCCAAAGACAAGGAAATCGAGGATCGGTGGCGCAAATTCCCGCGGCCGGTGTCGCGGCGCAATCTTTCCAATCAGGTCGAGGATGAGGTCGTCGACTCTTTGGTCCGGTCGGTCAGCGGCCGATATGATGATATTGCGCACCGCTACTACCTTCTCAAGGCGCGGTGGATGGGGCTCGAGAAGCTTCAATACTGGGACCGCAACGCGCCGCTGCCGGAAGCGGAGAACCGGGTTACCCCTTGGAACGAGGCCCGAGAGACCGTACTCGGCGCCTATGGCGCCTTTTCCCCGGAAATGGCGGAGCGCGCGGCGGTCTTTTTCGACAGATCGTGGATCGATGCCAGGCCCCGGGAGGGTAAAGACTCGGGCGCCTTTTCACATCCAACGGTGCCGTCGGCTCATCCCTATATCTTGATGAACTACCGCGGCAAGACCCGCGACATTATGACATTGGCTCATGAACTTGGTCACGGCATCCACCAGACCTTGGCCGCGCCGCAGGGTCACCTATTGGCTGATACGCCGCTGACGCTCGCCGAAACCGCATCGGTTTTCGGAGAGATGTTGACCTTCCGCGCACTCCTCGACCGAGAGGACGAGGCGACCGCCAAACGGGTCATGCTGGCATCGAAGATCGAAGACATGATCAATACGGTGATCCGCCAAACGGCATTCTATGAATTTGAGCGGCAAGTCCATGACGAGCGTCCCGAAGGCGAGCTCGGTCCCGAGCGGCTGGGCGAGATTTGGATGTCCATACAAGGCAGGAGCCTCGGTCCCGCCTTCGAATTCGATCCATCCTATGCCTGTTATTGGGCGTATATTCCCCACTTCGTTCACTCGCCGTTTTACGTCTATGCGTACGCTTTCGGGGATTGTCTGGTAAATTCGCTCTATGAGCTGTTCAAGGAAGGGCACCCCGATTTCCAGGCCAAGTACCTGGAAATGTTGAAGGCCGGGGGAACGCTCCGCCACAAGGAGTTGTTGGCGCCGTTCGGTCTCGATGCCGGCGACCCCGGCTTCTGGAATCGCGGCCTGAACGTGGTCTCCGGCTTCGTAGACGAACTCGAATCGACGTTCTGAGCAAGCGAATGGCGGACGACGACAGCATCAGTGGGCGGGCGATGCGTTACGCCAGAGTCGGGCGGGCCGTCGGCGGCCTGGCGGCGCGATTCGCGGGAGAGCGTTATCTCGGCCTCAAGCTGGATCGTTTGGAGCACGCGGCGGACCTGAAGGAGGCTCTCGGCGGCCTCAAGGGACCGCTCATGAAGGTCGCGCAAATCCTATCGACCATTCCCAACGCGCTGCCGGGCGAATATGCAAGTCAGTTGGCCGAGCTTCAGTCCAATGCCCCCTCCATGGGATGGAACTTCGTCAAACGGAGGATGGCGGCGGAACTTGGGCCGGATTGGCAGGACAAATTCGACAGTTTCGAGCATGGCGCGGCGGCCGCGGCCTCGCTTGGCCAGGTGCACCGGGCCGTCGGGCGCGACGGGAAGACGCTCGCCTGCAAGCTGCAATACCCGGATATGAACTCGGTGGTCGAGGCCGACTTGAAGCAGTTGAAGTTGGTGTTTTCCATCTACCGCCGCTACGAAAAGGCGATCGACCCCAGCGAGGTTCACCAGGAACTGTCCGACCGGCTGCGCGAAGAACTCGACTACGCCCGCGAGGCGAAGCACATGCAGCTCTATCATCACATGCTGGCGGACGAGCCGGGCGTTCACGTGCCCGAGGTCGAACCCGATCTTTCCGCGGCCCGGTTGCTGACCATGGCCTGGTTGGAGGGCAAACCGCTTCTGGAGTTCGTGGATACCGATGTCGAGGCACGGAACCAGGTCGCCTACAACATGTTCCGGGCCTGGTATGTGCCGTTTTACTATTTCGGAATCATTCACGGCGATCCTCACCTCGGCAACTACACCGTCCGTGACGACCACACGATTAATCTATTGGACTTCGGATGTATCCGGGTGTTCCAGCCCCACTTCGTGACAGGCGTCATCGATCTCTATATGGCGCTGCGCGACGGCAATCGCGACCTTGCGGTTCATGCCTATGAGACCTGGGGCTTCACCGGCCTCGATGATGAACTGATCGACATCCTCAACCTGTGGGCCGAGTTCGTTTATGCGCCGTTGCTCGAAGATGGCGCCCGGCCAATTCAGAGACAGCAGGGGCTATACGGGGCCGAAGTGGCGATGAAGGTTCGCCAGGAACTGGATCGAGTTGGCGGTGTACAGCCGCCGAGGGAGTTCGTACTCATGGATCGGGCCGCCATCGGCCTGGGTTCGGTATTCACCCATCTCCGCGCGGAGATCAACTGGCACCGGCTGTTTCACGAACTCATCGACGACTTTAACGCCGAGAGCCTTGGACGGCGCCAGGCCGATGCGCTGGCGATGGCCGGCCTGGACGCCGGGGAACAGGGTTCGCCGTAGTTCCGATCCGCCGAAATTGGGATTCCTGCTTGGCAAATGAGTGCTGAATCGGCATTTTGTCGCCGGATTTCACGCGTTTTCCCAACAAGGGGCTCTCGATGAAAATTGCGGTTCCCAAGGAACGCCGCGACCACGAGTTGCGGGTGGCGGCGTCTCCTGATTCTGTGAAGAAACTTGTCGGTCTCGGCTTCGACATCGTGGTCGAGAGCGGTGCCGGCGAAGGCTCGAATTTCAGCGACGAGAGCTTCAGGGAAGCCGGTGCGGCCATTGCCGGCAGCGCAGCCGAAGCGCTTGGCGATGCCGACATCGTTCTGAAGATCCGCGCGCCTCGGACGGACGGCGACAACGAGATCGCAAACATGAAGAAAGGCGCCATGTTGATGGCGCACCTGTCGGCCTTGTCCGAGCCGGAAGCGATCAAGGCGTGCGCGGATGCCGGCGTCACCGGATTCGCCATGGAGCTTCTGCCGCGAATCACTCGGGCTCAGTCCATGGACATCCTGTCGTCGCAAAGCAA
The DNA here is from genome assembly GCA_965207535.1 of Rhodospirillales bacterium. Lineage (GTDB taxonomy): Bacteria > Pseudomonadota > Alphaproteobacteria > Rhodospirillales > UBA2165 > JAJDXO01. The sequence goes on along the minus strand of CBDBMR010000012.1, from coordinate 147,508 downwards.
CCTCGCCGGCTATAAGGCCGTGCTCGATGCGGCCGGCGAACTGGGACGGGCATTCCCCATGATGATGACGGCAGCGGGAACCATCGCCCCCGCCAAGGTGTTCATCATGGGGGTCGGCGTTGCCGGCCTGCAAGCCATTGCGACCGCGAAGCGGATGGGGGCCGTCGTAACGGCGACCGACGTGCGTCCCGCGACCAAGGAGCAGGTGGAGAGCCTCGGCGGCAAGTTCCTTGAGGTTGATCCGGAAATGGAAAAAGACGCTCAGACCGAGGGCGGGTACGCCAAGGAAATGCCGCCCGAGTACTTCGAGAAGCAGAAACAGGTGGTTGCCGGGCACATCACGAAGCAGGACGTGGTTATCACCACGGCACTGATTCCCGGCCGTGCTGCGCCAACGCTCGTCACCGAGGCGATGGTCAAGTCCATGCCGGAAGGCGCCGTCATCGTCGATCTTGCCGTTGAGGCCGGCGGCAACGTCGAGGGCGCCGAGCTGGGCCGGACCGTCAAGAAAGATGGCGTAACCATCATCGGTCACGCCAATGTGCCGGCGCGGCTGGCCGAGGATGCCAGCACATTGTTTGCCAAGAATCTGGTCAACTTCATCACACCCCTGGTCGACCCGGAGACGAAAGAATTCTCCATCGATTGGGAAGACGAAATCATTACCGGCACGCTGGTCTGCAAGGACGGACAGATTGTCCATCCGGCCCTGGCGCCGAAGGAGGGTTAGACATGAATGCGGCTGAGAAGGCCATGGAGGGCGCCGGATCCGGCGATCCGTTCATTTTCCTGTTTACGGTTTTCGCTCTCGCGGTGTTCGTCGGATTCTACGTGGTTTGGAGCGTGACGCCCGCTTTGCACTCGCCGCTGATGAGCGTCACCAACGCGATTTCGTCGGTGATCATCGTCGGCGCGCTGATTGCCGCAGGTCCTGCGGACCTGTCCTTTTCCAAGATCATGGGTTTCGTTGCGGTCACCTTGGCGTCGGTAAACATCTTCGGCGGCTTTATCGTTACCCAGCGGATGCTCTCCATGTACAAGAAGAAAGCGAAGAAATAGGGGACGCCGGATGAGTGAAACAGCAACAGGCTTCGCTTACCTCTTCGCCGCCGTATGCTTCATCCTGGCGCTTCGGGGGCTGAGTTCCCCCGAATCGGCGCGTCAGGGCAACATGTTCGGGATCGTCGGCATGATCGTGGCGGTTGCCACGACGCTCGCCGATCCCACCATCATCAGCTTCGAACTGATTCTCCTCGGCGTCGTCATCGGCGGAGCAATCGGCACCGTCGTAGCCCTCAAGATTCAAATGACGGCCTTGCCGCAGCTGGTGGCGGCGTTCCACTCGCTGGTTGGGGTTGCCGCCGTCGCTGTTGCCGCCGCGGCATTCTTCGCGCCGGAAGCCTACGGTATCGGTACGCGGGGCGATATCGCCACGGCCAGCCTGATTGAAATGGCCCTCGGCACCGCGATCGGCGCGATCACCTTTTCCGGTTCGGTCATCGCGTTTGCGAAACTGCAGGGCGTCATGTCCGGATCGCCCATCATATTCCCGGGGCAGCATCCGCTCAATGCGCTGATCGGTATCGCCATCGTTGCCGCTATCGTTTGGCTGGTCGTCTCCAACGGCGATAACGCGTTCTGGACCATCGTCGTCCTGTCATTCCTTATCGGCTTCCTGATTATTATTCCCATCGGGGGCGCCGACATGCCCGTGGTCGTCAGCATGCTCAACTCCTATTCGGGTTGGGCTGCGTGCGGCATCGGATTCACGCTGTCCAATACGGCATTGATCATTACCGGCGCGTTGGTGGGCTCGTCGGGCGCTATCCTGTCCTACATCATGTGCAAGGGCATGAACCGCTCCATCTTCAATGTGCTGCTCGGCGGGTTCGGCGGCGATTCGGATGCGGCCGCGGCGGGGCCTTCCGGCGACCGCGCGGTCAAATCCGGCAGCGCCGAGGATGCCGGCTTCATCCTCAAGAACGCGTCCAAGGTCATCATCGTTCCAGGCTATGGCATGGCCGTCGCCCAGGCACAGCACGCGCTCCGCGAAATGAGTGATCTGCTGAAGGAGGAGGGCGTCGAAGTGGCTTACGCCGTTCACCCCGTCGCCGGCCGGATGCCCGGCCACATGAACGTGCTTCTGGCGGAGGCCAACGTACCTTACGACGAGGTCTTCGAGCTGGAAGAAATCAACCACGAATTCTCGACCGCCGACGTGGCGTTCGTCATCGGCGCCAACGACGTGACCAACCCGGCGGCGAAGACGGACACCGCGAGCCCGATTTACGGCATGCCGATTTTGGATGTCGAGAATTCGGGAACGGTGCTGTTCCTGAAACGCTCCATGGCGTCCGGCTACGCCGGTGTCGACAACGAGCTGTTCTTTCGGGACAACACCATGATGGTATTCGGAGACGCCAAAAAGACTACCGAGGAAATCGTCCAGGCGGTCGGTTAGCCCGCACTTCCCGCCGGGGTTACGGCCTGCGTCGCGTCCGGACGTGCAAAAGCCGCGTCCTATCGAGACGCGGCTTGGTCGCGGGTCGTGAAACGGGGGCTTTCTAGAAGCCTTCGCGCTCCAGGCGTTTGCGCTCCAGTTTCCGTGCCCGGCGAACGGCTTCGGCCTTTTCGCGGGCCCGGCGCTCGGAGGGCTTCTCATATGAACGGCGCAGCTTCATTTCACGGAAGACGCCTTCGCGCTGCATCTTCTTTTTGAGGGCCTTCAGGGCCTGATCGACATTATTATCGCGGACGGTTACATGCACGTGGACTCAACCTTTTTCAGTCATGATTAGCGACGAAGGCGGGCCTTCTAACATACTGAAATCCAATTGTGAAGGGCGATTGGGCGAATATTCGCCGCAATTGACCTCGCGTCCAAATTGTCCATATTGATCGACATGGCTATTCTCAAGATCGCCCGCATGGGACACCCGGTTCTACACCGCAAGGCGGAGCCTGTGGAAGATCCGACCGCGCCCGAAATCGCCAATCTTATCAACGATATGATCGATACCCTGGAGGATGCGGGCGGTATCGGCTTGGCTGCGCCCCAGGTTCACGTCCCCCGGCGGGTGGTGATCTTCTATATTCCGGAACATCGCGCCGGTGAGGAGGAAGAGGAGGAGCCCCAGCCGCTGACCTTGATGGTCAATCCGGTGATCGAGCCGCTGACCGACAAAAAAAGCCTGGATTGGGAAGCTTGCCTGTCGGTGCCGGATATGTTGGGGGCGGTGCCCAGATTCGATCGTATCAAGTACAGCTGGACCACACCCGAAGGCGAGACCGAAGAGCGCATCGCCAGTGGTTTCCATGCCCGCGCGGTCCAGCACGAATGCGACCATCTGGACGGCATACTCTATCCGATGCGGATCGAAGACTTGACGCTATTGGGGTTCGCCGAGGAAGTGCAACGCAACCAGGACTTGGTCAAGTCGGTGCGGGGAGAGTGACGCAATGTCCGGCCTAGACGAATTACGGTCCAACATTGTCCGAGCCATGCTGCCGCACGTCACCTTCGACGGCTGGAGCAAGGCAGCGCTCCGCGCCGGCGCCCTCGATTGCGGCGAAAATGAAGACATTGTCGAACGCTTGTTTCCGCGAGGCCTCAATCAAGCGGCCGAGGTATACAGCGTCCTTGCGGACGAAGAAATGGTCGACGCAATGGAAGCGGCCGGTGTCGGAGAAATGAAGGTACGTGAGCGGATTACCGCCGCCGTTCAGTTGCGCCTGGAAGCGGCGGAAAACGATCGCGAGGCGATCCGTCGGCTCATGTCATATCTCGCTGTTCCGGGCCGAAAGCTATTGGCGGCGCGGCTGCTGATGAAGACCGTGGATACCATGTGGTACGCGGCCGGCGACGACGCGACCGATTTCAATTACTACACCAAGCGCGGATTGCTGGCGGGCGTGTACGGCTCGACGATCCTTTATTGGCTCAACGACGAATCGGAGCGCTGCGAGGCCACCTGGGAATTTCTCGACCGCCGGATCAACGATGTGATGCAGATTCCAAAGCTTCAGGCCCGGGTAAGGAAGGCGACGGGGCTGTTGCCGTCGCCTTTCAAAATACTTCGTGCTCTCTCTTCGCGCCGCCGGGCGGTCTGAACATCCGCGTTAACCGGCGGTGGCGGGTCGATTTGGTTTGTAGATCGCGACCGCGGATGCGGAATTGCGGTCACGCAATTGCTTCACCTTGTCAGGCGATAATATCCGGGAGGCCGATGGCGTGGAGGCGGGTGATCTCGTCCTTGAGCGCCAGCTTCCTTTTTTTCAGACGTTGAATCTTGATTTGGTCGAATGGCGGCGATTCGGTCAACGCCTTGATCTGGGCGTCAAGCTCACGGTGCTCTGCTTTGAGCCCGTCAATCCGTGCTTGAAGATCCTCGGTCTCTGCCATTGGTTCGCATTGGTTGGAGGATGACGCCTATAATAGCAGAGTGTCGCCAAAAGGGCAGTCAGGACTGTCTCGATTGGCAAGGGCAGCCGAAAGACTTGGGTAAGCGAGAATGAATCAGAACCGTAGAATCGGGATACTCACGAGTGGCGGCGATTGTGCCGGTCTCAACGCGGCGATCCGGGCCGCCGTGCAGCGTGCTGACGACGGGTATGGCTGGCAGGTCATCGGAATTCACGATGGGTCGAGGGGGCTGCTGGAGCGCCCGATGCGTTACGAGGAACTGAAACCCGGCCTGTTTACCGGCGATATCCTGCGCATGGGGGGCACCATACTCGGAACCACTACTCACGGAGATCCGTTCGCCTATCCCATGCCCGACGGGACGACACAAGATATTTCCCAGCAATTCGTTTCCGGCTTTCAGGAATTGGAGTTGAGCGGGCTGATCGTCATCGGTGGAGACGGCAGTCTCAAGATTCTCCATCGGCTGGCTGAACTCGGCGACATTCCGATGATCGGCATTCCCAAGACTATCGACAATGATGTGCCGCTCACCGAATACGCCATCGGATTCACCACAGCCCTCAGCACGGCCGTTGAGGCACTTGATCGGCTGTTGCCGACCGCCGAGAGCCACGAGCGGGTCATGATCCTCGAGGTGATGGGGCGGGACGCCGGGCACATCGCGCTCAGCGCCGGGATCGCCGGTGGCGCCGATGTCATATTGATCCCCGAAATTCCTTTCGATATCGAGAAGGTGGCCGCAAAGATCAACCGCGTCCGGGAACGCGGGCGCAATCATTCCCTCGTTGTCGTCGCGGAAGCTGCCCATCCGCTTGGAGAAGGAGCCCGGTCGTACATCACCACCCAGGGATACCGGCGCTACGGCGGGGTGGGGCAACTCCTCAGCGAGCAGATCTCGGAACACACCGGATCCGATACTCGGGTAACGGTTCTGGGCCATGTTCAGCGCGGCGGCGTTCCAAGCAGCCACGACCGGATTGTCGCTTCGGCCTTTGGCGTGAGAGCGGTCGATCTTCTGGCCGAGGGGAAGACCGGCTGCATGGTGTCCTGGCAGCATCGCCAGGTGGTGGAGGTACCGCTCGACGAAGTCAATCAACGTACCCGCGCCGTTTCTCTCGACGACACGCTGGTTCGCACGGCCCGCGGCCTCGGCATTTCGCTCGGGGACTAAGGATGCCCTCCGCAGAGACCAATCGCTTCTGGCAATTCTCGTTGGATTTCTATCAGCGGGACGGCGTCGCGGCGGCCTGCTTGACGCTGCAGGATCGCCTCGGCCTCGATGTCAACATCTTGTTGTATGCCGCATGGCTGGCGAGCCAAGGCCGGACCGCCTCGGTTGCCGATTTCGAACAGGTGGACCTCCTCCTTGAGCCTTGGCGGGAAGAGGTGATTCGGCCGCTCCGGCGAATCAGACGTTGGCTCAAGGAACCCGGACCGGATGCGCCTGCCGGCGGCGTCCGGGAGTATCGTGAAGGTATCAAATCCGCTGAACTCGAAGCGGAAAAGATCGCTCAAGACATGATATTCGCCTCCCATTTGCGAATGAAAAAGCCCGACGGAGACGGGCCCGGCGACATTCGGGCGGCACTCTCCAACTATCTGAAAATGAGGGATGTTTCCCCGGATAACGGCGTGGCCCGGGAATTGGATGCCATTTATAAGGCGTTCGACCAGCTTGTCTGAACGGCGGGCCGGCAGAGTGGCTCTTGATTTCGCCGCAAAGGGAGCCTTAAGATTGCAAGCAGTGAAAGAAGACCAAGTTAGGAGGTAAGTTAGATGGCGGATAAGGATCGAATCGGCGTGCTCAAAGCGAGGCACCAAGAACTCGAATCCGAAATCGAAAGAGAGTTTGAAAGTTCTACACCCGATGACTTGCTCATCGCGACTCTCAAACGCCAGAAACTCCGAATAAAAGACGAGCTCGCGGAGCTCAACGCCCTATAAACGGATCGGTATCAGGCGGGAAATCGCCTGCCGCTGACAGTGAGTTGATCGGCGCCGTCTGGCGGACGCCGTTCGCGCACCTAAATCATATATAGTTACGATTCCGACCGGCGCCCGTGCCGTCGGCGACATTCTGTGCGGCCGGCGCGGACCGGCCTTGCTATTGGGATTTTGGTCCATGCTTCAAGATATTCTCAAGTCGATCGGTCTGCCATTGTCGGACGTGGATTGTGGCGGCTATCCGGTCGCTTCACCGATCGATGGAACGGTCATCGCGGCGGTGGCCGCTGATACGGCAGATTCCGCCGGAACCAAATTGTCCGCCGCCGAGAACGCCTTTCGGCACTGGCGAGACGTCCCGCCGCCGCGCCGCGGAGAGCTCATCCGGCTTTTCGGCAATCAGCTTCGCCGGCACAAGGAGCCGCTTGGCCGCTTGGTGACGCTCGAGAACGGAAAGATCGTTCAAGAGGGCCTCGGCGAAGTCCAGGAAATGATCGACATTTGTGACTTCGCGGTCGGCCTTTCCCGCCAACTCCACGGTTTGACCATCGCGTCGGAACGGCCCGGGCATCGGATGATGGAAACCTGGCACCCCTTGGGCCCCGTGGGCGTCATCAGCGCGTTCAATTTTCCCGTCGCCGTCTGGTCATGGAATACGGCGCTGGCGATCGTTTGCGGTGATCCGGTGGTATGGAAGCCGTCCGAGAAAACACCCATTACGGCGCTGGCGTGCCAGCACCTCTTCGAGCGGGCCGTGGCGGAGTTCGGTGATGCGCCGGCGGGCCTGTCGTCGGTCCTGATCGGGGACCGGACAATCGGCCAACTGGTTGTCGACGATCCGCGGATGCGCCTAATCAGCGCGACCGGCAGCTGCCGCATGGGCCGGGAGGTGGGTCCCCGGGTGGCCCAACGGTTTGGCCGTTCGATTCTTGAACTCGGCGGCAATAACGCGATGGTTGTCGCCCCGTCCGCCGACCTGGATCTGGCCGTCCGGGCCATCCTGTTTGCGGCCGTCGGAACGGCCGGACAAAGGTGTACGTCCTTGCGCCGCCTGATCGTTCACACCGATGTCCGTGAAGAATTGCTCTCGCGGCTAAAGGCGGCCTACGCGGAAATCCCGGTCGGTGATCCGTTTGCTGGGAAAACGCTGGTCGGTCCACTGATCGACCGGGCGGCATTCGACGAAATGCAATCGGCGTTGAAGCAGGCCCGGAAAGAAGACGGGGCAGTGACCGGTGGAGAGAGGCAACTCGACGATATCTATCCGGAGGCGTTCTATGTCCGGCCGGCCATCGCCGAAATGCCCGAGCAATCGGCCATCGTTCGCGAAGAGACTTTCGCCCCCATATTGTACGTCCTTGGATATGCCGATTTGGACGAGGCTATCGCGCTTCACAACGATGTCGATCAGGGCCTCGCGTCGAGTATCTTCACAACCGATCTGCGGGAGGCCGAGCGGTTCCTGTCGGCGTCGGGGAGCGATTGCGGCATAGCCAACGTAAACATCGGTCCGTCGGGCGCCGAAATCGGCGGAGCCTTTGGCGGCGAGAAGGCAACCGGTGGGGGGCGCGAGTCGGGTTCCGATGCCTGGAAGGCCTATATGCGCCGGGCGACGAACACCATCAACTACTCGCGGGAATTGCCCCTCGCACAGGGGATTTCGTTTGGTGACGGTTGGCCGGGTTAATCGTTAGCGGTCGGTGGTTGCGGGGCAAAGGGATCCGGGGTGTCCCCGGAGTCCTCCGACAGCGGCGCCGTCGGAGCATCGCCGAATACTTCGGCGGCCGGTGCGACGGCGGTGGCGGGATGGCTTTCGGTCTCGGCCGGCTCGTCGGCGGGCGGAGCGGTTTCCGCGGCCTCGGCCGGCGGTTGCTGACGCGGCGCCTGCTCCGTGCCGGCGCGCTTCCGGGCGATTGCGACCATTTTCTCTAGATCGGCCGCCGAACAAAGCCCGAGATAGACCGGACTCTGCGCTTTGATATTGGCGATATTGCGATGAGTCCGGTTGCGTACCGACTCGATGGTCGGCTTGGTGGTACCGATCAGGCGGCTGATCTGGGCATCACTGAGTTCCGGATAGCTTTTCAAGAGCCAGGCGATAGCGTCGGGCCGATCCTGCCGCTTTGAGATCGGCGTGTAGCGGGCGCCCTTCTGGCGGACCTTCGGGAGCGGGACCGACGGTTTCGACATTTCCAGCCGGGCGTCGGAATCCGCTTCGCACTTCTCGATTTGCGCTTTGCTGACCTGACCATTGGCGACCGGATCGAGGCCCTGCATACCCGGCGCGACCTCGCCGTCCGCGATCGCCTGAACCTCGAGAATATGGAGGCCGCAGTAGTCTGCGATCTGATCGAATGTCAGCGCTGTATTGTCGACCAGCCAAACAGCGGTCGCCTTTGGCATAAGAGGCTGTGCCATCACACGTCTTCCTCGTTTAAGGTGATACAGGCGGACCTTGGTCTACGCCTAGTATGTTGCGCGCAATATAGCCGCCGCCCCAGGCCCGGTCAAACCTGCGGAAAAGCCGTCTCTAGCCGATTGTCAGGACTATTTTTCCGATGTGGCGCCCTTCTTCCATGACGCGATGCGCCTTGGCGGCATCGTTCAGCGTCAGGGTTTGGTATATCACCGGTTTCAGCTTTCCGTCCTTGAACAGCGGCCAGACCCGTGATTTCAGGTTCTCCGCGATCTCGCTTTTGAAAGCCGTGTCCCGTGCCCTCAGGGTTGATCCGGTTATGGTCATCCGTTTGACGAAGACCTGTCTGAAATCCACCTCCGCCTTCGATCCGCCGAGGGCCGCGATTATGCAGAGCCTGCCGCTCACGGCCATGCAGGCGATGTTTCTCGGGATATAGTCCCCGGCGACCATGTCGAGCACGACGTTGGCTCCATCGCCGTCGGTGTGGTTCATCACCTCCTCGACAAAATCCTGTTCCTTGTAATCGATGGCCAGTTCCGCCCCCAGATCGAGACACGCTTGGCATTTTTCGGCCGAACCCGCGGTGGCAATGACATGGCTCCCCAACTGCGAGGCGAGCATGATCGCGGTGGTGCCGATACCGCTTGATCCTCCGTGGACCAGGAGGGTTTCCCCGGGCCGCAATGCGCACCGGTCAAAGACATTGCTCCAGACCGTAAAGAAGGTCTCGGGAACGGCCGCCGCTTCCACCATGCCGAGGCCGTCCGGAACCGGCAAGGCTTGGGCCGCCGGTACCGCGCAGTACTCGGCGTAGCCGCCGCCGGCAACCAGCGCGGTTACGTTGTCGCCCACCTTCCAGCCGCTGACGCCGCCGCCGAGCGCGGCGATGGTGCCGGCGATCTCCAGGCCGGGGATATCGGTCACACCAGGCGGCGGCGGATAGCGGCCTTCCCGCTGGACGATATCCGGGCGATTGACCCCGGCGGCTTCGACCCGGACCAGAATTTCGCCGTCGGCGACATCGGGAACCGGCCGCCGGCCGGGTTTCAGAGCCTCGGGGCCCCCTGGTTCAGGAATTTCGATGCATTGCATGTCGTCGGGGAGTTGATCGGTCATGGTCGCTCCGGTTGTCGCTCGTGGCTTTGGTCTAGTATGCTTGCCGGCAACGGCCAAGCAAGACCCGGCGGGTCTTCTGCCGATGGAGCGTGCGATGGATACCGATGATCTCGAACCCGTAGCGAAAAAACCGGATCAAAAGGACCTGGACATCATGTCCATCGAGGCGCTGCACGAGTACATCGCCGAAATGGAGGGAGAAATCGAGCGTGCCCGTGCGGCCATCGCCTTGAAAGAGGATGCTCGTTCAGGCGCGGAATCTTTTTTCCGCAAGTGACCGGCGCTTCCCGCTGCAATGGCTCCATTAAGAGTCTCTTAAGCATAGCCTGATAGATTGACGGTGATCGATGAGATCGTCTGGCGGATTTTCTCCGCCATTCGAACCTCTTTGACGCCTCCCTGTTAAACTCGAGCCGCCTCGATTGGAGGCGGCTTTTTTTTGTCCGCAGGCCGTCGCATCGACCCTTGACCCCTTAGTAGGGTCTTATGTAAAGTCCGTGACGAAGCGTACTATTACGGGCGAGTTTAACAGGGACTAGCTTGCTTTCGGGGCGGCCTTCGGGCGGCCCCAATTTTTTTGTCCAAATTCTGGAATTGGTACGCCCGGCCATTGTCCATGCCCATTATCCATGCGATGGCCGAGCGTACCATTTTCGGTATTCGCGTCTTGGTTACGCGGCCTTTGTGCCGTGTTCAATAGCCTTGGGCGCGGGGCCGCTGAGGATCTTGATCTGGCGCGGCTTCAGTTCCTCCGGAACCTCCCGGGCGAGATCAATCTCCAGCAAGCCGTCGGCCAGATGGGCATCAACCACTTTCACATGGTCGGCGAGCTGGAAGCGGCGCTCGAACGAGCGAGTGGCGATTCCGCGATGAAGATAGGCGTTCTCTCGATCGGCATCGAGTTTGCCGCTGACGACCACAACGTCTTCCTTCACGGTGACCTCGAGATCCTTCTCGCCAAAGCCCGCCACGGCGATGGAAATGCGATAGGCGTCATCGCTCAGTTTCTCGATATTGTAGGGCGGGTAGGCGTCGTTGGCCTGGGCATATTGCAGCGCTGAATCGAGGCGGCGCTGCAGGTTGTCGAAGCCGACGGAGGTACGGAACAGGGGTGAAAAATCAAACGTGCGCATGACCATATTCTCCTTATGAAGCAACACGGTTTCCAAATGGCCCGCCAACTGGCCGGACCGGTTTTCCGGACGGCACCCTCTTCGTGAGGCATACCGCCGTGACCCTCATATAGCCGGCGGCGATCCGGCTTCAAGACCCGTATGGTCGAAAATTTTCGGGGGATTTTACGCTTGCGGCGCAACCGCTTCGGAAGCGGCGGCGGGTGGGGGACCATCCCGCGAAAACCGCCATCAACGGGGCACGGCTATTTGTCCGCTGGTGCCGTCGGGACCCTCATTCCTTGCTTTGGATAAGGCCATAGAAAATGGCGCCGGCCTTGCGGCGGGCGCCATGGCCGCTGGGTTTTTTGGAACCTACTTGAGGCCTAGGTTCTGAAAGCGCTTGTTGAACTTCGCTACCTGACCGCCGCTGTCGACCAGACGATGTTCACCGGTCCATGCGGGGTGGGATTTGGAATCGATGTCCAATTTGAGCGTGTCGCCGGCCTCACCCCATGTCGAGCGCGTGGTGAACGTCGATCCGTCGGTCATTGTGACCGTGATCTCATGGTAGTCCGGATGAATCTCTTTCTTCATGTCTCCGCTCCGTCGGCGAGGGCGCTTATATACATAAGGCCGGCCACCCTGGCAAGCCGAGGATTAGTCGGACTTCTCGTTCGGGCCACGGCCTCCGAAGGCAACAATCAACGCCGTTCCGACGATGACGGCACCCATGTAGAACGGCCAATCCCTGCCCAACCAGGCAAACAAAATGCCGGCGGCCGCCGGGCCCAGAATCCGCGCCACGGTGGCCGCCGACCGTCCGACACCCATGACACCGCCCTGTTGGTCCTCGGGCGCGCTCAGGGACACCAATGAGTTGAGGCCCGGCGTTGCCACTCCAAATCCAACGGCCATGATGGTGACGGCGAGGATCATCCATGTTTCGTTTGGGCTGAGCGGCGTGGCAATCAATCCCACAACGAGTGCGGTGAGGCCCAGCCGCACCATGCCCCACTCGCCGATCCGGCGTGAAATGGGGCCGGAGAGTCCGCCTTGGATTGCCGCCATGATCAGGCCCATATAGGCGAACAGAAACCCGTTTTGGGACACGCTCCAGCCATACTCCCGCTCGGACCAGATGGGAAACATGGCCTCAATCCCGGCGATCCCCGCGACGGCAAGGAAATTCAGGCCAATGGCCACCATTGTCGGCCGCCGCCGGAGGGTCTCCATGAAACCGGTACGTTGGCGGCCGGGTTCATCTCGCTGCGCCCGGTCGCGGATTTCCCGCGGCGATGACTCCGGAAGCAGTGCCGCCGCCGCGGCGAACGCGACGAACGAGAAACCCGCCGCGGCGTAGGCCGGGAGCTGAAAGTTGATATTGGCCGGATCGGCTCCGCCGAGAATGCCCCCAATCGCGGGTCCGGCGGTAAATCCCAGCCCAAAAGCGGCACCGACCAGGCCCATGCCGCGCGCCCGGTTTTCGGGCGTTGTGATGTCCGCCATATAGGCGAATGCGGCTGCGATACTTCCCGCCATCGCGCCCGCGAACGCCCGGGCGAGAAACAGTCCGGTCAAGCTGTCGACGAGCGCCATCCAGATATAGGCGCCGACCGTTCCGGCGAGGCTCATGACCAGTACGGGTCGCCGGCCTATCCGGTCACTTAGCCGGCCCCAAACCGGCGCGGAGACAAGTTGGCACAGCGAGAATACCGAGATCAGGTAGGCGACCTGGTCCGGGGATGCCCCGAAATGCTCGGCGTAGAACGGGAGCAGCGGAATGACGATGCCGAACCCGATCAGGTCGATGACGACGACGGCGAAAACGATCATCATTGCCGTGCGAGGCGCGGCGACGCCGGCTCGGTCACCCGCGTTGGCGACCGGTTCCTTCTCCGCGGTCATCGCTGGGTCAGCTTGAACTCGATCCGGCGGTTGCGCCGGTAGGCGATTTCATCATCGCGGGCATCGATGGGCTGAAATTCCCCGAAGCCGGTGGCGGCGAGACGGTTGGCCGGGATTCCGGCATCGATCAAGAATTTGACTACTGATATGGCACGGGCGGTCGACAACTCCCAATTGCTTGGGAACTGGGGGGTGCGAATCGGGACTCGGTCGGTATGGCCGTCGATCCGCAGAACCCAATCGATGTTCTCCGGGATTCGCCCGGAGATCTCCCTCAGCGTCGTTGCGAGTTGACTGATCTGATCCTGTCCGGCACCGCCCAACTCGGCGGACCCTGTCGTGAACAGGACTTCGCTCTGAAACACAAATCGGTCACCAACGATCCGGATTCCCCGCTGGCCCCCCAGGACTTCCCGCAGCCGTCCGAAAAACTCGGACCGGTACCGGGATAGCTGTTGGACCTTGCTGGCCAGGGCCGCATTCAGCCGTTTGCCCAAATTGGCGATTTGGACCTTTTGCTCTTGGGCGGTCTTCTCGGAAATATCCAGGGCCTCGGTCAAGCGGCCGATTTGCAGCCGCAACTCCTTGATCTGCTGATTCAACAGGGCGACCTGCGCCCGTGCGCTTTCGGAGAGCTTTTTCTCTTCGATCAAGAGCTTTTTCTCTTCGATCAACTGACCCTCAGAGCCTTCAAGTTTTCCGGCCAAGTCCTTAATCTGTTGCTCTAACTCCGCCCGGAGCGCTGTCAGCGCCTCGATGTCCCTGTTGAGCGCCGCCACTTCACGCAGTTGAAGCTCGATCTTCTGACGGTCGGCGAGGATGGATTTGAAAGCGTCCTCCAAATCCGCCTTGACTTTCTCTGCTTCCTCCTCGGCGGACTGGGCCCGCAAAGTGAGCGCTTGAATTTGCGCCGATAGATCATCCCGGGCCGCTACCGACGCCTGCAGTTCGCTCGACAGCTGCTCTAGATTGGTTCGGAGATCGGCATTGGCGCGCCGTTCGAGCGCCAGTGTTTCGGCCAGTTCCGCAACCTGCCGGTTGAGCCGGTCGAGGGCGGCGTCCCTCCCGGTCAATGCCTCTGACAGAAAGAACTGTGCCAGCACGAAGACCATCAGCAGGAAGATGATGACCATCAGCAACGTCGCCAGCGCATCGACGAAACCCGGCCAAATATTGGTGCTGCGTTCGGCCCGGCGGGAAATGGCGGCCATTGCGGACGCTCCTTAGGTTCCCTTGTCGGGAGACGAGGCGGCGATGGTGCGAGCAAGCAACTTAATCTCGCTTCGGAGCTGCTGCACCATGTCTTCGCGTCCCGCCGTCATTTCTTCCAGCAGCCTCGCCATATGCAGATCCACATTGCGAATGTGCGATTTGGTCGCTTCGTCCATGGCGCCGACACCGCCGTTCGACAGGAGTTCGAGAATGTTCTTCAGCTCCATCTGGTTCTCACCCAAACTCAGGAGCAGAGTTTGTTCGGCTCGCATTTGGTCACCAAGCGCACCAAGCTTTTCACTAAGATCAATTAGGCTGTTGTTGCTGGCGATGTTGCGCTCTTCACCGCGCGCCAACGTTCGTTGAAGATTTTCGAGACTCTCGGCGGTTTGCTCCAGTAGCGCCTGTACATAAACAGGCACGGAACCATCGCCGTCCCCGGGCAAGGCGCCCGACGAGAGGCGGGTGAGGCTGGAGAGCCACTCCTCGAGTTCGTTGTAGAACCGGTTTTGCGCCTGACCCGCTTGCAAATCCAGAAACCCGAGGACCAAGGACCCGGCAAGGCCAAACAGGGAGGACGAAAAAGCGGTTCCCATGCCGGACAGCGGCGCCTCCAGCCCGCCCTTCAAATTGGCGAACATAGCGGCGATATCACCCCCTTCGACGGATAGGTCGCTGATCACATCGCCGACGCTGCTGACCGTCTCCAGCAGTCCCCAAAAGGTCCCGAGGAGGCCCAGGAATATAAGCAGGCCTATGGTGTAGCGGGACAAGTCCCGGGATTCGTCGAGGCGCGACGCGATGCCGTCCAACAGGGATCGCATGGCAAGCGTCGAAAGCGACAGGCTGTCTCTCCGTTCGCCTAACATCGTGGCCATCGGGGCGAGCAATCGCGGTGGCCGGGTTTCCGAAAGGGTGGGGCTGCTCCGGCGGAAGCGTTCGATCCAATGGACCTCCGGAGAAAGCATCAAGACCTGTCGGAAATTGTAAATGATGCCGAGGAGCAGCACGCCGAGGATCAGGCCGTTCAGGGGTACGTTGGCGGAGAACGCCCGCTGCAGAGGAACAAACAAAATGGCGCAGAGAACGATGACCACACCGACGAAAATGGCCATGCGGATGACGTAGGTTTGCGGAGACGCCATCAGCCTATGTTCCTAACTGCATTCCTGTGCTGTCGGGCCAAGAGCCAACCGCCGCTATCGGGTAACGGTCCTGAGATCAACACGGTTGGGCGTACCCGATGAAACCTTATTTCCGAGCGCGCGCACATCGATCCGCGTGCTGCGGATTCCCTTGCTGATCAGGTGAGAGCGAACCGCCAGCGCACGGGACAGCGAAAGCCGGCGGGCCTGGCTGGCTGAAAGATCGGGCTCTCCGGCATATGCCAAAAGCTGCATCCGCAGGTTCGGATCTTCCGTGAGCGACGTGGCAAGCGAGTCGAGAACCTTGCGGCTGTCTCCGGGTAGGTCCGCGTTGCCCGGAGCAAATACCACGCTCTGAAGTGGGGCTGCGTCCGAACCCGGGGCGCGGGCCGCCTGCTGTTGCGCCGCCGGCTTGGGTGCCGGCGTCGTCCGGGCCGGTGCGGCTTTCTCGATTTTTGGTGCCGGTGGTGCAGCCGCTACCCGGCTAGGCGGTGCCGGCGGTTTCGGCATCGCAACTAGGGCAGGGGGTTTCGGCATTGCAATTGGGGCAGGAGGTTTCGACATTGCGGCTGGAGCACGAGGTTTCGGCGTGGGTGCCGGCTTGGTCATCTTTGGCGCCGGCTGGGGTTTCGGGGCCGCGGCTAGGGCACGGGGTTTCGGCGTGGGTGCCGGCTTGGTCATCTTTGGCGCCGGCTGGGGTTTCGGGGCCGCGGCTAGGGCACGGGGTTTCGGCGCGGGTGCCGGCTTGGCCATCTTCGGCGCCGGTTGGGGTTTCGCGGCTGCCGCTGGGGCACGGGGTTTCGGCGAGGGTGCCGGCTCGGCCATCTTCGACGCTGGCGGGGGGGCGGGAGTCGGTTCCGGCTTGGCGAGGGGGGTCGGCGCCGCCGTAAGGGGGCCGGCTGCCGGTGCATTCGGCCGGGCCGCAGGCCGCGCCGGTGAAGTTCGGCGAGCCTGGCGTTGGGACGGCGGCGTCAGCGTAACTTTCGGACGCGGTTGTTCGACAACCGGCGCGCCTGTCGGCGGTCGCGGTGTCAGCAGCCTGGACCGAGGCATGGTCGGCGGTGGCGGCAATAGTACGCTGGCCGCAATGCCGGACAGACCAATGCCACTTGGGGCCGCGCCGCCGGTTGCACTTTTATCAACCAGAACATTGCTGTTGCCGCCCCGAGGCGCGGGCTGTGCAGAGGCTTCACCGGGAATCACGGCCGAGCCCAAACCAACGGCACCGACAATCGCGAGCGCGACAATCCGGTCGATGGACCGGCGAAACGGGCATGTGACGTCAATCATCCCTGAGATCCTCTGCATCAATTCGTCTTTGTCCCTCGACCCGCAGGCCGGGAGGCGATTGGCTGACCGGCACGCCAAGATACCCAAGAGGGCGAATCCATACAACACTCGGGCCATCCGAGGGCGCCGCACCAATCCTGGTAAATTGAATATGTGTCGAAATTATGGCTCGCCGCGGCGAACCAGATTCCCTAGCGTGCCGTGGAGGGCGGGTGTTGCCGCCAGGATGCTTCCGGACGACAGCATCCCGGAACCGCCATTGACCTCGGAAACCAGGCCTCCGGCCTCCCTGACCAGAACAATGCCGGCTGCGATATCCCAGGCTTGCAGGCCGCTCTCCCAATATCCCTCGTATCGGCCTGCGGCGACGTAAGCGAGGTCGAGCGCCGCGGAGCCAAAGCGCCGTATTCCGGCTGAATGCTTCATGACCGCTTCCATCGCCGGCAAGAAATTGTCCTGTCCCTTGCGCCCTTTGAAGGGAATACCGGTGGCAAACAGGGACTCGGCAAGGCTCTGGCGGCCGGAGACGCGGATGCGCCGGTCATTGAGCATAGCGCCGGTGCCCTTCTCGGCTGAGAACATCAGCTCGTTGATGGGGTCGAAGACGACGCCGGCCGTCAGCTCGCCGTCTTCTTCAAGGGCAACGGAAATGGCGAAATGCGCGATCCCGTGCACGAAGTTGGTCGTCCCGTCCACGGGGTCGACAATCCACCGCCTGGCAGCATCTGAACCCGCTTCCTCGCCGCTCTCTTCCATCAGAAATCCGAAGTCGGGCCGCGCCCGGCCCAACTCCTCGCGCAGGATCTTTTCGGTGCGGATGTCGGCGGCGGTGACGAAGTCGGCGGGGCCCTTCCGGGAGACCTGAAGCTGATCAACCTCGCCGTAGTCGCGCTTGAGGCGGACGGCGGCCTTGCGCGCCGCGCCCATCATCACGTTCATGTTTGCCGAGTAGCTGGCCATCGCCGCGCCCTCCGGTGGTGCGGCTAGTCCTTCGCCCGCTCCACGTAGCTCAGATCGGCCGTACTAATGACGATCCGGGTGCCCATTTCGACGTGAGGCGGAACCATAACCCGGACACCGTTTTCCAGCACCGCGGGCTTGTAGGAGGCGGCGGCGGTTTGGCCCTTGATGACGGCGTCGGCTTCGGTGACCTCGAGGGTCACGGTCTCGGGCAGTTGGACGCTGATCGGCTCGTTCTCGAAGCTCTCCACCTGGACATTCATTCCATCCTGGAGAAATGCCAGTTGGTCCTCACCGATGAGGTCCTTGTTGAGCGAAACCTGATCGTAGGTCTCGGTATCCATGAAGGTGAACATATCCCCGTCGCCGTAGAGGAACTGAAACTCTTTCTGATCCAGCCGAACCCGCTCGACATTTTCCGATGACCGGAACCGTTCATTGAGCTTGGTGCCGTCGCGGATGTCCTTCAGCTCCACCTGTAGATACGCGCCCCCTTTGCCGGGCTGGGTGTGCTGGATTTTTACCGCGCGCCATAGGCGGCCCTGGTGTTCGATGACCATCCCCGGGCGGACGGCGTTACCATTGATTCTCATGGCTTTGGCTCTGATCTCACGTCATGAAATTATGGCCGCCGGGGCGCCCCCGGCGAGTGGCGCGGAACCTATCACCGGGGGGCCGGGCAGGCAACGGCGCATGAGTTCTAGGTGTTGGCGGATTCGGCGATCACGCGGTTAAACGCCTCGACCCCTGCACCGGGGCCATCCGGGTGAGTCCAGATCGCCGAAACAACGGCAAGAAAATCGGCGCCGGCGCGGATCAGCGGCGGGCTGTTCTCCGGGGTAATGCCGCCAATAGCGACACAGGGCACGGTCGTGGTTTCGGACCAGTCGGTAAGCAGTTCCGGCTCCGCCGCGGTTTTGGCATCCTTGGTGGCGGTCGGAAAGAACGCGCCGAATGCGACATAGTCGGCGCCTGCGTCGGCGGCGATCATCGCCAGATGTTTCGAGTTGTGACAGGTTACGCCGACGATGGCGTCCATCCCCAGCAGACCGCGGGCCTCCTCATGGCTTGCATCGTCCTGGCCGACATGGACCCCATCGCATCCCGTCTCGGCGGCAAGGTCCGGCCGATCGTTCATGATGAACGCCACATCCCGTGATTGAGCGATTGGCGCCAGCGCTTCCGCGGCTCGGCGCACGTCGTCGTCGCCCGCGTCCTTCAGGCGGAGCTGAACGCACGCCACATCGCCGGCGTCGAGGGCCGCCTCGAGGTCATCGGCGAAGCGGGAAAGCTCGAATTTCGGCGGCGTTATCAGGTAGAGCCGGCAAGTGTCTGACATAGTCCTTTGGTCCATAGGGGACAGATACCCCTCGCATGGCGGCCGCGCAATCGCTGGATTGCTTGCACTTGCTTCTCCGCGCGCTACATGTTGAACCAGTGGAGGAGAGTCTGATGATCGACATAGAGCAGGTAGACCATATCGGAATTCGGGTGAAGGATCTCGACCGTGCGCTGGACTTTTACAAGATCTTCGGTTTCGAGGAGACCGCGCGGGCGGGCAATGACCCGGTGGTCGTGATTAAGAACACGCGGCAGGTGGAACTCAACCTCATCTACAATTCCACCACCGAGAATGACGGCGACAATATTCTGATGGATGTGGGCGAAAAGTATTCGGGCTTTACCCACGTGGCGCTCAGGATTTCATCGGTGCTCGGCACCCTGAAGAGCCTGAAAGAGAACAATATCCGGATTACCCAGGGGCCGGTGTCGTTTGGCCGCGACGGCCACGTTTCCATTTTCGTCCGCGATCCCGACCGCAACGTGCTGGAACTCCGGGGCCGGGCCGAGAACTATGACGAAATCCCCGGCCTGACCATCTACGAGAACGAGAATTAGCCCCCCCTCAGCCAGTCGCGGAGCGCCGCGTCGGTTGACGTGGAGAACGCCAGCGCCGCGTCGCCGCTGTCGTCCAGGCGGGCACCCGATTTCGCCGCCATGTCCCGGACCCGGTCGAGGACGTCGTCCGGCGCGTCCAGCCGGAGCCGGGCGATCCCCTCGGCCAGCGCGGCCATGGCATAGCCCGCCGCGCCGCCGCAATCCAAAATCCCTTCAAAGTTTGCCGCGGGCCGGGCCTCGGCGGCCGCGGCCCAGAGCTCCCGGAAGTAGGCCGCCCCATGGGTCGCCGCGGCATCGGGCGGGCTCATGAGGATCACCGGGACACCAAGCTCGGCGGCAACGGTCAAAACGGCCTCGGCCTCGGCCAGGTCTCGGGCGACGACGCGCGGCGTTCGGTTCATCGGCTCAACGCCGTCCGAAGGCGCAATTGGGTCTCGCTCGGAAGCTTGCGGCTTGCTTCCTTGAACGACAGAGCGGAGAGGCCCGGGCCCAATTCGAGAATCAGTTTTTCCGCCTGCGCCGGGTCCCGGTCGGAGATTTCCCGGATCACCCAACCGACCGCCTTGCGAATGAAAAATTCCGTCTCACCAAGGAGCGCCCGGCAGCTATCGACCAACTGGGCTTCGCGCAAACGCGCCGCGCGGATCGAGGGGATGTGCGCCAAAAGCGATGCGCGTCGCCGCCACATCCACGGATCACGGGTCCAGGCGGTGATCGCCGGCCAGCTCTCCGCGTCGTCGAGCGCCACCCGGCCAATGACGAAGATGGAGAGCGCGTCCACCGTGTCCCAGTTGGAGAGCTCGCCGAGCCAGTCGTGAAACACACCCGTCAAATGGGTGTGGCGGAAACCGCCGGCAAACTGCTGGGCGATGAAGATGGCAAGCAGCCGGTCATCGTGACACGGCGACGACCGAAGCGCCGCCAGACCGCCGATGAGCAATGCGGCGTCCACTTCGGGAACCACGCGCTTGACCGATTTTGCGGCGCGGCGCACATCCGGCACGCCGCAGCCCAAGACCTCGAGCCGGGATTTCAGGTACCGCTTTCGCCCCTCGGCCTTGGCGGGGTCGCTCCGCCGCCGCAGGTCCGCCTGCGCGGCCTCGATCGCCTTGAGGAGCGGGCCGTCCATCGCCTCAGATCTTGCGGCCGATCTCCGTCGCCGTATCGACCATGCGGTTGGAGAAGCCCCATTCGTTGTCATACCAGGAGAGCACCCGGACGAACTCGCCCTCGATGACCTGGGTTTCCGGGAGGTCGAACACCGAACTCGCCGGGTTGTGGTTGAAATCGGTGGAGACCAGCGGCGCCTCGTTGGTGGTGAGGATGCCTTCGAGCGGCCCGGACGAGGCGGCCGCCCGGATGGCGTCGTTGACTTCGTCCACCGAGGTGGACTTGGAGGGCACGAACTTGAAATCGATCACCGACACATTGGCGGTCGGCACCCGGATCGAGGTGCCGTCGAGCTTGCCGTTCAACTCCGGCAGCACCAGGCCGACGGCGCGGGCCGCCCCGGTCGATGTCGGGATCAGCGAGGACGCCGCGGCGCGGGCCCGCCTGAGATCCTTGTGCAGCGTATCGACGGTCCGCTGATCGCCGGTATAGGAGTGGATGGTGGTCATGAAGCCGCGCTCGATGCCGATGGCGTCGTTCAGCACCTTGGCGACCGGAGCCAGGCAGTTGGTGGTGCAGGACGCGTTGGAGACCACCTGATGGTCGGGGGTGAGCTGCTCGTGGTTGACGCCGAAGACCACGGTAAGGTCGGCGCCGGAGGCCGGGGCCGAGACCAGCACCCGCTTGGCGCCCGCATCCAGATGCTGGGCGGCGGCGTCGCGGTCGGCAAATATGCCGGTGCATTCGAGGGCGATGTCGACGCCCATGTCGCCCCAGGGCAGCGCCTTGGGATCCCGCTCCGCGGTCACTTTGATCGGGCCGGTACCGGCATCGATGGTGTCCCCGTCGACTGAGACGTCGCCGGGCAGGGTACCGTGGACCGTATCGTATTTGAGCAGGTGGGCGTTGGAACCCGGATCACCCAAATCGTTGATGCAGACCACCTCCACGTCGTTGCGCTGGGATTCGATCAAAGAGCGGAAGACCAGCCGGCCAATGCGGCCGAACCCGTTAATCGCAACACGCAGTGCCATCAATACCTCCGTTTGGCGGGATGGATTCGGGGGTGGTTTGCGGGCGCAAGATCGTTGGTTCGGGAGCCGCCGTCAACCGGCAATTTGAGGGTCTTATGTGGATAACTTCGCAAATTGATTCAGTTGACGGCGAAGCGGCCCTGCGCGTAATCTCCAGCCGGTTTTTCAACCCTGGACCGAAGGTGCCCCCTTCCTTGGCCAACAAAGCCCCCCGATTCTCCACCCCCGCCGAAGCCGCTCGGAACCGTATCGAGCGGGCGCTCGCCCAGCTGGAAGCGGCCATCGACGACAAGCTCGCGGAGGGCGCGAAGCCGGCCGAGGCCGACCCCGAAATTGCCGAGAAACTGGCTGCCGCACACCGGGAAATCGCCGGGCTCAAGGACCGCAACCGTCAGGTCTCGGACAAGCTCGACAAGGCCATCGGCCGCATCAAATCCATGTTGGGTGAATAGGAGCCGGCGTTCGTCATGGCCCAGGTCACCGTCACCATCAACAACCGCCGCTACGACATCGCCTGCGACGATGGCCAGGAAGCGCACCTGACGCAACTCGCCCAATATCTCGACAAGCGGGTGAGCGAACTGACCCGGGCGGTCGGCCAGGTCGGTGATTCGCGCCTGCTGGTGATGGCGAGCCTGCTGGTCGCCGATGAGCTCTCCGAGGCCAATACGGAACTGGATGCGTTCCGCGGCGATGGCAAGGAGACCGCGAGCGCCGCGGCCATCTCCGATCTCGAACGTCTTGCCGACCGGATCGAGGCGATCGCCGAGAAACTGGAACAAAGCTGACTTTCGGCCTATTTTAAACCCGGACGTGGCGCTGCAGGACGCGTTAGCAGACACGGATCCCCGGGGCCAATATACGACTATCGGGAGCTGTCCCTGGCGGACTCTTGGGTCCGGCACACGGCGCCCACCTGGACCTTTGGGCCTAGGTGGATTCATTTCTCGACGGTCTCTGCGGCGTCCCGTCCAACCGAACAAGCCGGGTCTGATATGACTGCGACCCCGTCCGAAAAAATGCGCCTCCGCGAGCAGTACCGCGCCGCCCGTCACGCCATTTCCGCCGGCGACGCGGCGAACGCGGCGCTGGCCATCCGCGATCACTTCCTGGGCGGCATCGAGATGACCACCAAGTGCGCCATCGCCGGCACGCTGCCGTTGCCCGGCGAGGTCGATCCCATCCCGTTGATGCAGGCCCTCCACGAAATCGGCCACCCGCTGTGCCTCCCCGTCATGCCGAAACGGACGGGAGGCCCCGGCAAGCCGTTGGTCTTCCGCGCCTATGCGCCGGGCGATCCTCTCGCCGTCGCCGCCTTCGGCATCCGGGAACCGGGGCCCGAGATGGAAATCCTCACCCCGGCGGTCGTGCTTACCCCGCTGATCGCCGTCGATCATGCCGGCAACCGGCTGGGGCAGGGGGGCGGGTTTTACGACCGCACCATGAACGTCTTCCGCGCCGCCCTGCATCCGCCCCGTTTCATCGGCCTCGCCTATGCGGCGCAGGTTATTGACAGCTTGCCCCACGACCGATTTGATCAGCCCCTCGACGGGGTGGTGACCGAGGAAGGCGTCACCCTTTTTTCGTAGACCCAATGGAACCCGCCCCCCTCGGACCGGATAGGAGGCCGGTGATGCGCATCCTCTATTGCGGCGACGTGGTTGGCCGCGCGGGCCGCGACGCGTTGGCCCGCGAACTTCCCGGCCTGATCGAAGACCGCCGGGTCGACTTGGTGATCGTCAACGGCGAGAACGCCGCCCACGGCTTCGGCCTCACCGAGAAGATCTGCGGCGACTTCTACGACCTCGGCACCGACGTTATCACCACCGGCAACCACGCCTGGGACCAGCGGGAGATGCTGTCCTATATCGACAGCGATCCCAAGGTCCTCCGCCCGCTGAACTACCCGCCCGGCACGCCCGGGCGCGGTGCCGGCATTTTCGAAGCCCGGAACGGCGCGAGCGTGCTGGTCGCCCAGGTGATGGGCCGGCTGTTCATGGACCCTCTCGACGATCCGTTCCAGGCCATCGACGCGGCCTTGGCCGGCTGTGTGCTCGGCGAGACCGTGGATGCCGTCGTCGTCGACGTCCATGCCGAGGCGACGTCCGAGAAGGCGGCCATGGGCGTCCATCTCGATGGCCGGGTGAGCTTGGTCACCGGCACCCATTCCCACGTGCCGACGGCGGATGCCCGGCTGCTGCCCGGCGGCACGGCTTACCAGACCGATCTCGGCATGTGCGGCGACTACGATTCGGTCATCGGCATGAAGAAGGAGGCCGCCACCGCCCGCTTCGTCACCAAGCTCCCCACCGAGCGCCTGGAGCCGGCGGAAGGGGAGGGGACGGTCTGCGGCGTCCTGCTCGAAACCGGCCCGGGCGGACTGGCTGCTTCCCTCGATCCGGTGCGCCTCGGCCCGCATATCCCCAACACCTGAGCCGGCACGCCCCCCGGAGTTCGCGGCACGACTCTGCCGGACATAGGGCCGGACGACCTGCTCGGCCAGTTCGGCAAGGAAACCGCTAAACGGGCGCGGGGGCGGCCTCCTCAGTCGATGTATCGGAAGACCGCGTCGCCCAGCACCCGGCGGTGCTTTTCGACCAGCGGGGCGACGGCGTCCGCGAACCGCTTGCGCTCGTCCTGGGTGAGTTCGTGGACGTCATTCTCGTCCGGGCTCAGATTTGCCAGCACCTCTTCATCCTCGGCCTGGGCGAATTCCCGCTGGGCCTCGGTGGCTTTCGGGATCGCGGCGTCCAGGGCCTCGCGGACATCTGCGTCCAGCGCCTCGTATTGCGCGGCGTTGATCAGCACAAGGCAGATGCCGAAGAAATGGCCGGTCAGCGTGATGTATCTGTGGTGGCGATAGGTGCCGAAGCGGTAGGTGTTGGTCAGCGGGTTTTCCTGCACGTCGATGCGGCCCGACCTCGCGGCCTCCACCAGATCGGCGACGTCGACGAAGGCCGGCTCCATGCCGAGGAGCCGGAAGGTCTCCTGGTGAAGCTCGGAGTTCATGGTCCGCACCTTGAGGCCGGCGCAATCGGCGGGCGAGTTCAACTGCCGCACGCCGTTGGAGAAGTGGCGAAAGCCGTTGTCCCAGAAGGCCAGTACCCGAAAGCCGGTGTTGTCGAGGAACTTCTTCCTGATGGTCCCGCCCAAGCCCCCGTCCAACAGCCCGTAGGCCTTCTCCCGGCTCTCGATGACGAACGGCAAATCGAAGATGCCCACCTCGGGCACCCGGCCGGCCAGGTAGCTGCCGGCGAAATAGCATATGGTGAGCTCGCCCCCTTCCACCAAGTCCAGGAGGTCGATCGCCTTGATGCCGTGGCTTTCGGGCATGTTGCCCTGAAGGACGAATTCGATCCTGTCGCCGAGTTGCCGGGCAAGCTCCCCGCCCAGGATGGCGGCGGCGCGATTGTGGACGCTGGCCGGCGGCTGATAGCCGCCCATGGTAATGCGGGTGCTCATGAAATCGTTCCCCGGGTTCGGGTCTCATGTAAGAACTGAAAGGCCGGCCATGATATAGGGCCTCATATGGGGCCCCATATAGGTCCATGGGGTTTGATTCGTAAAGCCCGAAGGGGCAAATCACGGCATGTTGCTTTCGGGGCCCAGGCGCGGTCCGCCGGAGCGCCGCAATCGGCCCCATTCTTGCCACATTGTGCTGTTAACCGGAACAAGGCTCGCGTGCGCTTGTCCACAAAATGTGGTATGCAATCGGTGCCTACCTTACTATGACTAGCTTGTTTTCAGGCAGGACCCGCCTTTTGACATCCACCCGCAGATAGACCGCGAGCCCGAAGAACCGAGATCAGGGGACCATGGCCGGCCATTCACAGTTCAAGAACATCATGCACCGCAAGGGCGCGCAGGACGCCAAGCGGGCGAAGGTCTTCGCCAAACTCATCCGCGAGGTGGCCGTCGCGGCCAAGCTCGGCGGGCCCGATCCGGACGCCAATCCGCGCCTGCGGTCGGCCGTCGCCGCCTGCCGGCAGGCCAACATGCCGAAGGACAATATCGACCGGGCGGTGAAGAAGGCGTCGGGCGGCGACGACGGCGAGAACTACGAGGAAGTCCGCTACGAGGGCTATGGGCCCGGCGGCGTCGCGGTGATCGTCGAGGCGCTGACCGACAACCGCAACCGGACGGCCTCCGACGTGCGGGCCGCGTTCTCCAAGCACGGCGGCACGCTGGCGGAAACCGGCGCGGTGAGTTTCATGTTCGACCGGGTCGGCATGATCCACTATCCGGCGGGCGCGGGGGATTCCGACGCGGTGTTCGAGGCGGCCCTCGAAGCCGGCGCCGAGGACGTGGAGTCCGGCGACGAAGGTCACGACATCTTTTGTCAGCCGGACGACTTCAACACCGTCCGCGAGGCGCTG
Organism: Rhodospirillales bacterium; assembly: GCA_965207535.1. GTDB lineage: Bacteria > Pseudomonadota > Alphaproteobacteria > Rhodospirillales > UBA2165 > JAJDXO01. Next base: position 121,557 of record CBDBMR010000012.1, on the reverse strand, counting down.
GAAGGGGGGCTCGGCGAAGCGGAGACCGCGCGCCTCGACTGGCGGCCGCAAAATACCGTGGATGTCGACGAAGGACAGGCGCAGACTCTGTTGAAGCTGTTGGATGTCCTGGAGGATTCCGACGACGTCCAGCGCGTCGCCGCCAATTTCGAGATTTCCGACGACGTCATGGAACGCTTGAGCGCTTAGGCCGGAGGGGATGAATTTGGCGGCAACCGGACACATGCGAATATTGGGGATCGACCCCGGCCTCGCCGCGACCGGCTGGGGTCTGATCGAAGTCCGGGACAACCACTTGAGTTTCGTGGCCGACGGGACGCTCAGGTCCAATAACCGCGCGCCGCTCGCCGACCGTCTCGCCGCCCTGTTCGACGGCATTTCCAAACTGATCGAAACGTATGCGCCGGACGAGGTGGCGGTGGAGGAGACATTCGTCAACGCCAACCCGAAATCCACGTTGAAACTCGGCCAGGCGAGGGGCGTCGCCCTGTTGGCGCCGGCCAAGGCCGGCCTGCCCGTGGCCGAGTATCCGCCCAACCTGGTGAAGAAGAGCGTCGTCGGCGCCGGTCACGCGGCCAAGGAGCAGGTCCAGATGATGGTCCGCACGCTTTTGCCCGGCTGCACTATCGACACGGCGGATGCAGCGGACGCGCTGGCGGTCGCCATCTGCCATGCCCACCACCGTCAAACCCGATCCCTGGCGGAGGCCGCTCAATGATCGCCCGGCTCACAGGGGTGCTGGATTCGTCGGGTCCCGACTGGCTGATCATCGACGTCAACGGGGTCGGCTACATGGTGTTCGCCTCGTCGCGCACCATCGCCCGGGCCATCGCGTCCGGCGGCACCATGAGCCTGATGATCGAGACCCATGTGCGCGAGGACCACATTCATCTCTATGGGTTCGCCGACGAAGCGGAGCGTGACTGGTTCCGCCTGCTGACCACGGTTCAGGGGGTCGGCGCCAAGGTGGGCCTCGCCCTGCAGTCGGCGTTGCCGCCGGACGATATGGCGGCGGCCATCGCCGCCGGTGACGAAGTGCCGTTCACTCAGGCAAGCGGCGTCGGCAAGAAGCTCGCCACCCGGATCGTCACCGAACTCAAGGACAAGATCGGCGATATCGCCATCGCCTTCCGGCCGGCGGCGGCCTCGTCCGGAACGCCGGCCGGGACCGGCGCGCCCAGGGACAATAGGGGGGCCGAAGCAGTCTCGGCGCTGGTCAATTTGGGTTACGGCCGCACCGAGGCATTCACCGCCGTGTCACAGGCAGCCCGCAATTTGGGTGAAGGGGCGGCGCTCGAGGATCTGATCCGCGACGGCCTCGCCGAACTCGCGGGCGCCGAGGTGGGCTGAGGGGAACGCGGGGATGAATGACCGGGTAATCGCCGCCGACGCTGCCCCCGAAGATGCGGGGGACGCTTCGACCCGGCCGCAAAGCCTCGAGGAATTCGTCGGCCAGCCCCAGGTCTGCGACAATCTGAAGGTGTTCGTCGATGCGGCGAAGGGCCGCGGCGAGGCCATGGATCATGTGCTGCTCTATGGGCCCCCGGGTCTCGGCAAGACCACGCTGGCGCAGATCGTCTCCCGGGAGCTCGGCGTCGGATTTCGCGCCACGTCGGGACCGGTAATCGCCCGGGCGGGGGACCTGGCCGCCATCCTCACCAATCTCCAGCCCCGGGATGTGCTGTTCATCGACGAGATTCACCGGCTCAACCCGGCGGTGGAGGAGGTGCTCTATCCGGCGGTGGAGGATTTCCAGCTCGACCTGATCATCGGCGAGGGCCCGGCGGCGCGCAGCGTCCGTATCGACCTCAACCCGTTCACCCTGGTCGGCGCGACCACCCGCTCGGGCCTCATCTCGTCACCGCTCCGTGAGCGTTTCGGCATCCCGCTCCGGGTCCAGTATTACGGCGCGGCGGACTTGCAGAAGATCATTTCGCGGGCCGCCAGGATCCTCGGCACCGGCATTTCGGACGAGGGCGCGGCGGAGATCGCCAAGCGCTCCCGGGGTACGCCCCGCGTCGCCGGCCGTCTGCTCCGCCGGGTACGAGATTTCGCCGAGGTGTCAGGCGCGGTCGAGATCGATGCGGCGTCCGCCGATGCGGCCCTCAACCGCCTCGAAGTAGACGGCAAGGGTCTCGACTCCCTCGACCGAAAATATCTGATGTGCATCGCCGAGAATTACGGCGGCGGTCCGGTGGGCGCCGAGACGCTGTCGGCAGCCTTGTCGGAGGAGCGGGACACCATTGAAGAAGTGGTCGAGCCGTTTCTCATTCAGCAGGGACTGCTGATGCGGACCCCCCGGGGGCGGGTGCTGGCCGAAGGCGCCTATCGTCACCTTGGGATAACCGTACCCTCGAACATCAAGCAGCTCGAACTGCTGGCCACCGGTGAGGATGATGCCGATGAATGAGGCCTCGCCGGGACAGCCGTCCGTGCTCACCCCCACGCTCACACACGTCTTTCCGATCCGCGTCTATTACGAGGATACGGATGCGGCGGGCGTCGTCTATTACGCCAACTACCTGCGGTTCGCAGAGCGGGCACGGACCGAATTCCTGCGCGAAATCGGCTTCGGACAGGCCCAAGCCCTTGAGGAATTCGGGGTGGTATTTGCCGTCCGCCGGTGCACCGCCGACTACGCCAAACCGGCGTTTCTCGACCAGGCGTTGGAGATGCACACCCGCATCGTCGATATAGCCGGTGCGTCGTTCGGGATGGAGCAGAACGTCTTCCGGGACGGAGAGCTGTTGGTAAGCATGGATTTACGCTTGGTCTGTATGACCGAGGCCGGCAAGGCGGCGCGGATACCGGAGCCGATCCGCGCCAAAATGGCCGGCCATCTGGTTAAATCTTCGTGAGGTAGGTCAATGGAAGGAAACGCGGTCGAAGCCGCACGGGTAGCGGGTGCCATCGCCGCCACCGATTTTTCACTGGTGGCGCTGTTTCTGAAAGCCGACATCGTGGTCAAGTCGGTGATGGTCATTCTTGTCATCGCCTCGGTCTGGTGCTGGGCAATCATCATCGACAAGGTCATGCGTCTTCGGCGCCTGAACCGGGCCGCGGACGAATTTGAAGACACGTTCTGGTCGGGCGGTTCCCTTGATGAGCTTTACAAAAAATCAGGCGTCAATCCCCGCGAGCCGATGGCGGCGGTTTTCGGCGCGGCGATGCGCGAATGGCGGCGCTCGGCCGAAACTTCGCGCGATACCGGCAAGAGCATGATCGACCGGGTAGACCGGGTGATGGATGTTACGGTGACCCGCGAGGTCGAACGGATCGAACGGCAGCTGACCATCCTCGCCACCACTGGCTCCACGGCGCCGTTCATCGGTCTGTTCGGCACCGTCTGGGGGATCATGAACAGCTTCCAGGCTATCGCCATTTCCAAGAACACCAGCCTGGCGGTGGTGGCGCCGGGCATTGCGGAGGCCTTGTTCGCCACGGCACTCGGGTTGCTTGCCGCGATCCCCGCGGTCATCGCCTACAACAAAATCTCCAAGGATATGGACCGCTACAGCGACCGCCTGGATACCTTCTCCGGCGAGTTCTCCGCCATCATCTCACGTCAGTCGGAGAGCTAGGCCGGATGGCTATTGCAGCCCAACAGCAGCGGGGAGGCCGCAGGCGGCGCAGACGCCACGCGGCGATGAGCGAGATCAACGTGACGCCGTTCGTCGACGTCATGCTGGTGCTGCTGATCATCTTCATGATTACCGCGCCGCTCCTGACCGTCGGGGTCCAGGTCGATCTGCCCAAGACCCAAGCGGCTTTGCTCCAGGACCCGGATGAGCCGCTGGCGGTCTCGGTGGACGCCGAAGGCAAGATTTTCATTCAGGACACCGAGATCGAGGATACGGCGCTCGCACCCCGGCTGATCGCCATCACCGGGGCCAATCCGGATATCCGGATTTTCGTCCGGGGTGACAGGGCGATCGACTATGGCCGGGTCATGCAGGTGATGGGGCTGATCAACGCCGCCGGCTTCGACAAGGTGGCACTGATCGCGGAATTGCCGCTGTCGGGAGGGACGCGTTAGTTCATGCGCTATCCGGTGCTGGCATCCATCTCTTTCCACGTGGTGATCGTGGCGGTCGGCTTCGCCGGTCTGCCGGCGTTGCGCAATCCGCCGCCGACACCGGAAATTCCCATCGTCGTCGAACTGGTGGATTTTGGGCCGATCACCAACTTGCCGACGGCTCGGAAGTTGAAGAAGGAAGAACCAAAGCCGGAACCGCCCAAAGCCGAGGAAGCGCCCAAACCGCCCCCGCCCCCACCGCCGAAAGCGAAGGCACCGCCCCCGCCGCCGCCCCCGCCGGTCCGGCCGCAGGAGGAGGTGGCTGCCGTGCCGCCGCCGCCGAAACCGAAACCGGCGCCGAAGAAGGAACCCAAACCGGAGCCGAAGCCTAAGCCCAAGAAGGAGGTAAAGAAGCCGGAACCCAAGACGCCTGTGCGCCTCGCCAAGGCCAAGCCGCGGCGCAAGCCGCCGCCGCCCGATCCCCTGGCCGGAGTGCTCAAGACGCTGGAGCGGCTCAAGGACCAGCCGCCGCCTAAGAAGGATGACAAAAAGAAGGCCAAGACGCCTGAGAAAAAGAAGGACGATTTCCAAACCCAGATCGCCAAGGCCTTATCCCGGCGGCCGATGGCTCATGACCCGAACCGACGCATTTCCATCACCGAGCGGGACGCCCTGATCAGCGCGATCCGCGATCAGGTCACCAAGTGCTGGTCCCTGCCGGCCGGTGCCAAGGGCGCAGAGGACATGATCATCGAGATCAAGGTCGCGGTAAATCCGGATGGCCGGGTAAAGACAGCGAGCATCACAAATTCCGGGAGGATGTTCACGGATCCGTTTTTCCGGGCCATGGCGGAGAGCGCACTGCGGGCGGTGAAAAACCCGCGCTGTTCACCGTTCAAGGTTCCTGTCGAAAGATACGATGTATGGAAAGACCTCACACTAGTGTTTAATCCCAAGGAAATGTTCGGGGGATAGAAAAGGCTACAGGGAACGTCGATGAATCCAATCAAACCTATCCTCATATTCTTTCTCTTGACCGTTGTCGCGCTGCCGGCGCGGGCCGAGCTTCGGATCGATATCACCCGCGGTACCGTGGAGCCGATCCCCATTGCCGTGACTGATTTTCTCAGCGGCGAGCAGGTCAAGAAACAAGGCGCCAAAAACAAGGAAACCGTTGAAAAAGAACTCGAACTCGGCCGGCAAATCGCGGCTGTGATTAAGGCCAATCTGGAGCGATCCGGCCTGTTCAAGCCGGCGGATTCCAAAGCCTTCATCGAGGTCGAGAAGTCCATCGGCGTACTTCCCAAGTTCGGCAACTGGCGGGTGATCGGATCCCAGGCCCTCACCCAGGGACAGATCAGGATCGACGGCGGCAACCGGCTGACGGTTGAGTTCCGCCTCTGGGACGTGGTTGCCGAGCAGCACATGGTGGGGCAGGTCTACTCGACCGTCGCCTCCAACTGGCGCCGCATCGCCCACATCATCGCCGACGCCATATATAAGAGGATCACAGGCGAGACCGGCTACTTCGATACCCGCATCGTCTACATCGCCGAGACCGGCCGGCAGGATCGGCGTCAGAAGCGTCTCGCGATCATGGACCAGGACGGGGCGAATCATCACTTCCTGACCGATGGCAACGATCTGGTGCTTACGCCGCGGTTCTCACCGAGCCAGCAGGAAATTACCTACATGTCCTATTTCGGGGGCGTGCCCAGGGTCTATTTGTTCAATATCGATACCGGCCGACAGGAAGTGCTGGGTGACTTCCCCGGCATGACATTCGCGCCACGGTTCTCGCCGGACGGCAACAAGGTGATCATGAGTATGGCCCGGGACGGCAATACCGAGCTCTATACAATGGATCTCCGGACCCGGGAGGTGAGACGCCTGACCAACCATTCGGCGATCGATACCGGCCCCTACTATTCTCCGGACGGCAAGCGCATCGTTTTCGAATCCGACCGCAGCGGCACCCAACAGCTCTATGTGATGAACGCCGACGGGCGCGGCGTGAAGCGAATCAGTTTCGGTCGGGGGCGCTACGCGACCCCGGTCTGGTCGCCCCGCGGCGACCTCATCGCTTTCACGAAAATCCGGGCCGGCAAGTTTTTTATCGGCGTCATGAAGAACGACGGCACCGGAGAGCGTCTGCTCACGGACGGGTTCCTGGTCGAATCACCGACCTGGGCGCCCAACGGCCGGGTGATCATGTTCTTCCGCGAGACCCCCGGCACCAAGGACGGACGAAAACAGTCGAAACTCTACTCCATTGATTTAACTGGCTTTAATGAGCGCGAGGTGGTCACGCCGATGGATGCGTCCGACCCCGCGTGGTCGCCCTTGATTCCGTGAGAATCGTTCCGTATATTCCCGAAAGTGTCGGTGATATAAGGATTATTCCGCCTCATCGTTTCCCACGCGCCCCTGTTGCCGAGGAAATGAGGTTTCGTACGACTCCCTGGAACGCCAACCGGGCGTTCCTCCCACTTTCCCGACCAAGGGGACAAAATCAATGCGTTTCAAGTCTTTAGCTTATGTTTTCGGGGCGCTCTTCATCTTGGCGGCATGCGAGTCGCCGACGATGGAAGCCGGTGATGCCGACTCTAAGGGTATGTCCAAAGTCGAAAAACCCGCTGCCCCCGCGCCAAAGAGCCGTCCGCGGCCTCCGGCCGGCGCCTCCATTACCCCCGGCTCCGTCCAGGACCTGGTGGTCAATGTCGGTGATCGGGTCTTCTTTGACTTCGACCGGTCCGATCTGAAACCCGACGCCCGCGCGACGCTCGAGAAGCAGGCCGCTTGGCTTAAGAAATTCCCGGCTATTCGGGTGACGCTCGAAGGCCATGCGGATGAGCGCGGCACCCGCGAGTACAACCTCGCGCTTGGTGAGCGCCGGGCCAATTCGGCCAAGGATTTCCTGGTCGCGTTGGGCATCAACCCGAACCGGCTCCAGACCATCTCCTTCGGTAAGGAGCGCCCGGTTGCGCTCGGCAGCAACGAAGCTTCCTGGGCCCAGAACCGCCGTGCGGTGATGGTGGTGCTCTCCGGCGCCGGCAGCTAACCGGTAACGAGTTTCAAGACGCGCCCGCGGTTCCTTGAATGGGGCCGCGGGCGCCTTGTTTTTGCCATCTTTGGTTTGCAGACTGGCCGCCCGAACCGGCGTGAGGTGAATCGGCCTGAGGGATGCCTGAGGGATGGGGCGTAAGAGGGACGGGGTGTAATATGAGCAGACTCTCGTATGGTTTGATGTCGGTTTCGGCGGCGCTGGTGGTGGGGCTGCCGATTGTCCTGAGTGGCGCGGCGGTTGCGCAGGATCCGGCGGCGGATGCCCTGCTCAAACAGCTCGAACGGATGCAGCGCGATATCAACGCCCTCAGCCGTCAGGTCTATCGCGGGGAGAGCCCCCCGCCTTCGGCCGCCCCCGCGCCGGTCAGCGGTGCGCCGCTCCAGCCTGCCGGCGCCTCGACCGCCCATGCCGCCCGGGTGCAGGCCAAGATCACCCAATTCGAAGCCGAACTCCGCGACCTTACCGGCCAAGTGGAGGGGTTTGGCAACACGCTCCGCCGGATCAACGAGCGTCTCGACAAACTGATCGGTGACGTGGATTTCCGCTTGTCGAGCCTCGAGGCCGCCCGTCCCGCCGCACCGGCCGGCGTGGCGCCGGGTCAGGCGGCCCCGCAGCCGGCGCCGGCGGCGCCCGCCGCGCCGCCGCAACTCGGCCGGGTACCTCAGAGCGCCCCTGTCAGCGCGGGTGCCGCCCAAGGCGGACCGATCACCGCGAGCGGCGCGCCACAAACCCTCGGAACCATCACCGGGGAGGACCTCGCGCGCATTCCGCGGGCGCCGGGTTCTCCGGCACCGGCATCGGCGCCGGCGGGCACGCCAGTACTTCAGGCGCCGCCGGCTCAACCTGCCGCCGCGGCGCCGGTGCCCGCCCCCCAACAGGCAGCGGTGCCCGCCGGAATCCTTCCCCCGGGACACCGCGCGCCCGGTACCGGTTCGCGTTTTCACTTCTCAGGCAAGCGGATTACAACAAGGCGGCGACGGCCTTCGAGGAATTCCTGGGCGCCCATCCAAACGACAATTTGGCGGCCAATGCCCGCTATTGGCTGGGCGAGACCCACTATGTTCGCGGTGACTACCGAACTGCGGCCAAAGAGTTCTTGACCGGGTTCCAGAAGAACCCGAAAGGGTCGAAGGCGCCCGATTCGCTCCTCAAACTCGGCATGTCGCTGATCGGCCTCAACCAGAACAAGGACGCCTGCGCCACCTTTGATAAACTGAGCGCCGATTTTCCGGAACTGCCCGGAAACATCCAAAAGGTTCTGACCCGTGAGCGCGCCCGCGCCGAGTGCGGATAGTCTCGCGCCTCCCCGCCACCCTTCTCCCTCCGGCCCCGCAGGTCCGCTGACGGAGGCCGAGTTCGACGCGGCCATGGCGAGGCTCGGCCCTTGGGAAGACCACCCGCGGTTGGCGGTCGCCGTCTCCGGCGGGCCGGACAGCCTGTGCCTGACGCTGCTGGCCCACGATTGGGCCACGGCCCGGGGAGGTGAGGTCATTGGGCTGACGGTGGATCACGGGCTTCGGCCCGAGTCGGCGACCGAGGCAAGCCGGGTGGGCGAATGGCTCGGCACGCGGGGAATCCGGCATCAAATTCTGAATTGGCGCGGCGACAAGCCGGGTACCGGCATCCAGGAGGCGGCACGTCACGCCCGTTACCAATTGTTGAACCAATGGGTACGGGAACATGGCTGCCTCCATCTGTTATTGGCGCACACGCGCGACGATCAGGCGGAAACCTTCGTTATGCGGTTGGGCCGGGGAAGCGGTCTAAGGGGACTGGCGGCCATGCCGACGGTCTCCTATGGCGCCGATGCGCGTCTACTCCGCCCGTTGCTGGGTATTCGCAAGTCTCGGCTCATGGCTGCGCTGCGGGATAGGGGCCAGCACTGGATCGACGATCCGTCCAACGGCGATAATCGGTTTGAACGGGTGAGAACCCGCGGCTTTTTGGCTCGCCTCGAAAACATCGGATTTCCCGCCCATCTCCTGAGCGATGCCGCAGCGGCTGCGGGCGGGATTCGCGTGCGCCTGGATCGTCATTGCGCGCGCGCCCTGGCGCATACCGTGGCGATGAGGGGCCGGGACCATGCCCTCATCGATCGGGAGCGCTATGCGCGCCTGCCCGACGAAATCCAAAGACAAGTGATCGGGCGGCTTCTGGCCGTTGTCGGCGGTGCGCCGTATGAGCCCCGCGGCGAAAAGCTGAAGCGGTTGTCGGCCGGCCTTCAACGGCCGGATTGGCGGGGCGCGACTCTCGGCGGCTGCCGATTGTCCCCTGACGGGCCCGGTATCCGCGTCACCCCCGAAGGTCCACGGAAATCGGCGTGCCGGGACCAAAAATCCCCTATTTCCGGCGCCCGCGATCCGGGGTATAACCCCGGACGCCCTGGGGAAGTCGGACGCAACACGGTGGCCGCGAATACAACCGGCCCGAGACCACTGGTACCACCCTTGTGTGAGACCAGACTTTACCTTGCCAGCCGCGATTCCTAGACTATTTGTAAGGCGATGGAATATGCAGGCTTTTTTGAAGGCCTGGGCGGAGGAAACGGCGAGGCGCCTGAGGACCAAACGGATCGCGGGGCGGTTGCGGACAAAGAAGGAATGAAACGTTGAACTTCAGGAAAAACATGGCGCTATGGGTCATCATCGCGCTGCTCGTCTTCGTCCTGTTCAATCTGTTCCAAAGCGCGCCGACATCCGGACCGCAGCAGCAGATGCCGTATTCGGATTTCGTGGCGGCGGTCGAGCAGGGCCAGGTTTCCGAGGTTACCATCCAGGGCAACAACATTTCCGGCCGGTTCGAGAACAATCAGGCCTTCCGGACCTACGCGCCGGACGACCCCAACCTGATCAGCAACTTGTCGGCCAAGGGCGTTCGCATCGAGGCGAGGGCGCCGGAAAACGAAGGCCATTCGCTGGTCAACATCCTGATTTCCTGGTTCCCGATGCTGCTGTTGATCGGGGTCTGGATCTTCTTCATGCGCCAGATGCAGTCCGGCGGCGGCAAGGCCATGGGCTTCGGCAAATCCCGGGCCCGGATGCTCACCGAGAAGACCGGCCGGGTGACCTTCGCCGACGTGGCCGGTATCGACGAGGCCAAGACCGAGCTCGAGGAAATCGTCGAGTTCCTGAAGGATCCGGCCAAGTTCCAGCGTCTTGGCGGCAAGATCCCGAAAGGCTGCCTGCTGGTCGGCCCTCCCGGCACCGGCAAGACCCTTCTGGCTCGGGCCATCGCCGGCGAGGCCAACGTGCCGTTCTTCACCATTTCCGGTTCCGACTTCGTCGAGATGTTCGTCGGCGTCGGCGCGAGCCGGGTCCGCGACATGTTCGAGCAGGGCAAGAAGAACGCGCCGTGCATCATCTTCATCGACGAATTGGACGCGGTCGGCCGCCATCGCGGCGCCGGTCTCGGCGGCGGCAATGACGAGCGGGAGCAGACTCTCAACCAGCTGCTGGTCGAGATGGACGGTTTCGAGAGTAATGAAGGCGTGATCCTGATCGCCGCGACCAACCGTCCCGACGTCCTTGACCCGGCGCTGCTGCGCCCTGGCCGGTTCGACCGTCAGGTGGTGGTGCCCAACCCGGACATTCTGGGTCGCGAAAAGATTCTCAAGGTGCATATGCGCAAAGTACCCGTGGCGCCCGATGTGGATGCAAAGGTCATTGCGCGAGGCACGCCCGGCTTTTCCGGCGCCGATCTCGCCAACCTGGTCAATGAAGCGGCATTGCTGGCGGCGCGGGCGGGCAACCGCATGGTGACCATGTCCGAATTCGAGTCCGCCAAGGACAAGGTGTTGATGGGCACCGAACGCCGGTCCATGGTGATGACCGAGGACGAGAAGAAGCTCACCGCCTACCACGAGGCGGGTCATGCCATCGTGACGCTGAACGTTCCCAAGGCGGACCCGCTGCACAAGGTGACCATTATTCCCCGCGGCCGCGCCCTGGGCGTCACCATGTCACTGCCGGAACGGGACCGCTATGCCTATTCGAAGGTCGAGCTGGAATCCCTGCTGGCCATCATGTTTGGGGGCCGAATCGCGGAGGAACTGATCTTCGGCGAGGAAAACGTCACCACCGGCGCCGGCAACGATATCCAGCAGGCGACCGAACGAGCACGCCGGATGGTCACCGAGTGGGGTTTCTCCGATAAGCTCGGTCCGCTGCGCTACACCGACAACGAGGAGGAAGTGTTCCTCGGCCATTCGGTGGCGCGCCAGCAGAACATCTCCGATGAGACCGCCGCGATGATCGATTCCGAAGTGCGGCGCCTCATTGACGAGGCCGAAAGCGTGGCCCGCAAAGTCCTCACCGAAAAGGGCGATGATCTGGAGACGCTCGCGCAGGCTCTGCTCGAGTATGAGACACTGTCCGGAGAGGAGGTCGACGCGTTGCTCCGCGGCGAGCCCGTCTTCCGGCCCGATACGTCGGACGACGAGCCGACCGGCTCGGAAGGGGCCCGGGCCTCCGTCCCGTCCAGCGGCGCGGCGCCAAAGAAGGACAAGGGCAGCCCCGGCGACTTCAACCCGGAGCCGCAGCCCGGCACTTGACCGGCCCGCAAACACTGCCGAGAGAATTCGCGGGCGCGGCCATGGCCGCGCCCGTTCTCATGGGGATCGTCAACGTCACCCCCGACAGCTTCTCCAACGGCGGCGAAACCGTGGGCACCGAGGCGGCCATTGCCCACGGGCTGGAACTCGTGGAGCAGGGGGCGTCGATCATCGATATCGGCGGCGAGTCGACCCGCCCGGGCGCTGAACCGGTAACCATCGAAGAAGAGCTCCGGCGGGTCACGCCGGTGATCAGTGCGCTGGCGGCGGAGGGCATTTGCGTTTCCGTCGATACCCGGCATGCCCGGGTGATGGAATCGGCATTGACCGCCGGTGCCCGGATCATAAATGACGTGACCGCGCTCGATGGTGACGACCGCGCCATGTCGGTGGCGGCGGCGTCGGACGCCGGTATCGTATTGATGCACATGAAAGGCGAGCCCGGCACCATGAATGTCCAGCCGGTCTACGAGGACGTGGTCTCCGAAGTCCGGGATTATCTGAGCCGACGCATCGAGGCGTGTCTGGCGGCCGGCATTTCGGAAAAGCGATTGGCCATCGATCCGGGCATTGGTTTCGGCAAGCACATGCCCGACAATTTCCGGCTGGTCGAGAAGCTGGACGTGTTGTGCGAGCTCGGCCTTCCGGTGCTGGTCGGCGTTTCGCGGAAGATCGGCAAGGCACCGGACCCAAGGGACCGGCTTGCCGAATCTCTGCACTGGGGCCGGATGGCGGTGGATAACGGTGCTGCCATCCTCCGGGTGCATGATGTGGCGGAAACGGCCAAAGCCGTTGGCGACCGGTAACGCTCTGAAAGATTTTGTTATCTGACCCGGCCCCTGCGATGTAATAGAACCGTTACAGTGAATTCAGCCCGGCTATGGGCGGGGAAAGACTTTTCATGAACAGACGCCTGTTCGGCACCGACGGCATCCGAGGGACCGCCAACAGCGAGCCGATGACCGTCGAAACCGCATTGCGGGTCGGCATGGCGGCGGGGCTGCATTTCAGCCGCGGCGCGCACCGGCACCGGGTGGTGATCGGCAAGGATACGCGGCTGTCGGGCTACATGATCGAGCCGGCTCTAACCGCCGGCTTTGTCGCCGCGGGGATGGATCCGATCCTGGTCGGGCCGATGCCGACGCCTGCCGTGGCCATGCTGACCCGGTCCTTGCGCGCCGATCTGGGCGTCATGATTTCGGCGTCACACAATCCCTACCACGATAACGGCATCAAGCTGTTCGGCCCGGACGGGTTCAAACTCAATGACGGGACGGAGGCCGAGATCGAAGCCCGGATGGAAAACGGGGTGTCCGGCGACCTCGCGAACCCGGAAGATCTGGGCCGCGCGCTGCGGCTCGACGACGCCCTCGGGCGCTATACGGAATTCGTCAAACAGACCCTGCCCCGGGGTCAGACGCTGACCGGCCTCAAGGTGGTGGTCGACTGCGCCAACGGCGCCGGTTACAAGGTCGCCCCGACAGTGCTGTGGGAGCTGGGGGCCGAGGTGGTGCCGGTCGCCGTACAGCCCGATGGCTACAACATCAACAAGAATTGCGGCTCGACCCACCCGAGCCTGGTGTCGGAACAGGTGATCGCCCACGGCGCCGACATCGGCTTGGCTCTGGACGGCGATGCCGACCGGGTCCTGATCGTCGATGAAAACGGCGAGCTCGTGGACGGCGACCAGCTGATGGGCCTGATCGCCCGGTCGTGGCAGCAGGCCGGCCGGCTGGCGGGCGGCGGCATCGTTGCGACGGTCATGTCGAATCTGGGGCTGGAACGCTTCCTGACGAATCTCGGCATCGGCTTTGCCCGCACCCAGGTGGGGGACCGCTACGTGGTCGAGGAAATGCGGGCCATGGGCCGCAACCTCGGCGGTGAGCAGTCGGGCCACATCATCATGACCGACTACACCACCACCGGCGACGGTATTGTCGCGGCGCTTCAGGTCTTGAGCGTGCTGGTTCAAGACGATGCGCCCGCCAGCCGGGTCTGCCGGGTCTTCGATCCGCTGCCGCAGGTCCTCAAGAGCGTGCCCATCAATGGTGCGGATCCCATGGGCGCCGACAATGTGAAGGCGGCCATCGCCGAGGCCGAAGCCGCGCTTGAAAATACCGGGCGCCTGCTGATCCGGAAGTCCGGCACCGAACCGCTGATCCGGGTGATGGCCGAAGGCGAAGATGCGGGCCTGGTCGGCAGGATCGTCGATGATCTTGCGCACCAGATTGCCGAGGCCGGCTGAGCGGCGTCCCATGCAGGGCAGGGTTCTGATCGTAGCCGGGTCGGACTCCGGCGGCGGCGCGGGCATCCAGGCCGACATCAAGGCGGTCACCGCGCTCGGCGGCTATGCGGCGACGGCCATTACCGCGCTCACCGCCCAGAATACCCAAGGCGTTTTCGGTATCCACGACGTGCCCGTCGAGTTCATCACCCAACAGATGGAACTGGTGCTCGATGACATCGGCGCCGACTGCGTCAAGTTCGGCATGCTCAGCCAACCGGAAGTCATCGAGGCGGCCGCGGGCGTCCTGGAGGCGAAGGCCGCCGGCATCCCGGTGGTCCTCGATCCGGTGATGATCGCCAAGGGCGGCGCGAAACTCCTGGTGCCCGACGCGGTCGAGACATTGAAATCCATCCTGGTGCCGCGCACGACGGTGATTACGCCGAACCTGCCGGAAGCGGAGAGCCTCGCCGGACACGCCGAAGGCGGTTTGGACGGCGCCGAGGCGCTGGCGCGGGATTTGCTCGCCCTCGGCCCGAAGGCGGTGCTGTTGAAAGGCGGCCACCGGGACGGCGGCGAGGTCGTCGATCTGCTGGTCTCCGGCGACGGCGTGGCCCGTTTCGCCGGGCCCCGGATCGACACGCCCAACACCCACGGAACCGGCTGCACCCTTGCCTCGGCGATCGCCACGGGCATCGCGCAAGGGCTGGTCCTGGAGGCGGCCGTTGCCCGCGCCCGCGACTATGTCATCGAAGCGATCCGAACCGCACCCGGCTTCGGTTCCGGCCACGGCCCCCTCAATCACGGGCATACGGTCAGCGCCGGCTGATCGGCCGCCGGCGGCATGTTGTCCCGAGACAATAAAAGCGTTGAAAACCGCCCAGGCGTCTTTGAAGCTACGGACCCATGGATACCGCGAGCCTGAGCGAACTGGAGGCGGCGCAAGAGACCGTCTACCGGTATATGAAACCGACGCCGGAACTTCATTGGCCGTTGCTGTCCGAGCGCGCCGGGTGCGAGGTCTGGGTCAAACATGAGAACCACACGCCCATCGGCGCCTTCAAGGTGCGGGGCGGGCTGGTCTATCTCGACGACTTCGCCAAGCGCAACGATGGAGCCCGGGGAATCGTCTCGGCGACGCGCGGCAATCACGGGCAAAGCCTGGCCTACGCCTGCGGACACGCGGGCGTGCCGCTGACCATCCTGGTGCCCCATGGCAACAACCCGGAAAAAAACGACGCCATGCGGGCGCTCGGCGCCGACCTCGTCGAGTACGGCAGCGACTTCCAGGAAGCCCGGGAACATGCCGGTCGCCTCGCTGGAGAACGGGACCTCCACATGATCGGCCCGTTTCACCCGTTGCTGATGCGGGGCGTCGGTACGTACTCGCTGGAATTCCTCCGCGCCCGCGACGATCTGGAGACGATCTATGTGCCCATCGGCATGGGATCCGGGATCTGCGGCATGATTTCGGCCCGTGACGCACTGGGTCTCAAGAGCAAGATCGTCGGGGTGGTGGCGGAGAACGCGCCGTCCTATGCCCTGTCCTTTGGTCAGGAAAAGCCGGTCTCGACCAATTCAGCCGACACCATCGCCGACGGGCTCGCCTGCCGGGTCCCGGACGGGACGGCGCTCGGGATCATCCTGGCCGGGGCGGAGCGGGTGGTGACCGTATCCGAGGATGAAATCCGGGCGGCGATGAAAATCTATTTCACCGATACCCACAACCTGGCCGAAGGAGCCGCCGCCGCACCGCTGGCCGCGCTGCTGAAGGAAAAAGAGGGGATGGCCGGCCGGAAAGTGGGGCTGGTGCACTCCGGCGGCAATGTTGACGCGGACCTGCTAAAGTCCGTGCTGGCATGAGGAAACCGACATGACCGATGAACTCTTCCGAAGCGATTCCTACCTCAAATCGTGTGAGGCCGCCGTGACAGGCGTGTCCGAACAGGGTGTGGTGCTCGACCGTACGGTTTTCTACCCCGTAGGGGGCGGGCAACCCGGCGACCGGGGTACCCTCGCGCTCGCCGACGGGTCGAGGCTGGAGGTGGTGGATACCTACAAGGACCGGGAGACGGGGGACCACGTTCATGTCCTGGCCGAAGGCGTTTCGGCGCCGGAAATCGGCGCCACGCTTACCGCCGAGATCGACTGGGACCGGCGGCACCGGCTCATGCGTATGCACACCACGCTCCACCTGCTCTGCGCCGTGGTCGACGGTGGTGTCACCGGCGGCCAGGTCGGCGAGGAGAAGAGCCGGCTCGATTTCGATCTGCCCGACACATCCCTCGACAAGGAGCACATCGAGGCCGAGCTCAACCGTCTGATCGGCGAGAACCACCCCGTTGGCTTCTCGTCCGTCACCGATGACGAACTCGATGCCCAACCCGAACTGGTCCGCACCATGTCGGTCAAGCCGCCGAGCGGCCAGGGGAGCGTCCGGGTGATCGACATCGACGGGGTTGACCTGCAGCCCTGCGGCGGTACCCATGTACAGGAGACGGGCGAAATCGGCCGGGTGCGGGTCGGCAAGATCGAAAACAAGGGCAAGCACAACCGGCGGATCAACGTCCATCTCGACGACGGGACCTGACCTACGCGGGGGCAGATGGCTGCGTACAAGATCGCCGTAATTCCAGGCGACGGGATTGGCACCGAAGTGATGCCGGAGGGAATCCGGGTGCTGGAAGCCGCGGGACGCGCCCACGGCATCGAGTTTTCGTGGGACGAGCTCGACTGGAGCTGCGAGCGCTACCACAAGACCGGCGCCATGATGCCCGGCGACGGGCTCGCCTCGATCCGCGAACATGACGCGGTCTACCTCGGCGCCGTCGGGTTTCCGGGCGTGCCCGACCATGTTTCCCTTTGGGGCCTGCTGATCCCCATCCGGCGCGATTTCCAACAGTACGTCAATTTGCGTCCGGTGCGGCTGTTCGAAGGGGTGCCGTCGCCCCTTGCGGGCCGCTCGGCGGGCGACATCGACATGATGGTGGTGCGCGAGAACAACGAGGGGGAATATTCGGAGATCGGCGGCAGGCTCTATGCCGATACCGACGACGAGACGGTGACCCAGCTGACCGTGTTCACTCGCCGCGGCGTCGACCGGATTCTCGAATTCGCCTTCGAGCTGGCCTCCCGCCGGCCCGCCAAGCACCTGACGTCGGCCACCAAGTCCAACGGCATCATCCACACCATGCCCTATTGGGATGAGCGGGTGGAGGCCATGGCCGGGAATTATCCCGATATCGAAGTGGACAAATTCCATATCGATATCCTGACCGCCCATTTCGTCCGCAATCCCCATTGGTTCGACGTGGTTGTGGGCTCCAACCTGTTCGGTGATATCCTTTCCGATCTCGGTCCGGCGACGACGGGCACCATCGGCATCGCGCCGTCGGCCAACCTGAACCCGGAGAAGGAGTTCCCCTCCATGTTCGAGCCCGTCCACGGATCGGCCCCCGACATCGCCGGACGGAACGTCGCAAATCCCATCGGCATGATCTGGTCAGGCGCGATGATGCTCGATCACCTGGGCCATGAAGATGCCGGCCGGGCCGTGGTCGGGGCGATCGAGAGGGTGCTGGCGGACGGCGCCTGCCTGACCCCGGATATGGGCGGCTCGGCGAGCACCCGGGAGCTTGGCCGCGCCGTGGAGGAGGCGCTCTAGCCATGGAAGCGGGCGCCGCGGCCTCCGGCCCCCTCTCCATGTGGGTGACCTTCGCCCTCATCGCGGCGGCGCTCACCCTCTACGCCATCGAGAAGATCGCCATCGAGGTGACGTCCATCGGGCTATTGGCGGTGATCGCCGTTTATTTCCAGTTCTTCCCCATCGTCGGGGACGACGGCGCCAACGTGCTCGACGCCGAACGGGTGATCCAGGGTTTCTCCAACTCGGCCCTGATCACCGTGCTGGCGCTGCTGGTGGTGGGGCAGGGGATGGTGCGGGCCGGGGTCCTCGACCGGGGCGCGCAACTGGTGATGTCCCTGGGCGGCGGCCTCAAATGGCCGACCATCGTCATGACGCTGCTGGTCGTGCTGCTGGTCTCCGGTTTCCTGAACAACATTCCCGTGGTGGTGATCTGCATCCCGATCATGGAAGCGGTGGCCGGCCGGTTCTCGGTATCACCCTCCAAGGTCATGATGCCGCTGTCATTCGCCGCGGTGCTCGGCGGCATGACCACGCTGATCGGGTCGGGGACCAACCTTCTGGTCTCGGGCGCCATGGACGAGCTCGGCGAAACCCCGTTCTCCTTCTTCCAATTCACCGTGCCGGGCCTCGTGCTGGCCGCCGCCGGCCTGGTCTTCGTGGTGCTGGTGGTGCCGCGGCTGCTCCCGGACCGGGCGTCCTACGCCAGCCAGCTGGTCGAGGGCGAGGGGCGCCAGTTCCTGGCCGAGCTGACCATCGCCGAGGGTTCCGAACTCGTGGGCCTCAAATCACGGGGCGGCATCTTCGGGGCGTACGGGGACATGACGCTCCGGATGATCCAGCGGAACGAAGAGGCGATCATGCCGCCCTTCGAAGACGTCACCCTGCAGGTGGGCGATGTGCTGGTGGTGGCGGCGACCCGCAAGGCGCTCGAAGAAGCGGTGGCGCACGATCCCTATCTGCTGATTCCCGACCTCAAGGACGGCCGGGAGACCGAGGGCGCGCCCTGGACCATGGGCGACCGGGTGCTGGCCGAGGTGATGGTGGCGCCCGCGTCGCGGATGAACGGCTATACCCTGCGCCAGATCGGTTTCCGGCACAAATACCGCACGGTGGTTCTGGCCGTCCAACGCCATGCCCGCATGCTGCGCACGCCCGTCACCGAAATCCGGCTCGAAGAGGGCGATGTCCTGCTGGTGCAGGGGCAGCCGGAGGATGTCGAGCGTCTCCGGGCCAACCGGGACGTGGTGCTCCTCGAATGGTCGCAAGCCGAACTGCCGGCGCTGGATCACGCCCGCCGGGCCACCCTGATCTTCGCCGGGGTCGTATTTTTCGCGGCGACGGGCCTGTTGCCGGTGGTCATTGCCGCGTTGGGGGGCGCCGTCGCCATGGTGGCGTTGGGCGTCCTCTCGATTCAGCACGCGGTGCGGTCGCTGGATACCAAGATCTTCACCATGATCCCGGCGGCGCTGGCCATGGGGCTCGCCATGCAGGAGACGGGCGGCGCGGCCTACCTCGCACAAAACATGATCGATGCCCTGTTTGGCGCGCCGCCCTGGGTGGTGCTGTCGGCGTTCTTCCTCCTCGTGGCGGCGCTGTCCAACGTCATTTCCGCCAAGGCGGCGGCGGTGTTGTTTACGCCCATCGCCGTCGGTGTCGCGCGGGAGCTGGGCGTGCCCGTCGAGGCCTTCGCCGTCGCCGTGGTGTTCGCCGCCAACTGCGCCGTCGCGACGCCCATCGGCTATCAGACCAGTCTGCTGGTGATGGGGCCCGGGCACTATACCTTCGCCGATTTCGCCCGCGCCGGTGTGCCGCTGGTCATCATATTGTGGCTTGCATTCACCCTGTTCGCCCCGTGGTATTACGGCATCTGATCTTCACGCGGGAAGGAACGGATCGTGGAACATGCGCTCGACAGTCTGGACGGTCTGACCGCCCATCAGGTGACCATGGAAATCGGCGAGCACCGGGGCGCGGCGGCGCTCAGGGTGCAAAAGCTCAAGGAGGTGACGGCGGCCGACGAGCCGACCTTCGTCATGCTGGACGGGCTTGCCTTCCAAGACGGTACCATTGACGTGGAGGTGGCGGGCGACGTGCTGCCCGATGCCGAAGGCGGCGCCCGCGGCTTCATTGGCGTCGCGTTCCGGATCGCGCCGGACTGCTCGCGGTTCGAGAGCATGTATATTCGCCCGACCAACGGCCGCGCCGAAGTGCAGCTCCGGCGCAACCGGGCCACCCAGTACTTTTCCTATCCCGACTACAAATTCGACCGGCTGCGCGCCGAGGCCGCAAGTGAGTACGAGGCCTATGTGGATTTGGTGCCGGCCGAGTGGACATCGTTGAGGGTGGCCGTGTCGGGCGGGACCGCCAAGCTGTATGTCCACGGCGCCGATCAGCCGACCTTGTGGATCAATGACCTGAAGCTCGGGGGCGATGCGTCGGGCGCGGTGGGGCTCTACGTCGACAACGGAACCGACGGGTTCTTCCGCAACCTCAAGATCACGCCGGCCTAGATCGGGTCATGTTTTGACGGAACCACGGCGCGGTTTCGTCAAAACATGTGAATCCGATCTATTTCAATAGTGTAGAGCCGATTCAAATGGTTTGCCGGCATCGCAAGACGATTCCGACAAACCATGATCGGTTCTAGTCCCGCATTTCCCGCCAGGGTTACGGCCTGCGTCGCGTCCAGGCGGTCGATCCGCCAGGAGCGGCCCGAAAAGCGTAGCGGCAACTACGGTTGAGGGCCGCATCACGCGCCCGCGCGCGTGAACGCGCGCCGCTTCGTTTTTGAGACAATCCTCCCGGGGAGAGGCCCGTGCAAGGGCCGTTCCGCCTTCGGATAGGCGCCGAAAATCATTCGCTTACCGCACTAACGACGGGTCCCGGAATACGGGAGAATCAAATGCATTCGAATGAATGCCGTGCCGCCCCGCCGTCAGGCAGCGAACGGTCAGCAAAAAAGGACTAAAGAGCTATGACAAAGATGACGACGAATGTTTTGGTTTTTGCATGCTGCGCGATGATCTCATCGGCTGCCTTCGCGCAAGGCGTACCCACCCTGGAAGAGGCGCTTAAGAACGCCGACCCGAATCGGGTCTCGGAACTGCAGAGCGGGCTGCAGAGCTCGCCGCTGTCGAATGCCGGCAGCGACATCGACCCTCAGCCTATCGTCCTGTCCGGCTTGGATGACGGCAATTTCACTGCCTCGGAGAGGGCCGATCTGGTGGAGGCGCTGGAGATCATCAACGTCAACAGCGAGTACTTCAGCTTTGACATCGCCGCGGCTATGAATGACGCCATCGAACGCGGCGATCTCACCCCGGCGGATGCGGCGGAGACCATGCGCCTGTTCACGCTTCTCTCGCCGGAGGCGAAGGCCATCATCGGCGCAAACCCCGAGTTCAATGATAGCGATCCGAATTGGCTCGTACCCTTCACCCCGGCGGACCAAGCCATCATCTGCAAAATTCCCCACCTTAGCTGCAGCTGAGCCGCCGAGCTTGTTCCCGGCCGTTGCGAGTTGGGCCCGCGCCTTCCTGAAGGGCGTGAACGGGTCCGTTGGTCCCCAGTGTACTTAATAAGGTGAGTCTCGATGCTCGTTTCTCTCGTCATGTCCCCCCGGGCGAAGCAGGGGGTAGTGCCATACGGTCTCCGAACCTTCAGCGCTGCCGCTTTCGCGGCACTTCTGCTGTTGCTGGCGCCGGCGAATGCGGGCGCGGCGGAGTCGGAGGCGGACATTGCGGTCAGGCTGGCCAACTCGGGGGATGTCGAGGGCGCGGTCGAACGGCTCAACGCAATTCTGGTTGCCGACCCGCTTGACCTCGAGGCCAGGTTTCTGCGCGCGAAAATTCTGGTGCTCAACGGCCGGGGCTCCGAGGTTATTGGCGACCTGCGCATCCTGGAAACGCTCGGGCTTTCCGACGCCGACCGGGCCGAGGTCCGCCGGTTGATCCGGATTGCCGAAGGTGACAGCGGGAGGCTTTCCCAAACCGCCTTTCTGGAGTTGGGGCTGGGCTTTACGGACAATGCCAACAATTGGCCGGCCAAGGGCAAGGCGACCAATCCCCGTGACGGCCGGGAGCTCACCACGATCACGCCGTCGGTCTATGGCGGCTCCAAGGCCTACAGCGACACCACGTCGCACGTCAGGCTTGGCACCAGCGGGACCCTCCGCCTGGACAAGAGCGGCGCGACCAGCGGGTTCTACGCGCTGGTCCTTTCCGGGACCAGGGCAAGCCGGACGGTTGAATCCCAGGGCCGCACGACATCGGTTTCGACTGGGATCAGGCATCGCCTGGGCAGGGTGACCGCCTCTTTCAGACTCTCCTTTTTAAATGCGGACCGCGTCAACAGATACGGCGAGTTAAACTTCCCGGTGACCACGGACGTGATCTCCCGGTCGGCCTCCGCCGGACTCGACTACAGGCTGGGAGGCCGCGGCCTGCTGGGCTACAGGATCAGCCGCGGCCGTCAGGACCATTCCGGTCTCCGCGAAGCCGATAATTCGGACGCCGAGGTGTTGTCCCACGGTCTGACATGGTACTCCCGTATCGGAAGCGGCTCGTTCTACGCCGTACGCGCCATCCGGGCAAAATCCCAAGCGCGGCTGTCCACAGTCGCCGCTGCCCGCGCTGCCTCGGACCAGGACAGAACGGCATTGTCGGTCATCTACGGCGCCGAACTCAGCGACGCGCAGAGGTTGGAACTTGGGGCATCCTTCCGCGTGACGGCGTTTCCCAGCCGGATGATTGCCGGATCGGGCGAGCGCAAGGACAACACGCGCTCGATATCCGCGTTGTACGCCCATGACCTCGGGGAGCTTCCGGGCGTTGGGGATCATCTTGACGGCTGGGAAATACAGCTAGGGGCCGCATATCGGACCACGAGCTCGAACCAGCTGTTGGCCGAGGTCAACAAGACCACGGGGAGGCTGACGCTGAGGCGCGAGTGGTCGTTCTAGAGCCGAAACCTCGAGGTCACACCGGCCTAGCCCCCGACAGGACATAGCGGCGGCCCGGGCGGCCGTGCTTCATCGCCGGTCCGTGATCCTCGAACCCGAGATACTCGGCGACGGCGACGGCGCGGGTGTTCTCCGGCCGGAGGAACGCCACCAATTTGGGAATCCCGGCTTCCTTCATGGCGTATTCGACCAGCGCCTCGCTGGCCTCCCGCGCATAGCCCTTGCCTTGCTGTTCGACGATGACGTCATAGAAGATCTCGCGGGCCGCCGGTTCCTCGACGATGGGGTTCAGTCCGCACGCCCCGACGAAGGCGTTGGTTTCCTTGTCGGCGATGGTCAGCGAAAAGACGGGTTCGGCGACTTCGTAGAGGTTCAGCGCCCGGCTGAATTGGGCGCGCGCGCCGGCCTCGGTGCGCTCGCCCGCGGTCAGCAACAGAAAACGGGTCGCTTCCTCGTCGGTCATGAACGCGACGAAGGCGGCCTCATCCTTCCGCTGATGGCGCCTGAGGCGCAGCCGCGCCGTGTCGATGGCGTCGGGCACCCGCATGGGGCATGTCCCTCCCTGTTTTTTCCATCCTTGCACCAACACGGAATCGGGACAAGAGGGAGGCGGCTGGATTGCGGAACGGTTGCGGAATCCATTTGAATGCCGGCCGGGAAAGCCGCCTGTCGGCGTATCCATCGTCAGAAAAGACACCTGCTTCCCGGCGAATTCCTAGTTTCCCGAGACCCGGCGCAGGATTTCGGTTACGGCGCTTGGAGCCCTGTTTCCCCGCCAGGCCACGTGTTGATCGGGGCGAAGCAAAACCAGGTCGTACCCGTAGAGCGCGCGGGCGTGGCCGTCGTCGATGAAGACGATCCGCAGGGGGACGCCCAAGGTCTCGGCTTCGGCCTCGAAGGCGCCGGCGGCGCCGTCCGATCCGAAATCCACCAGGGTGAACCAGGTCCCGAAACGATCGAAGACCGGTGTCCCGTCCCCGAGATAAATCCCCGGCGGCCGATAACCGGGGGTGGTGGTGGGGACATAGACCAACGGATCATCCTGGGTTTCGTCGCCGTCTTCGTTGCAGACGATGGACGAGCCAGCATAGCCGTAGCCAAGCTCGATTCCCAGGCTTTCGTTCTCGGCGTTGCCTATTTTCTGGATTCCGTCGGCGAGTCCGGCGCGCATCCGCTCGCCTTCGGGACCCGCGGCGTCGATGCCGTCCGGCCAGATCCCGCCGATGGCGAGCCGGGCCTCGGCGTGGCGCTTCGATGCCTCCCGGTTGCGCAGGGCCACCGGCTGCCGCTCTTCCCGGACCGCGTCCAGCAGCCCGTCGCCGCCCCAGCCCTGGATCACGGCCGAGAGCTTCCAGCCGAGATCGAAGGCGTCGCCGACCCCGGTGTTCATGCCGTAACCGCCGGTCGGGATGTATTGATGGGCGGCGTCGCCGGCGAGCAACACCCGGCGGTCCCGGTATCCCTCGGCGACCAAAAGGTTGTTCTGCCAGTTGAGTGCGCGGAGCGGCTCGAAGTGAAAATCGGCGCCGACGAAGGACTTGACCTTGTCGTAGGGGCTCACCGTTTCCGGGGTCTCGCCGTCCGCGAGGTAGGAATGGAGGGTGTAGCGCTCCTTTCCGTCCTGGCTCACCAGGGTGCCGTGGACCGGCGACTGATAGTGCCAGGCCGGCCCCCAGGGCTCGAACGCCGCTTGGTCCCTGGAGATGAAGTGGACGCTGTAACGGGTGCGGATGTTGGCCTCGCCGGAGAGGCCGATGCCGAGCTGCCGGCGCACCCGGCTGTTGCCGCCGTCGCACCCGGCGAGATAACGGCTGCGGAGTTCCCGGATTTCGCCGGTTTCGGCGATTTCAACCCGGGAGGTGACGCCATCCGCATCCTGTTCGAAATCCAGGAACTCGGCGCCGTAACGGATGGTCACATGAGGGGAGGCCCGCGCCGCGTCGCGGAGCAGAGGTTCGACGACGATTTGCGAAATCCGGACGTCCGGCTCCAGCGCCCGGGTGCCGTCATTGCGGTGCCGGTAGGTCTCCCGGGCCTCCGCCGGGCCCGGATAGGTGAAGCGGTATATCTCATGACCGGTGAGAGACGTGGCCCAGCTCACGTCGTGGCAGATGTGATCCGGCACGGCCGCCGCGTGAATGGCGTCCGCGACCCCCAGCATCCGGAAGATTTCCATGGAGCGGCCGTTGGTGATATCCATCTTCGGATGCCGGGTGGTGCCGGCGGCCCGCTCGACCACCATGCTGTCGACCCCGAACCGGGCCAAGGTCAGGGACAGAGTGAGGCCCACCGGCCCGCCGCCGGCGATCAAAACCGATGTATCCACGCGACCCCCCTGATGAGTTATGCTGAGGGGTAGTGTTCCCTGTTCGGGCGGCAAAGAAAAGGAGGGCGCGATGCATATCGACGGCGGCTGCCATTGCGGCGGCATCACCTTCGAGGCGGAAATCGATCCCGAGCGCGTCGGCATCTGTCACTGCACCGACTGCCAGACGATGTCCGGCGCGCCCTACAACGCGGTGGTGCAGGTCCGTGAGACCGGCTTCACCATGAAATCCGGAACGCCCAAGGTCTACGTGAAGACCGCCGAGAACGGCAACAGACGGAACCAGCTGTTCTGCCCCGATTGCGGCACCCGCATCTATGCCACGTCCCATGAAGATCCAACCGACGGCAAGCCCCGCTTGTTCAGCGTCCGCATGGGAATCGTCAATCAAAAGGCCGAACTTCGGCCCAGATGGCAGGTCTGGGTCCGCTCGGCCCAGCCGTGGGTCAAGGACCTCGACGCGATCCCCGCCCACGACACGCAGGCCGCCCCGCCGTCGTAGCGCTGCGGCCCTAAAGGATAGGAGGAGAATATGGCCAGAATTCCACCGGTGTCTCGTGAAGAGATGGATGCCGAGCAGGCGCGGGTTTACGACGATGTCATGGCCACCACCGGCCGGGTCTCGGGGCCGTCGCTGGGCTACGTCTATTCGCCGGGTCTTTGGGAGGCCACCAACAAGGTGAGCGACCATCTCGCCGATTGCGCCCTGACACAGCCCCAGGTGCGCATGGTCGCGCTGATGACCGCGCGGTTCTGGGACGCGCAATTTCCCTGGTTCGCCCAGGTGGGCCTCGCGCGCAAGGCCGGGCTGAGCGACGCCGTCATTCACGCCGTCAACGAAGGCCGCCGGCCCGACTTCGACAATGACGCGGACGCGGCGGTCTACGATCTCGCCAAGGAAACCCTCGAGCAAAAACAGGCCAGCGACGCCACCTTCGAGCGCGCCGCCGGTATCATCGGCTACCCGGCCATGGTCGACGTCATCGGCGCCATCGGACATTTCTGCAAAGTGGGGCTCATGGCGGTGTTCGTCGGCGCCGAAGCGCCCGATGATGACCCCATTCCGCTGAAGGTTTGAGGAGGGAAAGATGGGCGGGATCGTCGCTAGATTGGGTCTAGGTTCGATTCCGGCTTCGGCGGCGCCGCGCTGGGTTTCGAGCAGCCCGCTATGAATGTGACGCGGGGGAGACCTGCGCAAAACGCACGTTGACCCCGTGAACACATATCTATAGAAGCATCGGCGGGCCACGGTCCCCCAACGGACCGCGACCCATCTGGAAGGATGGGAGTACAAAATGAACCTGCCAGCTAAACCGGCCACGCGGCCGGCAAATCCCAATTTTTCATCTGGACCTTGCGCCAAGCGGCCGGGATGGTCGCCGGAGGTGCTGAGTGATGCCGCCCTGGGGCGGTCCCACAGGTCTTCCCTCGGCAAAGCCAAACTGCAGGAGGTCATCGACCGCACCCGGGATGTCCTGGGCGTGCCGGGCGATTACCGGATCGGCATCGTCGCCGCGTCGGATACGGGCGCCGTCGAGATGGCGCTCTGGTCGCTCCTCGGCGAGCGCGGCGTCGATGTCTTCCAGTGGGAGAGTTTCGGCAAGGGCTGGGTGACCGATGTCACCAAGCAGTTGAAGCTCGACGACGTCCGGGTCATCGAAGCCGGATACGGCGAACTGCCCGACATGTCCCAGGCCGATTTCAGCCGCGACGTGGTGTTCACCTGGAACGGCACCACCTCCGGCGTGCGGGTGCCCGACGGGGACTGGATCGCGGACGACCGGGAGGGCCTGACCATCTGTGACGCCACTTCGGCGGTGTTCGCCATGGATCTGCCGTGGACCAAGCTCGATGTCGTGACGTACTCGTGGCAAAAGGTGATGGGCGGCGAGGCCCAGCACGGGGTGCTGATCATTTCCCCCCGCGCCGCCCGGCGCCTCGAGACCTATACGCCACCCTGGCCGCTCCCTAAGATTTTCCGGCTGACGTCGGGCGGCAAGCTCTCCGAGGGGGTGTTCCAGGGCGCGACCATCAACACGCCCTCCATGCTGGTGGTCGAGGATGCCCTCGACGGCCTCAAGTGGGCCGAGAGCATCGGCGGCCTCAAGACCCTGATCAACCGGTCCGAGACCAATTTGGGCGTTCTCGCCCGATGGGTGGAGAATTCGCCGCTGGTGGAGTTCCTTGCCGCCGATCCGGCGGTCCGCTCCTGCACGTCGGTGTGCCTCAATATCACCGCGCCGTGGTTCTTGGGCCTCTCGGAGGAGGACCGGGCCAAGGCGGCGAAGCGCATCGGCGCGCTGCTGGAGGACGAGGGCGCCGCCCATGACATCGACGCCTACCGGGATGCGCCGGCGGGCCTTCGCATCTGGGCCGGCGCCACGATCGAGGCCTCGGATCTGGAGGCGCTCACCCAGTGGATCGACTGGGCCATCGGCGTCGCCGAATCCGAATTCACTGTACCCGCATAAGGAAGAAATCCATGCCAAAGGTGCTGATTTCCGACAGCATGAGCCCGCGCGCGGCCGAGACATTCGCCGAGCGGGGCCTGGAAGTAGACGTCAAGCCGGGCATGAGCCCGGACGAACTCGCCCAATGTATCGGCGAATATGACGGCCTTGCCGTCCGTTCGGCGACCAAGGTCAGGCCCGGGATCATCGACGCCGCGGACAATCTCAAGGTCATCGGCCGGGCGGGGATCGGGGTCGACAATATCGACATTCCGGCGGCGACGGGCCGCGGCATCGTCGTGATGAATACGCCCTTCGGGAATTCCATCACGACCGCCGAACACGCCATCGCCATGATGTTCGCGCTTGCCCGCGAGATTCCGCAGGCCAGCGCCTCGACCCACGCCGGTAAGTGGGAAAAGTCCAAGTTCATGGGCACCGAACTCACCGGCAAGACGCTGGGGATCATCGGCTGCGGCAACGTCGGCGCCATCGTCGCCGACCGGGCGCTGGGCCTGAAGATGAAGGTGGCGGCCTATGACCCGTTCCTCGCGGAGGAGCGGGCCCAGGATCTGGGGGTTGGCAAGGTGGATCTGGACGAGCTGTTCCGACGCGCCGACTTCATCAGCCTGCACACCCCGATGACCGATCAGACCCGGGGGATCATCGATGCGGACGCTATCGCCAAAATGAAGGACGGCGTGCGGATTATCAACTGCGCCCGGGGCGGCTTGGTGGTCGAAGAGGACCTCAGAAAGGCCCTCGATGACGGCAAGGTCGGCGGCGCGGCCATGGATGTGTTCGTCGAGGAACCGGCCAAGGAAAACGTCCTGTTCGGTCACGAGAAGGTGGTGGCCACGCCGCATCTGGGCGCCGCGACGGAAGAAGCCCAGGTCAACGTGGCAATCCAGATCGCCGAGCAGATGGCCGACTATCTGCTCACCGGCTCGGTGGCCAATGCGCTGAACATGCCGTCGGTGAGCGCGGAGGACGCGCCCAAGCTCGGTCCCTACATGAAGCTCGCCGAGCAGCTCGGCAGCTTCGCCGGCCAGGTGACGGAGACCGCCATCAAGGCGGTGACCATCGAGTATTGCGGCGCCGTCTCGGTGCTCAATACCCGGCCGCTGACTGCGGTGGTGCTGAAGGGACTGCTCACGCCGCTCCTGGATTCGGTCAACATGGTCTCGGCCCCGGTGGTCGCCCGCGAGCGGGACATCGAGGTGACGGAGGCCAATCGCGACCACTGCGGCGGATTTCAAACACTGATCAAGGTAACGATCACCACCGAGGCCCAGACCCGGGCCGTCGCCGGCACCCTGTTCGGGGTCGACCGGCCGCGGATCGTCGAAATCCGGGATATCCCCATCGACGCCGAACTGGGACCGCACATGCTCTACATCGTCAACGAGGACAAGCCGGGCTTCATCGGGGCGCTGGGCACCACGCTGGGGGATGCGGGCATCAACATCGCGACCTTCCATCTCGGCCGCTCGGCGCCGGGCGGGGACGCCATCTCGCTGATCGAGGTGGACGGCGGTGTCGGTGAAGACGTGGTCAAAGCGGTAAAGGCGCTGCCGCAGGTCAAACGGGCCGCCGCACTGGCGTTCTAAAGGCAGAGTCTGCTTACCGACCTGAGTTTGACACGGTATTGCCGCATCCTGCGAACGACGTTCAGTCGAATACCGCGCGCCGAAATTCGGTCGGAGTCATCGCGTATTTGATTTTGAACCTCTTATTGAAATAAGAGAGGTCCGAGAATCCACGTCTATACGCGATTTCGTTGATCTTGTGGTGTCGCAGCGAGGGATTGGAAAGGTCGGCTGAAACCCTCTCCAGGCGTTTGTTCAGTATGTAATGGCTAAACGTCATGCCCATGGGTTCAAACAGTTTGTGCAAATAGCGTTTGCTGATCCCAAACGATGACGCAACATTGACCACTGATAAGTCGGGGTCATTCAGCATTCGCTCGATATGCCGCAGGAGCGAGAGTTGAGTGGCCGACGCCAGCGCATTTCCCGCCATCGTGCCGTCCGTGGTTTGCTGACCGGCAGCCAAGGGCACCAGATTGAGAATTGTATCGAACAGGGTCGTTCGTTCGTCATTGCTCAACGTATGCCGGTTTTCGAGGACCGTCCGCATCGTCGTGGCCAAAAGCGGGCCGAGCGTCGATAGCCCCGACAGATGAACTCCGTCAAACCGGTCTTCGGTACACGCAATTTGATCCATTCTTTCGCGAGGCACCCAAAACGAGGCGACGCCAATCGCCGGGCTGGGGATGAGTTCGATCCGGAATGGTGCCGAGCTCGAAAAAATGCCGACTTGTCCGGTCTTCAGATGAATTTCATTGTCGCCTTGGGTGACCACGCTTTGGCCGGCAAATTGAAGATTCAGGTAGTAGCACTCCTTTGGGGCTCGCGAAATTTCCCGCGACGTACACATGACGTCGTGAGGCGTCGTATCGACCCGGTTGATTGCGCCGTCCCCCAGCGGAACCGATTCGATTTCTGCGAAGAATCCATCGAGGGTATCGATCTCGGGCGCCAGGTCCATAAAGGCCTCGCAGACCGCATCTCGGTAATAGGAAAACCGCTCGCGCTCGGGGACGGAATCGGTCCGCCAAACTCTTGGCGCTTCCGGAAGATGCCAGATATCAGATGTTGCCTGCTGGTTTGACGCATTCATCCAATGGTTCCTTCCTGGCCTATTTTGCGTTCTCTCCTGCCCAATAACTCGTGACCATATCGATTTAGATTGTACCTGAAGTCGAGTCTAAATCATTAGCGCTATTCGGGAGAATAAACATGTCTACCTATGTTCTGATCCACGGCGCCTGGCATACTGGCGGTGAGTTGGAAGAGGTTGCGGAACCTATCCGCGCCGCGGGCCACGAGGTTCACACACCGACATTGGCCGGGAATCGACCGGGAGATCCAAAAACCACTACCCTAAAGGAAGCGATTCAATCGGCGATAGACTTCATAAACGAGAATGAACTCAGTGACATAATCCTGCTTGGCCACAGCTATGGCGGAATGGTCATTAGTGGCGTCGCCGATCAGATGCCGGATCGGATTCGGAGATTGATTTACTGGAACGCGTTCGTTCCGGCCAATGGTGAAAGCATCGACGATTTGAGCCCTCCCCACTATGTCGCACTATTCGACGACATCACAGCCGATGACGGCTCGGTCATGCTCCCATTTCCGATTTGGCGCGAGGCGTTCATCAACGATGCCGATTTGGCGACGGCGGAATCCACCTATGCGAGGTTAAATCCTCATCCGATCCGCACACTAAAGGACAAGATCGAACTCTCGAACAATCTTGCCGAGCTACAGGTCGGTAAATCCTATCTCAATGCTCAACAAGATATCGCCATGCCTCATTCATTGCCTTGGCATCCCAGAATGTCGGAGAAGCTAGGGCTATTCCGGCTCGTGGAGATGCAGGGCAGTCACGAGGTCTGCTTTAGCAATCCCAGGCTATTGGCTGAGAAAATAATGGAGGCTGGGCGCGACTAGAAATCAAGGTCACGAAGTCTCCGCTAATTGACCGGTTCTAAAGCAGGGAGAGTTGCCGATCCGGACTGGTTTACTTTATTGGCTTGATGTCCAGTTCTGGAGTATTGGCAAGGGCAATCCTCATGCCCGCCGCCGGCGTCCAATCCGAAACTTGAGCGTGCCCGCTTCCTGAACTGAAGCGGACGTTCACTGATGCACAACCGCCGGGGCGTCCGGAAAACGACTCGCGTTAATTCCGCTAAATTTCAGACCGGCTGGCTTTTGGCCACCTGCCGGTAAGCGAACTGGTGCCAGGCAACATAGATTGCGGCAATCACGGTGACGGGCCAATGCACCAGCGGTGCGACGTAGATCAGGCCCAGGGCAAGGACGAGCCGGGTCGCGATCTCCCAACCTGGCAACCGGCGTTGATCGAAGGCGATGACCGCGCTTGAGATGAGATAGATGAACAGCAGCAACCGGACCATGATCGAAATGAAGTCGGGCCAATTGAAGGACTGACCGTCCGGAAATGCATCCGGCACCAATAGCAGTATCGGATAGTAGGCGAAGACGAACGGCACGGCGAACTTCACCAGGCCCACCCGCATGGCGGTCACAGCCGTTTTGACGGGAGCACCCTGCGCAATCGATGCGGCGGCATACGCCGCCACCGCCACGGGTGGCGTGATCGACGACGCGACACCGTAGTATAGAACGAACAAATGCGCGACCAACAACGACAAGCCCAGATCCTGCATCGCCGGGCCTAGGATCAGAACGATGGTCAGGTAGGCAGGCAAGGTCGGCATACCCATGCCCAGCAGCAGCGCGGCGAGGCCGGTAAAAATCAGCGTCACGAACAAAAGGCCGCCTGAAACCTCGCGAATAACGATCACGAAGTCATCCGGCAGACCGGTGGCGGCCAGCACCGCGACGATAATGCCGACCACGCCAATCGCCATCAGGAGACGTGCGAAGGTAAGACCCCCGTGGGCAAGGGCTTCCAAGATCATCTGCGGCTTCCTGCGAACCTCCGGGTTGAGGAAGCTCAACGGGATGATGGTGAAGAACGCGGTCATGCCGGCGCCGGCGGCCGAGAACCCCTTCAGAAGCGCCGTGACCACGACGACGATAGGGACCAGCACCATGACGAGGTTGATGTAGTCTTGCGCCGTGACCCGCAATGCCGGGTCGTCGAGTTCTTCCTTGCCGACCTCGACACCTAGACGCCGGGCTTCGAAAACCACGCTGGTGAATAGGCTTGCGTAGTATGCGAGCGCCGGCAGCAGCGCGGCCAAGATGATGGTCAAGTAGGGGATCCCTGTCACGTCCGACATGACAAACGCGGCGGCGCCCATGATCGGCGGCATAATCTGACCGGCACTCGAAGCCGTGGATTCCACGCCGCCGGCAAACTCCGGCGAGAAACCCCGCTGCTTGATCATCGGGATGGTGATAACGCCGGTGGCGACGACGTTGGTGACCGCCCCCCCCGACATTGTGCCAAACAGCCCCGAGGCCAGAATTGCCGAATGGGCCGGGCCGCCGCGGAAATTCCGTGTGACTTGGACGGCTAATTTTATCAGCGATCGTCCGCCGCCGGTGCGCTCCAGCATGGTTCCCAGGAGAATGAACGGGAAGACCGTGAAGATGATGATCGACATGATGGTGCCGAGGATGCCGTCCCCGAGATTGAACCAGAGGTCCTCCGAGGTGGCGAAGAAATCAACCGGTGCCGTTTTGAAAATGCCCGGCCAAAACGGCTGGTCACCCGTGTAAAAGTAAAACAGGGCGATGACGGCGACGATGGAAAGCGGCGCCCCCCAGGTTTTCCAACTAAGGATGATGAGAAGCGTGGCGGCCAGGATGGATATCCAGAAGTGGAACCACCCGGTGATGATGATGCCCTCTTGATCCTCCGTCCATGCGACATCGAAATAGACCCAAAGCACGTACCATGTGAGACCAAGCAGTACGATATCGACAATGTGACCGAGCCATTTCAGTCGCGGCCATCTCGCGGCGAATGCTCGCGAGAATGGATTGCTGGCAATCACCAAGAATACGGCCGCGCCAACCACAATGGGCCGGACGAACATGCTTGGATACGGTCCGATTGGGATTTGATTGAGGGGGCTGGGAATCGGGATTCCGTAGTTAGGCATCGAATTTAGAATGCCGGAAACGGCCAATGCCAGGGCAACCGCAAAGATCGCGTAACGGAGGAGCCGCTGAGCCAGGTCGCCTTGCGCTACATCAGTTTGACCGTTCATTGGCCGCCGCCCCTATTTACCGTCCGACCACGGCCTATTGCCTGGAACCCCGAAGTCGAGCGCTTGGGAATAAGCTGCTTGGCCATGCCGAACGGCGTGACCAAGCATTTCGTCAACGACCGGCAATCGGTCGGTGATTCCGGCGAATTCCGGGATTACGACTGGTTTGGAAGCAGCCTCTCCGGGATCTTCTTCCCGACTTCTTTGTAGTACCTGATTGCGCCCGGATGCAGTTGTACGTTGGCTCCCGAGAAGACGTCGTCTCTCGAAACCGATTTCAAGACGACCGCCGACTTTTGCATTTTCTCAAGATTGTCGAACATGGTCTTGGTGATTTTGTAGACAATCTCCGCGTCCAGGCCGGCGCGTACGACCAGTTGCGATGTCAATGCGTTGGCAACGATGTCCTGCTTATTGTTGGTCTGATTCTTATAAGTACCTGCCGGGATTTTTGAGGGTGTCCGGCCAAGGCCCTTTAGAAATTCATCCCATCCCGGTGCGCCGGGTTGGACTTCGAGAGTGATCAGTCGAAACGGGCGTTTGGCGCCAATTTGATCAATTGTGGCGGCGCCCATGCCGGCCGGCCGCATAAACATATCCAGCTTGCCGTCCAGCATTGCTTGAACCCCGGCATTCCACGGCAATTTGACGGCTTCAAAATCCTTGGGCGTTAAATTGGTGAAGGACTTTATCATCTCTAGCGCAGTCACGACGGCACCACCGACCGGTGGACCGACAAACACCTTTTTGCCCTTGATATCCGCCAATGTCTTGATGGGGGAATCGTTATAGACCATCAGATGCCAAAAGCCGCCGACAAATGCATTGATCAGTCTCAGGTTCTTGGCCCCGGCCTGGGCAGCTTCCTTGTTCTTCCGGTACATCCTCGTACCGGCCTGCATGTGCTGCATGACGGAAGGTGGCGCCGGCATGATGTCGATGCGGCCGGCCCCCAGCTTGAGAGCGGAGCGCGTTAGGGTTTGTCCCTCGTTGACCTGCATTGTGATCCCCGCTTCCGTCTTCAAGACGCCTGCGAGCACCTTGAACAGCGTGTGGTTCACGCCGCCGACGCCCGTGGTGTCGGCCTTCAGGATGGTCTCCGCCGAGGCGGTGGTCGCGCCAAGCGCAAGAGCACCCGCCAGAAACCCGATGGTAGCTGTGTTTTTCAAACCCATTGGTAGAACCCCCTTTTGAATCAACCGGGGGGTAACGATGCCTGCGCACGCACCCCTCGCTGAATTGTTGTACATTCCAAACCGGTTCCGGGGTGTTGTCAACGTCGGTATTGCCGATGCCTGGGACGGATGTCGCGTTGTAGGCTTTCCGGTTCGAAACCGGATCATGATCGCAACAAAGGGCGGCAAATGCCGCCCTTTCTCCTTAATGTCCCTTGATTTTGAACCGGGCCAGCCGCACACTTTCGTCAAGGATGGGTCAGGAGACCCCACGCGTTCAGAAGAGCGGCCGCGCAAGAATATAGGTAGACCTTTCCAGGGAGGTTCACATGGCCACCGTGTCCATGACGGTGAACGGCAATGCCGTCGCCGCCGACGTCGAGCCGGATACGCTGCTCGTCGACTACATCCGAGAGAACATAGGGC
Organism: Rhodospirillales bacterium; assembly: GCA_965207535.1. Taxonomy (GTDB): domain Bacteria; phylum Pseudomonadota; class Alphaproteobacteria; order Rhodospirillales; family UBA2165; genus JAJDXO01. Next base: position 86,943 of record CBDBMR010000012.1, on the reverse strand, counting down.
TCACCGGCACCCACGTCGGGTGCGATACCAGCCAGTGCGGCGCGTGCTGCGTCATGCTCGACGGCGACAGCATCAAGAGCTGCACCATGCTGGCGGTTCAGGCCGAAGGCGCCGAGGTCACGACCATCGAGGGCCTTGCCGCCAACGGCGATTTTCATCCCATGCAGCAGGCGTTCCACGACAATCACGCGCTGCAATGCGGTTTCTGCACGCCGGGGATGGTGATCAGCGCCATCGATCTGGCGGCCAAGAACCCGGATATCGACGAGGCGGGCGTACGCCGCGGCCTCGAAGGCAATCTCTGCCGCTGCACCGGCTATCACAACATCGTCAAGGCGGTGTTGGCCGGTGCGCAAGCGATGAAAGGATAGGGCCATGACCGAGCATGGAATTGGTGTTGCGGTAAAGCGCAAGGAAGACAGGCGGTTCCTCACCGGGAACGGCAATTACACCGACGACATCGACCGGCCGGGCCAGACCTATGCGTATTTCCTGCGCAGCCAGGTGGCCCACGCGGAGATCAACGGCGTCGACACGTCCGCCGCCGAGCAGGCCGAGGGCGTCCTCGCCGTGTTCACCGGCGCCGATTTGGCGGCCGACGAAGTGGGCGGGATTCCCTGCGGCTGGGGGCTCACGTTCCAGAACGGCGATCCCATGATCGAGCCGGCCCATCCCGCGCTCGCCCAGGGCAAGGTCCGCCATGTGGGCGACGCCATCGCCGTGGTCGTGGCCGAGACCAGGAAACAGGCCAAGGCGGCGGCCCAATTGATCGAGGCCGACCTCAACGAACTGCCGGCGGTGGTCGATATGAAAAAGGCCATCGAAGGCGGCACGCTGGTCCACGACGAAGCGGCGGAAAATACCTGTTACGACTGGGCCATCGGCGAGAAGGCCGATGTGGATGCGGCGTTTGACGAGGCCGACCACGTCACCTCCATCGACATCTACAACAACCGGCTGATCCCCAACGCCATCGAACCGCGGGTTGCGCTGGCCGAGTACGAGGCGGCGACCGGGGACTACACCCTCTACACGACGACCCAGAACCCGCACGTCATCCGGCTGCTGATGGGCGCGTTCGTACTGCAGATCCCCGAGCACAAGCTCAGGATCGTCGCGCCCGATGTGGGCGGCGGCTTCGGCTCGAAGATCTTCCACTACGCTGAAGAGGCGGTGCTGACCTGGGCGTCGGCCAAGGTGGGCCGGCCCATCAAGTGGACCGCCGAGCGCTCGGAGAGCTTTATGACCGATGCGCATGGGCGGGATCACGTCACCCATGCCGAGCTTGCCCTCGACAAGGAAGGCAAGTTCCTGGGGTTGCGGGTCCAGACCCTCGCCAATATGGGGGCCTATCTCTCCTCGTTCGCGCCCGCGATACCGACCTATCTGCATGCGACCCTGCTGGCGGGCGTCTACACCACCCCGCTGATCTACGCCAACATCCGCGCCGTGTTCACCAACACGGTGCCGGTGGACGCGTACCGCGGGGCAGGGCGGCCGGAAGCGGCCTATCTGCTTGAACGGATCGTCTCCACGGCGGCCCGCGAGATGGGCATTGACCAGGTGGAAATCCGGCGGAAGAACTTCATTCCGTCCGATGCCTTCCCCTATCAGACACCGGTGGCGCTGCAATACGATTCCGGCGATTACGAAGCCACCCTGTCGGCGGCCCTCGAGGCTGCGGACGTCGATGGCTTCGCCGGGCGCAAGGAAGCCGCCGCCAAGGACGGCAAGCTTCGGGGGCTTGGTTACTCCACCTATATCGAGGCCTGCGGCGTTGCGCCGTCGGCGGTGGCGGGGGCCTTGGGCGCCCGGGCCGGTCTCTACGAATCGGCGGTGGTCCGTGTTCATCCGACGGGTAGCGTGACCGTGTTTACCGGCTCCCACTCCCACGGGCAAAGCCACGAGACGACGTTTGCGCAGCTCGTTTCCGAGCAGCTCGGCGTTGACTTCGAGGCCGTCGACGTGGTCCATGGCGATACGTCGAAGATCCAGTTCGGCATGGGAACCTACGGCTCCCGGTCCCTGGCGGTGGGCGGCGAAGCCATCGTCCGGGCGGCCAACAAGATCGTCGACAAGGGCAAGAAGATCGCCGCCCACATCCTGGAGGCGTCCGAGACCGATATCGAGTTCGCGGACGGCTCCTATACGGTGAAGGGCACCGACAAGGCGATGGCCTTCGGCGAAGTGGCGCTGGCGGCCTACGTGCCCCACAACTTCCCCCACGAGACCCTGGAGCCGGGGCTGGAGGAATCGGCGTTCTATGATCCGCTGAACTTCGCCTTCCCCGGCGGGTGCCACGTCTGCGAGGTGGAAGTGGATCCGGACACCGGTGTCGTGGACGTGGTCAACTTCACCGCCGTCGATGATGTCGGGCGGGTGATCAACCCGATGGTCGTCGAGGGTCAGGTCCACGGCGGCGTCACCCAGGGCATCGGCCAGGCGCTGATGGAGAATGCCGTCTATGACGAAAACGGCCAGCTGCTCAGCGGGTCCTATATGGACTACACCATGCCCCGGGCTGACGACGTGCCGTCCTATCACGTTTCGACCGAAGTGACTCTCTGCGCCCACAATACGCTGGGCGTGAAGGGTGTCGGCGAGGTGGGCACCATCGGCGCTACCCCGGCGGTGATCAATGCGGTGGTCGATGCGCTCGCGGAAAAGGGCGTCACCGACATGCCGCTGCCGGCCTCGCCGCAAAATGTCTGGCGGGCCCTTCAGGAAGCAGGAGCGTAAATCATGAGCGGATTCAATTATCACAAGGCCAGTGACGTCGCCGACGCCGCCGGCAAGACTTCATCCGATGACGCGCTCCCCTTGGCGGGCGGCATGACCATTTTGCCGTCGATCAAGCTCGGCCTGTCGGATCCGTCGGATCTGGTGGATCTCGCCGGAATCGACGGCCTGACGGGCATCTCGGTGGATGGCGATACGGTGACCGTCGGCGCCATGGCCCGGCATGCCGACGTGGCGGGCTCGGCCGATGTCCAGAAGGCCATCCCGGCGCTCGCCGCCTTGGCCGGCGGTATCGGCGATCCGCAGGTCCGCAACCGGGGCACTATCGGCGGGTCCATCGCCAACAACGATCCGGCCGCCGACTATCCGGCGGCCTGCCTGGGCCTCGGCGCCACCATCGTCACCAACAACCGCGAGATCGCGGCGGACGATTTCTTCAAGGGCCTGTTCGAAACCGCGCTGGACGCGGGCGAGATCATCACCGCGGTCAAATTTCCGGTTCCCGCCAAGGCGGCCTACGAGAAGTTCCCCAATCCGGCGTCGCGCTACGCACTGGTGGGTGTCTTCGTTTCCGACGGTCCGGCCGGAACGCGGGTCGCGGTGACCGGCGCGGGCGCCAGCGGCGTCTTCCGTCAGGGCGACATGGAATCGGCCCTCGGCGGATCGTTCAGCGCCGATGCGCTGGACGGCATTGAAGTCTCCGAAGGCGACATGGCGTCCGACCTCCATGCGGGGTCCGACTACCGGGCGCACCTGGTGGGCGTTATCGCCAAGCGCGCGGTCGCGGCGGCGAGCTAAGGCTGCAATTCGGACAGGCACTTGGCTGCCGCTCCAATGATGGACAGGGGCGGCGGCGGTGCCTATGCTCGCGCCGCTCACTAAATCAATAACAAGGGAAGTGAACCCCATGGCAGCCATTCCGGGTTCCGTCGACGACACCATCGAGACCCTTCGGGGCGGGAACTACCTGGCCAACCGCAGCCTGGCGACGGCCCTGTATCTCTCGTTGAGCCTGGGCCGGCCCTTGTTCCTCGAGGGTGAGGCCGGTGTCGGCAAGACCGAGGTCGCCAAGGTCCTGTCCGAGACCCTCGGCCGGCGGCTGCTGCGTCTTCAATGCTACGAGGGTCTCGACGTCACCACGGCGGTCTACGAATGGAACTATCCCCGCCAGATGGTGGAAATCCGCATGTCCGAGGCGGCCGGCGACCGGGACCGGGATACGCTGGAATCGGATATTTTCGGCGATCAGTTCCTGATCAAGCGGCCGCTTTTGCAGAGCTTGGAGCCGCAGGCCGACGGCCCGCCCATCCTGCTGATCGACGAGCTCGACCGGACCGATGAGCCGTTCGAGGCCTATCTATTGGAGGTGCTGTCCGACTTCCAGATCACCATTCCCGAGATCGGCACCATCGAGGCGGACGAACCGCCCATTGTCGTCATCACCTCCAACCGGACCCGGGAAATTCACGACGCCTTGAAGCGCCGGTGCTTCTATCATTGGGTCGGATTTCCCAATGCGGAGCGCGAGTTGGAAATCCTGCAGGTGAAGGCGCCGGAAGCGCCGGCGAGCCTGTCGGCGGAGGTGGTCGGTTTTGTCCACCGGCTCCGTGACATGGATTTGTTCAAGCTGCCGGGGATCGCCGAGACCATCGACTGGGCCCATGCGCTGACCCAGCTCGATTGCATGTCCCTTGATCCGGAGACCGTCAACGACACGCTGGGTGCAATCCTCAAATATCAGGACGATATCCAGCGCATCCAGGGCAGCGAGGCCAACCGCATCCTGACCGAAGTGAAGACCGAGCTCGCCGCGGCGCCGGCCTGAACATGCCTGCCGGCAATCCTAACATCCCTGACGCACCCCAAGCGGATGCGGGCGGGCGCCTGTTCGAGAACATAATGCATTTTGCCCGGGTGCTTCGGGCGGCCGGCCTGCCCATCGGACCCGGCCAGGTGATCGAGGCCCTGCGGGCGGTCACTGTCGTCGGGCTTGGCAGCCGGGAGGATTTCTACTGGACCCTGCACGCGGTGTTCGTCAATCGCCGGGACCAGCGCGAAGTATTCGATCAGGCGTTCCACATCTTCTGGCGCAATCCGCAAATTCTTGAGCGCATGATGCAGATGATGGTGCCGGAAATCGGGGGCGGCGAGGAGGCGCCGCCGACCGAGGAGATTTCCCGCCGGGTGGCGGAAGCCATGTCCAGCAATTCGGGCGAGGGCCGGGAGCTGGAGGGGGAAGAGATCGAGCTCGATGCCTCGCTGACCTGGAGCGCAAACGAGGTCCTGGGTGAAAAGGATTTCGAGAAGATGTCGGCGGACGAGGTGGCCGAGGCCATCGCCGCGGTGCAGCGCATGCGTCTTTCGATCATGGAAATTCCCACCCGGCGGTTCCGCATGGATACGGCGGGCGCCCGGGTCGATATGCGGAAAACCCTGCGTGCCGCGCTGCGGTCGGGCAGCGACTACATTCCGATCCAGTGGCGCAAGCGCCGCACCCGCCATCCGCCGTTGGTCATCATTTGCGATGTGTCCGGTTCCATGGACCGCTACTCGCGGATGCTGCTTCATTTCATGCACGCCGTCACCAACGACCGGGACCGGGTCCACGCGTTCCTGTTCGGCACACGGCTGACCAACGTGACCCGCTATCTGCGCAACAAGGACGTGGATGCGGCGTTGGCCAACGTGGGCGCGGCGGTCGAGGACTGGGCCGGCGGCACGCGGATCGGCCACTGTCTCCGCGACTTCAACATGTATTGGTCGCGCCGGGTGCTGACCCAGGGCGCGGTGGTTCTTCTGATCTCCGATGGGTTGGACCGGGACGAGGCGACCGGTCTGGAGAAGGAAATCGAGCGGCTGCACAAATCCTGCCGCCGGCTGATCTGGCTGAATCCGCTGCTGCGCTATGACGAGTTCCAGCCGAAATCCCTCGGCATTCGCGCGATCCTGCCCCACGTGGACGAGTTCCGGCCGGTGCACAGTTTGAACAGCCTCGCCGATCTGACCGCGGTGCTGAGCCGCGAGGCGCCCCGCCGCCTCGAGGCACGGTCCCAGTGGGACCTGCCGGCGGCTTAGAGGGAGATGATCCTATTGGGAGGCGCATTCGGCGTTTTGAAGCCGTTTTCGCAACCCCATCACCCTGACCCTCTCCCCCTTCGAGGGGGAGAGGGAACACGACACGGCCCGCGACTACTCCCTCTCCCCTGGAGGGAGCTGGGTGAGGGGGATTTCGTGTCGACGCCACGACAAGGAATCAGCTCAAGCCAACCAAGGGAATCCTCTTTTCGATTCACAATAGAGTCATCTCGTTCTGGAGCTCAATCTTCCCGCTGGATCAGGCTGGTGCGGACCAGTCCGAAGAAAACGTCCTCGCCTTCGAACCGCCAGCCGAGGTGCAGGCCGCATTCGGTGCAGTTGGCGATCCGCCACGCATAGCCCTTGAACCAGGTGAATTCGCCGGATGGATCGCCGCGGGTCGCCACGCCCGGCGCCTCCTTGAAACAGACCACCCGATAGACGATCCCGGCCGGGTTGAACACCGTATGCTCGTGATCGCCGTTGCGCCGGATCCGCCAGCGGCCCCTGGTGACCAGATGGCCGCAGTTGGCACAGTAGAGGGAATCGTCCTCCGAGAGGGCGGTCTCGTCGACGGTCACGTCGCCCGGCGTCTGATCCAACATCTACCGGTCGTCGCCGACGTAGGGGTTCTTGCCTTGACGCACCATCAGGCGGATGGGTACGCCGGGAATGTCGAACTGGTCCCGCAGCCCGTTGACCAGGTAGCGGCGGTAGGCGTCGGTGATTCCCTTGGCGCGGGACGCAAAGATGACGAAGGTCGGCGGGCGGGTCTTGGCCTGGGTCATGTATCGGATGCGCAGCCGCCGGCCGCCGGCCACCGGTGGCGGGTGGCGTTCCAACACATCCTCCAGCCAGCGGTTCAACGGGCCCGTCGGCACCCGGCGGTTCCAGGACCGATAGGTGTCCAGCAGAGCGGGGAGAAGATGTTCGAGGCCCCGACCGGTTTTGGCCGAGAGCGTTACGACCCGAATACCCTTGGCCTGGGGGATCGAGTTGTCGATTCGCCACTGCAGATCCTTCAGAGCTTCGCGCTTGTCCTTCACGAGGTCCCATTTATTGACGGCGATGACCAATGCACGGCCCTCATCGATCACCTGCCGGGCAATGGTGAGGTCCTGCTTCTCCAACAGGTTTTCACCGTCAAGCACCAGCACCACTACCTCGGCGAATTGGATCGCCCGAAACGAGTCCCGGCTCGACAGGTTTTCGAGCTTTTCGGTGACTTTTGCGCGCCGCCGGAGCCCGGCGGTATCGATCAGCCGAATGGCCTGTCCGTCATATTCCCAATCGATGGAGATCGCATCCCGGGTGATTCCCGCTTCGGGCCCGGTCAGCAGCCGGTCATCACCGATCAAGCGGTTCACCAGTGTCGACTTGCCGACGTTGGGACGCCCGACGATGGCCAGTTGCAGGGGACCCGAGCGTTCGTCGTCGTCATCTGCGTCTTCCTCCGCCGGCGGTTCCGGCGCCTCGTCAAACGGCGCGAGCGCGGCATAGAGCTCGGCCATGCCGTCCCCATGCTCGGCTGAAACCGGCACCGGCTCGCCGAGGCCCAGGGAAAATGCCTCGTAATAGCCGGCCTCGCCGGCGCGTCCTTCGCACTTGTTGGCCGCCAGGACCACCGGCGTGTCCTTCGCCCTGAGCCAGCCGGCGAAATGCTCGTCGAGGGGGGTGATCCCGGCCCGGGAATCGATCAGCAGCAGCGCCACGTCGGCGTCATCGACGGCGCGTTCGGTCTGGGCGCGCATCCGCGCTTCCAGCGACCCTTTCGCCGCCTCTTCCAATCCGGCCGTATCGATCAGATGCAGTGCCAGCCCGGCCAGTTCACCATCGCCTTCGCGGCGGTCGCGGGTGACCCCCGGCTGATCATCGACCAACGCCAGCTTCTTACCGGCCAGGCGGTTGAACAGGGTGGATTTGCCGACGTTGGGCCGCCCGATGATGGCAACGGAAAGCGCCATCTTCCGCCCCTACCGGTATGCGACGAGATCGCCGTCGTCCGAGAGGAAGTAGATGGTTTCGTTGGCCACGATCGGCGGGACGCTCACCTTGTCGGGCATCTCTTCGGCGCCCAGTATTTGGCCGGTATAGGGTGAAACGGAAAGCGCTTCGCCGGTCGAGCCGGCGACGATCAAACGGTCACCCGCCAGGATCGGTGCGGTCCAGTTGATACGGCCCTCGCGATCCTCCGGATCCTCCCAAAGGGGAAGGGCGGTGACCCAGTAAATACGGCCGTTGCGGCGGTCGACGGCGGCCAGCTCCGCTTTTGACGAAAGAACAAACACGAAGTCGCCGGCCACCCAAGGGCTTTCCACCGAGGCAATCTCACGTTCCCAAATCCGCCGGCCGGAACGCAGGTCCACGGCAACCATCAGGCCGCTATTGGAAACGGCGAGGACGATTCCGCGATCGATCACCGGACGGCCGCGGATAGCGCCAAGGGTTGCGATGGAGCTTGCCCGGCGCGCCACGGTGAGTGAGTCGGACCACAGTTCGCGTCCGTTCTCGACCCGAAGCGCGACCAATTCACCGGAGGAAAACGCAGCGACCACAACGCCCGCTCCCACCGCCGGGCTGGCCGTTCCCAGCAGGTTGGTGGTCTCTTCGATCGCGCTATAGGACCACAGGGTCTCCCCGGTCGCCGCATTGAGCGCCAGCAGCTGATTGGTCAGGGTGACGACAAATACCCGATTGCCCCGCGCCGTCGGTGCGGCACGCATGGGCTCGCCAATGTTGCGGCGCCACCGAACCTGTCCGCTGGCCGCATCCAGGGCGAGTATTTCGGCGAATCCCGTGGTGACAAACACCCGGCCGCCGTCATAGGCGAGACCGCCGCCGATGTGGCCTTCGCCCTTTTCCTCCTCGGGCGTCAGTTCCACCGACCACTGGCGCTGGCCGGATCGCGCATCGAAGGCCGAGACCCGGGTCTTCGCATCCATGGTGTACAGCCGCCCGTTCGCCAGGATCGGCTGAGTATTGAGACGTTCCTCTTCGTCCGATCCGGCGCCGATCGAGGTCGTCCAGGCGGGGGAAATGCCGTCCCCAACCTTGAGGTGGTGCATGGCATGGCTGGCGTACCCGCCGGCCTGGGGCCATTCGGAGTTCAGGGTGGGGGCAGGCAGGAGAATTTCCGCCGGCGTTTCCTGCTCGTCCGGTTTCAGCGCGGTCTGCTCGACCAGGATCGCGATGCGTTCACCGGGCAACGTATCCTCGGGCTTGTCACCGAAAAAGTCGAACGCCGAGCACGCGGCCAAGCCGAAAGAGGCGGCGACGAGGAATGCCGATTTTGAAAAAAATGAAGTCATCGACCCGGTATCGATTAGCTGCCCGCGGTTCCGAGCATAGCAAGCTTTTCGGCGGCGCGCCCGCGAATCCCGGGGGGCGCCGTTACGTCGTCGGCCAGCTCCTGAAAAAGCTGCCGCGCCTCGGCCGAACCGCCCTGCCGTTCGAGCAACCACGCGGTCAGTTCCTTGGCGCTGTGGCGCCAGGGGCTGCCGCCCGCCAGGAGCGGCTGCAGGCGGCTGGTCAATTGCCGGGGGTTGCCTCTGTCGAGATCCTGAATGGTGCCGAGAATCACTGCCATATCACGGAATATCTCATCGACCCCGGTATCGTCGGCGATGGCGAAATAGGCAGCGGCCGCCGTCGCCTTGTCCCCCCGCTGAGCGATCAATGAGGCCTGATTGAGCCGGGCGAGAACCGCGTATCCGGCGGTACCCTTGGTCGCAAGCCGGCCGAGAATTTCCTGGGCGCGCGCCGCATCTTCACTTTGTATGGCCTGCAGCGCGCCGGCAAATTGAAGGCTATCCGCCGTCCGGCGGTTCAAGTCCCAGGCTTGCCAGGCCTGATAGCCGCCCACGGCTGCAACCAGCGAAACCGCCGCCCCGATTGCATACTTGCCGTACTGTTTCCAGAGCTTGGAGAACTGCTCCTGGCGCAGTTCCTCATCAACCTCTTTGAATAGGATGTCCTGTTCCGGATCTCTGTCCGCCATGGGCCTGTTAACCGCCGCTGAACGCCATTAAACGATTGAAATTACTCGCAAAGGGCTGCCCGCCCAGAAGGGGCCGTAATGTAGCCCGCAGACCGGCCGAAGGCAAATAAACTGGATGGTTTCCGACAGAGGTTTGATTCGGCCGTATTCAGCGGATAATCGGGTCATTCAAGCCTTTGTCAAGCAGCGCGGGGACATCGACGATGTCACCGTTCCGCGTGCAGGCGGCATCGGCGAGTTCGACGAAATACTCGGTAATCCTCTCCGGGGCCTTGATGGTCTCCGGGTCTTCGCCGGGAAAGGCCTTGCTGCGCATTGCCGTCCGGGTCCCGCCGGGGTTGAGCAGATTGATCCGGACATCGGTATTCTTCAGCTCGTCCGCCCAGGTCAGGACCATCGTCTCGAGGGCCGCCTTGCTGGCCCCATAAGCGGAAAAAAAGGCCCGGGGGCGGTGACCGGCCGTCGAAGTCACGAATATGGCGCGGCCCGCATCCGACATCTTCAGAAGCGGCTCGAAACTTCGAATGAGCCGCCAATTGGCCGTCACGTTGACGGCAAACACTTGATCCCATTCTTGCGGGTCCGCGTGGGCCAACGGCGCGAGTGTGCCGAGGATGCCGGCATTGCCGACAAGGATGTCGAGCCGCTTGAAACGCTTGAAGACGGCGGCCCCCATCCGGTCGACGGTGTCGTAGTCGGTGAGGTCGGCAGGCGAAAGCGTGGATTGGCCGCCGGCGGCACGGATTTCATCGTCGAGTTCTTCAAGGGCGCCCTGGGTCCGGGCGGTGAGGATGAGGTGCGCGCCTTCGGCGGCGAAATGACGGGCGACCGCCCGGCCGATCCCGCGGGACGCGCCGGTAACCAATGCGATCCGGCCGGCCAGACGGCCGTCGGGGTTGATGGTCAAAGGCCGGGAGTGAGATGCCGGCGTCGTGTCGGCCATCATTCCTGTTCGGTCAGCAGGGACAATTGTGCCGGCATCGGGCCGCCGTCCCGGTCCGTAAGCGGGATGGGGTAATCACCGGAGAAACAGGCATCGCAAAACTGCGGGGTATCGTTCCGGCCGGTCTCGCCGAACGCCCGGTATAGCCCCTCGATGGAGATAAACGACAGGCTGTCCGCGCCGATGTGCCTGGCCATGGCCTCAACATCGTACTGGGCGGCCAGCAACTCCTCTTGTTCGGGCGTGTCGATACCGTAGAAGCAGGAGTGGCTGGTCGGCGGGCTCGAGATCCGCATGTGAACCTCGCTGGCACCGGCGCCCCGCACCATGGCGACGATCTTCTCCGAGGTTGTGCCGCGGACGATGGAATCGTCGACCAATACCACCCGCTTGTCCTTGAGATGGCCGGCATTGGCATTGTGCTTGAGCCGCACGCCGAGGTGGCGGATCTGGTGCGTCGGTTCGATGAAGGTCCGGCCAACGTAGTGGTTGCGGATAATCCCCAGATCGAACGGGATGCCGGCCTGCTGGGCGTAGCCGATTGCCGCGGGTACGCCGGAATCCGGAACCGGCACGATGACATCCGCGTCGACGCTGGTCTCGCGGGCCAACTCGGCGCCGATTTCCTTGCGGACTTCATAGACATTGCGGTTTTCGACCATGCTGTCGGGCCGCGCGAAGTAAATATATTCGAAAATGCAAAGCCGCTGGGGTGTCTTGGAGAACGGCTTGACGCTGCGAATGCCATCGCCGTCAATGACGACGATTTCACCCGGGTCCACGTCGCGCACGAATTCGGCGCCGATGATGTCGAGGGCGCAGGTTTCCGAGCACAATACGTAGGAACCCTCCAACCGGCCCAGAACCAATGGCCGCACCCCCATGGGATCGCGGACGCCGATCAGGGCATTGTCGGTGAGCGCCACCAGCGAGTAGGCGCCCTCGACCTGGCGCAGCGCGTCGATCATCCGGTCGACAACCGTTGAATAACCGCTGATGGCGATCAGATGAACGATGATCTCGGTGTCGGTGGTGGATTGGAAGATGCAGCCCCGCTCGACCAGCGCACGGCGGAGGGAATACGCATTGGTCAGATTGCCGTTGTGGCCGATGGCAAGGCCGCCGAATTCGAAGTCGGCGAACAGGGGCTGAATGTTGCGCGCCACCGTCTCTCCGGCGGTGGAGTACCGGTTATGGCCGATTGCCATGCTGCCCTGAAGGCGCCCGATAACCTCTTCGGAGCTGAAATTGTCGCCGACCAGGCCGGCTGAGCGGTGCGAGTGGAAATGGACCCCGTCGGTGCTGACTATGCCGGCGGCTTCCTGTCCCCGATGTTGCAGCGCGTGGAGGCCGAGGACGGTGTGGGCCGCCGCGTCCTCATGACCGCAAATGCCAAAGACGCCGCACTCGTCGTGGAAGTGATCGTCGTCCGGATGAATTGGCGATAACTCTCGCATGGTCCGCTATTGAAGTCCTTGAATGGTTCGTTCGAGCGCGCGGCGCTCCTTACTATCATATCCCGGCCGGTCTTCGCGCCCGGATTCTGCGGGGGTCGGTTCCACCAGCCGATCGTAGGTTTCCTTGAGTTGGATGGCATCCTTGGTCTTCTGGCTCGCTTCCCCGGCTGATTTCTTGAACAGCCCGAGCTTCTCCGGCACCGCCCTCTTCAAGACTTCCGCGCCGCTTTCGATCAGTGGCAGGGATCTGGCCTCGTTGGCCCAGGCGGGTCGTTGATCCTTGGGGAGCAGCGTATCGGCCAGGATGCTGCCGCACATCAGAATGAGCGCCGAGGTCGCGAGCCCGGCAAGCAGACCCAGGGATCGGTCCAGGGAGTTCAGCCGGCTGCCCCGCACCCAGCCGCCGATGGCGGAACTGATCAGGGACAGGACGACGAGAGTGACCAGAAATATCACCACGCCCGTCGTCAGGTCGGCGATCCACACGGTCTCGATGTAGTTGCGGGCCAGCGGCCGGGCCTCCGGAAACCCGAACAACGTCGCCACACCGGCGCCGATCCAGGAGAGAACGAACAGGCCGCCCCGGACGAAGCCAAGCGCAAGGCCGATGAGCGCGCCGATGAGCATCAGCGCGATGACCCCGAGATCGAGGATATTGACCGGCAAGCTATCCATTGGCGGCGCGCTCCACCGGACGCGGGCCCGCGGGCTCGGCATCCCGCAGCCAGCCGATTAGCCGATCCAGATGGTCGACGGAATGAAGACCGAGGCCGCTTGCCGTTTTGGATTTCTTGCCCCGGCGCCGGGCGGGAACCACGGCGCGGGAAAATCCCAGCTTGGCGGCTTCCCGCAAACGCACATCGGCTTGACCCACCTGCCGGATTTCGCCCGAGAGACCGACCTCGCCGAAGACGACCGTGTCCGCCGGGACGGGTTTGCCGGTGAGGGATGAGACCAAGGCGGCGGCAACCGCCAGATCCGCGGCCGGTTCCGAAACCCGGAGACCGCCGGCGACATTCAGGAAAACGTCCTGGCCGCCGATGGCGACGCCGGACCGTGATTCGAGGACCGCCAGCAGCATGGAAAGGCGGCTGCTGTCCCATCCGACCACCGCGCGGCGCGGCGTGCCGTAGGATGCGGGAGCGGTCAGGGCTTGAATTTCAACCAGCACGGGCCGGGTTCCCTCGATTCCGGCGAACACCGCCGCACCGCTGACACCGTCTTCGCGGTCGCCGAGGAAGAGGGCCGACGGATTGGGCACTTCGGCGAGGCCGCCGTCGGTCATTTCGAAGACGCCGATTTCGGCCGCGGGTCCGAACCGGTTCTTCACCGCCCGGAGGATTCGGAACTGATGACCGCGTTCGCCCTCGAAATAAAGCACCGTATCGACCATATGCTCGAGCACCTTTGGCCCGGCGATCAATCCTTCCTTGGTGACGTGGCCCACCAAGATCAGCGTGAATCCCCGCTTCTTGGCGAGGCGGATCAACTCCTGGGCCGAGGTACGGACCTGGGAAACGGTGCCTGGCGCCGAATCGAGGTTGTCGAGGTAGAGGGTCTGGATGGAATCGATGACCACAACCCGCGCCGCGGACGGACCATCGAGCGAGGCGACGATATCGCGGACGTTGGTCGCGGCCGCCAGCTCCACGGGGGCATCGGCAAGGCCGAGACGCTCGGCCCGCAGCCGCACCTGATCGATGGCCTCTTCGCCGGACACGTAAACACAGCCGGCGGTGCCCGCCTTGGCGAGTTCGGCGCACACTTGCAGAAGGATGGTTGATTTGCCGATCCCCGGATCGCCGCCGACCAGCAGCGCCGAGCCCGGCACCAGTCCGCCGCCGCAAACCCGGTCGAACTCCGCAATATTCGTGGCCAGCCGCGGCGCCGGCCGGGCTTCACCCTTCAACGGGACGAACTCGATTTTACTGCCCTTCTTTCGGCCCAGGCCCTTGGGCACATCGCCGCCGCCCGCTTCCTCGACGATCGAGTTCCACGCGCCGCAGACGTCGCACCTGCCCGACCACCGGGCATGGGACGCGCCGCATTCCTGACAAACGAAGGTTGATGCCGATTTCGCCAAGCCGCCCGCTCCTTACGCTCGCAAAGCCATCTGAATGGGCCCGTCGGTCCGGCCGTTGACGAACTGCTCGACCAGTTCGTTATCCGAACCCGCAACTTCGTCCGCCGGGCCGTTCCAGATGATGCGGCCATTGTAGATCATTGCGATGCGATCGCCGATCCTTTGCGCGCTCGCCATGTCATGGGTGATGGACAATGCGGTCGCGCCCAATTCCTTCACGCAGGAGACGATCAATTCATTGATGACGCCGGACATGATCGGATCCAGGCCGGTGGTCGGCTCGTCGAAGAAAATGATCTCCGGATCGCCGGCGATGGCGCGGGCAAGTCCCACCCGCTTCCGCATGCCGCCCGAGAGATCGGCGGGGGACAGGTGGCCGACGTTCGGGCGCAGGCCCACTTGGGCCAGTTTCCGGAGGGCGATTTCCAGGGCCTCGTCCCGGCCCGTCCCGTCGCTCAGCAGCCGGAAGGCGACGTTCTCCCAGACCGGGAGGCTGTCGAACAAAGCGGCGCCCTGAAACAGCATGCCGATCTTGCGGTTCACCCGGTCGCGTTCGCCCGAGGACAGCCCGAGAACGCTCACGCCATCGATTTCCACGGAACCGGAATCCGGGGTGAGCAGACCGAGGATGCATTTCAACATCACCGATTTGCCGACCCCCGATCCGCCGATCACCACCGTCGACCGGCCCTCGGCGATATCCAGGTCGAGACCATCCAGCACCGTTTTCGGGCCGAATGCCTTGTGAACGTCTTTCAGGCTGATCTTGGACCGAATCTCGGTCATGGTCTCGGTCATGGGCTCAGGTACCGTACCTATCCGTCCGCGGCAAAGAAGATGGCGGTCAGGATATAGTCGAAACACAGAATCAGGATCGACGCCGACACCACCGCATTGGTCGTCGCCTGACCCACGCCCTGGGCGCCGCCTCGGGAGTAGTATCCGTGGTAGCAGCCCATCAACGTGATGATGAAGCCGAACACCGCGGCCTTCACCAGACCGGAAATCACGTCGAAGGCGGTCAGGAAGTCCCATGTATTCTGCAGATAGTTGGCGGCGTTGAAGCCGAGTTCATAGACGCCGATCAGATAGCCGCCCATCACGCCGATGATATCGGCGATCAGTACGAGCACCGGCAGCATGGTGACGCCGGCGATGAACCGCGGCACCACCAGGTATTTGAACGGGTTGGTGGACAAAGTCGTGAGCGCATCCACCTGCTCGGTGACCCGCATGGTACCGATTTCGGCGGCCATGGAGGCGCCGATCCGCCCCGACACCATCAAGCCGGCAAGCACCGGTCCGAGTTCCCGGGTGATCGAAAGTACGACGACGTTGGCCACCGCGCCTTCGGCGTTGAACCGGGCGAAGCCGGTGAAGCTCTGCAGCGCCAGTACCATGCCCGCGAAAACGGCGGTCAGGCCGACGACCGGCAACGAGAAATAACCGATCTCGATCATCTGGCGGAGGATGATGCGGGGATACCAGGGCGGGCGGACCACATGGCTGAGGGCGACGCCGGCGAATATGGTCAGCCGGCCGACGGAGCCCAGGAACGCGATAAAGACACGGCCGATGGGTTGGAGGAAATTCATCGGCGGACTTCCACTTACGCCGAGCCTGCGTCGCCATTCTCGATATAGCGCCGTTCGAACCGGCTGCCGAGGCGGGTGAGGATTTCGTAGCCGATGGTTCCGGCGCGGGCAGCGGTATCGTCGAGGTCGTTGTCGGGACCAAGCAGGTCGACCAAAGCGCCGGGCCGCGCCAGTTCGCCGGGAACGTCGGTCACGTCCACTGTGGTCAGATCCATCGAAACTCGCCCCACGACCGGCACCTTGTGACCGCCGATGACGGCGATACCGGTGTTGCCAAGAGACCGCAAATACCCGTCCGCATAGCCAATGGGAATGGTGGCGATTTTGCTCGGCCGGGTGACGCGGTGCGTCGCACCATAGCCAACGGTCTGAGGGGTGTCAACGAACCGAACTTGCAGGATTTCTCCTTGTATTTGAATGACTTGAGCCATTGGATTGGCGGTGTCCGGGGTCGGGTTGACACCGTACAAAGCGACCCCGGCACGGGTCAGATCGAAGTGGAAATCCTCGCCCAGAAACATGCCGGATGAGGCCGAGAGCGATGCCCGGCGGGCCTCGAAACGGGGCATCAACCTGGCGAAGGCGTCGCGCTGCTCCCCGTTCTTGGGATTGCCGGGTTCTTCGGCACAGGCGAGATGGCTGATCAGGCAGTCGATCACCATCTCCCGGTTCCAGTCCGGCTGGTCCAGCAGCGTTTCCGCCTCACCGGCGGTCAGGCCGAGGCGGGCCATGCCGGTGTCGATCTGGATGTCGGCGGGCAGCGGCCGGTCGGACTCGGCTGAAACGCTCCGCCATGTCTCGATTTCGTCCGGCGTGTTGAGCACCGGGCGCAAGTTCCGGGCGATGAAGCGCTCCGGCGGTTGACCCATCAGGCCGTCCAGCACGTGAATTTCGGCCGACGGGATCAGGGAGCGGAGCTCATAGGCCTCGGCGATATTGGCAACGAAGAACGTCCGGCATCCGGCGTTGCTGAGCACCGGGGCCACCCGATCGACACCCAGCCCATAGGCGTTTGCCTTGACCACGGACGCCACGTCGGCACTGCCCGAAATATCCCGCAGGGTTTGGTAATTGGCGGCGATGGCATCCAGATCGATGGTGAGGATCGACCCCGTATGCGCCCCGCCGCTCATCCCGGACAATCAGAAGCTCTCTGAGTTTCGCTGGGTGTGATTTCCAAAACGGGTGTACTGGCGGTCGAAAAATACCTTTCTGTCGCCAGTCGGACCGTGCCGTTGCTTGGCGACAATTATGTCAGCTTCCTTTTCGACTGCCGCCAATTTCTCCTGCCATTTTCCTAAGTCGCTCTGGTACTCAGAGTCATTTTCTCCCTCGGGGTAACTAATGGATTTGGGTTTCTTTAGCTCCAAGTAATAGGAATCGCGGTAGATAAACATGACTACGTCAGCATCTTGTTCGATGGTGCCGGACTCACGAAGGTCCGAGAGTTGCGGAGTCTTGTCGTCTCTAGCTTCGACCGCCCGAGAGAGTTGGGAGAGGGCCAGCACGGGAACATTCAGTTCTTTTGCCAAAGACTTAAGTCCACGCGAAATTTCACCAATCTCCTGCACTCGGCTGTCGTGACGCCCACTGGCTTCCATGAGCTGCAAGTAGTCCACCACTATGAGCCCAAGATTGTGCTCACGTTGTAACCGTCTCGCCCGTGTCCTTAGGGCGCTGACGCTTAGTGCTGGTGTGTCGTCAATGAACAGCGGTAGACGATGAAGCATCTGGCTGGCAGCCACCAGCTTGTCAAAGTCGCCTTCAGTTAGTTTTCCGGTCCTTAACCTATCTGAATTTATCTCGGTTTGTTCAGATAGAATTCGCCCAGCCAACTGCTCTGCCGACATTTCCAGGGAGAAGAAGCCAACTACGGCACCATCCAATGTTTTCCTTTTGCCGCTATCGTCGACATCCTCCCTGTAATCGCTCGCCGCTTCGAGAGCGATTTTTGTGGCCAGGGACGTCTTCCCCATGGCCGGTCGGGACGCCAAGATGATCAAATCTGAAGGGTGCAGGCCACCCAATAGATCGTCTAAATCCATTAAACCAGTCGCGACGCCCACCAAATGACTGTCGCGATTATAGGCGGCTTGCGCCATCTCCATTGCAATCGTAACGGCCGAGGAAAATTGGCGCGGCCCGCCCTCTACCTCGCCGGTGGTCGCCAACTCGTACAAGCGCTGCTCAGCTGTCTCAATTTGATTAAATGCGCTGCTATCAACCTCCGGAGAATGGGCGTCATTGACCATATTTTCGCCGAGATCGATCAATTGGCGCTTGAGATGCAGGTCGTAAATGTTTCGAGCATAGTCGCTGACGTTAATGATAGTGACCATGCTGCCGGCGACTTCCGCCAGATACTCGGTGCCGCCGACCTCGGAGAGTGATCCGTCCTGTTCGAAGAAATTCTTCAGGGTGATGGGATCGGCGATCTGCCTGCGTTCGATCAATTTAGAGGCCGCCTCGTAGATTCGACCGTTTAGGGGATCAGCAAAGTGTTCCGGCCTCAGATAATCGGACACCCGGTCATAAGCGTTGTTGTTGGCGAAGATGGCGCCGAGGAGCGCCTTCTCGGCTTCGAAGTTGTGCGGCGGGGTCCGGAATACCGAGAGGGTCTGGTCGTCATCGCCGATGGGGCGCAAATTAGTCTGGTTGGTCGCCACGGTCGCCATGAAGCGGAACCTAGACGGATTCGCTGCCGGGGGTAAGCCTGAATCGATTCACACCCCTGTGGAACACGGGGATTAACAGGCTGCAATTCCGAAGCGGTCGGGGCGGGTGGGCCTAGGTCCTGTTGACAGTTATCGCATCCAAATGAGCGCCCCGACGAGGCACAGCATGGCCATGTAGGCGGTGACGGTCTTTTCGTAGCGTGTGGCGATGCGGCGGAAGTGCTTGATCTTGTTGATGAAACATTCGACGACGTGCCTTTCCTTGTAGAGTTCGGGGTCGTACGGCAGGGCTTGCGCCCGCGACGGGTTGGAGGGGATCACCGCCGCCATCCCGGCGCTGTCGAGGCGGGCGCGGAAGCGGTTCGCGTCGTAGGCGGTGTCGGCGATCAGGGTCTCGCCCGGCAGCCCGGCGATCAGCCCCTCGGCCTGGGTGACGTCGCCCACCTGGCCGCCGGTGAGGATGAACCGCAAGGGATTGCCCAGGCCATCGACGGTGATGTGGATTTTGCTCGTCAGGCCGCCGCGCGAGCGGCCGATGGCCTGAGCCTGAGCCCCCCTTTTGCGCCGGCGGCATGTTGATGCGCCCGCACGATGGTCGAATCCACGATCAGGTATTCGAAGTCGGGATCCTCCGCCAAGGCATTGAAAAGACTCTCCCAAACCCCCGCCTTGGCCCACCGCGAAAAGCGCACGTAGACGCTGTTCCAGTTGCCAAAGGCGTCCGGAAGATCGCGCCACGGCGAACCCGCCCGGGCGATCCACAGCACGGCGTCCACAAACAGGCGGTTGTCCCGACCCGTGGAGCCGCGATCCGCCTCTTTGCCTGGAACCAAACCCTTGATCCGGTCCCATTGCATATCCGTCAATTCCCGTCGAAGTCGGTCAATTCGCTTTGCGAAATGACCTTACATGACCCGCTCCCTCCAGTCGAACCGGTCTTGCTTGAATCACACCAACCATGAATAGTCCGTTAAATGTCAACAGGACCTAGAGCCGATCATGGTTTGTCGGAATCGCATTGCGATGCCGACAATCCATGTGAATCCGATCTAGGCCGCGCGGTCGCTGGCCGGCCGGGCGTCGCCGCCGGTTTTTTCCCACTCCCCAATGTAGTCGCGGGTGATGGGTACGACGCCAGCACGTTTGGTCATCTGAATTTGGAAGACCGTCAGGCCCATGAAACGGAACGAAACCTCGCTGCCGGCAAGATAGAACTCCCACATGCGGCAGAAGTTCTCGTCGTACAGGTTCGCGACCTTGTCCCAATTCTCGCGGAACCGTTCCCGCCAGGCCTTGAGGGTTTCGGCATAGTGGAGACCGAGGAACTCGATATCAGTGACGATCAGCCCGGCCCGCTCGATGGCCGGCACGGTCTCGGAGAGGGACGGGATATAGCCGCCGGGGAAAATGTACTTCCGGATCCAGGGGTCCGTATTCCCGGGACCGCCGCTGCGGCCGATGGTGTGGAGAAGCGCCACGCCGTCATCCGCCAGCACCTCCTGGATTTTGCCGAAATACTGACCGAAATGTCCGATGCCCACATGTTCGAACATGCCCACCGATACGATCCGGTCGAAATGACCGGTCTGGTCCCGGTAATCCCGCAAATGGAATTGCGCCCGGTCCTGCAATCCGGCCTGGGCGGCGCGGTCCTTGGAGACCTTGACCTGCTCCTCGGAGAGCGTAATGCCGGTGACATCGGTTCCCGCCGATTTGGCGAGATAAAGGCCCATGCCGCCCCAACCCGAGCCGATATCGAGCACCGTCTGGCCGTCCTTGAGTAGTAGCTTGGCCGCGATATGGCGTTTCTTGCGTTCCTGGGCGGTGTCGATGTCGTCAACCCCCTCCGGGAAATAGGCGCAGGAATACTGCTTGTCCTGGTCGAGGAACAGGTCGTAGAGCTCCCCCGACAGGTCGTAATGATGGGCAACATTGCGCTTTGAGCGGAACGCGGGATTGAACTGATGGATGCGCCGGAACAGCATCCCGATCCGGGCGAAAAATCGCTGTATCGCCGGCTCCCCCATTTCCGCGATATTTCGCGTCAGCAGGTCCAGGAACTCGTAGATGGTGTTGCCGCCCTCGATGGTCAGCCGGCCGTCCATATAGGCCTCGCCGAGCGCCATGGTCGGGTTCAAGGCGACTTTGAGGGGCAACGAGCGCTCATGAAACCGAACCGCCACCGACGGTCCTTGGCTGCCGCCGAAACGGTGCGCCTTTCCGCTGCTGTCCGTGATCGTCAACTCGCCTTCGACGATCAGCCGGCGGAGAATGGGTGTGAGCATGAACATGGCACCAGCCCTTGGAGCTTCTTCAATGTCCTTTTTCTTTGCGCGGTGACGGCGGCTTCATGCGCCCGGCGTCACTTCAAAACGCTAGCATACTCGATTTCCGATGTGAAGATTGCCGAAGAAAAAGCGGGCAATTTCCAAACTATTGCCCGCTTTTCAACGGCTTATGAGGATCCCCCTTAGGTGGCCGGGGTTTCTTCCGCTTCCTCCCCGTCCGCCGCGGACTCCTCATCCGAAGACGAATCCTCGTTCTCCGCCTCAACCTCGGCGGGTTCCCCGGCGTCATCGGCGGCCTCGGCCGTCCCGGCCTCCTCGGATGCCTCGCCGTCCCCGGCAGCCTTGGCTTCGTCGGCGGCTTCCGCTTCGGCGGCCTCGGCAGCGTCCTCCTCGGCGATCAGCTGCTCGGCCGGACTCTGAACGTTCTCGTCCTCCTGTGCGATCACCGCCTCGCCGGTCTCTTCCTGGATGCGGGCCTCATCGTCGGACCGGGCCACATTGGCGGTCACGGTTACCGAAACTTCCGGGTGCAGGAAAACGTGAATCGGATGCAGGCCGATGGCCTTGATCGGGCTTTCGAGCCGAACCTGCTGACGGCCGACCGTGAACCCGGCCTCGGTCAGCCCGGTGGCGATATCGCGTGCGTTGACCGAGCCGTAGAGCTGACCCGCGTCGCCGGCCTGCCGGATCATGACCACAAGCTGGCCGTCCATCTTGCCGGCGACCGCCTCGGCCTCGCCCTTGCGCTCCAGGTTCTCGGCCTCGAGCTGCGCGCGCCGTTGCTCGAAATGAGCCTTGTTCTCGTCGGTTGCACTCACCGCCTTCTTCTTCGGCAGCAGATAGTTGCGCGCGTAGCCCGGCTTGACGTTCACCACGTCGCCCATCTGGCCCAGTTTCTCAATTCGCTCCAAAAGGATGACTTCCATCACTCTTCCTCCTCGTCGGGCGCGGGCGCGCCGCCATAACGGTTCCGGAGATCCGTCCATTGTTCAAAAAACCCGAGCCCGGCCACCGCGACAAACGGGACCAAGCCGAAAACCAGAATTATGCCGTAGAGGCCGACCAGCGCCATGGTCGGCGCCGCCAGCCGGCGGACCATGATGTGGATGGTGCCGAGGCCGACGAAAAAGAACGGGGTTGCGAGGACCGCGACCACGTTCATGGCGACGAAATCCGCCGTGCCGGATGACAGCAAGGCGACCCCCGCGGCGATGACGATGGCCCAGTAGATCCAGCCGGGCAGCTCGATCTCCGAATAGACCGGGGTCGGGCGGATATTGCGGCCCATGCGGACCAGCAGGCTTTGGGCCAGGGTGCCGTTGACGGTCAGGAACAGCAGCCAGGAACCGGCAACGATCGCCGGGAAGAACGGCGTCAATTGGCTCACCAGCGTCGCCCGGTCGCCGGGGCTCGCGAGGCTGAATCGCGCCTCCAGAATTTGATCGAGGTACTGACCGATGGCCGCCGGCAGCCCGCCATCCACATCGAAGTGGACAAGGCCCGCGACGATGATCAACACCGAGGCGACGCCCGCCAGGCGGGCCAGCAGATCGCCCGGCTTATACCATTCGACCGCGCCGCTCCGCAGCCGCCGGGTCATCAGCGCCTGGCGGACGATCAGGCCCACAGGGAGTCCGATCATCACGATATAGACGAGGGCGAAGAAAGGATTGCCCGCAATGCCGGATATCAGGACGCCGGCCACGATACCGATGTTGACGGCGCGGGAGCCGAGGGACAGCCCAACCATCAACAGAGGCAAGGGCGACAGATAGGACAGCAATATCCCGCCGCCGCCGAGTGTAATCGACGCCCATAGAAGTGCGCTGACTGCGCCGGCGCCGATACCGCCAAGAAGATCCCTGTTCATGTTGACCCCGCACCGCCGCTCGCCCGCGGGGGCGTTGGCGTTGGTCATTACTGGGAAACGTAAGGCAGCAGCGCCAGGAAACGAGCCCGCTTGATCGCACGCGCGAGTTCGCGCTGTTTCTTGGCCGAAACCGCCGTAATTCTGCTCGGCACGATCTTGCCACGTTCGGAGATGTACCGCGACAAGAGCTTGGTGTCCTTGTAATCGATCTTCGGTGCGTTGGCGCCGGAGAACGGACAGGTCTTGCGCCGCCGGAAGAACGGACGGCGGCCGCCGCCGCCACCGCCGCGCGGCCGTTGAGGACGTTCGGTCGGGGTGTCGGCGCTCATTTATCTTCTCCTTCGCCGGCAGCTTCGCCAGGGGATTCACCAGGAGCCTCGCCAGGAATTTCAGAGGGGGCTTCAGAGGAGGCCTCCTCAGCCGGGGCTTCGGCGGGGGCCGCCTCTTCCTTGGCCTCGGTGGGTGCGGCCTCGGCAGGGGCCGCCTCTTCCTTGGCCTCGGTTGGTGCAGCCTCGGCAGGGGGGGCTGCCTCTTCCTTGGCCTCGGTTGGTGCAGCCTCGGCAGGGGGGGCCGCCTCTTCCTTGGATTCCGACGGTGCAGCCTCGGCAGCCGGCTTCTCGTCGCGGCGGTTGTCACGATCATCCCGCCGGTCGCCGTCACGCCGGCGCGACTCGTCGCGATTCCGGTTCTGCATCTGGATGGACGGCTCGTCGTCGATCTCGTCCAGCCTCAGGGTCAGGTAACGCAGGATGTCTTCGTGCAGGCGCATCTGGCGCTCCATCTCCCGCACCGCTTCGGACGGCGCATCGAGATTGAACAGCACGTAGTGCCCCTTGCGGTTCTTCTTGATCCTGTAGGAAAGGTTCTTGAGGCCCCAGTATTCGCGTTTGGCGACCTTGCCGCCATTTTCCTCGATCTGGGCCGCGAACCCGTCGGCGATCGCCTCGACCTGAGGCGTGGAAACGTCCTGGCGTGCGATGAACACGCTTTCGTATAAAGCCACGATCATGTCTCCTTCCGGCTTTTCTCTTCCCCCAGGCGTTGCGAATTCCCGCCGGAGGGCATAGCCAGCGGCGGTTCAAGCCGCTGGCAAGGAGTTAAGGCGGCGCACTATACACATTACCGGGGGGCTGGCAAGCGGCGGAAACGCCGCAATAACGCTACTCCGCCGCGGCTTTTCCTATGGTCGAGCCGTCGAGATCGCCAGCCGACCAGGGCGGCCGGGTGAGGCCGAGATTGCCGCGCAAAGTGGTCGCTTCGTACTCGGTGCGGAACAGGCCGCGGCGCTGCAGTTCCGGGACCACCAGATCGACGAAATCCCTGAGGCTGTGGGGATAGAGGGGCGGCATGATATTGAACCCGTCGCAGGCCTTTTCGGTGACCCATTCCTCCATCAGGTCGGCGACCTCGGCGACCGAGCCGTTGATCTGATAGTGGCCGCGGGCGCCGGCGAAATACCGGTACAGTTCCTTGATGGTCATGTTGTTGTCCCGCGCCGTCTTGATGGTTATCTCGGCCCGGCTGCCGCCGATTTCATTGACCGGGATGTCCGGCAGAGGTTGATCGACGTCGCAGCCCGTCAGATCGTAGTCGAGGCGCTGGGACAGCAATTGGAGCCCGGTCCGGGGATCAATCAGATCCTGGAGTTCCTCGAACTTGGCGACGGCGTCCTCGCGGGTTTCGCCCACATTCACCGACAGGCCGGGCATGATCTTGAGGCTGTCCGGATCGCGCCCGTAATCGGCCATCCGGCCCTTCACATCGGCATAGAATTCCTTCGCGTACTCGATGCTTTGGGAGGCGCCGAACACCACCTCGGCGGTGGCGGCGGCAAGCTCGCGGCCGTCCTCGGAGGCGCCCGCCTGGATGAGCACCGGTTCGCCCTGGGGCGAGGGAGAGACGTTCAGCGGCCCCTTGGCGCCCAGAAACTCGCCGGAGTGGTCGAGAACCTGGATTTTTTCGGGATCGAAATACCGGCCCGTTTGCCGGTCGCGGACGAAGGCATCCTCGCCGAAGGAGTTCCAAAGGCCCCGCACCACGTGGGCGAATTCCCGGCCCCGGCGGTAGCGCGCCGCCTTTTCCATATGCTCGCCGAAGCCGAAGCTGTCGGCTTCCAGCTTGTTGCCCGAGGTCACCAGATTCCAGCCCGCCCGGCCGCCGGAGATGATGTCCAGCGAGGCGAACCGCCGGGCCAGCAGATAGGGTTGGTCGTAGGTGGCGGTCGCCGTGCACACCAGGCCCAGGTGCTTGGTGTGCTGGGACAGCATGCACATCATGGTGAAGGGCTCGATCCAGGTACTGTACGAATCCCGGCTCATGGATTCGAGGGACCCCCGCCAGAAGGTGACGCTGTCGGCCATGAAGAACATGTCGAACAGGCCTTTCTCGGCGAGCTGGGCCAATTCGATCAGGTGCGGCACGTTGACGCCGGAATCCGGCGTGCTTTCCGGATGGCGCCACGCGGCGATGTGGTGGCCCACCTGCCAGTAGAACATGCCGAGCTTCATTTGCGTTCCCATGCCCAGTCCTCTAGCTTTTCGTATCAGTTCATACGAATTTATATCGTAAGAACTCTTACGAGTCAAAACGGAATGCTCTATAGTGTCCCGAACCGCGACTGGATTGAAGGGTCAACCCGACCATGCCCGACAACGTCTCGAAAGAGGACATCCGCTCCAGGCTGGCCGTCCGGCCGGGCTTCATGTTCCGCCGATCCGCCCAGATGGCGCACGGGCTGTTCGAGCGGGGCTGCCGGGAGCTCGGCCTCACCACCGGCCAGTACGATGTTCTGTTCGTGCTGTTCTATGAAAGCGAGGTAGACCAGGACCGGCTTGCCCAGGTGCTGGGTCTCGATCGCTCGACCACCGGCGTGCTGGCGGGCAACCTGGAGAAGAAGGGATTCATCGCCCGGCGGGTAAAGCCCGACGACCGGCGGAAACGGATTCTGGCCCTGACGCCGGAGGGCGCGGAAATCTTCAAGCAGGCCCAGCCCATCGCCGAACTCGCCAAGGACAGGATACTGGCCCCGCTTACCGAACAAGAGCGGGCGACCCTGTTCGCGCTTTTGGGCCGGCTGGTGGTGGAGGGAGACGAGGAGGGTGGCGCTGGGTGAGGGGCATCCAGGATATTCACCAGGTCGGCCGCCGAGGACACAGAGTATCTACACTCCAATCCGCTCCGTGATCTCCGTGTGCTCTGTGGTTCAAGAATTGGAAATGTGGATACCCCGCATAAAGCGGGGTATGACGAGTGGATATACGGTACAAACCAGATCGTCATGCCCCGACCCACTGGACCGGCTTTGCCGGCCAGCCGGCAAAGTGGCGGGGCATCCAGGATATTCACCACGGAGACACGGAGGCAGTGAGGGGGAAAGCTTGAACCGAGAATCCGCGAAAACCGGCATCCCCTAATCGAGTACGGAACCTAACCCGCGACGATCTGGGTTCCGGCTTCGCCGCGGACGGCGGCGTCCATGTTGGGCGGGTCGGTGATGACCCCCCGTTCGCCGCCGGCTTCGATGTAATCGATGACCGAGCGGACCTTGGGGCCCATGCTGCCGGGATCGAACTGACCGTCGGCCATGTGCCGCTTGGCCTCGGAGACGGTCATTTTGTCCAGCCAGCGCTGTCGAGGCGTATTGAAATCCACCGCGACCTTCTCGACGCCGGTGGAGAGCACCAGCAGATCGGCATCGATCTCCCGGGCCAGCATGCTCGAGGCGAGGTCCTTGTCGACCACCGCCTCGACGCCCCTGAGATCCCCGAACGCATCCTGGACCACCGGGATGCCGCCGCCGCCGCAGGCGATCACCAAGGTGCCGCTCTCGGCCAACTGGCGGATCTGATTGATCTCCATGATCTCCCGGGGGAGGGGCGAGGGGACCACCCGCCGCCAGCCGCGGCCCGCATCGTCCTTGACCACCCAGCCGAGCTCGTCGGCGCGTGCCTTGGCCGTCGCCTCGTCGAGATGGGGGCCGATGGGCTTGGCCGGGTTGGCCATGGCCGGGTCGTCATAATCGACCCGCACCTGGGTCACCAGGGTGACCGCCTGCTTCTCGATCTTCCGGTGGCGGAATTCGTTGTGAAACGCGCGCTGAAACATGTAGCCGACGGCGCCCTGGATGTCGGCATCGGCGTAGTCCATGGGCACGGTGGCCACTTCGCCGGCGGCGATCTCCGAGCGCCGGAGGATATTGCCGACCTGGGGACCGCTGCCGTGGGTGAGCACCACGTTCCAGCCGTTCTCGATCATGTTGACGATGTGATGGACGGTCATTTCGGCGGCGCGCGCCTGGTCGGGGATGGACGCCCTGTCTTCGCTGAGGATCAGGGCGTTGCCGCCCACCGCGACGACGGCGATCTTCCCCGCCTCGGTCACTTTATCGTATCGGCCAGCGCGATGACCGCCTTCTCGAAACATTCCATGGGCGCGTGGGTGATGCCGGCGCCGATCTGTCCGATCCCCGCTTCCTTGTGGGCGATGCCCGTATTGATGACCGGCGGGGTGTTGGTGTCGACCACCTTTCGCGCATCGATCCCCGCCGGGGAACCGACGAAATCCAGGGACGGGATGGTGAAGGCCGGATTGCGCCCGATGGTCACATGGGACATGTCGTTGGTGGCGTTGATTGCCGTCGCCGAGGTGCCGCCGATGAACTGGACGATGGCGGGCGCGGCGGCCATGGCGAAACCGCCGATGCCGGCGGTCTCGGTGATCGCGCTGTCCCCGAGGTCGGGCGCGGCGTCGTTCCGGGAATAGCCGGCGAAGAACAGCCCGTCGGCCGGCTCGACCACGGCCGTGAACCATTGATCGCCGAGGCCGCTCAACCGAAGGCCGAATTCCACCCCGTTCCGCGCCATCGCCGTCGCCATGGAGGAGCCCTCGACGCCGTGGGCGGCGTTCAGCATGCACTTGCAGGCGGCCATGGAGATGTTGAGGAAAAACAGAATGTTGCCCGCAATGAAATCCGCCGATGCCGCGACATCCTCGCGGGAACTGTCCGAGTTCAGCGCCGCCGCGATGATCGTCTTCAGGAACAAGACCGAACCCGCCACGTTGCGGTTGTGGCCCTCGTCTCCCATGTGCATGGCCTGGGCCATCAGGGGCTTGAGTTCAATCTCGCCGGTCTCTTCGAGCGCCTTGGAGATCACCGGGGCCAGCGTACCGCCGATCCACCGGAGCCGGTCGAGCACCTCGCCGGAATAGGCGCCGTAGCGAAGCACCTTTCCGAGACCCTCATTGAGATTGGAGTAGGTCCTGGCGCCGGACACCGCGTCGCGGACGACAACCACCGGCATGGACGGGCTGATGATCCCGGCCATGGGCCCGACGGCGTCGAAGTGATGGCACGGCTCGAAAATGATCTCCCCGCCGGCGGCCAGTTCCAGGGCGGCGCCTTCGGTATCCGCCCAGCCCTCCATGAGGACGGCGCCGACGACGGCGCCCTTCACCGGCGCGGCCATGCGCGCCCACTCTATGGGCGGCCCGGCGTGGAGTATGTGCCTGGGCCCCATACCGGGCAGGGTCTCGCCGGCGATGCCTATACCTTCCAGCACCGGCTGGGAGGCGAGGTACCGGTCGAAGGCCTGCTGATTGGCGGCCTCGACGGCCGGATTGCCCGCCAGCTTGGCAAGCGCCGCCGCCGCTTCCGGTCCGCCGGCCGGCGGACGCCAGTCGACGCGCGCCGCCCGGCCGCCTTCGGTCTCGATGACGTCGGCGAAGCCGTCGATGCCGAGATTGATCACGCCCAGATTCTGTCCGAACAGGTTGCTCATGACGCACCCCCGGCGGTTTCGGCGAGAACCTTCGCCGCCAAACGCGCCGCTTGGACGTTGCTGGGCGCCAAGCGGACACCGGCATCGCGGAGGGCGGCTTCCTGCCGGTCCAGATTTTGCGGATCACGGCCGGTTCCGCAGACCGATGCCACGAAGTCGATCCGGCGGTTGCCGCCGCGGGCCAGTTCCCGGGCCTCCGCGATGGCCGGCAGCATGGCGCCGGCCGGATCCATGTCGGCGCCGTAGCCCAACACCACATCGAGGAGAACCACGGCGGTCGACGGATCGCCTGCCTCCTTTACGATCCGCTCGTTGCGGAGGCCGTGATCGATCATCGGATGGGGGCGGCCGCGGGTGAACAGGTCATCGCCCAGATCGATCACCGTGTGACCCTGGCTGGTCCAGGGGTCATTCAGGGTGAGGCTCTTGTCCACCGGCGAGGTCGACCAGACGCCGCCAAGCACCGGGGTCAGCTCCAGCAGCGCCTCGTGGCAGAACGTCCCGCCGCTAAAGAGGCCGCGGAGACATTGTCCGTTGGCCGGCACCGGGGATGGCATGGCGCCGATCTCGAAAGCCGGGAGATCGCCGCCGCCGGCGGCCACGGCGAGGTGGGCGGTCTCTTCCAGGCTGCCCGCGAAGGTGAGGGACGGATAGGCCGAGGTATCACCGTGCCAACCGAGGAAATTGACGATCACCGGCTTGCGGGCCGCGGCGGCCTTTTCGAGGATTCGCGCCGCGACGGCAGGCGCCGGCGGCTTGGAGACCAACGCAATAACGCCGGTATCCGGATCGGCGGCCAGCAGGTCGAGGGCCTTCAGCATGGTCACCCCGCCGATACGCTCATCGAGATCCCGGCCGCCGGTGCCGATCGCCTGGGAGACGCCGCCGCCCCGCCGGTCGATCTGGCAGGTCACTTCCTGGGTGCCGGTGCCGGATGCGCCGATGACGCCGATGCCGCCCCGGCGGACCCGGTTGGCGAAGCCCAACGGCACGCCGTCGATGATGGCGGTGCCGCAGTCAGGCCCCATCACCAGGAGATCGTTGCCGGCGGCGAACGATTTGAGCGCGATTTCATCCTCAACCGGCACGTTGTCGCTGAATATCATGGCGTTGAGCCCCAGGCGGAGCGCCTTCATGGCCTCCGCGCCCGCATATTCCCCGGGACACGAAATCAGGGCCAGGTTCGCGGCCGGGGCGCTATCGAGGGCCGCGTCCAGGGTCCGGGGCAGAACCGCATCCACCGCGCCGCCGCCGGCGCCTTCGGTGGAGGCAAGCGCCTCTCCGGCGGCGTCGAAGGCCACCGCGATCTCGTCCGCGCCGCCGCCGATCACCACGCCCATCAGATCGTTGGGCCGGGGATCGGGTCCTTTGTCCAGCAGCCCCGCTTCGACCACCAGAGCGATATTGGCCTCGGTCGCCATGACGAAAGACGCCTCGTCAATGCCGGGCAAGCCGGCGATCTCGGCCGACATTCGCATCAGGGCGACGGAGTCCCGGTAGTGGTTCGGGAAGAATTTGATCTGGGTGGTCATGAAGTCCCCTGGTTCGCCCCCTGTTGCCGTCCCCAACTCTGGGCGGCGAGCCTATAGCCGTCAACCACGGCGGCGCCTGAACTGTCTCCGAAACCGAGCAGCCGGCGGAGATTCCTCTCGTCCGGCCGTACGGCATAGTTGCGAACCGTGTCGGCGAATATCCCCCGGGCCGCGGCCCCCAGATAAGCGGCGGCCACGTCGTTGGTGCGCGCGAGCTGGGTGGTCAGCCAGGCCGAGATCGAATCGATGAAGTTCCGCCGCCGGCCGGCGGCTTCCCGATGAGCATGGAGGCCGGCCAGGTAGCCGACGGTGAAATCGTCCCCCGCCGGCGTGAGTCCGGGTCCCCGTCCGATGTGCGGGCCGAGGACGAACGCGGCGTCGATTGCGTTGCCGTCACGGGTTGCGCGGCATAGGTCTTGCCGCTCGGCTCCCGAGACGATTTCGGGAACCCGCGCCGCCGCCGGGGCCCTGGCCGGCGCGGTGATCCCGCCCGGCCGCCACCCGGCCGCCGTTGAAAGATCGATCTTCAGTCCGTCGCGGCCGAGACGCAGCCAGTCGCCGCGGATCGCGTACGGGTCGCCGGCCCGGAGGCCGTTCTTGAAGCTGAACCCGCCGGGGGTTTCGAGCCGGATCCCCCGCGGACCGTCGGGCAGGTCCTTGGCGGTGAGGAAAATCAGGGACCCGTCCATCGAGCTGAGATGCGCCGCGCGGTCGAACACCCGCACGACCAGGCCCGTGTCGGGTCCGTCCATATGCTCCCGGTCAAGACGGAGCGCGCGCAGATATCGCGGCATGGTTCACCTTGGCGAGCCGTCCCCGGGACGGCATGTGCCGTCCCGGGGAGTGTTGCTACTCGGCGGCGCCCGATGAGGCCTCTTCCTCGGTGGCCATCTTCGACATGCCATAGAACAGCACGCCGACGATCACGTATGAAATCGTCACCAACGGCGAGACGTTGATGGCGACAGCCGATCCGTGGATGAAGCCGAAGAAGGCCAGGACCGCGGAGGCAATCGCCACATGCCCCGCCGCCATGGCCTTCCTCTCGATCAGCAGCACCGCCATCGCGCCCCACAGGAGACCCGTGACCACGGCCCCGCCGGCCAACACATCGAGACCGTTATAGAGGACCCCGTTCTGCGCCATCTTGTCGAGCCCCACGGCCGCCGCATTGGTCCCCGCGGCGCCCAGCGCCCCGTCGATCTGAACCTTGGCCCACGCGGCCAGATTGGGCACCAGAGCCAGCACGATGGCCGGCGCATGGTGCTTGGGCGTTTCCTGGAAGGCCTGCGCGCCGATCAGCGCCCCGATGTACAACAGGATCGGGATAATCGCCACGACGGGCACGATGGCCAGAATCAGCGGTACGATGGACAGCCAGGTGAGCACCAGGACCATGACGCCAGTGGCCAACGAATAGCCGACCCGGCCGCCGATGGATTTCCAGCCCGGATGGCCGATATACACCGCGTTGGCGAACGGGCTGCCGAGCAGGGTGCCGAACAGGCTGATGACGCCCTCGGCGCTGATGGCCTCCCGCTCGGAGTACTCGTCGCCCGCGGCGGAGGCGCTTTCCACGTTGTCCATGGCTTCGATGAAGTCATAGACGCCGAACGGGATAGCGGTGACGGCGACCAGGGCGAGGTACTGCCAGCCTTCGATCAAATTGCCGATCTGGAACCAGGCAAACGAGAAGCCGAGATTGGCTACGGAACCGGAAACCGCATCCGGGTTCATGCCGCCGAAGCCCCAGCCGAAGGCGTAGCTCAGCCACGCCAGGATGGTGCCGACGGCGATGGCGACCAGACCGCCCGGCACGTTGCCCGGATAGCGGACCTTGCCGAACCAGGCCGCCAGGATGATCGCCAGGCAGACCAGGCCGATGATCGGCGTCTCGGCGATCTCGAAGGCCGGCCGCATGGAGATGAAGGTGATGGAGATACCGGCCAGCGTCCCCAACAGGGCCGCCCGCGGCGTAATCCTGCGGATCGTCGGCGCGATGTGGGCGCAGATGAACAACACGATGCCTTCGACGAACACCCAGATCATGCCGGCCTGCCATGCGGCCTCCCATCCGCTCGATGCCTTGATCGGCAGCATGATGGCGAAGACCACGAAGAACATGTGCGGCACGCTGGGACCGGAGGGCAGGGCGGTGACGTCGCTGCGCCCCTCCTTGGCCCCGAGCCGCATGGCCATCCAGGCATAGTACACGTTGCCCAAGAACAGCATCAGGCCCACCGCCGGCAGGATCGAACCGAACAGAACCTGGTCCGGTATGCCGATGACGAATTTCAAAAGTCCCGTGAGGACGAGGAGGTTGACCAGGACATTGGTGCCTAGACCAAAGAACCCGTTCCAATCTCCCGGTTCCCACCAAGAAGCTTGTCGTTCCATAACTTCACCCCTTTTTTAGACGGTTAAGGACGGTGCCCCGGCTAGATCGGCTCTAGGGGGGCGCACCGGTTGAGTCCGGCGATGGCTTTTTCCGAGTTCGACACCCATCCGAAGATGCCGCCCTGGGCCTTGATCATGTCGATGCCGACACGTTGAAATTCCGGAAAATACGACCCGACGCAGTCTTCCAGGACCAGGCACTCGTAGCCCCGGTCGTTGGCTTCGCGTACGGTCGTGTGGACGCAGACCTCGGTGGTCACGCCGCAAACGATGATCGTGCGGATGTCGTTGTTGCGGAGCATGAGCTCCAGATCGGTTTCGTAAAACGCGCCCTTGCCGGACTTGTCGATGACCGGTTCGCCGGGTTTCGGCGCGAGTTCGGGAACGATCTCATGACCCGCCTCGCCGCGGATCAGAATGCGTCCCATGGGCCCGTCGGCGCCGATGCCGGTCTCGAGCCCGCCCCGGGCGAGCTTGGCCGGCGGCGCGTCGGCGAGGTCCGGACGATGGCCTTCGCGGGTGTGCATCACCAGAAGACCGGCGTCGCGCGCGGCGGCGAGAATGCGTTTGCAGGGATCGATGGCGGCGCGGAGAAGGGAGACGTCGTTGCCCAGCATCTCGCCGAACCCGCCGGGCTCCAAAAAGTCGCGCTGCATGTCGATGATCAGCAGCGCCGTCGTCCCGCACTCAAACTCCAGCGCGTAGGGTTCGGCATCGAACGCGAATGGCATGCGCCCTCCAGATGACAGGTGCGTCCTCCCTGCCAGCGGCGGAAATCGTAACATTCCTGCGGTCGAATAACCACAGGAACGTCATGACCAAACCCGTCATGCCCCGACTTGTTCGGGGCATCCACGTTGTTCTGGATACCCCGCATAAAGCGGGGTATGACGAGCAGATATACGACACAAATCAGATCGTCATGCCCCGACTTGTTCGGGGCATCCAGGAAATAAGGATCTCACCACAGAGACACAGAGGACACAGAGGAGGAATGGTTTACTCCTCCTATCTCACTGTCTCACTGCCTCTGTGGTAATTTTACACCCTCTCCCCCCGAAGCCGGGTGCGGGACTGGTATCGGGCGGCCGATCGCACATATTGATGTGGGAGCATGGTTCGCGGGCTTCGCCGCACGATTTTGCCTGCGTTTCCCGCGCACAAAAATGCGCCCACAAGCCCCGAATTGGAATTTAACCAAGTCATCAAATGTCCATAAATGCCTATAAATGCCTATAAATGCCTATACCGGCGCACACGATCGGGCCGAATCCGAAATTTCCGTTGGAAGCAAATTCCAAGCCCGGCCCGCGCCGTCCGAAGGCCGGCTTCGTCCTTCGCTGATCGGTTTCGGAACCTAGTCCCGAAGAGTTGCGGCGTAGGCCCGCCAGTCGCCGAATTCGGAGATATCCTTGTGCTCGGCCTCGGCGATATCCCGGGGAAACAGGATGCCGTCGACCACCTCGCCGTTCTCCAGCCTGACCGGGCCGCAGTAGAGGTGAGGCGGCTCCCCGGCCTCGACCTTCTCCCAGATTTCGTCGCTCATCCGGTACATTTCGCCGGCGACCGAGACGCCGCCTTCATCGACCTCGAACATGCCGGGGTGGACGTTGCCGATGGAATAGAGACGGTAGACCGGCGCGGTCCGGAACTCGCCCATGAACTCGGCGCCCGCCAGATTGGGATGCAGGGCGAGCCCCCGCATGAGGGTGCCGTTGACGAACAGTTCCTTGGTCATGGTGCGTTCCGAATGTTTGCCGCGCCGATAGGGAAATAGACTATCCGGGCCGAAAGCAAAATAGAATCGTTGAGACGGGCTAGCGGTGCAATTCTTGACTCCGACCCGCCCAGCGCTATCACTGTCGAAAATTCATCCGCGCCCATCCCGGGCGGCACTTCACGCAGACAGGATCATCATGGCGGTTCGTTCGTTCGTATTTCCGGGGCAGGGGTCCCAGGCCGCCGGCATGGGCCGGGATCTCGCGAACGCCTTCCCGGAGGCGCGCTACGTCTTCGAGGAACTCGACGACGCGCTCTCCGAGAAGCTCTCGAAGGTGATGTTCGAAGGGCCCGGGGACGAACTGACGCTCACCGCCAATGCGCAGCCTGCCTTGATGGCCATGAGCCTCGCCGTCTTCAGGGTGCTCGAGAAGGAAGCCGGCCTCGATCTCGCCCGGGCCGGCAAGTATGTCGCCGGCCATTCCCTCGGCGAATATTCGGCGCTGACCGCCGGCGGGACCTTCGCGTTCGCCGATGCGGCCCGGGTGCTGCGGGCCCGCGGTACCGCCATGCAGGAAGCGGTCCCCGTCGGCGAGGGCGGCATGGCGGCGCTGATCGGCGCGACTTTGGAGCAGGCGGAAGACATCGCCGAGCGCGCGGCAGGCGACGAGGTCTGTACCGCGGCCAACGACAATGCCGACGGTCAGGTGGTTTTGTCCGGCGCCACGGCGGCCATCGACCGGGCCGTCGGGATCGCCGCGGAAGAAGGCATCAAACGCGCCATGAAATTGCCGGTCAGCGCGCCGTTCCATTGCGCCATGATGGCCCCGGCGGCCGAGGTCATGGAACGGGAACTGGAAGCCATCACATTGAACGCACCGGCCGTACCGGTGATCGCCAACGTTACGGCCGAAGCGGCGGACGACCCGGACAGGATCCGCAAGCTGCTGGTCGAGCAGGTGACGGCGCGCGTCCGCTGGCGGGAATCGGTATTGTATATGCGGGACAATGGGGTCGACACGGTGGTCGAGCTCGGCGCCGGCAAGGTGCTCAGCGGACTGACCCGCCGGATCGACCGGGAACTCGCGGGCGTCTCGGTGCAGACCCCCGAAGATATCGAAGAATTCGTCAAAACACTCTGAGGAGCGGAACCATGCTGGACCTGACGGACAAGCGGGCACTGGTCACCGGCGCATCGGGCGGAATCGGATCAGCCGTCGCCAAGGCTCTCCATGCCCAAGGCGCGACGGTTGCCTTGTCGGGCACCCGGGTCGATGCGTTGGAAGCGCTGGCGGGAGAACTGGGCGGCCGGGCGCATGCCGTCCCCTGCGATCTATCCCATGCGGGCGGCGCCGATGCGCTGGCCGAGGCGGCGGGCGAGGCCATGGGCGGGATCGATATCCTGATCAACAATGCGGGCCTTACCCGCGACAATCTGGCCATGCGGATGAAGGACGAGGAATGGCAGGCCGTCATTGACGTAAACCTGACCGCCTCGTTCCGGCTCGCGCGCGGCTGCTTGCGGGGCATGATGAAGGCCCGCTGGGGGCGGATCATCGGGATTGCCTCCGTGGTCGGCCTGACCGGCAATCCCGGTCAGGCCAATTACGCCGCCTCCAAGGCCGGCATGATCGGCATGTCCAAGTCGCTCGCCCAGGAAGTCGCGAGCCGCGGAATCACCGTCAACTGCATCGCCCCCGGCTTCATCGTCACCGCGATGACCGGCGCGCTCACCGAGGAGCAGCAAGCGCAGATCACGGCGCGAATCCCCGCCGGCAGATTGGGCGAGACGGATGACGTCGCCGCCGCCGCGGTCTATTTGGCCAGCGAGGAAGCCGCTTATGTGACGGGCCAGACCCTTCACATAAACGGCGGAATGGCTATGATTTGATGGGGCTCTTTCGGCCTTGTTCGAGCGCTAGTCATACTGAAGAAAGTGTGTTACCAACGGGCACTTTTTGCGGTCTTCCGCTGGAACCTGACAATCTTCAGCCGGTATCCAGGATCGCGGCTATAAGAACATATCGAGGTACAAGCGAATGAGTGATGATATTGCCGGACGGGTTAAGGGCATTATTGTCGAACACCTTGGCGTGGAAGAAGACAAGGTGACGGACACCGCCAGCTTCATCGACGATCTGGGTGCGGACAGCCTGGACACCGTCGAATTGGTGATGGCGTTTGAAGAAGAATTCGGATGCGAAATTCCGGACGACGCCGCCGAGAAGATCCTCACCGTGAAGGACGCCGTCGACTTCCTGTCGTCGCAGGCCTAACCGGCCGCCTCGCGTTTATCAATTTGCCTGGTTGACCTAGGGGGCCGGTCGACCGAGAGCAGCGGTTCACATGAGACGTGTCGTTGTCACTGGTGTCGGGCTCGTAACGCCGCTTGGTAACGGTGTCGATACGTCGTGGGAACGGCTTATCGGCGCCCAATCGGGCATCCGGGCCATCACCTCATTCGATGTATCGGACCTGCCGTCCAAGATCGCGGGCCAAGTGCCGATTGCCGACGGCGACAACGCGCCGGCGGGCAGTTTCAATTTTGACGACGTGGTGTCGGGCAAGGAACGGCGCCGCATGGACAACTTCATCATCTTCGGGCTGGCCGCCGCCGATGAGGCGGTCAGGGATGCGGGCTGGACCCCGGATGACGAGGAGTCGCTGGAGCGCACGGGCGTTCTCATCGGTTCCGGCATCGGCGGCCTTCCCGAGATCGAGCACGGCGCCGGGGTTGTCGCCAACGAGGCGGTCCGCAGGCTCAGCCCGTTTTTCATTCCGGCCAGCCTGATCAACTTGGCGTCCGGCCACGTTTCGATCCGATTTGGATTCAAGGGACCGAACCATGCCGTGGTCACTGCGTGCTCTTCCGGCGCGCACGCCATCGGTGATGCGGCGCGGATGATCATGCTGGACGACGCCGACGTGATGGTGGCCGGCGGCGCCGAAGCGGCGGTCTGCCGGCTCGGTATGGCCGGGTTCGCCCAGGCCCGCGCCTTGTCGACCGGTTTCAATGATACACCCGAGAAGGCCTCGCGTCCCTACGACAAGGACCGGGACGGGTTCGTCATCGGCGAGGGCGCCGGCATCGTCGTGCTCGAGGAATTGGAGCACGCCAGGAAGCGAGGCGCTGAAATCCATGCCGAGGTCGTCGGTTACGGAATGTCGGGGGATGCGCACCACATTACGGCGCCGGCGGAAGACGGCAACGGCGGATTCCGCTCCATGAAGGCGGCCCTCAAACGGGCGGGTCTGAACGCGGAGGATATCGACTACGTCAACGCCCACGGCACGTCGACGCCGCTGGGCGACGAGATCGAGGTCGGCGCGGTGAAGCGGCTGTTCGGCGACCATGCCTATGAGATCGCCATGTCGTCCACCAAGTCCTCCATCGGACACCTGCTGGGCGCGGCGGGCTCCGCCGAGGCGGTGTTTTGCATCCTGGCGATAAAGCACGGCGTGGCGCCGCCGACCTTGAACCTGGATAACCCGTCCGAAAGCTGCGACATCAATCTGGTGCCGCACCAGGCCCAGGAGCGGCCCATCAAGACGGCGCTCTCCAATTCCTTCGGCTTTGGCGGGACCAACGCGTCGCTGATCCTTACCGCTCCATCCTAGGAGGCCTGGCGCCGCATGCTCCGCTGGCTATTCGGATTTGTTCTGGCGGTCGGGCTGGCGGCTGGCGGCGTCGTTGCCTGGGGCTACGCGGAATACCTCCGTCCCGGGCCCTACAATATCGGCACGACGATCATCATCGACGAAGGAACCGGCGTCGATGCCATCGCCCGGGATTTGCAGGGCCGCGGCCTGATTCGATCCGCGTTCGTGTTCCGCGCCGGCCTGCGGCTGCTGGACCCGGACAAGACGCTCAAGGCCGGTGAATATGCTGTCCCGCCGTCCCTCAGCCCGCGGGCGTTTGTCGGCCTTTTGGACGAGGGCAAAACCGTCGTCCGCCGGCTGACGGTTGCCGAGGGGCTGACCTCCGTCCAGATACTGGCGCAGCTTCGGGCGACCGAAGGGTTGTCGGGAGAAATCGAGCGGCGGCCCGACGAGGGGTCGCTGCTGCCGGAAACCTATCATTTTTCGTACGGCGACACCCGGGAGCAGATCGTCCGGCGGATGCGGGTCGCCATGTCGGATGTCCTGGAGGAGATTTGGCGGCGCCGGGCGCCTGGCCTGCCCATCAAATCACCCGCCGAAGCCGTCATTCTGGCCTCCATTATCGAAAAAGAGACCGGGCGCGCCGATGAGCGCCAGCGGGTCGCCGGCGTCTTCATCAATCGTCTCAACAAGGGCATGCGCCTGCAATCCGATCCGACCGTGGTCTACGGATTGACCGATGGCCGGGGGCCGCTCGGACGGGGGCTGACCCGAGCCGATCTCGCCAAGGATCATCCGTTCAACACGTATGTCATTCGCGGCCTGCCGCCGGGCCCGATCGCCAATCCGGGCCGTGCGTCCCTCGAAGCGGCGGTCAACCCCGCGGCAACCGGCGATCTCTATTTCGTCGCCGATGGCCGTGGGGGGCATTTGTTCGCCCGGACGCTTCGGGAGCACAATGCCAACGTCGCCAAGTGGCGGCGGATCGAGCGGGAGCGGCGATCCGCCCAGTGACCCGTTACTCCTTGCGGGGAAGACGGGCGAAGAAACGCTCGGTCAGGCCGGGGGGCAGGGCGGCGATCAATACAAGCATGGCATGGAAGATCCACGGGAACGCGATCCTGGGCCGGTTGCGGGCGATCCCCTGCCGGATGATGCGGGCGGCCTTGGGCGCATCCATCAGCAAGGGCATGTGAAACTTGTTCTCGTCGGTGATGCGGCTGACGACCCACCCCGGGCAGATGACGCTGACGCCGATGCCGTCGGACGCCAGCCGGCCCCTCAAGCCTTCGCCGTAGCTGCGGGCCCATGCGTTGGCGGCGGCATAGTGCAGTGCGCCGGGCATGCCGCGAAAGCTCGCCAGGGAGCTCATGACGGCGATTTGTCCCCGTCCGCGTGCCGCCATTCGGGGGACCAGCGGATCAACGGTGTTGAGCACGCCGTTCACCTTCACCTCGCGAACCAATCGGTCCCGTTCGGGCGCGCCCTCGCCGCCGCTGGTATCGCCGCTTACCCCGGCGTTGGCAATCACCAGATCGAGGGGGGTGGTCACTGTCGGCCCGGGTCACCCATTCTTCCATGGCCTGCCGGTCGGTAACGTCGAGCGCTTGAACCCCCACCCGCGCCGCTCCGGCCGCCAGGCAAATTTCCCTGATTTCCTCCAGCCGTGCCGGGTCACGGCCGCACAGGAACAGGCTGACGCCGGGCGCGGCATAAGCTTCGGCGAGGGCGGCGCCTATGCCGCTCGAAGCGCCGGTAATCAAAATCGACTGAAAGCGTCCGGTCATTCTTCTCGCGCGCCGAGCTGTTCGCGGCGCCAACTTGTTGCGCCGCCGATGCACGGCTATAACACGAGCCAAGATGCGAATGGAGACTTCATGACGATTGCCAGCATGACCGGTTTCGCCCGGGTCGATGGCGGGGAAGGCAATCACACCTGGATCTGGGAAGCGAAAAGCGTCAACGGCCGCGGGTTGGACATCCGCTGCCGCCTGCCGCAGGGCCATGACGAGTTCGAAGTGCAGGTGAGGAAGATGGCGGGCGAGAAATTTTCGCGCGGCAATATCAGTATCGGCTTGACGCTGCGTCAGACCTCCGGCGATACCCAATACGTCATCAATCGAGAGCTCCTGGATCAACTGGTGGAAACCGCCAGCAGCCTGGCTGCCGGAAGCAACGGCGAGCCGCCGGCGCTGGACCGGCTGCTTGGCGTTCGGGGCGTGGTCGAGGCGGCGGAACTCGAAGAAAATGATGCGGCGCGGCAGTCATTGAAGACGGCGATGCTCGACGGGTTGCAGCAACTTCTGGACGAGCTCGATGCTACGCGCGGGGAGGAAGGCCGCCGCATCCTGCCGGCTCTCGAAGGTCAGCTGGGAACCATCGAGACGCTCTGTGAAGCCGCTGAAAAGGTGGGCGAGGCACAGCCGGCGGCCTTGAAGGCGAAACTCGAGAAACAGGTGGATGAATTGTTTAACGGCGGAACGCGGGAAATCCCGCCCGAGCGTCTGGCGCAGGAGGTGGCCATCCTGCTGACCAAGGCCGATGTGCGCGAAGAGATCGACCGGTTGAAGGCCCACGTCGAAGCGGCGCACGAGCTTCTGGACGGCGGCGGCGCCATCGGCAGACGTCTGGACTTTCTCTGCCAGGAGTTCACCCGCGAGGCCAATACCATTTGTTCAAAGGCCGCTGATATCGAGCTCACCAACATCGGCCTGGAGATGAAGGCGGCCGTCGAACAGTTCAGAGAACAGGTTCAAAACCTTGAGTAGCTCCGCGACACCGGTTCAAATCGCACGGCGCGGCCTGATGCTTGTCCTGTCGTCTCCATCCGGGGCGGGCAAGACGACCATCTCCCGTGAGTTGCTGAAGCGCGATTCCGCGCTGTCGCTCTCCATCTCGGCGACAACCCGGCCCAAACGCCCGGCGGAAACCGATGGCGACGACTACATTTTTGTCAGCGAGGACCAATTCAACAAGATGGCCGAAACGGGCGAGTTTCTGGAACATGCCAACATCTTCGGCCATCTCTATGGAACGCCCCGGGCTCCCGTCGAAGAAGCGCTCGCCGAAGGCCGGGACATTCTGTTCGATATCGATTGGCAAGGCACCCAGCAGATCGGTGGTGATCAGGTCCTCGGAAATGATCTGGTAAGTGTCTTCGTTCTGCCGCCTTCTACGGAAGAACTAGAGGCCCGGCTTCGCCGCCGGGCCCAAGATCCCGAGGAAGTCGTACAGCAGAGGATGTCCAAGGCGGCCGACGAGATGAGCCACTACTTCGAGTACCAGTACATCATCGTCAACGTCGACATTGATGAGAGTGTCCAAGCCGTCCAGTCAATCATTGACGCGGAGCGTACCAAACGTATGCGCCTCAAGGGTGTGGCGGATTTCGTATCCAAACTGCGCCGCGAAGACTAGCCCGCATTTCCCGCCAGGGTTACGGCCTGCGTCGCGTCCAGGCGGTCGAGCCGCCAGGAGCGGCCCGAAAAGCGTAGCGGCACCTACGGTTGAGGGCCGCGACGCATCGTGCGCTTCGCGCGCGTGAACGCGCGACGGGCGGGCGCCTGGGCGCGACCCAAAGGGCGGCGCTCTCGGGCCGACAGCGTGCGTCGAGGCGCTTGCCCGATGTCACCGCATCACGCGCCCGCGCGCGTGTGGACGCGCGACGCGCGGCGCGCCTCTCCTGCTCTGTCGGCCCGACAGCGCCGCGCAGACCATGACCCTGGTGAGAAATGCGGGCTATCCATCCAGCGCGTTCGCCAATCGGCAGAACTCCCCGACCGTCAGGGCTTCGCCGCGCCGGGTCGGATCGATGCCGTGGGCTTCCGGGTCCAGCCCGAGAGATTTCAGCGATGCCCGCAGCATCTTTCGCCGCTGGCCGAAGGCCGCCGCGGTGACCGTTTCGATCGCCTCGAACCGAGCCGGAAAGCCGGGCTTCGCATAGGGTGTCAACCTCACCACCGTCGAGGTGACCCTGGGCGGCGGGGTAAAGGCCCGTGCATCGACGTTAAAGGCGAGTTCGGTTGCGCACAGCCATTGGGTCAGCACCGACAATCGGCCATAGGCCTTGGTGCCCGGCGAAGCGGCCAGCCGGTCGGCGACTTCACGCTGGAACATCAGTGTCATCGATTCGAGGGAAGCCGACTGTTTCAGCGCTTCGATGAGAATCACCGTGGAGACGTTGTAGGGCAGGTTTGAAACCAATCTCCGGGGACCGGCCGAGAGTTCGGAAAAATTAAGCTCCGTTGCGTCGGCGGCGATGATTTCCAATTGGTCGGGATAGGCATGCGCCAGTTCGTTGAGAGCTTCGACGCAGCGCGGATCCTTTTCGACGGCGATCACCCGCCGGGAACCGGCATTAAGCAACGACCGGGTGAGGCCGCCGGGACCCGGGCCGATTTCAATCACGTCACAGCCCGTCAAATCCCCGGCTGTTCGGGCAATCCGGTCCGACAGATTTTGATCGAGAAGAAAGTGCTGCCCAAGCTGTTTCCGGGTGGAGAGCCCATACCGTTTGATGACATCCCGCAGCGGCGGTAGCGCGGGTTCAGGCAAGGGCCGGTGCCGTTTGCCGATTCTCCGCCACGGCGGCGGCGACCTCTATAGCGGAAACCAGGCTGATTTCCCTGGCCGTGCCGGTTCCCGCCAAATCCAAGGCGGTTCCGTGGTCCGGCGAGGTTCGAATAAACGGCAGGCCGAGGGTCACATTGACCGCCCGGTCGAAATCAAGGGTCTTGATCGGAATGAGCGCCTGGTCGTGATACATGCAGACCGCCGCGTCGTAGGTCCCGCGGGCGGCATCGTGAAACATCGTATCCGGCGAAAGCGGCCCGAGAACGGTCAGTCCTTCCCGGCTGCACCGATCAATGACCGGCTTCAGCAGCTCGATTTCCTCTCGCCCCATGGCTCCCCCTTCGCCGGCGTGGGGATTGAGCCCGGCGATGGCGATGCGGGGGTGTTCAACGCCGAAATCCGTTGTGAGCGCCTTTGCGGTGATTGAGACGGTCTCGGCCACCAGGTCTTCGTTCAACCTTGCAAGAGCCTCCTTCAGACTGACATGCCGTGTGACCGGCACGACGCGTAACCGCTCACTCGCCAGCATCATCACCGGCTCGGTCCTGGTTCCGGCGAGGTGGGCGAGAAATTCGGTATGACCGGGAAACTCGAACCCGTCCTGATATTGAGCCAATTTGTGGATCGGATTGGTCACCACGGCGGCTGCCTCACCTGAAAGCGTAAATGCGACCGCCTGTTCGATGGAGGCCCGTACCGCAGAGGCGTTCTCCGGATCAATTGTGCCCGGAACAGGCGGGCGCGGCAGGTCAATGGGAATGACCGGCAGGGCGTCGGAGAAAACCGACGCCGCCTCTTCCGGCCGGCCGATTTCCCGGAGCGGCGTGTCCTCACCAATCAGTTTTGCCAGCCCGGTCAAGCGGGAAGGATTGTCGACGGCGGCAAATGCCAGACCCGAGTTTCGTAGCTGCCCCCAGGCCTTTAGCAGAATTTCGCCGCCAATTCCGGCGGGCTCTCCCATGGTGATCAGGAACGGAGGTGACGAGGCGCTGCTCATCATCGGGCGTCGATCACAGCCTGACGCCAGAGGTTTCTCAACATGCGGCGGGAAATCAGTTCCGCCCGCTCACGTCCTAATTCCGTGGCCACACGCTGCCGTAGTTCCACTTCGGACGACGAATCCTGGCGATCGCAGACCATCAGCAGAACCATACCGCCGTTGGATTGGATGGGTTGGGAGGCCTGACCGGCCTGCAAGTTTTCGATCGCACCACGAATTTGCGCCTCCAGGCTGGAAAGATTGACGTTCGACAGTCTGCCCGATTGCGGTGCGCCGAGTTCCTTACCCCGCTTGTCCAGCTCGGTGCAGGAATTTGCGGCGGATCCTATGCGGTTCAACGAAGCCCTGGCCGAGTCAATGGCGGATCGGGGCGGGTTCGGCGGGAGAGGCAGAAATACCTGTTGAAGCTCAACGGTCGCATGGCCGGTCGTCAGTCCGCGAGATACGCGGCGATTTCGCAGCTGTAGGATATAGAAACCGTCGGTCGCCCGGATTGGACCTGCAATGTCCCCGGTCTTCATCCCGGGAAGAGCCGTTCCAATTGCCGGATCCAGTTGTTCCGCCCGAACCCACCCGAGACTTCCCGCTTGGGCCGACGAAGTGCTCTGCGAAAAGGTGCGGGCCAGTGAGCCGAAGTCCGCGCCGCCCCGGATTTGACCGACCAGATCGGCAATCAGCCTATTGGCGTCGCCGCCTGAACTGCCGAGATCGAAGGGAACAAATATCTCGCTGACCAGAAACTCGGGCTGGCCCTTTCCCGACTCTATCCGGGCAATTCGCTCGTCGATCATTTCATCGGTAATCGACGACCGGCGAATCTGCGCGCCTATGAGTTTTGCCCAAGACAAATCCGCACTCAATTGGGTATCCAGGGTCGCTTGATCTATATTGCTTTTCTTCAACAATTGAAACATTTCGCCGGGCCGCATGTTGTTCCGTCGTTCGATATCCGACACCGCCTTCCTGATCTCAACGGGCGAGACCGAAACATTGCGCTTCTTGGCTTCCTGGAGTTTCAAGTTGTCTTCGATGAGACTCCGCAAAACTTGCGGTCGAATTCGGCGAATGGTCGATTGATCGGCGGGCAGTCCGGAAGACACGATGACCATCCGAAGCCGCATTTCAAGGTCTCGTCGCGTCACCAAATCACTGTTCACTACGGCGGCAATGCCGGTCAGTTGTGTTTGGGCCGCGACCTTCGCGGCATCTGTTGTCAGCGGAAGGACAAGCATGACCGCGGTCAGCAGCGCTGTACGGACCAAGACCTGGCGTACGGAAGGAATTCTATTCATTTTGAGCACCGGTCAACTTCCCGAAGCCAGCACACCTGTCTGCACTTCTCCGAGAGTCTTGAACGTTAGCCGAAATAGGATTGAGTTCTCGCGTCCGAGGTCCCGGTCCTCGAAGAGAGTGCGCCGATAAGTCATGTCGAAGGTAAAACAATCGCATTCGTAGACAATACCAAGGGAGATGCTTCGCAGAGCATCATCCTCGACGTCATATAGGCTCGAGAAATTCGTTCGCCAAAGCCTTGACAGCGTGGCCCGTGCCGAGGCCGAGAGTTCTTCGCGGCCGGCAAACTCGGATCCCTGCTCA
This sequence comes from Rhodospirillales bacterium, assembly GCA_965207535.1. Classification (GTDB taxonomy): domain Bacteria; phylum Pseudomonadota; class Alphaproteobacteria; order Rhodospirillales; family UBA2165; genus JAJDXO01. The sequence continues at coordinate 42,028 of CBDBMR010000012.1, read as the reverse complement.
CGCTCGAAAAACGCGTAGTTGACTGTAGCATTGAGAACCTGGGGACCTACATTGAGCGCTAGCTCATTCCGGCTCGGAGAATGGTTGTCCTTGTCCAAACGCGTTCGGTAGCTGAGATCGATATATTTGCCGGGGGTGACGTCAACCCGAGCGACAATGTCGGACAGATTGTCGTCCAATCCCGTACCTGTCGAGAATGTCGAATCGTCTTTCAGCCGATAACTCTGGCCGACAAACACGGATGTTCCGCCGCCCTGTAAGCCAACCACACTCCATTTGAGCCCGTAATTCATCCGCGGGCCCCCTTCAACGCGGTCGATCCCGGCAAATCGGCTAGGCGAGAACAGATTGGTATCATCGAACTCGACGTCGACGCTATCTTCGTTGGGGATGTCAGTTGGATTGCCGCCGTACGGGCTCACGACTATCGAAGCGATGGGTTCAAGAATCTGACTGTAATTCCGGTCGTGCCGGGATAGCGGCAGTCTCCAGCCAAGACTTGTTTCAGGATAAATGCGTCCGGTAACGCCGTCATCCGCCGCCGAACCCGCTTCGTGATCAACATGATACAGGTCGCCACGTAGCTTGAGCGACAATAGATAACGGTCGCCAATATTGGATCTGAAGGGCAGATTCCAGCCCCCACCGAGGGAAGCACGTCGTGTGTCCCGGCCATCGGATCGGGTCAAGGCGAGCACGCCGGCATCAATCGTATTAAAGGCCCCAATCCGATTCGGAAGGCCGACATGCTGGTACTCGAACATCGGCAGAACCAATGGAGTGGTGCCCGGGTCGTCGTTCTCCTGCAGGCCTTGGAACGCATAGGCGTTCAGAGCCATGTAGTTCCGGCCTCGGAACGCTTCAGCGAATCCTCTGCTGGTCAGCGTCTTGGCGGAACTGAAATTGTAGCGACGCAAATAGGTGTCGTCCGAGGAACGCTGTAGATCCGCCCCGCCCCGCCAGGTATTGGAGATGTCTTGCCGATACGCGGCGTCAATGTGCCCACGGAACTCGTCTTCCGAATCGAAGGTGAGGTTTCCTGCCGTCCGAAGATCGGCCGCGGCAAAGCGTTCTCTGTACTCGCCCGCCAGGACGGCACGCTCTTTGGTGGTCAAGATGGGCGTGATGGTGAAATCTCGTGACGGCGAGATGGCTATGTAATAGGGCGTGCTGATGGTCGTGCCCAGGGTGGAAGATCCCCCAAAGCTCGGTGCCAAAAACCCGCTTCGTCTTTTAACGGTGGGGTCGGGATGGGAAAAGTACGGCGTATAGGCGACTGGAACACCCATGAATTCCATCCACGCATTCGTGTACTCCACCACCTGCTCGGTCTCGTCGTGGACGATCTTGCGCGCCTTGAGTTGCCAGAGGGGGGGACGCTCGGGCTGATTGGGGCAGGACTCGCAGGGTGAGTACACCGCGTTCCGCATTTCAAGGACGTTACCGCCCGACCGTCGCGCCCCGGCTGCGGCAAACCGGGCATTGTCCGATAGCAGCACTCTCAGGTCCCGAAGGATTCCGTCCTTAAAGTCTCCCGTGAGTTCAATCAGATTGGCAAATAAGACGGTTCCGTCCGGCTGAAGCAGGCTCACGTTGCCGGACGCCGACACGACGTCGAGCTTCTCGTTGTAAGTGACGGTATCGGCCAGAAGCACCTGACCGTCACGTGAAGCCTCGACATTGCCGGATGCCCGGATAATACCAAGTTCCCGGTCATGGGTTACTTCATCGGCGGTAAACAGGATTGGCCGTTCTTCAGCGGCTCCTTGCGCTTGAGCCGGATTGAGGCCGAGCCAAAACAAAGCGGTCACCAATAACGCGGATGCAATCGCGCGTCGCATCGCTAACCGTCTTCCAGGTGAAACAGCATCGACATCCCCAGAAGCGTGCAGACGCCGGCAGGCGTCCATGCCGCCAGTGCCACCGGTACGCTCTCCCTCAGGCCCAGTGCGAATACGATGTCAGAAAATATGAACAGCAAAAAGCCGCTGAGTACGCCGCCCAGGATGATGAATGTGGTGCTGCCGCGCGCTGACAAGCGGAGGGTGAAGACCGCCGCGATTAGAACCATGCCAACGAAGAGCAGCGGAATGGCCATGAGGCTGTGCCAATGCAATCGGTGACGGATGGCCGAAAATCCGGCTTTGTCCAAATTGGCGATGAACGTCGGCAGTTCCCAGAATGACATTGTCTCCGGGGGAGAAAAACTGTCCTGTATGTTGTTGAGCGTAAGGTCGGTTTCAAACCAGTAGTCGTTCACCAGCGTCACCGGTTTATCGGATTCGTGGATACGAACATCCATCAAATGCCAGAACCCATCTTCGAGCCTTCCTTTCGAAGCCTGGATCCGTGACTTGAAGGTGTCCGACCCGTCAAACACGAATATCGTCACTTTGGTCAGTCTGACATTAGGTCCGTCGATGCTTACAGCCGGCGCGTGGATAACGGACCGGCTATCAAGGTTCGCCTGTCGCAGCCATAGGCCCGATCCCGAGATCGACAAGGTGCGGGAACGTCCCTCGAAGTAGCTCGCATTGAGCCTCTCATACTTGGCGAGCAGCGCAGATGCCATCGGATTGACGAGAGTGACGCTCAGCGCCCCCAAAACCGCTGAAATCAAAATGACAGGCAGGAGAAACTGCCAGGCGGAGACACCCGCTGAACGTGTGACAACAAGCTCCCGTGATCGGGTCAGACGCCAAAAGGCAATCATCCCGCCAAACAGCACCGCCAAGGGAAAAGCCTGTTGAACTAGGAACGGGAGGCGCAGCAGGCTCATTTGCAGAATGAGCCCCAGCGAAATATTGTCACTCGACCCTGCTCGACGCAGTAGCTCGATGGTGTCGAACAAAAATATCACCCCGATGAAACCGAGGAAAACCGTCCCGAAGCTCAGGAGAAAATTGCGGACGATATAGAACGACAGGAGCGGCGATATCAACATGCCGGACCTCAACCACTCGCACCGGACAGCGAGGGCGATCTCGATGTCGTGCGAAGCCGTGGGGTGAAGAAAAGAAATGCCAGGCCAAATCCAATGGGGATCAGCGCGTTGATATAGAGAACCGGCCACAAGTAAAGAACCTTCGCCGAGAGGCCCGCCAACCCAAGGCTGCTAACCGCAATGAGGATGTTCAAGACCAATGCCGCCAGCACTCGCTTCCATTGGCGGCGCTGAGAGTAGTCGCCGACGACCAATGAAACCACGGTGACCAGGATGAATCCCATTATCATCAGCGGCGAAACAAACCGCTGATGAAGCTCGGCCTTGAACTTCCCGTAGTCAGAAGCGTTTCCCAGGTCGGACCGTTCCAGGTTGATTAGCTCAAGCGTCCCGCGTTCCCGTGCTTCTCGGTATCTGACGTCGGGTTTCTTGAGGATGCCGGACAGCTCAATCGGGGCACGATCAAAGTAGAGCACCGACAGTTTCTTGGTTTCCGCATCCACTTTTTGGTGGTTTCCCCGAAATACGACGACACGGGGCCCCTTTTCACCCTCGACCAGCACGCCGCGTTCAGCGATGTAGGTGACCGGCTCTTTGGGGTTTGTCGTATCGTGAACCAAGACGCCGCGAAGATCCGATTCACCATTCCGCTCGCGAATGTAAATCGTGAATTTATTGCCAAAGTCGTTGAATTCACCCTCTTTCAGCAACGCATGGCTGAAGGTGTACCGGGTGTTGAACTGCAACTCGCGGAATTTCTGGAACGACGCGGGGGCGAGAAAGAACGCAAAAATGTAGCTTACCGCCGTCAAAATCAGACCCAGCGCAATTGCCGGCTTGGCAATTCGATAAGGGCTTAGACCGGCGGCGCGCAATACCACCAGTTCGCGGTCGGTATTCAGTTTGCTGTAGATGAAGGCGACGACGGCAAACGCCGCGATCGGCAAAGTGAAATTGAGCAGGTTGGGGACGGTGAGCATCGTCAAATAGGCGAACGTCGTCACCGAAACCCCACGGTTGACGATCAACTCGATAAACTTGACCGAGTTCGCAAGCCATAGAATGCCGGCCAAAACGGTCGTCGTTGCGATCATGCCGACAACCAATTGCCCCAGGACGTATCTGAATGCCCGCTTCATTGGTCCGGATTATACCCGTCAAAACCGGCAAATCTGCAAAAAAGTGAGAGAATCAAGGACATAGCCGACTTCCGTCGGGCAACGCTGCTCTACGCCGAAATTATCTTTCCCGGGTTCATGATGTTGCCGGGGTCCACGGCACGTTTGATCCGACGCATGAGATCGAGCTCCAGAGACGACCGGTAGCGCGCGAGTTCGGCCTTCTTGAAGGTGCCGATGCCGTGTTCGGCGCTGATGCTCCCGCCCATTTCCACCACCATATCGTGGACGATTCGACGGAGTTCCTCCGCGCGGTCCATGAATGCCGTCCCATCCGCGTCCAAGGGCTGGGTGAGATTATAGTGAATGTTGCCGTCTCCAATATGGCCGAAGGCGCAGAAACGGACCCCGGGCACCATCGGCGCGAGCTGGGCGTTGGCCTTCTCGATGAACTCCGTTGTCCGGGAAACAGGCACCGAAACGTCGTGCTTGATACTCGCGCCTTCGTGGGTCTGTGCTTCGGGAATACTCTCCCGGAGACGCCACAGCGCCAGAGCCTGACCTTCGTTTTCGGCGAAGACGGCGTCTGATATTCCGCCGGATTCCAGCGCACCGCCGAGTACATGCTCGATTTCGCCCCGAAGATCCTCATCCGCCCGGGATGAGGCAATCTCAATCAAGGCGTATTGCGGATGCGGTTCGGTGAAGGGGTCGACAAGGCCGTCGATGTGCCGCGTACACAGCTCCATCGCCAGCCTCGGGATCAGTTCAAAGGCAGTCACCCGGTCCTCTAGATTGGCCCGGACCAAATCAAACAGCGGCAGTATCCGTTCCAGGCCGTCCATTGCCGCCAGCAACGTGACCCGGGTGCGGGGCCGGGGAAATAGCTTAAGCACGGCGCAGGTGATGATACCCAGCGTGCCTTCGGCGCCGATGAACAGCTGTTTCAAATCGTATCCCATGTTGTTCTTGCGCAGCGCATTCATCCCGTCCCAGATTTCGCCGTTGGGAAGCACGACCTCGAGACCCATGACCAGTTCCCGGGTATTGCCATAGCGCAGGACGCCGACGCCCCCGGCGTTGGTCGATATATTGCCGCCGATTTGGCAACTCCCCTCCGCGCCGAGGCTCAATGGAAAATAACACTCGGCCTCCGCGGCGGCGTCCTGGATATCCTTGAGGATACACCCCGCTTCCACCGTCATGGTCATGTTCAGGGGGTCGACATGCTGAACGGCCCTCATCCGGTCGAGGCTGAGGACCACGCCGTCGGTGACCACCGTGCCGCCCACCAGACCGGTTCCGCCGCCGCGGGGGACAATGGGGATATTGGCTTCCCGGCACCGCCGGACGATCTCGGCGACCTCCGCGGTCGTCGACGGGCGGGCGACGATGTCGCACGAACTTTCCACCCACTGCCGCGCATCGCTGAGATAGGGGGCCTGATCGGATGCGTCCGAGACGACGCCGCGCTCGCCCAATATCTCGCGCAATCCCGCGACGAATTCGGCTGACAACGTCATCTGATCTCCAATTCCGGCATTTGCCAGACCTACTCGGGCGCGGCGGCTCTTTCAAGCCGGTCATTGATGGCCGCGCCGAGACCGTCGCGGGGGATCGGCATGACTTGAATCATCCTCCCTGGACCTGAATCGAGCTCGCGCACCATGCGGTAGAGATTGGCCGCCGCCTCGACCAGATCGGCGGCCGGGCTGAGATTCAGGCAATCCGCGGGCGCGTGGGGACCAAATCCCAGCAGGACGGCTCCCGCCGACCGTGCTTCAACGCCGAGTTGCAGCGGTTTCCTGGGCGCGTAGTGTTTGGACATCATGCCCGGTGCGACCACATCGCCGTTGGCTGCGGCCCGGTCCACGGCTCCGATGACGGCCTCGATTTCGCCCTGTGTGCACGCTCCCTCCCGGAGCAGCCGGGGACGCCCTCCGGTCAGGGCGACGATGGTCGATTCGATGCCGATTTCGGACTGCCCGCCATCCAGGATCAGCGGGATATCCGCGCCCAGCGAGTCGAGGACATGCCGGGCGGTCGTCGGGCTGACTTCCCCGGATTTGTTGGCGCTCGGCGCGGCAATGGGGCGGTCAAGCGCCTTCAGGACCGCCCGCATGACCGGATGGGCGGGCGCCCGAACGGCGACCGTATCGAGGCCGGCCCGGGCGAGTTCCGAAATCGGCGAGCGGTCGGCGCTTGGCAACACCAGGGTCAGGGGACCCGGCCAAAAAGCGTCGGCGAGGCGTTCGGCGGCGGCTTGGAATTCCGCGATCTTCCGCGCCGTTTCGAGCGCCGGAACGTGGGCGATCAAGGGATTGAATTCGGGACGCCGCTTGGCCTCGAAAATCCGCGCAACCGCTTGATCGTTGGTCGCGTCGCCGCCGAGCCCGTAGACCGTCTCCGTCGGCAGCCCGATCACGGCGCCGCTCCGCAAAAGCGCCACGGCCCGATCAATCGCGTCTTTGTCGGAGGGGAGAATGTCTGCCGGCATCGCCGCACCTATCGGTCTCAGGACCAATCGCCCCGCGCCAGGAAAAACGGATTCCGGAAGTCCGGCTTGCCGTATTTCAGGTCACCGCCATCGAGCTTCCGCACCGAGCCGCCGGCGGCTCTGAGGATCGCATGGCCGGCGGCGGTATCCCACTCGCTTGTCGGGCCGAGGCGCGGATAGAAATCGGCCTCTCCGGCGGCGACGAGGCAGAACTTGATGGAGCTCCCGGCATTCATTTCGTCACGCACCGTAAAGTCTTCGAGAAATTCCTCTTCGTTGGTGCGGTGGGAGCGGCTGGTCATGACGACCAATCCCTCTTCGCCGGGCGCCCGAACGGCAATTGGCTCCGGCGCGCCGTCACCCGATTGCCTGAACACGCCGTTCTCCCCGCCCCAATAGGTTGTTCCGACGGCCGGTGCGTGGACTATCCCGAAGACGGGCAGGTTGTCTTGGATCAATCCGATGTTGACCGTGAATTCGCCGGTCCGCTTGACGAATTCCTTCGTGCCGTCGAGGGCGTCGACAAGCCAGAATTCGCCGCCCGATACATCCGGACGGTCGCCCGCGGCATAGGCTTCTTCGGCGATGATCGGGATTTTCGGCGTGATCTCCCGCAGCACCGGCAGGATGATGGATTCGGAAAGCACATCGGCCTCGGTCACCGGTGAGGCGTCGTTCTTCGCCCGAACCTCGAATTCCGTCTCATAAATGCCGAGAATCGCACGACCGGCTTCGCGTGAGGTGTCGAGGAGCATCCCGATCTCTGCTTCGGTAATGCGTCGGGCCATGGGCGCATCGCCTCCTTACGGATGCAGGGTCTTGGACGGCGGATGGGACCCGATAAGGATGAAGGCGATCTGGCAAGGTTCGGTGCCCCGGTTCACCCAACCGTGCCAAGTGGCGCGCTGCACCATGACATCGCCGGCCGACATGTGAACCTCCGCGTCATCGTCCAGAAGCATGTCGCACTCGCCGGACATGCAGATGGCGTAATCGATGGTGTCGGTACGGTGCATGTAGGCCTCTTTGCCCGGCGCGAGTTCGAGTATCCGGAATACCGAGCCGCGAGCCGGGGGTTCGATATCGATTACACGGGCCGCCGGGTCCTCGTCTCCCTCGATGTCGGCCGGCGTATCGTCGGTCATCCAGATCAGCGACTGAATATTGCCGGATCGAAGCTTGTGAACGTTGGTCATCACCTCGTCCATGCCGACGATGGCGCGGCCTTCGGAATCGTGATCGGTAACAATGCGTCGAATGTTGAGTGTCATCCCTACCCCGGAGCTGAGAGCGTCAAGAGGGCGTCGATGTACCAGACTTGGCCCGAAGACGCCATGCCCGGCTCGGCCGGGCGAGGGATCAGCGCCAGACGGCGTCGGGGCTCCCGAGGTCGGTGGAATTGACCGATACGGTGACAAATCGCCAGGCCTCGAGACCCTCGGACCAATAGTCGGGGGCGAACCCGGCTTTCCGCTTGAGCCGTTTCAGGAACTCTCGCGGTTCCTGAATGCTCTCCCAGACAACGGGCAGGAAGACGCCGCGTTTGTCGCTTTCCTGAATCAGCAGCCCGTCGGTTCCGGGCCGCAATCGTCGGACGAGATCCGCCTCATCCGAAAACGTGATGGGCACGAGATCGCCGAGGACCGTGACGGTCAGGCTCAGATTGCCGGCCTCGAACTCTTCCCGCGACAGGGGCGGGAAGCGATGATCCTTGAACGCCGCCTTGAAAGCGTTTTCCGCGACATCCAGCACCAAGGGACGCGCGGCGCTGAGCGACCCGATGCAGCCGCGCAGCTTCCCTTCCTTCTCCACGGTAACGAAACTGGCGCCGTGGCGGGCCAGTTCAGCCGGCGCGGCGGCCACGTTCGGCGTGTGCTGCTTGCCGTCCGCGAGGTAGGTCTTCACCGAATGGCCGGCAAGTTTGAGCAGCCACTCTCCGTGTCGTGAGAGGATGGCCCGGGTTTGGTCCTCGAAGCCGCCTTTTGCCCGGCCGGCGCCGTCCGGCTCCTGGAAAATCCATGAGCCGTAACCGACGACCTGGTCCCGTGACCCGGCGGTGTCGCCGGAATTGCGCAAGTCGACGGTCCGGGCCGCGAGCCCTTTTTGCTTGGCCACGGTAAGCAGACCCTTGATGGAGTGGCGGCCGCAGGCCTGATGGTCCTCCAGGGACAGCGGGTCCAGCGCCTCGATTGCCGTGCCGGCCCGGCTGTCGGTCTGTTTTGCCTTGTCGTAGGGCAGATAGTGGCTCAGGTCCGAACTGATGAGGATCAATGTTTCCGGCCCGCCCCACAGAATCTCCAGCACCTCGGCCACTTGTTCGATGGCCGCCTGACCGACGATCATCGGTACGATGGTGAACTCGCCGAGGAGGGATTGCAGGAAGGGCAGGTGCACCTCGAGGCAGTGATCGTCCTTGTGGGTGGCGTCGAACGTCCGAACGAAGGGCAGGCGGCTGATCTCCCGGACCGCATCGGCGTCGATGGGAATTTCGCCGAGCGGCGTCGCGAACGCATCCGCCTCGGGCAACGCGATTCCGTTCACGGCGACCCGGTGGCACGGGCCCATCATCACCACCCGTTTGATCCTGTCGGCCGCCGGGACAAGGCGGGTATAGGCGCAGGCGGCGGTAAAGCCTGAATAAATGTAACCGGCATGGGGTGCGATGATGGCCTTGGGCGCCCGGCGGTCCGCTTGGCCGCCGGCCCGATGGCTCTTTGCGGCTTCGGCCAGGTAGTACCCGACCGAGGCTTTCAACTCCTTGGGGTCGCGCGGATAAAACATCCCGGCGACGGCGGGGGGACGGACCGCATTCATCTGCCGTACCTCTCAACTCCGCCGGCCAGTCTAGCGGCTCCCGGCGGCCGACGGAAGCTCGGCCGGTTGGAGGCTATGCCGCTTCCTGGAGCGCCCGCCAGATTTTCTCCGGTGTCGCCGGCATATCCACATGGGTGATGCCGGCGCTGGCCAAGGCATCGACCACCGCATTCATCACCGCGGGCGGCGCACCGACGGTGCCGGTTTCCCCGGCGCCCTTGACGCCGAGCGGGTTGTTGCCCGTCGGCACCGGCAGCGAGTCGGCGGCGATCTTCGGGAAGTCATCGGCCCGGGGCATGCAGTAGTCCAGAAACGAGCCCGAAAGCATTTGTCCGCTCTCGTCATAGACCATGTTCTCCATGAGCGCCTGGCCGACGCCTTGGGCGACGCCGCCGTGAAGCTGGCCCTTCAGCAGCAGCGGATTGATCACCGTGCCGACATCGTCGGTGACCGTCATGCCGACCAGTTCCACCTTGCCGGTGTCGGGATCGATCTCCACTTCGGCGATCTGACAGCCGTTGGGGAAATTGAAGTTGCCGAGGCCGGCCTGGAAGGCGCCCACGCCCTCGAGCCCCACGCCCAGGTGCGGCGGATACATGATCGGATTGTAGGACGCCGCGGCGACCTCGGTGATATCCATGGACTTGTCGGTACCGGCGACGGTGAAGGCGCCGTCGTCGAACTCGATATCGCTCTCGCCAGCTTCCATCAGGTGGGCGGCGATCTTCTTGCCCTTCTCGATCACTTCGTCGGCGGCGCTCTTGAGCGCCGATCCGCCGACCACCATGGAGCGCGAGCCGATCGTACCGCGGCCAATGGACACCTTGTCCGTATCGCCCTGGACCACCCGGACCCGCTCGTTATCGACGCCGAGGAATTCGGACGCCATCTGGGCATAGACCGTGTCGTGACCCTGCCCGTGAGAGTGCGTGCCCGCGACGATGGTGACGTCGCCGGTGCCGTCGAAGTGGATTTCCATGCGGTCGTTGAACACGGCGGCGGATTCCAGATAGACCGCCAGCCCGCGGCCGCGGAGCTTGCCGTCGGCCTCCGACGCGCTCCGGCGCGCATCGAAGCCCGCCCACTCGGCGGCCTCCATGGCGCTGTCCATGCAAGCCTCGAAATCGCCGCAGTCGTACTGGTACATGAGCGCGGTCTGATAGGGCATCTGATCCGGCTTGATCATGTTGCGCCGGCGGAGCTCGATCGGGTCCATATCCATCTCGCGCGCTGCGATGTCGAACATCCGTTCCACTACGTAAGCCGCCTCGGGACGGCCCGCGCCGCGATAGGGCGCCGTCCCCTGGGTGTTGGTGAAGTAACAGTTGGTGGTCACGCGGATGGCCGGCATGGCGTAGACGCCGGACATCAGCGTGGTGAAGAACATGGGGGAAATGCCGCCGTTCGGCATTATGTAGGCGCCCTGGTTGTAGTGCCCGGTGACCCGGAATCCGACTACCTTGCCGTCGGCATCGAATCCCATCTCGGCCTCGGCGTCCACGTCCCGGGCCTGGGAGTCGGAGAGCAGCGCCTCGGCCCGGTCCGACACCCACTTGACCGGCCGGCCCACTTCCTTGGACGCCCAGACAGTCAGGATGTCTTCGCTGTAAAACCCGCCCTTCATGCCGAAGCCGCCGCCGACGTCGGGCGCCACCACCCGGAGCCTGCTCTCCGGCATATGGAAGATCTCATGGCACAGTTCGGCCCGGACGCTGTGCGGGACCTGGGACGTCGTATAGAGGGTATGGCGGTCCTCGCCCGCATCGTAATCGCCGAGGGAGACCCGGGTTTCCATGGAATTGGTGGTGATCCGGTTGTTGTTGATCTGCGCCTTGGTGACGTGGTGCGCGCCCGCGAGTGCCGCCTCGACGGCCTCGGCGTTGCCCATGGCATACCGGAAGGTGAGGTTGCTGTCGGTGCCGTCATAGACCAGGGGCGCGCCGTCGGCCCGGGCCGCGGCGACGGTGGTGACCGCCGGCAGAATTTCGTAGTCCACTTCGATCAGTTCGGCGGCGTCCTTGGCATACGCCAAGGTCTCGGCGATCACGAAGGCCACGGGGGCGCCGACGCATTTCACTTCGTCCTTGGCGAGCGCCGCGTGGGGCCGCTGGACCGGCTCGCCCTGCACCAGGAAGGGGATGATGGTCATGCAGGGAATGCCCCGGAGACCCGCCGCTTCGATGTGTGCGCCGGTAAAGACGGCGACGACGCCGGGGGCGGCTTCGGCGGCCGAGGTGTCGATGGACTTGATCTTGGCATTGGCGTGCGGCGAGCGCAGCACATAGCCGTGGGTCATCCGGGGCAGCACCATGTCGTCCACATAGCGCCCCTTGCCGGTCAGAAATTTCGGGTCTTCTTTTCTGGAAACCGCCTGCCCAATGCCGAATTTCATCGTCTTTATCTCCCTGTTCGCGTCCGGCGACCGCTTTTTATAGGCAGTTTGACCGCTGGCCCGCCACCAAATTCACCGCGATTTTCCCTGGGGTCCACGAGATGGACAAGTGCGGCCGGTGCAGCGGTGCCGCCCTCTGGAGGCAACCGCGGCAAATTTGTATGATGGCCCGGATGATGGTACCGCCGATGGGAGGCTCAGGTGAACCAGATCCCGGCAGACCAGTCATATCCCGGACGGTATTGGCACGCCCTCGATGACGGCCGCATTCAGTGCGACCTGTGTCCGCGCGAGTGCAGGCTGAGCGACGGTCAGCGCGGCTTGTGTTTCGTCCGCGCGCGGAAAGACGACGGCATCGTGTTGACCACCTACGGCCGCTCGTCGGGTTTCTGCATCGATCCCATCGAGAAAAAGCCGCTCAATCATTTTCTGCCCGGCACGCCCGTCCTGTCTTTCGGCACGGCGGGCTGCAACCTGACCTGCAAGTTCTGCCAGAATTGGGATATTTCAAAGGCCCGGGACTTCGACAAGCTGGCCGACCGGGCGAGCCCGGAAGCCATCGCCCGCGCGGCCCGGGATCACGGCTGCCGGAGCGTCGCCTTCACCTATAACGACCCGGTGATTTTCCTCGAATATGCCGTGGATGCCGCCAAGGCGTGCCACGAGCTCGGGATCAAGAGCGTCGCGGTCTCGGCGGGCTATATCTCTCCCGAGCCGCGGATCGAATTCTATGAACACATGGATGCGGTGAATATCGACCTCAAGGCGTTCACCGAAGAGTTCTACATGGACCTTTGTTCCGGTCATCTGGAGGCCGTGCTGGACACCCTCGAATATCTGGTGCACGAGACCGCCGTCTGGGTGGAGATCACCACCCTCCTGATTCCGGGTCACAACGATTCGGAGCGGGAACTGGCCGAACTCTCCGAGTGGATCGCGGAAAATCTCGGACCCGACGTGCCCCTCCACTTCTCGGCGTTTCACCCGGACTGGAAAATGACCGACGTTCCCAACACGCCGCCGGAGACCTTGCGGCGGGCGCGCTCCATCGCCCTTGATCGGGGGCTTCGCTACGTCTACCTCGGCAACATTCATGACTATGACGGGTCGAGCACCTACTGCCATGGCTGCGGCGGCGTTCTGATCGGGCGAGACTGGTACGAGCTCTCCACATGGAACATCACCGAAGACAGCCGGTGCGCCAATTGCGGCACGCCCTGCGCCGGCGTGTTCGACGGCCCGCCCGGCGATTGGGGCCGCAAACGCCGGCCGGTTCGCATCCGAGAAGCGGCGGCGTGATCCGCGCCGTGCCGTCCGCCGGAATTTACAGGCCCGTCCGCATCACATAAATTCAAATGGCTCAACCAGGAAGCAGCCGAACGTTTCGCCCATCACCGAGGAAGGCAGTCCCGCAATGAGAATATCGTTCGACAAGCCCGCCCAGGCGACCAATGGGGTCGCGGTGGTTTTCGCGACCGCCGGCGGCAAGCTCACCCCGTCCGCCGACAAGCTCGACAAGAAAGCCGGCGGCGCCATCAGGCGCGCGATCAAGGCGAGCCACTTCAAGGGCAACGCGGATCAGGTTTTGAAGATCTGGACGCCGGCCGGAACCCGGCTGGAAGCCATCATGATCATGGGCCTCGGCAAACCGGAGGCGTTGACCGACCTCCAGGCCCAGAAGATCGGGGGAGCGATGTATGCCAACGCCCGCCGGGCCAAGAGCGGCACGGTCAATGTCGCCGTCGATCCGGTGGATGGCGGCAAGCTCCCGGCCAACGAGCTCGCCGCCCAGATGGGATACGGGGCATTGCTGCGTTCCTACCGGTTCAGCAAATACCGGACCAAGGAAAAGGACACAGCCAAGCCGACCCTCAAATCGATAAGGTTCGGCTGCGCGGGACACGTCAATGCCCGCAGAAGCTACAACGTGCTCGGCAAGATCGCCGACGGGGTCTTCTTCACCCGCGATCTGGTCTCGGAGCCGCCCAACATTCTCTACCCCGAGTCCCTCGCCAAGGAGGCGAAGAAGCTCGAGAAGCTCGGGGTCAAGGTCGAGATTCTGACCGCCGCCCGGATGAAGCGTCTGGGCATGGGCGCGCTGCTCGGCGTCGCGCAGGGCAGTGTCCGCGAGGCGCGGATGGTGGTCATGCAGTGGAACGGCGCGGCGAAGCGCGGGAAGTCCAAGGGCTCCCGGGCGGACGCGCCCATCGCCTTTCTCGGCAAGGGCGTGACCTTCGATACGGGCGGCATCTCCATCAAGCCGGCGGCCGGCATGGAAGACATGAAGTGGGACATGGGCGGCGCCGGCGTGGTGATCGGCCTCATGCGGGCGCTCGCCGGCCGCAAGGCCAAGGCCAACGTGGTCGGCGTTATCGGCTTGGTGGAGAACATGCCGGGCGGCAATGCCCAGCGGCCGGGCGATATCGTCACCTCCATGTCGGGCCAGACCATCGAGGTGCTGAACACCGACGCCGAAGGGCGCCTCGTGCTGGCCGATGCGCTGTGGTACTGCAAGGAGCGGTTCAAGCCCAAGTTCATGGTCAACCTCGCCACCCTGACCGGCGCCATCATCGTCAGCCTCGCCGATCAATATGCGGGCCTGTTCTCCAACAACGACACGCTTTCCGACCGGTTGACCAAGGCCGGCGAAGCGGTGGACGAGAAGCTCTGGCGAATGCCCATCGGAGACGGCTACGACCGCATGATCGACAGCGATGCGGCCGATATGAAGAACATCGGCGGACGCGGCGGCGGCAGCATTACGGCGGCCCAGTTCCTTCACCGGTTCGTCGGCAAAACCCCGTGGGCTCACCTGGATATCGCCGGCGTCACCTGGTCGAAGAAGGACGCTCCCACGGTTCCCAAGGGCGGCACGGCCTTCGGGGTCCGGCTGCTCGACCGGCTGGTGAAGGATCACTACGAGAGCAAGTAGCCCGATACTCGCTGCCAATCGCGGCGCAATTGTGGCACCGTTCGAGCATGACCGAGGTTTCCTTTTATCATCTGCAGCGCTCCCCGCTGGAAGTTGTGTTGCCCAAGCTGCTGGAGAAGACCCTGGCGGCGGGCAAGCGGGCCGTGGTGATGGCGTCCTCCGAGGAACGGGTGGAATCGTTGAACGCCATACTCTGGAGCCAGGACCCGGGCGGCTGGCTGCCCCATGGATCGGCCGCGGACGGGTTTGCCGAGCACCAGCCGGTGTGGCTGACCGCGGCATTGGAAAACCCCAACCAGGCGGACTTCCTGTTTCTCACCGACGGCGCGGCGGTCGAGGATCCGAGCGGCTATGAACGGTGCTTCGACCTGTTCGACGGCAATGACGACGCGGCGGTCGAGGCGGCGCGGGGCCGCTGGAAATCCCTGGCGGCCGCTGGTCACGCGCTGACCTATTGGCAGCAGAATGTCTCGGGCGCCTGGGAAGAGAAGGCCGGCGCCTAGATCGGCTCTAGAACCGTCAGGCCAGGTAATTGCGAATCCCCTAGACGCTTGCCACGCTCCGGTCATATGTTTATAAGCGCCCCGGTTTTTCGGGGTTCCCGGCAGTTTTGTATCCGGAGGGATCACGTTTCACCCGATTCTCTAGGCAACCGCGAGGTTCGATGCAATGGCCGTCGAACGTACACTTTCGATCATCAAACCGGACGCCACCCGGCGCAATCTCACCGGCCAGATCAATGCCCGGTTCGAAGAGGCCGGTTTGCGGATCGTCGCCCAGCGCCGGGTCCGCCTGACCCGGGAGCAGGCGGAACGGTTTTACGACGTGCATGCCGAGCGGGCGTTCTTCGACGATTTGTGCGACTTCATGATTTCCGGACCGGTGGTGGTTCAAGTCCTCGAAGGCGAGGACGCCATTGCCAAGAACCGCGAGGTTATGGGCGCCACCAACCCGGCCAACGCCGATGACGGCACGATCCGCAAGGATTTCGCCGAGAGCATCGAGGCCAACTCCGTCCACGGTTCCGATGCGCCCGAAACCGCGGTCCGCGAGATAGCCTTCTTTTTTTGTGAGCTGGATATCGTCGGCTAGATCGGCTCTAGCCCGCGGGATTGACAACCGGGGAGGGCGCCTCCCCCATCTCGCTTATCTCCACTCTGTTTCCGACCACCTTGGCCCGGCCCTCGGCGATCAGCCGGACCGCCAGCGGGTACAGCTTGTGCTCTTCGGCGAGAATGCGCGCCGCCAAATCCCCGGGCGTGTCGCCCTGCAGGACAGGCACGACGGCCTGCGCGATGATCGGCCCATCATCCATCTCCGGGGTCACGAAGTGGACGGTACAGCCGGAAAACCTCACGCCCGCCTCGATGGCCCGCTCGTGGGTGTGAAGACCCTTGAACGCCGGCAGAATGCTGGGGTGGATATTGATCAGCCGGTCCCGCCATTTGCCGACGAAGCTGCCGGTCAGCAGCCGCATGAACCCGGCAAGACAGACGAGTTCGATGGATCGGCCGGAAAGCGCTGCGTGGAGCGCATCCTCGAACGGCTCCCGGCCCTCGAAGTCCCGGTGATCGACGGTCTCGGTCGGTATGCCCGCCTTGGCGGCCCGTTCGAGACCGGGAGCATCCGGCACGTTGGAGACGACCAGGGCGATCTCGGCCCCTAATTCTTCCGCCGCCGCGGCATCGATCAGCGACTGCAGATTGCTGCCGCGCCCGGAAATGAGGACGGCGATCTTCATCCGCCGAACACGTCGTCCAGGCCGTGAATTCGGACCCGGTCCGCATCGTTGCCGCGGCGGACCACTTCGCCGATGGCGCTGATGGTCTCGCCGGCCGCCTCCAGCGCCGACTTGATCTCCGCCGCTTCGTCCGCCGGGCACAGCGCCACCATGCCGATACCGCAATTGAAGGTCCGGGCCATTTCCCGAGGCGCCACGCCGCCGGCCTCGGCCAGCCAGGCGAATACCGGCGGCAGGTCCCACGCCCTGGCATAGAGATCGACGCCCAGTCCGTCGGGAAGCACGCGGGGAATGTTGTCGAGCAGTCCGCCGCCGGTGATGTGGGAAATGGCGTGAACGCCGCCGGCGCCGATGCCGGCCAGCGCCGCACGCGCATAAATCCGGGTCGGGGTCAGGTAAGCCTCGCCGATGCTCTGCCCGGACGCGAAGGGGGCCGGGTCCTCAAAGGTCAGGTCCGCCATTTCGACCACTCGCCGGGCAAGGGAAAAGCCGTTGGAATGCAGGCCGGCACTGGCGAACCCCAGTACGACGTCGCCTTCCCGGACGGCGTCGCCGGTGAGCAGCGCATCGCGTTCCACGGCGCCGACCGCGAACCCGGCGAGATCGTAATCGCCGTCGGCGTACATGGAGGGCAGCTCCGCCGTTTCGCCGCCGATCAGGGCGCACCCGGCCTGCCGGCAGCCGTCCGCGATGCCGTTGATGACCGAGGCGGCCACTGCCGGCTCCAGCCGCCCGGTGCCGAAGTAATCCAGAAAGAACAGCGGTTCGGCGCCCTGGACCACCAAATCGTTGACGCACATGGCGACGAGATCGATGCCGATGGTGTCGTGTCGCCCCATCGCGGTCGCCACTTTCAGCTTGGTGCCGACGCCGTCGGTACCGGAAACCAGGATGGGGTCCCGATAGCCCGCCGCCTTGAGGTCGAACAGGGCGCCGAATCCGCCGAGCCCGGACATGACGCCCGGCCGGCCGGTGGCCTTGGCTGCGGGCCGGATGGCGTCGATCAACTCATCTGCGGCATCCATGTCGACGCCGGCATCCTTGTAGTTCAGGGTGAACTCCACCGGCCTGCCGTGGTGCCCGAATTTCCGCTTGCCGCCGCCCTTGGAAATGCCTTCCTCCATCGTTTCTACGTGCTAAATTAGCCGCCCACGAAGGCCGAAAACATACTTGATCCGGGGCGGTTTGCAATGTTCGGAAAACCTATCTGGCCCGGCGTCTCGCCAGGCGCCGGGATGCCGCTGACGCGCGAACGACGGGCGCGCGCCCTGCACGTCGTGGCGGTCTTCGGACTTGCATTGGCCCTGGCGGTCGCCCCCGCCGGCGGTACGGCGATTGCGCAGGATGTGTTCAAGGTTTCGGGCGTGGCCGTCGATGTGACGGCGGAAACCGCCGCCGCCGCCCGGGCGCGCGCACTGGCGGCGGGAGAACAGCGTGCCTTCGAAATTCTCCTCGATCGCTTGACGCTGAAGTCGGATATCGACCGCCTGCCGGTGTTGCGCGCCGCGGACCGCGCCGAGTTGGTCCAGGACCTCTCGGTCGCCAATGAGAAAACCTCCGCCGTCAGGTATCTCGCCGAACTGACATTTCGTTTCAAGCCGCGCGAAGTGCGACGGCTGCTTCGCGATTTGGCCATCGACTTCGCCGAAACCCCGAGCAAACCGGTGCTGGTGCTGCCGGTCTACCGCGCCGCGGGGGTGGTCGTACTGTGGGACGACCCCAACCCCTGGCGGGACGCGTGGACCGGCATAGGCGGGCCCGATGCCGTGGCCGGTCTGGTCCCGATGGAGCGTCCGGCAGGCGACCTGGCCGATATCGCGGCCATCGGCGCGGAACAGGCGGCTGCCGGAGACCGCGCGCGGCTGGAAGCGCTGTCCGGGCGCTACGGAACCAGCGACGTGATCGTCGCCCTTGCCGAACTCGCGGCGGCGCCGGGCGGCGCGCCCTCGATTTCCGTCACCGTCAACCGTTATGGCGCGTCGGTTTCCGAGCAGGCCATCATCACCGGCGTCACCGGCCGGCCGGGCGAGGCGATCGAGGCGGTCCTGCGGCGCGCGGCGGCCCAGGCTGCCGATGAGATCGAGGACCAGTGGAAAGCCGACAACCTTATACAGTTCGAGCGCAGCGAAATTGTGGCGGTCGTGCTGCCGATCAAATCGCTCGGCGATTGGGTGACGGCCCGGTCCAGGCTGGGGCAGGTGGCGGTTGTCGACCGCATTGATCTCGTCCTGCTGTCCCGTGACGAGGCGCGCCTCAACATTCAATATCTCGGCGATATCGACCAGCTGGCGCTGGCGCTGGCCCAGGCGGACCTCCGCCTCCGTGAGGAAGAGGGCAACTGGATCCTCGAACTGGGCTCGGGCGGCGCGCCGCCCCGGGCGGCGGCGCCCAACCAGGGCTAAGGCGAGATGCGCCAAACGCTCAGGGTCAACATTCCCAATCTCATCAGTTTCGCCCGGCTCTTGTCGGTGCCGCTGGCGGTCTGGCTGATCCTCAGTGACGCCTACCTCTGGGCCTTTTGGGTTTTTCTTGTCGCCTGCGCAAGCGATGCGGTGGACGGCTTCATCGCCAAGCGTTTCAACTCGGAAACCGTGCTCGGCGGATTTCTGGACCCGGTCGCCGACAAGGCGCTGTTGGTCAGCGTGTTTGTCGCCCTGGGACACGCCGGATTTCTGCCCACGTGGCTGGTCATCCTGGTGGTGTTCCGGGATGGGCTGATCCTCCTCGGGGCACTTCTTTATCATGTGCTTTATCAGCGGCTGACCATGCAGCCGCTGCTGATCAGCAAATTGAACACGACGGTGCAATTTCTTCTCGTCCTCGGCGTCCTGGGCATGGCAGGCTACGAGTTGGAGGGCCGGGCAGTGGTGAATTTGATGATCTATGTGGTGGCGGCGACCACCTTTGCGTCGGGCACGGCGTATGTGTGGGTGTGGGGCCGGCGTGCCTCGGCATTGGAGCCCGGCGAGTAATGACGGCGCGCAATCAAACCCTGGTCTGGATCGGCGTCCTCGCCGCCTTGGCCGCAGCCCTGACGCTCACCGGCAGTATTCTGCTCCCGTTCGTGGCCGGAATGGCGGTCGCCTATTTTCTCGATCCGTTTGCCGACCGGCTGGAGGCGTGGGGGACGTCCAGAACCGCAGCCACCATTATCATCACCCTGATCTTCTTCGCCGTGGTGATTCTGGCGCTGGTGCTGCTGGTGCCGCTGCTTCAGGGGCAGGTCCTGGCATTCGTCGAGAAACTGCCGCAGCTGGTCAATTCCTTCGTCGCCTGGATCGCGCCGATCCAGGAACGGGTCGAAGGCCTGATTTCCAGTGACCGGCTGGAGCAGCTGCGCGATGCCGCCCAGTCCTCCGCCGGCACTTTGATCGCTTGGGCCGGCGGCGTGCTCGCCCGGATTTGGCAGGGCGGCGTCGCCTTCTTCAATTTGCTGTCCCTGGTGATAATCACGCCGATCGTCAGCTTCTACCTGTTGCGCGATTGGGACCGCATCGTTGAACGGGTCGACAGCTGGCTGCCCCGCCGCCACGCACCGGCCATCCGCGAAATCCTTTCCGACATCGATACCACCGTTGCCGGCTTCGTCCGCGGGCAGGGGACCGTCTGCCTGTTTCTCGCCGTTTTCTACGGGGTCGGCCTGACCATCGTCGGGCTGGATTTCGGCCTTACCATCGGATTGGCGACCGGCCTGATCTCCTTCGTTCCCTATTTCGGGATGCTGGTGGGGATGGGCGTCGCGTTCGGCGTCGCGTTCGCCCAGTTCACCGAGGTTCTGCCGTTCGTCTTCGTCTTCGCCGTATTCATGGCTGGCCAGGTGGCCGAGTCCATGTTCCTGACGCCCAAGCTGGTGGGCGACCGGGTGGGCCTGCACCCGGTCTGGGTGATTTTCGCGCTTCTCGCCGGCGGCGCCATCTTCGGCTTTACCGGTGTGCTGCTCGCCGTGCCGGCCGCGGCAACCATCGGCGTGCTGATCCGGTTCTTTCTCCGCCGGTATCTGGAAAGCCCGCTCTATGGCGCCGGCGGCGATGAGGCCGGCGAAGACCCGGATGCATGACCGGCGCCCGGCAACTTCCGCTTGGCTTTGATCATCGGCCGTCGATGAGCGGCGCCGACTTCCTGGTGACCGAGTGCAATCGCGCGGCGGTGGCGTGGCTGGACAAATGGCCGGACTGGCCGGGACCCGCCCTGGTGGTTCACGGGCCGCCGGCCAGCGGAAAGACACATTTGGCGCATGTCTTTCAGGCTCAGACCGGCGGGACGCTGGTTCAGGGCGGCGCGCTGAATGACGGCGATGTCCAGGGGGCGCAAGGTGACGGGGGTGTGGTGATCGTCGACGACGCGGACAAATCG
The DNA here is from genome assembly GCA_965207535.1 of Rhodospirillales bacterium. Classification (GTDB taxonomy): domain Bacteria; phylum Pseudomonadota; class Alphaproteobacteria; order Rhodospirillales; family UBA2165; genus JAJDXO01. Next base: position 21,237 of record CBDBMR010000012.1, on the reverse strand, counting down.
GCGGACGAGGCCGTCCTCTTGCATCTCTACAATGTGGCGGCGGACGGGAATAGCCGGCTCCTGCTCACCGCGGGAACGCCGCCGGCCCGATGGAACATCGGCCTTCCCGACTTGGCGTCCCGGCTGCGCGCCGCCGCCTCCGTCGGTATTCGTTTGCCCGATGAAGATCTGATGGCGGCGGTCCTGGCCAAGCAGTTTTCCGACCGCCAGTTGCGGGTCGATCCGGCGGTGATCTCGTTTCTGTTGCCCCGCATCGAGCGGTCCTTTACCGCCCTCGACAAGCTGGTCGACGATATCGACCGCGCATCTTTGGCGGAAAAGCGCAACGTCACCCTGCCGTTCGTACGGACGGTGCTGGCGGGGCGCGCCGGAAACTAGCGGCAGGCATAGTTCGGAATTCCAGGGGCTATTCCCTCTCCAGATCGGCGGGACGAACAAAAGCCTCCAGGGTTCCGGCGCCGGGTCCGGCATCGCGCCACGTCCCGGCCCCGAATGAAATGACCGACAATGCCCCGGTCGGGTATTTGGCCCGGAGCCTGGACAGTGCGTTCGGCGCGGCATCGCCGATCATCAAGTGCGCCATCGATTCCAGTCCCGGATTGTGGCCGAGCAACATGACCGCGGCGGCCGTATCCGGGAGCTCCCGCAGACGATTGAGCATCACGAACGACGATGCCCCATAGAGATCGTCTTCGAATCGGGTGTCATGGGTCCACGACCCGTGCCGTTCGAGAATGGTCAGCGTCTCCCGCGTCCTGGCCGAGGGCGAGGACAGGATCAGTTGCGGATGATGGCCGTTCTTTTCCATGAATTCGCCCATCAGCGCGGCGGCGCGCCGGCCGCGCTTGTTCAGGGGACGGTCGAAATCGCTCAAGCTTTCGTTGGCCCAGCTCGATTTGGCGTGTCGGAGCAGATAAAGGCGCTTCAAAAGGACTTCCCAAGGACTTTTCAAGGACTTTCCGGGCCGTTTCCGGCAGAGAATGACCGATTTCACCCGCTGTCTCCACCTCTTTGCATGCTTTCGGACACCCGGCGGCCGGGGTAAAATCCGTTCCGGGGGAGAGAGATGATTGCGTCACCCGAGCGAAATCACGATACCTCGGTGCCGGGACCGGACGAGCGGTTTCTGAATCGCGAGCTGTCCTGGCTGTCGTTCAACGACCGGGTGCTCCAGGAAGCCGGCAATCGAGCGTATCCATTGCTCGAGCGGGTCCGCTTCCTGTCCATTTCCGCATCCAACCTCGACGAGTTCTATATGGTTCGCGTCGCCGGGGTGAAGGGCCAACTCGACGCCGACGTGGCGACCCTCTCGGAAGACGGCCTTACCCCGCGCGAGCAGATGATCGCCATCCGCGCCGCCGCCAACCGCTTGATGGCCGATCAGCAACGCTGCTGGCATGACCTGAAATCCGAGCTTCGCGGCGAAAACATCGACGTCGTCGACGCGGATGCGCTGACGGGTGAGGACCGGTCCCGGCTCGAACGCCATTTCATGGAACAGGTGGTTCCGCTTTTGACGCCGCTGGCCGTCGATCCGACACAGCCGTTTCCGTTCATCCGCAACCTCGGCCTGTCAATGGCGCTGAACATCAGCCGCCCGCGGGAAGGCCAGAACGTTCAGGCGCTGATCACCCTGCCGCAGAGGCTTGAACGGTTTGTGCGGCTGCCCGGCGAGCACCCGCGCTTCGTGCTCCAGGACGATGTCATATCGCTCTTTCTCGACCGGATCTTTCCCGGCTTCGAGATCGGTGAATTCGCCTGGTTCCGGGTCATCCGCGATACCGACTTCGAGATCGACGAGGAGGCCGAGGACCTGGTGCGCAGCTTCCAGTCGGCGCTGAAGCAGCGGCGCCGGGGCGTCACCATCCATCTCTCCGTCAACGCCGACATCTCCGACGATCTCCAGACGATGATCGTCGACGGCCTGGCGGTCGATGCTGAAGACGTGGTGCTTCACGACGGTATGCCGGGTCTGAGCGATTTGGAGCAAATCACCCGCGTCGAGCGCTCGGATCTCAAGTTCCGGCCCTATGACGCCCGGTTTCCGGAGAGGGTCCGGGAACTGGGCGGGGATTGCTTCGCCGCGATCCGAACCAAGGATTTCATCGTCCACCATCCCTATGAGAGCTTCGAGGTGGTGGCCCAGTTCCTCCGCCAGGCCGCCCGGGACCCCGACGTCGTCGCCATCAAGCAGACTCTCTACCGGACCAGCAACGACTCGGCGATCGTGGCGGCGCTGATCGAGGCGGCGGAAGCTGGCAAGTCGGTGACTGCGATGGTGGAACTCCGGGCCCGCTTCGACGAGGAAGCCAATATTCGGTGGGCGCGGGATTTGGAGCGCGCCGGCGCGCAAGTGGTGTTCGGCTTCGTCGACAAGAAGACACACGCCAAAATCAGTTTGGTGGTGCGGCGGGAGAGCAACGAGTTGATCTCCTACGCCCACTTCGGTACCGGCAACTACCACCCCCAGACCGCCAAGGTCTATACGGACATGTCCTACTTCACCACCGATCCCGGCCTGTGCCGAGAGGCGGCTCAGGTGTTCAATTTCATGATCGGGTACGCCGAGCCCCGCAACCTGACCAAGCTTGCGGTTTCTCCGCTGAGTCTCCGCGAGCGCCTGACCGAACTGATCGACGCGGAGATCGGGCATGCCCGCGCCGGGCGTCCGGCGGCCGTGTGGGCGAAAATGAACTCCCTGGTGGATCCGGGAATTATCGATTGCCTCTACGAAGCGTCACAGGCGGGGGTGCAGGTCGATCTGGTCATCCGCGGGATTTGCTGCCTGCGTCCCGGGGTGCCCGGTCTGTCCGAGAACATCCGGGTCAAGTCGATCATCGGAAGATTTCTTGAACATTCGCGAATCGTGGTATTCGGGAACGGTCAGAAGCTGCCCTCACCGAAGGCCAAGGTGTACATCTCATCTGCCGACTGGATGCCCCGAAACCTCAACTGGCGCGTCGAAGTGCTGGTGCCGATCGAGAACCCGACCGTCCACCAACAGGTCGTCGAGCAGGTGATGGTCGCCAATTTGAACGACGTCCGGCAAAGCTGGTCCATGGGCCCGGACGGGGCCTATACGAAGCTCGAGGCGGCGCCGGACGATTTCAGCGCACACACCTATTTCATGACAAATCCGAGCCTGTCGGGCCGCGGCAGCGCTCTCGAAAAGCATCGGCCGCAGATGCCGAGACCGGTCTCGGCCCGGGATTGAGGCGCGGATCGCAAACCGTATGAGCGCCGAGATCTACTCTCTCGCAGACAAGGCCCGGACCCAACAGCTGTCGCCGGAAAACGGCGCCGGGCGCATCGCCATCGTCGATATCGGGTCCAATACCGTTCGTCTCGTGGTTTACGACTCTCTCAGCCGCCTGCCGGTTCCGATTTTCAATGAGCGGGTCACCTGCGCGCTGGGCCGCGGCCTGAGCAAATCGGGAAAACTCAACGCCGATGGGGTAAAGCTCGCCATGTCGGCGCTGACCCGGTTCATCAACCTCACCGAGGAGATGGAAGTCAGCCAATTGGAACTGCTGGCGACAGCCGCCGTCCGGGAGGCGGAAGACGGCCCGGCCTTCGCGGCGCGGGTCGAGAAACGCTTCGGGCGGGCGGTCCATGTCCTGAGCGGTGACGAGGAAGCAAGGCTCGGGGCGACCGGCGTTCTCAGCGGGATGCCCGATGCCGACGGTCTGGTCGGCGACATGGGCGGCGGCAGCCTGGATCTGGTCTCGCTCAACCGGGGAGACTTCGGCGAGAGTTGCTCGCTTCCCCTCGGCCACCTCCGGATTGCCGAGGATTCCGAGGGCGACGTGATCAAAACCCGAAATCTGGTCGACGCGGCGCTCGACCGGCTGCCCTGGCTCGCCGACTTTCGCGGGCGCCGGGTCTATGCCACCGGCGGCGCCTGGCGGGCGCTTGCGCGGGTCTCGATCACCCAGAAGGATTATCCCCTGCATGTGCTCGACGGCTATTCCGTGCCCGCCGACACGGCGATTGAAATGACCCGGGTTCTGTCGGGCCTCGGCCGTAAATCCCTGGAACGGATTACCGGCCTCTCCCGGCGCCGGGCCGAGACCCTGCCCTTCGCCGCCATGGCCATGAACCGCCTGCTGGAGCGTGCCCGACCGGAACGGCTGGTGTTCTCGGGCTACAGCATGCGGGAAGGGAAGCTGTTCGAGATGCTGAGCGATGAAACCCGCCGCGAGGATCCACTGATCAGCGCGTGCGAGGGATTCGCCCGGCGCGGCGGCCGGTTTTCGGTCCATGGCGAGGAGGTCGTGTCATGGCTCGAACCCTTGTTCCCCGATGCGTCCGCTCATGACAGGCGGTTGTGCCTGGCCGCTGCGCTCTTGAGCGATATGGGGTGGGCGGATCATCCCGACTATCGGGCCCTCCACTCGTTCCTGAGGGTATTGCGGCTGCCGATTGCCGGATTGACCCACGGCGATCGAGCGTTCCTGGCCTTGGCGGTTTTCGTCCGCTACGACGGCAGCCGCCGCCAGTACGAGGTCAATCAAATCCGGCCTCTGCTGACCGAGGACAGGGAACACGCCGCGGCGGTCCTTGGCCTGGCGCTGAGGCTGGCCCACGTCATTTCGGGCGGCGTGCCGGGCCTGCTGGAAAAGACCGGCTTGTCGCTCACCGCATCGAACCTGACGCTGGGTTTGGCGCCGAACGGGAAACTGTTCCACAGCGAGGCGGTGGAGCGGCTGTTCCGCGACCTCGCCAAGACCCTCGACGTGAAACCGAAGATTAGTTAACCCGCAAGTCGTCATGCCCGTGCTTGACACGGGCATCCACGCTTGGCGGTCGGCGGTACACGTGGATGGCCGGGTCTGGGCCCGGCCATGACGCTTTGGCGGCGCGCCTCTCCTGCTCTGTCGACCCGACAGCGCCGTGAGCAACCCCCTCACCCTGACCCTCTCCCCCTTGGAGGGGGAGAGGGATGCGTAGGTAAGGTCATTCCCCGCTGGGGATTGACCGAGTTGGCGAGGCGAACGCCGAGCCTATCCGAAGCTGGGTGAGGGGGACTTTGCGGCGACGCCGCGACAAGGAATCAGTTCAAGCCAACCAGGGGAATCCCCTTTCGAGGCCCAATCGAGTCTTCACGCTCTAATCGGCGTCCGGCTCCAGTTCGACGATCTCGAGCTTCCGTCCGGCGACGAGGACGGCAATATCGCCGCGCCTCAGGGCGAGCGCGTCCTCTCCGAAGATTTTCCGCCGCCATCCGGCGAGCGCCGGCACGTCGGCCTTGTCGCCGAAGGCCGCCAGCCGCTCGATATCGTCGCTGTTGGCCACCAAGCGCTGCGCCACGTGATGCTCCTCGCACTTCATCTTGAGCAGCACTTTCATCAGGTCCGACACCGGGCCCAATCCGCGGGGCAGCGGCTCCTTCTTTTCGGGCCGGGGGCATTCTCCGATGGGGACGGCGAGGCCCCGTTCGACGGCCTCCAGGATTGCGGCGCCGGCCTCTCCTTCGGCCATTCGCTTGCCGAGGCCGCGGGTGCGCGCGAGATCGCCGGGTGAGCGGGGCGCGTGATGGGCGATTTCGACCAGGGCTTCGTCCCTCAGGACCCTGTTGCGGGGCAAATCCCGGGCCTGGGCCTGAAGTTCTCGCCAGCCGGCCACCTCCCGGAGGATGGCGAGAAAACGAGGTTTGACGGATTTGCTTTTGACCCGTTTCCATGCCTGATCCGGTTCGGTCACATAGGTGCCGTGGGTGGTGAGCGTGCCGATTTCCTCATCCAGCCATTCCCGGCGGCCGTTGTCGCCGAGCTTGTCGGACAGCTTGCGATAGACGGTCCTGAGGTGGGTGACATCGGCGAGCGCGTAGTTGATTTGCCTATCGGTCAGCGGCCGGTGCGACCAGTCGGTAAAGCGGGACGACTTGTCGATTTCGGCCTTGGCCAGTTTTCGGACCAATGTCTCGTAGCCGACGGAATCGCCGAAACCGCAAACCATCGCGGCGACCTGGGTGTCGAACATGGGCGCCGGCAACTCCCCCGTCAGGTGGTAGAAAATCTCCAGATCCTGGCGCGCCGCGTGGAAGACCTTTTGCACACCCGGATTGCGCATCAGCTCGAAGACCGGCGTCAGATCGATGCCGTCGGCGAGCGCATCGACGGCGGCGGCTTCGCCGTCTCCGGCCATCTGAATGACGCAAAGCTGCGGCCAATAGGTGCTCTCGCGCATGAACTCGGTGTCGACGGTGACGAATTCTTCGTTTGCCAACCGGCCGCAGAGTTCGGCCAACGCGGTATTGTCGGCGATCAGGGACATTGCCGCCCTTCTACACGGATTCGGGGAGCGTCAAAAGCACGGATAGCAGGTCACGCCGCGATCACGGCCCGCACCGCGGAACGGATGGTTTTGGTTGCGGCCATGCTTTCAACCGTTGTACCAATTGCCGGTCGATCCGGAGGGGCGGAATAGGGCGCGGCTCCCGTCCCTGCGGGCTTGCGGCGCTCCGTCGCCGAAGGGGATACGCACAATCGGATTATTCCCCTAAGGTTGCCGGGTGCCGCCAAGCGGATTAAACGAAACGCGCATCATGGGAGACATTCATGTCCAAATTCATTTCCAAGCATCTGCTGCTGCCGGCCGGCGCCGCTGCGATGATGGCGGCCTCGTTCGCCTCGTCCCCGGCCAGTGCCGAGACCGAAATCCTGTTCAACCGCTTCGTCCCGGCGAAGCATCCGTTCAACGTCGGCATGTTCATTCCGTGGGCCAAGGATGTCGAGCGGGTGACCAATGGCAGCGTCAAGGTCAAGTTCACCGAAAAGTCGCTGGCCCCGCCGCCCAAGCAGTGGAACATGGTGTCCAAGGGCATCGCCGACGCCGCCATGCTGGCCAACAATTTCGAGTCCGGCCGGCTGCAGCTTCCGAATATCGCCCAGATTCCGTTCGGCGCCTCCTCGGCGGAAAAACGCGGCCTCGCCATGTGGCGCACCCATGTGAAATTCCTCGACAAGGCCAACGAGTACAAGGGAATGAAACTCCTGGGGCAGTGGACGGTGTCCGCCGCCAGCTTCCTGGCCGACAAGCCCATTCTCAAGGTGGAAGACCTCAAGAACTACAAGGTCTGGGCGATCAACGGAATTCCCAACCGGATGATGAAGGAGCTGGGCGCGGTCGTCGTGTCGGTTCCGGGCGTCAAGATGTTCAACGTCGTTTCCAAGGGCATCGTCAAGGGCTCGGTGACATCCCACTATCCGCTGATGACCTTCAAGCTGATGCCGTACATCACCGACATCACCGATATCCCCGGCGGTTTCCAATCGAACAATTTCTCCTTCCTCTTCAGCGAGAAGAAGTGGAATGGCCTGACCGCTGGCGAACGCAAGGCGATCACCGGCATTTCCGGCGATACCATTGCGGTCAACGCCGGCAAGCGCGTCGATTTCCTGAATGGCAAGGCGAAAGAGGCGGCACTCAAGAAAGGGATCAAGTTCCACAACGCCAGCCCCGAGTTCGTCAAGGAAATCCGGGCCAGAACGCAATTCGTTGTCGATGACTGGCTGAAGGTCGCCAATTCCAAGGGCGTCGACGGCAAGGCCGCTTTGGAATTCTTCAAGTCCCAGTTCTAGTTTCCAGGCGGTGGAGAACCGTGTCCGAAGTTGAAATGCCGGGCGCCGATGAAGGCGCCCGGCAGTCTGCCAATTGGGTATTTACGGCGCTGAAGCTGATCGCGGCGGTGATGATATTCGCCATGGCCGCGCTGACTTTCGCCGATGTGATCGGCAGGTATGTGTTCAGCGCGCCGATCCAGGGCACGTTCGAGATTGTCGGTCTGCTGCTTGGGGTGGTGACTTTTGCCGCGCTTCCCCTGATTACCTTGGCGCGGTCTCACATCACCGTGGATCTGTTCGACAGTTTCATCCGCGGACGGTTCCGCTGGATTCAGCAATTTTCCATTCTGGCCGGCAGCGCCTGCGTCATCGCCTTTATCGCCGAACGTCTCATCGCGGCGGGGATCGACGAAGCCCAGGCCAATTTCGTCACCGAGGATTTGGGTCTTTCCCGGGCGCCGCTGCTCTACGGCCTGTCCTTCCTTTCGATGATCACGGTCGTCATTCTGATCATCATGATGTGGCAGATGGCCACCGGCCGGCTGGCGGTCAAGCCGCCGGATATCGACCGGCTGAAGACCGATCCCGGCGACCATCCGGCCCACTGACGTGTCGCGCGAATAACAGCTCATGACCGTATCCCTCATCGGCTTCGCCATTCTGTTCGTTATTGCCTTTCTGGGCTTTCCGCTGGGCTTCGCCATGCTGGCGGTGGGCGGCGTCGGCTTCGGGATATTGCGGGGGCCCGGCCCGGCCCTCGAAATGGTCGTCCAGCAGATCATGGACGTGGTGCTCAACACCAATTTCGCCGTCCTGCCCATGTTCCTCCTGATGGGCGCCTTCGTCTTTCGCGCCGGCCTGTCGGACGATCTCTACGAGGCGGCGGACGCCTGGCTCGGCCATCACAAGGGCGGCCTGGCGATGGCGACCATCGCCGCCTGCGGCGGCTTCGCGGCGGTCTCGGGAAGCTCGCTGGCCACCGTCGCCACCATGGCCAAGGTCGCCGTCCCCTCCATGCGCAAATACAAATATGCCGACAGCCTGGCGGCGGGCACCGTCGCCGCCGGCGGCACCCTCGGCATCCTCATCCCGCCGAGCGCCGCGCTGATCATCTACGGCATCCTCACCGAAGAGGGCATCGCCGAGCTGTTCGCCGCCGGCATTATTCCCGGCATCATTTCGGTGGTTCTCTACATTGCGGTGATCATGGTCATCACCGCCGTCCGGCCGGAAATGGGCCCCCGCGGCGAACGCACGGCCTGGAAATTGCGGTTCCGGAAGCTTTACCGGGTCTGGGGGATCGTGCTGCTGTTCTTCCTTATCCTCGGCGGCATCACATTCGGCGTTTTCACCCCCAACGAGGCGGGCGGCATCGGCGCCATCGGCGCGCTGTTGTTCGCCATGCTGCGCCGCCGGATGTCCTGGCCGGTCTTTTTCGAATCCCTCGTCGAAGCCGCGCAGACGACCGCCATGGTGTTCATGATCGCCATCGGCGCCCTGATCCTGAATAATTTCATCGCCCTCGCCGGTATCTCTTCCGGGGTCGTGAACTGGATCGAGTCCCTGAACCTGGCGCCGTTCATGGTCCTTCTGGTCATCCTGGCGTTCTTCGTCGCGCTGGGCACCGTGGTCGAGGGGCTGGCGATGATCTTCCTGACCGTGCCGATCTTCGTTCCGGTGATCGAATCCCTGGGCTACGACCTGATCTGGTTCGGCATCGTGCTGGTGATGATGACGGAAATCAGCCTGATCACGCCGCCCATCGGCCTCAACGTCTTCGTCATGAAGACCATGATGCCGGACGTGCCGCTCAACGTGATTTTCCGGGGGATCGGCCCGTTTTTCTGCGCCGATCTGGTTCGCCTCGCGATCGTCGTCGGCTTCCCGCCGGTCGCGCTCTGGCTGCCGGGTTTGGTCTACGGGCACTTCTGACGGCCGCACTCCAAAGCGTGGATGCCCGTGTCAAGCACGGGCATGACGGGTGGTGTTGAAACAAAGAAGCTCGTCATGGCCGGGCCCGGACCCGGCCATCCACGTGGTGCCCCGGCCGCGCCGCTTCGATCCGGACCGACGTGACGAACGAGAACGGCCGGTGATCGGTGATCCTCACCCCTTCGAATCCCGCCTCGGATAGAAGCGATGCCAGCTTTTCCTCGCTCTCGACGCCGCCGAGCGAGGCCGCGTCCGAGAGCGGGTCCTCGATCACTTCCCGCGGCAGTTCGCCGTCCGAAACCAGGTCCCGGGCCCACAGGCGGCCGCCGGGGCGCAGCACGCGAAACGCCTCGGCCAGCGCCCGGCGCTTGTCCGTGCAAAGATTGAGCGAGGCGTTGGCGATGATCAGGTCGGCGCGGGCATCCGGGAGAGGCAGCGCCTCCATGTCGCCCGCGACCCCGTTGGGCACGCCGGCCAGCATGGCCGGGGTGAGGTCCAGGCCCAAAACCAGAACATCCGATTTCAGCCTGTCTACTAGTAGGTAACCGTCGATCCCGGCGCCGCAGCCGAGATCGAGCACCGTCCCGGGGTTGAGCGCTTCCAGGGCATCGCCGCCGGGAAACGGATAGCCGCAGCCGGTGTAGCGTCCGGCCAGCCGGTTGGGCAGCCGGCCGACGGCGCCCGCCGGATAGCCGGCCTCCAAAAGGCGGCGCGCCCCGCCGGTGGGGAAGCTCTCTTCCCCGGCGAGGCGCGTGTAACGATGGCGGATCCGATCCTTGATCTGGCCGGCCCAGCTCCGGATGCCGGACCCGCCCGGGGCTGCCGCCACGGGCTAGTGAGGCATGTGGTCCGGGTTCCAGAACTGGCCCGAGCGGATCATGCCGCCGATCCGCTCGCCGTGCTCGATCCAGCTGTTCTCGTTGAACGTGGCCTGCTCTTCGCTGTCGAACTCGACCCGCTCCACCCGGCAGTTCCATTTGCCGTTGCCGGCGTCCCAGGCGCCCTCGGACGCATACTCGACGACCGCGTAGGACGGACGCGGATCGCCGTCCCAGCTCATGCCGACGGCCGCGGCGCAGACCAGGATCTGGGGCTTGCCGTTCTTCTTCGGGATGTGGCGGACCGACGGCCCGTGAATATGGCCGTGGGCGCCGACGTCGAAATCGAAATCGTCGAGCTTCTCGCCGATCTCGTCGTCGGTGAGCCGGAACGGGAAGGCGTCGCTGTCGCCGATGTCATAGGGCGTGCCGTGGAAGACGTGGAAGTTGCGGTTGATCTCCGGGGTGTAGGTGATGGAGAAGGGACGCTTGTCGAGCCACTCGATCTGATCGTCGTTCATCCGCTCGCGGGTCATTTCCATCATCCGGAACATCCATTCCTGATGGGGGCTCTTCGGCGTGCCGGTTTCCCAGATTTTGCGGGTCACCCACAAATCGACGTTGCCGACGATCACGTCGATCCACGGACGGTCCATCATCCGCTGAACGATCTCGGCCGGTTCCGGACCCAGGCCGACGAGGTCGCCGATGACGATGATCTTGTCGGCGTTCTCCTTCTCGACCGCGGCCTCCACGGCCTCCAGCTGCGGGATCTGGCCGTGAATGTCCGAGTAAAGGCAGTATTTGAATTTCATGCTCTCAACCTTCCTTTTCGATGCGTTCTTCCTGCCGGGAGCGCGCCCGGTCGGGGTTCGAAGAACTTCGCGACGGCCTCATGCGCCGCCCAATCAATTAACGAATTCACGCGTACCGAATTCAAGGCCCCGGGCGTCCGAGCGCCGCACCTCCCAATGACTTTAACATGGGGCTTCACAGTATAGGCTCAAACGGCGGGTTGCGCATCTATAGCAAAACGGCCTCGCCCCATGCCATAGGTTTCCCCGGAAATCTCGTTTTCGCATCACATGGACATACATTCGACCGCGGGGCGGGGGGAGGGGACAAAATCACCACAGAGCACACAGAGATCACGGAGCAGAATTGAGTGTAGATACTCTGTGTCCTCGGTGTTCTCTGTGGTGAATATCCTGGATGCCCCGAACAAGTCGGGGCATGACGCGTGATGCTGAATCAAAGAAGCTCGTCATTACCCGCCGGTCCTTGGGCTTGTCCGGGTAATCCAGAAAAACGTGGATGCCCCGCACAGAGGCGGGGCATGACGACTGGCGTGTGCCCCAAATGAAGAGCGTCATGGCCGGGCCCAGACCCGGCCATCCACGTGGTGCGCCGGCCGCCAAGCGTGGATCACCGGGTCAAGCCCGGTGATGACGGCTTGGTTTGTGTCACCTACCCCTCTCCCTCCCCGAAGGGAGTCCGATCGGGGCTGGCGCCGGGCGCGCGGTCGGGTATGTTGGGGACGGTTTCCAGAGGAGGGCGCCGCCCATGAGCGATCAGGATCCGAACAAGCAGGCCCGGGAGGAGTTCGCCGCCATGCGGGCGGCCATCGGCGGCATCGATGAAAGCGCCATGCGGCTGCTGTTCACCGAGGCACGGACGGTCAACGGGTGGCTCGACCGCGACGTGTCGGACGGCCAGATTCGCGAGATCTTCGACCTGATGAAGATGGCGCCGACCAGCGCGAACGTCTCCCCGGCGCGCCTCACCGTGGTGCGGAGTCCCGAGGGCAAGGAGCGGCTCCGCCCGGCGCTGTCGGGCGGCAATCTGGACAAGACCATGGCGGCGCCCGCGACCTTCATCGTCGCCTACGATCTGGATTTCGCGGGACGGCTCGATTTCCTGTTCCCCCACGATGCCGGCGCGGCAAGCTGGTTCGCGGGCGAGAAGATGACCTTCGAGACCGCGTTCCGCAACGGCACCCTGCAGGGGGCCTACCTGATCATGGCGGCGCGGGCCGTCGGCCTCGATTGCGGGCCCATGTCCGGGTTCGACAACGCCGCGGTCGACGAGGCGTTCTACGCCGGCACCCGGGTCAAATCGAACTTCCTCTGCAACGTGGGCTATGGCGACCCGGCGAGCATCTTCGCCCGCAGCCCCCGTTTCGCCTTCGACGACGTGTGCGAGATCGTGTAGCGGTGCGTTCCCTCTCCCCCCGTCAGATTCCCTCCCCCCTTTGAGGGGGAGGGTTAGGGAGGGGGGAGTTTCCGCATCCCCCCCCACCCTCGACGCCCGGCCGGTTGCCGGCCGTCTCGACCTCCCCCTCCAGGGGGGAGGTGATCCGAGTCGCCTCCGCCTATTCCCTCCCCCCCTTTCGGGGTGAGGGGGAATATCCTGGATGCCCCGGACAAGCCGGGGCATGACGGGTTTGACTTGGTGTACCGCCAAATCGTCATGGCCGGGCCCGGACCCGGCCATCCACGTGTTGCGTCGGCCGCCAAGCGTGGATGCCCGTGTCAAGCACGGGCATGACGACCTGGTCCGGTGGGTTGGGTGAGGGGAAATCCCAGCATAACAATTTCGCTATCGAAAACCGCTCGACAATGCGTTTCACAAACCGTCCGCGTTTCCCTACCGTCGGCCCCCGTAACCGTCACGGTTGGGAGCATATCGATGGAGCCGGTTTTTCGCCCCGGGCGCCGAATTTGCCGGGGGCGGCGCGTCAGCGTCGAAATTATTGCGCTCGATAACTATAACTATCGCGCGTAAAATCCACCCCTCCATAATCCACCGAATTCCCGTCCGCGCTTTTTTTCCGCCGCCAAGTCATTGCAATAATTGACTTAATCGGCGGCCTGCTCGATCCGCGCTCGCCGCACCCGCCTCTTACGGTCGGGACCGGATTCCGATTCGATAATTCGTCCGGCGTTGCCGCCGAATCCCCGCCGCGCGGCCCCGACGGCGTTCCGCAACCCATCGGTAAACCCCTGTTTTGCTTGAGTTTTCGGAGATTTCCGGGGGCCGAAACGGGGTTCGATCCGTCCCGGCATGAGCCACGATATTGCGCTCGATAATTATAGTTATCGTGCGCAATCCGGCAGCGCCGCGGGCCCGTTTTTGGCGGAATTCCGGTCCGTTTCCCGATTCCGTTCTTTCGGCGGGCGCTGGGCGGTCTGCCTCCTCGCCGCGGCCTTCATCCTCACGCTCGGCGCGGCGTCCGCGCAGGCGCAGACGGCGAAGTGCAGCGATAATACTCCCACGCTCGTGGATGGGGTCCAGTGCATAGAACCGGCGGACTCCAAGAGGGATATCGACATCCGGCAGGACAAGAAGACGATCTCGACCACGGACGGGAGCGATCCAGGCGTCCACGGATATAAGAAGGGAAGCACCGGCGATATCGACATCGATGTCACGGGCAGCACCGTCACGACAACGGGCACTTTGTCCCACGGCGTCCAGGGCCGGCACGACGGCGTCGGGAAGATCGACATCGACGTCCGGGGCAGCACCGTCAACACCTTGGACGGACACGGCGTCTACGCCTCGGACTCGGAGGGCACCGCCACCGGCAACGATGTCGCCATCTACATCTACATCCGGGACAGCGATATCACGACCGGGAGCGCCGAGAACCACGGCGTCTTCGGCAGCGTCGAGGAAGGCGCCGGCAATGTCCGCATCGACCTGCGGGGTACGGACGTCGAAACCGTGGGGGCGAGGGCCGCCGGCGTCAAGGGGCTTGCCGGGTCCGCGGCCACGGGCAATCTCGGCATCAGGGTCTCGGGCGGCAGTTCGGTTTCGACTTCGGGCGACGGCGCCGTCGGCATCGAAGGCCGCCACAGCGGCGCCGGCGATATCGATATCGATGTCGCGGGCAGCACCGTCACCACCACAGGGGGGGAGGGCACCGGGAACAGCATCCCCCACGGCGTTTACGGCCACCACGACGGCACGGGCGACATCGACATCGATGTGACGGGCGGGAGCACCATCGAGGTTTCGACCGGCCACGGCGTTTTCGGCCGGCACGAAGGCAGCGGCGATATCCGTCTCCGCGTCAGGGACAGCGCCGTCACGGGCACGGGCGTTCTGGCAAGCAGCCTCCTCGGCATCGGTATCTACGGCTGGCATTCCGGCACCGGCGACATCGTCGTCGATGTCGCCGGCGGCACCGTCAAGGGCTTGGGCGGATTCGGCTACGGCATTGCCGGCCGGCACGAGAGCAGCGGTAATATCGACATCCGCGTCAGGGACAGCGAAGTCACGGGTTCGGGCGAATACGGCTACGGCGTTTACGGCTACCACAGCGACGCCGGTGATATCGGCATCGCAATCTCGGGCGGCAGCAAGGTTTCGACTTCGGACGCCAACGCCAGAGGCGTCTACGGCCAGCACGAGGGCACCGGCGACATCAACATCACGGTCTCCGGCGGCAGTACGGTTTCGACCTCGGGCAGCAACGCCGAGGGCGTCGTGGGCTGGCATTCAGACGACGGCGACATAAACATCGGCCTGCGGTCCAGCACCGTCACGGCGGCCGAGGGACGGGGCGTCGCCGCCTATCACAACCACGCGGACGGCACCAATACCGGCAACGTCGGCATCGGCATCGCCGGCAGCACCGTCACGGCCAAATGGCACGGCGTTTACGGCTACCACAACGGCCTGGAAGGGGACATCGGCATCGACGTCGCCGGCAGCACCGTCTCGACCTCGGGCGACGGCGCCTACGGCGTTTTCGGCTGGCACCAGGGCACCGGCGATATCGGCCTCCGCGTCAGGGGCAGCAAAGTCACGACTTCGGGCGCCAACGGCCGCGGGGTCTACGCCTCGCACTACCACGTGGATGCCACCAACGCCGGCGATATCGATATCGATGTCATCGGCAGCACCATCACGACCTCGGGAAGCACCGCCTACGGCGTTTACGGCTACCACAACGGCTATGATGGGGGCATCGACATCTCGGTCGCCGGCGGCAGTTCGGTTTCGACGTCGAGCGCAAGCGTCCACGCTATCTACGCCCGGCACCAAGGCATCGCGGACAGCGATATCGCCGTCACCGTCGCGGACAGCACCGTCACCACCAAGGGCGCAAGCGCCCGCGGCATCTACGCCCGGCGCCACTCGGCGGGGACCGGCGACATCGACATCGTCGTCCGGGGCAGCACCGTCAGGACCACGGACGAGGGCGTCTACGCCCTGCACCAGGGCGAGAGCGACGGCGCGATCCGCATCCATGTCCGGGATTCCCACATCAGCACATCGGGCGACACCGCCCGCGGCGTCATGGCCTGGCAGAACCGCGGCACCGGCGACATCCTCATCACCATCCAGGACAGCACGATAACGACCTCCGGCGACAACGGCTCCCACGGCGTCTATGCCCAGACCCTGGGCGGCAACATCGCCGTGCATATCCGCAATGCCGTCATCCGTCCGACCGGTGCGGATTCGCACGGCGTCGTCCTCCGCGGCGGCGGGACGCAGACCGTGTCGGTCAACAGCGAGGTGCAAGGCGGTTCGGGCGAGGGCGCGGGCATCGTGCTTTACGGCGGCGGCATGGTGATTATCGGCCCGCACGGGAGCGTCCGCGGAGGCCCGGCCTACGATGTCGCGGTCTGGGCGCCCCGCAATGATCCGAGCGATACCTCGGAAAGCCCGCGCTTGCATCTGGTCCTCATGCTCGGCGGACGCCGGGTGGAGAAGGCCGTGGACGGGCGGGTCGTGAACCCCGACGGAACCACCGCGCTGACGGTCAACGGCGTGGAGGTATTCGACGACGGGGCGGGCGGGGCCAAGGACGTGTGGGTTCCGAACGGGGCGTGGGACTTGAGGGCGTCGGGAGCAAACCTTTCGACGCTGGCGTTCACCCAGCGCTTCACCCCGCGGGCGGCGGTCTACGAGGCGCTGCCGGGGGTTCTGCTGCGGCTGGACGAGGCGGGCGGTCCCGGGGGCGGCATGAACGGTCTTGGGGGCGATGCAGCCCTGCTGCGCTCAACCGGTACGCCCATCTGGGCGCGCATCGCGGGCGGCCGGGGCTCCTACGAGCCGTCGAGCGCTACCGTGGGGGCGGACTACAGTTACGACCGCTTCAGCGTGGAGAGCGGCATGGATTTCCCGCTCCCCTATGAGGGGCTCACAGGCTGGGCCGGGGTGCGGGTGGTCTCGGGCTCGGCGACGGTCTCGTCGCCGGCCGGCGGCGGGCGGATCGAGGCCCGGGGCATGGGGCTGACCGGCGGCGTGGCCTGGGAGGGAGAGGACGGCTTCTACAGTCAGGGCCAACTCTCGCTCACCCGCTACAACGCGGATCTCTCCTCGGAAACGCGGGGCGGCCTGAAGAATGGCGTATCCGGCCTGGTCCACGCCCTCGGCCTCGAGGGCGGCCGGCGCTTCGATCTCGACCTTGCCGGGGTGAAGACGCGGCTGACCGCGCGGGGGCTGCTGCGCCGCTCGGGGGTCACCATGGGCGAGTTCGAGGACGGGCTGTTCTCGCGGGTCTCGGTCGAGGAAGCCGACCGGCTCATGGCCGGGGCCGGCTTGACCGCCGAGACCGGGCTGCTGCCGAGGGACGGCGTGGACCGGCTCCGGCTGCGGGGTTCGCTCGACGCGGGGCAGGTTCTGAGCGGCGGCTCCAAGGTAGACGTATCGGGGACAGCGCTGGAATCGAAGGCCGGCGGGACCCGGTTCGGCGCCGGGCTGGGCGCCGCCTACCGCATGGGCGGCTACACCATCGGCGGTTCGGTGGGCGCGGCGGGCCTGGGTTCCGGCGACACCTCCTATTCCGCACGCTTCCAACTGCGCTTCGCGTTCTGACGGCTTGCGGGCGGTTCCCCCCCCACCCTCGACGCCCGGCTATTGCCGGCCGTCTCGACCTCCCCCTCCAGGGGGGAGGTAAACCAGCCCACCTCCACCTATTCCCTCCCCCCTTCGAGGGGGAGGGTTAGGGAGGGGGGGTGCTGAATCAAAGAAGTTCGTCATGGCCGGGCCACCGGACCCGGCCATCCATGTGGATCACCGGCCTTCAGTCGGCCGAAGCCGACTTTCGGACGGCGTAGGCCGGGTCAAGCCCGGTGATGACGGCCTGGTTTGTGTCGTAACTCCACTCGTCATACCCCGGCGCAAGTCCGGGGTATCCAGATTTCCATTTCTTGAACCACAGAGACGGTGAGGCAGTGAGGATCAACGGGATCGAAACCTCTCCTCCCGACCTCCGTGGTCTCTGTGCCTCTGTGGTAAATTTACCCCCTCTCCCCCCGAAGCTGGCGAGGGGCTGGCATCGGGCGGCCGATCGCACATATGGATAAGGGAGCATGGCTCGCGGGCCTCTCCGCAGAGATTCCCGCGCACAAAAATGCGCCCACAAGCCCCGAATTGGAATTTAACCAAGTCATCAAATGTCCATAAATGACTATAAATGCCTATTGCAGCCCACACGATCGGGCCGAATCCGAAATTTTCGTTGGAAGCAAATTCCAAGTCCGGACCACCCGTCCGCCGGCGTCCCCATCGGCCCCCGTGGCGGCGAGTGGCGGCTTGACAAAACCCGGCCCGGCGGTGTCTATGCGCCGGACTTCCAACCCCTGGAATCCGTGACATGACCGGCGATCCCCCGACCCATCCCTACCGCAGCCACACCTGCGGCGATCTCAAGCCCGAGCACGAAGGCCGGACCGTCCGGCTGTCCGGCTGGGTGCACCGGAAGCGGGACCACGGCAACCTGCTGTTCGTCGACGTCCGGGATCATTTCGGCCTGACCCAGTGCGTGATCGAATCCTCGAGCGAGCTCTTCGAGGCCGTCGAAACGGCGCGTCCGGAAAGCGTCGTGACGGTGAGCGGAAACGTGGTCCGGCGCTCCGACGACACCATCAATCCCAACCTGCCCACCGGCCACGTCGAGGTGCGAATCCGGGAGTTCACGGTCGAGTCGCCTGCCGACGTGCTGCCCCTCCAGGTGGCCGGCGAGGAGGAATTTCCGGAGGAACTCAGGCTCAAATACCGCTTTCTCGATCTCCGCCGGGAGGGCGCGCGGGAGAACATCGTGCTCCGCAGCCAGGTGATTTCGTCGATCCGCCGGCGGATGACCGAGGCCGGCTTCCTGGAAATGCAGACCCCCATCCTGACGGCGTCATCGCCCGAGGGCGCCCGGGACTACCTGGTGCCGAGCCGGGTCCATCCGGGCAAGTTCTACGCCCTCCCGCAGGCCCCTCAGATGTTCAAGCAGCTCATCATGGTCGCCGGGTTCGACAAGTACTTCCAGATCGCCCCCTGCTTCAGGGACGAGGATGCCCGCGCCGACCGGTCTCCGGGCGAGTTCTACCAGCTGGACCTCGAAATGTCGTTCTGCACCCAGGACGACGTCTTCGAGGCGCTGGAGCCCGTTCTCGCAGGCGTCTTCGAGGAATTCGCGGAGGGCCGCCGCGTCACGCCGGCGCCGTTTCCGCGGATACCGTTCGCCGAATCCATGAGCAAATACGGCACCGACAAGCCCGACCTTCGCAACCCCATCGAGATGTTCGATGCGTCGGACGCCTTCGCCGGGTCCGGCTTCAAGATTTTCGCCGACATGCTGGCCAGGAACGACAAGGCCCGGGTCTGGGCCATACCGGCCAAGGGCGGCGGCAGCCGGGCGTTCTGCGACCGGATGAACTCGTGGGCCCAGGCGGAAGGCCAGCCGGGCCTCGGCTACATCTTCTTCCGCGGCGGCGAGGGCGCGGGCCCGCTGGCCAAGAACATCGGCCCCGAACGGACCGAAGGGCTGCGCACGGCCGCGGGCTTGGAAGACGGGGATGCGGTATTTTTCGTCGCCGGGGTGCCGAGGGAATTCCAGCCCTTCGCGGCGGCCGCGCGGATCAAAATCGGCGGCGAACTGGAACTCTGCGAGGAGGGCGTATTCAAGTTCTGCTGGATCGTCGACTACCCCATGTACGAGATCGACGATAAGACCGGCGGGCTCGACTTCAGCCACAACCCGTTCTCCATGCCCCAGGGCGGGCTGGAGGCGCTCGAAACGAAGGATCCCCTGGACATTCTGGCCTATCAGTACGACATCGTGTGCAACGGCGTCGAACTGTCCAGCGGGGCGATCCGGAACCACCGGGCCGATATCATGATCAAGGCCTTCGAGATCGTCGGATACACGGCGGACGAGGTCGAAACCGAGTTCGGCGGCATGCTCAACGCCTTCCGCTACGGGGCGCCCCCGCACGGCGGCTCGGCCCCCGGCATCGACCGGATCGTCATGCTTCTGGCCGACGAGCCCAACATCCGCGAGGTGACCCTGTTCCCCATGAACCAGCAGGCCGAGGACCTGATGCTCGGCGCGCCGTCGGGGATCGACGCGGCGCGGTACAAGGAACTGCACATCAAGCCCGACCTGCCGAAGGAGAAGAAACGGGACGCGGCCGAGTAGCCGGTTGGACGCCCCGGTTTATTTCTGGCGTCTTGATTGCATTGCAATCACCGCGTAGGGTCTCGTTCGACGGGCAGGGGAGGACATGGACATGGCGAGCATCACGATCCGTAATCTGGACGACGACGTGAAGACCCGGCTTCGCACGCGGGCGGCGGGCAACGGCCATTCGATGGAAGAGGAGGCGCGGCTGATTCTGCGCGAGGCGGTCGGCCGGGAAGCTGAGCCGGAGAATCTGGCCGCCTTCATCCATGAGTGCTTCGCGCCCTACGGCGGTGTGGATCTCGAACTGCCGCCGCGCGGGCCGATGCGCGAGCCGCCGCGTTTCGACTGAGGCGGCGGTCGTGCCGGTCCTTGACACGAATGTGCTGTCCGAGTTGATGCGCCCCGCGCCGGATACCGCGATCGTCTCGTGGGTCGCGGAACGGGCGACATCGAGCTTGCACCTTACGGCGATCAGCGAAGCGGAATTGCGCTATGGTCTCGCGATCATGCCGCCGGGCAGGCGGCGCGACGGACTGGCGCGAGGACTGGAACGGATGCTGCGCACCGGCTTCGCCAACCGTATTCTTCCCTTCGACAGCGCCGCCGCATCCGCCTATGCGGAAATCGCCGCCGCCCGGCGGGCGATGGGCCGGCCAATGCCGGAAGCCGACTGCCAGATTGCGGCCATCGCGCACTCGCGCGGCATGGCGGTCGTGACGCGCAACGCGCGGGATTTCGCGGATGCGGGCATCGACGTGATCGACCCGTGGACGGACGCATGAGCGTTTCTCCCGTGTTGGCGGCCACCCGGAGGCGCGGCCGGCGATGACGCCGGGCCGCTCCCGCCGGGCGATATCCGCCCGCCTCGAAGCAACCCGCCGCATCGCCGAAAAGTGAGGCCGCGAAAGCCATTTGGCGCTTCGAATCGGCCCTCGAATTCGGTAGGTTGCGGGAGGAAAACGAGGAGCCCTGGAGTGAGCGGAAACAGGTATCCGAGGCTAGGCACAGGTGCGGCACTGGTGATTCTTCTGGTGATCCTGGCCGTCGGCCCTCCGTGGAGCGGGGAGGCGCACGCCGGCGGCCTTGTCGATCACCGGGCGACCTACGCCATGAACATGGTGCGGTCCAGCGGCCAGGGCGGAATTGCCGGCGCCCGCGGCGCCATGGTCTACGAGTTTCGCGACACCTGCGACGGCTGGCAGGTCGACACCAAGGTCTACCTGCGTCTCCGGTCGGGACGCGGCCCGGAGATGGAGAGCGTCCGGCTGGTTTCCTCATGGGAGGCCAAGGACGGTTCAGGTTTCCGGTTCAGCGTGACCGAAAAGACCGGCGGCGAGGTCAGCGAGGAAATCAGGGGGATCGCGGTCACCGGCGAGGACGGCGGCATCGCCGAATATACCCGGCCGAAATCGTTCACCGTCAAGCTGCCCAAGGACACCGTGTTTCCGACCGCCCACCTCCGGAGCCTGATCAAGACCGGCAGCGACGGCGGGAAACACTTGAGCCG
>CBDBMR010000011.1:0-157419 GCA_965207535.1 Rhodospirillales bacterium | reverse complement strand
CAATCACCGCGAAGAAATAAGGATCCCCGTCGACGGCAAGCGGCGTGAGCCCCTCGTTCATCGGGTCGGTCCACAAGTACAGGCGGACCAGGACCCCAATCCCAATGGTCAGGAAGACTAGGTCGGCAATGAGGGCAGGCCACCGCGTGGCCTCCGGTTGGCCCGTGGCATACGGCCGGCCGGCAAACAGAAGGAGAAGAACGGCGATCAGAACCGGCAAAACCGCGGCATAGGTCGCCTCGATCCAGGGCAGCACGAACAGGCCGTAGAGAACGAGGAGGCCCGAGGTGATGGTATGGGTATATGAGCGCACCGCCTTCATATCGCCGTATGGTAGCCGTCACCCACGCGGGTTGCACATAAGAAAACGGGGCCAAACGGCCCCGTTTTTCGTTTCAGGACGTTAAGCCCTAGGTCCTGTTGACATTTATCGCATCCAAATGAGCGCCCCGACGAGGCACAGCATGGCCATGTAGGCGGTGACGGTCTTTTCGTAGCGTGTGGCGATGCGGCGGAAGTGCTTGATCTTGTTGATGAAACATTCGACGACGTGCCTTTCCTTGTAGAGTTCGGGGTCGTACGGCACGGCTTGTGCCCGCGACGGGTTGGAGGGGATCACCGCCACCATCCCGGCGCTGTCGAGGCGGGCGCGGAAGCGGTTCGCGTCGTAGGCGGTGTCGGCGATCAGGGTCTCGCCCGGCAGCCCGGCGATCAGCCCCTCGGCCTGGGTGACGTCGCCCACCTGGCCGCCGGTGAGGATGAACCGCAAGGGATTGCCCAGGCCATCGACGGCGATGTGGATTTTGCTCGTCAGGCCGCCGCGCGAGCGGCCGATGGCCTGAGCCTGAGCCCCCCTTTTGCGCCGGCGGCATGTTGATGCGCCCGCACGATGGTCGAATCCACGATCAGGTATTCGAAGTCGGGATCCTCCGCCAAGGCATTGAAAAGACTCTCCCAACCCCCGCCTTGGCCCACCGCGAAAAGCGCACGTAGACGCTGTTCCAGTTGCCGAAGGCGTCCGGCAGATCGCGCCACGGCGAACCCGCCCGGGCGATCCACAGCACGGCGTCCACAAACAGGCGGTTGTCCCGACCCGTGGAGCCGCGATCCGCCTCTTTGCCCGGAACCAAACCCTTGATCCGGTCCCATTGCATATCCGTCAGTTCCCGTCGAAGTCGGTCAATTCGCTTTGCGAAATGACCTTACATGACACGCTCCCGCCAGTTGAAACGGTCTTGCTTGAATCACGCCAACCATGAATAGTCCGTTAATTGTCAACAGGACCTAGAAGATGTTCTGCGCCGCCACCATGGCGTAAAGCATGGGGATCGACAGCATGGTGTTGGTCCGGGACGCGAGCGCCGCGGCGCGGGCCGCCTTCGGCTTCTCCTCGTCGCTGGCTTCCACAAGGCCGATGACCTTCTGCTGGTTCGGCCAGATGATGAACCAGACGTTGAACGCCATGATCAGGCCGAACCACATGCCGATGCCGATCATCGCATGCTTGCCCACGTTGTCGGTCAGGCCGATGGCCAGCGCTTCGATCAGGTAGCCGTTCATCCATGCCAGGATCAGGCCCCAAAGGACCGTCGACAGGGCCGCCCAGCGGAACCAGAACAGGGCCACGGGCATGATGTGTTTCGGGATCGCCGGGCGAAGCTCCTCGGGGATGGTCGGAACGGTCGGCGTCTGGACGAAATTGAAGTACCAGAGCAGGCCGATCCACATGACGCCCGAGAGGACGTGCAGCCAGCGAACGAAAAAAGTCCAAAATTCAAATCCGAATTCCATGGTTGCCTCCTATCCGCGCCCTAAGCGCCAATGCCGTTGACAACCAAGATCATCACGACGGTGATGATCAGACCTAGAATGATAGTACCGGTAAGTGAGTCGAGTGGATTTCCCATCAAACTCCCCCTTTGTGCTCCTCGATGCCACGAATCCGAAGGTGGGTTTCACGGCCATTGTAATGCCATGATTCGGCGGAAGTACACCCAAACATCTTTGTGGTTAATGGCGGGTTAATCCGGAATTGCCCGGAATCCCGCGCTGAGCGCGCGTTTCACGGCCTCTCGGCCCGATCGGATGGCGCCGTCGATGGTGGCCGGCAGGCCCGTGTCGGTCCAGTCGCCGGCCAGCCAAAGATTGGCGATTCCCGTCGCCGGGCCGGGCCGCAGGGCGGCCTGGGCGGGGGTCTGGGCGATGGTCGCCCGCTGCTCCTTGATGACCCGGCACGGGGGAAGGGGGGCGCCGGGCCGATCGAGGATGGGTGCCAGTTCCCGCCAGATCAGTTCGGCGATGACGTCGGCCGGATTTGCGGCGATTTCGGTGGCGGCGCTGATGGTCACGGAAAGAATATCGCCGCAGCGGAAAATCCATTGGGCCTCGGTCCCCACCAGTCCCAGAAACGCGCCCCCCGCCCGGCAGGACGGCTTCACCGTCCAGGCGGTAATGCAGGTTGACGATGGGACGGGTTTCCTCGGGCACACTGACGTCCGGCAGCAGCCGGGCGATCTCGGACGGCGGCAGGGCCAGCACCACCTGGGCGTCGCCGGTGCCCACGGTGCGTTCGCCGAAATCGAGCCCCGTCACCCGGGCGTCCGAAATCCGAAGACCGCGCAGCCGCTCGTTGAATACGGCCGTCGCCCCACGGTCGCCGAGATATGCGAGCGCCGGGTCGACCAGCGCCGCGGACAGGCCTTTCCCGGCCAGATACGGCCGGCTCCCCGCGGCTCCCTTGGCGAACGTCTTGCGGACCATCCGCCACAGCAGCCGGGCCGAGCCCTCGGTGGCGTCGGTGTTGAGAACCGCCCGAGCAAGGGGCTGCCAGAAGCGTTCGAATAGCGGTCCTTCCCTATCGACACAATCGGCAACGGTCGCATCCGGGCCTGCAAACGCCAGCCGGCCCGCATCGATCAGATCGCCAACGCCGCCGCCCGGCACGCGCCCCTGTTTTCCCAGCAGCCAGAACGGCAGAAACCCGTCCTTCGGCTGGAGGGTCCACGTCTCCCCGTTCGCTGCGTCGAGGAAGTCGAACCGGGGCGGGTCCAGCGGAAACAGTGCATCGGGGCGCGCCGATATCGGCCAGATACTCGAATACGCTTTGGTTTGCGCCGACGATCAAATGGTTGCCGTTGTCGATCAGCCGGTCGAGGGTGCCGTCGTGGAATGAGCGGCAACGCCCGCCCGCCTGCCCCGATGCTTCATGCAGCGCGACGTCGAGCCCGGCCCGGACGCCGGCGACCGCCGCGGCGAGGCCGGCCATGCCCGCGCCCACCACATGAAGCGCACGTCCATCTGCGGACATCCCTTGATCTTTCATTCCGATACTTGCCCCCGGAACCATTTGGTCTCTATATCCCATTGTCAGGGGCGCAAGCCAGCGATACCCCTGTACGAGAGGCAAATGACCGCAGGTCTCAGCTACTGCGCCGAGGAGGTCCGCCGGCATGACCGGGACCGGTTTCTGACCACGCTGTTCGCCCCCGGCACGGCGCGGGAGGATTATTGCACGGTTCTCGCCTTCAATCTGGAAATCGCCCGAACCCGCGAGGTGGTCAGCGAGCCGCTTCTCGGCGAGATACGGCTTCAATGGTGGCGGGACGCGGTAACCGCGGCCTATGCCGACGACGTCCGAACCACCGGCCACCAAGTGCTCGATCCGTTGACCGAATTGATCCGCCGGGCCCGGCTGCCGGAAGGCCTGATCCAGGCTTTGATCGATGGACGGGGCGCCGATTTGTCCGAAGAGCCGATTGCCGATGAGGCGGAATTGGAAACCTACGCCGATGGCACCGCCGGGGCGCTCAACCGACTGTTGGCGGCGGTGGCGGCCCCCCAATCCGATCCCGATCTGATTGCTCAAGTCACCGAGGCCGGCGTCATCTGGGGGATGACGGGTATACTCCGGCGGGTCGGATTCGATGCGCGCCAAGGACGTATTCTGCTGCCGACCAGCCTGTTTAAGCGCCACGACGTTGACCCGCACGATTTGTTCGGCGGGCAAATGTCGCCGGGCCTGCAAGCCGGCCTCGGTGAGATGGCGGACGCGATCCGGGCGCGGGCCACTGCTTTTCGGGCAAACCCTCCGCCCCGGAATGGTGCGGTTCGCAGCCTGTTCATGCAGGTCAGCCTAGCCAATATGTATATCGGCCGGCTGCGCCGGCTTCGCTATGACGTGTTCGGGCCGGATATCGAGGGCGGCCGGGCTGGTCGTCAGATGCGCCTCGCCTTCAGCGCCCTATGGGGACGCTATTAACCCGAGGCGGCGGCACAGCATCGTTGTGGTCGGATCGGGCCGCCCAGTCGATGGACATGATGTCCAGTGCCGACACGGCGGGAAATACCGGCGGGCCGCCGGCGACGTAAAGCCGCACCACGCCGTGCTCGATATCCGGGAAGATATTACGGCTGTCGTCAAACTTGCGCACCTCCAGGATCGTCATCAGCTTGGTCGCGGTGTTGCGGCTGCGCCAGGCAAGGGTCGGGTTGGCCCGACGCGGTTTGCCAACCGGCGCGATCACCCGCTTCCATTCATCGGTCGGATTACCATAACGTTTCTTGAGAAACGCCAGCACCTTCTCCTGATCGTCCGAACGGAACAGGACGTGAAAGTGGCTGGCCGCACCCCGGTCATAGCGGGCCAGCGCCCGAGCGCCCCGGTAAAGGATGGTATTGACCTGGAACGCGCCTTCGACCTCGCCCGGCCAATCGACGGGCACGACGCAAAAGACGCGCCGGCCCGGCTTGGAGATGCAGGCGTTGGGCTCGCCGACGCCCCGTGTCGGCTGCGGCTGGCCGATGCTCACCGATTCGCCCAAGGTAAAAAATGCATCCCGAAGCGGCGCCCGGAGGCGCTTGATGGGCTGGGCCGGACGGCCGTGCCGGGAGACGGCGCCGCTGCGCCTGTCATCCCCTTGGTTCAGTTCTGCCGATTGGTCTTGCGCCGGCACACCCGCGGCATTGTCGAGCCTCGTGCGTTCGCCCGGCGGCTGTGGATCGGCCTTTGGCGCTTGGTTCTCGGTTTGAGCGGGCTGTTTTTCCCTGTCCTTGCCGCCCCCGAATAGGTCGCGGAACAGCTGACGTACGGAAATCGGCTCACTGTCGAGTTCGCCTGAAGAGGGCTCATCCGCCGGTGGAGGGGCGGGCTCCTGGGAGCGCGCCGGCTCCGGTGGCGGCGCATTGCTTGTTTCGACCATTCGGCTCGCGGTGGACGCGGGCTCGGTCGTACGCGCCCGGCCGATGGACGGGTCCAACTTCTCCTGCCGTGCCTTGATCAGAAACTGAGCGATGTCGAAGAAGCCGCGCTGCAGCGCGATGTCGAGGGCCGTCCGGCCGTCGTCGTCTTTGCGGGTCACGTCGGCGCCGGCCTTCACCGCCGATTTCACACCGGTCAAATTGTTGCTGCGCACCGCTTCGAACAAAAGGGGCGCCATGGACGCTTGAGACCGGCCGGCCGGCGCCTGTTGGGCGTGAACATGGGAACCGGGTCCCAGCATGAGTGCCAGGATCAGGCAGGCAATTGTCCCGCGGCCCGCTCGATGCCATGACCGATCGGGACCGGGAGCCGCTGTGTCGCGTCCTTTCACGCCGTTACAACCACTGATCGAGCGCCGCCAGCGCGCGGGCGCTGAGGGCGGCCTTCCGGTTCCGTCCTTTGAGCCGTTTTCCATGCTGGTTTTTGGCCGAAATCGGGGGAAAAAGGCCGAAATTTACATTCATGGGCTGGTATGTTTCGGGATCTCCGCCACCGGTGATGTGATTGAGCAACGCGCCGAGAGCGGTTTCACCCGGTGGCGGGGTGCTCGCCTCACCGAGGCTCTCCAAACCGGCGAACCGGCCCGCCAGCAGTCCGACCGCCGCGCTTTCGACATACCCCTCGCAGCCGGTGATCTGGCCGGCGAAGCGCAAATGGGGGTGAGTTTCGAGCCGGAGTCGCCGGTCCAGCAGCCTCGGTCCGTTGATGAAGGTGTTGCGATGAACCCCGCCGAGGCGGGCGAATTCGGCGTTTTCAAGACCGGGGATGGTCCGGAAGATCCGCTTTTGCTCGCCGTGGGTGAGCTTGGTCTGAAAGCCGACCATGTTGTAAAGGGTGCCCAGCGCATTGTCCTGGCGGAGCTGGACCACGGCCCGCGGCTTCCGGTCCGGCTCGCGCGGATTGGTCAGACCCACCGGCTTCAGCGGACCGTACGCGAGCGTCTCCCGGCCCCGCTCCGCCATTACCTCGATGGGCAGGCAGCCCTCGAAATAAGGGGTGTTTTCCTCCCATTCCCTGAAGGCGTGCTTTTCTCCGTCGCGCAGGGCATCGATGAAGCTCTCATACCGGGCATCATCGAGCGGGCAATTGATATAGTCTGCGCCCCCTCCCTTATCGTAACGGGACTGAAACCACGCCTTGTCGAAATCGACGGTGTCCTTGTAGACGATGGGCGCGATGGCATCGAAGAATGCCAGCTCTTCGGCGCCGGTGATCTTGGCGATGGCCTCGGCGAGAGGCTCGGAGGTCAGCGGGCCCGTCGCGATGATGGTCTGTCCCCAATCCTCCGGCGGAAGCCCATCGATCTCCTGCCGCCGAATCTCGACCAGGCTCTCGGCCTCCAGCGCGGCTCCCACCGCTTCGCTGAAATGGTCGCGATCGACAGCCAAGGCGCCGCCGGCGGGCAGCTTGTGACGGTCCGCCTCGCGCATGATCAGTGAACCGCAGCGGCGCATCTCTTCGTGCAGAAGGCCGACTGCATTGTGCTCGGCATCGTCGGACCGGAACGAGTTGGAGCAGACCAATTCCGCCAACCCGTCGGTCTGGTGAGCATCGGTCTTCTTCACCGGGCGCATTTCGTGCAGCACCACGGGCACGCCGAGGCGGCTCAACTGCCACGCAGCCTCGGAACCGGCGAGGCCGCCGCCGACCACGTGAACGGGGTGCGGGTTGGAACTCATGGCCTCTATCTAGACCCCGGGCCCGGCCCCCGCAACTCCCGGCGTCGGGCTTGCCGCATACTATGTCATGCCCCAATATGGCGGTTGGACATTTCCAGGGGAGGCAACCCATGATTACGGTCGTCGTGAATTTCAAGCTGCCGGACGGCACCACCCGCGAAAAGGCGTTCGAGAACATGAACAAGGCCGCGGCAAGATTCGAAAACATGCCGGGGCTGATCCGCAAAACCTTCCTGTTCGACGCCGAGCGGGGCCTGGGCGGCGGCGTGTATACCTGGGAGACCCGCGAGGCAGCCGAGACGGTCTATGCCGAGGGCGGACCTTGGCGGCAGTCGCTGCAAGACCTTTACGGTGTGGTACCGGACTTGTTCTGGTTCGAGACCCCGGTGATCGTCGACAACGCGGCGGGCGAGATAAAGTCGGCTGCCTGATCCTGCACTTGATCCCGTAGGCGCGAGCGGCATGCCGGTCTGGGCCGAGACCACCCTCGGCACCTGGGGGCGGGTTCACCGCTCCCGGCTTCGGGCGGCCCGGCCGCTGGAAAGCAATGCCGTCCCGGATTTGGTACGCGCCGAAAACGACCTGGGCGTGGTGATCCACGGCGGCGGCCGGTGTTACGGCGATGCGTCTTTGGATACCGGCGGGCAGGCCATCCTCACCCGATCCTTAAACCGGATCGTTGATTTCGACCCGGCCGCCGGCGAGGTGGTCTGCGAAGCCGGTGTGACGTTCGAGGAACTCTCGCCGGCGATCTTTTCCCATGGCTGGTGCTACCCGGTGTCGTCGGCTACCGCCGCGGTCACCATGGGCGGCGCGTTCGCCAACGATATTCATTCCAAGAACCACCATTTTCTCGGCGGTTTCGGCGACCATACCAAGTGGGTTGATTTGGCGCTGGCCGGCGGTGAGGTGGTCCGCGCGTCACCGGCGGAAAACACCGATCTGTATTTCGCCAGCCTCGGCGGCATGGGGCTGACCGGCGCCGTTCTTCGCGTGTGTATCCAGTTGATGCCCATCTCGTCCAACAGCGTTGAGGCCCGCTATGTTCCCTATGCGGATCTCGACGCCATGCTCGACGCCATCAACCGCGGCCGGGAGACCGAGGAGTTCTTGTTCGGCTGGATCGACGTGTTTGCCCGCGGTTCGGCGCTCGGCCGCGGCATCCTGGAAAGCGGGCGGCTGGCCACCGCCGACGAAGGATGCGTTCCGCCATCCAAGCCGCGATCAATCCCCTTTGCGCCGCCGGTCGGTCCTTTTCTTGCTTCGGTCATGCGGCGGGTGGCGCGCCGCCGCTATGAAAAATTGCCGCCGCGCGGTGTCGAGGTGCGCAAGGACCTGTTTTCGTTCCTGTTTCCTCTCGATCACGTCAAGGGTTTCAACAAGCTCTATGGCCCGTCCGGCTTCTACTCCATCCATGCCGGGTTTCCGCCGGCCGCCGAGCGCGCCGGCATTCGAGCCATGCTGGAGGAAATCGCCGCCGCCCAGGCAGGCTCGATCACCGCGGTGGTCAAGCCCATGCGCGGCCCCGGGCGGGGACTGATGTCGTTCCCCATCGAAGGAATGGTGCTGGCCGCGGATTTGCCGCGCCGGCGGGACACACCGCGCCTTCACAACCGGCTCGAGGCGCTGGTGCTGGATCACGGTGGAAGACTTTATGTGGCCAAGGATGCCCTGATGTCACCCGACGGCTTCGCGCGGATGTTCCCGAATTTGCCGGCATTCCGCGCGGCCCTGGAGCGGTTCGATCCGAACGGCCGGTTTCAGTCCGACCTCGCCCGGCGCCTCGAGATCCGCGGCTGACGGACTACACAAAGCGGACGAATGCCTGCCAGGCGGCTTGGGCGAGAATGAAAGGCAGCCAGGCGGGTCCGCCGAAAAACAGGGAAATCCGCGCGGCCCGTCCCAGGGCGGAGGTCTTCGCATTGGACGCGCAGCGCCAGACGCTGCGAAACAGCCAAACCAGGGTCACGCCGAACGCGCCCACCGTCGGCAGAACGAACAGCGGTTTCCACACCAGCAAGTTCATGATCCCGGCCCCGGGTTCGTAGGGCGAGACCGAAAAGGCGAGATTCAGAAACGCGCCGGCCCCGAAGACGGGCCAAAACCCGTACCACCAATAGAGCGGACCCAGTTTCTCCTCGCCCGCATAGGCGCGCGCGAAATAGCCTTTCGCGGCCCGGCTCACGACATCAGCCCGGGGACCGCGCCCCGGCGCCTGATCATGGCGTAGAGGATCAGCACGGCGGCGACCAATAGCCCGGAGCTAAGGCCCAACGACCAGCGGATGCCGACGAATTCGCCGAACACGCCGATCGTCAGGCCGGAGAACGACATCAGCCCCAGCGCCGACATGTTGTAGAGGCCGATGAACCGGCCGCGGGCCTCCCTCGGCGCTTCCAATTGAACCAGCGTCTGGAGCATGGCCCCGTAAGAGAAGTGGACAAATCCGGCAACGAACAGCAGCGCCGTCGACAGGACAATATCCCGCGACAGGGCGAAGGCGGTCATGAAGCAGCCCCACAGCAACACCAGCACGAAGGCGGTCCGCACCCGGGCCTGGAGGAGGCCGCCGCCCTCCAGAACCACCACCGCCGTGAGGGCTCCCGCCGCATTGGCGGTCAGCAGCATGAAGTACTGGTTCTCGGCCCGCTCCGCACCCAGTGCCGTGGCAAACGCCGGCAGCAGGGCCTGGAAGGCAATGCCGACCAATAATGCCGCCACGCCGCCCAACAGGGTCATGTACATGATCCGGGGCAGGGTCTGAACGTGCTTGATGGTCTCGATGATATCCATCAGGCCCCGGATGGGTTGCCGGGGCGCTTCTTCGGCGGAGCGGAATTTCGGCCCGTAGGGCGCCTTCCACAGCCACAATGTCAGCGGCAAATATATGGCGGCGTTAATCAGGATGGCCAAGGCCGGGCCGAGCCACAGCATCAATGCGCCGCCGACCACCGGTCCCAACAGGACGCCGAGGGTTCGGGCGCCGGCGAGCAGGCGGACGCCGCTCTGTAGGTGGGCGGCACCGACAATGTCGTGGATCAAGAGTTGCGCCGCCGGTCCCCAGAGCACGCCGGCGAGCCCGTGGACGATCAGCAGCACGACCGCATGCCATTGTTCCAGGCCGTCGTAGAAGAACAGGACCCCCCACCCGAGGGAGGCGAAGATGAACATCCCCATGCCGATCTGAATGATGCGCCGGGGATCGAACCGGTCGCAGAGCGCGCCCGCATAGATGGAGAACAGCAGGAACGGCACCCAGTGGGAGATCACCGCGAATCCCTGCAGGCCGGGTGAGGCGAATTTGGCGAAGATCACCCAGTAGCTGATGGCGTGCTCGATGGAGTCGGCCATCATCGCCAACATGGTACCGATGAAATAGATGCGGAAGCCTGGATGCCGGAGTGCGGCGAAGGATCTCGGCGCCGTCGCCTCTGCGCTATCGGTTGAGGAGGTATCGGTCATGACCCGGCCCTGATATAAGCTGACGGGGGTGGGCGCAAGCAGCAGCCCCATGTTGCCACCAGCGCGCGCCTCGGTCACGCGGCGATGGATGACGCCAATCCGGCCGGCGCGCGATTCGACGTGTGCCGGTTGCCAACCGGGGCGGCGGTCTGTGGCCGGCCAACCTGCAATAAAGGGTTTCCCGAGGGACCCAGGCCCATTGAGCCTCTCCATTTGACAGAGTGGCGCCCGGCGTGAGACCCTTTTTGCAGTAGGACATCGCTGAACAGGAGTCGACATGCGCGCAAAGCCAATCACGTCGATTTTCGGAAGCCTCCTTCTCGGAGCTTTGGTGTTCCCGCTCACGTCTCATGCCGCACCGCAGATTTTGGGCCTGGTCGCCACCAGCGAGCCGACGCCGTTGAACTGTGCGGACGGAGAGTGCCGGGCAGAGTTCACCGCATTTTGTTTGCAGGAGTATCGGTATGCGCCGCCCAACGGTCATCCGTACCGGACGGCTCGCAACGCCGACCTTGCGGTGATCCTGACCAAGCCCGACGGTTCCGAGATCAAGCTGCCGGGCTCGATTATCAAGCTGGTCAACTCGAAGCGCGGCTTCTCATCCGTGTCCATGGGTATCTCTCAGGCGATCCTGGATGAGACCGGCGCGGTTTCCGCCGCCATCAAGGTGGGCGAGTACGTGTCGCTGATCCCCGAACCCGAACCCGGCGACAAGGAACCGCTTAGCGAAGTGGAGATCGCGCACTTTACCGGCGCGGTCCGCACCCAGGCCGGCGCCGCCCTCGACCCGATGTCCGATGACGCCGTGTCCATGCGGACGGTGACAAAAATTTTCAACAGTCTGCCCGCGGACGCGACGCCGTTGACACACGAGGTTGAGGACACCTGGCGTGCGGCGACGGGTGAGGCATTGCCGGGCGAAGACGCGCGGGATGGCCTCAAGAGGGTGGCCGAGGAATTTCAGTTCTGTGCTCAGATGAATGACTGGGCCGTCGGCCATCCGAACCTGGAGTTGAGCTTCCGCGGCTGTCTTGCGGCCTTGCACGATGAACTTGCCGATGATTTGAGCCACCGGGTCTGGAAACAGCAGAAGACGGGCAGCTGAGTTTTTGATGAGGAGTCATGCAATGAGGAAATTGCTGGGAGCCGTAATCGTCGCGGGCGCTGTTGCCGGCGCGCAGCACGCGAGCGCCGCGCCGCAGATCCTGGGTATGGTCGCCACCGCCGAGCCCACTAGGTTGATCTGCGAAAACGGGGTCTGTCAGGCCGAGTTCTCGACCATTTGCCTGCAGCAGCATCGTGTCTCGCCGGTTGCCGGCACCGTCTATCGTCAGGCCGCGGCGACCCGGCTCGAGATGACGGTCACCAAGGCCGGCGGCAGTGAAGTGACTGTTCCGTTGGGCGACAGGGCCCGGATCACCGCTCACCGGGAATTCACTTCGGTGATGATCAGTGTTCCGGAGAACCTGATCCGGTCCATGGGCGGAACCGCCGCCAGGATTTCGGTGCCGCGGCTGGCGTCCCTGGTCCCGCAAGCCGTGCTTGGCGATATCAACCCGCTGACCGCGCATGAAGTCGCCCAATATACCGGGCCGCTCCGCTCGGCCGCGGAGAACTTCATGCAGGCCGATCCCGACCTGCCGGTGGCGAAATTGCTGAACAAGGTCCTCAACGCGGTTGAGTTCAACGATACGGTCTATATGTCCGATGGATCGGAGATCTGGGCCCGGGTGAAAGACGGTGCCGAAGCGCAAACGGCGCCGGCGACCCGCCAGCGGGTCCAGGCGGTGATTCACGAATGCACCACCGATACGCCGAACCGGGCGGTCTGGGGAACCAAAGGCTGTATCGGCCTCCGTCACGGCGAAGTACTGATGAAAACCACCAAGGACGTGTGGAAAGGGCTGGGGGCCGGCAGCTGAGGGTTAGCTGCCGCACCCCGGCTGTGAGTCAACCAGGACGCCGGTTTTTGTCCGGCGTCCTTCTCTTTGCGGAGCCCTTCGCCGGGCCCCGCGTGGTCCGATCAGGAGGAAAATTCCATGCCCAAAATCTACAACCCGTCCAACGTGCCGCCGCCGCAGGCCCCATCCTACAGCCATGCGGCGGAGGTCGGTCCGGGTGAACGGCTGCTCTACGTCGCCGGTCAGGTCGGTGCGGATGCCGACGGCAATGTGCCGGAGGGCATCGAGGCACAGGCCCGCCTGGTCTATCAACACCTCTTCGGCATTCTCGAGGATGCGGGCATGGGGCCGGAAAACCTGGTCAAGCTGACCACGTTCATGACCAACCCGGATGACTCTGAAGCCATGCGGGCGGTGCGGACCGAGGTCTTCGGCGCCGTCGCGCCGCCCAATACCCTGGTCTATATCAGCCGGCTGGCGAACTCGGCTTTTCTCATTGAAGTGGAAGCCGTGGCCGCCGGGTAGCGCGTTCCGGGCGGAATACGTCGACGACTGTCATAGAGGCCCAAAAGTAATCGCCACAATGTGGCCGGTGTGCTAGGCAGAACGCGTATTTGGGTGACCTGGGTGGAACAGGACCGCGATGAGAACATCGCCGGATGAAACGGTGCCGAATACCGAAGATTTGGCCGCCCCAAACAAGGAACTCGAGCTGAAATTCGAGTTCGACCAGTCATTCGCCGACAGGCTTCGCAACGCCGCTTGGTTGCGCGAGTTGCAGACCGGCCGGGCGTCGACCCGGGAGGTCAACGCCACCTATTTCGATACCCCGGACAAGGCTCTGTACAGGCACGGCTTGAGCCTCCGGGTGCGCAAGGAGCGGGGCGGCTATACCCAGACCATCAAGGCGAGCGCCGGGAAGGCGTTCACCCGCAACGAATGGGACCTGAAAATCAACCGGCCGGTGCCGGACCGGGAGTTCGTCTACGACAATCCCGAGTTCCAGGCCCAGTTGCGGGACCGGGCCGCCGAGCGTTTCGAGCCCATGTTCGAAACCCGAATCCGCCGCACGACCCGCAATCTGGTGAGTGAGGAGGGCACCGAGATTTCCTGCGACCTCGATGTCGGTGAAATCGCCAGCCGGGACGGCAGCGTTCCGATCACCGAACTTGAACTGGAGTTGAAGTGGGGCGACCCGGCGGTGTTGTTCGAAATTGCCCGGCGACTGAATGAGAATTTCCCGGTGCGGCTGGTGAAGCGCTCCAGGTCCGAGCAGGGCTACCAGCTGATCGATGGCGGCAAGCCCCACTGGTACAGGCAGATGCCGGTGGAACTGACCGACGGCGCAACCAGCGAGGAGGTGCTGGTAGGTTCGCTCACAAAATGCCTTGAACATCTGGGCGCCAACGAGGATTGCGTCCTCGCCCGGTCTCATGAGGAGGGCGTCCATCAGGCGCGGGTGGCGTTGCGGCGGATGCGCGCCGCGTTCTCCATCTACAAGCCGCTGCTGCCCGATCACCTCCGCCGCGAGTTCGGCGGCCGGCTCAAATGGGCGGCCGATGAATTCGGTCCGGCCCGGGACTGGGACGTATTCGGAATGGAGGTGGTGGGGCCGGTCGTCGAAACCATGCCCGGAGACACCGACCTGGCGCTGCTGGCCAAGGAGGCCGTCCGTCGGCAGGATTTGGCCTACGCGCGGGCCGGCACCATGCTGTCGTCGCCGGAATATACCGGGCTCAAGATCGATTTGGTCGATTTTCTCTACGCCCGCCCGTGGCGGATGAGCGTCGAAGGCGAGGCGGGTGTCCAGCTGTTCGCCGACGGCCGCGATTTCGCGGCGCAGGCCCTCAACAAGGCCCACGGCAAGCTGCTCGAGCGGGGCAAGCACTTCGCCAGGATGAGCGCGGCCGAGCGTCACGAACTGCGGATCGATGCCAAGAGGGTGCGGTACGCCGCCGAATTCTTCGCGCCGCTTTATGACGAGGCGAAGGTGAAGCCGTTCCTGGAATCGTTGAAGGCGCTGCAGGACGATCTCGGCGTCCAGAACGACATCGAGGTCGCCCAAGGCCTGGTCAAAAGCCTCACTGACAGCGCTGACGAGGACAAGGCGCGGCGGCTCCGCTATGCCGGCGGCCTGGTCATCGGCTGGCACGCCCACGCGGCCATCAAGCGTGAGAAACACGCCCTCAAGGCGTGGAAGGGCTACGTGGCCGCCGACCGGTTCTGGGACCGGGGATTGATCACCAAGTAGAATTTGTCATGCACCGCCTCACCGGACCGGCTTCGCAGGCCGGAGGACAAGCTTGATGCGGGACATCCGGAGTTTCCCGACCGGGCTCAAGCCACCTTTTTCTTCGGCGTTTTTTTCCTTCTTTTCTTCAGGTGCGGCCCCAGGTAGTCGCCGGTGAACGAGCCCTTGGTCTCGGCGACGTCTTCGGGCGTGCCGGCGGCGACGATCTGGCCGCCCTTGTCGCCCCCTTCCGGGCCGAGATCGATGATCCAGTCGGCGGTCTTGACGACCTCCAGATTGTGTTCGATGACGATCACCGTGTTCCCCTGATCGACGAGCGCCTGCAAGACCTCGATCAGCTTCTTCACATCATCGAAGTGGAGCCCGGTGGTCGGCTCGTCGAGGATATAGACCGTCTTGCCGGTGGCGCGGCGCGACAGTTCCTTGGCGAGCTTGACCCGCTGGGCCTCGCCGCCGGAGAGCGTCGTCGCCTGCTGGCCGATATGGATGTAACCCAATCCCACCCGGTTCAGGGTATCCATCTTGTCGCGGATGGCGGGGACGGCCTTGAAGAACTCCAAACCTTCCTCGACGGTCATGTCCAGGACGTTGGCGATGGACTTGCCGCGGAAGGTGATCTCCAGGGTCTCCCGGTTATAGCGCTTGCCCTTGCACTGATCGCACTGGACGTAGACGTCGGGAAGGAAGTGCATCTCGATTTTGATAACGCCGTCGCCTTGACAGGCCTCGCAGCGCCCGCCCTTGACGTTGAATGAGAAGCGGCCGGGCTTGTAGCCCCGCTCCTTGGCTTCGGGCAGGCCGGCGAACCAGTCGCGGATCGGCGTGAAGGCGCCGGTGTAGGTCGCCGGGTTGGAGCGTGGCGTCCTGCCGATGGGCGATTGGTCGATATCGACGACCTTGTCGATGAATTCGACACCCTTGATGTCGTCGTGGGCGCCGGGATGGACCCGGCTGCCGTTCACCCGCCGGGCCAGCGCCTTGTAGAGGGTCTCCACCACCAGGGTCGATTTGCCGCCGCCCGAGACCCCGGTGACGCAGGTGAACGTGCCCAATGGGAAGGTGGCATCGATCTTCCGCAGGTTGTTTTCGGTGGCGCCCTCGACGGTGATCTTATGACCCTTCTTGCCCGGGCGGCGCTCCTTCGGCACCTCGATCTGGCGGAAGCCGGTGAGGTATTGGCCGGTGAGGCTTTCGGTGCTCGACATGACATCGTCGGGTGTCCCTTGCGCGACCACATTGCCGCCGTGGATGCCGGCGCCCGGGCCCATGTCGACGATGTGGTCGGCAGCGCGGATGGCATCCTCGTCGTGTTCGACGACGATCACCGAGTTGCCGAGATCCCGAAGCCGCCTGAGGGTCTCCAGGAGCCGGTGGTTGTCCCGCTGGTGGAGGCCGATGGACGGTTCGTCCAGGACGTAGAGCACGCCCGTGAGGCCGGAGCCGATCTGGGAGGCCAGGCGGATGCGCTGGCTTTCGCCGCCGGAGAGGGTGCGGGAGGACCGCGACAGGGTCAGGTATTCGAGCCCCACGTTCTTGAGGAATCCGAGCCGCTCGTTGATTTCCCGCAATATTCGCCGGGCGATCTCGTTCTGCTGCTTGGTCAGGTGCCGGTGCAGCCCGGCGAACCAGGCTTCGGCCTCATCGATGGACATGCGGGCGACTTCGCCGATGTGCTTGCCGGCAATCTTCACCGCCAGCGCCTCGGGCTTGAGCCGGAACCCGCCGCAGGCCTCGCAACTCGTAACGGTCTGGAACTTGGAGAGTTCCTCGCGGATCCACGACGAATCCGTCTCCCGCCAGCGCCGCTCCATGTTGGGGATCACGCCCTCGAACGGCTTTTTGATCTCATAGGCGTTCTTGCCGTCGTCGTAGGTCATGGGGATGGCGGTCTTGCCCGACCCGAACAGCAGGGCGTCGCGCACCTTCTTGGGCAGTTTGGCGAACGAGGTGGTCATCTGCACCTTGTAGTGCCTGGCGAGACTCTCCAAGGTCTGGCGGTAGTAGGGCGATGAGGATTGGGACCACGGCGCGATGGCGCCTTCTTTCAGGCTCAGGCGCTCGTCGGGCACCACGAGGTCGGGGTCGAAATACATCTCCGTGCCGAGTCCGTCGCAGGCCGGACACGCCCCGAAGGGGTTGTTGAACGAAAACAGCCGGGGCTCGATCTCGTCGATGGTGAACCCCGACACCGGGCAGGCGAACTTGGCGGAGAACGTGGTCCGGTCACCCGAGGCCGCGTCCTCGGCGAAAGCCAGCCCGTCGGCCAGTTCCAAGGCCGTCTCGAAGCTGTCGGCCAGGCGTTGCTCGAGACCTTCACGGACCACCACCCGATCGACCACCGCCTCGATATCGTGCTTGAAGTTCTTTTCAAGGGCGGGCGCTTCGTCGATCTCGTAATGTTCGCCGTCGATCTTCACCCGCTGAAAGCCCTTCTTGGCGAGGTCCTGAATTTCCCTCCGGTACTCGCCCTTGCGGCCCCGGACGATCGGCGCCAGCAGATACAGCCGCGTCCCTTCCTCCATCTCCATCACCCGGTCGACCATCTGCGAAACGGTCTGAGCCTCGATGGGGAGGCCGGTGGCCGGCGAAAAGGGGATGCCGATGCGGGCGAACATCAGCCGCATGTAGTCGTAGATCTCGGTCACCGTGCCGACGGTGGAGCGAGGATTCCGGGACGTGGTCTTCTGTTCGATGGAGATGGCGGGCGAGAGGCCCTCGATGGAATCCACATCCGGCTTCTGCATCAGTTCCAGGAACTGGCGCGCATAAGCCGACAGGCTCTCGACATAGCGCCGCTGTCCCTCGGCATAGACGGTATCGAAGGCAAGCGATGATTTGCCGGAGCCTGACAACCCGGTAATCACGGTCAAGGCATCGCGGGGGATGGTCACATCCACGTTTGCGAGGTTGTGTTCCCGGGCGCCGCGCACCACGATGGTGCGCGAATCCTGCTCGCTGGTCCCCTCTTGTACGTTGTCTTTTGGCATGGCGGTTATATAAGCCGCCGAGGCAGGGAATGGCCAGTCTTGATCCCGAATTTGCCGCCTTTTGGGGAGGAAAAATCACATGTCCGTCACCATAGAACGCCACCGGCCCGAATTCCTGCACAACAAGCCCCACTTCACCAACCTGGTGACCTCCGAGGGGGGCACCACCGTTCACCTGTCGGGCCTTGTCGCCTCCACCAAGGACGGCGAGCTGGTCGGCCCCGGCGATTTGGCGGCGCAGATGGCCTACATCTACGGCACCATCAGGGACTCGCTCGCGCTTGTCGGTGCGACGCCCGCCGATGTGGTCCGTCAGCGCGTCTTCATCGTCGGGCTGCAACTCGATCACCGGCCGGTCATCATGAAGGCCATGACGGACTTTTATGGGGACGATGGCTCCGCCTCATCCACGTGTGTCGGCGTCGAAGCGCTGCTGGTGGAAGGCGCGCTGGTGGAAATCGATGTGACGGCGGTGATTGACGGCTAACGCGCTGCCGGCTTCAACGCCTCCGCCCTGAGGGCGTAGAGGGCGAGGAGCAGGGGCACCGCGGCGGCGCTGAAAAACAGCGGGTCGAACCCCCAGGCGCCGATCACCAGCCCGGCGATAAACGGGCCGATGGTCTGGGCGAGGCGCAGGGAAAACGCGATGCCGCCGCCGAAGGTGGCCCGCAAATCCTCGGGCGCGTTCTCCAGCATCATGATCTGCAGCGCCGGGCGGACGATCCCGAATGCCCCGCCATAACACAGGGCGGCGATCATCACCGACCAGTCGTTGGGCAGCACCGGAACGACGGCGAGGCCCGCCGACTGGACCAGGAAGGCGCTGAAGATCAGCCAGCGGGGCGAGACGGCGCGCATCAGCCTGGTGATCTGGGACGACATGATAGCGCCGGAGACCGACCGCGCGCCGACGATGAGGCCGATGACAAACGAGCCGGTGGCGAAGTTGTTGGCGAGGAAGGTCGGGATGTAGGTCACGAATACCCCGAAGCCGACAAAGATGAATCCACCGGTCATGCCCATGAGTTCGAGCGCCCGCCGGTCGGTAATGTTGCGCCAGGCATGACCGAGCAGCGCCCTGCCGCCGGGCGCCGGGGTGTTGTCGCCGGGCTTCATGATAACCAGCCCGAACAGCGCCAGCGGGACGGCCAGGAAGCTCGCCAGGTAGGGCGCCTCCCAGGCGATGACCACGAGGGCGCCGCCGATCACCGGCAGCAGGCCGGCGTTGACATTCTGCAGGAAGCTGGCACTGGCCAGCACCCGGGTTCGGTCTTCTCCCCGGAAGTAGTCGCCGACCAGGCCGAGGGCGAGGCCGGACAGGCCGCTGGCCCCGATCCCCTGGATGAAGCGCAGCCACAACAGGGTCTCGAAATTCTCCGCCGTGAAGGCGAAGCCGCCCGCGGTGAACAGCACCAGGCCCGGCACCACGACCCATTTCTTGGAGAATCGGTCGGCGACCAGGCCGAGCAGCGGCACGAAGACCAGAGCCGGTAGAGAATAGACCGCCATGATCAGGCCGATGTCCGCATCCGCCACGCCAAGCGCTTGCTGCACGGCCGGGAAGGACGGGGTGATGATCGGCATGCCGAGCTGAACCGTCATGGTCGAGCCCAGGATCAGCGCGAAGTGCCGGTTCCAGGTTTTCGGCAGTTTCCCTCGCATGCCCTCTGCATAGCGGCTGGGCGCGGTCTCACAAGCAGTTTATGTCACCGGCACCCGTCTTGACCCCCGAGGCCACCGGCGCGAACATGGGTGACTTCACGACAAAATCATTGGTTGGGGGGCAAAATAATGGCCGACGGCGATTTCAGATCGATGGATCCGGGTGAGTTGGTGAAGGTTTTCGCCGATCTGCCCTATCCGGAGAAACGCAAGGTTTGGATCGATATCTCCGATCTCACCGAAGAGGAATTTGACGCCAAGATGGCGTGGCAGAAGGCGCGCCGCGAGAAAGTGCCCGGCGTCGGCGACGAGGCGCCTGCCTTCACCCTCGACGTGCTCGATCCCGAAAAGGGTCGTACCGGCGAGACGGTGAGCCTCGAATCCCTGCGCGGCAAGCCGGTGGCGCTGATATTCGGCTCCTATACGTGACCGCCCTATCGCGGTTGGGCCGTGCGCCTCAACGAGATTTACGACCGGTACAAGGACTATGTGCAGTTCCTGTCAATTTACATCCGCGAAGCCCATGCCGATGACGGCTGGCGCTCGCCGAAGAACCTGCAGGAGGGCATCGTCTACAGGGAACCGACCACCGACGACGAACGCACCGAGGTGGCGAGCGCCTGCCAGCACATGCTCGACCTCAAGATGCCCATGCTGATCGACGATATCGGCAATGCGGTGGAAGAGCGCTACATCGCCATCCCCATGCGGCTGTTCCTCATCGACGCCGGCGGCCAGCTTGCCTATGTGGGCGGCGAGGGACCGAGGGACTTCAAGCCGGACGAATTCGCCGACGCCATCGGGGGGCACTTGAATGGTTAGCGGATGAACGAGATCGAGAACGCCGCCTACGTGTCCGTCGGCCGGGCCAGCGGGTTTACCGGTCTCGCCATCTTCTGCCTGATCTTCGGGCTCTCGTTCGATCCGCCCTTCGCCGCCCAGGTGGGCGGCATGGCCAGCCTGATCTTCGCCTTCATTCTTGTGTGGTGCGCGCTTCGCGCCCGCACCCGTCCCTACAAGAAGACCGAGGCGTGGCTGATCCTCAAGAAGGAGTTCCGCCCGCCGGCCGAGATCGCCCAACAGGTCATCGGGGTTGCGCTCCGGGAGACCTATTTCTGGTTCGCCAAACAGGCGGCGACGATCGCCTTCGTGCTGCTGGTGATGGCGCTGTTCTTGAAGGTGGCGTTTGTCTATGGCGGGTTGGACCTCCTGCCGGGCGCGTCGGTCTATGGGCCGGGCTCGGGCATCGTCGCGGATGCCCCCGCCACGGGCATCGGCACCGGCGTCGGGATATCCAGGCACGGGATCTTTCCGTAGTGAGTTTCACTCCCGAAGCCGTCTCAATTTGCCGTAATGCCCGGCAGAAATTTGTTTCCTCCCCTGGAAGAGGAGGGAGTGCAAAACAGGCCATCGGTGAACCATGACCATCGTTGCCACCATCGGCTACGAGGGCGCGAGCATCGCCGAGTTCGTCGCCGCCCTTGAACGGGACGGGGTGAGCGTGCTGGTGGATGTCCGGGACGTGCCCTGGTCCCGCAAGCCCGACTTCTGCAAATTCCCCTTGAACGCCGCGCTCGACGACGCGGGGATCGAGTACAAGCACCTGCAGGCCTTGGGTAACCCGGAAGCGGGGCGGGACGCGGCCAAGTCGGGCGACGTTGACCTTTACCGCTCCATCTACGCCGGTCAGCTTGCGAGTGAGCCGGCGGAGGCGGCCCTGGCCGAGGTGACGGCGCTCGCCGCCAAGGGTTTGCCGTGCCTTATGTGTTGTCTAATTCCGGCGTTCGGGTCAACTCCTCCGGGCTTGCCGCCGCCGGGTACAGGGTTGTCTACGAAGTCTTTGCCGGCGCTCTGGCTGGCTTGCTTCATGATGGTGCCCTTTGGCTTCGGCCTCCCAGGGTCAGAGGACGCATTGTTGGCGGCCTGAGCCGCCTTGCAACACATAAAACGGGATGGCCTCGGCCGACGTCCCGGCGGGGACGCGCCTTTCCGCTCGTGCGGAACTATGTTGTCTCCTCGTGCTCGTTACCGTCGTCTACGCAGTCCGTTCTCTCACTCATGCCGCCTGAATCTCTCGGGCCGGCCAGCGGAACGGCTCGCCAGTGATCAACATGCGATGGAGGATCACCGCAAGCTTGCGCGCCAGGGCCACGCAGGCCTTCTTGTGGCTGGTCCGCTTTTTGATCCGCCGCGCCCAGTCCTTGAGCGGATGGGCCCGGCGCACCACCACAAGCAGGCTGTTGGCGGCCTCGTACAATAAGCTGCGCAGCATCGCGTCGCCGTGCTTGGAGATGCACCCGCTGTAATCCATCTCGCCCGATTGCCAACGTCTGGAGGTCAGCCCGAGATAAGCGCCCAAGCTGCGCGATCGGGCGAAGCGCCCGGCGTCGCCGATGGTACTCACATAGGCCAGCGCCGTGAGCGGTCCGACTCCGGGCACGGTCATCAGCAGGCGGCAGGCCGGATCGTCCTTGACGCGCGCAGCGACCGCCTCATCCAGCTCCGCAATCGTGCTGTCCAGCGCCGTGAGCGAGGACAGCAACGGCGCAATCGCCGGGCGTAGCTCGGGACGGTCCTCGAGCTGCGCGCGCACTCCGCGGAGCAGCTTGCTCGTGCCCTTGGGAAAACGGATCCCCAACGAGGCAAGAAGACCCCGGATCGTGTTGTGAGTATCGCGGCGCTGGCGCACCAGGTGAGACCGAGCCTTGAGCAGAACCCGACTCTCCTGGGCCAACTCGCTCTTCACCGATACAGGGCGGCAGAAGCCGGTGCGCGCGATCTCCGCCAGAAGCTCGGCGTCCTTGGCATCGGTCTTGTTGTGTTGAAGACGCATCACCGCATGGGCCTGGCGGGCATCGATCACTTCCACCGCAATCCCCATCTCGTCCAGACTCCGTGCCAGCCAGCCCGACAGTGTCCCGGTCTCCAGAACAATCCGATCCGGACACAGACAATGCTCCTTCAACACCTCAAACAACGCCCGAGGGTCGGTCTCCGCCTTGCCTTGCGCCAAAATCTCTCCTGCACCGTCCTTCACGCAAAATGCTGTCTCTTCCTTCGAAACATCAAAGCCAACGTACTCACCCATGGTCACTCTCCTTGCTTAGCCTAACGGGGCGCGGCGCCCACGACCCCGCATCATAGGCCCAGGGGAGTGAACGCCGGAATTACGCCATGTCTGGAACGGGACCCCAAGAGCTGTCACCGCAACATGATCGCTGAAACTCTCGAGTCGCGCGGCCTCGTCATCCGCCACCTGTCGGTCCAGCCCGACCTGTTTATCGGGACCTAGCCCGCATTTCTCGCCAGTGTCACGGCCTGCGTCGCGCCACACAGACAACTTCCCTGGATCATCTAATCCCTTCCCCTGAAACAAGAAACCCG
Organism: Rhodospirillales bacterium; assembly: GCA_965207535.1. GTDB lineage: Bacteria > Pseudomonadota > Alphaproteobacteria > Rhodospirillales > UBA2165 > JAJDXO01. The sequence goes on along the minus strand of CBDBMR010000011.1, from coordinate 134,836 downwards.
CTATAAGAACATTACATGAACATTTAATGGCATCAATGCCGGCGTGATGAGAGACCGGTTGCCAGAATAGGGGTGAACCCCCGGGAGAATCGGGGTACATAACCAGGAGAAACCAATGACCGAAATTCCACGACTACCTGAAGGGGGCGGAGAGCATGGCCGGCAGCGTTAACAAAGTCATTCTGATTGGAAACCTGGGCCGTGATCCCGAGGTCCGCTTCTCCCAGGACGGCAATAAGATCGTCAACATGTCGGTGGCCACCTCCGAGACCTGGAACGACCGCGCCTCCGGCGAGCGCCGGGAAAGGACCGAGTGGCACCGGGTTGTGGTGTTCAACGACCGTATTGCCGACGTGGCCGAGAAGTACCTAAAAAAGGGCTCCAAGGTGTATATGGAGGGCCAGCTCCAGACCCGCAAATGGCAAGGCCAGGACGGTCAGGACAGGTACACCACCGAGGTCGTGCTGGGCCGTTTCCGGGGCGAACTCACCATGCTGGATACCCGCGGCGGTGGCGGCGGGCAGGGCGGTGGGGGTGGCGACCACGGCGGTGGCGATCCCGGAGCCGAGCCCGACTATGCGGCGCCCGGCGGCGGCGGTGGCGCCGACGACCTCGACGACGACATTCCGTTTTAGGCCGTTTTAGGCCGTTCTAGGCCGTCTAGGCCGTCTAGGCCGTTCCAATCACGTTTTCGGAGACCCAATTGTCGGATCTGACCGATGTCCTGGTAAACCTCAACATCGTCGGCTCCCTGGAGGACGGCGAGATCGATCTCGCCGACGTGGCGCTGATGCTGGGGGCGCTCGATCATCCGGACAAGCGGGTCGAGCAGTACCGGGACCATCTGGCCGAACTGGCGGGCCACGCCAACGCGGTGAAGGCGCAGGCGACCGACGTCCGCGACCGGGCCGCGGTACTCCATGACGTGGTGTTCGCCGACGGCGGCTACCTGGGGGACACCGAGACCTATGACGACACGGATAACGCCAACCTGATGCGGGTGATCGACCGGCGCCGTGGCATTCCCGTATCGCTGGGGATCATCCTCATTCACGTCGCCCGCGCGCTGCAGTGGGACATCGCCGGGATCAATTTCCCCGGTCACTTCCTGCTTCGGCTGCAGGCGCAAGGCGAGTCGGCGATCATCGATCCCTTTGACGGCGCCCGGATGCTGCAAATGAGCGAGCTCAAGCGGCTGCTGAAGAGCGTCTATGGGACCGACCTGCCCATGAAGCCCGATTTCGTCCGTTCGGTGGGCAACCGGGACATTCTCCTGCGCTTACAGAACAACATAAAGACTCGGGCCTTGCAGCAGAGCGATACGCCCCGCGCCGTCGAGGTGCTGCGGCGCATGGCCTTGATCGCCCCGGGCCATGGCGAGACCAACATCGAGCTCGCCGCGCTCGAGGCTGGCCAGGGGAACCTCAAGTCGGCGGTGATGGTGCTCGAGGACTACATCGCGCTGGGCGGCGCGGCGCTCAATGACCGGGACGCCGAACGCATACTGGATGAGCTGAAGCGCGGGCTCAACTAGTGCAGCTTCACTACTTGGAGGTCGGTGAGGGCCCCGGGGTCCTCATCCTCCACGGGCTGTTCGGTCAGGCGCGGAACTGGGCCGCCGTGACCAGGGGCCTCGCGGAAGACTACCGGCTAGTCAGCGTCGATCTCCCCAACCACGGCCGTTCGCCCTGGACCGGGGATGTGAGCTACCCCTCGGTGGCCGCCAACGTCGCCGAGTTCATGACAGGACATGAGCTTGAGGGGGCGGCCGTGGTCGGCCACTCCATGGGCGGCAAGGTGGCCATGGTGCTGGCGCTGACCCGGTCGGATCTGGTCGGCGGGCTGGTGGTGGTTGATATCGCGCCGGTCCCCTACGCCCACGGGATTCAGAATCACATGGAGGCGATGCAGGCATTGCCCCTCGACCGGGTGACCAGCCGCAAGAGCGCCGATGAGATGCTGGCTGGCGGGGTGGGTGATCCGGCGGTCCGGACGCTGCTGCTCTCCAATCTTGCCCGCGACGGGGACGGCTATGCCTGGCGGATCAACCTGGACGGCCTGCTCGACGGGGTCGACCTGATCCACGGTTTCCCGGACATGGACGGTGCGCAATATGAATGCCGCACGCTGTTCGTCGCCGGCGAGACCTCGGACTTCATTGAGGAAGAGCACAAGGAGCTGATCGGCGCCCTGTTCCCGAATGCCGGGCACGCGGTAGTCAAGGGCGCCGGTCACTGGGTGCACGCGGACAAACCCGAAGAGACCATCGATCTCCTGCGGAAGTTCCTTGCGGCGTAGTTATTTCGGCGGCAGGGAGCGGGCGAAGGCATAGCCCCGTTCGATCCACGCCTTGAGGTCCGTCTCGTCCTCGAAGGCAGCGGGGGCTACTTCAACCCAGCCGGTCATGGGCCGGCCGGTGATGTCGAACTCCTTGACGTGATCTTCGGCGAGGGCGGCTTCGTATGCGTCGGGGCCGACGCGGACGATCATGTTGTCCCGGTTGACGCCGCAGGCGATGTTGCCGTGACAGAAGAAGGCAATACCGCCGAACATCTTCTTCTCGTCGTGTGCCGGGTCGCCGGGGATGACGGCGCGCATGCGCTCCGCCAGATGTTCGTCATAAGCCATCGCCCGAGTGTAGCGGGTATGGATGTCGGGCGCTATTCCGCGGGCGCCGCAATGCGCTCCCGTCGGCGGGTAAGGGCCAGCCAGGTGACCGCGGCCATGGCGATAACGATCATCGGCACGGCCAGGATGTTGACCCAGTTCCAGCCCAGCAGCTGGTAGACCGCGCCCGAGACCAGGGAGGCGAAGGCAACGGCTGTAAAGACGACGAAATCGTTGGTCCCCTGGAGCTTGGCGCGTTCCGACGGCGTATCGATTTCGGTGAGCAGGGCGGTGCCGCCGGTAAAGGCGAAGTTCCAGCCGCATCCGAGGAGGAACAGGCTGACCCAGAAATGCCAGAACTCGACGCCCAGCAGCGCGACGGCCACCGCACCGGTGAGAAGAGCAAGGCCCACGGTAATGATCTGCAGGGTGCCGAACCGCTTGATCAACGAACCGGTCACGAAGCCCGGCGCGAACATGCCGACCACGTGCCAGGAAATGACCAGCGCGACGTCGCCGTCGCCGAAGGAATAGCCGTACTGCATGGAGATGGGGGTCACGGTCATCAGTAAATTCATCACTACGTATGTGAACGTGGCGGCGATGACGGCGGCGATGACCACCGGTGTCTTGAAAATCTCGAGGAGCGGCCGGCCGGGATCGTCGAACTCGGCCTTGGTGAGTTTGGGAATATCTATTCCCAGCACCACCAGTCCGGAGAGCAGGGTGGAGCCCGCGAGAATGAGGAACGATCCGGCAAAGGCGGCGCCGTCGATCCAATCCTTGCCGATAATCGCCGAGTAGGGGCCGGTGAAGGCGCCCATGACCCCGGCGGCGAGCACCAGGGCGATGGCCGTTGCCTTGAAGTCGGCACTGGCGACGTCGGCGGCGGCGAACCGGTATTGCTGTGCGAACCCGGAGTAGATGCCGAACAAGAAAATTGACGCGTTGAAAAGCACGAACTGCACTTCGATGATGGCGAGGGCGCCCAAAAGCGCCCCGCTGGTGCCGATCAGCGAGCCGACGACAAACCCGGCCTTGCGGCCGATGCGCCGCATCAGCAGCGCCGAGGGCAGTGTCCCCGCGGCCGTGCCGATCAGCATCATGGTGATCGGAATAGTGACCAGCACGCCGGCGTCGAACACGCCTTCGGACACCAGTCCGGAAGCGAGGAATGTCAGGCCCCGGCCGGTGTTGAACAGAACCTGGCAAAGGCCGAGAACGCCGACGTTTTTTTTTTCCCGGGATAGTCTCACTCCGGTGCTTTACGGGAGCCGGAAGGCCCCTGCAAGCGCTTTCCCGTGGACCCGTCGATGTTGTCCGATTCGGCCAAATTCGAATGATTTTCGCCCTTCGGGATGGTCTCGGCCGGTCATCGCCGGCCCAATCCCGCCCTGTTTAAAATTTGTCATTTTTATCAATGGGTTAGGTGAAATTTTCAGGCCTCAAAATAGGCCTTGTTCAGTTGTTGCGGGCGGCCGGTTTTGCTATAAATGTTTCATGAATTTCCACCTCCGCCGGCCCAGCGGCGAGCCCAAAAATTCCAACAGGATTAACGCCTTTGACTGCGCCGCCTGACACACCTGAAGGCAATGGCGGCGGCTTGCCGCCCGACGGCGAGCCGCCCGAGAGCCACGGCCCCGATGAGCCTTTCGATCACGACATAAAACCGGTCGCCATCGAAGACGAGATGCGCTCGTCCTACCTCGATTACGCCATGAGCGTGATCGTCAGCCGGGCGCTGCCCGATGTTCGCGACGGCCTGAAGCCGGTCCACCGCCGGATTCTTTATGCCATGAAGGAGGGCGGTTACGACTACAACCGGCCGTTCCGCAAGTCGGCCCGAATCGTCGGCGACGTCATGGGCAAATACCACCCGCACGGTGACTCGGCGATCTACGATGCGCTGGTTCGCATGGCCCAGGATTTCTCCATGCGCCTGCCGCTCATAGACGGTCAGGGCAATTTCGGCTCCATGGACGGCGACCGGGCGGCGGCCATGCGCTACACCGAGGCCCGGCTGGCGCGTTCGGCGCACCATCTGCTGGAGGACATCGACAAGGATACGGTCGATTTCCAGCCCAACTACGATGACAGCGTCCGGGAACCGTCGGTGCTGCCGGCGGAGTTCCCGAACCTCCTGGTCAACGGCGCGGGCGGCATTGCCGTCGGCATGGCGACCAACATTCCGCCCCATAATCTCGGCGAAGTCATCGATGCCTGCGGAGCGCTGATCGACAACCCGGAACTCACCGTAGCCGAGTTGATCGAAAGCCATGTGCAAGGTCCCGATTTCCCAACTGGCGGCGTGATACTGGGCCGCAACGGCATCCAGCAGGCCTTCGCGACCGGTCGGGGTTCGGTGGTCATCCGGGGCAAGGCGGAGATCGAGCAGATGGCCAAGGACCGCGAAGCCATCATCATTTCCGAGGTTCCCTACCAGGTGAACAAGGCTCGGATGATCGAGATCATCGCCGAAGCGGTAAGGGACAAGAAGATCGAGGGGATCTCGGATCTCCGCGACGAATCCGACCGGCACGGCGTGCGGGTGGTGGTCGAGATCAAGCGGGATGCCATGGCCGAGATCGTGCTCAATCAGCTCTATTCCTTCACGCCCCTACAGACCAGTTTCGGCGTGAACATGCTGGCGCTGAACGGCGGCAAGCCCGAAATGCTGAATCTCAAGCAGATTCTTCAGGCGTTCATCGATTTCCGCGAGGAAGTCATTACCCGCCGGACGGCGTATGAGCTCGGCAAGGCGCGGGAGCGAGCCCATGTCATGGCCGGCTTGGCGGTCGCGGTCGCCAATCTGGATCCGGTAATCGAGCTGATCCGCAAGGCCAAGGACGGGCAGGATGCCCGCGACAAACTGATGGCAACGCCTTGGCCCGCGGGCGACGTCGCGCCGCTGATCGCGCTCATCGACGAGCCGGACCGCAAGGTTTCCGAAGCCGGGACGTACATGCTCTCCGAGGAACAGGCCAAGGCCATTCTGGAGATGCGCCTCCAACGCCTGACCGGCCTGGAGCGGGACAAGATCGCCGATGATCTCAAGGAAATCTGCGCCAGGATCACCGAGTATCTGGAGATTTTGGCGTCGAAGGAGAAATTGTTCGGCATTCTTCGGGACGAACTGCTGCAGATGAAGGAGCGGTTCGGCACGCCGCGGCGGACGGTCATCGAGGAAGCGGAATTCGAGACCGACATCGAGGACCTGATCCAGCGCGAGGACATGGTCATCACCGTGTCGAACACGGGCTATATCAAGCGGGTGCCGCTCTCGACCTATCGGGCGCAAAACCGGGGCGGCAGGGGGCGTGCCGGTATGAGCACCCGCGAGGAGGATTTCGTCTCCCAGGTTTTTGTCGCCAATACCCATCAGCCGGTCTTGTTCTTTTCGTCGACCGGCATCGTTTACAAGCTCAAGGTCTATAAACTGCCCCAGGGCAGTCCGCAGTCCCGCGGCAAGGCGTTGGTGAACGTCCTGCCCCTGGATGAGGGCGAAACCATTTCGACGGTGATGCCGCTGCCCGAGGACGAGGAGACGTGGGAAAACCTCTTCGCCGTCTTCGCGACCGCGTCGGGCAATGTGCGGCGCAACCGCTTGAGCGATTTCACCAATGTAATGGCCAACGGCAAAATCGCCATGAAGTTCGAGAACGGCCATGAAGGAGACCGGCTGATCCGGGTTCGTACCTTCACCGAGGACGAGGATGTCTTCGTGGCCACTCGCGGCGGCAAGTGCATTCGCTTTCCGGTAACCGACGTCCGCGTGTTTTCAGGCCGCACCTCGACAGGCGTCCGGGGCATTCGTCTCGCCGGCGGGGACGAGGTGATCTCCATGTCCGGCCTTAAGCATATCGAGGTCGAGGTGGCGGTCAGGGATGACTACCTGAAATCGGTCAATGCCAAGCGGCGTCTGGCGGGCGGCGACTACACCGACCGGGCCGAAGACAAGGCCCACGACGAAGAACTGGCCGCCAAGCTGGAGGCGCCCGGGTACGAGGAGATGGCCGCCGAGGAAGAGTTTATTCTCACCGTCACCGAGGACGGCTTTGGAAAGCGCTCTTCGGCCTATGATTATCGGATATCGCGCCGGGGCGGTAAGGGCATCGATAGCATGTATTTGAAGCGCGGCAAGGATTCGAGTACGCAGGTGGTGGCGACCTTGCCGGTGATCGGGGACGATCAGTTGGTGATGGTTTCCGATGGCGGGCAACTCATCCGGATGCCTATCGACGGCATCAGCTTTACCGGCCGGACGGCGCGCGGCGTCACCTGTTTCAGGGTCGGCGAGGACGAGCGGGTGGTTTCGGTCTCTCGAATTCGCGACGTCGACGGCGATGGAGAGGAGGCTGAAAATGCCGCAATTCCCGAACCGGCAGCAGGCGAGCCGGCCCCGGCAGGAGAGTAGGGCGAATGGCGGATAGAACTGGCGTATATCCCGGAACCTTTGATCCGATCACCCACGGTCATCAGGACATCATCAGCCGGGCGACCCGGGTGGTGGATCACCTGATCGTCGGCGTCGCCGTCAACGCGGGCAAGGGACCGCTGTTCTCGCTCGTTGAGCGGGTCGCCATGGTCGAGGCCGAGGTTGCGGAGATTGATACCAACGGCGCCCGTGTCGAGGTCCGGCCCATGGAAGGGCTGCTGATGCATTTCGCCGAGGAGTGCGGCGCATCCCTGATCGTGCGGGGTCTGAGGGCGGTATCCGATTTCGAGTATGAGTTTCAGATGGTCGGCATGAACGCACGGCTCAACGACGGCATAGAAACCGTGTTTCTCATGGCCTCGGAACACCATCAATACATTTCGTCGCGGCTGGTGAAGGAAATCGGCATGCTGGGCGGCGACATCAAACCGTTCCTCTCCCCCCGTGTGGTCGAAAGGATGAACGAGAAGCTCGCGGACGGTTCGGCCGCGGAGTAAGGTCCTCCATACCGATTCCGACGCCGGGGACCGCCCATGCGACTAGCCACCTTCCTGCACCGAGACGGGGATGCCCGGGCCGGTGTTCTGCTCGAAGACGACACCCGGATCGTCGATCTGTTCGCCGCCGAGCCCGAACCCTGTTTCGGTTCCATGCAGGCCCTGATCGAGGGCGGGCCCGAGGCATTGGACGCCGCCCGGGAGGTCGTGGAAAACCCGCCGTCCGTTGCCGTCCATATGACGGAAGGAGCCAAGCTTCTGACGCCCTTGCCGGCGCCGCCGCAAATCCGGGACTGCCTGTGTTTCGAGGAACATTTGAAGCGGGCCTACGATGTCCTGCGCAGGAACCGGGCGGCCATGGAGCCGGACCCGGAAGCCGCGCTGAAGGAGTTCGAGGCCAAGGGGCTCTTTCGCATCCCCGACGTCTGGTACCGGCAGCCCCTCTACTACAAAGCCAACCGCCTTGCCGTCGTCGGCCCGGAGGAGGACGTGATCTGGCCCGATTATGCCGAGGTGATGGATTACGAGCTCGAGTTCGGATTTTTCATCGGCAAGGGAGGACGGGACATTCCCAAGGAGAAGGCCCGGGAGCACATTTTCGGGTACGCCATCTTCAACGACATATCGGCCCGCGATACCCAGGCGGTCGAGATGCCGGGCGGACTTGGACCCGGCAAGGGCAAGGACTTCGACACCGGCAACGTTATCGGCCCCTGTATCGTGACCGCCGACGAATTGGATCCCTACGACTGCACCATGATTGCCCGCATTAACGGGGAGGAGTGGTCGCGCGGACATTCCAGCTCGATCCACTGGACCTTCGAGGATTTGATCGCCCACATTTCCCGCTCCGAAACCTTGTATCCCGGTGAATTCATCGCGTCGGGAACCGTTGGCGGCGGCAGCGGTCTGGAACAGGAGCGTTACCTCTCCGACGGCGATGTCATGGAGTTGGAGGTCGAGGGGATCGGCATTTTGCGCAACCGGATCATCAGAAAATAGGGAAGGCTTATGGTTGAGAAAATCAGACGGGTGATCACCGGCCACGACGAGAACGGAAAGTCGGTGTTCATCATCGATGGTGATGCGACGGCGGTGAAGGAAATGGAGTCGATGCCGGGTCTGGCGTTGACCGACATCTGGCAAACCGGCGGCGCGCCGGCGAGCAATGCGGGGAACGCCGATGCCGCCGACCGGCCGGTGGTGCTCGAGCCTCCCGCGAACGGCACCATTTTCCGGGTTGTGGAGTTTCCTCCGGACAGCCAGTGGCGCGACCGCGCCGACGCCAAGGATGCCTTCGCATCGATTGGGGCGGACCACGCCACGGACGATGCCAGCGACGATCCGATGATGCACAAGACGGCGACCGTCGATTACCTGCTGGTTCTCAAGGGGGAAATCTGGGCGATTCTCGATGACAGCGAGGTGTGTCTCAAACAAGGGGATGTGATGGTCCAGCGGGGCACAAACCATTCGTGGAGCGTCCGGACCGACGAGCCATGCCTTCTGGCTGCCATTCTGGTGAGCGCCGAACCCGTCTGAGAGAGCCCGCGCCCGATGAATCTAGCCCGGCTCCTGGTGGATTCCGCCACCGCGCAACCAGACGCGCCGGCCCTGGCGCGGGGACGTGATGTCGTCGCGACCTATGCCGAACATGCCGAGCGTTCGGCTCGGATCGCCGGCGCGTTGGCGGCGGATTTCGGTATCGCGCCCGGGGACCGGGTGGCGATCGCCATGGCCAACGCGCCCGAATATTCCGAAATACTGTTTGCCGTCTGGCATGCGGGCGCCGTTGCGGTACCGGTGAACGCCAAGCTGCACCCCAAAGAGGTGGCGTGGATAATCGATAACGCCGGGGTAAAAATCTGCTTTGCCGGAGACGGCCTCGCCGCCGGCCTCGAGGAGGTTCGCGGGGAAACGGCGGGCCTCGAACGTGTCCTTCGCGCCGGCGGCGAGACGTCGGCAATGCTCGGCGAGGCCCGGCCGGCCCCCCTCGCGGATCGGCGTGCCGAAGACCTTGCGTGGTTGTTCTACACGTCGGGCACCACCGGCCGGCCGAAAGGGGCCATGCTGTCTCACGGCAATCTGCGGGCGATGACGGCTTCGTATTTCGCCTGCGTCGATGATGTCGCATCCGGCGACTGCATCATTCATGCGGCCCCCATGTCCCATGGGTCCGGCCTCTACCTCGTCCCGCACGTCGCCCATGGGGCGGCGCAGGTCGTTCCGCCTTCGGGCGGGTTCGACCCGGCGGAGGTCTTCGATCTGCTGTCGGCTTGGCGGGGCGCGACGCTTTTTTTCGCGCCGACCATGGTCACCCGGCTTCTGGCCGCGCCGGAGCTGGCGGACGCCGATCTGTCCGGACTCAAGACCATCGTTTATGGCGGTGCGCCGATGTACGCCGAGGACTGTCAGCGGGCGCTCGCGGCCTTGGGGCCGAAGCTGGTTCAGATTTACGGCCAGGGTGAAGCGCCGATGACCATCACGGTACTTGACCGGGCGTCGCACATGGAGGCCGAACATCCGCGTTATTTGCAGCGTCTCGGCTCTGTCGGGCGGGCGCACACCGGTGTCGAGGTCAGGGTGGCGGACGCCGGAGACAATCCCCTGCCGGCGGGGGACATCGGCGAGGTTCAGGTACGGGGCGATGTCGTCATGTCGGGCTACTGGCGGAACCCCGATGCAACGGCCCAAGCCCTGAAGGACGGCTGGCTGCATACCGGCGATCTCGGCGTTCTCGACGATGACGGTTATCTCACCCTGAAGGATCGATCCAAGGATGTGATCATCTCCGGCGGATCCAACATCTATCCGCGGGAGGTGGAGGAAGTGCTTTTGCTCCACCCCGACGTTCTGGAGTGTTCGGTCATCGGCCGGCCGCACGCCGACTGGGGCGAGGAAGTCGTGGCCTTCGTCGTCCCCCGGTCCGGCGCGCAGCTGGATGATGCCGAGCTGGAGGCTCTCTGCATGGAACAAATTGCCAGGTTCAAGCGGCCCAAGGCCTACCGGGTTGTCGACACGCTGCCGAAGAACAGTTATGGCAAGGTCCTGAAGACGGCCTTGCGCGAAATGGCTTAGCGAACCTGCTGGAAAGAAGGAACCACCATGTCAGAGTACAAGACGGAACTTCGTGACGGCATGGCCGTCGATTGGGACGTCCCGATCGAGATGGATGACGGGCTGGTGGTTCGCGCGGATGTGTTCCGCCCCGCCGGCGGCGGCCGGAATCCGGTCATTCTCTCCTACGGCCCGTATGCCAAGGGCCTGGCGTTTCAGGACGGTTATCCGAGCGCCTGGGAAAGGATGGCGGAAGAGCACCCCGACGTGCCGGCCAATTCCTCCAACCTGTACCAAGCCTGGGAAGTGGTTGATCCGGAGAAGTGGGTTCCCGAGGGCTACGCCTGCGTACGGGTCGATTCAAGGGGGTGCGGCCGGTCGCCCGGCTACATCGACCACTTCTCGCCCCGGGAAACCAAGGACTTCTACGATTGTATCGAATGGGCCGGCGTACAGGCGTGGAGCAACGGCAAGGTCGGGCTCAACGGGATCTCCTACTACGGGATCAATCAGTGGCATGTCGCGTCTCTCAACCCGCCGCACCTGGCTGCCATGTGCGTCTGGGAAGGGGCGGCCGACTGGTACCGGGACATGACCCATCACGGCGGCATCCTCTGCACGTTTTGGGACAATTGGTACGACATGCAGGTCACCACCGTTCAGTACGGTCTGGGCGAGAACGGACCCAGGAGCCGGGCGACCGGTGAGTTGGTATGCGGCGATGAGACATTGAGCGATGACCGATTGGCCCGGAACCGCTGTGCCTTTGGCGATGAAATCTGCGCGCATCCGCTGGACGACGATTACCACAAGGCGCGCTCTCCCAATTGGGAGAACATCGATGTGCCGCTTCTTTCCTCAGCCAATTGGGGTGGGCAGGGGCTTCATCCGCGCGGCAACTTTGAAGGCTATGTCAGGTCCGCCGGCGACCGGAAATGGCTGGAAGTCCACGGCATCGAACACTGGACGGAGTTCTACACGGACTACGGCCGGGAAATTCAGCTGAAGTTCTTCGATCATTTCCTTAAGGGCGAAGCGAACGGATGGGACGAGGAACCGCGGGTTCAATTGCTGGTCCGCGAGACCGGGCGGTTCGTCCCTCGCGGCGAGGCCGACTGGCCGATCCCCGATACGGAATGGACCAAACTTTACCTCGATCTTGAAAACGGCAAGCTGACCGGAGAGCCGCCGCGCAGGGCGGCCGAGATTTCCTACGAGGCCATGTCGCCGGGACTGTTCTTCGAGACCGAGCCGTTCGATGCGCCGAGGGAAATCACCGGCCCATTGGCGTCGAAGCTCTTCGTTTCGTCCTCGACCGAAGATGCCGACCTCTTTCTCGTGGTCGGCCTTTACGATCCGGACGGCAACGAAGTGGTCTTCCAAGGCGCCATCGATCCCCATACGCCCATCGCCCAGGGCTGGCTCAGGGCCTCCCATCGCAAGCTGGACCCGGTGCTGAGTGAACCCTATCGCCCTTATCACACCCACGACGGGAAACAGCCTCTTGCGCCGGACGAGGTCGTGGAACTGGATATCGAGATTTGGCCGACGTCGATCGTCGTTCCGCCGGGCCATACCCTGCGGCTCAATGTGCGCGGATGCGATTATGAATGGGCCGGGGACACCGCCGGTGAACGGCTGAGCAACTTCAAGAACGAGCTAACGGGCTGCGGGCCGTTTCTGCACGACGACCCCCGGGACCGGCCGCCCGAGATATTCGCAAATCAGGTCACGCTGCACGCCGATGAAGCCCGCCGGAACTATCTGTTGCTGCCGATGATCCCTCGGCGCTAGATCGGCTCTAGGGCGACAGGCGCCGTGATTCATCTATAGTACGGCCGGTGAGGGGCATTCGTTGCCGCGATCCGGAGAGACGGACAGTGTCGATTGTAGAGCAGTTCAAGAATCGGACGCCGAAATCGCGGAAGCTTTTCGGTCGAGCCGTCGGCGCCATGCCGGGTGGAATCACGCATGACCTCCGGCGTCAGCACCCGTATCCCCTATACGTCTCACACGGCGAGGGGAGCCGAAAATGGGACGTCGACAACAACGAGTACATCGATTACCACGGCGGCCATGGGGCGCTGCTGCTCGGTCATGGACGGCCGGAAATCGTTGCCGCCGTCCAGCGCCAAGCCGCGCGGGGAACTCATCTTGGCGGTAACCACGAACAGGAGCTGCGCTGGGCGGAATTGGTCAAGGACCTGATTCCGTCCGCTGAAAAAGTCCGCTTTACGGCATCCGGGACCGAAGCCGCCATGATGGCGCTGCGGCTCGCGCGCGCCCATTCCGGCCGGTCGAAATTTGTCCGTTTCAAGGGCCATTTCCACGGTTGGTACGATCAGTTTGTCGCCGGATATGTTTCTCGTTTCGATGCTTCGGCTCCGGTTGGCGTCCCGCCCGAAGCTGCCTCGGCCGCCCTGATTGCCGATCCGGGCGACGAGGATGCCGTCCTCCGTCTCATAGACGCCGAGGACGATATTGCCGCGATAATTCTGGAACCGACCGGTGCCCATTTTGGCGCCGGCCCGTTGGACCCTTCATTCCTTTCCTTCCTCCGCGACGTTGCCAGCAGTGCCAATATCGTGCTGATCTTCGATGAGGTGGTGACCGGGTTCCGCGTCTCTCCAGGCGGTGCCCAGGCCCATTTCGGCGTGACGCCGGACCTGACGACGCTGGGCAAGATTTTGGCCGGCGGTCTGGGCGGCGGCGCGGTTGCCGGGCGATCGGATATTCTGTCCCATCTCGATCTCGAGGCGGCTGAGAAGGCGGGCCGGGAAAAGGTCGGACATCCCGGTACCCATAACGGAAACCCTTTGAGTGCCGCGGCCGGTATCGCGGCGCTGGAGATCGTCGCCGGTACGAGCGTTTGCGAACGCGCCAATAGTTCGGGAGAGGCGCTGCGCCGTATGCTGAACCAGGTGCTGACGGACGAGAAGGTGCCATGGTCCGTATACGGCGAGTTCTCCGGGTTCAACCTGTTTACCAATCCCGGCAATCGTCAGGTTTTGCCGTTGGAATTCGATCCGGCTACGATTGATCCTTCCGAACTCACGGGAAACGATCCGGAACTTGTTGGGTTGGTGCGGTTGGCGATGCTCATAAATGGTGTGGACGTGACGCCGCGGTTCAGCGGCTGGATATCGGTTGTCCATGAGGATCGGGACCTACGGCAAACCGCCGAGGCGTTCCAGCGGGCCATCGGCATGCTGAAGAAGGAATCGGTGATCCCGGCCTGAAATTCGTGTGGCCGGCTAGTGTGGAGGGGCGGATGACCAGAACATTGATCCAGGGCGGGCGTGTCATTACCGCGACCGATGACTACCGGGCCGATGTCCTGATCGAAAACGGCAGGGTTCATGCCATCGGATCGGATTTCGAGGCCGGTGAGGATGTCGACGTGCACGACGCGTCCGGCCTCCTGGTTCTCCCGGGCGGCGTCGACGTGCACACGCACCTGGAAGCCGAGGTCGGTCCGGCGATGACCGTCGACACCTTCGAGAGCGGGACGACGGCGGCTGCGTTCGGCGGCACGACGACTTTGGTGGATTTTGCCCAGCAGCCCCACGGAGGCAGTGTCATCGCCGGGCTCGACGATTGGCAGGCGAGAGCGAGCCGGGCCTGCGTCGATGTCGGCGCGCACATGATCATCACCACCTTCAACGATCAGACCCTGGTCGACATGAAGTCCATGCTTCGAAGCGACGGGGTGACCAGTTTCAAGATGTTCATGGTCATGCCGGGAATCATGATGATCGACGATGCCGAGCTTTACCGGATCATGCGGATGACCGGCGAAAACGGCGGATTGTCCTGCGTCCATGCCGAGAACGGCCTGCTTATCGATGTGCTGATCAAGGAAGCGGTGGCGCAGGGCAGAAACGAGGTCCTGAATCATCCGAAGGTACACCCGGCGTCGACCGAAGGCGAGGCGGCCTACCGGGCGATCCAGATCGCCAAATTGGCCGAAGCGCCCATGTATGTGGTGCATGTTTCGTCGCAGGATGCCGTCCGGCATATAGCCGAAGCCCGCGACGAAGGTACCCCCATCTATGCCGAGACCTGTCCCCACTACCTGTTTCTGACCGAGGAACTGTACGATGCCCCGGATGCGGAAGCCGCGAAGTACACGATGATCCCCCCTCTCCGGTCCAAGGAGCACCAGGACGCCCTATGGCGGGGTCTTGCGACGGACGATTTGCAGATAATTTCGACCGACCACTGCCCGTTTTGTCTCGAGGAGAAAAGCTGGGGGCTCAAATATTCCAAGGCCCTCGGCAAGGAATCCTTCGCCCAGATGCCCAACGGCGCGCCCGGCGTCGAAACCCGGCTGCCGCTGATTTACGATGGCGGGGTCCGCACCGGACGTATGGGCCTCAACCGTTTCGTACAGTTGAATTCGACGACGCCGGCGAAGCTGTTCGGGCTGTTCCCCCGAAAGGGAACGATCGCGGTGGGGTCGGACGCCGATATCGTCCTGTTCGATCCCGAAGAGCGCTGGACAATCCGGGCCGCGGAGCACCACAGCCGGATCGACTACTCTCTCTTCGAGGGCCGTGAGGTGACCGGCCGGGTCAAAAAGGTATTCCTGCGGGGACAGGTGATCGTCGATGGCGATCGTTGGCTGGGCCGCGCCGGGGGCGGTGAATATTTGCCGCGGTCCAACTCCGGCCAAGTCTAGCTGGACGGTGGGGGGGAGTCCGTCATGAGCCGAATAGTAAGGGTTGGCGCCGCTCAAATGGGCGGCATATCGCGCAACGAGCCGAAAGAGAGCGTGGTCGAAAAATTGCTCGGCCAAATGCGAACGGCGCACGGCGAGGGATGCGACATTGTCGTGTTTCCGGAACTTACCCTCACCACGTATTTCGCCCGGTGGCTGATCGAGGACGAGGAAGAACTCGACCGGTTTTGCGAGGCGGATATGCCCTCTCGGGCAACCCAGCCTCTGTTCGACGAGGCTCGGCGTCTCGAAATCGGCTTCCATCTCGGGTACGCCGAATTGGCGGAGGAGAACGGTGTTAAGCGCCGCTTCAATTCGTCGGTGCTTGCCGACAAAAACGGGCGGATCATCAACAAGTTCAGGAAAATCCATCTCCCCGGCCGCTTCGAACCGGATCCGGGATTCCCCGCTCAGGCGTTGGAGAAGCGCTACTTCGATATTGGCGATACGGGCTACCGGACGGTCCGCGGGTTCGATGGCGTCATGGGGGTATGCATCTGCAACGACCGCCGTTGGGCCGAGAGCTATCGGGTCTTGGCACTGAAGGGCGCCGAAATGATCTTCATTGGGTACAACACGCCGACCAAACCCTACTGGGCGCATGAGGAAGATCCGCTCAGCGATTTCCACAACCATCTGAGTATGCAGGCAGGCGCCTATCAGAACTGCTGTTGGATAGTCGGCGTCGCCAAGGCGGGCACCGAGGATGGGGAAGAATTGATCGGCGGGACGTGCATCATTGCGCCAACGGGTGAAATCGTCGCGGAATGCAAGACCCGGGAGCAGGAACTCGTATGCGCCGATTGCGATCTCGATCTGGCCCGTGACCTGAAGGACAATCTGCTGAACTTCGAACAGCACCGGCGGATCGAACACTACGGGCTCATCACCGAGCAGCGGGGTGTTGTCGAGCCGGACTGAGTTTGCTTCGATATGACTGTGAGGTTGAAAGCAGAACGATTGCAGAGGAGACGGCTATGCCGGTCTACAAAGCCGATGAAATGGAGGCGACGCCCGACGTCGTTAATCCGAAGGTCATGATGAAGCAGTTTGGCGGCGAACTCATCAAGGTTGGCATCGTGACATACGAGGAAGGTGAGACCCCGCCGCCGCATTATCATCCGAACGATGAACAGTGGATCTACATGCTCGAGGGCCGGCTTGCGCATGTGCTTGGGGACGAAGTCCATACGCTCGATCCCGGGGACTTGGTCTACATTCCGCGCAATGTGGTCCATGGGATACGGATACTCGAGGGACCGTGCCGCTTCTTTACCTGCAAGAGCCCGGCCGGGACCGGCGGTCTCAGCGAGGACTACACCGACGTTCCGAACCTGGAGGAAATCCAGCAGCGTCTGGCCGAAGTATCGTAGATGCAGGCCCCGATCTCCGGGCTTGCCCAATAGGGGCAAAACGCCTAGAAACCCGGGCGTTGGGTGCTTAGCTCAGGTGGTAGAGCAGCTGCCTTTTAAGCAGCGGGTCATAGGTTCGAGTCCTATAGCACCCACCATTTTCCCCGGCATCGAGTTACGGGGATTTACCTCAGAGACTGGCCTGCCATAATCCCCGCAGAGGGGAGCGCGTACGTTTGGCTGGCCAGGATTTCGACTACATCATTATCGGCGCGGGATCGGCGGGTTGTGTGCTGGCGAACCGGCTGTCCGAGGATCCCGATATTCGGGTTCTGGTGCTCGAGGCCGGCGGCATGGACGACGACCCGTGGATCAAGGTGCCGCTGGTGTGGATGAGGAAGTTCGTCGACGAACGGCATCACGACTGGGGCTATGACACCGAGCCCGAACCTCACACCGACGATCGTGTCCTGGAATGCGTTCGCGGCCGGGTCGTCGGCGGGTGCTCCTCGATAAACGCCATGTCCTATGTACGGGGTCACGCCGCAGACTATGACCGCTGGGCTGAGACCGGTCTGACGGGATGGTCGTACGCCGACGTTCTTCCCTATCTCAATCGCAGCGAAACCTGGGAGGGCGGGGAGAGCGCCGGCAGGGGCGGCCGGGGCCCGCTGCGTATCCGAAGAAGTTCCTATCGGGATCCAATGATCGAGCCGGTCGTGGAGGCCGCCGGGGAAATCGGGCTTGCGCGACTTGATGATTATAACAGCGGCGACAATGCGGGCGTCAGCCGCATGCAGCAGAATATCTATCACGGACGGCGCTGGAGCGCGGCGGATGCGTTCCTGCGGCCGGCTCTGACCCGGCCCAACCTCAAGCTCCAGACCGAGGCCCACGTCAATCGCATCGTGATCGAAAACGGCCGCGCCGCCGGTGTCAGCTATCATCGCGGCGGACAGAACCGGCGAGTGACGGCTAGCCGGGAGGTTATTCTGTCAGGCGGCGCGCTCAATTCGCCGCATATCCTGATGCTCTCCGGCGTCGGCCCGGCGGACCAGCTGCGCCGGCACGACATTCCGGTGGCCGCCGATGTCCCGGCGGTAGGCCGGAATCTGCAGGACCATATTTCCGCCGGCGTCGACTATGCCCGGGCTGCACCGGGACCATTCCGGAAGCAATCCCGGTGGGATCGGTTGGCCGTCAGCGTTGCCAGGGCCCGATGGTCGGGCGTCGGTCCGGCGACCGATTTTCCCACTGGTATCGTCGGATTCCTGCGGACCGACCCGGCGCTCGCGGCGCCGGACATTCAGTTCCTGTTCACCTTCACCAACCGCTTTGCCCACCCCTGGTTTCCGGGCATCAAGGCGCCATTCGAGGATCGTGCGGGCGCCCGGGCGGTGCTGTTGCATCCGGAGAGCCGGGGCCGGATCGAGCTGACGTCCTCCGATCCAAGGCAATTGCCGAGGCTCTATCAGAATTTCTTCGAGAAGCCGACGGACATGGTCACCCTCCGGAAGGGGCTCAAGCTGGCGCGGGAATTGTTCTCCCAAGCCCAGGTCAGCCCGTTTCTCGGCGAGGAGCGGCTTCCCGGCGCCGGCATAACCGATGACGGCGGCCTCGACGCCTATATCCGAAGGGCCTGCACGACGGTTCACCACCCCTGCGGCACCTGCCGGATGGGTGCGGATGAGGCGTCGGTATTGGATGGGGAACTCAAGGTTCGCGGTGTGCAGGGACTGCGCGTCGTCGATGCGTCCGCCATGCCGGACCTGATCAGCGGAAACATCCATGCCGCCGTCCTGATGATTGCCGAGAAGGCGTCGGATTTGATTTTGGGCAAGCCTGCCTTGCCCGCCGCCGAAACACGCGTTGCGGCGTAACCCGGCGGAAACCTCAGGGAGAGACACATGAGAATTCTGCAAACCGGCCTGACCTACAAGGATGACGGCAAGGCGACGCCTGGCTTCACCCTCTATTCGCCGCTTTGGACGCAAAAGACCTATCTGTTGAACATGGACGGCGAGCCGGTTCACGAGTGGGATCTACCGGGCACGCCGGGCGGATACTCGCGGCTGCTGCCCAACGGCAATCTTTTCTACGCCGCCCAGTGGGACGGCGACGATGTGCCGCCGTTCAAGGGCGGCGCCCAAGGCGGAATCCTGCGGGAGGTGGATTGGGACGGAAACGTCCTGACGGAATTCATCGATGGCTGGCAGCACCATGACGCGCGAAAACTGGCCAACGGCAATATTGTCTATGCCGGCTGGGACGTGATGCCCGAAGACGCACAGAAGCGGGTTCAGGGCGGGCGTCCGGGCACGGAGCCCCCGGGCGGAATTTTCGGCGACTATGTGCGTGAAGTGGACCCCGACGGCAACACCGTCTGGGAGTGGCATACCTACGAAATGGACATCGAAAAATATCCCATTCATCCCTTGGCGCCGCGGCGCGTATTCGCGTGGTGCAATACGACGTTCCCGCTGGAGAACGGCGATGTGCTGATCAGTCTGCGGCAGATCAACACCATCGCGATTATCGACCGGCAGACGAAAAAGTTCCGCTGGGAATTCACCGACATGATTTTGGGCGGCCAGCACGACCCTCAGTTGCTGCCGAACGGGAACGTCATCGTCTTCGCCAACGGCATGAACAGTTACGAGGCGCATCCCCACTCACTGATTCTCGAGATCGATCCCAAGACCAACGAAATCGTCTGGCAGTACCGTGCCCAGCCGCGGACCCATTTCTATTCCCACCACATCAGCGGCCAGGAACGGTTGTGGACCGGCAATACGCTGATCTGCGAAGGGCTGAATGGCCGGCTGTTCGAGGTCACGCCCGACGGTGAACTGGTGTGGGAGTTCATCAACCCGCACCGGGGCCCCGGGATAGATGACGACATCGTTAACTGGGTGTTCAGGGCGTTCCGATACGCGGAAGATTCGCCGGAAATCGCCGGGCGGGTGAAGCTCTAGACGATCTCCAGCATTCGTTCGATCGAGCCCAACGCGCGGAGCCTGATGTCTTCGGGCACCGTGATCTCGTAGCGCGTGTTCTCGAGCGCATCGAGCGTATCCTCGAGCGTAATCTCGGCCATGTGCGGGCATCGATGGCTGCACAGGCGCAGAATATTCTTGTCCGGGTGACCGGCGATGATGTTGTCGCCCATGGCGCATTCGGTCAGCAGCAGGAATTCCGGCGCATCGTTGGCGCCCACGTAGTCGATGATGCCCTTTGTGGAGCCGACGAAATCGGATTCCCGGACCACCTCCGGTTTGCACTCCGGGTGAGCGAGGACGGCGACATTCGGAAACTGCTTGCGGACCGAGGTGACGTCCTCCGGTGTGAAAAGTTCGTGGACCTCGCACGAGCCATGCCAGGAGATGATGGTGTTCTCGAGGTTCGCCGGCGGCCTGGTCCTCTCCGGATCATCTTGAGGAAAGTAGGTCGACCAGCCGAGTTCGGCGGCAATGTTGCCGGCCATGAACTCGTCGGGAAGAAAGATGACGGTGTCGGTTTCGAGGGATTCAATGACCTTGACGGCGTTTGCGGATGTACAGCAGACATCGGTCTCCGCCTTCACGTCGGCGTAGGAGTTGATGTAGGTCACCACCGGTACGCCGGGAAAGCGCTTTTTCAGCGCACGGACATCGTCCGCCGTAATGGCCGCGGCCAGGGAGCATCCGGCCTTCACCGCCGGCAGCAGGACCGTTTTCGCCGGATTCAGGATTTTCGCGGATTCGGCCATGAAGCGGACGCCGCAAAATACGATGATGTCGGCGTCGGTCGTGGCGGCCTGTTGGCAAAGCGCAAGCGAGTCGCCGGTAAAATCCGGGACCGAGTGATAGAGCGCCGCTTCCATGTAGTTGTGGCCCAGAATGACCGCGTTTTTCTCTTTTTTGAGACGGTTGATTCTGTAGGCGAGTTTCGCCTTCTCCTGGATTTCAAAATCCGGGATGAGGTTCTTCAAGACCTCGTGCATCCTGCGATAGGTAGATTCTTCGTTTGGCGCGATTATGCCCATTGAGACTTCCTCGCCATTTTGCGGCGGGTTACGGAATTATGACGCTATTCGGTGCTGCCAGCCCAATGCTGTCCAGCCACTAACGCGGAGGCGGTCGGTCCCCCCACAGGGTGTTCTGCCGTTGTCTCAATCCGGGTAATATAGCGCACGCATTCGGGAAAGAAAGCTATCTCGACGGCCATTGGCGCATTTTAGACCTGCGCCCTAGATCGGCTCTGTGCATGGCTCGCCGGGGTCCGCCTCATCGGTTGTTGATGTGTATGCGGTCTCGGCCATACCGCCGTTATTGGTTTTCCGGCGTTTTCTCCGTTGCGGCTACCGGACTATTCTGGTCGATGCCGTTCAATGGCTACTCGAACAGGCCACGCTGCGGCGCTTCGGACCGGTCCGTCATGCCGTAATCCCTGACGACCTCGGCGATACGAATCCGGTAATCTTCGAAAAGCTGTTCCCGTCCCAGGCGTTGCGCGGCGATATGATCGGACTGTTCCCGCCAGGCAATAAGACTTTCTTCATCCCGCCAGAAGGACAGCGACAATATCTTCTTTTCATTGCTCAAGCTCTGGAAACGCTCAATGGAGATGAAGCCGTCCGTCTTCTCGAGGTCGTTCCGAAGCTCACCGGCAATCTTCAGATACTTCCCTCGGCCGTCCTCGGTTGGCTCGACCTCGAAAATAACCGCGTACATTTCAATGTCCCTCGTTCTGCATCAATCGTTAAATCCGTATAGCCGCGCTGGATTCTCCACCAGGATCTTGTTGCGGGTCGCTTCATCGTCGGCCCAATGCAGCAGGGTGTCCAACAGCATGGCGTCGTCGGGCCTCGGGTCCTGTCCCGGATGGGGCCAGTTGGATGCCCACAGCATATGGTCCGGCGATTCCCGAACGAGTTCCCGGGCCAGTGCCGCGACATCATCGAAACGGGGCGGGCCGGCCTTCGAGGTCTCGTACGGGGCCGAAAGCTTGATCCAGGCGCCGCCGGCGACGAGCTCCTTGAGACATTCGAACGCCGCGTGGTCCGGTGACACGGGATCCAGGAACTTGCCCGTGTGATCCATCACCAGCTCTCCGGGCCAGCCTCTGATCTGGGCTGCGAAATCCGGCAGGAGCCGGCCGTCGAGCTGTAATTGGATATGCCAGCCGTGAGCCGTGGCGCGATCGGCGAGAACGTCCAAATCCTCCCATGGCAGCGCCCCGCCGGGCAGCATATGGAACCGGATGCCCCGAATACCCCGTGCCGTCAGGTCCTCATAGACCTCATCCCCGGCCCCCGTACCGACCACCGCCACGCCGCGGGCGCCGTCGCCAAGGGCTGCGATTGCTTCCAGTGTGCAACGGTTGTCATTGCCATAGGTTGTCGGCTGGACGACAACGACCCGTTCGAGGCCGAGCCGCTCCTGGACGCGGCGATAGTCCTCGAGCCTGCCGTCCGGCGGCGGCAGCAGCGCGGTCGGCGCCATGCCGTAGCCCGGCTCATAGACGTGCATATGGGTGTCGCACGCGCCGGGCGGCGCAATGAGTTTTGGTGCGGTCATGGGTCAAACGCCCCCGATCGGAATGCGAAGTGTGTCTGCTCGCCGGCCATTAGACAAGAAAAGAGCCCGTGCCGAGGCAACATCATGGCCTGATCATGGCCTGGGCATCGACCCACGGAACTGGTCTGCTATAGTCGCGCCGGATTTCGGGTGTTTGTTTTCAAGGAGGGAGCGTGATGGCACGGGTTGAGCGCTTTTCCGGACTGCTGTCGCCGGTCTTGACGCCGTTTGGCGAAGACCTGTCGCCTGACGTGGACCGGCTGATCGGCCACGGCAAGTGGCTGCTCGAACGCAACTGCAATCTCGCGCCGTTCGGCACCACCAGCGAGGGCAACTCCCTGTCCACGGCTGAGAAGGTCGAGATCCTCGACAGACTGGTTGCCGCCGGGATTCCCGCCGCCTCCATGATGCCGGGGACCGGGACCTGCGCCATTTCGGATACCGTGACGTTATCCGCCAAGGCGGCGGCGTTGGGCTGCGGCGGTGTCCTGATGCTGCCGCCATTCTACTACAAGAACGTCAGCGACGACGGCCTATACGCCGCTTACGACGCGGTCATCCAGCAGGTCGGGTCCGCCGGCCTCAAAATTTACCTCTACCATATTCCCCCCATGTCCCAGACGCCCATCAGCCTCGGCCTTATCGAGCGGCTATTGAAGGCCTATCCCGAGACCGTCGTCGGCATCAAGGATTCGTCCGGCGAATGGGACAACACCAAGGCCATGCTCGATGCGAAGTTCGACGATTTCCGCATTTTCGTCGGCTCCGAATCCTTCCTGCTCGCCAACATGCGAAACGGCGGCTCCGGATGTATTTCGGCGACCGCAAACGTCAATCCGGCGGCGATCTACGAACTGTACGAACGCTGGCGGGACGATGACGCCGAAGACCGTCAGGCCGATCTGGACGCGGTGCGCGCCATCTTTGTCGAATATGCGGCGATCCCGGCGCTCAAGGCCTGCGTGGCCCATTTCGCCGGCGATCCCGGCTGGGCTCTCACCCGCCCGCCGCTTATGCCGTTGGATGCGGAAAAAGCGTCGAAGACCGTCGAAGCCCTTTTGGCTCGCGGCTTCGACATGCCGGGCCTCGCAGGGGCGAAGGCCGCCGCGGAGTAGTCCTCGGCAATTCCGGGGGTCATTTTGGGGCGTTTCAGCTTGGTGCGCCCGGGTGTCGGATCAATAGGGGCCGGAACCTACTCCACCAACTCACCCCAGCCGCGGCCACGGTCCAATGGCGGATAGATTTTCTTGGAGGCCCGGTCGATCAGCCGGGCGGCCAGGAACGCCAGAACGGTCAGGGCGCCGACCTCGATAGCGCCGCCGTAGGAAATCAGGGGATCTCGGATATAGGGGTGGATTTGAATGCCCTTGGCGACTTCGACCACCAGAAGAATGATCCCCATCGTCCCGGTGACATAGCAGAAAGTCGCCAGGAATCTGAGGCCCAATCCGGCAGTTTTCCCGCGCACGGCTTGGTTTCCCCGGCCGGCTTACGACACCGGCAGGCCCGCGCGGGCCCGGTCGAAGCATCCCCTGGTTTCGTGCAGTTCGAGACCGCGGTAACGGGCGAAAGCCGCTTCATTTACCCGGGCGACGACCTCCAGGAGACGCGGCCCGGTGATGTCCTGGTTGTTGAGATAAGCCGAGTACCCGGTCTCGGCCATTCGGCACTTGGCGTACGCCTCCATGATCATCTGGCCGCCGTTGAGTTGACTAACCTCGTAGCTGTTTATGAGGCAGTCGACATAGGTATCGTGGGGATCGTTGCCGAGCGGGCCGAGCCCGTTGCCGGCGACAAGCCCGGCGGCGAGGGCGACACCGGCGATGCTCCATAGTCGGGCGGTGGACATTCGCGCACCTCCTCGATGAGGGAACATGAAGCGTAAACCCAAAGCGCCTTGGCGGCAATGGGGACGGCAGTGGGAACGACCACGGGAACGCTAAGAGCCGCTACTTGATCTGTTCAACCTTCGGGTTCCGGTTGCGCATGTCGCCGTCCCAGCGCTTGGCGAACTCGGCCGGCACGCCGATCTGGTCGAGAGCGCGGGCGACGAAATGCTCGACCATATCGTCCAGCGTTTCGGGGTGGTTATAGAACGCCGGAACGGGCGGCAGGATGCAGACCCCCATGCGCGCCAGTTTGAGCATGTTTTCCAGGTGGATCTCGTTGAACGGCGACTCGCGCACCATCAGGACCAGTTTCCGGCGCTCCTTGAGGATCACGTCCGCGGCCCGGTGGACGAGGTGTTCGCCGAACCCGTTGGCGATGGCCGCGACCGAGCGGGCCGAGCAGGGGGCGACGATCATGCCGTCGGTGACGAAGGAGCCCGACGAGACCTTGGCGCCCATGTCGCCGGGGCCGTGATAGACGTCGGCCAGGTCCCGGAGATCGGCGACCGTCTGGCCGGTTTCGTGCTCAAGCGTCTGCTGGGCCCATTTGCTGACCACCAGGTGGATTTCCACCTCGGAGCGGGCGAGCGCCTCCAGCAGCCGGACGCCGATGATCGCCCCGCTGGCGCCGGTCATGCCTACCACGATCCGTCTTGGCCGGTTTTCGGACACGTCAGCCTCTCTTAAGCAATTGAATCATAATACGTATTACGCCCGTGGGGCAAGCAGCCGTCATGCCGTTCGGCTTTTAGCGCCGCGCCGGCGGAGTGCACCCCTTTGCGGCCGCCCAAATAAAATTGTTCGAGGCGGGCTCGGGCTTGCGGGCGTCGTTCTCGTTCAGGAAATCGGCCAGCATCCGCGACAAGTCGGCGGGGTTCCGGCGCCGCACGCAGTTCTCGAACCAACGGAAGCCATCGACCAATTGGGCCTGATAGAGGGACACCAACTGATCCGCCAGCCCGGCAATGTAGTCCTCGCGGCGCGCCTGCGGGTAGCTCAGGAAGGTCTCGCCCGAAACGTAGCCGAAGGGCTGGGTGCCTCTGATCTGGGCCTCGGCCGACAAGCTCGCGCCCAGGAGGATCATCATTGCCGCAAGCAGTCTGACCATCGGGCGGTCTACCAGACCCCGATGTAGACGCGCCGCTGTTCCGGCGGGTGGTAGACCGCGTGACCGCGCCGGGCGAGCGGTTCCTCGCCGACGGTGGTGCGGAAATTCCGGGCGAGGAAGTTCTCCGTCAGCATCTCCCGCATCCGGCTCCGGATTTCCTCATAAGCGGGGTCGGCGCCGAGGTCGGTGAACTCGTTGGGATCGTCCTCGAGGTCGTAAAGTTCCGGGCGGAACTTCAGGTGGTGGATGTACTTCCACTTGGCCGTCCGGATCATGATGGCGCGTGCTTCGCGGGCGGCGATGCCGAGGGCGTCCAGGTCTATCCGCGGTGCGAATTCCGATTCGCAGATGACATAGTCCCGCCAATCGCCGGGCTGCTCCCCATGCAGAAGGGGCAGCAACGATTTGCCCTCCACCACGTGTTCGGGAACCGTGCCCCCCGCCACCTCGATGAAGGTGGGGACGAGGTCGATGCTTTCGATGAACCTGTCGTCGACGGTGCCGCGGGTTGCGTCCGATGCCGGATCCGGATCGTAGACGATGAACGGCAGCCGGATACTCTCTTCGTGAAACAGTTCCTTCTCGCCGAGCCAGTGGTCGCCCAGGTAATCGCCGTGGTCCGACGTGAAAACGATCATGGTGTCGTCCATCCGGCCCTTCTCTTCCATGAAGGCGAACAGCCGGCCCAGGTGATCGTCGATCTGCTTGATTAGTCCCATATAGGCGGGGATGACCGTTTCCCGCACTTCATCCCGGGAAAAGGCCTGGCAGTCCTCGCGCCGGTGATAGGTCCGGTAGATCGGGTGGTCGGTCTCCAGTTCCTTCGGGTGACGGTTGGCGGGCAGTATGTCGTTGCCGCCGAACATGTCGTGGTAGGGTGCCGGCGCGATATACGGCCAGTGGGGCTTGATATAGCTGAGATGCATGGTCCACGGTTCGTGGCCGCTTTCTTCGATGAACTGCATGGCGCGGCCGGTCATATAGGCGGTCTCGGAATGCTCTTCCTTCACCCTGGCCGGATACTTGCTGTTGCGCAGATACCAGCCTGAGAGGATCTCGCCGTTGGGCCCCTCGGCCGAGTTGGCGAAGTCGTGCCATGGATTCGGGCCGTCGTAGCCCTGTTCCCGCATCCAATTGTTGTAGGCGAGGTTTTCCGGCGCCGTCTCGGCGGTGCCCCACAGGCCGTCGTCCCGCTCGTAGGGCTCGAAGCCGCATTCGGCGACCAGCACGCCCTCGATGGAATTGCGGTCGATCTTGAGGCGCTCCATCCCGCCTCGGTCGGCGACCATATGGGTCTTGCCGACCAGCGCCACCCGGTGGCCCAGCGGGCGCAGGTAGTCGCCAATGGTCAATTCGTCGACCGACAGGGGGACGCCGTTCCACACTGCGCCATGGGTGAAGGCGTAGCGCCCGGTGTAGAACGACATGCGCGACCCGCCGCAGACCGGGGCCTGGCAATAGGCATGGGTGAACCGCACGCCCTTCGCCGCCAGGGCATCGATGTTGGGCGTTTCGAGCCGCGGATGACCGGCGCAGGACAGATAGTCCCAGCGAAGCTGGTCGCACATGATGAACAGAATGTTCTTGGTCTTGCCCATGAGCGGGGGGCCTCCAGGGGTCATGATTTGCCGACATGTAGCGCGCCCGGCGGGCGGCTCATATATGCCCATTTGCTATCGCTGATATTGGGCGAAATTCGCCTGTCCTCCGCGGCCGCAATCCCAGGGGCGTGGGAGGGCGCGAGCCATGCACTGGGCGCATATCGGTAAGATGTTGAAATGCCATAATTTATAAATATTTTCCAAGTTGGCTATTTTCGCCGGTATAGGCATTTATAGGCATTCATGGACATTTATTGGCCTCCGTTTGGGAGGTGCCCCCCAAACAGTTCGTACAAAAATGCATAGCTCCCCCTCCAAATGCAAAACGCCGCCCCGGTGAGGGCGGCAGATGCCTATTCATTTAGCCCGTGCGCGGGTGGCGGCAAGGGGAGGGGGTCGTTCACTGGATACCCCGGACTTGCGCCGGGGTATGACGTAGTCCATCTGGAACGCGCCACGGAGCGGCATGGCTATTGCCGCGCCACTACCGGTAAATTTATTTCCAGCCGTTCCGCCCAATCATAGCTTTCCAGAATACCGAATATATTTTCCTGTTCCTTCACATCCGCTATCCGGCTGGAAATGAAATAGGTAATACAGGACCGGCAGGAATGCCGGCTTCCGAAAATCCAATTCCCCATGACTTCCTCCGTCTCGCCAAACAGTTCAAAACAGAAGTCATCGGCGAAAGCGTCTCGATAGCAGTCCAGCAGCCTTGCGTTCAGGCCGGTCGGCTGAATGATGACCTGGTCGGGTTTCAGCGAGACCAGGAAATCGCGTCCATCGTCCCGGGTCAGGTCCGGCATTTTCACAATCATCTTTCTCTCTTTCCTGAAAAGCGGGAAGTGCGCCCAAAAGTTCCACCTAAAAGGCGCGCTCCCCGACGAGGTGCGGCCTGCAACAAGGGAACGCACGGCAAGCCCCTTCTCCCTCTCCCTCCAGGAGAGAGGGGACACGACGCGGCAACCGGCCGGGCGTCGAGGGTGGGGGGTATGTCAGGTTCACGCCATACCCCCCACCCTGACCGTCCCCCCGCTTCTCCACGGGGAGGGTTTAGGGGAACCGCCCGTCCGGCACGCATGCCGTCAGAACCCGATGCGCGCTTCGAGGCGGGCGGAAGAGGACGTGTCGTCGGAACCCAGACCGCCCGCCCCGACCGAGCCGCCGAGCGTGTAAACGCCGTGGTGGCCGTTCAGCCCACCCCCGGTGATCGAAATCTCGGTGCCGCCCTGCCGGATGTTGATATCCCTATCGGAGGTCGCCGGTTCTATGCACATGACCCCGTGCTCGTTCCCGGTGTTTGAGCTGCATGGCTCCGTCTGCGCCTGCGCCGCCCCGGCGAGCCCGACCGCCAGCGCAAGGACAGCCAGAGCGTGCCCCACAGCGCACCCGAAACGGACCGCGGCCCGTGCCAGCATGTTGTCGGGTTGTCTCCGTTTAAGGTACAATTGGCATGCAGCAAACCCGGGCGACGGCGCAAGCCTACGCAGGAGTTGCGGTATGCAGAGATGCGCCCGACTGTCACGCCGAGGCGCCGCTGAACCGACCGTGACATCCCGCGTCATCCGACTCCACCTGCATCCGTATTGCGCGCGATAACTGTTGCTATCGCGCGTAATCTGCGGGCTCGCGATTGGACGAACCGGAGGCGCGCACATGTATCTCGAACCCCCGTTCGACCCCCGTGGGGAGCCGGGAGCGGAACGCGCACCGGCGCTCGCGAAGCGGCTCCAACAGTTCGTGCAAGCAGCGAGCGGCGCATTCTCGAGCAACACCGAACGGGCGCTCAAGTCCGATCTCGCCATCTACGCCAAGTGGTGCGCCGAGCGCGGGGAAAGGGCGCTGCCGGCCAGCCCCGAGACCGTTGCCGCCTTCGTCGACGCCAAGGCGGAGGTCAGGGCGCCGGCCACGGTGCGCCGTTACGTGACCAGCATCGACATCGCCCAGCGGGCCCTCGGGCTGGAGAAGCCCCTCGGAAGTCCACCGGTGCAGCTTGCGCTCAAGCGCATGCACCGCAGGAAGGGCCGCCGCCAGGACCAGGCGGCGGGACTGACCTGGCCGCTGCGCCGGCGCTTGCTGGAGGCCGCGGGCGACAGGCTGATCGACGACCGTAACCGGGCGCTGCTTGCCGTCGCCTACGACGCGATGCTTCGGCGGACTGAACTGATATCACTGCAAGTCATTGATCTGCTTGAAGAATTGCCGGGCGACGGCAGCCTTCTAGTGCGCCGCTCCAAGACCGACGGCGAGGGTGCGGGCGAGATCGTTTGGGTCGGCCCGGACACGGTCCGGCTGGTTCGCCTGTGGCTCGACCGGGGCGGGATCGAGGACGGGCGGCTGTTTCGTTCGGTCGGCAAGGGCGGGCGGATCGGCGAGGGGCTCGACCCGAGCCAGGTGCCGCGCATCTTCAAGGCGATGGCGCGGGACGCCGGATTGCCGGACACAGTGGCGGGGGGCCTGTCTGGGCACTCGGCGCGCGTCGGCGCGGCCCAGGACATGGTCGCCGCCGGCATTGAGCTGCCGGCGATCCTCCATGCCGGGCGGTGGAAGTCCACCGCGATGGTGAACCGCTACGGCGAGCGGTTGCTGGCGCGGCGCAGCGGCGCGGCGCAGTTGGCGCGGATGCAGGGACGGACCTGAGCCGCGCCGGATTGGACGGACGGGGCTGCCGGGTTATAATGGCGGGGCGGCCGTGGCGGCGCACGGGCAACCGAATCCGGTCCTTGCGGGCGTCAAGGGCGCGGATTCATAAAATGCTATCGGGAGTAATATTCGGCACGGACGGTGGGTCCGGCGTCCCGGCGGCATCGCCCGGCATGCGTCGGCCGCTCCCGGAAAAGTGGCGGAAGTTCAACGGGTTGCCGGTGGTCGGAGGCGGGCTATCGGTCCCCGCCGCAGGCGCGGCGCACTGCCGGTGCGAGCGCGGTCTTGACAATATTACGCGCGATAGCAACAGCTATCGGGAGCAATCCGGCGCCGGAGCAGGCGGCCGACGCCACGCGACAAGCCGCTTGCTCCGGTCCGGTTGGCTCAATGCACCTACTACTTTCATGCATTTCCGGACACATCGTTAGTCCTGAAAGCGAAAGGGCTTCCGAATTGCGCCAAGGGGGCCCGTGCGGACGCCCAAACCAATTCCCCTCCACCTTGAAGGGGGAGGTCGGTCATTTCCCACAGGGAATTGACCAGGGTGGGGGTGAAACGAAAACTCCCCCTCACCCAGCCCACCGGACCAGCTTCGCTGGCCGGAGGACAGGCATGGCTAAGCCGGGCTCCCGCCCGCCAAGTCGGTCAATCCCCGGCGGGGAATGACCTTATCTTCGCATCCCTCTCCCTCCAGGGGAGAGGGACCGGTTTTGGGGAGGGAATTGGTGGGGAGAGGGAACACGATGGGGCTACGCCTCCGGGAAATGCTCGGCGCGAAACGCCGAGAGCGGCATCGGGTCGGATCCGGTATCCTCGATCCACATGTCGAAGACGATTTCCTTGTCCGGCGTGACTTCGATCAGCCGGGCCCGGCAAAATCCGGCCTCGACATCCATATGGGGAACGCCGTCCTTGGTGACGATCCCGCCGTAGGTGATGAACGTGTTGCCCGTCTCGGGCAACCGGCAGGCGCCGCACTGGTAGGTGGCGTAAAGCCGCTCGCCGGGCGCATCGCCATAGGACCAGACCTGTTCGATGGTCATGGCGTCTTCGTCGATGCGAAACTCGACCACGCGGCTGGTATTTTCTTCCGCCGGGATACCGGGATTGAACGGCGTTGCCCGGAAGTTCCCGTTGTCGAAACACATGACCGTGCCCGACGGCGTCACCGAGCAGTCGTGCTGATGGAACTGCCAGCCCACATCGCCGACGGGCTTGAGCAGATTTTCGGACCACGGCGGCCGCCAATTGTCGTGGGTGCCGAGAATCCACATGAGGCCGCCCGAGGCCCGGTCGAATTTGATGATGCAGTCCTGGGTCCGAAGGGAGACGAGAATGCCGCCGTCCTTGGGATCCTCGGCGGTGGCGTTGCCATGGCACCAATCGAAGGAATCGGCGAAGCCGCGGCTGCGCCAGTAGCCCGACCGGGAGCCGTAGCACATCCGGTAGGGATCCAGCATATCCAGGATGCGCCATCGATTGATGACGGCGCCGTCGGGGGTTACCTCGCAAATTATGTCGCCGACCACGTTCGCGGTCTCAGGCGGCGCGCCGGGATCCGTTTCGCTGCCCGGCCAGTCGTCGAAAGTTCGGACCTCGGCGGACATCAGAAGCAGGTTGCCGTTGCCCAGCATGTTGATGGCGTGATGGGTGAGGTAAAGATCGATGGGGATGCCGCCGACCGGCGGCTCCTTGTCCCGCCATTTTCCGGTGACGTACCAGTGACGGACGATTTCGCCGCCCCGGGTCATTTCGTAAATTCGCCCGATGCCGGTCTCGGAGAAGAGGACATTGCCGTTCGGCAGGCGCCGATTGTCCTGTACAGGCTCACCGCCCGAGTAATTGAGCGCGATGTCGCCCCGCTGGTCGACGCCCAGCAGCCATCCGCTGCCGACCGTATTGTCGGCCCGGCCGCCGGGCCGAACGTTGAACACCATCATGCCCGGCTCCCGCCGGGCGGTATCGCAGACGTCAATATGAAATGGCGGCAAGCTGCCGGTCATCGTCAATCCCCCCTGATCGCCGGCGCGCCGGTTCGCACCGGCCGTCATGCTACGCGTTGCCGCGCTTCTCCCGCCACAGGCCGAGTTTGGTCTGCACCACCTTGTCGGTGCCCTGGAAGAGGTACGTGTCCTCGTCGGCTTCCAGCCGGAAGGGATACCAGCACGGCACGCAGAACACGTCCTTGGGTTGGAACTCGATGGCGGTTTCGGTTCCACCGGTATCGATGACGGCCCGGCCGCCGCCCTCGAGGCAGGTGAAGATGCAGCCCTCGGTGGTCTGGTAGCGCTCACCCTTGAAGCCCTTGGGCAGGCGCTGGAGGAAGGTCGAGATGGACGACATGGCGGCGCCGCCCGTCGTTGGATCGATGAACTCCATCTTCAGCCCGTGATAGGGGTCGAGATCGGTGGTCTCGGCGAGCTTCTCCATGGTTTCCCGGGACCGGGCGTAGGGATAGGAAAAGATCGGCGACGCCATCCGGTCTGGCGCCAGTCCCTCCGCCGGAACCATGTTGGAGCCGTACCGCACGAGGCTGTCTCCTTCCGGCGGGCCGGGCGGGAACTGATCGTCCGGATAGGGGTTGTGGAAGATGGCGCCGATGCTGCGCACCAGGGGCAAATCCAATATATCCTGCCAAATCACCGGCTCATCGCCCTCATTGCCGTGGTCGTGCCAGCACCAGTTCGGGGTGATGATGTAGTCCCCGAATTCCATGAAGGTCTTCTCGCCGTTGACCGACGTGTAGCCGCCGGACCCTTCGAGAATCAGGCGGAGCGCATTGGGCGAATGCCGGTGGGCAGGCGCCACTTCGCCGGGGAGGATCATTTGTATGCCCGAGAACAAGGTCTCCGTCGCCTTGGCCTCGCCGGGGTAGGCCGGATTTTCGAGCATCAGCACGCGGCGCTCGGCTTCCTTGGCGGTAATCAGGTCGCCGGCCCGAAGGATTTTGTCGCGAATGCCGTCCCACTTCCAGATATGCGGAACTCCCTGGACCTGAGGCTCCGAAGTCAGGACGCCGTGATATTGGTCCCACAAGGGCGCGGCGCCGAGGCTCTTGATTTCCTCGTTGAACGCTTGGCGTTCCGAGGTGGTGTCTGCGGTATCGGGCGGTGCCATTTTGCCATCCTCGAGAAATGCTTGATTTCTATAATCGTGCGCTCTGCGCCGCCGATCAAGAGGGGAGACGGGTCTGTCCGATTAATCGCCGTCCCTCTAATGGCCGCTGATCTTGGCGTGCAGCGGCTTCGTCTCCTCGAATTTCCGCTTCTGCTCGCCGCTGGCCTCGGACTGGTGCTTTTCCTTCCATTCGGGGAACGGCATGCCGTAGACGATTTCCCGGGCGCGATCGTAGTCCATCTCCACATCCCGCTTCTCGGCGGCCGCCGCATACCACTTGGCGAGGCAGTTGCGGCAAAAGCCCGCAAGCCCCATCAAATCGATATTCTGCACGTCGGTGCGGTTTTGCAGATGCTCGACGAGGCCGCGGAATGCGGCGGCTTCAAGCTCGATTCGGGTCCGGTCGTCCATGATCGAATTCTCCTCCGGCGTCGGGCCTCGCCCATAAACCTGGCCCATAAACTAGCCCGTAAATATGCCTAAATCCCGGCATATGCAATTGCCGGCGGTCGAGTTCCCTCTCCCCCTTCTTCAGGGGGAGAGGGTCGGGGTGAGGGGGTCAATAGGGGTGAGGGCGATATGAAAATTCCCCCCTCACCCAGCTACGGCTGAGGCTCGGCGCTCGCCTCGCCAAGCCTCCGCATCCCTCTCCCCCCAAAAGGGGGGCGAGGGGGTCATAAAGATGCTACGATCAGCCAAACTGCCTCCATCGTCCCTCGTTTGCAAAGGCCGGAACGGAGCCTTAGGCTCGACGCCGAAAGCGGCAACTGACGCGATCGGGTTGGGATCTCATATGCGATTCGGATTATTCGGCGGCGCCGTGGCGAAGCGCGGCGACGAAACGGCGGACAGCCAGGGCTACCGAAAATTCGTCGATCTCGTCGTCGAGGCGGAAAGCCTGGGCTTTCACAGCATCTTTCTCGTCGAACACCATTTTTCCGGCTCCGGCCAGGTTTCCTCATCCCTGAACCTGTTGTCCTATCTCGCCGCCAAGACCAGCGCCATTCGTCTCGGCACGGCGGTTACCGTGCTTCCGTGGCACAGCCCGGTGCTGATCGCGGAGCAGGCGGCGACCGTCGATCTGCTGTCCGGCGGCCGGTTGGATTTTGGTGTCGGGAAAGGCTACCGCGACATCGAGTTCGAGGGGTTCTGCATCCCCAAGGAAGAGGGACTGCCGCGCTACGAGGAGTCCGTCGAGCTGATCCGGAAATCGTGGCTGTCCGATGAACGTTTCGACCATGACGGCCGGTTCTGGAGCTTCCGGAATATCGTCGTCGAGCCGCCGGTCGTCCAGAAACCCCACCCGCCGCTGTGGTCGGCCGCCGGCACCGACGAGTCCATCGCCCGGGTGGCCAAATCGGGATTCAATATTCTGCTCGATCATTTCGCCACGGATGCCCGAACCCGGGAGCGCCTGAAAGTATGGCGGGACACCTGCGCCGAGATCGGCCGGCCCTTGCTGCCCGATGAGTTGGCCGTCGCCCGGGGACTGACGATTACCCGGACGCAAGAAGAGTACGAAGAAGCGATCCGGGCGCGTATCGAACGCAACGCCAAAATGGCCGAGGATTACGGCGCTCTGCCGGGACTGCGCCGTGACGCGCAGCCGGAAACATTCGCGGTTCAGGATATGAGCAATCCGGACAGCGCGCTGATCGGCACGCCCGAACGCATCGTCGAGCGGCTTCAACAGCTCCAATTGTGGGGCGTGGAGTATGTTCTGATCCTGCTTCCCGGCAGCGCCGAGACGTTGCGGGAGTTTTCGCGCGAAATCATGCCGGCGTTCGAAACCCAGGCCGACGCCGCGCAGTAGCCGCCCAATAGCCGAATGACCCGCCGCCCGGAGAAGCTCGACTACGTCCAAATGACGCCCCGCCAGGCGGCTATAGCGCCCATAACGTCGGGAGAAACGAGATGAAGACCCACGCCTTTCGTGTTCACAAGCCCGGGCCGCCGGCGGCGATGAAGTGGGAAGAGGTGGAACTGCCGAAACCCAAAGCAGGGCAGGCGATCGTCCGCCACACCGCCGTCGGATTCAATTTGGTGGACACGTATATACGGAGCGGCCTCTATCCGCCGCGCGGGCCCTTGCCGATGGGTATCGGTATCGAGGGCGCGGGCGTGGTCGAGGCGGTCGGGCGCGGCGTCACGCGGGTGAAAGCCGGCGACCGGGTCGCCTACGCCACGGGCATGCCGGGCAGCTACTCGGAGGCGCGGCTCATCGAGGCGGATCATTTGATCAGGCTGCCCGGGTGGATCGACGATGAGACCGCGGCGGCCATGCTGTCGAAGGGCCGCACCGTCGAATATCTGTTCAACCGGACCCGCAAGCTCAAGAAGGGCGACGTCATCCTGTTTCACGCGGCCGCCGGCGGGGTCGGCCTGATCGCCTGCCAGTGGGCGAAGGCGGTGGGCGCGACGCTGATCGGCACCGCGGGCACCGACGCCAAGTGCCGGTTGGCCAAACGCCATGGCGCGGCGCACGTGATCAATTATGCCAAGAAGGACTTCGTCAAGGAGGTCATGCGCCTGACCAAAGGCGAGGGGGCGGACGTGGTTTACGATTCGGTCGGCAGGACCACGTGGGCTGGCTCCATCGAATGCACGAGGGTCCTCGGGCTGGCGGTCAGCTTCGGCGCCGCATCGGGACCGCCGCCGCCCCTCGATCTGCTAAAGGAAGGTCAGGCCAAGTCCCCCTTCATTCACCGGGCGACCACGGTCAACTACATGACGTCGCCCGAAATCGCCGATGCGAGCGCCCGTTTGGTGATACGCATGATCAAGAGCGGCAAAGTCAGGATTACCATCGATCACCGGTACAAACTGCGGGACGCGCCCAAGGTCCACCGGGACGCGGCAGCCCGCAAGACCACCGGTCAGGTGATCATGCTGCCGTGAGGCCGAATTCGGCCAATCGCACCGCATCTTCAAGCATGCGCGGTCTCTTCGGTTCCCGCCAAACACGACAACGCCTGGTCGACGATCAGGTCGGCCATGACCGGCGCCGTCCCCAGCGGCGGACACAGGTGCAATTGCCGCTTGCCGGGCGCGCCAAGCCGGGCGGGGATGTCCTCGGCGCCGTGAAACCCCGCGGCGAACAGGTTGGGGAGCACGATCACATGGGGCCGGCTGGTGAACTCCCGCCAATCCTCGATCAACGGATCGATCTCCAGAAACGCCGCCGTGCAGGAAGCGGCGCCGGTTTCGGCGAGAACCAATTCGGCGAGGCGGGCGGTCGACGTTTCCGAGCGATCGTTGCGCCTGGTGCCGTGGCCCACGACGACGATATCGGTCCTGCCGGGATCGATGCCGGCGTCCCGTGCTTCGGTGAGAACCAGGTCCACCGCGACCGCCGGAATATTCGGGTGGGAGCCGACCGCCTTGGTCAGGGCGGTTCCGTCCTCGATGCCCAGCTCGCCCGGCAGGACTTCGCCGGCGACGTAGCCGTCGGCCGCGAAATGAGGCACGACGACGACGGACCGGCCGCCGATTTGATCGAGGACGGATTTGGCGAACGGTTCCTGCCGCAGGAAACCGGAACGGACGTCGGCGAAAATCTCCCGTGACGCTATGTTCCGCGCATGCGACGTCACCGCGTCGGCCGCCGTGGGCGCATCCGCGGCACCGTGTCCGACGATCAATAGGACGGTGTCCGCAAGACTAGCCATGAGCCTGACGGTCGCCGGAACGCGCCGGCTCGAACCAGGCGAGCGTCTCGCCGAGCGACGCCACCTCGCCGATGATGACCAGGGTAGGGGCGGTGAGGCCCGCGTCTCGGACCCGGTCGGCGAGGGTTCCGAGAGTGGCGTGCACGACGCGCTGGTCCGGCGTCGAGCCGCGGTAGACGGCGGCGGCGGGCCGGTCGCTTTCGGCTCCCGCGTCCATCAGTTCCCGGGCGATCAATCCGAGATTGGCGAGGCCCATATAGACGACCAGTGTCGTCTCGCCATCCGCCAAACTCGGCCAATCGAAGTCGAGAGCCTGGTTGTCCCGGCGGTGCCCGGTGATAACCCGGACGCTCTTGGCCAGCCCCCGGTGGGTCAGCGGAATTCCGGAATAGGCGGCACAGGCGATCGCCGCCGTCACGCCCGGCACCACTTCGAACGGGATGCCATTCTCCACCAGATGCACGGCTTCCTCCGAGCCCCGTCCAAAGACGAACGGATCACCGCCCTTCAGCCGGACCACGCTTCGTCCCTCGCGGGCCAAGCGGACCAGCATGTCGTTGATCTCCTCCTGCGGCACTCCCCGGCGGCGGCTCGCCTTGCCGGCAAAAATGCGGGTCGCGCCGGCGGGGACAAGGTCCAGAACCGCATCCGAAACGAGCCGGTCGTAGACCACCACCTCGGCCGTTTGGAGCAGGCGCAATGCCTTGACCGTCAGAAGGTCCGGATCGCCGGGCCCGGCGCCGACCAGATACACGGTATGGGGTGTGCTCGCGGACATGGCCGCACCCTATTGGGCAAGCGCCCGTTCGACAAGCTGCCGCGCGTCTTCGCTCAGTTCGAGGGCGAGCGCCGCCTCTCGTCCCCGCGGGCTCATCTTCCCCCAGGTCTTGCGGAGAATGTCGACGATTTTCTCCGGATCATGCTTGGCCGAGAAGCCGGACAGGTAATTCTCCAGGAACACCACGCAAATGGTGTCCTCCAAAAGCTGGGTGTCGGGATCGGACCGGAGGTTCTTCT
This sequence comes from Rhodospirillales bacterium, assembly GCA_965207535.1. GTDB lineage: Bacteria > Pseudomonadota > Alphaproteobacteria > Rhodospirillales > UBA2165 > JAJDXO01. The sequence goes on along the minus strand of CBDBMR010000011.1, from coordinate 97,564 downwards.
TCCGCAGCATGGCCTGGACTTTTTCGATCTCGGTCTCGGCGTAGCCGCAGGCCGCCATGATTTCTCCCGCCCGGTCCGCGTGAAATCGCCCGAGGTCCGTGCGCCAACGGTGGTAGCCCTTCTTCCCTTCCGGGTAGCCGTCACGAGGCACCGTCCAACGTTCGATGTGCTGTGCCCGGGCGGCGATCCGAACGAGATCCGAGGCCTCGGGCGCCAGCCGTTCGAGACAAGCGGACATCCGGCGGCCATAGACCAGTTCCTTCGGCTGCTTTTCGCCGTCGGCGGTCTCCAGATTTGGATCCCGCGCATTGGCGGCGTCGATCATCTCGAGGGCCTGCTCGACGTTTCCCATTGAACTCTCCCGCACGGCATCTTAGCGCCGGCCGGGCGTTCACGCACGCCGCAGGCGATTACCGGGCGGCGAGGCATCTCATGTTGCGGCGGAGCGGCAAAAAAAGGGCCGCCTTTCGGCGGCCCCATAAACGACCAACCGAGTGGTCAGTTCCACTCGATCAAATTGAACAGGAAGCCTTCGGGCTTACGGTGACAGCAGGTCGGCAGCTTGACCTCCTTGGTATGCGCCACCGCGGAGGCGATCGGTACGATCGGCATGGAGTAGCGCTCCTCGGTGACCCGGTCGAACAGCTTCTGGTAAATGGCCTCGCGCTTGGCGAGATCCAGTTCGGTCTGGCCCTGCTTGTGCCACGCCGCAAGCTGCTTGTCGCCGTTGTAGTTCCGCGAGCCCGGCAAATAGAAGAATCCCGAGGTGGAGACCACGTCGGCTTGACCGCCGCCGTTGTCCCACAGGCTGACGAAGGCCTGAACCTTGCCCTGGGCGCGCTTCTTCACGAAGCCGCCGATGGCGTTGTTGTCCACCGTCGCCTTGATCCCCAGCTTGCGCAGCTGGCCGGCAACCGCCTCGGCGGTTGGGCGCGACGGACCCCACGTCGTGAGCGCCAGGGAGAAGTTGGGGTCGACGCCCGCTTCCTTGAGCAGGGCCTTCGCCCGTGCGGGATCGTAAGCCGGCGGCGACTTGGTGGCCTTGCAGCCGGTATGCCATTCATGACACATGGAGATTTGCAACGGCTCGCTGGCGACCGGTTCCGGCACCAGCGCCTTGGCCAGCCCCCGGCGATCGATGGCATGCATCAATGCCTCCCGCACCCGCTTGTCCTTGAAGATGCCGATCTTCGACCGGTCGGCGGCATCCACCATGAAATAGATGAACTGGATGGTGCTCCCGACGGTGACCTGCAGGTTCGGCATCTTGGAGAGGTTCTCGGCCTGATCCTTGGTGATCTGGTAGACCAGGTCCTGCTCACCGGCGATCAGCCGGGCGATCTGGGTCTGTTTGTTGCCGATGGTCTTGAATTCGACGCGGCCGATTTTCGCCGGTGATTTCGAGCCCTTCGCGGCGAGCTTGAAATTCGGGTTCTTTTCCAGCACCACGCCTGCGGTCGCGTCGACCTGTGTGGCCATGTACGGGCCCGTCCCGATGGGCTTGAGGCCAAACTTGCTGCGATCCTCAAGCTTGCTGTGAACGGCTTTGGGGAAAATCGGCAGCGACATTATTCGCGATTCGAACGGCGCGTACGGCGCCTTGGTGGAAATCCGCACCGTGTGATCGTCCACCTTTACCGCCTTGTTGTAGACCCCATAGCGGGTGCCCTTGAACCGGAAGTTGACCTTGGGGTCCTTGACGAAGTCGAAGGTGTACACCACGTCGTCGGCGGTCACCGGCATGCCATTGTGAAATTTGAGCCCCTTGCGGAGCTTGTACTCGATGGTCAGTGGATCGACGCGGGTATACGATTCGGCCAACAGCGGCACCACCTTGCGCGCCTCGACGTCGTAGTAGACCAGCGTGTCGAAGACCATCCGGTCCAACAGGTTGGTCTGCGGGTTCGGATCGAACACCGCGTCGACCACCCGAACGGGCTGCAACCCAGCGACCCTCAGCGTGTCCTTGGATTTTTGCGCCGCGGCGGGATCCGCGGTCGTCGCGAGAAGTACCGCTGCCCCTGCGGACAACGCGTAACGTGCGAATTTCATTTCCGGATTCCTCCCAGTTCTACGTCTTGGCAGGACAATTTTTGACCTGCCGGCTATTATCCTAACGATGGGATGTTAACGGACACGGCCTCGGTTGGGTAGATGCAATTGCAACGATACCCGCAAAAACGCTACTCTCGCTGAACTTCCGCATCGAAGGGACGGGAAATGGAAGGCTTCGACCTGGAACTGAAGGCGCGCCCGGCTTGGCGCGACGGCGACTATTCACACATACCGTTCTGGGTCTACTCGGATACCGCCAATTATGAGGCGGAGCTTCGGAATATCTACAAGGGCCCGGTGTGGAATTTCCTCTGCCTGGCGGCCGAACTGCCCAAGAACGGGGATTACAAAGCCACCAAAATCGGCGAGACGCCGGTTTTCGTGGTTCGCGGCGAGGACGGCGTGCTTCGCGGTTTCCTCAATCGCTGCTCCCATCGCGGCGCGCTGCTGTGCCTGGAGCCGCAGGGCAGCGTCAAACGCCTGACTTGTATCTATCACGCTTGGTCCTATGACCTCGAGGGCAACCTCCGAAACGTGGCGTTCGAGGACGGTGCGGACGGCCGGGGCGGCATGCCAGACGATTTCGACAAGTCCCGGCACGGTTTGCGGCCGATCGAGGTGACCGAGTTCTGCGGGCTGGTTTTCGGTTCCTTCGATCCCAAGGTCCCCGACATCGAAACCTACCTCGGGCCGGAATCCGTACGGTTCATCAAGCGTGCCTTGGGCAAGGCGCCGCTGAAGCTGATCGGCCGCTCGACCCAGGTCATGCACAACAACTGGAAACTCTATCTGGAGAACGTGAAGGACGTCTACCACGCGACGATCCTGCATTTGTTTTTCACCCGCTTTCGGCTCAACCGTCTCGGACACGAAGGCGGGATAATCGTGAGTGAAAGCGGGGCGCATCACGTGAGCTATTCGAAGATGGACGCCGAGCGCGGCAACCAGGATTATGAGTCGCAGGAAATCCGCTCTACCGGCGAAGGGTTTTCGCTCAATGATCCCTCGCTTCTGGCTTCCATCGACGAATGGGAAGACGGCATCACCGTTCAAATCCAGAGCGTGTTCCCGTCCCTGGTCATCCAGGTCATCCAGAACTCCATCGCCGTACGTCAGATACTGCCCACCGCGGTCGACCGGACGGATCTCAACTGGAATTTCGTCGGCTTCGAGGGAGACAGTGAAGAGATGACCCGCACGCGGGTGAAGGTGAACAATCTGGTTGGCCCGTCCGGGTATATTTCCCTGGAGGACGGGGCCATCGGCGGGTTCGTGCAGCGCGCGATCCGCGGCGTCGAAGAGGATTCAGGCGTTGTGCGGATGGGTGGCGACGATGTGGCGACGGTCGACTACCGCGCCACCGAAACATCCGTCCGGGGGTTCTGGAAAATGTACCGCGGCCTGATGGGCGTTTGAGGCGTGAGTTCACCGGAACCGTTGCAGGCCAAATTGCTGGCGGACGACCTGCTTGCCCGCTACGTCCGCTGTCTGGATGACGGTGACTTGGGTGCGTGGCCCGAATTTTTTACCGATCCCTGTATCTATCGGGTGACCCACCGCGCCGATGACCGGGCGGGATATGAGAACGCGCTGATATTCGCCGATTCCCGGGGCATGCTCAGGGACCGCGTCAACGCCGTCGAGAATGTCAGCGTCTATGAGCCGCACGGTTACCGGCATATCGTCGGCGCCAGTCTGATCGAGCAAATCAACGGCACGTTGATCGATGCTTCGACGTCATTTCTTGTGGCGCGCATCATGCAGGACGGCGAGACCTCCGTCTTCGCCACCGGCATCTACCGGGACCGTATAGATATCTCGGGCGACCAACCGTTGTTCGCCGAGAAGGTCGTGATCATGGACAGTGAACGGGTGGACACTCTGCTCGCTATCCCGCTTTAAGGCTAGTGGATCAGCGGTTCGGGTTGTAGAGAAGTTCGATCAGAACGCCATCGGGATCGGGAAAGAACAGCTGCCGGAGTTCGGTATCGGGCACGTTGGTTTCCTCATACTCGACGTTGAAATCGTCCAGGCGCTTTTTGGCTGCGTCAAAGTCCTCGATTTGCATTGAAAAATGCGAGATGGCGGCATCCTTGGAGCCGGTGAGCAGCTTGTTGTCGGGCAACGGCGAGATGATGTGGATGATGGGCCGGTCGCCGCAGTACATCCAATGGCCCGGCCGGTCGAACGGCGGCCGCTCCCCCGATTTCAGGCCCAGTACGTCTTCATAGAATTTGGCCGACAAGTCCACGTCGACCGCTTCGATATTCACGTGATCCAGTAATGAAATTTTCATGTCCCGGCTACCCCGTACCGTTGCTTTTCGGCAGTTTGTTCCAGCGGGCATGCCGTGTCTACCCTAGAGCCGATCATGGTTTGTCGGAATCGCTTTGCGATGCCGACAATCCATGTGAATCGGCTCTACACTATTGAAATAGATCGGATTCACATGTTTTGACGAAACCCGCCGTGGTTCCGTCAAAACATGACCCGATCTAGGGAGCTTCCGGTCACGTTCGAGGAGGAAGCAGCCGACGGCATCGCCGCGGGTCTCGACCAACCGGCGTCCGCCGGATAAAACGTGGCCGGGCTTGAATTGGAGGTGACGTGACAGCGGCAGGAAAGACCGCCCAATGGGCCGCGGATGCGGCAAGGTCGGCCGATCTGGCCCGAGGCCGGAAACTGATCGGCTACTGGCTTTTTGCCATGTGCGGGATGGTCTTCGTCATGGTGGTCATCGGCGGCGTAACCCGGTTGACCGAATCGGGGCTCTCCATCGTCGACTGGCGTCCGGTAACGGGCTGGCTGCCGCCGATGAGCGACGCGGCTTGGCTCGCCCTTTTCGAGGCCTACAAACAGACGCCGGAATTCCTGAAGATCAACACCCATATGGATGTTGAAGGCTTCAAGGGCATTTTTTGGCTCGAATACGTTCACCGGCTTTGGGGCCGCTTGCTCGGTATCGCTTTCGCGGTGCCGTTTCTCTACTTCCTGGTCAAACGCCGGGTCGACCGGCCCCTCGCCTGGCGGCTGGTATTGTTCTTCGTGCTCGGCGGGGCGCAAGGCGTTTTGGGCTGGTTCATGGTCAAGAGCGGTCTGGTGGACGATCCCGATGTCAGCCCGTACCGGCTGACCGCTCATCTCGGACTGGCCATCGCCATCTACGCCGCCATGTTCTGGACCGCGCTCGATCTGGCGGTGGAGCAGGGCGCGCGGCGGGCCCTTCCCATGCACCTCCGGCGCCTGTCGGCGGTCATTCTCGGATGGGTCTTCGCCACCATGTTGTCGGGCGGATTTGTCGCCGGTCTCAACGCCGGGAAGACCTACAACACGTTTCCGCTGATGGACGGCAAATGGATACCCGACGGGCTGTTCCTTCAGGATCCGGCGTGGCGCAACTTCTTCGAGAACGTGACGACGGTGCAGTTCGACCACCGGGTGCTGGCGATCGGCGCGCTGCTGCTGATCGCGGTCACCTGGGCATTGGCCTTGCGGGCCCGGTTGTCGCCCCCTGAAATGACCCGGTTTCACCTGTTGGCCGGCGTCGGTCTCCTGCAGGTCGTATTGGGCGTCTCGACATTGCTGCTGGTGGTGCCCGTCTCCCTTGCCGCGATCCATCAGGCATTCGCGCTCGTGCTGCTGACGGCCGCCATGCTCGTGGTCTGGTATGGCAGGCCTTCGCGAGAGCCGCCGGGAGGGATTCGCCGGGGAAATTCGCCGGTGTCCGACGGTTCGCAATAACCCGATCGTTCTGGATTTGCGGGACGAAGAGATTATATTTCCGGGGAACGGGTTTATGGTCCATGCGCTGTTCCCGGAAGTATATATTTCCGCGAATTCTCGAAGAGCCTGTCCGGCGGATCAACGCGAATGGCTGAGAAACGGGAGTAAGTATTAAGTATGAAGCAAACCGTGAGGTCCCGATCGACCCGATTGGCCATCGTAGCCGTCGCCGTTGTGCTCGCCGGCGCCGGTGGATTGACGGCTTGCGCGAGCGGCGGCACCGAGGTTGCCCGGGTCTTCGGCGGATTCACCAACGCGTTTACCGCCGACGAGAAATCGGCCGAGAGCGTCGAGACCTTCCGCCAGCTCTTCGACCAGTACGCCAAACGGGATTCCTCGCGTAACCAGCAGTTGCGCCATTTCCGTGATGCTTATCTGCGGGTCCGTCAGGAGTATGTGCAGTCCATCGATGATGCCGTGCTGATCAAGGCCGCCGTGGACGGCGTCAAGAAGCTCGAGGGCAAGCCCGGGACATTCACCGCGGCCCAAGTCACCGAAGCCGCCCTCGACGGCATGCTGACCAATCTGGATCCCCATTCCTCGTATCTGAACCCCGACGAATTCCGTGAGAGCCAGGTGACCACCCGCGGCGAATTCGGCGGTCTGGGCATCGAGGTCAACATGGAGGACGGGTTCGTCAAGGTGATCGCCCCCATCGAGGATACGCCGGCGAGCCGCGCGGGCATCAAATCAGGCGATCTGATCACCCATGTTGATGGCACCGGAATCAAAGGGATGTCGTTGATCGAGGCGGTCCGCCTGTTGCGGGGCAAGCCCAAGACCGATGTGCGGCTGACCATCCGGCGGGCGGGTGCCGGGGAATTCGACGTCACGGTAACCCGGGCAATCATCCGGGTCCGGCCGATCAAGTGGAGCATCGAGGGCGATGTCGGGGTCATCCGCATCGTCAGTTTCAATCAGCGGGCCGATGACGAAATGCGCCGCGCCGTCAGTGCGATACGCCGCAAACTCGGCGGCAAGCTGCGGGGCTTCGTTCTGGACCTCCGAAATAATCCCGGCGGCCTGCTGAGTCAGTCGGTGGCGGTGACGGATTCCTTCCTCGACCGGGGCGATATCGTTTCGGTACGGGACCGGGACGGCAATGGCCGCGCCTTCAACGCCGAAACCGGCGATCTCGCCGACGGACTGCCCATCGTCGTGCTGATCAACCGCGGGTCCGCCTCGGCGTCCGAAATCCTCGCGGGCGCCCTGCAGGATCAAAACCGGGCGACGGTGATCGGCGCACGCTCCTTCGGCAAGGGATCGGTTCAGACGATCACGCCGCTGGACTGGGACGGGGCGCTGCGCCTGACCACGGCGCTCTACTATTTGCCGAGCGGGCGCTCGATCCAGGGAAGCGGTGTCGAGCCGGATATCATCATCACCGGCGGCAACGGGCCGCCTCATCCACGGCGCGGGGATTTCCTCGACCGCCTCGTCCCCGGTAAAAAGAAAGAGGCCGATTTGCCGCACGCATTACAGGTCGAGAAGCATCAGCCCAAACCGGCACAGGCGAAAATCCGTTTGGATGACTGCCCCGGCGCCGGTACCGGCGACAAGGACCGGATGTTGGGTTGCGCGGTGACGCTGATCAACGACGGGGGCTCCGAGGCCAAGTTCCTCGCCCGCTTCGGCTCCCGGACCAAACTTTGATTCAGACCACGAAAGGGGGAGAGATGGCAGGTAACCCGTACCCGGATAGCCCGTATGACATCCGGAGCGATCTGTTGAGTGCGCATGAGGCCGCGTTCGCCTGCATTGCCCGTCCCGGCACCTGGCTCACCGGCGAGCAGCGGGTGTGGATTGCCGAAGAAGTCCGCAATGCCCGGAATTGTCCGGCCTGCGCCGAACTCAAGGAGGCGCTGTCACCCGACAATCTGTCCCTGGAACATACGTCATTGGGCAATCTCACTCCGGCGCAAGTGGATATCGTTCACCGGGTGGTCACCGATCCCGGCCGGCTCAGTGAGAGGTGGTGCCGGAGACATATCGATGACGGCATGCTCGAGGGCGAATTCGTCGAGATGATCGGCGTCATCGCCATGACCATGATCATGGATACCTTCGCGTTCGGCCTGGGTCTTCCGGAGGCTGTCCTGTCCGGGCCCGCCGCCGGTGAACCCTCACGCTATTTGCCGCCGGGCGCCCGGCGCGAGGCGGCGTGGCTCCCTATCGTCGAGCCGGGCGACGAGGTGCCGGAGGACGGTCCCCTGTATCCCACGCCGACGGCCGGCTACATCCAGCGGGCTCTCAGCATGGTTCCCCAATCGAAGCGCGACTATTGGAATCTTGCCGGCGCCCACTATCTGGAGGGCGGGCAGGTTTATGATTTCGGTAACAGCGTGCGTGCGATCAGCCGGCCTCAGATCGAGATCATCGCGGCGCGGATATCGGCGCTTCATCAGTGCCTCTACTGAACGACGGCGCATGCCTACATGCTCCGTGAGAGCAGCAACGCCGCCGACAACGAGGTCGACCTCCACGACATTACGGAGGGATACCGGCACGACACCGACATCGAGCACGCCGAATTGCTGATGGGCTTCGCGGAGGCGGTCGCGCGGCGGGACGAGAACGGGACATCGGCTCACCGGCAAAAAATGCTCGAACTGATGGGTGAGCCGGCAACGGTGGACGCGGCGGCTATTGCCGCGGCATTCCACGGCTTTGTACGGCTCGCCGATGCGATCGGGATTCCCTACGAGGGAGCCGCGGGCGGCACCGACTCGACCGAGATGCGGGATGAAATCGGGATCAGCGACTTCTATCGCGCCCAGAATGCCTAGCGCCCGTTTGCGGCCGATTATCTCCCTTGGCGGCACCGGCGGGATACGCGTCTGAGAGCTGCCGATACTGCTCGGCGGTCAGTTCAAGGCCGCAGGCCTCGGCATTCTCGACTAGATGCGCCTTGCGGCGCGATCCCGGGATCGGCACCACGTGGACCGGGTTATCCATCAGCCACTTGAGGGCGACCTGACCGGGCGTTCCGCCGAGCTCGCTGGCCACCTCCCGGAGGGTCCGCAGCAATTCCAGATTGTGGCCGATGTTTTCGTCCTGAAAACGGGGCATGTTTCGCCGGTAACGGTCGGTTTCGGGAAAGTCCTCCTTGCTGGTGATCTTGCCCGACAGAAGGGCGAAGGCCAGCGGCCCATAGGCGACGAAGGTGATACCCAGTTCCGCGCAAAGCGGCAGGAATTCGTCTTCGACCCCACGGGTGAAGAGAGAGTACTCCATCTGCAACGCGGATACGGGATGGACGGCGTGGGCGCGGCGGATTTCTTCCACGCTGGGATTGGAGATCCCCAGGCTCCGAACCTTGCCCGCTTTGACCAGTTCCTTCATGGCGCCCCAGGTCTCTTCCACCGGGACGTTCGGGTCGACGCGATGCTGGTAGTAGAGGTCGATACGGTCGGTCCGAAGCCGTCCGAGGCTGAGATCGCAGGCCTCCCTCAGATATTCGGGCGTTCCACAGATGACCGCTTTACCGCCGCCGCGCCGCATGCCGAACTTGCTGGCGATGAACGCCCGGTCCCGGCGTCCCTTGAGCGCGGCAGCCAGGAATTCCTCGCTTTTTCCGTCGCCATATGACTCGGCGGAATCGAAATGCATGACGCCCCGCGAGAGCGCTTCGTCAACGGTCGCGAAAAGCCCGGGATCGGAGGAATCCGTCAACCGGTTGCAGCCAATGCCGAACGGCGGAATTTCGATTCCCGAGTTGCCGAGTTGCCGCGTTTCCATGGATTCCCCGTAATTGTTGCGTGCTGGTTGTGCGGTTGCCGATGAACCCTATAGGATCAGGACGCGGCATGGAATGCACTCCGGGCAAACCGGATGAGTGACGGCGGCGGCCGAGACCGCGAAGCAAGGATGGGCGGCGCCGGGGAGGCGGGGCGATGAAATTCGGACTATTCGATCACGTGGACGTCAACAATCGTCCGCTGGCTCAGGAGTTCGATGAGCGGCTCGAGTTTGTTTCCGCCGCCGATGAAGCCGGTTTCTACTGCTATCACGTTGCCGAGCACCATGCGACGCCGCTGAACATGGTGCCGGTGCCGGGCGTCTATCTGGGCGCGATAGCCCGGGCGACCAAAAACATCCGGCTCGGTCCGCTGTGCTACCTTCTGCCGCTCTATACGCCCCTTCGCCTGATCGAGGAGATTTGCATTCTCGATCACCTCAGCCACGGGCGGCTCGATGTCGGCGTGGGGCGCGGCGTGTCGCCCTTCGAACTCAAATTTCACGATGTGGATCCGGACACGTCTCGGCCCATCTTTCGGGAGTGCCTCGAAGCGGTGGTTTACGGATTGTCCCATGACGTGCTCGATCATCAAGGCGACAACTATTCGTACGTCGATGTGCCCATGGAGCTGAGGCCCCTGCAAAAACGCCACCCGCCGATCTGGTATCCGACCAACCACGCCGAAGGCGGGCAATTCGGCGGCGAGAACGGCTATCACTTCGTTACCTTGGGCGGTGTCGAATTCGCCCGGCCCGGGGTCGAGTCGTTCAAGGAGGCGCTGGCGAAGCGCGGCCGGCCGGGTGACGGCGGTGACGGCGGTTTCAAGGAGGGCGCGGCGGTCGGCATCATGCGGCATCTTGTGATCGCCGAGACCGAGGACGAAGCGCTGAAGCGGGCCGAGCCCGCCTACCAGGCTTGGGAGGCGAGCCTGACGAAACTCTGGCGGGTCAACAAGGTGCCGGGTCCGAACATCGCCCAATTCATTCCGCCGACACTCGCCGAAGCGCAGCAGCGGGGGTCGGTGGTCGTCGGGACGGCCGAGACGGTCAAGGAGACCCTCGCGGCCCATGCCGAAGCGCTCGGCCTCAACTACATGATCCTAGGTTTCTACTTCGGCGACATCGCCCACGGACATGCCTTGGAGTCCATGCAGCGGTTTGCATCCGACATCATGCCGGCATTGGAGACCATGTAGGCGGCTGGTCTTTCAGTAGTGCTTGACGTTGCCGCGCCGCCGGACAATAAGAGCGCCGAATTCGACCTTCACCGTCTCCCAGCCAGCCGAACCCGGAGCCACGATGCCGCACCTGATTTCTCCCCATGGTGGAGACGCTCTACGCCCGTTGCTGATCGAGGAGTCCGAGCGCGAGGCGCGCCGGGCCGCCGCCGCAGGCCTCATCCAGGTTCCCATGTCCAGCCGCGAGACATCCGACCTTATTCTGATGGGTATGGGGGCCTATACGCCGCTGACCGGTTTCATGGGGGAGGCCGACTGGCGAGGTGTTGCCGGGGACATGAAAATGGCCGATGGAACATTCTGGCCCATTCCCATCACCCTGTCGGCGGCCCGGGATCTGGCGGAGACCGTCGACGATGGGGATGAGGTTGCACTGGTTGACGGCGAAACCGGCACCGTCATGGGCACCATGGCGGTGTCGGAGCGGTATGAACCGGATCACGCATTCGAGAATGCGAACGTCTTCAAGACCGGGGACCCGGCCCATCCCGGGGCTGAAAAGGTCCTCGCACAGCCGCCGGTAAATCTCGGCGGGACGGTGACGGTTTTCGATGAGGGGCCGTTCCGGGCGCAGTACACTGAACTCTGCGTCTATCCTCACGAAAGCCGAGCTATGTTCGAGGAACTCGGTTGGTCGAGGATCGCGGCATTTCAAACTCGTAACCCCATGCACCGCAGTCACGAACACCTGGTGAAAATTGCCATCGAGGTGACCGACGGTGTCTTCATCCATCAGGTGCTGGGAAAGCTCAAACCGGGGGACATCCCGGCGGAGACCCGCGTGCAGGCCATCGACGCCATGATTTCGAACTACTTCCGGGAGGGCACGGCCATTCAAGCCGGGGTCCCGCTGGAGATGCGCTATGCGGGACCCCGCGAAGCGCTGCTGCACGCCGTGGTCCGGCAGAACTACGGTTGCTCGCATTTGATCGTCGGGCGGGACCACGCGGGCGTCGGAAGCTATTACGGGCCGTTCGATGCTCAGAATATCTTCGACACCCTGTGGGAAGGCGCGATCGAAATTCATCCCCTCAAGATCGACATCACGTTTTACTGCAGGGCCTGCGGCGGTATGGCGACGGCGCGTTCCTGCCCGCACGGCGACGAACACAGGATCCAGATCTCGGGGACCCGCCAGCGGGAGATGCTGGCCGGCGGCGAGGAAATCCCAACCGAGTTCAGCCGGCCGGAAGTGGTGGCTATACTGCGCGAGTTTTACGTCAATCAAAATTGAGCGGGGGGACCGGGTCCGTGGCGAAACTGACCGGCGCGGCGGCGCTGACAAAATCCATCGTTGGCCACGGTGTCGATGCCGTATTCGGGCTGCCCGGCGCCCAACTCGACCCGCTGTTCGACAGCTTTCATGGTGAGCAGGATAGGCTGAGGGTTGTCCATACCCGGCATGAGCAGGGCGCGGCCTATATGGCATTGGGGTACGCCCACTCTACGGGCCGGGAAGGGGTTTGCGCCGTTGTTCCCGGGCCGGGCGTGTTGAACGCCGGCGCCGCCCTGCTCACGGGATACAGTCTTGGCGCCAAGATGCTGTGCGTCGGCGGGCAGATTCCGAGCGGCGCCATCGACAAGAGCATTGGCCTTCTCCACGAAATGATGGATCAGAAGGGGACGATGTCGGCGATGACCAAGTGGCAGGCCCGTGCCGATAGCCCGGAGCAAGCGCCGGCGCTTGTCGCCGAAGCGTTCCGGCAGATGAATACCGGACGCAACCGGCCGGTATTCCTCGAAATGGCGCCTGACGTGATGCGCCAAGAGGCCGAGGTTGAAATTTCCGTGCGGCCCGGCGACTACGAGCAAATGGAGCCGGACCCCGACCTGATCGAGCAGGCGGCCGCCTTGCTCGGCAATGCGGAGAACCCGGCGATATTTGTCGGCGGCGGCATCTTCGGCGCCGAGACCGAATTGCTGGAGCTGGCCGAAGCCCTGCAGGCGCCCGTGTTCATGAGCCCCCAAGGGTTAGGTGCCGTGGATGCCCGGCACTACCTGGCGCAAAACAACATCGCCGCGTCCCATGTCTGGCCCAAGGTGGATGTCGCCTTGGCCGTGGGTACCAAGATGCTGCTGCCCATCACCCAGTGGGGCTGGGATGACGACGTCAAGCTGATCAGGGTGGACCCCGACCCCAAGCAATCGGTGGCGCGCTGGAAACCCGACATCCATCTGGTGGCGCACGGCCAGCCGGCCCTTGGTGCGATGGCCGACCGACTTTCCCGGCACAACCGCTCGCGGGAGTCACGCAAGGACGAGTATGTCGATTTGCAGCGGGCCGCGCGCAAGGACCTGGCCGAAACGCTGCCGGGGCAGGTTGCCTATGGCGATGCGATCCGCAGCCGCTTGCCGGAAGACGGCATCGTCTGTTTTGGGGTCACCCAGATGGGATTCTACAGTTGGTGGGGATTTCCCACCTATGGGCCGCGCACCAACATTCAGCCGGGCGTCCAGGGAACCCTCGGCTACGGGTTCCCGACGGCACTCGGCGCGCAGGTGGCGCACCCCGACAGGAAGGTCATCAGCGTGACCGGAGACGGCGGCTTCATGTTCGCCGCCACCGAGCTGTCGACGGCGGTGCGCCACGGGATCAACACGGTCACGCTGATTTTCAACAACGGCGCCTACGGCAACGTGAAGAAGAACCAATCCATGGATTTCGGCGGCCGGCTGATTGCCTGGGACCTGGACAATCCGGATTTCGTCAAGTTTGCCGAATCCTTCGGTGCAATGGGATTGAGGGCAGAGAGCCCCGAGGATCTGGGGGACAAACTCGATCAAGCGTTTGCCGCCGACGCGCCCGTGCTGATCGACGTGCCCTTCGATGAGCTGCCCGACTGGAGGCCGCTGGAGCGGCGTTACCGGATGCGCGGCGGCGCGGACTGAACCGAACGACGGAGAAACGCATGAGACTCATTTCCTATGAACTGAACGGCGCCGAGGGCGTCGGGGTCATGGTTGACGACAGCGGTTTCGTGCCGGCCGCGAGTGTCGCCTCCGATTTGCCCGCCACGATGCTGGGGTTGCTGGAGCGGGACGGCGCCATCGACGCCTTGAAGGCCGCCGCCGAAGGAAAGCCCGCCGAGATGAGCCTTGCGGACGTGAAGCTGCTGCCCGTGGTGCCCAATCCCAAGGCCATCTGGTGCGTCGGGGTCAACTACAAGGACCACCAGGACGAGACCGGGCGGGGCGCCCAGGAAGAGCCGATGATCTTCCTGCGCATCGCCGAGGCCCAGATCGCGCACGGCGACCCCATGGTTCGCCCCAGTTTCTCCGATACGCTGGACTGGGAAGGCGAGCTTGCGGTCATTGTCGGTAAGCGGGGCCGCGCCATCCCCGAGGAAAAGGCGTTTGATCACATCGCCGGCTATTCCATCTACAACGACGGCTCGATTCGCGAATGGCAGCGGCACACCAGCCAATTCGCACCGGGTAAGAATTTTCAGGACACGGGCGGGTTTGGTCCGTGGATGGTGACTCCCGACGAGTTTGGCGATCCTTACGCTCATGAGCTGACCACCCGGATCAATGGCGAGCAGGTTCAGCACACCGGCATCGCCGCGATGGATCACAAGATCGACAAGCTGATCAACTACCTGTCGACGGCCGTTGCCCTGAACCCGGGCGATGTCATTGCCACCGGAACGCCGGGCGGGGTCGGTTCGCGCCGCAACCCGCCCTGGTACATGAAACCGGGCGACGTCTGCACCGTCGAGATCACCGGGATCGGCGTACTTGAAAACCCGGTGATCGACGGCTGACGCTCACGGTCCGGTTTCGATGAGGGGATTCCCGTTTTGCGCCCCCCTCCCTGACCCTCCCCCTCGAAGGGGGGAGGGAATAGGTGGAGGCGGACTGGATCACCTCCCCCCTGGAGGGGGAGGTCGAGACGGCCGGCAATCAGCCGGGCGTCGAGGGTGGGGGGGTATGGAATTCTCCCTCACCCAGCCGGTCCTCATCGCCGCAACACCCTGTGGCGGCTCGATTGAGTCCGGACCCTACGGCAGGCGTCCGCCGGGCGCGACGCCCCAAGCCATATCGACGATTTTCTCGTCCGAGGCCTCGTCACAGGCCTTCTTGAACGCGGCCATCACCTTGGCGCCGGTGGTTTCGTTCCAGAACCAATCGGCGATCTGCATGCTCGACGCGATGCAGCCTTCGGCCGCCATGGCCTCGGAGTAGTAGGCCTTGAAGTCTTCGCTGGCGAGCTTCAGCGCCATGGCCAGCGGGAATTCCGGATTGGGACTGCGAATACCCTCGTCCTCGACGAAGGCCAGGAGCAGCTCGCTCGCCATCTCGATATTCATTCCGCTGACGCCGACGGTGGTTCTTCCGCGGCGTGCCCTGGCCTTCGCATAGGCCGGACGGAGGGCGTCGATCTCGGCGTTCACCGCGGCCCTGAGGCCGGCCAGATCACCGGTGTCCTCGAATACCGGCGGCAGCTCGACGGCGCAGTCCCAGCCGTCGGACGGCTTGCCGTCCGGCGGGTCGTCATCGAAGTCCGCCAGCACGGGCCCCGAAGGGCTCTCCATGAGTTTGAGTTGCTGCTTCAGCACCTGTTTCTGGAACTCGGCGTCGGTCGGCGCGCCATAAGGGCGGCCCAGCTCGAACGGCACGGCGAGACCTCGCGGCACGCCGATCTTCTCCGTATGGAGCTTGATCAGGCTGATGATCGCCGTCACGAAGCCTTCCCGCTCGAGGTAGTTGGCCAGCACGCTCACGGCGCGCGTGCACATGGGTCAGACGCCCGACAGGGCGACCGCGTCGACGTTGTCCTCCTTGAGAATAGCCGCGGCCTCTTTGGCCTTCTGCTCCATGCCGGTGGGGTCGGTCGCGCCCATGAATGAGATATGATTCTTCGCGATCGAGCCGATGAAGCCTTCTTCGGCGAGTTCCCTGATTCGATCGATGGGGAAGGACACGTTGATGTCTTCCTGAAATCCCGACCGGTCATAGTTGGACGAAACGTGACTCATAAACAGGTCCGCGCCGTCCGTATCGGAGGGAATGACCCGATAATCCACGTCGCCTCTGAAAAACGGGCGGTCGGTTTTGAGATGAAGTCCAGCGGAAGAGACGATCGCCACCCGCATTTCGTTGAGCGGCTTCGCCTTGCTCCAGGCGCTGCTCTCGACTTCCGGCAGCACTAGGTCTGTCATCCGCTGCGCCATCGCGGGCGCCAGCGCGTCCATCCTAACCATGTATCACCCCATCCAATGAGTTTGAGAATTCGTTGCCGGGACTAGATCGGAATTCAAAATCCCTGTCAAACCCCGCTCTCCCCTTGGTGCGCTTGCCACCATTTGGGAACCTTGACGGGCCCAAGGCGGCGAAATAGCCTCCGGGGACTCAGGGAAATTGGGCGTCTGTTCGACCATGACAGAGACCTCCAAACCGCTGCAGGCCGTGTTGCCGTCGGTAGACAAGCTGCTGCGCCATGATGATGGCCGGGCGCTGGCCGACGCCTACGGCCGCCGGGCGACCACGGATGCCGTCCGCGCCGTCATCGGCGAGTTGCGGCAGCGAGTCCTCGGCGCCGGCGGGAATGCCGATACCGCGGAAGAGGCCGTGCTGGCTTCCGTCGCGGATCTGCTGGCGGCGAAATCGGCGCCGTCGCTCAAAAAAGTCTTCAACCTGACGGGCACGGTCCTGCACACCAACCTGGGCCGCGCGCCCCTGCCGCGGGAGGCGATCGAGGCCATGACCCTCGTTGCCGGCGGCGCCTCCAACCTGGAATACGATCTGGAGAGCGGCAGGCGGGGCGACCGGGACGTTCACGTGGATGACCTGTTGGCCGAGCTGACCGGAGCCGAGGCGGCGACGGTGGTGAACAACAACGCGGCGGCGGTCCTGCTGGTCCTCAATACGCTGGCCAAGGGCAAGGAGGTTCCCGTTTCCCGCGGCCAACTGGTGGAGATCGGCGGCTCGTTCCGCATGCCCGACATCATCCGCCGGGCCGGCTGCAAAATGCATGAGGTCGGGACCACCAACCGGACGCATCTGAAGGATTTCGAGGAAGCCATCAGCGGCAGGACGGCGCTGTTGCTGAAGGTCCATACCTCCAACTACGAGGTGCAGGGCTTCACCAAGGAGGTGAGCGACTCCGAACTCGCCCAACTGGCACGGAAACACGGTATTCCCTGCGTCGATGATCTCGGCAGCGGCACATTGGTGGACCTTGCCCAATTCGGCCTGCCCCACGAACCGACGGCGGCGGAAGCCCTGGCCCAGGGCATGTCCGTGGTGACGTTCTCCGGCGACAAGCTGCTGGGCGGGCCGCAGGCCGGCATGATCGTCGGCGAGAAGGACCTCATCGACAAAATAAAGAAGAACCCGATGAAGCGGGCCTTGCGGATCGACAAGGTGACCATGGCGGCGCTGAGCGCCGTGCTCCGCCTCTATCTCGATCCCGACCGCCTCGTGGAGCGGATGCCGGCGCTCAGGCTGCTGGCGCGCCAGGCCGATGAAATTGCCGCGGCCGGCAAGCAGATCGTCGATCCGGTGTCCCGGGCGCTTGACGGGATCGCCGCCGTCGAGCTGGCCGGCTGCCAGAGCCAGATCGGCAGTGGCTCCCTGCCGGTGGAGCGGCTGGACAGCGTCGCCCTCCGCATTACCCCGTCAACCGGCAAGCGGGGCAGCGGCGCCGCGCTCAATCGAATCGCCAAGGCGTTCCGCTCGCTCCCCATCCCGGTCATCGGCCGGGTCCACGAAGGCGCCTTCCTTCTCGATCTCCGCTGTCTCGAAGACGTGGAAGCCTTCGTCGGCCAGCTCGACCGGTTGACGCCGGGGGGCGCGTCCAGGTGATCGTCGCGACCGCCGGCCACATCGACCACGGCAAGACCTTACTGGTGCAGGCATTGACCGGGGTCGACACCGACCGGCTGCCGGAAGAGAAAAAACGCGGCATGTCCATCGATCTCGGCTTCGCCTACAAGCCGATGGCCAGCGGCAAGGTCATGGGATTTGTCGATGTGCCGGGTCACGAGCGCTTCGTTCGCAACATGCTGGCCGGCGTTTCCGGCATCGATTACGCGCTGCTGGTCATCGCCGCCGATGACGGACCCATGCCCCAGACCGAGGAGCATCTGGCGATCCTCGACCTCCTCGGAATCGATCAAGGGGTGGTCGCGCTGACCAAGATCGACCGGGTCGACGAGGCGAGGATCAGGGACGTCACCGAACAGATCGAGTTCCTCCTGATGGAGACCGGCCTCGAGGGATCGGAAATCCTGCCGGTGTCCGCGGTGACCGGCGATGGGATCGGTGAACTCAAGGAGCATCTGGCCGTCGCGTCCGAGTTGATCGGCGACCGGGAGGTTCATGGCAATTTCCGCCTCGCCATCGACCGGGCATTCACCCTTCAGGGCGCCGGCCTCATCGTCACCGGCTCGGTGTTCGCGGGCGCGGTGAATGTGGGCGATCAACTGACCCTTACCCCTGGCGGCCAGCGCGTCCGGGTGCGCGGCATCCACGCCCAGAACGAGGAAGCGGAGGCGGGGGCGGCCGGTCAGCGCTGCGCCCTCAACATCACCGGCCAAAACCTCACCAAGGACGACGTGCACCGGGGCGACTGGCTGGTCGCCGATGCGATCCACGATCCGGTTCCCCGGTTCGATGCCCGGCTCCGGGTGCTGCCGGGCGAGGCCAAGTCCCTCAAGCACTGGACGCCGGTCCATGTCCACCTGGGCGCCGCCGAAATTCCGGGCCGCGTGGCGGTCCTCGAAGACAAGAACATCCCGCCCGGCGGGAGCGCGTTGGTGCAAATCGTTCTCGACCGGCGGATCGGCGCGCTCTGCGGCGACGGATTCATTCTTCGCGATCAGTCGGCGACCCGGACCGTCGCCGGCGGCCGGGTGCTCGACCCCCACGGCCCCGCCCGCGGCCGCGCCAGGCCGGAACGTCTCGTCGCCATCGCCGCCATGGAGGAGCGCACCGCCGCCGATGCGCTCCGCAAGCTTCTCGACCGGCAGGCGCTGGGCGTCGATCTCCCGGCGTTCATCGTCGGCTGGAACCTGAACGGCGACGAACAAGCCGCCCTGTGGGAGGCGGTCGAGATCGTCCGCGCCGGTGAGAATTTGGAGACCGGCTACGCGCCTGCCCACTGGACCGAAATCCGGGACGGCATCACGGCCGCGCTCCGGGCGTGGCACGAAAACGCGCCCGAGAAGCCCGGGCCCAGTGCCGACGGGCTCCGCCGCGAGACCGGTGTCCGGATGCCGACCAAACGGTTTACGCCCATTCTCGAAACCCTGGTCGCCGACGGAACCATCGTCAACCGGGGCGCCAGCTACTTCCTGCCGGGCTTCGAGCCCCAACTGTCGTCCAAGGACGAAGCGCTGTGGAAGCGGATCAAGCCGATTCTCGAAGACGGGCATACCAGGCCGCCGGTGGTCCACGACATCGCCGAGCAAATCAAGTCGCCCGCCAAGGCGGTGGAAAGCTTCCTCGTCCGCTGCGCTCGGCTGGGCTTGGTTTATCGCGTCGCCAAGAACCGGTTTCTGCTTCCCGATGCGGTGCTCGAACTCGGCGAGATCGCCGAGGCCCTGGGCCGCGAGAGCAAGGAGCAGGGCTTCGGCGCCGCCGCCTTCCGGGACCGCTCAGGCGTCGGGCGAAACCTCGCCATCGAGATTCTCGAATATTTCGATCATGTCGGACTCACCTGGCGGAGCGGCAACGAGCGCAAGGTCCTCAAACCGGTCGCCGAGGTCTTCGGAGACACACCTGGGTAAGCCTCCGGCTCGGGGCAAACTAACCCCGGTCCGTGATCGACGGCGCGGCGAGGGAACCCGATCCCCGCCGGGGGAATTTGGCGAAGGCATAGCCCTGCTGATGACACGCCTTGGTAATCACCAGCGCCTTCCAGAATCCGCCGCCGATCAGGACGAACACGCCGGCGGCCCCGGGCACCCAGGCCGGCACGGCGGCCCACGCGGCGGCCGCGGCGAACAGCACCACGGGGATCAGGTGCCCCGACACATTGAGCATGGCGGTCGATGATTCCAGAATTCCCCGGCTCAACGGGCCGATGCCGTTGGCCTCGGCGCCCTGCACATACACGCGCCACAGGCCGTAATTGATCAGGCCCAGAAGAATGCCGGCAAGCGGCAGCAGGAAACCGCCGTCGAACGAAATACCGTAGATCGCGAACACGATGGCCGAGAGGCCGACCCCTTCGTAGAGGCCGGTGGCCACCAGCATGGCCGGAATCATGGGGACCCGCCAGGTGGGGATGCCCCTGGCCATGTGCAGTATCTTGGCCTGGCAATAGAGGAACACCAGGGCCGCCGCCGCGGCCAGCAAGTGAAGCGACGGCAGCTGCCACCAAAAGCCGGCGGCGATGGCCGGATACAGCACTCCGACGGCGTAGATTTCGCGGCTCATCCATGATGTTTGCGGGCGCAGGATGGCAAGCGGGGCGCGCAGCTTCCGGCCGATCTTGAGCCAGACGAAAAACAGGCCGACGGCGATGATCCCGGCGGCGCCCAGGTTCATCTTGGCGAGCGTGGCCCCGTCGAGGCCGGCGGACAGGTGCAGCAGGTAGGCGACCACGATCATGCCGGCGCCGAACCCGCCGAGGATGAAATTCATTGCCGCCCGCATGTCCCAGAAGGTCTGGGGCTGGCCGACCAGCGGATTGGCCGGATCGCTCATCACCTCGTCGCTCGTATCCGCCTCGTTGAGATCCCGGCCTGGCACCGCCGGCGTCTCGTAGAGATATTTGATCTGCGGATCGGTGCCGAGTTCCGAATGCATCTGGAAATGGCTGTTTTCCTCCACCAGCCTGGAGACGTGGCTGTCGGGGTCGTTGAAGTCGCCGAATTGGATCGCACTGGCAATGCACGACGCGGCACAGGCCGGCGTCGCGTCCGGGTCCACCCCCGGCGACATGCCGGCCGCGACACCGTCATCGACCCGGTCGATGCAGAAGGTGCACTTCTGGGCGACACCGAACCGTTCGTCGTGGGTGACCGCCTCCTCCTGAAGCGTCTCCTTTCCGAAATAGAACTCCTTGTCGTGAACGATGGTCCGCGCCTGGTAGGGGCAGGCGACGGCGCAGGATGCGCAGCCGATACACAGATCGTAGTCCATGGTGACCAGCCCGTCGGCCCGCTGCTTGGTGGCCCCGGTCGGACAGACGGGCACGCAGGGCGGCTCGGCGCAGTGCTGACAGCCGACCACCATGAACACCCGCTCCACATCGGGGAAGGTGCCGGTTTCCACGTCCAGAACCCGCCGCCATTGAACGCCGGGGACCGTATCGTTGGCATGCTTGCAGGCGATGGTGCAGGTCTGACAGCCGACGCAGCGATTGACGTCGACCACCATGCCCCACCGGCGCTCCTCGGGGCGCCGGGACGAATCCGGATTGACCTCATTCATGCCGCCGCCCGCTTGGGCCCGTCGCCCTTGGTGATTTTCACCCGCGTGATGTCCGAGCCGCTGCCCGTGGAGTCGGTCAGCTTCAGGGACAGATCGGTCAGAGAGTTGAGGCTCGGCAGGTTCAGGTCCTTGGCGTAGGGCGTCTTCCAATGGTCGAACTGGCCGATCATCAGGACCGTATCCGGCCGGATCCCTTCCCGGAGCACCGCGTAGCCGCGGGTCTCGCCGGAGATCGACTGGATGGTCACAGGATCGCCTTCCTCGAGGCCCAGTTCCCGGGCGCGTTTCCGGTTGATGATGACGCCCTTGTGGCCGGCGATATTGTTGGCCACTTCGTTGATCATCGGAATGCCCACGTTGGCGCCCCAGGAATACTGCATGGAGCGCGCGGTCAGCGCCCAGAAGGGGAAGGCGTCCGGATCGCCGCCCTGATCCCTGACGTAGTTGAGCCAGATATCGGGGAACCGTTCGTAGGTCGGCATGGGTTCGTACTCTTCGAGCTGTTCGTCCCACCATTCGACGCCGATCTCATGGAGCCGGTGGGCGAGCTGGGTGCCGTGGCGCAGGATGCGTTCCTGATAGGGCAGCTCGAAACGGATGCCGTTGGCCTTGAGGTGCGGGTACAGATACCAGTGAAGCTTGGAGAACGGCCTGAGCATGTAGCCGTGCTCCTTGAACCAATCGATGCCGACCACGTTCTCGCCGTTCGACATGTCGTGGCTCGCCGCCTTGGCGGTGGCGTCCCAAATCTCCTCGAGCCCGTGGGGCTGGGTCTCGTCGAGGCCGTAATCGTAGTCGCCGGTCACCAGCCGCATGCCGGCGGCGCCCTTGTTGATGGCCTTGTTGTAGGCCTCCAGGATACCGCCGCGCTCGGCGAGCGCCGTCGCGATGTCGGTCATGTCCTTGGAATCGACCACCTTGTCGCCGGCGGGCTGACGGATGCACCAGCCCTCGTGACCCCAGAGCTGCTCGATGAACTTGGTGTTGCCGAGCTGGATCAGCTGGAGGCTCTCCAGGTCGGTGTTTTCGGGCAGCAGGATGTCGGCGAAGTGGTTGGTCTCGTCGTGGGTGTAGGCGAAGGCGACAATGAACGGGAACTCGGCCACCCGTTCCGCGACCTCGGGCGCATTCCAGGACGAGATCGCCGGATTGGTCCGGTAGCAGAACCACATGGCGGGCTTGGTCGGCTTCGGCCAATTCTCCGGCGGGCGCTTCTGGAACAGCCACGGCAGGTGGGCGGGCCCGAGCGCCGGCGACCACGCCGAATTGGCGACCAGCGGGACCAGCGTCCGGAAGGCGTTGCGGATGTGGGGCTTGGCCTGCCATTCCTGCTTGGAGGTTTCGTTGAACGGGAACTCCATGAAGCCGTCCCGGTTGATCACCGCCGACGTCTTGCGGTCGTCGGCGGGCCGGTTGAGCTTCACATTGGTGCCGATCATGCCGCCCGGCACTTCGAGAGCGCCGACCAGGGTCAGCAGCAGCGTCCGCGCCCAGCAGGCATTGTAGCCGCCCCAGCCGTTGTTGACCGTCTTGCCCAGCAGGATGGCGACGGGCCGGTGGGGGAGGGTCTGGCCCTCGATTTCGATGGTCGCGCCGACGGTGGCCTGTTCGATGAACTCGTCGGCCACCTTGCGGATCTTGTCGGCAGGGACATCGCATTCCTCCGCCGCCCATTCCGGCGTATAGGGCGCGATATGGTCGAGCAGCTTCTGGTGGGCGGGCTGGGCCTCCGCCGAGGCGTGTTCCCAGCGCTGCCCGTCGGGGCCGTCCTCGACGCCGGCGCAGGTATAGGCGCCCTCCAGGGCCGGCTCCCCGATCTCCGCGTCGAAGGGCTTGGCCGTGCCGTCGGCGAGGTCCCAGATCAGGGGTTTGAGGCTGGCGGGGTCGCGCATGAAGTAGCCGTTGGGACCGATCAGGTAGGGCGCGTTGGAATCGTCGGCGATCCGTTCCATGTCGCAGATTTTCCGCCACGGACGCTCGATCAGGATGCGGTTGATCATGGCATAGAGGAAAGCGACGTCGGTCTTGGGCTTGACCGGGATCCACTCGGCGGATACCGCGCCGGTCACCGACAGGTGCGGTTCGACCTGAACCCGCTTCATGCCCCGGGCCCGCCCGTCGGCGTGCCGCCAGATGCCGGCGACGCCGGCCGACGCATCCCCGTTGTGGCCGAAGGAGACGATGTAATTGCAGTGGGGCGTGTCGGGCGCGACGATAAACGCCCGGTGCCACAACTCGCCGTACAAATGTTCGGAGTGATAGCACTTCACCCCCTGGCCCGCGCCGAAGCCGAGATCGACCCCGCCGAAGGCCGACAAGAGGGCGGGGAAGGTGCCCATGTACTGGGTCGGCGTGCCGCCGCCGCCGAAGCTGGCGGCGATCTTGGGATACCCGGATTCGTCCAGCGGCCCGCCGGCCAGCGTGTCCCTGATTTTCTGGCCGACCATGTCGATCGCCTCGTCCCAGGAGATCGGCACGAACCCGGGGTCCTCGTCCTTGCCCTTCCTGGGATTGGTCCGCTTCATCGGCGAGGAGATGCGGTGCGGGTTATAGGTCTTCTGGATCAGCCCGTAGGCCTTGACGCACACCCGGCCGCCGCCGGGATGCTCGTCCTCGATGTCATAGTTGGATTCGATGCGGGTCGCGACGCCGTCCTCGACCTCGACCTTCATCAGATCGGGCCCGGCGACGCACTGGTAGCAGAAGATGGGGACCTGTTTCCTGTTCTTGATTTCGTTCATGGGGGTCAGCCCGCTCCCTCGATTTTCTTCCGTTTGGCGATCAGGCGTTCCCTGGTCTTCTCGTTGTCGACGACGAACCGGTTGTGCTTGCCGCGCCCGACCTGTTCGATGGCGTCGGTGACCACCGCGTCCATCATCACCATCCGGCCGTCGACGCCGGTAATCTCGATGCTGACCTCGACCCAGGCGCCGGCGGGGGTCGGGGCCATGTGATCGACGGCGACATGGGTGCCGACCGTGTTCTGTTCGCCGGGCAGGTGCCGCTGGATGAATTCCTGGCAGGTCATCTCGATGTCCTCGACCATGGAGGGCGTCGAATAGACCGCGAGCTCCGCGTCCATGTGGGAGATGATCCGGCTCTCATCGATATCGATCCGCCTCGTGTGCTTCATGCCGGCCTTGATGTCTTCAATCATGTCGCCTCCAACCCCCAATGGACCGGGGCCATTCGTCTCAGAGGATGCATTGCCCGAAATAATGATCGGGCGCCGAACATCTTAGCCGGGGAGCGCCCCATGCCAAGCGCCTTCCCGTATGGCGCCCAGGGTCCGCGCCCGGCGCGCGGCGGACCGCCGGAACGAGCGCCGCGAAATCCGTTGCGGGGTGCGGGATCAGAGGTTAGGTTTGGCGCCCGCAGCGGAGGGGTGGCCGAGCGGCTGAAGGCGCACGCTTGGAAAGCGTGTATACGTTAATAGCGTATCGTGGGTTCGAATCCCACTCCCTCCGCCATTCAGTCCGTCTCCGGAATGGAGAAACCGGACACTCTCCACACTATCGCGATAATTCAATGAGTTAGGGCCCGGTTAGTCGTGTTAAAGCGGACCGAAATTGGCCTGTTCCGTCAACTTTTGGCAGTGATCTGCGAATTTTCTCCAACGGCCAATTTCAAGGTCCGGTTTGGGCTGGAAATCAGACTAATTTTGGCATGAAACTAGACTTCCGCCTCTAGCCACCAGCGGAAGCTATTCGGACAGGGCGTGTTTACTTCGCGATACAGCTATCGAATCTTGATCACACAAATGAATTTGCTATTTGCCAACCCTAGGTCCTGTTGACAATTAACGGACTATTCATGGTTGGCGTGATTCAAGCAAGACCGTTTCAACTGGCGGGAGCGTGTCATGCTTCGACGGGAACTGACGGATATGCAATGGGACCGGATCAAGGGTTTGGTTCCGGGCAAAGAGGCGGATCGCGGCTCCACGGGTCGGGACAACCGCCTGTTTGTGGACGCCGTGCTGTGGATCGCCCGGGCGGGTTCGCCGTGGCGCGATCTGCCGGACGCCTTCGGCAACTGGAACAGCGTCTACGTGCGCTTTTCGCGGTGGGCCAAGGCGGGGGTTTGGGAGAGTCTTTTCAATGCCTTGGCGGAGGATCCCGACTTCGAATACCTGATCGTGGATTCGACCATCGTGCGGGCGCATCAACATGCCGCCGGCGCAAAAGGGGGGCTCAGGCTCAGGCCATCGGCCGCTCGCGCGGCGGCCTGACGAGCAAAATCCACATCACCGTCGATGGCCTGGGCAATCCCTTGCGGTTCATCCTCACCGGCGGCCAGGTGGGCGACGTCACCCAGGCCGAGGGGCTGATCGCCGGGCTGCCGGGCGAGACCCTGATCGCCGACACCGCCTACGACGCGAACCGCTTCCGCGCCCGCCTCGACAGCGCCGGGATGGTGGCGGTGATCCCCTCCAACCCGTCGCGGGCACAAGCCGTGCCGTACGACCCCGAACTCTACAAGGAAAGGCACGTCGTCGAATGTTTCATCAACAAGATCAAGCACTTCCGCCGCATCGCCACACGCTACGAAAAGACCGTCACCGCCTACATGGCCATGCTGTGCCTCGTCGGGGCGCTCATTTGGATGCGATAAATGTCAACAGGACCTAGAGCCGAGCAGGAGAGATGCTCTCAGTTCTGAGTAGGATGCTTCATATATGAAGTGTTTAAATGGAACCTCTGTGCGGCTGATTTCGCTGCATCAACAAAGGTGGTGATGGTCGGGGAATTGTCGGTTTTCCTGTGCGCGACATAGAGCTCGATAAATTTCTCGCCGGGAAGGAACGGCACGAAAGCGACGCCGCCGGGGGATATGGCTTCCACCCAGGCCGGCACGAGGGCCATGCCCAGGTTTTCGGCGACAAACCGCAGCAGCGTGGATTTGTCGATCACCTCGCAGACGATGTTGGGCTGGGCCTTGATCTTGGTGAATTCGCTCCACAGCATGCCGTGGAGGATGGGCCGGGCGTGCTTGGGAAAGCCGACAATGGGTTCGTGCTGGATGTCCTTGGGCCCAAGGGAGGATCGTTTGGCGAGCGAGCTTTTTTCCGCCAGGGCGACCATCACGGGCTGGCGGTACAGAAGATCGCTCGTGATGAATTCTTCCTGGGGCTGGGTACGGATAAAAGCCACATCCGTGTGGTGGTTGATAAGCTCCTTTGTGTGCTTATCCGAGGATGAAATTTCCAAAACCCGGACATGCACGTCTGGGCATGCTTGCCGGAAGCCCGCAAAGGTGTCCGCCAGGAGGATGGAAATCGCTTCGTCCACGCCGCTCACCCGCAGGCTTTTGATATCCGACTCCGAGGCCTGCTGCACCTTCGAAACGGTCGTCTCCAAAAGTGCCAAGATTTCCTTGGCTTGCTTTAAGAAGACGGCGCCGGCTTGGGTCAAGCTGACCTGGCGTGTGGTCCGGAACAGCAGTGGCACACCCAAATCCTGCTCCAGCGCGGAAATTCTGTCGGAGAGCGCCGACTGGCTGATGCCCAGACGCTCACCGGCGCGGCGAAAATGCAACTCCTCCGCCACCACGACAAAGCATTCGACCTGCCTGATCTCTAGGTTTTTGGCCACCGATTCTCCGGTCCTTATTTCGCCACGTGAATTTTTTGAGTATCGGGCAAGGCGGTCTCGAACGCGAGGATTTTGCCCTGGAGTTTCAGCGTATCCAAGGTGTCGTCCCTGTCATCCAATAGCGCCTGGCGGGTGCCGGCGTCCATCTCGAAGGCCATGCTGACGCCTGGTCCGGTAATGGTCCGGTCTTCCAGGTTGATGTCGATTTCAAGGCCGGGATCGCGTGCCGATAGCCGCACCAAGTCATCTCGTTCGTCCGGCGAGACCCTGGGGAGCGCCAGACCATTCTTGCGGGCATTGTCATAGAAGATACCGGCGAAGGTGGTGCCGATGATGCCCCGGATGCCAAGCTGGTTCAGCCCCCAGACCGCATGCTCCCGGCTGGAGCCACAGCCGAAATTATCTCCGGCCACAAGAATGGACGCGTGCCTGTACTGGCTTTGGTTCAAAATAAAGTCGCTCCGGAGGCCGCCGTCCTCGTCAAACCGCATATCGGCAAAGGTGCCGTCGGCGAGGCCTTCGCGGGTGATGGTGCGCAGGAAGCGCTTGGGCATGATGATGTCCGTGTCCATGTTGGCGATGGGCAGCGGAGCCAATTGTCCCGTAACGCGTTTCGGCATCTCTCGATCCTCCGCTACATAAAATCCCGAACGTCCGTCAGTCCGCCCGCCACCGCGGCGGCGGCGACCATGGCTGGGCTCATGAGGTGGGTTCTGGCGCCCCTGCCCTGGCGGCCTTCGAAATTCCGGTTGGTGGACGACGCGATCCGTTCGCCATCCAACGCAATATCATCGTTCATGGCGAGGCACATGGAACAGCCGCTTTCCGGCCGCCAGTCGAAACCTGCCTCTGTGAAGATCCTGTCCAGCCCTTCTTCTTCGGCGAGGCGCCGCGTTTGGGCCGAGCCCGGCACGACAATCGCCAGGACGTTTTCCGCGACCTTGCGGCCCTTCAGAACCTGGGCGGCGGCGCGCAAATCCTCGATCCTGCCGTTGGTGCAGGACCCGATGAACGCGCGGTCGATGGGCAGTCCTCTCAGTGCCTGATTGGCGGTCAGTCCCATATAATCAAGCGACCGCGAGAGAGAGGCTTTCGCCTTTTGTGTGACCAGTGCGTCCTCCGACGGGACCATACCGTCGATGGGGATGGACTGGTCGGGGCTCGTGCCCCAGCTTACCAGGGGTACAATCTCGGAGGCGGCAATGTCGACGCGCTCGTCAAACTTCGCGTCCGGGTCGGAATTCCAGGTGTAATCGCCGGCGCTATATTGGCCGCTATGGGGCCGGTCCCGGCAGTGAGAAAGCGTGGTGTCATCCACGCCGATGAGCGCCGCCCGCGCCCCCAGTTCCACGGCCATGTTACAGACCGTCATGCGGCCGGTCATACCCAGGTCCCGGATGGCGGTGCCCGCGAACTCCACCGCGAACCCGTTCGCCGCGCCGGCGCCCACCACCTGAATCACCTTCAGGATGATATCCTTGGCCGCCACGCCCGGCGCGACGGTGCCGTCGACGGTCACCAGCATGGTCTTCATGCGCTTGTAGCGTAGGGTTTGCGTGGCTAACACATGTTCGACCTCGGACGTGCCGATGCCAAATCCGAGGGCACCGAAGGCCCCGTAGGTGGTTGTGTGACTGTCCCCGCAGGCGATCAGCATGCCGGGCGTCACCAGTCCCTGTTCCGGCACGACAACGTGTTCAATACCCTGCCGGGGGTCGCCGAGGCCGTAACACGCGATCTCGTGCGCTTGGCAGTTTTCCTCGAAGTTGTCGATGAGGAGTTTCGAGGCCTCGTCCGCCGGGCCCCGTCCACGGGTCGAGTTGACGTGATCCACCACGCCCAAATGGGCCTCCGGCCGGTGGACGCGGATGCCTTTTGCCTCAAGGCCGGAAAAGGCCTGGGGGCTCGTGTACTCATTCATGATATGGAAATCCACGTAGACCAGGATTTCGCCGTCCGGCAAATCGCAGACCATGTGGGCATCCACCAGCTTATCGTAGAGGGTTTTGCTCATGAGGCGGCCTTTTGAAGCTTGGTTTCCCGATTGGTGAAGAAACTTTCGAAGCGGCGCGCGATCTCCGTAGGCTGTTCCTCCGCCATATAGTGCGTGGCGTCCACGGGCCCGCCGGACACATTCTCTGCGCGCATTTTCCAGAGGGACAGAGGATCAAAGCATTTTCCGACGGTTCCGTTTTTGGCCCAGAGAACCAGGACCGGCATGCTCAGCCGTCTGTTTCCGTCCGCGTCGTCATGTTCGATATCGATGGTGGCGGCGGCGCGGTAGTCCTCACAACTCGCATGGATGGCATCACTTTGGGAGAACGCCTTGAGATACTCCTCCAGTGCCTCAGGCAGGAACGGGTTGTCGCCGCCCGCCTGGTTGAAGCACTTCTCCTTCCAAAAGCCGGCCGGGTCGCGGCCGATGATCGTCTCCGGCAGCGGGCTCGGTTGAATCAGGAAGAACCAATGCCAGTAGCCCCGCGCGAACGGAAAGGACGTGTTGGCGTACATTTCACGGGTCGGCGCGATGTCCAGCAAGGTCATAGCCTCAACGCGATCCGGATGATCCATCCCCAGCCGGTGGGCCACCCGCGCCCCCCTGTCATGGGCGCCGACGTAGAATTTTTTGTGGCCCAGGCTGCCCATCATGCTGACTAGGTCGCTGGCCATGGCACGCTTGGAATAGGTCAGGTGCCGCTCATCCGATGGCGGTTTCCCGGACCGGCCGTATCCCCTCAAATCCGGACAGATGACCCGATACGATTTGGACAGCAGCGGCGCTACGCCGTGCCACATGGCGGACGTCTGCGGATAGCCGTGCAGCAAAAGAACAGGCGGCGCATCTTCCGGGCCCGCCATGCGGACGAACAGCCGGACCCCGTCCCCCTCGATATTCTGCTCTGAAAATCCCTCGAACATGGGATCTCCTGCCAACTCTGTAATTGTCCGTTATCGCAGATTTATAACCGAATATTATTCGGAAATATTTATTAGTAATAGCGACTAGTGAAAATCCACCATGCTGATACTCTGGCTTCTCACTGAAATAATTTTGATGCCCGTTCATGGACCGTTTGTGCGCGGCGCATCTATCTAGGAGGCTTCTATGAAATACTTTATATCCGCCGCATCTGTTGCGGTCGTCGTTGCCGCGGCAACCATAACCGTTGATCCCGCGCCCGCCCATGCCGCGTGCGAAAAGGGTGAAATGCTGATCAAGTTCAGCCATGTGACCAACACGGATAAACATCCCAAGGGGATCGCCGCGTCCCTGCTTCAAAAGCGGATCAACAAGGAAATGAACGGAAAGGCCTGCATGGAAGTCTTTCCCAATTCCACCCTTTACAATGATGACAAGGTGCTCGAGGCGCTGTTGAACGGCGACGTACAGCTTGCCGCGCCGTCCCTCTCCAAGTTCGAAAAATTCACCAAAAAGTTCCGGATTTTCGACCTCCCCTTCATGTTCAAAAACATCGAAGCCGTGGAAGCGTTCCAGGCCTCGCCCACGGGCCAGGCGCTGAAAGACAGCATGCGCCGGCGCGGCCTCCAAGGTCTGACCTTCTGGCACAATGGTATGAAGCATATGTCGGCCAGAAAGACGCTCCGGGTG
The DNA here is from genome assembly GCA_965207535.1 of Rhodospirillales bacterium. Lineage (GTDB taxonomy): Bacteria > Pseudomonadota > Alphaproteobacteria > Rhodospirillales > UBA2165 > JAJDXO01. The sequence goes on along the minus strand of CBDBMR010000011.1, from coordinate 67,163 downwards.
CCCTCCGATGCAAACGGCCTCAAATTCCGTGTCATGTCTTCGGACGTGCTGGTGGCCCAGATGAAAGCCATCGGCGGGTCACCGCAGAAAATGGCGTTCTCGGAAGTTTATGGCGCGCTTCAGCAAGGCGTGGTCGATGGACAGGAGAACACCTGGTCCAACATCTACGGCAAAAAGTTCTTCGAGGTGCAGGACGGCATTACCGAAACCAACCACGGCATCATCGACTACCTGGTGGTGGCGAGCGTCGATTGGCTCGACGGGTTGAAACCTGACGTCCGCAAGCAGTTCCTGACGATCCTTGACGAAGTCACGGTAACGCGGAACGCGGAAAGCTATGCCGTCAACCAGGCCGCCAAGAAAGCCATCATCAAGGCCGGCGGTAAGATCCTGAAACTGACGGACGCGGAACGGGCCGAATGGGTGAAAGCCATGCGCCCCGTATGGTCGCAATTTGAAAAAGACGTCGGCAAAGACGCCATCAACGTCGCGCAGACTATCAACGCAAACTTTTGAAGATCGGACGGGGCAGCCGGCAGCTGCCCCGTTTCCTTATTTCGGCCTAACGGACATTTCCTATTCGCCGCGGGGGCGTGAAGATGAGTGACCAAAGCCGGCTCATCGACGTCATCGAAGAAAAGCTGATCGTCATCATTCTTGGCGCGATGACGCTAATCACGTTTGCCAACGTGGTCGCGCGCTATGCCTTCAACGCCAACATCCTCTGGGCCTTGGAGTTGACGGTGTTTCTCTTTGCCTGGCTGGTCCTCCTGGGCGCGTCCTATGCGGTTAAAAAGGGCGCCCATCTCGGCGTTGATATGCTGATCAACGCGCTTCCCCGAGACGCCCGGCGGCTGATGGCGCTTTTCGCAGTGGCCATCTGCATCGCATTCTTTTTCCTGATGAGCAAGGGCTCCTGGGACTACTGGGCCAACTTCGCGAACCTGCCGGCGACGGAAGGCCGCTGGTTCCCCCTCGGCTTTGAAGAGAAATATCGCGATAAGGGCTGGTACGAGGTCAACGACATTCCCATGGTCGGCGTGCTGGCCTGGATGGAAACCGTCTTCAACGAAGGCGAGGCTTACGAAAAAATTCCGCGTCTTCTGCCCTATATCGTTCTCCCCCTCTCCATGTTCCTGATGCTTTACCGGTTCTGCCAGGCCGCCTGGGCCGTCTGGAATTCGGAAGTCGACCGCGTCGTCGCGAGCCATGAGGTCGAGGAGGAACTTCAGGACAAGCAGCAGGATAGGCAGCAAGACGCCGGGAAGAAAGCCTGATGGAAGTCGTCCTTCTTTTCGGCATGGTCATCGGCCTGCTGATCGTCGGCGTGCCCATCGCCGTCGCCCTCGGCATGTCGTCCGTTCTATTCCTGCTGTGGTTCTCGGACAGCTCCCTGGCCTCCGTCGCGCAGACCCTTTTCGCCGCGTTCGAGGGGCATTTCACCCTGCTGGCCATTCCCTTCTTTATTCTGGCCTCCGCTTTCATGACCACGGGCGGCGTCGCGCAACGGATCATTCGCTTTTCCATTGCCTGTGTCGGACATTTGCCGGGCGGCCTCGCCATTGCGGGCGTCTTTGCGTGCATGCTGTTCGCGGCGCTCTCGGGTTCCTCGCCCGCGACCGTGGTGGCCATCGGCTCCATCGTCATCGTGGGCATGCGGCAAGTCGGCTATTCCAAGGAATTTGCCGCCGGTGTCATCTGCAACGCCGGCACCCTTGGGATTTTGATCCCGCCCTCCATTGTCATGGTTGTCTATGCGGCAGCCGTCGAAGTGTCGGTCGGCCGCATGTTCATGGCGGGCGTCATTCCGGGCCTCGTGGCCGGCATCATGCTGATGGTCACGATCTATATCATCGCCAAGGTCAAAGACCTCCCGAAAGGGGAATGGAGAGGCTGGCGCGAGATTTGGGATTCGGGCAGGGACGCGGCCTGGGGCCTTTTCCTCATCGTGATTATCCTGGGCGGTATCTACGGCGGCATCTTTACCCCCACCGAGGCCGCCGCCGTCGCCGCCGTCTATTCGTTCCTCATCTCCACGTTCATTTACCGGGACATGGGGCCTTTGAAGGAGGACGGCAAAACCTTCCTGAAAAACCCGCTCACCGTGATTACCTCCATGGTACATCCCGACACCCAGAAGACACTTCTGGAAGCCGGGAAACTGACGATCACGCTGCTCTTCGTCATCGCGAACGCTCTTATTTTGAAGCACGTGCTGACCGACGAGCAAATTCCGCAGCAGGTGGCCTCCTCCATGCTGGCGGCCGGGCTCGGGCCGATCATGTTCCTGGCCGTGGTCAACATTATCTTGCTGATCGGCGGGCAGTTCATGGAACCGTCCGGCCTGCTCGTCATCGTCGCGCCGCTGGTCTTCCCCATCGCCATTGAGCTTGGGATCGATCCGATCCACCTTGGCATCATCATGGTGGTCAACATGGAAATCGGCATGATCACCCCGCCGGTGGGGCTCAACCTCTTTGTCACGTCGGGCGTGGCCGGGATGCCCATGATGCGCGTCGTCTACGCCGCTCTGCCTTTCCTGGGCGTGCTGTTCGTCTTCCTGATCATGGTGACCTACATCCCCTGGCTCTCAACCTTCCTGCCCAACACCTTCCTCGGGCCTGAGATCATTACGAAATAGAGCTAACACTATGACCGAGTGACTCATGCCTCCGGTATTTATTGTCCGAAATTGATTGCAGCGAGCACAAGGTACAAGTGGGAACCGGGTACTGAGATTTCTTCTCGACAACTTGGATTAGGTAACCAACCGACCTGCCCCTGTTGATTGGTCCGGTTTGAATGTTAGTGCATGGGCACCTTGCCCTGCCGTATCGGGGGAACCGGGTGACAGGCGGTGCGAATCGGGTTAGTCTCCGCGCCGATTGTTGCGGGGGTAGAGGCTCCACCTGCCGGCGAACCGGCGGTGCCCGCCCGCATTACGAAGAGTGCCCGGCCCGTTCCGCGCGGCGGAGCCGGGGAGGCGAACGTCCATGACCGACAGCCAACGTCCATGACCGACAGTGTGACGACCGGACCGGCGCTGAACCTGCCGGAGGAACTCCTCCTGATGCTCCTCAACGAGCAGACCGGCTACTTCCACCAGGTGGCCGGCTGGGACCTGAACTGCGCCGTGGCCGGCGCGGTGCTGGCGGAGCTTTCTCTTCGCTCGCGCATCGATACGGATCTCGAGACGCTCACCCTGCTGGACGGGACGCCGACGGGCGATCCCGCCATCGACCCGATCCTCGAGGAAATCGCGGCCGAGCCGGAGGCGCACGACGCCCAGTTCTGGGTCGAACGGCTCGCCGCCCAGGCGGAGGGGGTCATTGACCGGACGCTCGACCGCCTGGTGGAGATGGGCATCATCGAGCACCACGCAGGCGATTTCTGGACCCTGTCCGCCGCCTTCCATGAGGGCGCCGTCCAGGAGTTCATCAAGACGCGCGTCACCAAGGCCCTGTTCACCGACGAGATTCCCGACCCCAGGGACATCCTCGTCATCTCCCTGGTCGATACGTGCGGCGTCTTCCGCTTCATCTTCGAGCTCGACGAGGCGACGGAAGAGCGCATCGCCGAAATCTGCCGGATGGACCTGATCGCCCGTTCCATCGCCGCCGCGGTCGAGCACAACATCGCCAGCCCGCTGCTCCGGCGCCCGACGCTGACCAAGAAGATACCGGCCGTGTCCCTGCGCGATCTGGTGTTCAACCGCGAGCTGCGGGAGGGCAGGCTGCCGGCGGGGTTCGCCGCTTTGGCCGACAAGTACGGTCCGGTGTTCGAGATCCGGCTCCCGTTCCGCAAGAACATAATCGTCCTGGCGGGGGTGAAGACGAACGAATGGGCCCATCGCATGGGGCGGGTGTTCCTGCGGTCGAAGGAGTACTTCGAGGGCGTCGACAAGGCGTATGGCGTGTCGCGTTCGGTGCATTCGACGGACGGCGCCGATCACTTCCGCTTTCGCAAATCGCTGCATACCGCCTACTCCCGCAAGACTTTGACCAGGCGTTTGGACGACGTCTATGACCTTGCCCGCACGCACATGGCGACTTGGGACGTCGGCGCCGAGATGCCGGCGCAAGAAATGCTGCGGCCGTTCCTGAACGCGCAGTCATCGCCGCTCCTGGCCAACATCGACACCCAGGACGAAATTATCGACGCGCTCGAATACAAGGTGCGGGTGCTCCATGTCGGCATCGTCAAGACGATGCCCCGTTTCATGCTCAAGACCCCGTCGATGCGCCGCCGGGCGAAGGTCACGCATCGGATCATCGACCGCATGCAAAGGACGCATTCGGCCGGGCAGAAGGCCGGGATGCATCAGGACGTGGTGGACGCGTATCTGTCCCTGCACTCGTCCGATCCCCAATTCCTGCCCGAAACGGACCTGCCGCTGCCGCTCGGGGCGATCCTGATGACCGCCATGTACATGGGCGATCAGACCGGCTTCGCCCTTTACTGGCTGATGCAGGATTCCGAGTTGTACGCGCGGGTCACCGCCGAAGCGGACGCGTTGTGGGCAGACGGCGATCCCACCGAGGAGGACTTCACCCGGGAGCGGATCGACGTGACCCATCGGGTGCTGATGGAAACCCTGCGGATGTCGCCGATCGTGCCCATGTCCATGCGCACAGTGACGAATTCCTGCGTGGTGGAGGGTTACGAATTGCCGGTCGGGTCGCAGCTCATGATCGCGCAGACGGCCGCGCATTACTCGGAAGAGGCGTTTCCCGATCCGTGGACGTTCGACATCGACCGCTACGCGCCGCCGCGAAACGAGCACCTCGGCAGGGGCTACGCGCCCTACGGGCTGGGCACGCACTCCTGTCTCGGGACCCACTGGGCCGACTTGCACATCGTGATCAACCTGCTGATGCTCACCCATTACTTCAAGATCGAACTGGCCCGCCCCTTCGAGCGGATGCCGATGGATGCGCTGCCCTCGCAGTCGCCCAGCAACAAAATCAAGTTCAGGCTCGCCGAGCAGCGGCACGAATTGCCCCCCGCACGCTGACCTTAGGGGACCCGCCGGGTCTATCCGACGGCGCGGCGCAGCCGCTCCCTGATCTCGGCGGTGGTTTCCCTGGTCTTGTCCAGCGCCATCAGCAACGGCGGCAGCAGCAGGAAGTCCGCCACCAGGGCGATGATGACCGTCATGCCCAACAGCAGGCCGAGGGTCCGGTTGCTGGCTATTCCCGACGCGCCAAACACCAGGAATCCGAGGGCGAACACGACCGTCGTCGCCAGCAGCGCCTTGCCCGCCGTGCCGAACGCCAACTGCACGGACTCGGACGGCAGCAGCCCCTGCTTCCGGCCTCTCAGATACTTGGTCATGAAGTGGATGGTGTCGTCGACGATTATCCCGAATGCGAGCGCGGTAACCACCGACGCGGCGACCCCGACTTCCTTGACGGCATAGCCCCACAGGCCCATCGCCATGGCCGCCGGGACGAAGTTGGGGATCAGGCTGATCAGGCCGAACCGCAGGCTCCGGAAGACGAAGATCAGCAGCAGCGAGACGATTGCCATTGCGGTCACGGTGCCGATCAGCATGTTCCGGATATTCCTGTCGGTCGAATGGGCGCCGACGATCGTGACGCCGCTGGCGCCGGTTTCCATGCCGGGGGCATTCTTGCGGAGCCAGGCCTGCGCGCGATTATCGAGGCCGATCTTCTCGTCGACCGTCAGGCTCCTGAGCATGGCGGTGAGGCGCGAGGCGGACCGTTCGACATTGATCAGGTTGTTGAGATCGAGGCCCACCGGCAGCGAGAACTCGTAGAGCAGCAGATATTGCGCGGCGAGATCGGAGTTGCCGGGAACCTTGTAGAATTCCTGCTTGTCGGCGTTCAGGCTTCTGTTCAGCCGCTTGATGACGTCGGCGACGGAATAGACGTGGACGACTTCCGGCTGGGCGCGGAGCCACTCGGCGAACGCATCCACGTTGCGCAGATATTGGGCGTTCGTGACGCCGCCCGCCTTGCCGGCGCTGAGCGAGTATTCGAACGGTTCCAGCCCGCCGAATTCCCGGCTCACGAAATCTGCGGACCGCCGGTATTCGTAACTCTTGTCGAGAAGCTCGTGCGGATTCTCGTTGAGTTCTATCCGCCAGATGCCGCCGACGAGCACGACCACCAGGACGGAGACGGAACCGAGGAGAACCCAGTGATGGCCCACCACGAACCGCCCGAACCCGTCGAATAAATTCGATTTCCGCTCCTCGCCACGCCGTAGCCGCATGGGCGTCAGCGAGAGAAAGGCGGGCAGCAGCGTCACCGCATAGACGAAGGCGCACATGGAGCCGAACGCCACGATGTTGCCCATGACGCGAAACGGCGGCATTTCCGAGAAATTGAGGCTCAGGAAGCCGATCGAGGTGGTGAGCGACGTGAGGAAAACGGGCCAGATGTTGAACTCCACGGCATGGACCGCCGCCTGCGTCCGGTCCATTCCCTGACGCAGCCCCGCTCGCACAGCCTCGATTATGTGCACCGCGTGGGCGACCGTGACCGCCATCAGAACGAACAAAGCGGCGCCGCTCTCGCCGTAAAGCGTCAGCCCGGTCCAGCCGACGAAGCCGAGCGCGGACAGGAGAACCGCGAGGGTCATGATGACGATCGAGACGACCCCCCACAGGGAGCGCAGCATCAGGGCCGCGACGATAAGCATGGTCCCGAATGCGACCGGCCCCAGCACGCCCATGTCCTCGTCGAGCGCGTCACGGATCGAACCGTTGAGGAAGAGTTCGCCGGTGAGGTGGAATTCGATCGCCGGATATTTCGCCGTCTCCTCGGCGGCGACGCCGCGGAGAAAATCGACGGCCTTGATCTTGGCCGCCTGCCGGTCCTTGTCCGGTATAGCCAGGCTGAGGTTCAGGGCTGCGACGCGGCCGTCCGGGGAAACGAGGCGTCCGGAAATCTCCTCGGTGTCGAGCGCGATCTTCTCGACCCGCTTCAGGTCGCCGTCGTCGAGGGACCGCGCGTCGTCGATCAGCGGATTGACGATCAGGTCGTCGCCGACGGCCCTGCTGTGGGAATAATTGGTGAGCGAATCCACGCGGGTAACGTAGGGCGTTTGCCAGAGGCGCTTGGTCAGGCGCTCGACGGCGGACAGCGTCTCCCGCGTGAAAACGGTGCCGCTCTTCGGCGCGACCGCGACAAGCACCGTATCCGAAATCGCGTAGGTGTCTTCCAGATTTTCGAGCGCGATGAGGTGCGGATCGTTCTTGTTGAAATGGTTCCGGAAGTCGACGGCGACGGGAACGATGAATTGCGCGCCCGCGGCGAGGACCGCCACCAGGGCCAGCGAAAGCAGGATGACCTGCCACCTGCGGGCCATGACCAGCGCCGTGAAGGAACTCGGAGTCATCGCGGATTCCCGGTTATTCGAACCATAGGGACCGTAGCATCCTCCGCTTGCCCCGGCACGGTCAATCCCCCCGCCTCACGCCGCGCGGTCAATAGCCGAGAACGCCGTAGCTGCCGTCCGCGATCAGGCGGATGGAGACGTAGAGGCCGAGCAGCGCGAACAGCATCCACGGGGAGTTCAGCGCCCAGATGTAGATGCATATATCCCGCCGGCCGAGCCGGGTGTGCCGTTTCGCCAGGAAGAAACTGACCCAATAAAGCGCGGTCCCGTAAATCAGTTGCCAGAACAGCATGACGCCGATGATTCCCGCGGCGAGGGCGGGCAGGAAATCGACGGTAAAGGCGGCGTAGAGGAGCAGCGTCGGGATCAGCGTCACGAAACCGTTGCCGATGTCGGCGATGTAACCGTATGTGCGGCGGTCCGCGTAGGATCCGTCGATTTGCGCGTAGGTGGCCCAGGTATCCGCCCACAGGGCCGGCGACAGACATTTCGCCAGCGGCACCTTTCCGGTGAGGAACTCGATAGCCGGCGTCCGGCTGGTTTCCTCCTGGCGCCTCCGCCAGTATTCGGCGCGGCGCTCGATATGGTCCCGTTTGAAGAACAGGCATATTTCCCAATAGCAGATCCACAGATTGATCGAGAAAAACAGGATCAGAAGGGCGTGAACGGCGTCGAAATCGCCGTGGAGCCAATAGCGCCCTCCAATGCCGGCGGCCGTCAGAACTGCGATAACCAGAACGCTGAACGACACCGCCCGGACCCCCAAGCCCGCCCCGGCGGCGCGGGCGCCGTCGATTTCCGCCTGCTGTTCGGGCGTCGGTTCCATGGCTCCCCCTTACCCGATTCCCGTCGAGTGGAGCAAGCGCCCGGGAGCGCATCGGCGCATCGGGGGAGTTGGAATTTGCTTCCAACGAAAATTTCGATTCGGGTCCGATCGTGCGCGCCGGTATAGGCATTTATGGTCATTTATGGACATTTGATGACTTGGTTAAATTCCAATTCGGTGCCTTTGAGCGCATTTTTGTGCGCGGGAACCCCAGGCAATATCATGTGGCAAAATCATGGGGCGGCGCCCGCGGACAACGCTCCTTTACCAATGTGTGCGATCGGCCGCCCGATGCCAGCCCCTCACTTCCTTCAAGGGGGAGAGGAGGTAAATTTACCACAGAGCGCACAGAGACCACGGAGCGGATTCGAGTGTGGATACTCCGTGTCCTCGGTGTTCTCCGTGGTGAGTTCTTATTTCCCCTCACCCAGCTTCGGCTAAACCGGGCTCCCGCCCGGCAAGCCTCCGCATCCCTCTCCCTCAAGGGAGAGGGTCAGGGAGCAGTCCCCTCTCCCCCTTCTTCAGGGGGAGAGGGTCAGGGTGAGGGGGTAGAAGTTCGTGGAAGTTCCTGGATGCCCCGCATAAAGCGGGGCATGACGGCTTGGTTTGTGTCGTAACTCCACTCGTCATACCCCGGCGCAAGTCCGGGGTATCCAGGGTGAGGGGGGGTGTTCGCTTGGATGCCCCGCCCGCCTGTGCTAAGGGTGCCTGAATGTTTCAATTCTTCGCCACACGGTTACGGAACCGGTCACGCTCGCCCGCGACTCTCGCGCCCCAGGAAGTGGAGTCCGTGGTGGACGAATACATGGCGATCTACGGCGCCGGCGAGGAAACCCGGCGGGAGCAGTACCGCTCGTTCGTCAATCACTATTACGATCTGGTGACCGACTTCTACGAGTTCGGCTGGGGCAACTCGTTCCACTTCGCGCCCCGGCGCCGTGGCGAGAGCTTCAAGGCGTCGATGCTCAGGCACCAGCATTTTCTCTCCGGCCGGCTGGGCCTGAAGCCGGGGATGCAGGTGCTCGACGCGGGATGCGGGGTTGGCGGGCCGATGGGCAACTTGGCGCGCCATTCAGGCGCAAGCTTCGTCGGCATCAACAACAACGCCTACCAGATCGAGCGCGCGAAACACCACACCCGGGACGTGGAGGAGCTGTGCCGCTTCATCCATGGCAGCTACATGCAGATTCCCGAGGATGACGGCACCTACGACGCCGCGTTCGCCATCGAGTCCATGCCCCATGCGCCGGACAAGGCGGGCGCGTTCCGGGAAATCCTGCGCGTCCTGCGCCCGGGCGCCCTGTTCGGGGGGTACGAGTGGTGCATCACCGACGGTTTCGACCCCGAGAACGCGGAGCACCGGCGGATCAAGCACGACATCATGGTGGGGGACGCGCTGCCGGAAATCGCCTCCACATCGGAAATTTGCGACGCCTTGCGGGCGGCCGGGTTCGAGCTCGTGGAGGCCGAGGACCGCGCCGCCGCGTCGGATCCCGAGACGCCCTGGTACCGCGCCCTGGAGGGCCGCGATCTCTCCCTGACCAGCATCCCGCGCACGCCCATCGGCCGCTCGCTCACCAATCTGGCGCTGCGGGCCGGGGAGAAGGTGCGGCTGTTCCCGAAGGGCTCCCGCGCGGTCAGCACGCTGCTGGATGCGGCGGCGTACGCGCTGGTCGAAGGCGGCAAGTCGGGCATCTTCACGCCCATGTTCTTCTTCCTCGCCCGCAAGCCCGGCGGCTGACCGGGGCGGCGGCTCCGGCTGCGGGGACCGGTCACGCTCTCAGGACCGGGAATGGACGGTCGCTTCCTCTGGCGAGTCCATCCGGCTCCGGCGGCGGCGCTCGTAGAAGCCGAGCGCGTGCAGCAGGAAATACTATCGGTAGAGCACGTCCGCTTTTTCCGTGGAGTCGTGTCGCTGCTCTCGGAGTTGCTCCATCATCTCCCATATCCCCTCGTTCGGGCGAGTGTGTGCGCACGCAACCGCACTTGATCCAGGTGCGGATAACTATGTTTTGTGAGCTGGCGTGAAACGATGGGGGGTGTGGTCGGAGATAGCGGCGCTAAGCCGATGTCCTAGATAGTGGTTTGCCGAAACAAATCCGGACAAACTAAAAAACATATAAGAAATAAGTTGACCGCCCCGAATTTGTTGTATATTTTGTTTTATGTTGTCCAGAAAGGAGTTCACGTAATGACCAACGTATCAGCAAGCAAGGAAAAAGTTCAGCGCCGTCGGCGCCTTTTCCAGGTAGGCCTGGATGCTCTCACGAAGGAAGGGTGGCGCGTCGAGCGGGTTCAAGGCTCGGGAAAGTCCAGCCTCCGGCGCATTACGAGGAATGGCGAGAGCAGGCTTGTAACCATCCGCACGACGCAGAACACCTGGATCGCTTTTCCCCGCAAGGATGACGATTCCGACTGGGTCACACTGGCAGACGCCGATCTCGTCATGGCCGTGTCCGTTGACGATGGGGTTGACCCGAGGTTCGCGCAGGCGCACCTGATTGACGGCGGCGAGATGCGGGACCGGTTCGACCGCGCTTATCAGGCGCGACTGGCTGCGGGTCACTCGATTCCCAGGCGTCGTGGCGTGTGGGTGTCCCTCTACCAGCAGGAGGCCCAAGACCCGGTAAATCGAGTGGGCGCGGGTGCCGGGCTGGAGCATCCCGCCATTCTCCGGGTACCCCTCGACGAACCGAGTCCCGAGGAGGGGAGCGAGGAGGTAGAGGACTTCGAGGAGGCGGAGTCCGGAGCGGCCGACGAGGGCCTCACGATCACGGAAGCGAAGCGGCGGCTGGCCCTGACCTTTGGGGTCGACCCATCTAGTGTGAAGATCACGATCGAGGCGTAGCCCTCCCGGTGCGTGGGGTCCCCACTCCCCCACGCCCGCCTCCCTTTTAGAATTTCCCGGCCGCCGGTTAAGCTAGGGAAACACGGCTTGATCCTGCGTCAATTGGCAATCCAGGGAGGAAACCGATATGGCGGACAAGACGGTCGTTCCGGTCGGCGGCGCGGATGTCCGGGCGCTGCTCGGCGTGCCGGCGGGGGACGGGCTCTTTCCGGGCATCGTCGTGACCCACCACGGCCCGGGCCTCGATGGGTTCACCGAAGACTTTATCGACAAGCTGGCGGCCGCCGGTTTTGCCGCCGTCGGCGTGAACTACTATCACCGGGGGCCGGATGACGGCCCGATCTCCGAGCGGGTCGCCGGCCTCAAGGACGAGCAGATCATTACCGACATTTCGGCGTCGGCCGATTATCTGGCGGGCCGCGGCGACGTGGACGGCGGACGGCTGGGCATCGCCGGGCATTGCCTGGGCGGACGGAACGCCCTGCTCGGGGCCGCCGCCACCGACCACTTCTCGGCCGGCGCATTGTTCTACGGCGGCAACATCATGGCGGGCCGCGGCCGCGAGGCGCCGACGCCCTTCGACCTGATCGGCGAGATCAGGTGCCCGGTCATCGGCTTTTTCGGCAATGACGACGAGAACCCGTCTCCGCAAGATGTCGACAGGATCGACGCGGAAATGGACCGGCTCGAGATCGAGCACACCTTCTACCGCTATGACGGGGCCGGGCACGCGTTTCAGAACTTCACCGAGGAGCGCTACCGCCCGGAGGCGGCGGACGACGCCCAGGCCAAGCTGATCGGGTTCATGGCCGGCGCGCTGAAATAGCCAGGCTACGCGTGTTGCGGCGATGAGGTCGGCGCCGGGTAAGGGGGAATTTCCATATCCCCCCCACCCTCGACGCCCGGGCCGGTTGCCGGCCGTCTCGACCTCCCCCTCCAGGGGGGAGGGAATAGACAGCAAGCCGTCATGCCCGTGCTTGACACGGGCATCCACGCTTTGAGGGCGGCGCTACGCGTGGATCACCGGGTCAAGCCCGGTGATGACGACTGGAGTGTGCCCCGCGCCGGTGCGGCCTCAGCCGAAACCGTAGAGCGCCGCGGGGTTGTCCACGAGAATCTTCCCGATCATGGCGTCATCGAGATCGAGTTCCAGGAGCCAATCCAGGATTTTGTCGTCGTCGGGCATGGGGAAATCCCAGGTGCGGACGTGGGGCCAGTCCGAGCCCCAGATGATGCGGTCGGGACATTCGCCGATGATCGCCCGGGCATAGGGAACCAGGTCGCGCCACGGCGCCTCCTCGCGGGAATACCTGTACATTCCGCCCAATTTCATCCACGCCCGGCCGGTGGCCGCCAATTCCATCAGCGCCTTGAAGCCGGGCTGATCGAGGCCGTCCTCAACCTTCCATCCCCGCCAGGCCAGGTGATCGACCACCACGTCGACGGGGAGCTTACTTAGGAGCGGCGCCAACCCAAGCCACTGCTCCGGGTCCGAGGGCATGAACAGCATATGCCAGCCGAGATCGGCGATCTTTGCGGCGAGCGCCGTGACCGTCCCGGCGTCCACATGGCCGCCGAACAACGGCGTGAGCCGGACGCCGCGGATGCCTCCCTTGTCCATCCGTTCCATGTCGGCCTTCGTCGCGCCCGCATCGAGAATGACGATGCCCCGGCCCCGCCCGTTCATCTCCGCAATCGCATCGAGGGTTACCGCGGGGTCCGTTCCACTGACCGTGATATGGACGATGACCGCCCGGTCGAGCCCCATGACATCGAGGAAGCCCCGCATCATTTCGGAGGGCGCTTCCGGCGACGTGAACGTCCGTTCCGGAACCATGGGATACCGGCTGTAGGGGCCGACCACATGGATATGGGTATCGCAGGCGCCGGCAGGCGCGACGAGGCTCGGCCGGGCGGCCGGATTGGGTCCGGGACATTCACGGGTCATGAAATTCTCCTTACGCAACCCCTCACACTCATTTCTTATGACCCCCTCACCCTAACCCTCTCCCCCTTCGAGGGGGAGAGGGAATGAGTGGTGCTCCCTCTCCCCTGGAGGGAGAGGGATGTGAAGATAAGGTCATTCCCCGCCGGGGATTGACCGACTTGGCGAGCGAGCGCACAAAGCGCAGCGACTGCGCACTGCGAGCCATAGCCGAAGCTGGGTGAGGGGGAATTTGTGTTTGTTCGCCGATGCCGGAGACACTCACCGGTCCGGACTTTCCTCATCGAGCCCGGGCGGCAGCGGCGCGCCGTCCGGAAACCAGGCGGGCGTGCGGTAGCCGGCGGTCTTCCGGTTGCCCATATATTCCTTGTAGAGCGTCTTGAGGGACGAATCCCGGTTCTCCAGATGGACGTAGGGGCAGACGTCGACGCAGATGTGGCAGTATTCGGTCCGCAACCGGGAGTAGGGGTAGCAGCGTTCCACATCCGTGATCCAGCGCCGGACGCCCTCGGTCACGACGGCGTCGTCCGGTATCGCCTCGCCCGGGCAATTGAGCGAGCAGATGTCGCAGTTCAGGCAGCGGTCCTGAACCCCGAAGATCAGCGGCCCGTTTTCCGCCAGCGGCAGATCGGTGGTTACGAATCCCGGCCGGTGGCTCGCGCCGAATTCCGGATGAATGAGGCTGCCGTGCTTGCCCAGCTCGCCGAGGCCCGACCAGTACATGGCGGGGATCGCCTGAACCTCGCCGCCGCCGTTGTGATGGGCGAGCGCCGGCCAGCCCATGCCGCGGATGGCGCGCGCCAGCTCATCGGCGATCTCGCAGCACCTTGTGTAGACGGAGAGGGCCTCGACCTCGATGGCGTAGGGGCCCCGCCGGGTGACGCCGTAATCCTCGGCGACGAGGAACGAGATCACGTTCTCATGGGGCAGCTCCGCCCCTTCATCGGCCATGAACGGGCGCAGCCGGGCCGCCCCCGCCGCGTCGGCGCCAAGCCGGAGGCAGAGCGCCTCGATTTCCCTCGACATGGCCCGGGCATCGGGGACCGGGCGCCGCCGGCCGGCAACCGGCCCGTCGCGGCATTCCGCCAGTTCCTTCCAGCGCCGCCGCAGCTTCCTGGTCTCCTCGCCCCGGTTCTCATAGAAGGCGATGGTATCGACCCCCATCCTTTCCATCACCTGGACGAGGAGCGGGTCCTTGAAACCGTGGTTCCGGCGTTTTGTGGTGCCGACGACGGACATGGCGCTTCCGGCCGCCGTCAGCCTTGCCGTTCCGCGTGCTCCGCCAGCATCAGCCTGGCGATTTCCGTCCGCGTGGTGACCCATGCGAACGGCGTGCGGGCGAGAATTTCCATCACCTTCAGGAACTGGATCGAGCCGGCGATCCTTCCCGACACGTGGGCGTGGAAACCCAAATCCAGGACCGTCGGCGGCGAGCCGATCTTCGGGTAGCCGTCCATGATATCGCCGACGATTTCGGGCAACAGCATCAGCCGGTTGCCGTGGCGGAGGTGAAAGGCGAGGTCGTTGACCTCCATGTCATAGGGTATGCAGACCACAGGACCGGAGCCGGTCTGCTTGATCTTGGGCATGTCGCCGCTCATGTCGTCGGCATAGAACTGATAGCCGTTGGCCGCCATCAGCTCCTCGGTGTCGGCCGACAGCATGCCGCGCGGCACCGCGAAGCCGAGGGGCCGCTCGCCCAGGAGTTTCTCCTGCGCGTCTGCGCAGCGTTTCATCTCCCGGTCCTCTTCCTCCCGGTCCATGTAGCAAAGCAGCCGGTGCTGGGTCCAGCAGTGGGCCATGATTTCGTGGCCGCCCTCGTGCACCCGCCGCATCAGTTCGGGGCGTTCCTCGAACAGGATGCCGCTGGCATGACAGGAGAACTTGAAGCCGAAGGATTCGGCGATGTCCGCCAGCCGATGGATGCCGACGTTCAGCCCGTATTCCGCCCACTGCCGGGCCGCCGTATCGACGACGTCCTTGCGGAGCGGATTGCCGAAGGGCGAAACACCGGGCGCGACGCCCTCGGGCCACCATTCCAGCGGGATATTGATGCAGACGGCCATGGGGCGGTCTTCGGGCCATCCTTTGGGAAGCTTGGCGGTCATTCGATGTTCCTCACTGGTCGGGGCCGGTTCCGCTCAGAGACCCAGCCAATCCATGATCAGGGGCCTGGGCATGAGGACCTCCATCACGTTGATCAGCAGTCCCCAAATAAACGCAAACAGGAGACACGCGCCGAATACGGCGATCCACAACTTCTCGCCCCTGAGCAGGATGTAGCCGAAGGCGAAGGCCGGCACCGCGATGAGATGGCCGAAGACGAACACCCCGCCGACGAGAACCAGGATGGCGGCCGCCAGCGGTATGACCGTATGAATCTGCTCCCGCGTAAAGGGCGGCTTGGTGGCGTTGGCGCCGGTTTCCTGCTCGATATCGAGCGGGCCGGTGAAGAACTGGCGCGCGCCGTAGATCAGGACGCAGATCAGGATCAGCCCGGCGGCCGAGAACGGAAACAGCTGGTCCTGAAACGGGAATTCCCGGACGTCGGCGATGGCGAATACGCCCACCGCCAGGAAGAAGACCGTCAGCGCGATATCGACGATGCGGGCGCCGCTCATTCGTCATACCCCGATACTTTGACCCCCGATACCTTGGGCGGGCCCGCCTTCCCCTGCCGCTTGGCGCGATAGTGGCGGAGCATGGGCGGGAAAAACACGCTGAGGAATATGACCAGCGCGATCACCCACACCAGGGGACGATTCCACAGCCAGCTGGCGCCGTGGAGGTCGAAGGACAGGAACAGGTATTTCTCGGCCAGCCCGCCCATGATCAGGCCCATGATCAGGGGAACCCGGGGCCAATCCGTATGCTTGAAGAGGTAGCCCAGGAAGCCGAAGCACAGGAAGAGGGCGACGTCGCCGAACGACTGGTTGGCCATGGTCGCGCCGGTCAGCATGGTGCCGAGCACGATGGGAACCAGAATGGTGGCCCGCAGATAGCAGATCAGGATCAGCCAGCGCTGCAGCACCAGCGCGAGGATTGCGGCAATGATGTTGGCGACGACGATCACCCAGATCATGCCGAAGGTGACGTCGAGCTTGGTGGTGATCATGTCGGGCCCGGGGGTCAGGCCGAATATCAGGAATACCGACAGGGTGAGCGCCATGCCGGCATTTCCGGGAATGCCGAAGACCACCGTCGGGACGAGCGCGCCCGGCTTTTGGGCGGCGGTTCCGGCCTCGGGCGCGATGACGCCGCGAACGTTGCCCTTGCCGTAGGAGCCGGGGTCCTTGTCCGAGGCGACGGCGGTGCCGTAGGCCAGCCATTCGGCGACCTGTCCGCCGAGCCCGGGGATGAAGCCGGCGAGCGCCCCCAGCGTGGACGCCCTGATGATCAGCCACCAGTTCTTCAAATTGTCGACCAGCCCCTCCCAGAGACCGGAGACCCGGGTATCGACCGTGGTCGCCGAGATGGTCGTTCCCCGGCGGGCCAGATCCAGCACCTCGGGAATGGCGAACAAGCCGAGGACCACCGGTATCAGCGGAATGCCTTCCCACAGATAGATGATGTCGCCGGCGTAGCGGGGCGCGCCGATGGAGGTTTCCAGGGTGATCATGGCCAGCAGCAGGCCGAAGCCCGCCATGATCAGGCCGCGGGCCAGGGAATTCCCCGCCAGCGAACCGGCGAGCATCAGGCCCAGCAGGATGAGCATGAAGAATTCCGGCTGGCCGAAGGCGAATATCACCGCCCGCAGGATGGGAAGCAGCAGGATGAACAGCCCGGCGGCGACGATGGTGCCGAAGATACTGGCGTAATAGGACGCGCAGAGCGCCCGGCCCGCTTCGCCGCGCTTGGCCATGGGATAGCCGTCGAGGGACGTCGCCATGGCGGCGGACGTGCCGGGCACGCCCAGAATGACCGCCGGGATCGTATCGGTCTGGGTCACCACCGCGCTCATGCCCAGGAGGAACGCTACGCCGGTAATCGGCTCCATGACGAGGGCGAAGGGGATCAAGAGGGCAAAGCCGATCAGCCCGCCCAGGCCCGGCACGAGGCCCAGGAACATGCCGACGCAGATGCCGATCATCATCATCGGGAAGACCGGCCAGGAGAAGACATGGAACATGCCGGAGACGGCCGCGTTCAAAATGATTAGGGCTTCTTCCATGCCTCCTACCGCCTCGTCGGGTTCGCCCGCGCGTCGGAATCAGGGCCGATTCTTAGGTGCCGGCAAGACGGAAGAGGGGCCGGGCGATACAACTGCCGGGCCCCTCCCGCTACCTATGAAATCCAGCTACTTCTTTTTCTTCCGGCTTCCGATGATGAGCTGGTGACCCTCTCCGCCCGGCTGGAAGTACGGGTCCTTGAGGGTGACAAGGCCATCCTTCAGATTCTTGCTGGCCTGGGCCGCGGGGACGTAGGCCAGGGGGAAGCCGAACAATTTCTTGTGTTCGGCGATGAACGCCGGGTCATTGGCCGCCTTGTCGACCGCCGTGCGCCATGCGTTGACGATGGAGGCATCCGTGCCCGCGGGCAGGAAGAACCCCTTGGCGATCTGATACATGCTCATCGCCGTCCGGAGTGCGGTGTATTCCTTGGTGCCCTTCGCATTCGGCTTCAGCTTGAGATACAGTTCGTCCGCCGTCGGCACATCCTTGATCAGCGGGTCGCGGATGATGTTTCCGGCGGCGTCGAGAGTTCCCATCTGATAGAGCGGCTTGATGTTGAGGTCGGCATAGTTCTTCAGGTTCCGCATCCAGGCCTGCATGAAGATGTAGCCGAGATTCAGTTCCCCGCTGGCCAGCGCCTGGATGACCGTGTCATTGCCCCGGAATCCGGTGACGACACGCACCGGGCTGCCGGCGGCGCGCCAGAGAATCTGGGCGGTCATGACGTTGAAGTTGCGGGACCGGGTGCCGAAACTCTGCTCGCCGGCCGAGGCATTGACGCCGGATGCGTCCTGCGCCTTGGCCGATTTGCCGGCGATATGAACGTACACCGCCGATTCGCCCGCGATGACCTTCATCGTGGAAATGTCGTATTTCACGCCCTTGCGGCCGACCGAGTACGCAATAAAGGCCGGCAGATTGAGCATCGAAGCCGTCAGGCCGTCGGGCTTGGCCGTGGCCTGGAAGAAGTTGGCCGCGGTCACGCCGCCGCCGCCGAACTTGGACTGCACGGTGATTTCCGGACCGCCCTTCAGGTTTTTGGATGCGTATTTCATCCACGTCTTCAACGAGAGGATCGAGTCGGCCCCGCGATGAGGCGTCAGGAAGGTGATTTTCTTGCCCGTGAAATCGGGTCCGGCGGCCTGCGCCGTCCCCGTCACGGACAGGGAACCGGCGGCAACCCCCGCCATCAAAACCGAGGCCGCCAGCGGCGCGGCGAACCCCTTGGAAGTTAAATTGTCGAAAAAACGTGCCATCTGAATTGTCTCCCCAATAGAAACGCTGAATTACGATGAAGCCGGGCCGTGTTCTTGTCGTTCGGCCTCTAGTTGTTTCACCAAGCATCGGCAAGGTCGTCCGGTTCCAATGCTAGGGATGGACAGGAAAATATTCAAATGCTAATGCCGTCTTTTGCCATACCCAGCGCTTATGGGTAATCAATCGCGTATCGGGGTTGGACCGGCTTCCGAAACGCCAGGAGGACGGACATGACCCGGATGCCGCAGTTGAAACGCGAGGAAATGAACCAGGAGCAGGGTGCCGTCTACGACGAAATCGTCGACCGCGGCGGTCGGATCGGCGGCCCCTACGGGGCCTATATCCGCATTCCGCGCTTCATGAGGCTCAACCAGGAGATGGGGGACTACCTGCGCTCCAACGGCCTGCCGCCGAAGCTCCGGCAGCTTGCCGCCATTCTCGCCATCCGGTTCTGGGGAGGACGCTACGCGTGGGCGGCGAATGCCCGGAATGCCGTCAGCGAGGGCCTCGATCAGTCCATCGTCGACGCGATCAATGAGCGCCGCCCGCCCGAATTCGGCGACGATGACGAAAAGGCGGTCTACGAAGTGGTGACCGAGCTGCTGGAAAACAAGGGCATTTCGGACGAGACCTACCATGCCGCCGAGCGGCGGTTCGGTGAGGAACACCTGGTCAACATCATCGTCACGGCGGGATTCTTCTCCATGGTCTGCATGACCACCAACAGCGTCCAGGTTTCTCCCCCGGACGGCGCGGAGCAGGTGTTGATCGTCTGAGGCCGGGTTCCGGCGGGTGCCGATTCCGCTTTCATCCTGCCATATAAAAAAAATTTATGGCTTGGGGAGAAGAAATGCGGGTTGGACGCTCAATTGCCCATTCCCGAAATTTCCTTCACAATCGGCGATGGCCGGACACAATCGGTCCGGCGAACGAGAAAAAACATCCGTCGCCGACGACTGACCGCACAACAGGCTATTGGGAGGTTCACCATGAAGAGCAGGTTCAAATTGGCTTTGGCCGCCTTGGTTGCCGGTTCGGCGGCGCTCGGGGCCGCATTCGCCCCGGGCGATGCGAAAGCGCAGGGCGTTTCGTTCAAGGGCAAGACGGTTTCCATCGTCGTCTTCTCGCCGCCCGGCGCGCCGCCGGATCTGTGGTTCCGTCAGATCGGGCCGTACCTTTCCAAGCATCTGCCCGGCAATCCGGAGGTCCGCTACATCAACAAGGGCGGCGGCGGTTCCGTGGTCGCCGCCAACTATACCTACAATGCGCTGAAACCCGACGGCACCAATGTCGGCTCGTTCAACGCGCCGGGCGCCGCGGAATCGGTTCGCGGAAAGCGCAAGGTGCAGTTCGACACCTCGAAAATGTCGTTCATCGGCGCCCAGACCATCACCCGCATCGTCGGTTTCCGGGGAGACTCGGGCACCACGGACCTGAAGAGCTTCGTCAACGCCACCAAGAAGCACCTGATCGGCCTCCAGGCCGCCGACACGCCCTATTACGAGGCGTTCTACCGGATCATGGGGATCGATTATCAGGTGTTCTCCGCTTATCCCCGCTTCGCGCAGCGGTTGCAGGCCATGCGGACCGGCGAAATCAACACCACCCCCTTCGCCCACCTGACCTGGGTGCAGAATCTCAGCACCTACAAGAAGACGGATTTCCATGCGGTCTATCAGATGGGCTACATGGACGGCTCGGGCGAGATCGTCCCGGTCACGGTCGGCGGCATGGACAAGGTCCCGACGGGTCATTCCATCGTCAAGAAGCACAAGCCCGATGCGGTCGGCAGCCGCGACTGGAAGATCATGACCTCGGTCGCCTCCGGTCAGGGCGTTGCCCGCGAAGTGTGGGCCCCGCCCGGCACCGACGCGAAATTCGTCGATGTTTGGCGGAAGGCGTTCGTCGCCACGTCCAACGACGCCCAGTACAAGGCCGACCATCAGAAGGCCTGGGGCGTTCCCATGAGCTGGATACCCGGAGACGTGGGCGAGCCCATCGTCAAGAAGTATCTCGACATGAACCGGCCCGGCGCGTTCTAGGCCGGACCGCCGCCCACGGGCGCTCGGCGCCGCGGCGCGCACTGGCAGGCGGTGTGCGCCGCCGCGCGCCGGGACGGGCATAGCCGTTCATGGATGAAATACTCTTTATCGCCGGCGCCTTCGTAAACGGCTTCTACAAGGTCTTCACCTGGCCGGTGTTCCCGATGATGATGATCGGCATCGTCGCCGGCATGATCGTCGGGCTGATCCCGGGCCTGGGCGGACTGATCGCCCATATCCTGCTGATCCCCTTCGCGCTGCAGATGGACCCGCTGAACGCCTATGTGATGCTGCTCGGCGTGTACGCGGTGACGACCCAGACCGACTCCATCCCCGCCGTGCTCCTGGGCGTGCCCGGAACGGCGGCGGCGCTCGCGACATCGCTCGACGGATACCCGATGGCCAAGCGGGGCGAGGCCGGCCGGGCGCTGTGCGCCTCCTATTACGCCAGCATCCTCGGCACCTTCGTCGCCACCGCCATCTTCATCCTTTTCCTGCCGGGGCTCCGCGCGCTGGTGAACAACTTCTCGTCGCCGGAGTTCTTCATGCTGGTGATGCTCGGGCTGGTGATGGCGAGTTCGCTGTCCGGGAAGTCGGCGGCCCGCGGCCTGCTGATGGGCGGCCTCGGCCTGATGATCTCCATGATCGGCCAGGCGCCCGGCACCGGCGACACCCGCTTCGCCGGCCCGTTCCTCTATCTGTGGGAGGGGATGCCGCTCATACCGATCGTCCTGGGCCTGTTCGCCGTGCCCGAGGTCATCGATCTGGCGATCCGGAATACCACCATCGCCTCGTCGCAGGTGGGCCGCAAGGTCTCCGGCCTGTGGACCGGCTTCGTCGACTGTGCCCGGAACTGGTGGCTGGTGGTCAAGTGCAGCGTCGTCGGCGTGATCACCGGCTTCATCCCCGGTCTCGGCGGCGCCGTGGCGGAATGGATGTCGTACGCCATCGCCGTGGCATCGGACAAGAATCCCGACAGCTTCGGCAAGGGCAACGTGCGCGGCGTCATCGCGCCCGAAACCGGCACCGCGTCCCACAAGCCGGGCGCCATCATTCCGACCGTCGCCTTCGGCATTCCCGGCAACAACGCGATGGCGGTGCTGCTCGTCGTGTTCGTCATCATCGGTCTCCGGCCCGGGCCGGAGATGCTGGACACCCAGCTCGACCTTACCTTCACCATGGTGTCGGTGGTGATCGTCGGCAACATCGTCGCCGCCCTGCTGGCGCTCATTCTCCAGCGCTGGCTAGTGATGCTGTGCTTCATCCGCGCCAACCTCCTGGTGCCCTTCATTCTCGCCGCCATGATCGTCGGCGCCACGTTCGCCCGGCTGTCCTTCGGCGACATCATGGTGTTCCTCGCCGCAGGCACGCTGGGCTACGTGTTCAAGCATGCCGACTGGCCGCGCGTGCCGCTGGTCATGGGGCTGATCATGGGCCGCATCGCCGAGCCGTACCTGTTCTCGACCGTCGACCGCTACAACTACGAGTGGCTCTATACCCGGCCCATCGTGGTGGTGCTCATCGTCTTCATCTGCATGGCGCTGGCGGCGCCCTATTACCGGCGCTGGCGGAACAAGGGGGCGCCCGGCCCCCGCATCAGGGGGAGCTGACATTGGCCGATCCCGAGACCGTCCGCGTTGCCCGCACCGTCGACTGGATTTTGGTCGTCCTGTTCGCCGCGACCTCGGTGCTGTTCATCTCGCTGCTTCTCGATCTGCCGCCCCGCGCGACGATTTTCCCCTGGTTCGTGTCGGTGACCATGGTCCTCGTCGCGCTGGTCTACACGGCCGGCAATCTGCGCAACCCGGCCCGGTGGGACGACAAGCCGGCCGAGAGCGGCGACGACGAGGAAACCGCCGCCGCTTCCATCGGCATCGCGGCGCTGAGAGGGCGGGGCCGCGAAATTTTCCGCATGTTCGCCGCCGTCTACATCCTTGGCGGCGCCATCATGCTGGTCGGCCATCTCGTCGCCGTTCCCCTGTTCATTCTCGCCTATGTGCTCTACCGGCGGGAGAGCTGGGTGCTCGCCCTCGGCGGCGCGGTGGTGTTCTTCCTGGTCATTCAGTTCGTGTTCATCGAGGGCATGGACATCGTCTTTCCCGAACCCATGCTGCTCAGGTGGTTCGGCGGTTAGGAGAAGCAAATGAATAAAGATGTTTCCGCCCAAGGGGGCGCCAACCTGCCGGCGATCGAGGTCAACGTGTGCAAACCCGAACGCCGGGAGCCGGGCCTGATCATTTTTCCGGTCAACAAGGCGACCGCCGAAAGACCGATGCCCCATGACGGCGTTCTGATCGGGATCGGCCGGTCGGGCGAGGTGGCGTGGAGCGTGGAGACGGGGGCCGGCGTCGGCGGAATCTGGCACACGCGCCGGAATACCATCCTGCTCACCTCGCGCGGCCGGATCCTCGAAATGGACATGAGCGGCAATACGGCCGGCGCGTGGACCAGCCGCTCGCTGGACGGCGCGCCCGGCGAGGCCGAGGGGATTCCGCTGGATGTGGGCGTCGTCCACCATTCGACCATCGAGCTGCCGTCGGGCAACCTGCTTTCGCTGGGCACCGGCTGGACCCATGTGGATGCCTATCCGACCAGCGAGACGGACGCGGATGCGCCGCGGGCGCCCGCCGACGTCAAGGAAGACGTCATTGTCGAGTTCACCCGCGCCGGCGACATCGTCCGGCGCCACAATCTCGGCGATATTCTGGATACCGGCCGCATCGGCTACTACTCGGTGGTCAGCGGCGAGTTGGGTCCGACGCCCGGGGGCGACCTGGACTGGAGCCACTCCAACGGCCTGTTCTACGACCCGTCGGACGACAGCTACCTGATCTCCATCCGCCATCAGGACGCCATCGCGAAGATCGGCCTCGCGGACGGCGAGCTGAAATGGATATTGGGCGATCCGGCGGGCTGGTCGGCGCCCTGGTCCGGCAAGCTGCTCGAACCCGCCTCGGAGATGGAGTGGCAGTATCACCAGCATGATCCGTCCCTGACCTCGGATGGCTGCGTGCTGTGTTTCGACAACGGGAACTGCCGGGCGGTGCCCTACGCGCCCCGCCGCGCACCCCACGAGACCTATAGCCGGGCCGTGGCGTTCAGGATCGACGAGAGCGCCGGCACCGTCGCCGAAGCCTGGTCGTTCGCCGGATCGCCGGGCGAAACGATCTATTCGAGTTCCCAGGGCGGCGCGGTCGAGTTGCCGGAGACCGGCAACATCTTTTGCAATTTCTCGTGCATCCGGACGGACAGGGACGGCAATCCCGCGGAAGACAATCTCGACAGCCAACGGCACATCAGGCTGTTCGAGGTTACCCGAGAGGCGGATCCGGAAATCGTCCTGGATATCACCATTCCGGTGAACCGGGAGACCGGCACCTCGTATTCGTCTTTCCGGTCGATCCACGTTCCGGAGCCGCCCGCTGGATACCCCGCATAAAGCGGGGCATGACGAGTGGATATACGATACGAACCAACCCGTCATGCCCCGGCCCACTGGACCGGCTTTGCCGGCTAGCCGGCAAAGTGGCGGGGCATCCACGTTTTTCTGGATTACCCGGACAAGCCGGGTAATGACGAGCTTCTTTGATTCAGCATCACGCGTCATGCCCCGCCTCCGTGCGGGGCATCCAGGATATTCACCACAGAGACCACCGAGGACACAGGGGAGGAATGGTTTACTCCTCTTATTCTCACTGTCTCGCCGTCTCTGTGGTTCAAAAATTGGAGTTCCGGATACCCCGGACTTGCGCCGGGGTATGACGTACTCCATTTGGGGCACACTCCAGCCGTCATGCCCGTGCTTGTTCCGGGTCTGCAAGGTAGAATTGCCATTCCCCGCCATCATCCGCCGTTCGACGCCGAGAGCATGATAACAAGTTGTAATTGTTGATGATTTTCTATTCTCCCCGGCTTCATGGCCCTTGACTTGCCGCCAGACATCGCCTTCAATCGACCCCGATTTGATGCCGCTCGTTTACGGTTTGATGACTGGAATTCGCGGCAATTTTCGGAGGACGCGTCGAGCGCGACGAAGCCCGGAAAGCGCCCGTTCGGTCTCGCGGTGACGGAAGGGGAGGAAGAGGCCGGCGGCGGTTGGGGTGGATAGGCGGAGCCCGGAGTTGCCATCGGTTTCCTCATCCTCGCCATCCTTCGGACGAACGCCTTCGGAGAGAGACAACACCATGCCGAAACGGAGCACCCTCAGGCTGACCAAGCGGAGTGTGGACGCGCTCATGCCCGGCGGCAAGGACGCGATCTTCTGGGACCGCGACCTGGCCGGCTTCGGGGTCAGGGTCCATGCCACCGGGCGCAAGCTCTGCATCGTCCAGTCGCGGGGGCCGGCGGGCCTGAAGCGGGCCACCCTGGGGCCGGTCGGCGACAGGACCGTGGAGGAGTATCGCCGCGAGGCGGCGGCAGCCATCGACCGCATCAAGCGGGGCGAGGACCCGAAGCCGCCGGAATCGGCGCCCGAACCCACCGTCGCCGATCTGGCGGAACTCTGCCTGAAGGATTATGTCGCCGCGCGCTGCAAGCCGGCGACGGCGGAGAACTACCGGAAGTCCATCGACGGCCACATCCTGCCGGCGCTGGGGGACAAGGCGCTGAAGGACGTCGCGCCGGAAGACGCCGCCAGGCTCCACCACGAACTGCGCGACACCCCTGCCGCTGCCAACCAGGCGATCTGGGTTCTCTCGAAGATGTTCTCGCTGGCCGAGAGCTGGGAGATGGTCCCGCCCGGGCGCAACCCCTGCCGGCATGTCCGCCACTACCGCGCCACGCCCCGCGAGCGCTTCCTGACGCCGGACGAGTTCCGGCGCATCGGCGATGCGCTGAAGGCGTTCGAGGCCAAGGGCAAGATGCAGCCGTCGGCCATCGCGGCGATCCGCCTCCTGATGCTGACCGGCTGCCGCTCCGACGAGATCCTGACCCTGCAATGGGACGATATCGACCGCGCGGCGCGGGTCATTCGGCTCCGCGATTCGAAGACGGGTCCGCGCATGGTGCCGCTCACCGAACCGGTGCTGACGGTGCTGGACCGCATCGAGCGGCAAGAAGGCGTTCCCTGGGTCTTGCGGGGCGCGAAGCCGAAGACGCGGCTCACCTGTCTCTCCTGGCACTGGCGGAAGGTCAGGGCGGCGACCGGGCTCCATGACGTGCGGCTTCACGACTGCCGTCACTCTTACGCCAGCCGGGCGCTGGCGCTGGGCGAGGGCCTGCCGGTCATCGGGCGCCTGCTCGGCCATGCCAGGGTCGGCACCACCGCAAAATACGCCCATCTGGTGCGCGACGCCGAGAAGGCGGCCGCCGCAAGGACCGGCGGCAGCATCGCCGCCTGGATCATGCCCGGCGACGCCGAGGCGGCGTGAGGGGAAGGGTGATGCAGCAGAGGACGATCTCCAACCGCTCCGTGGCCGCGATGACGGTCGAGCGCGACACGGTGTTCTGGGACCGGACCGTGACCGGCTTCGGGGTCCGGGTCTATCCGACCGGCGGCAAGGTCTATATCGCCCAGGCGCGGGGGCCGGAGGGGCCGAAGCGGGTTACGGTGGGCCGGCACGGCGTGCTGAATGCCGACGAGGCGCGGCAAAGGGCGGCGCTGATCGTGACGCGCATCAAGGCGGGCGAGGACCCGGTGCCGCTGCCGCTCGCGGCCCGGGCGAGGGCCAACGGGAGTCCGACCGTGGCCGACCTTGCGGCGCGCTATCTCAAGGATCATGTCGATGTGCGGCTCAAGCCGCAGACGCAGGCCAAGACCCGCGGCGTGCTGCGCCGTCACATCCTGCCCGCCCTCGGCAAGATGCCGGTCGAGGCGGTGGAGCGCCGGCACGCGGTCGAGCTGCACCGGGGGCTGAGCGACCGCCCGGTGACGGCGAACCGGGCAATCAAGACGCTTTCGCACATGTACCGCCTGGGCGAGGGCTGGGGCCTGGTGCCGGCGGGCTGCAATCCGTGTCGGTCCATCGAGAAATACCCCGAGCGCGGCCGCGAGCGCTTCCTGACAGACGCCGAGTTCGCGCGGCTGGGGCGGGTTCTGGACGAAGCCGTCGAAGCCGGGACCGTTCCGCCCGTGGCCGCGGCGGCGATCCGCCTGCTGATGCTGACCGGCTGCCGCAAGGGCGAGGTGCTGGCGCTGCGCTGGGCGGACGTCGATCTCGATGCCGGCGAGCTCCGGCTACCCGACGCGAAGTCCGGTCCGCGCGCGGTGCAGCTGCCGCCGCCGGCGGTGCGGCTGCTGGCGGCACTGCCGCGCCGGGTGGGCAGCCCGTGGGCGTTTCCGGGCAGGGACAAGGACGGGCGCTACAGCACGGGCGGTCTCGACCATGCCTGGCATGCCGTGCGCGAGGCCGCGAAGCTGGAGGACGTGCGGATCCATGACCTCCGGCACAGCTTCGCCTCGCGCGCGCTGGCGCTCGGCGAGACCCTGCCGGTGATCGGCAAGTTGCTGGGGCACAACGATATCGAGACGACGGCGAGATACGCGCATCTGGCGCAGGATTCCGTCCACGAGGCGGCGGAGAGAATCGCTGCCAGCATCGGCGTGGATATCTTGTAATCTAGGACTCCCATCCCCCAAAACCGACATTTGATCGAAGTCCCGGACCAATTTCGCTGACGACGGTATCACCAGCGGTCTCCTCGACGCCGCACTGCGTCCGGCCGTAACCGGCGAGCCTGGGCTAGGGCAGGGCAAAGTGGTCGTCACAGAGGCACGCTCCTCATCGCATTCGACCTCACCGATCAAGGCGAACACGGAGCCGCCGAGCGCGTTCGCGGAAAGCAGCCTCGCCACCCTCAAGGATATCGCAAACAGCCTTGCGAATTGCTGCGTTCTCAACCCCACCTGCCACATAGCTGATCGGCGGAAGGCCACCTGACGGATGTGGGCCTGCTTCGGCCACGATGATCTGATCCGCGTCCGTGTTGACGACGAGGTTCGCATTGTGCGTCACCATGATCACCTGACGCTTCGCCTTGGCCGCGACGAAGAGCTCGACCAACTCGTCGTAGACAGACTTCGGATCGAGGTTCTCTTCCGGTTGGTCGATGATCAGCGGTCGGCCGTCTGAATCGTCGAGCGCAAGATAGAGCAGCAGCAGCACGATACCGCGCGTCCCCGGCGAGAGCATGCGGATGTCAACGCCGTCATATGCAATCTCGTACCGCACGGTGATGTGGTCGGTGCTGAAGAGCCAGTGCGCGAACTGTTTCGACCAGGTCCGGTATTCGACTTGCTGCGTGGGCGCATAAGGCGCATGCGACAGCAGATCCTTCGCATATTTGGCCATGAAAGCGGTCATGGCGGCCTGAACCTCGGCAGCCGAGCCCGTTTCCCACGCCGGTTTCAGCGCCTCGACCGCGGCTCCGATCAGCGCGCCACGGCCGTAGAACGGCCCGGTCTTGCGCCGATCCAAGAGTTCTTCCTCCGCAACCGAGCCCCAGGCATGGACGTCGGCGATCCTGCGAACCGAGAAGCTGAGCTTATTGAGCGTGCCCGAAGACGCCGCAAGCCGAGCCATCAGCGGCTCGTAGAGTCCAGCCAGCGCATTCTGTTCGTTGATAATCGCCTCGAAGACTCTGCCGTAGGTGTCATCGCGCTCCCTCTGGAGGTCCTTCCGGCGCGCCGCGGCGCCTTGCGCATCGGTGAGCCGTTTTTCGAGGGTCTGCAGCGCGGAATTTTCCTGCGCAATTCGGCCGGTCAGCGCCGCGTATTGATTGCGAACCAGCTTATCCGCGCTGAACAGCGCTTCGAGGCGAGTCATTTCGGCAGCGATCGGTGCGAGCGGTACCGTGGAGAGATCGGCATTCTCAGGGATCAGCGCGACGTTCGGGTCCCCCGGCGGCGGCGCAGCGCCATTGAGTTTGCGGACTTCTCCATCGGCCCACTCAATATAGGCTGCCAGACTCTTGTCGACGTCACCCTTGTAAATCAGCAGGAACTCGTCCCACTGCTTGGCGTCGAGACCGCTGTTGGCGTGCCGCACCTGGGCTTGGCGGAGCATTTCCGGTGCACCGGTGGCACGCATGCTCCGAACCTCGTCCTGCAAGGCGACGAAGGTGCGGCGCTGGTTCCCGAACCTCTGGATCTGGTTCCGGAGGTTCTGCGCCGCCTGGCTGAGCTGGGCGTGTCGGGCCACCTGCGCCTCGGTTCCCTTGACGACTAGCTTGGCGCGGTCGGCTGTGTAGTCCTCAATCACCTTCTTCTTTTGCGCGACCTGCTTGGTCAGCGTGGCGAGGAGGCTCTCTTTCTCGAACTCGGATGCGATCCGTTCGGAGATGTCGGAGATCGCCTCGGCCTCCCGGTCACGGGCCTGCTGGAACCGCGCGGTCTGCTGATCGCGAAGCTCCGCGAAGTCGAGCGCCCACTCGCGATCATCCTGCGAGTGCGACTCGAAGATTACTCGCTCGATCTCATCTACCAGCCCATCGGAGACGCCTTTCGCCGAACAAAGCTCTTCGACGAACTGCTGGGAAAGATACCGGGCACGCGGAAACGACATATGGCCGTCGGCGTCTCTACCATCGAGAGCGCGCGTTACCGTCGCGCCGCCACCCCAGCTGAGCGTCGTCGTCGCGTCGCCGATCAACCGGCGCGCCCGCGCCAAGAATGAGGG
This sequence comes from Rhodospirillales bacterium, assembly GCA_965207535.1. Classification (GTDB taxonomy): domain Bacteria; phylum Pseudomonadota; class Alphaproteobacteria; order Rhodospirillales; family UBA2165; genus JAJDXO01. The sequence continues at coordinate 38,093 of CBDBMR010000011.1, read as the reverse complement.
GCTTATGCTCTCGTCAGCCTCCCAACCCGCCGGCGTGATCGCGTCGCAGCCCGCCGCGATTACGTCGGCCAAAGCCGTCTTGCCCGATCCCCGTGCGCCGATAATGGCGACAAGGCCGGGATTGAGAGCGATTTCGGGAGTGATGGCCCAATCTGCGTTGTCTATTCTGACGTGAGATATGACCTGCGATGGCATGGCCGAGCTCGGCGGCTGCTCGCCTATGAACGCGCGGCCCTCCGGGTCGATACAGGCCTGACGGAGAGCATCGAACACCAGGTCGCCCTTGATCCACGAGAAGCGATTATCGGCCGGCTGGCCTACGGATTGCTGATCATGGGCGTCGCTCCCATGGAGACAGGGCTTGCACCCATTGTATCGTGCGCGCAGCTCCTCGATTGTCGCGGTCCGCTGACCGATCCAGAACTCGCGCTGCGCTGGACTGCTCGAGAGGATGATGTGCGCGAACTTCTCGATCTCCTGGCGGACGGTCGCGTCAGCAGCCTGCCGGACCCCTGAAGTGCCGTCCCCCGTGCCGCCGGCAACCGCGATCAGAATGTTCTTCTTCGCCCAATCGCTTTCGTCGATAACCTTGCGCAGTTGGTCGAAATTCACCTTGAACTGCGTCGCGCCATGTTCGAGCGCCGCACCATCATCGGTGATTGCCGGGTCGGCGCGTTTGCCGAGCTTGATCAGTTCGTCCCGCGTGCAGTCGAAGCGGTCGTCGAAGGCATGAAATTGCAGGCGCTTTAGGTCCTGTTGACAATTAACGGACTATTCATGGTTGGCGTGATTCAAGCAAGACCGTTTCAACTGGCGGGAGCGTGTCATGTAAGGTCATTTCGCAAAGCGAATTGACCGACTTCGACGGGAACTGACGGATATGCAATGGGACCGGATCAAGGGTTTGGTTCCGGGCAAAGAGGCGGATCGCGGCTCCACGGGTCGGGACAACCGCCTGTTTGTGGACGCCGTGCTGTGGATCGCCCGGGCGGGTTCGCCGTGGCGCGATCTGCCGGACGCCTTCGGCAACTGGAACAGCGTCTACGTGCGCTTTTCGCGGTGGGCCAAGGCGGGGGTTTGGGAGAGTCTTTTCAATGCCTTGGCGGAGGATCCCGACTTCGAATACCTGATCGTGGATTCGACCATCGTGCGGGCGCATCAACATGCCGCCGGCGCAAAAGGGGGGCTCAGGCTCAGGCCATCGGCCGCTCGCGCGGCGGCCTGACGAGCAAAATCCACATCGCCGTCGATGGCCTGGGCAATCCCTTGCGGTTCATCCTCACCGGCGGCCAGGTGGGCGACGTCACCCAGGCCGAGGGGCTGATCGCCGGGCTGCCGGGCGAGACCCTGATCGCCGACACCGCCTACGACGCGAACCGCTTCCGCGCCCGCCTCGACAGCGCCGGGATGGTGGCGGTGATCCCCTCCAACCCGTCGCGGGCACAAGCCGTGCCGTACGACCCCGAACTCTACAAGGAAAGGCACGTCGTCGAATGTTTCATCAACAAGATCAAGCACTTCCGCCGCATCGCCACACGCTACGAAAAGACCGTCACCGCCTACATGGCCATGCTGTGCCTCGTCGGGGCGCTCATTTGGATGCGATAAATGTCAACAGGACCTAGGATTCGCGTCACTTCGGACAGGTGGTCCGGGTCTTCGGGGCAGATCAGGAGGTGGATGTTCACGAAGCCCGACTTCGCGGCCACGTCGAGACGCAGCTCTATATTCGGGAAGAGCAGCTTCATATCGGTCAATCGGCCGGTCGCCCTATATTTGAGAAATTCTTCGTAGGTATCCGTAACGTAGTAGTCGGTGACAGCGATCGCCTCGATCTTGGGCGTCGCGTTTTCCAGCGTGGTAAGGTAGGCATCCCAAGGATCGGCAGCGCCAAACTGGTTGTTGAGGATGGTGCCAGGCCCATGAATATGCGGCTCCCATCGGTGCCATTCTGAACCGCGACTTATCATGCGTTCCCCACTATGTTGTTAGGCGTCCGGGTTGCGTACTGATCACGACCTCAGCGCCTCGATCTTTTCGTCGAAGGCGCAAGCCCTGTACTCGTCCACCCAAATCCGGATTAGGCTGCGAGACTAGAGGGCAAGGCGACCAATCGGACCGCCGCCTTTGTCACCCCAACCGTTACCGCAGGATCTTGAGTTCGCTTGCCGTGAACGCGTTCTCAGACGCCGCAGAATAAAGGCCGTCAATCTCCCGGCTGAGTGCCAGCATCGCGGCGATTCTCTGGACAATGGACCTGAACCAGCGGCGCTCCTCCGTGCTGAGCGGCTCGCCGTCGCGGCGATCGGACTGCCGATAGCCCAACCACTTCTTGAGCACCGGATAGCCACCGAGCTCGTATTTCCAGACCAGCTCCGGCACGTTGGCGAAGAACACTGACTCAGAGATATACAGATCGCCCGTCCGGTCGCCCCACGCATCGTGCCACACCTCGTCGGCCGTGAAGGGCCGCGGAACCCAGCGCCCTTTTCCGCCGCCCCAGTAATTGACTGTCATCCTCAAATCGTCTGGGCAGAGGCCACTCCCATCGATCTTGCGGACCGGAGCCAGCGCCACCGAAGATCGTTCCCCCAGGACGCTCCTGACCGTATCCTGCGCGTCGCACTGAACATCGAACAATCGCGCGATTGTGTCGCCAGCATCCACCAGCGAAGCGAACACCGCGTGATCCTTTGGCACCGGCACGTGTGCCCAATCGGCCGACAAGGCGCTACGATGATCTCCTTGGTAGGCCGAGGAATGAAGCACGGCCAGGCTCACCCGAAACAAGTCCCCGACGAGCCTCCGGGCGTCATCGTGGCGGCGCTCACCGTTCAGATCGAAGTGGCCTCGAAGGACGCGCCATGCCGCTTCCGCCAGGTTAGCGTCCCGATCGGACAGCAAGCCCTCCCCACCAATCTCACGAGGGACCACGACTGAACCGCGTTCATGGACGTGCAGATTTACGAGCGTGGTCGCAAACAGCGGGCGCGTCTCGGAAACCTTCCGAGGCTCCGGAACCGCAATCAGAAATTCGTTGTCGGGGAGATTCGCGCCCAGTTCAGGACGGGCTTCGTTGAGCCACTTGTATCCCGTCTCGTAGTAAATCCATCGCTCATCGAACGGAAAGGTAAGAAACGGCAGAAGATTGCTCTCCGAGAATCCACCCGCCCCCCTCACGTTTCTCCAAACCCTCTCCGGATCGTAACGCGCCCGAGATTCCGCAATGCCCGGCGCGATCGCCGCGGCCACCTCGAATGACTCGGATCCCAGATACGCTCTCACCCGCTCCCGGAGACTTGCCCTCTTGCCATCGATGACCGAGCCCTCGACGCCGCGGTTATGGTTCACGCCCTGAAACGAAGCGGGAAAGAGCTCGTCGATGTCCGGCCAACTCTCGTAGCCGGGCTCCTGCGAATGGGGAGACAGCCTCCATCGATTTTCTTGAGAAGGACCGATTCGGCAGTACGCGGGCACATCCGAATGCCCTTCGGCCCCTCCATCAGGAAGACTCGCGAGAAGTGAAGCCCGCTTTAGCCGCGCCAGCCCCCAGAAGTCCCTGTAGCGAACCTCAGCCCCTTCTTCAGGCACATTCTCGCCGGGTAGTTTCAGCCAGGTAGCAATCGCCGTGCCAGGCTGGATTCCGTGCGCGTCATAGTCGGTGGTGAAGGCGCTCTGATCGGCGGTTCCCTCGCCAGGCAAGCCCTCGGGGACAATCTTCCCCGTCCTGAATTTGTCACCGTTCAGGTTGTCTATCCAGACGCGCTGAAAGCTCGACAGCAACGACCGCCGCATTCGAGGATGGGATCGCCCGGTAAGGAAGGACGAGTTGGAAATAAAGGAGACGATGCCGTGCTCCGCGGCCTCGCCAATTCGTTCTTCCGCGAGGCGGTAGAAGCGCACGTAGAGATCGTCCAGCAGCTGCTTGCGCACGCCGAACTCCTCGAACAGCAAGCTCTTGCCGCGCTGCTTCTTCCTGGGCCGGCCGAACTCGTCGAGCCTGGGCTTGCGGTCCCTTCCGAGATCTGCAACGAGTTCGATCCCCTTGTAGTGCGCCACGAGTTCGGCTTCTTCCGCCTGAGCCACTCCAGCGAACCGGTCGTAGGGCGGGTTGCCGAGAACGACGATGATCCTGGCCGCGTGCTTGACTGCCTGAGAGGCGTCGAACTCCTCCCGCATCTCGGGGAAGTTCAACTTGATGTTGCCCTGCTCGTGCCAACCCGTCAGCGCGTTCGTCAGGAACACCGAAAGCCGGTGCCCCTCCGGAATCTCCACGCCAAGGTCTGCCAGCAAGATGTAGAGCTGCAACTGCGCAATCGCGAATGGCGCCGTCAGGATTTCGAATCCGATGATGCGCTCTTCGAATGCCCGAAGCAGTTCGAGCCCGACAACCGAATCGTCGCCGTCGCGTCGGAGATCCTCGGCGATACAGCGCGCCACCTCGAGGAGATAGGCGCCGGTGCCACAACAGGGATCGAGAACCACAACGTCGGGATCCGCGAGACCTTGGGGTCGCCCAAGCTCCGTGCGCAAAAGCTGGTGGATTCGCCGAACCTGGTAGCGCACGATTTCTGGCGGCGTGTACCACACCCCGAGATCCTCTCGAAGTTGCGGGTCGAAGGCCTTCAGAAAGGGCTCGTAGAAGTACGTGATCGCCGCGACTGCCGGATTCTCACCGTCAACGGTGGGAAAACTCATCCGGCTGCGAAAGGTCTCGCGGTCGACACGTTGCAGCGTGGAAACCGCCCGCTCTAGATGACGCGCCAGATCCAGCTTCCGCATGTAGTGGGGATGCCGGATGTCGTGGAAGAGTTGCTCGAGAAACGGGATCCGCAGATGGTCCTGCGCCTTCTCCAGATCGAACGATTCCTCGTCTTCGCCCCGGTTCCAGAGCACCCAGGCGGCAAACAGGCTGTAGAAGGCGGTCTGTATCAGGCTCGAGCGGAAGAACCGGTCGCCCTTGGCGTCATCGATGTCGAACGAAAGGCCCAGCGCCTGGCGATAGTCATCCAGCAATGGCGCTACCGCGCGAAGGTCATCTGGCAGACTCTCCTTGGCGTCGCGAGCCTGGCGCGCCAACACTTTTGCAAGGTCGGCCGGGTCGGCAATCGGCGCGAAATCCGTGACCGAGCGGGCGACCAGCGCCGCCAGCTCCTCGATCGCCTGCGCATCCACGCGAGTCCTCGTCCCCGTCCCGATGGCCTGCGCCCAAAGGTCCACCTCCCCGATCAGATCCCTTTCTTCCGGCGGGACAGGCGTACCGAACGACCGGTCGAAGGACGGGGCGCAGGTCAAAAGGCCGAAACTGCGGACATTCGATACCAACACCACGCCGGTGCGTGCCAGGTAGCGCCCGATCTGGTTGTTCCGGTCGGTAGAGTCCGCAATCTCACCGATGGAAACGTCGCTCTTCTTGACCTCGCCGAAGACGCCGACGAAGAGCGCCGCATCCGCCAGCACAAAGTCGGGCCGATCCGTGCCGCCCTCCCTTTCTTCCGATGTTCCGGTACGCACCTCGAAGGGCAAGTCGTGCGTCCGCAGAATGACCGACAGAAAGTCGCGGATCGCCGGATAGAATGTTTCTTCCGTCGTACTGCCGAGACTGTTCAGACGCCGCGTTTGCGCCACATAGTCCGACGCTGCCCCGACAAGGGGGTCTGACGCCGCACTCACAACGCTGCACCCTGGATAGCGGACCTCGGCCGCAACCGCGACGCCCCCTCGGCCCCGATACATTCGGCCAGCTTCCCGACGGTGAGGTTCATCGCATCCTCGACGGTGGCACAACCGGACGCGAACAACGCAAGATACTGCCCGCGCGTCAACGGCAAGGAGATTCCCGTCAGCGGCAGCGCCTCCTCGGGCAGTCCGAACTCCAACCGGGTCAGCAGCTTGTCCAGCCCGCTCAGAAACATCGGATGGTCCGGTAGAAGCGTCGCAAGAATCTGATGCGCGGAGCGCAGATGGAATCGCCCGCTATCGGCGATCCGAATGATGTCTCCGTAGCTGACCGCACCGCCGAAGGGTGTGGCCGAGTAGCGCCGCTCCAGCTCGTCCACCGCCGTTCCCTCAATCCAGTCGTACAGCAACGAGGCACGCTTGCAGCGCGCCCAATACTCGAACTCATCCCGGCAATAGCGTTGCAATCCCTGTACCAGCGAATGTCCGTAGCGCTGCGCTGCCTCGCTTGGGCGACGGCTCTCCGAACGACCGCGTTTTTGAACCGGCGTGTAGATCGCATCCATCTCGGTGAGAACCTGGACGATCCCAAGGACCTGCAGAGGTTCCGTCTGCGCCGGGTCCAACGGCCGCATCAGCTCGATCAGGCGCAGCCCCGACTCGAAAGACAGCGACGACGATCCGCAGGCTCGGCCGAGCAGGGTCAGATGGATCAGATCTCCCTCCCGCTCGGCGAGCCCCCCCTGCAACAAGCGTGCAACCAGTCCTGACACTTCCGCCTCTACGCGACTGATCCACTGCGGATCGGTACGGGAGGCCGTGTACCCGCCGAACGTGTTGACCAGCAAGCTCGGAATCTGGTCCTCGCGAACGCCGCGCACCTGGCTCAGCAGCCTAAGCGTCCACGTGGGAAGGTCGCGTTCCTGGAACGACGAAGTAACTTCCTCCGGTGTCCCCAGCACATATTTCTGGAACAGCTGAGCGCGCTCGATCGGCGTATCGGCCAGGATGATCGCCTTGCCGGTCTCGTTGTAGCCGAGGCGCCCCGCCCGCCCAGCCATGTTCTTGTATTCCGCGACTGTAAACGGCCGCCCGTCCTCACCCACGAACCGGTTCTCCGCGAGAATGACGGTGGAGGCAGGCGTGTTGATTCCCGCGGCGAGCGTCGTCGTGGCCGCCAACACATGAATGCCACCGTCCGGACTGCGAAAGCCCTTCTCGACCGCTTCCCGCTCGGCTCTCAGCAGATTGGAGTTGTGGAAGGCGGTGCCGCCCTGCAAGCACGTGCGCAAACGCTCCGATACGCTTGTCAGGTCCTGCGTCGGCAAGGCCTCGATGACAGAAACGGCGGGACCGAGGCCGAGTTCCCTGGACAGGTATTCGGCACAGCCCTGCGCCGGACCCCGGACATTGCGGAAGACCAGCAGCTTCTCACCTTCGGCGACCAAAGTCCTCGCCAACGGCACGATCACGTCCTGCGAACTCGGCTTTTGGCGACGCTGCACGATTTGGTGCGCCGGCAACACGGCTTCGGTCTTTGTCATCCCGTCGACGTCGACAAACTGGAATGTGCCGCGCCGATCGAGCACTCCTTCGACCAGCGGCACCGGACGCTCGCGCGACACAAGAACAGGGAGGTCGAGCCAACGGTCGAAGGCGTTCAAACTCCCGATGACCGCCGACAAAACCAGCAGCTGAGGCTGAATGCCTCGCTCCCGCGCCCTCAGCAGTAGCGAGAAGATGAGCTCGACAGTGATCCCGCGCCCCGGATCCGTGATGAACTGCCCTTCATCCAGCACCACCAGGCCAACCTGATTGAGCAGGCGAGGCGACCCCAGCGCCATGTTGAGGAAGGTTTCGAAGGTGAAAAACCCGAGATCATAGCGGCCGCTCAACACGGGGCCGACGCCATCCGAGGCGTCGCCGCTGCACCGGACAACGCGCAAGCCTGCCGCTCCATAGCGTTCGCTGAAATCCTCAAACTTCTCGTTCACCAGCGCCCGGTACGGCACCAGGAACGCTGCCTTCTTTCCGGCGATCACCGCCTGGATGGCGGCCAATTCACCGATTAGCGTCTTGCCCGAGCTCGTGGGGGCGACCACCAGCAACGACCCGCCATCCAGTACCCCGTGCTCGTTGACCGCTTCGAGCTGCAGGGGATTCAGCCCATCGGGGAAGGCCGCGGTCCACTGATCGACGATCTCCGGCGGAAAGCCTTGCTCGACCAGCTCCGAGAACGGCCCGGACAAGTTCTGAACCGACATCGCGGGAAACGCCGCCGCAAAATTGTCGCCGCGCTTCAGCACCGGGAAGACCAGACCTCCCTGCACGCTGCCCAGGAAAACCGGTGTCTGCGTCACGCCGATGCGTTCGGCTCCTACTCGGGTCAGCCGTATGATTTCGCCAGCGACCTCGGGAAAACTCACCGTCTCCCCGTTCTCGTTGCTCAAGGCCTCGATTGTCGCCTGGGTAAGCAGCCCGTGGCCGGTTCCCGGCTGCTCCCAGGCCGATTCGCTCGTCGCGCATGCCGCAAGAAGGATGCGCCCTTCGCCGGCAATTCCGTCGAGCGCAAAGGCGTTGCGGGGCCGCGCTTCGGTTTCGAAGACACGAGCCGGCGCCTGTCCGCTGAAGCAGCAGTCGAGGATACACAGCACCCTCCGTGCCCTGGTTCCCTTGAAGGCATCGGCCAAGGCCGTCATCGGCAGCGCTGTGCCCGGAAGATCCGTCGCGTCCGTATCGGAAAGCAGCAGGCGTCCGTCCGGTGAACCATGGCCGGCGAATGTGACGACGATCACGTCATCCTCTTGCGCCCCTTCCAACGTACCGAGGATGGCATCCGACACTTCGCTGTGCGTCGCCTCCTCATCGACCAGGCGCCGTGCGGCCAATCCCTCAATGGTGTCGGTGAACAACGCCCAGAGCGCCAAGGCATCGCGTCTGGCACCGCCCAGCTCCGGAATTGCAGGATCCAGATATCGGTCGATCCCGACAAATATTGCCTTCACCGCCATGCCGCCTCCGGCGCGATCCGACCCAGGAATTGCTCCATCACGCTGTTGACCTCCCGCTGCCTCAACAACCGAGCTTCGCGCTGCTCGGCCTCGTCTCCTTCGCCCAGTTCGAACCGGGCCACAGCCACCGGACCGTCCTTCCGATACCCCTCGACCGCGTCGTCTCCGGCGAAACGATTGCGGAGAATAGACAAGCAGTTCCGCACCACCGCGCCGTGCGTGCCCTCCGAGGTCTCGCGAAACATCTGCGCAGCGCTGTCGAGACCCTCATCCGCGTCTAGCGCGACAATCAAGATGGCAGTCCAGCGACAATCAGGATGGCAGTCTCGTTGAGGGGGTGCTTCCGGCTGGCGCCAACGTAAGGAGGGCGTAGCCCGACTGGAGTTGGCGGCAGCCGGAACGACGATTTTTCTCCCCCTCCCGGGCCTTGTTTGGTGTTTGCGGCTGGCCGGGTAATAGCCTTGCGATCATTCTCGAGCAGAGGAGAGCAAGTTGCCCGGTCACCACGTAACGGACAACCAAATGAGGTCTTTCATGAAACACAGGAAATCCCACTCGACGGAAGCGGCCGCCGCGAAGGCCGGCTTCAGCGCCCGCAGCGGCTACCGGATCAACCGGGACCCGACGCTCCCCTCTCAGAAGAAGGCCCCGCGGGGGCGCCGCCGCCCGGATCCGCTGGCCGGGATATTCGATGAGGAGGTCGTGCCGATGCTGGAGGGCGATTCGGGCATTCGCGCGGTCGGCGTGTTCGAGGAGCTGATGCGGCGTCACCCCGATCTGGACCCGGGGGTGCGCCGCACCCTGGAACGGCGGATCCGCGACTGGCGGGCCCGCCACGGCCCGGACCGGGAGGTGATCTTCCGGCAGACGCACACGCCCGGCCGGCTCGGCCTGTCGGACTTCACCCGCATGAACGCTTCCGGCGTCACCGTCGGCGGCCGGCCGCTGGATCACATGCTGTACCACTTCCGGCTTCCCTGGTCGGGGTTCCGGCATGCCGACGTGGTTCTCGGCGGCGAGAGCTTCACGGCCCTGGCCGCGGGACTGCAGGCCGCCCTCTGGTCCCTGGGAGGCGCGCCGGGTGAGCATCGCACCGACAGCCTGTCGGCGGGGTTCCGGAACCGTTGCAAGGACGATGCCGAGGACATGACCGAGCGCTATCGCCTGCTCTGCCGGCACTACGGGATGGCCCCGTCCCGCAACAACCGGGGCGTGGCGCACGAGAACGGCGCGATTGAAAGCCCGCACGGCCACCTCAAGCGCGAGATCGCCGACGCGCTGGCGCTCCGCGGGTCGGCGGACTTCGCCGATGTCGCGGCCTATCGCGCCTTCATCGCGGAGATCGTCGGACGCGGCAATGCGCGCCGGTCCGGACGAATCAAGGCCGAATGCGACACGCTTCAGAACCTGCCGCCGATGCGCACCACGGATTACGAGGAAACCAGCGTCGACGTCACCTCGTCCAGCGGCTTCATCCTGAGGGGGGTGTTCTACACCGTGCCCTCGCGGCTGATCGGCCACCGGCTCGGGGTCCGGCTCTACGACGGCCGCCTGGAGCTCTATGTCGGCTCCGTCCATCACCTGACCCTGCCGCGCAAGCACAAGGGCGCATCGACCAAGGCCGTGCACGTGGTCAACTACCGCCACGTCATCCACTCCCTGAAGGCCAAGCCGATGGCGCTCATGAACCTGACCTACCGCGACGAACTGTTCCCGCGCGAGGCCTACCGCCGCTGCTTCGAGGCGGCATTGTCCAAGCTGGGCGAACGCGCTGCCTGCAGATTGACGGTGAGGCTCCTGGCGCTGGCCCATGAGGAAAACTGCGAGGCGGCGCTGGCGGCCGAGATCGGCGGCTGTCTCGCCGCCGGGAAGCTGCCGGACCTCGACAGCCTCAAGGCCCGGTTCGCGCCGGAGCCCGGCGCGATGCCCGAGGTTCACGTCATCCGCGCGCCGCTTGCCGGCTATGGCGACCTGCTCAGCATGGGAGGCGCGTCATGACACGGACAGACGATGATGCGGTCATGGTCGACGGGGTCAAGCTTGGCCTGATGCTCTCGGAACTGCGCCTGCCGACGATGCGGGAGTTCTGGGAACCCTTCGCCGAGCGTTCCGACGCCGAAGGCTGGCCCGCGGCCCGGTTCCTCTCCGTCCTCGTCGAGCACGAACTGGCGGAGCGCGGCAGGCGGCGGATCCAGCGCCATCTGGGCGAGGCGCGGCTGTTGCCCGGCAAGAGCCTCGCCAACTTCGACTTCAGCGCGGTGCCGACGATCTCGAAGGCCCAGGTCATGGCGCTCGCCGCCGGCGACGCATGGCTCGACCAGGGCGCCTGCTGCCTGATCTTCGGCCCGCCCGGGACGGGGAAGTCCCACATCGCCTCGGCGATCGGGCTGGCGCTGGTGGAGAACGGCTACCGGGTGCTGTTCTCCAGGACCACCGACCTGGTGCAGCGCCTCCAGGTGGCGCGACGTGAACTGACGCTGGAAAACCTGATGGCGCGGCTCGACCGGTTCCACCTCGTGATCCTCGACGACTTCGCCTACGTCCAAAAGGACCAGGCCGAAACAAGCGTGCTGTTCGAACTCATCTCGGCCAGGTACGAGCGCCGCTCGCTCCTGATCACCGCAAACCAGCCGTTCTCCGAATGGAACCGCATCTTCCCGGACGAGACCACCGCCGTCGCCGCCGTCGACCGCCTGGTGCACCGCGCCACGATCCTGGAAATGAATGTCGAGAGCTACCGGCGGCGCGAAGCACTCAATGCCAAACCGCGCAAGCGGGGCCGGCCCGCCAAGAAGGCCACGGAAAAAAACACGCCCACCGGCTGAACCGACATCACCGCGCCAACCCCGCGGCCCGCGGCGCTTCACGCTCGCGGGCCGCGGCTGGTCCCGCGACAGACAAATCCGCCAAAAGCAGAACCGGCGGAAAAACTCTTGCAATTGGTCCGACGTCCCGAAAAACTTCACATCGCCGCGACGTCAATACTGACATCCTGATTGACGCGCACCTGCCATCCAGATTGTCGCTCTACATCCGCGTGCGCGATGCAATAGACCAGGTCATGGGCGTCCTTCGGCTCGAAACGCTGATCGAAGGCGAAAGCCTTCAGGCAGGTGAAGCTCACCAGGTCGGCGTGTTTCACTTCTTCGACGGCGAATCCCGCGCCGCCAAGCAGCTCTGCCCGAATCTCCGTAACCTTGTGCAAATCGAAGACGATGGACGAATGCGGAATGTTCAGCGCGGAGATGTTCCCTTTCGTGGGCAGCGGCTCGACCCTGCCACCGGCAATCTCCGGCGCATCCGCGAGCAGCTCGACCACCATCAGCGCGCCTTTCTCGGTCCGGGTCTGCCACCGCCATGAAAGCCTCTGGCCTCTTTCGTTCGTCGACCGCTCGAACCCCATCGCTCGCAGGTTTTCCTCAAGCGTGCGATAGCCCGCAGTGTCGGCCAGGATCTGCAGGTCGATGACGATATCCACGTCGAGCGTGCCGGCATGCGCCGGCACTTCCGGCGGCCGCGCCGCCACCAGGTATCTCGGAGTCAGTCCACCTACCAGAAACACGGACTCCTTCCACGGGCCCAGTCCGCGCAGCAGGGTTACGAGGACACGCTCGCAGTCGACTGTGTACTGGTCGCTGTAGCCGTCGAAGGTCGCGGGCTTCGCCATCAGAAGCCGATCCTTTCGTGCCGCAGGTGCTTGGCCATTTCCCTGGCGCGCCCCTCGCTGCGCATCAGGTCGAGGTAAACCTGCACCGCGCCTGCCAGCCAGATACCGTTCACGGACTCGCGAAACAGCAGCTCGCCCGGCGACTTGACCTCGATGACCGCAAGGTTCGCGCCTTGGTCTACGAACCGGGCATCCAGTGCGCCGAGAGTCCGATCTGCTGCCGGGCCATCCAGCAGCCGGCAACGCACCTGGGAGACAGTCGACAGGAACGGCGCGTACCGTTGCCCTGCCGCCTCGTGGGTGATCGCGTACTCGGCCTCGCTCTCCGCGCAGACCTCGGCAATCTTCTCCACCAGCCCTTCCGCGCGCGCCGACGGCACGAAATAGCGCCGCATGGACAACGGTCCCATCGCCGCCTGCTGGTTCACCCATGCATCCAGCAGGGCGCCCGGCTCTTGCAGATGGCGTTCCTTTGCTGGCCCCTGCCCACGCGACACCACCCATTCGAATTTCTCCAGTTCCGTCAACACCTGCGAGGCCGTCGCGGGCGATACCTGGGCCTGGTTAGCGATGTCCTTCACTCCGAACCACTCGCGATTCCGCAGTAGGACCGCGTGCAGCACCTGCGCACGGCGGCCCGAAAAAACGGAACGGATCGACCGTGACAGGCTTTTCGGGGGCGGCTTGTCCACGTAGGCGTAGATGTTTCCGCCGGGCAGAAACAGGCTGCCGCCGCTGTCGTAGTAGCCAACCCGCTCGTTCCTCAGCAGCTCCTTGGCTCCAGGCGAAATCGATTGAGCGATCAGGAAGAACACCGCTTCTCGCTGTTCCCCCGGATACGGCCATCTCCGTGCGGAATCCCGGAGCTGCCAAAGTACCTGCCGCACGTCACGGGGATACACGTCCTTCTTCATCTCAATCAGCAGCGCGACCGCCTTCCCGCCCACTCGAAGGTCAACCTGGGCGTCATGTCCTCGATCAGGGCTGCCCCGCTGTCCGACCCAACTGACTTCCGCCTGCCCATCGGGGAGCTCCCGCAGGGTTTCCAGGAGCCCGACAAGCAGCTGCCCCTCCATTTCGTCCGAACCAAGCATCACCGTTCACGCTTAGTTTGCTGTGCAGCAAATATTGCTTCTCTAGCATACATTCGGGACCTCTTCAATATTCACTGCGCAGCGAACATTACAGACGAGCACACCAAGACCTGGTGGCTAGTATCCTGTTTTGGAAATTAGTAGCCGGTATAGCTTGTCTATGATTCTCTGGCCGTCTTGATATGTGCTTGGAGGCGGCGATGGTTGGCAACAAGGCGGTTTCGATTGAGTTGGGCGATGAGGAGCGGTCGGAGCTTGAGATGCGGGTTCGGCGTCGCAAGTCGTCACACGGGGCGGCTCGACGGGCTCGGATCGTGCTTTTGGCGGCTGCGGGCGAGAGTAACTCGGCGATCTCGGAGAAGCTGGGCCTGACGCGCAAGACCGTCGGCACCTGGCGGCGGCGCTTTGCCGAGAGGGGCCTTGCCGGTCTCGACGACGAGCCGCGCCCCGGCGCGCCGCGCCAGATTGGCGACGAGAAGATCGCCGAGGTGGTGACGCGGACGCTGGAGACGGTACCGGAGGATGCGACCCACTGGAGCCGGCGCTCGATGGCCCGGGCGAGTGGCATCTCGGCGACGACGGTCCATCGCATCTGGGGCGCCTTCGGCTTGCAGCCGCACCGGGTCGAGACCTTCAAGCTGTCGAGTGACCCGCTGTTCATCGACAAGGTGCGGGACATTGTCGGCCTCTATCTCGCCCCGCCCGAGCGCGCGCTGGTGCTGTGCATCGACGAGAAGAGCCAGATCCAGGCGCTCGACCGCACCCAGCCGATGCTGCCCATGCGACCGGGCGAGGCGGAGCGGCGCACCCACGACTACAAGCGCCACGGCACCACCACGCTGTTCGCCGCGCTCGACGTGGCGACGGGTGCGGTCATCGCACAGTGCAAGAAGCGGCATCGGGCACGCGAGTTCCGCGCCTTCCTCGACGAGGTGGAGCGCAACGTCCCTGCCGAACTCGACGTCCATGTCATCATGGACAACGCATCGAGCCACAAGACCAAGTTGATCCGCGACTGGTTCGCCAAGCGTCCGCGCTGGCATCGACACTTCACCCCGACCTCCGCCTCATGGCTCAACCAGGTCGAGCGTTTCTTCGCCCTCCTGACCGAGCGGCAGATCAAGCGCGGTATCCACCGCTCCACCGCCGACCTTGAAGCCGCCATCGGGCGCTACATCGAAACCTGCAACCGCGAGCCCAGACCCTTCCGATGGACCAAATCCGCCGACGACATCCTCGCCTCCATAGAACGGTTCTGCCGCAGAACCCTCAACACCCACAGCAAAACTGCGTAGAAACTTCCGAATCAGGACACTAGCCCCGCGGACACACTGCGCGGGAGACCACCTGAGCACCGCTCCTCCTACAACCCCCAACCGCGCCCGCTAGCTCCCGCCCCAGAGCTCGACGCTCGCCGGTGGCCGGCCAAGCGGTGTCCCTGCCGGCAGGCTGGTAGGGTTCTGTTGTGGATTTGTAGAATTCCGCTCCACTCCTTGGTTACCTTCCTTTACAGTTCCGGGGCACAGTCCATCACCTGCCGCTACAATAGAGGAAGCTAGGCTACTGCAACTGCATTGCCGCCGAACTCACCGACGCGACCGCTCCACGCCATGCTGCGAACGTCCCGCGCGTCGCCACCTCACGTACGAGCTCATTTGAAAGGCCTTGTCCCGCGCCTCTCGCCCATCCTTCCCGGAAATGAAAGCTCCCTAAATGCCCGAACGCACTTTTGTTGCCTTTTCCTCATCCGACACTCTTCTCGTTGAAACCATCCAAGGTGCCTGCGAACGTGCTCAAACCGCGGAGCGAGCTCTGGAGCCGTGGAACCGATTCGACCCCTCTGGTTCCCCAATCGACAAGTCAGTACACGCCTGGATTGAAGACGCAGATTCAATTGTCGCCGATGTCTCAGAGCCCAACGACAACGTCACCTATGAAATTGGATTGGCTCTAGGCCTTCGCAAGCCACTACGCCTTATACGCGCGAGCAACAAAGATCTTAAGCATTTGGTTTCGGTAGGATTGCTCCACAATATCGGACATGACGAATATACGAACACTCTCGCGCTGGTCGAAACACTCAAAAAGCCGGTTCCACTAACTAACTGGCCAAGAGCTAGAAGAAATCGAGAACATCCGGTTTACTTTCTGCACTTGTCGACAGCTGACGATATTTCCCGCAGGGTAAGTAGTCATATAAAGAAAACTATGAAGCTCAAATTTCGTACGATGGATCCAAATGAGGTCGATCGGCTAACGGCTTCAGAGGCCTTCGAGCACGTATCCCAATCATTTGGCGTAATAGCGATTTGGGATACCTCGAATACTACCCACTCGATACGCCAAAATCAACGCAACGCGTTTGCCATAGGTATTGCACGCGGCTTAGAGATCCCGTTCTTGCTCTTGGCTCACAAGAATACTCGACTTCCACTTGACCTTGACGAAATTGCCACTCGTTGGGAACACATTGCTACTCTAGGATCCATAATGCGCGGATTCAGGGACGAAGTATACGAAGCTCAAGAATCTTTTGTCGAAACCAAACAAAGATCGGGACGTTTTTTGGATCGAGTGTACTGCGGGGATCCAGCAGCCGAGAACGAAGCGGCCCATCTTGAACACTATTTTCTCGAAACTGAACAATTTCGACTCACCTCGTCAGGTGACCTAAATATATTGCTCGGAAGAAAGGGAAGCGGCAAAACGGCTATATTTCTTCAAGCACGTAACCGCACTCGCGCTAACAAAGCAAACATAGTTGTCGACCTACAACCCGAAGGCTATCAACTGGTTCGTCTAAAGGAGTTCGTTCTTGAGTATCTTTCGACTGGAGCCAGAAAAGAGTTTATCGCTTCCTTTTGGGAATACATTGTGTGGCTCGAGATTGCATACAAGATTCTTGAGAAAGATATTCGCCGTGTTCGATACGACTCTACACTATTGGTCAGCTACCAGAAGTTGGAGGAAGCTTACAAACAACGAGCTGAAGGCGTGGGGGACTTTAGCGAGAGACTTCAATCACTCGTCGAGAGAATTGTAGGGCGCTATGACGCTAGTGACGAGCATGGAAAGGGTTCCTTGGCGTCGTCTAGGGTCTTAGAGGTTGTTTATGGTAGGGAGATAGCTCAGATTCGGGAAGAAGTGCTGACCTACCTTAAGAAGAAAGGGATTGTGTTCTTTTTGTTTGACAACTTGGACAGGTTCTGGACGCCTCCGTCGTTTACGACAACTGACGCGGAGATCATCTCCGGGCTGATTGAATCACTAAGTGATATTGGAAAGCGATTCACGCGTCGAGATCTGGAATTTCATTGGGCGATCTTCCTAAGAAGTGACGTATTTGAATTTGTTGTGGGGGCTATGGCCGATTATGGCAAGCTCAGCGTTGCAAGTGTGGAATGGAATGATCGCGAATTGCTCACTAAGTTATTTAAGAATAGGGTTTTGGAAGGTTTCGGAGCAGGAGAAAGAAACTGGGCTGAGATTTGGGAACAAGTGTCAGTACAAAACGTTAATGGCAAGCGCACGTTGGATTTCCTGATCGAGTCCTCGTTAATGAGACCACGGTACCTTATTCGGTTATTTGAAACTGCAAGACGAAGGGCGGTGACACTAGGGCGGAGTGCCATACAAGAGGACGACTATCATTTGGCGGTAGAGGAGTTGGGCTGGCAATTGCTGGAAGACTTCGATCGGGAGTTGCTCGATGTTGTACCTGAAGTCGAAGAGTTGATGTTTGACTTGCTACAATTGGGCACGGCGTTCTCTCTAGGCGAACTCAGAGGTGCTGTGTCAAATAGGTCGCGAGACAAAGGTGCTGTAGAAACGGTTATTGACGTATTAATTTGGACCGGGTCTATAGGTGTCAGGAATGGTGAACGAGTTACGTACATTTCAGATTGCGGGTTTAGGCGACTATATATGCGCTCGTTGCTTAGAGACGAGGCCGCCGAAATTGTGGTCTTTCATCCCACACTGGCTTCTGTAATACAGGGTTCGCGTTAGGTCAGCCGTTTAGTCTGCTTAGAAGAGCGAGTTAGCCAACCTTCCGGTGCTGGGGGAGTTCAGCGGCGGTATCCGCGACGTGGAGCCGATCGGATCAAGGATGCAGGGGTCGGCCAACCTTCCCACATGATCTGATTGCCTCATGCGCGATGCAGCATTCAGACCGGTCGCTGCCCACCCGTCAATCCCTCGGCTGACTTGGCTTTGCCCGGTTCCATCCCGGCAGCTCACAGAGGCCCCGTCATCGCATAGCAATCGGCTGAAATCCATACCCAGACGGTTTGCGGCGCCCGGAGCTGCGGTCGGCCGCGTCACATTCCCAAGCTCGTACCCTCGTTCGCCGCATCCCTCAGCGCTTCCCCCACCTTGAGCGCTCGTGACCTCGGCGCCAAAATCGCTAGACCTTCCCCGATCCTGCGGTTCCGTACAGAACGTGCCGCTATGTTTCTGGTGCCGAAGGTCCCGAATCCCGCAATCCGGATACTCCTCGCCTCCGGCGAGCGTCTCCCCGATGATAGAGACCACACTGTCCACCACGTCCCCGAAGGCTGCCTGTGCCACCTTCGCAATAATACAGACTCGAAATATCGTCTATTCTGAACTGCGACTCTGATAGTCAATATGGAGAATATCGCACTTCACCTCGAAGCGCTTTCTTTCATTTTCTTCAGGAAGGAAATTCGCTTGTATAGCATTTGGGATCGGTATGAAAATACGGTTCTTCATGACAATGGTACAAGAAACGATCGCCCCACCACCAGATTGGTCGCTAATCAGTCTACGGGTCTGGAGATCATAGTACAGGCCGAACTTTTCTGAATGGTGTTGAAATATGAACAACGCCTTTTGTCCACCCCATACTACAGACGTACGGTGCGGCTGTAGAAAAAAGTCGCCATTCTCCTCTCGGATACGATCTGTTATTGCAAGAAAACATCTGTAATCCTTCAGAGATGGCTCATTTGGCCCGATAGTCAACAGTTTCTTCTCGGTTTCCAAATCCAGCCGCTGGATTGGGGGCATGGGGCCGTGATCCGACCCATTCTGCTGTTCGATTGCAGACTGGTTTTCGATAACACCGGGAACCACGTCACGCATCGAGCCCGCCGCCGCGGTATCGACCACCTGATAACTTCGAGTCGCAACTTTGCCGGAACGCTCCGAAGCCTGCTGAAAGCTCAATCTGCCGCTCATGTAATCTTTCCAAAGCGACGTAAGGCTTTCAAGGTCCGACGCCTCATATTCGAACACCTCTCGCGTTCGATGAATGGACTTGAGAAAGGCCTCGGCACCTTGGCGCGTTGCAGATGGTACAAGATCGGATACCCGAGGAAAGATCATATTCCGCACAAAGTCCTTTACCATATCACTGAATGCTGAAAACTGGGTTTCGTAAATTTCAAGTATTAGCCGAATGGTGTTCCCGGCTGGATCAAGGAAAATCTCGACTGGTTTCTGTCGCTTTGTGACCAAGACCGGCAGGCCGTGAGAAATCCGGCCGAACTTGATATGCGAGTCCAGAAAATAGTCATTCGAGAGGATTGAACCGAGTCGGAACGCCAACGCCTTTTCCGCCGCGCTGGTTTCCAAGGCCGATTTTTCTTCCAAGACACTTGGATCATCCGAGAGCTCTTCGATCCTGCAGTACTTTCTGAGATACTGGAGCTCGCAGTCCCGTCGCGGCGAGCCGCGTGTCGGCATAACAATGGGACGGTCTTCCGAAGCATGTTCGGCCGTCGCTCTGTCAGTGCCGGAATAGACAAGCACAGGTGCGTTATCCGACTGACTCTTGATTTCATGTAACGGCAGCGTGTCTCCAGGCTCCATACGAACGCGGAGGTTTGAACACAGATCGAAACGCCCTCGTCCCGCAGCCCACGCCACAAACGGAGCACTCGCATTGCTTTCCGGTCGCTCGGCAAGATGGAGCGAGACGAATTCATCGGCTCCCGATGCCATGCGTTGCAGTACTTGCATGCTGTCCGTGGTCAGGGCTTCCCGGCCAGCAGTCGGTTGGAGGAACAGGAAATCAGCGACTCCGCCGAATCCGTACACCGAGTTCACGCTGGCAGTCGCCAAGCCAAAGCCGCTACGAAAAGTCCGAAGGTTGCCGACACCCTGGCGCAGGATCATACTGCCTGCCAACTCTTGAGAGTCGACTTCGACATTTCGCAATGCAATCCGTACTTCACCGTTCACGGCTCCCATCAACTCCACGTCCGCCTTCAAGCCATTGGCTAGCTGCACACCCTGCTCTTCCACAGACCATGTCCGGTTCGCCAAGGCAGGTATCGATTCGTCAATGGGATGGCCGCTAGCCTTGCTGCCGTTTACGTACACGTCGATCGGCAGGAACGCCACGAACTGTGAGATGTAAGCTTGGGCTTGGTCGACCTGAATGGCATGATCCGATTGCATCACCGCCGTGACCTTGGTTCCTGGACTGCCCGTCGGAGGCCGTGGCTCGAAGCTGATGCAGTCTTCGGTAACCGACAGCGTAGAGCGGAACGCTGCGCAGGCCGTGCGCTCGCTTGAGAGAACATCCTCCGTTTCGACATGCAGCTCTTCGGCAATACCGAAATTCGCCATGGCGCCGATGCCAAAGGTTCCGACAACGCCGGCCGCACGGGCGTCCTCGGTATTTTTGCTGCTGGAACCTGCACGCCAGAAGTGGTTGCGTAAATCCTCGCGCGACATGCCGATGCCGTTATCGGTTACGCACACGCGCCCGGCTTCAATAGTGATGTCGATACGGGGATCGAATTCCTGGCCCATGTGCCGTCTTTGCAGTATTGCATCGAAGGAGTTCTGGACGTTTTCTCGCAGCAGGGCGAAGGGTGTCGGATAGATTTGCGCCGCAAGGACTTCAATCATCCGGCTGATTTCGACGGCGAACGGAATTCGTTCCGACACTTCAGTCATCGTCCCATGGCCTCCTGTGCGCGTGCCCGGTTACGGAGCTCCGATTCCTGAGATTCCGGAAGCCGCAGGTTCCGTGAATAACGGTCCAAGGCACCGATTGCGCCCTCGAAGTCACGCAAACGGCAATATGCATCGAATCGTTGCACGAGCTCCTCGATCGTGGCCGGAGGGTCCGTCGTATCCACGATCCCCTGCCAATCCCGCGCAACCATTGCTGCTTTGAGAAAAAGCTGTCGCTGATAGCTTCCTGGTGGAAGCCCGTCGAGCGACTTCAGGATCGCGATCGCCTGCGCCGCTTCGCCCGACATCACTGCCGCTTCCGCCTCGTCAATGCGCGCGCTTATGCGCGTGGACCGCACATCGACCATCTCTCCGACGGCGTTCCGCGGCCTTGTCCAACTCAGGTCGAAATAGCTGGCTCCGCCAAATTCCGACAATTGTGCCCGGGAGAACAGGTTCGCGACGGTCATCGCCCTGACGTGGCTGCGAACGCTGCCAAAATCCCCGGCTATTTCCAGCATGTTGTATTGGCGATGGGTCCCGACAGGGAGGTCGTCCGCGCCGGCACACAACGATCCGGCGCTTATGACAGCCATTCTTTCCTGACCGGGCAGACGGATTTCCTGCGCTGTCGCTTGTGCCTTGTGCTGATGGCCATGCAGCCCCAGCCGGAAACCGCGACCGATCATGCCACGGACGACATCCAAGTCCATATAGTCAGTACGATATGGAGAACCCTCGATACTGTGATGCCAGACCGCTACCCGCAGATCATGCACCCTCCCCGAGTCATTCAAGTCAAGATCGCTACGGGCAATGCTCCCTTGCCGGATCATCCCATGAAAAGCAAAACAGTCATTCCCATGACACGAATTGTAAGCGGCGACCCCTATCCGATCATCGAAAAGGCTGAAGAGACGCACGTCGCGAGGGTTTTGCACGGTCATCAATCCAGGAACGCGTTCGTAGAACCTCTCGAAAAATTGCCAGAATGAGTCAAGACGCTGCTCGTAGAGATCGGGTTCCGCAATGCGGTAAAGGGTACGGGTCTTCCAGTCCCATCGCAGCAGGGAATCTTCGGCATGCAGTTCGGCTCTCAGATCACCGGGAATCGCTTCGTCCGGAACCGGCGCAAGGGCGTTGAACGCCGTATTCCAATCAACATCGTGATTGCCGGGGACCATGATCAGCCGCGACCGATCTCCTTCGAGAAACCGCTGCACCAGTTCGTCGAGAAACCCCTCCGCAACCAAATACTGTTCTTCAATCTCAGTTGTGAAGTCGTCGGTACGGAGCGGAACTCCCCGAATAAGGTCGCCGCTGACGACAATTGCTTGCGGTGCCTCGATAGAAGGCTCCTCACGAATGTACCGGTCCCTGTCGCGAACGAGCGCCGAGATCAGCTCGTCGTTGGAGATTGGATCGCGCGGGGACCGATGGAGGTCCGATATGTGCATGATCGAGAAAGGTTTCATGGCCACGGGCCGCCTCAACCCATCTCGCCGCCGGCGAGCAGCGTGGCGCCTTCGGTCGACAGCGCCGCTCGATTGTCCGTCCGCGCGCCGCGATAATCCGGGAGTCCCTGACTTACCGATTCGATCTTTCCCATCATACCGCGCGCTCAGTCACCCTCGCCCCCGCATCACTTCCTCTTTCGCCAGGTCCCTTTTGGTCCTCTCCCAGACATACTCCATGATGGGGATTGTCTCCAGCGCCCGCCCATCCAGCACGGCCCTGGCCGTCGCCGCGAAGGTCTTCCAGTCGACGTTTCCGGCGCCCTTCAGCACATGCGCGCTGCGCACCATCCGCCGCGCCCATTCCTCGCGCCTCGGCTCCAGCCGGGCGAAGAACCCGGTCTTCACCCCGTCTGCGTCGCGCGCCCCGTCCATGGCTTCCCGCAGGACCGCCGTCCCTCCCGACCAGCCCTTCACCACGACATAGTCGTCCCGCCACGCCGCGCTGCCCCCGACCAGATCCTCGCGCACCGGCGCGGGCAGCGCGGCGATCTCATCGTTCGGGTCGAGCTCCGACAGCCAGTCTCCCGCCGTCATCGCGCGCGGGCGCAACTCCCACATCCCGCATGCGAGCGCGACATCGATCAATCCGGCCGCCGGCGGCCGCTCCGCCGCCAGCCCCTCGGCCAGGGCCACCGCAACCTGCTCCTCGAAGGTTTCCCACGAGGTCTCGATCAACGCCTCGAACGACGCCGACCCGGTGAGCTCGCCGATCGCTTCCATTCCCGATATCACGATGGCCTGCGCGATTCCTCGTCCGGGTTCGATCACCACGGTCGCGACAGCCGGCTCCTCCCGCCCTTGCAGGACCGCGCGCAGCATCTGCGTGCCCCACATGTCCGGGATCGAGCCGTAGATTTCCGCCCGGCGCCATTCCGAACGCGGCAGCGGTGCGATCAGCTCTCGCCGCCGCGCCTGGGCCAGGGCCTCGTCCAGCAGCGTCTGCCCGGCGTCGGCCGGCATCCAGTTCCGAATCAGCGGCACCATGGCCGCCGACATTGGGTCGACAATCCCCCGGAGCGCCCGTTCGCGGAAGCCGTCGGCCGCGCCCAGACGCACCGCCGCCGATTCGTCCAGCAGCCAGTACATGGCGATCCGGCCGCACGCCGCTTCGTCCCGGCACGCAACTTCATAGGCGAAGGCCGCCCGCGCCGCCTCGGGGAAGACACCGATCCGCTCGTCGAGCTTCCCGTGCAGGTAGTGCGGGTCGAGGTCCAGCACCACGCTCATCCGCTCGATTTCCGAGTCGGGGTCGATCGGCAGGGTTCCGGCCTTCCTCAGTTCGGCCATGTGCCCGGCCAGACACTGCACCAGTTCCGGCGGCGCTTCGGCGCCGGCGCGGGCATAGGCCCGGGCCAGATCGTGGGTCGCCGGCGCATCGAGCCGATCCGTGCGGGCCAGCAGGCGGATGGTTCTCGCCGCCTCGTCCAGAAACAGCCCTCCCAGGCGGCCGCCGCCCTTCTCGTCCTGAAGCGCCTCGCCGATCAGCGCCTCGAACAGTTCCAGGCTGCGGTCCCGGTCGGCGCCATGTACGCCGATCGCGAAGCCGCCCAGGACCGCGGCCACGCCCTCCGTCCCGAGCAGCGCCGACCTGTGCCTCCCCGCCACCGCGCCAGCGGGGGCGATCGCGTCGGAGTCCCGCATCGCGTCCAGGCAGGCCCGGATCAGTTCCTCTGGCCCCATGGCGGCACCTTTCCCTGTCAAACGTCCGATGCCGCAAGCCGGCAACACGCCGCAATTTCGCACGCCGGGCCGGCCGCATGAAGGCCGTGCGGCCGCAATTGTCGCTTTGGCCGCAGCGCGGACGGGGCCGACGACACCAGGAGGCGGTGGCCGGCCCCTTTCGGGGCGAATTCCGGGGGCCGGAGAGTGGCTTCCGCGTCGCCAACCGGGAGACCGCCCCATGGCCAGCCGCATCGCCAACCTTCCCGTACCGCCCGCGTGCCGGGAAACGATCCGCGCCGGCGCGCTCGTCGCCGTCAATCATTCGGGCGGCAAGGATTCGCAGTGCATGACCATCCTGCTGTCCCGGATCGTTCCCCGCGGCCAAATTGTGGCGGTCCACGCCCCGCTCGGTGAGGTCGAGTGGCCGGGCACGGTCGAGCATATCGAGGCGACGCTGCCCGCCGGCGTGCCGCTGATCTTCGCGCCGGTGGCATCCGGCAAGTCGCTGCTCGACCGGGTCGAGGAGCGCGGCATGTTCCCCGGGATCCGCCAGAGATGGTGTACGGCCGGGCACAAGCGCGGGCCGATCGAGCGCGAGCTGCGCCGCTATCTGAAGGCCCATCCGCGCTTCGGCGGGCGGCTCGTCAACTGCCTCGGGCTCCGCCGCGACGAGAGCGCCGCGCGCGCGAAGCGCGTCCCCTGGCGGCGCAACGAGCGTATGAGCGCGGCCGGGCGCGAGGTCTTCGACTGGCTGCCGGTCTTCGGCCTCTCGACCGCCGACGTGTTTCGCGTCATCCGCGCCGCCGGCCAGAAGCCGCACTGGATCTACAACCACCTGCGGCGGTGCAGCTGCTCGTTCTGCATCTTCTCCTCGCCAGCGGACCTGCGGCGGGCGGCCGAACTCCGTCCCGACCTCTATGCCCGCTATGCGGAGACCGAGCGCCGCATCGGCCACACCCTCTCACCGTCCGGCGTTCCCCTGCCGCAGCTGACCGGCATTCCGCCGGCCCCGGCGGCAACGACCCCACTGGCCTGAACCGCGCCTGACCCTGGGCTCGTGCCCCGCGCCGCCGACCGGCCGCCGGCCCCCGTCCCCTGCCTCCCGACACGAAGAGCGGAGCGGCGCTGCCGTCCGGGCGAAGGCCGGGCGCCCGGAGGGAGCCCGCGCCTCCGTCTCGCCATTCCGGAGGCCGCCGATGACCGATCCCGACACCGTTTCCGCCGACTACACGCTGCGCCCGAGCGAGCTCGCGGCGACCCTGGCGCTGCTGGTCGAGGCCCGCCAGCCCACGATCCTGTGGGGCGCTCCGGGCTGCGCCAAGAGCGCGCTCGCCCAGCAGGTCGCCGCTGGAGCGAGCCGCCATTATCTCGACGTGCGGGCATTGCTGCTCGACCCGGTCGATCTGCGCGGCATTCCCTGGCGCGACGCCGACGGCCGCACCCGCTGGGCGCCGCCGGCCTTCCTGCCGCCCGCCGGCGATCCCGGCCGCTGGCTCGTCAACCTGGAGGAGCTGCCCTCGGCGGTGCCCATGGTGCAGGCCGCGCTCTACCAGCTGGTGCTCGACCGCAAGGTGGGCGAGTACGAGCTGCCCGAGGGCGCGTCGCTGATCGCCTGCGGCAACCGCGAGAGCGACCGGGGCGTGGTCCACCGGATGCCGACGCCGCTGGCGTCCCGCTTCGTGCATCTGGAGATCCGGGTCGACGCCGAGGACTGGCTCGCCTGGGGCGCCGCCAACGGCATCGCGCCCGAGGTGCTGTTCTACATCCAGATGCGCCCCGACCTGCTGCATGCCTTCGATCCGCAGGCGAAGGAGAAGGCGTTCTGCTGTCCCCGGACCTGGGAGATCGTCTCCAACGTCGTCAACGAGCGCGGCAATCTCGATCCGACGGTGGAGCGCGCCGTATTCCGGGGCACGGTCGGCGAGGCGGCGGCGGTGGAGTTCTCGGCCTTCCTCAAGGTCTGGCGCGAACTGCCCCATCCAAGGGCCGTCCTCGACGATCCCGAGAACGCCATCGTGCCGGACAATGCGAGCGCCCTGATTGCGCTCTGCGGCTCGCTCTACCGCATGGCCGACGACATCACGCTCGGCTCGATCGTCACCTACGCCCAGCGCCTGCGCCGGGAGGTCGGCGAGTTCCTGGTCGGGTCCTGCATCCGGCGCGATCCCGACCTCCAGCGCTCGCCCGCCTTCATCCGCTGGGCCGCCGCCCGCACTCAGTAACACCCCCATCGGGAGAACCGCCCCATGAACCTCACCCACGACGCCATGCTGGTCAGCCTCAGGATCACCGCCTGGTCGGGTCGGCTCTACGACCGCCAGGCCTCGACCCATGTCGCGGTCCATCACGAGGCCAGCACCGCCGCCGGGCGCTACAACAAGTGCCTGCTGCCGAAGACCGCGTTTGCCGCGATCAACTCCACCATGAGCGCGGCGCGCACGGCCCATTACGCCCAATCCCTGCCCTGGGACGACCAGGGAAGCCGGTTGCTCCCCGTCGCCAACTACGAGCGCTACACCGAGCTGATGGACGGGCTCCGGGAGCGCATGGTCCGCGAGCGCGCCCGCTTCATCGACGACTACGAGGACAATATCGACAAGGCACGCCTCGATCTGGGGAAGCTGTTCCGGATCGCGGAGTATCCCTCCAGGGAGGACCTGCACGGCAAGTTCGGCCTGCGCTACCGGATCATCCCGGTGCCGGACGCCGACCATTTCATGGCGAAGCTGGCGTCCGACGACACCGACCGGGTGAAGCGCGACATCGAGAGCCAGATCGAGGAGCGGCTGCACGACGCGGTGGGCGACCTCTACCGCCGCCTCGGCGAGGCCGTCGAACGGGTGTCCGAACGTCTTCGGGAAGACGGCGAGGGCAAGCCCCTGGTCTTCCGGGATTCGATGATCGGCAACATCCGCGAGCTGGTCGACATCGTGCCGCGGCTCAACATCTTCGGCGACGAGACGCTGGCGCAGCTCTGCGGACAGGTGAAGGAGAAGATCGCGAGCGTCGAGCCGGACGCGCTGCGGCCGTCGAAGAGCTTCGACCCGGTGGCGCGCGCCAGCGTCAAGCGCGAGGCGGATGCGCTGAAGGAGCGGTTTGCGGGGTATTTCGCGCCCGCGGCCGGGAACCTGGCGGAGGCGGCGTGATGGCCGCCCGCATGCGCTCGGAGTCGGCCCAGCGGGTCAGTCGCTGCGTGACCGCGCTGTTGAGGGAGCAGCCCTTCTTCGGCTCCCTCGCCCTCCGCCTGCCGGTCCGCCCCGATCCGGCCCGCGAGACGCTGGCGAGCGACGGGCGGGAGATCCGCTATGCGCCGCAATGGATCGCGGAGACCGACGCGCACGTCATCGAGACCGCGATCGCCCGCGTGGTGCTGGCCTGTGCGCTCAAGCACCACACCCGGCGGGGCGCGCGCGACCCGGAACGCTGGCAGCGCGCCTCCCAGCTGGTCACCCACGGCCTGTTGCGGGACGCCGGCTTCACCCTGCCGCCCGACGCGGAAGCGTGGGACGGGATCAGCGTCGAGCAAGCCTATGACCGGCTGCCCGAGCCGGACGAAGGCGACTCCGACGACAGCGATCCGCCGGGCGCCGGGGGCGGTTCCGGCGCCGATCCAGCCGGTGCTCCAACGGCCGACGGGCGCGACCCGTCCAACCGGGGCGATGACGGCGAGCAATCCGGCGACGGCGACGATGGCGAGGCCGACGGTTCGACGGAGCCGTCGAACGATGACGGCGGCCCCGGCAACGAAAGCGATAACGCCCCCACAAGCTGCGATCCCGCCGGTACCGGCGAGGTCATGGACGCGCCGGCCGGCGGCGGCGAAGACGGCAATGGCGACGACGGCCCGTCCGCGCGGGATGTCGCCGCCGAGGAGCAGGCCTGGGACGAGGCCATGCACCAGGCGCTCAGTCTCGCCAGGGCCGAGGGCAAGGCGCCGGGCGGGATCGAGGAGACCGTCCGCGGCGCCCATGCCGGCACGCTCGACTGGCGCTCGCTGCTGCGGCGCTACATGACCGACGCCGCGAAGAGCGACTACAGCTGGAGCGTCCCCAACCGGCGCTTCATCGACTCCGGGCTCTATCTCCCCTCGATCCGTTCCGAGGGCATGGAGGCCATCGCCGTCATCGTCGACACCTCGGGCTCGCTGCCGGCGGCAACGCTCGCCGCGTTCTGGGCGGAGCTGCGCGAGGTGGCGGCGGAGATCCGGCCAGAGAGCGTCGTCGTGCTCCAGGTCGACGCCGCCGTGCAGGACGCGGCGGAATACGCGCCCGACGACCTGCCCGACGAGATCGCCGTCAAGGGAAGGGGCGGCACGGACTTCAGGCCGGGCTTCGCATGGCTCGACGAGCAGGGCGTCCGGCCGGCGGTCTGCCTCTATTTCACCGACATGGAGTGCTCCCGCTACCCCGGGACGGAGCCTTCCTTTCCCACGGTCTGGGTGAACTATTCGACCCCTCCGGCCGACTGGAACCGGGAGCCCTGGGGCGAGCGCATCGACATCGCCCCCGGCCCGGGAGCCCGGCCATGACGCGCGCGGTCCATGGCGCCCCCGCCGAGGCGCTCAGGCAGGCGCTGAAGGCGCTGTCCGGGCTCTCCTTCTGGATCGCCTGGACCGCCGATCCCGACCTCGCGCCCGAACCGCATGTGAGCGTGCGCTGCATGCGCGACGCCGCCGGCGCGCTGCGCAAGGCCGCCGATCTTCTGGACCGGGCGGCCGACCGGGCCGAAGCCGACGACAGCAAGGAAGGCGACCGCGCTCCCGCTCGGTGAGCCTGCCATTGCCGCCCGCCCGCCCCGTTCGGCCAGACCGTTCCCCAAATCGCCGTCCTGCCGCCGCGCCTCCTCCCTGCCCGCAACGCCGCCAGGAGGCGGAGCGGGGCGGGGTCCGGGCGGCGCGGACGGGGCCGGCGGGAGCCGGTCCCCACGCCGCTTCCGTCTTTTCCCACACATCACCGAGGGAGGTTCGCCATGAACTTCATCGCCCCCAAGGCCGAGCCGCTCATCCGGGAGATCCCACTCTCCCGGCTCGCGCTCGCCCCCGAGAATGTCCGCAAGACCCCGCCCGATGCCCGGGCCGACACCGAGCTGAAGGCTTCGATCGCCGCCCTCGGCCTGCTGGAGAATCTGGTCGTCCGCGCCGACGAGCCCGACGAGAACGGCACCGAACGCTACGCCGTCGTCGCCGGCGGGCGCCGCCTGAAGGCCATGCAGGCGCTGGTCGAGGACGCGGCGTTCGACGCCGACCATCCGGTGCCCTGCCAGGTCAGGACCGGCGACGCCCAGCCCGGCGAGGTCTCTCTCGCCGAGAATGTCATGCGCGTCGCCATGCACCCCGCCGACCAGGTGGTCGCTTTCTCCGAGCTCGCCAGGGCCGGCCAGTCGGTTTCGGCCATCGCGGCGCGCTTCGGCGCCTCCGAGCGCATCGTCGAGCAGCGCCTGCGCCTCGGCAACGCTGCGCCGGAGCTGCTGGACGCCTACCGCGCGGGCGAGATCGACCTGGAGGTGCTGAAGGCCTTCGCCGTCACCGCCGACCGCGAGCGCCAGATGGCGGTCTGGGAACAGGTCTCGGCCCAGGGCTACCGGCCCGCCGCCTGGCAGGTGAAGCGCCTCCTGACCGAGGAGCGCGTGCCGGGCGCGGCCGCCGTGGCGCGGTTCGTCGGCGTGGAGGCCTACGAGGCCGCCGGCGGCGCGGTCATGCGCGACCTGTTCGCCGACGAGCACGAGCACGGCGTCTGGTTCGAGGACCCGGTGCTGCTGGAGAAAGTGGCGATGGGCAAGCTCCAGGCGGCCGCCGACGAGCTCGCGACCCGCTGGAAGTGGGCCGTTCCCATGATCGAGGCCGGGTGGAGCGACACCGCCTCCTACGGCCGCGTCGAGCCGCAGCCCGGCGCGCCGACCGACGAGGAGAAGGCCGAGATCGAGCGGCTGCAAACCCGCCACGACGAGCTCGTCAATCTCGACGACGAGGACTGGACCGAAGAGCTGGCCGCCGAGGGCGAACGCATCGAGGCGCGGCTCGACGAGATCGAGGGCGCCGTCGAGGCCCGCGCGGTCTTCCGGCGCGAGGACTTCGGGATGGCCGGCTGCATCGTCACGATCGGCAATGACGGCTCGATGCAGGTCATCGCCGGCCTGGTCAAGCCCGAGGACATGCCGAAGCCGCAGGAGTCCGGCGGCGCGGCAGCGCAGGCCGCCAACGGCCATGACCCGGACGCCGGGACCCATGCCACGCATGCCGCCGGCCCGGCCGTCGCCCAGCCCATGGCGGGGCCGAGGGACCGCGAAGCCGAGGCGCGCAAGGAGGCGGGCGTCGGCATCGGGCTGGCAGACGATCAGCGCTGCATCCGCACGGCGCTGGTGAAGGCGCATCTCGCCGGCGACTTCCCGGCCGCCTTCGACCTCGCGGTGTTCCAGATGGGCCGTGCCGTGTTTACCCATGGCTACCACGACCACGCGCTGGACATCGCGGTCAAGGAGACCGCGGACCGGCCCAACACCCGGATGAACGACGCCGACTTCGCGGACTGGTCGCCGGGCGAGGCGATGCTTGAGGACCGCTCGCACCTGTCGCTCGACTGGCTTGAGATCGGGGACGGCGGCGAGTCCTTCGCCGCTCTCAGGGCCTTGCCGCAGGCCGAGAAGGAGGCGCTGTTCGCGGCCTGCGTCGCGCGCACGGTCAAGGGCCAGCTCGCCTTCGAGCCCCAGGCGCGGCCCGAGCTCGAAGCCACGATCGCGAGGCTCGACATCGACTTCGCGAAGCAGATCCGGCCCACGGCGGCCATGTACTGGTCGCGGATCGCCAAGGCGCGCGTGCTCGACATCGCCCGCACCGTGTTCGGTCTCGCCTGGGCATCGGCGCGGTCCAAGTACAAGAAGCCCGCGCTGGCCGAGGCGATGGAGGCCGCCTTCGCCGCCGGCGATCCGCCGGTGGGCGTGAGCGCCGTCCATGCACGCCAAGGCGCTCGCCTGGGTCCCGCCGGGATTCAAGGCGTTCGATGCCGGTCGGCCGGACATCTGCGCCGGGAATGCGGCGACGGAAGCCGCCGCGACCGAGCCGGCCTGCGACGCACAATCCGGGGAACCCGCCGCCGCTGCCGGAACCGCGCCGCCGGACGCGTTGCCTGTGTCCAACGGAAACGGCCACGCGCCAGCGCCCGATGCTGGCCCCTCGGACGGCGATGCGGCGGGCGGGGATGCTGCCGATGCCGATGACAGCGACACCGGCGAGGCCGATCCCGACCCGGACGTCGCGGGCGGCCCGGACGGCATCTCCGCGACCGGTGCCGATCCCGCCGGTTCCAGCAAACGGGCACGACGCCAGCCCGGACCCGATGGAGATCCCCGAGTTCCTCCGCCGCGTCCAGTAGCCGTCCTGCCCCCAGGGAAGCGCCCCGTCCGCGCCATTGTCCGTTGGCGGGGCGTTTCCGTTTTCGCATCCCCCAGGAGGTTCGCCCATGAACCGCACGATCCGCGCCCGCATCCACGAGAGCGCCGTCAAGCGCGTCACCCGCATCTACGCCGCCACCCTGTCCGAGATTTTCGCCGAGACCTTCCAGAACAGCCGCCGCGCCGACGCCGCGCGGGTGCGCATTTCGGTCGCCGCGCCCGCCGACCGACCGGACGAAACCGCCGCCGCGGCGGGCGAGACGCCGCTTACCGTCACTATTGCCGACGACGGCATGGGCATCGCCGATCCGGCCGTGCTGCTGAGCTTCGGCCAGAACGGCTGGGACGACGCCCTGGTGCGTCGCGAGGACGCCGCCGGCTTCGGCTTCGCCAGCCTGGCGCGGCGTAACTGCGCCGTCTCCTCGCGTCCCCGTTCATCCGACGGGGAGATCGCACTCGGCTGGCGCGTCGAGCTGGAACCGTCGCATTTTCTCGGCGAGGCCGAGGCCGAGGTGCAGGTCCACGACGATGCCCCGTATCCCTATGGCACGGCGATTTCGTTCCAGGCGACCGAGGCTCTGCCGCCGCCATCCGCGCCGCGGCTGAGGCCGCCGCCCGGCACTACCCGCTGCCGGTGATCTTCGAGGACCGCACCGATGGCGACGCTGCCCCCGAACAACTGCCGCGCCGCGCCTTCCTCGACGGCGCGGTCCACGCCGCGCGCTGGCGGGGCCTCGTGTTCGGCGTCTTCAGGAACCGCCGCGACGGCTACAGGGACCCCGACCTCAGCTTCTTCGGGCTCACGCTTACGGTCGGCCTGCCCACGGTCGAGACCGTCCACGGCGCCACCTGGACCGTGCTCGCCGATATGGACGACTGCCCGGACCTCGAACTGGTGCTGCCGGCCCGCAAGGAGGCGGTCGAGAACGCCTTCCTGAAGGAGATGCGCGCGGCCGCCCGGCTCACCATCTACCGCGCCATGGCGGCCGATCCCTCGCCGCGTCCGGCTTTCGAGGACTGGTCGCGGGCGCGGGCGGCCGGCATCGAAATGGCGCCGCCGCCCGCCCTGCTCCGCCCCTGGCGGCCCTCCATCGCCAATGTCGACGACTGGCGCGATCCGCCGAAGCTCGCACCCGTCGGCAAGGACGCGCTGGTGATGGCCTGCGAAACCGAGCCGCCGGAGGACCAGGCGCTGTGGCGCGCCGCCGAACGGGACGGCGCCGCGCCGCGCCTGTTCGAGGCCGACCGCAGGCTCGACGGCTATGGCTGGTACGACAGGCTCGACCGCGCGACCGGCATCGCCGTCGTAGTCACGCTGGACGGCAAGGTTCATGCGCTCGACGACGCCCCGCTGCCGGAGCGCGCGGGGCCGGCTGCCGTGGAGCTGCCGCCCAGGCCCGAAGCGGTTTGTATCCAACTTGCCGTCCGGGCGGCGGACGGTCCGGCGGACGCCCTCGCCCTGCCGGCCGATGTCGCCTTCGCGGGCGAGGCCTGGAGCTGGCTCCACGACGCCCTGCCGCTGGTGACCGCCGACAGCGCGCTCCAGCCGCACCAGCTCGCGGCACTGCTCCGCAACGGCTTCTTCTCGCCGTCGGACGACGCCGGGGCGGACAGCTACGAGACCCAGCTCGGCCGCTTCGACGAGGACGCGCTGCATCTGGCGACCCGGCTGCTGCTGTCGGACGACGACGCCTGCCGCCAATCCCTGGCCGACGCGGTGCGTCGCGAGCTGATGTGGTTGGCGCCTGAGGGTCGCGCCGTCGACATCCGCATCCGCCGGCCCGACGTGACCGTGACCCTCGGCGGCGCCGGCGCGGCCCGGTGAGGCTCACGGCGGATTTCCACCCGCTCGACACAAGGGAGGTTGCCCCATGACCCTGTTCATCCCCGGCCCGCAGAGCCCGACCGACGAGGCGCAGAAGCGCGCCATCGCCAATGCCGTCTGGACCGACCTGCTCTGGCTGATGCCGCCCGACCGCACCGTCACCGTGACGGTGACGCAGGGCCGCGTCGCGGTCGAGCTCGGCCCGCCCGATCCGATCTCCGGAGCCGCGGCCGCCTGACCCCGCCCGATCCGCATCCGCACCGTACTCGCCCTGCCCTGGAGTCCCTGGGGCAGGAGCCTGCCCCGGACTCCGATCCGGGGCGTTTCCGTTCGACCCCATCGAGGACTTCGCCATGCCCGATCCCCGCACCGCCGAGCCGTTCGGCCCCGTCCTGTTCGCCTATACCCGCGCCCAGGCGATCGAGGACGGCGTGCTCGTCGACGTCACCGAGACCGCCCGCGAGGCCGGCTTCAAAATCCCCGTCGCGCTCTCCCGCTCCGTGTGGGACCGACTCGTCGCGCTGCCCGAGGGCTACCAGGGTTTCCAGAGCGAGAGCGGCCGGCTCTGGGACGTGCTCTGGATGGCCCGCCATTACGCGCTCCGCGCCTCGGACAGCGACCGTGTGAGGATGTGCGTGCTGGTGCGCGACATCCGCAAGGACCTCTGCGACAGCGAGCGCCCGCCCCGCCGGCACTACCCGATCGTGGCGATCGGCGCCGGCGACGACGGAGCGGCGGTCATCACCGTGATGTTCCCCGAGGACGACTGATCCCGTCCAGCGAAACACGCCCCCGGACATCGATCCGGGACGCCTTCTTCCCCCGTCACGGAGCATTGCCATGCCCGACATCGCCTGCGGCTTCCACGACATGCCGATCCTCGACATGCCGGCGCCGCCCGCGTCCGTGAAACGCAACGCCCGCCGCCGCCGGCTCCGCTCCCGTCTGCTGCGTGCCGGGCGCGACGCCGTGGACGAGCGCGAACTGCTCGAACTGCTGCTCGCCGGATGCCATGCCGGAAATGACAGCGCCGCGCTTGCCGCCGGCCTGATCGAACGCTTCGGCACCGCGTCGCGCGCGCTCGCCGCCCGGCCCGACCGGCTGCGCGGCACGCCCGGCATGACCGAGGACGCCGTCGCCGCGCTGAAGGCCGCCGAGGCCCTCGGCATCGCCATGGCGCGCGAGGCGGTTCCCGACGCCGTGCGTCCCTCCCTCGGCAACTACCGCGAGGTGATCGACTATTGCCGCACCCTGGCCGGGCACCGGGAAGTCGAGGAGTTCCGCACCCTGTTCCTCGACCGGCGCAATGCGCTGATTGCGGACCGCCTGCACCAGCGCGGCACGGTCAGCCACACCCCGGCCTATCCGCGCGAGATCTGCATCCGGGCGCTGGAGATGCAGGCAAGCGCGGTCATCGTCCTGCACAACCACCCCACGGGTTCGACCGAGCCGTCCCGGGCGGACATCGAGACGACGAAGCGGATCGATCGGGCGCTCAAGACCATCGAGGTCACGCTGCTCGATCACGTCATCGTCACCCCGACCGCGGCGCTCAGCTTCAAGCACAGCGGCCTGCTCTGACCGCGCGCTTGCCCGTTCGCCGCCGGCGCGCCATCCCCGTTCCCCTCGCAACGCACCGTCCGGAGTCCGGCCAGCCGGGCCTGGGCGGGCCGCCGGGCGGGCGCGGGAGGTCCCGGTCCGCTTCGCCCCTTCGGAGCCTGACGATGCGGACCGGACGGGGCGGCGCATTCGCCCGATCCGGCCTGCATCGAACGGCGGGACCGGCCCGAAAGGAGACGACATGACGACCATCCGAGAGACGGCGCGGGCCATGATCGCGCAGGCCGTCGAGAACGAGTGCATCTGGGCCGGCGACCAGGACGCCGGGGATCTGGGCGGCCACGACCCGGCGGCGCTCCGGGCCGAAATGGAGCATGCGTTCGACTGCATGACCGCCGCGCTCGACAGCGAGACGGTGGCGGCAGGCTTCGCAACGCTCATGAGGGCGACGGACGAGCTGGAGAAGATCGCCAACCTGCTGGCGAACTACGTCAAGCCGGACGGCAAGCCGCGCGATTGCTGGCGCGCGCCGGAGCTTCAGAGACGCATCGCCGCCGTCGAGGCCGATGTCCGCGCCGCGCATCTGGATATCCAGCTCGCGATCGGGCGCATCGACCGGCGCGAAATCGAAGACCCAGGCTGACAGGGAGGAACCCGTGACCAAAGCCGGAAAGGAATATCTCCGCCAGTGCTTCCGGAAGGTCGGGCTCGACCTCGGCTGGGCGCCCAAACCCCATGTCGCGCGGATCCTCAAGGACGGCGAATACCAGAAGCAATTCCCGTCATGGCGCGAAGTGGAAGCCTGGCTCTCCGGCTATGAGCGCGCGCTGAAACACCACGCTCCCGAGCTTTACGCCCGCAGCGAGGCAGCCCGCTACGACGCGATGCGGGCGAAAGACTGACCGTCCCCGCAACGCGGCGCCCGGAGAACCGCCCGCCTGTTGACGGCCGGCCGCTCGCCCGCCGGGCGGGGCGGCGCATCCTCGAACACCCGCTCGATCCGGCCCCGCCGGCAGGCTTCGCGCCGCCGGACCTGCCGCCTCGACCGCCGCGCCCCAACGCCATTCCAGCCCGGAGACTGCCATGCTGCACAGGATCACCGGCCGCGCCACGAAGTGCGGACCCTCCGCCATTTCCGCCATTGCCGGCGTGCCGACCCACGAGGCCGCCGCCGTCATCCGCCGCCTGTTCGACCGCCCTTCGGTCAACGGCGTCCACACCGACGAGCTCGCCGCCGCGCTCGAAACATTCGGCTTCGTCCCCGACTTCGCGCTCTGGCATCCGAAATACGGCGAACGCCGCCACGCCCGTCGCGAGGAGGTCTGGGAGCGCATCTTCGCGGACGTCCCGTCCGAGGTCCGCGCGATCACGCTCGGGACGTTCCTCGATCCCGCGCCGTCGGGGACCTGGGCGATCGCGACGAGCGATCACTTCGTGGCCTACGCCGACGGCTTCGTCGCGGATTCTGCTTGGTTTTCCCGCAAACCGCGGCCCTGGCGCCGCGCCGTCCCCGACTGCGGCCGCGTCGCGCTCAGGCGCGTCCGAGAGGCCGTCCGGTTCGTGCCGGCCGCCCGGCCCATGCCCAAACCGCAGGAGCGCTGAGCCATGCCCCGCATCATCGAGACCACCGTCTACGGCATCGACGAGCTGTCGGACGAGGCGAAGGAAGCCGCCCGCTGCTGGTATCGACAGGCCGGCCTTCACGACGAGTGGTACGATTTCGTCTACGAGGATTTCGAGACGATCTGCAAGATCCTCGGCGTCACGCTCGCCACCACCCCGGTGCGCCTCCATGGTGGCGGAACCCGCGAAAAGCCGCGGATATTCCATAGTGGATTCTCCAGCCAGGGGGACGGGGCCAGCTTCTCCGGAGCGTGGTGCCATGCCCGTGGATCGTGCAGGGCCATTCGCGCCCATGCGCCCAAGGACGAGGAGCTGCACCGCATCGCCGATGTTCTGCAGGAGACGGCGAAGCGCAACTTCTACCAGCTGAATGCGACCCTCCGCCATCGTGGCCGCTACTGCCACGAATACACCATGGCGATCGAGGTCGAGCGCGACAGCCCGACCTGGCAGCCCATGACCGACGGCGCCGAGGACACGGTGATCGAGGCGCTGCGCGACCTGGCGCGCTGGCTCTATCGCCAGCTTGAGCGCGAGTACGAGCACCAGACCTCCGACGAATCCGTCGATGAGGCGCTGGACGTGAATTCGTTCAGCTTCACGGCCGAGGGCAAACGCTTCGGCTGACCGTCCCGCCCGATCCCGCTTCCACTTCCCCGAACGCACTCTCCCCCTCCGCGCTCCGCGCCGCCAGGAGGCAGGCCAGCCGGTCTGAGGCGGTCCGGCGGGGCGGGGCGGGAGTCGCACTCCGCGTCCAGTCAACGCCGGCCCGTTGCCCTTCAGCACGGAGACCGGCCCATGCTCGACGCCCGCCCGGCGCCGGACGCCCTCGCGCGTCCGCCTCTTCCCGCTGCCATCGATCCGCCCGCATCGCCGGCCCGCCCGGTTCAGGGCGACGCGATCTTCGCCGCGGCCCAAACCCTTCTGCCGGTGCTGGAGTCAGGCCGGCCTCTCGACGCCGCGACTCTGCGGGACGCGATGACGGTGGCCTTCGGCGCCTCCGACGCCGCGGGAGGCTGGGTCTGGAAGGACGCCTACGAAGCCGCCGAGGCCGCGTGCGTGCTGTTCCTTCAACGCTACGGCCGGGGCATGCGCCGCACCTGCGGCGCCAGTGCGGACGGTCCGCGCCGGATGCTGGCGATGCTGGAGGCGCTCGCGGCGCTGGAGCCCTCGCACACCAAGCGCTCGGAGGAGCAGGTCCGGCTTCAGCAGTTCTCGACCCCGCTGCCGCTGGCCTACGCCGCCTTGCAGGCCGCCGCGATCCGGCCGGGCGACGTCGTGCTGGAGCCCTCGGCCGGCACCGGCATGCTGGCGGTGATGGCGGAATGTGCGCTGGGTAATTCCGTCACCGACAGTCTTCATCTCAACGAATATGCGCAGACCCGCGCGCGGCTTCTGACCCGGCTGTTTCCCGAGGCCGCGGTGACGGCGTTCAACGCCGAGGCTATTGCCGACCGGCTGCGCGACGTCCGCCCGACCGTCGTGCTGATGAACCCGCCC
Source organism: Rhodospirillales bacterium (assembly GCA_965207535.1). Lineage (GTDB taxonomy): Bacteria > Pseudomonadota > Alphaproteobacteria > Rhodospirillales > UBA2165 > JAJDXO01. Next base: position 639 of record CBDBMR010000011.1, on the reverse strand, counting down.
TTCTCGGCAACACCCGGCGTCGACCGCAGCCGGCACGACGCCGACCTGCGCCATGTCCGCTCCGCTGCCTCAATGCTGCCGCCGGGCGGGCGCTTGGTCACCATCACCTCGGCCCATTGCGTGCTGGGCGATGCCGTCGGGCGCCTCGATCCCCCGGCCCGCTGCGTCTTCACCATGGCCATCGACGGGCGCGCCTATGCCCGCCGCGGCACCGGGTTCGACACCCGCCTCACCGTGCTGGAACGCGGCGACGGACCCGGCTTCGAACTGGACGGAACGGCACGCGTCGCGAACGCCGCCGAACTGCTCGATGCCGTCATCGCACAGGTGCCGCAGCGGCAGCCCATCGCGCCGGTGCCGTCCGGTCCCGCGCGCGACCTGTTCGGCAAGCCGATCGCCCCGAAGCCTGCAACGCGCCGCGGCCCCAGGCCCGTATCGACGCCCGAGACCCGGCGGTCCCACGACTGGGGGCCAGTCTCCGAGTTGGTCATCGAGACCGGCGCGGTCGAGCCCGCCGCAGACGCCGATTCCTCTGCCAACGACGCCGGCCCCTACGCGCCGTGGCGGCCGGGCGTGGTTTGTGTACCGGGCGCGGTCGCGCATCCGACGCCGCTGGTGCAGTCCGCCGCCATGGCCGCC
>CBDBMR010000010.1:0-199381 GCA_965207535.1 Rhodospirillales bacterium | reverse complement strand
CGAGGAGAACGAGGTTGTCGGCGGACGAACGGCCATCGCGGCCCTCCGCCAACTCATACTCGCACTTCTGTCCTTCTTTCAGTTCCGCAAGTCCCGCCCGCTGAACTGCCGAAATATGCACGAAAGCGTCTTTTCCGCCGTCATCGGGGCTTATGAACCCGTATCCTTTGACGACGTTGAACCATTTAACGGTTCCGGTGGCCATGGTAGCTCCTTAGGTCACTGTCAGTCCCGGCGGCCGAAATACCGCCAATCCATAAACGGCCAAGGCCTCGAATTCTGTCGCGGCTGCGAACTCGCTCAGGCTTGGTCCGTCCCGGTTTCCGCTAATTTAGCGATGCAGGATTTGCATTTCACCCACGAAAAAATTGCGGGAATTCCAGGCCGTTTGGCCGCAAAAACGGCAAAAAAATGGTGCCTAATTTACCTTTGAGCGCGGAATGTACTCGCCGTCCGCGAGACCCTCAAAGATCACATCTACGTGTGGATGAACGATCGGGCCGCCTTCCGTATCGGGCTCGAGGTTCCGTTCCGCCACATAGGTCTGCACGTCGCTGCCGTGAACCAGTATGTGGTACCAGGGTTTGTCCTTCGGTGGGCGAGACCTGGCCATCTGCTCGTACCATTCCTCGGTGCCGTCGAACACGGGGTCGACGTCGATGATCACGCCGCGGTAGTCGAACCGGCGGTGGTGGACGATCTGGCCGACTGAAAACAGGGCGGTCGCGGTGCTCATGATCCTCATTAGGCGGGTGGCCGGTTTGAATTGTCGAGTCCCGAAACGGTGATCATGGTTCAAATCCGGCGCGAAATCTGTCAACCATGGCAGCCGAATGACTGACACTACCGACAATATGCCCGAACCGCCGACCGTATGGGTGCTGAAGGATCCGCGCGCGGGCACCGCCGCCCAGGCCTTGGGGGTCGCCGAGGCCCTTGGGTATCCCTTTGAAATCAAGGATTTGGACTACAATCCGTTGTCCCGATTGCCGAATGTGCTGATTGGAGCCGGCACGGCGGGACTTACCGGTGCGAGCGCCCGCGGTTTGGCCGGGCCATGGCCCGATCTGGTCATTGCCGCCGGACGGCGGTCCGCGCCCGTTGCCCGGTCGATCAAACGCCGGAGCGGCGGGCGAAGCCGGTGCATTCAAATCATGTACCCCGGCGCCGCCGGCCTTGCCGAGTTCGACCTGGTCGCGGTCCCGAATCATGATACCGTTCCAGCGGCCGCAAACCTGGTTCGTATCACCGGCGCTCCCCATCGGCTCACCGCCGGGACGCTGGCGGCCGCCCGCCGGGAATGGAACGGCGAGCTTGGCCGGCTGCCGCGGCCTCTTGTCGCGCTGCTGGTGGGCGGCGCCACCCGGCGGCGGGCGTTTACGGCCGGGCAAGCCGCAGCGTTGGGGCGGCAGGCGGCGGGATTGGTGAGCGGCGGCGGGACGATTTTGGCCACCACCAGCCGCCGGACCGGGCCCGAGGCGGCCAACGCGCTGGAGCGGGCCCTGAACGAGGCGATCCCGGACCAATTCCGTTTGTACCGGCTTGGAGATCCGCCGCCCAATCCCTATCCCGGATATCTAGCGTGCTCGGATGCCATCGTGGTCACCGGTGAATCCATATCCATGGCCTGCGAAGCGTGCGCCGGCGGAAAACAAGTCTATATTTTTGCACCCGAGGGACATCTCTCCGAGCGCCACGGCCGGTTCGTTGCCGAGTTGACCGAGGCGGGATTTGCCCGGCCGTTGGGAGACCGGCTTGAGGACTGGACGCCGCCCGGGCCCCTTGATACCGCCGGGGTTATCGCAGGGGCGATCAAAGAGCGGCTGGCGACTGGCGGGTGATTCAACCCAGGTCCATATATGCATCGGGAAATCGACGGATTTCGTGGTATATGGGCGTTTAGGGGCTGTACAGCGAGAAAACACAGCGCGATGGCCGAGGACGATTTCGAACGCAAGCTGACCGCGATTTTTTATGCCGATGTCGCAGGTTACAGCCGGTTGACCGGTCAGGACGAGGCCGGCACCCATAAGGCGTTGGGCGAGTCCCTCGACGTCATCACGTCCTCGATCGAAGAAAATGGCGGCCGGGTCGTCCATTTCGCCGGCGACGCCATCCTTGCCGAATTCACCAGCGTGCGGGCGTCGGTAAATGCCGCGGTCGCGGCGCAGGGCGAGCTGAGAGACAAAAACCGCGGCCGCGCCGACGACGAAAAGCTGCAGTTCCGTATCGGCATCAATCTCGGTGAGGTGATCGTCGACCGGGACGATATCTTCGGCGACGGGGTCAACATCGCCGCCCGATTGGAAAGTCTCGCCGATCCCGGCGGCATCTGCATTTCCGGCAATGTCCGCGATCAGATAATTGGCCGGCTATCCCTCGATCTCCACGACATGGGCGAGCAGACCGTCAAGAATATCGCCCAGCCGGTTCGCGCATACAAGGTGCTGATCGATGACGAGGCGCGCGAAGCGGCGCAGGCGTCCGAAAAGGCGCGGAAGACCAAGCCGTCGATCTTCCGTTCGCCCAAGGCCTTGGCGGGGGCGGCGGCGGTGATCGCTGTCGGTGCGGGTGTTCTATTCGGTAGCGGGCTGCTGAATATTTCAGTGGACGTGGATGGCGTGGTGGAGGCTACCGCCGATGAGCCGGCGTTCAGTGACAAGCCGGCGATCGCCGTCCTGCCGTTCACCAACTTGTCCGGGTCCGACCAGGAAGATTATTTGAGCGACGGCATCACCGAGGACGTCATCACCAACCTCGCGCGGTCGCCGGCATTGTTCGTCATATCCCGGAACTCGACCTTCGCCTACAAGGGCAAGGCCCCGACGGTCGCAGAGGTCAGCAAGGCGCTCGGCGCCCGTTACGTTGTCGACGGCAGCTTCCGGAAGGCCGGAGACCAGGTGCGCGTCTCCGCGCAGCTCGTGGATGCGACGAACAATCTGGTCCTGTGGTCGAACCGGTTCGACCGCAGCGTCGACCGGATTTTCGAAGTGCAGGATGAGATCGCATCGCGCATTTCGGGGGCTTTGGCCAGGGAAGTGAAAGGCGCGGAGGCGCTTCGGGCACGGGCAAGAACGACGGACAACGTGGAGGCCTATGACCTCGTCCTTCGAGCGCGGCGTATTCTCTCGCGGCCCGGGCCGAGCGCAGTCGGCGTCGAGGCGGCCCGGCTCCTGGAACGCGCCATCAGCCTGGATCCCGATTACGCGCAGGCCCATGCGTCACTTGCCCGGGCGCTGCTGCGCCAGGCCCGCGGGGTTTCGCGTGAACGGCATATGCAATTGGTCGAGGGTGCGTTCAAGCACGCGGAAGAGGCGCTGAGGCTTGATCCGAACGACTTCTATTCCCACTGGACGCTGGGCACCGTACTGGCGCGGAAACGGCAGCCGGAAGAAAGCCTCAAGTCCATTCGAACGGCGTTGGAGCTCAATCCCAACGCCGCCGAACTGCACCTGCACATGATTCAGCCGCTCGTTCGTCTGGGCAGGAACCGCGAGGCGAACCATGCCGCGAAAACCGCCATCCGGCTCAATCCATACCATCATGGCCCCTACAAGGTGGGGTTGGCCATTTCACAGATGGCCCTCGGAGAGTTCGAGGCGGCTGCCGATACCTTGGCGAAAACGGTTTCCCAGATGAAAACCGCGCTTCGCCCGCGATTGCTGCTGGCGGTCGCGTATGCCATGACCGGCCGGGACGGCAAGGCGCGGGAACTGATTTCCGAGGCAATTGAACTGAAGCCGGATCTGAATGAGCGTTCGGCCCGGCGAATGCTGAATTTGTTTGGCCCGGATGCCGTCGGTCCCATGCTTGCCGCGTTGACACGAGCGGGTTTGCCCGCATTCGTGAATTAGGGAACGCAGCCGATGGCGCCCGATGGCACGACCATCGTCACAAGTTCAAATCCGAAACACGACCGAATCCCGCTTGCCTGGCTGTTGAGCGGCGTGTTCGGCGGGTTGACCGCCATCTCGGTCCTGGTCGTCCTGTGGATGGGCCTTGCCGGCATGCGCGTCACCAGCGCGGACCTGCTGGGGTCGCGAACGGCGGCGATCGTCGACAATGCGACGGAACAGGTTGACCGTCTCCTGCGGCCCATCGAGGCCCAGGGCCGTTGGCTGGCGGCGCGGGTTGCATCGGGCGAATTGAATCCCGCCGATTCCCGGCAGTGGGCGTCGATAGTGGAAGCCGTCGTCTCCGCGACGCCCCAGGTGTTCAGCGTGGTCACCGTCGATCGCGGCGGAATCGGCTACATCCACTCCGGTCTGTCCGACGGTCCGATTACGCGGGATTGGTCCGGGCAGCCGGAACTGGCGAACTTCATGGCCCGGATCAAGGCGATGGCGCCGGGCTCCATCGCATGGGGCCAGCCGCTTCTGTCGCGGGAACTGGACCCGCCCCAGCTCATGCTTGTCTTGAGACTGCCGCTCTACCGGAACGGAGACTATTGGGGCCCATTGGTGCTGACCGTCTCTCTCTCCGAATTGTCGCGGACATTGGTCGAGAAAGCAGCGGACGGCTCGCTCGTTCCATTCATCCTGTACGACCGGAAGTGGGTGCTCGCCCATCCGTCCCTGGTTCGTTCGGGGGAAGTCCGGCTGCGGCCGGTCCCGGCGGAAAATATTTCGGTGTACGGCGGCGAGGCGCTGACCCCCATTGACGAGTTGGGCGACAATTTCCTGTCCGGACTCGCGTCGGCCGTGAGGGTCAATCAACGGATCGTCGCGCCGGTTCCCAATGCCTCCATTCTTTTCAAGGAAGTCGATGAAACCGAAACCGGCTATGTGATCCGCGAGATCGATCGCTATGGGCCCCGGCCGTGGGTCATCGGGACCTACTTCGATACCAGTATCGGGGACGACGTCATCGAGCGGCTGTTCGGTATGGGAATTGCCGGCGGCGCGGTCTTCCTCGTCTCACTGGTCATTGCCATATTGCTGGGCCGCCGGGCGGCCAGGCCGGCGCAAAGATTGGCCGTCTCTGCCAATGGCGTGCAGGAGGGGGACCTGGGCGAGACGGTCCATGTGCCGAGGACCCGGATCTACGAACTCGACCTCGCCGGGCAGTCGTTCAACAACATGGTCGACGGCCTCAGGGAGCGGAGGCGGATTCGCGATCAGTTCGGGCGTTTCGTCCCCGAAGCGGTTGCCGCCGCCATTTTGGCGGAGGATGGAGATCTCACGCCGACCACCACCGAGGCCACCGTTCTGTTCACCGACATCGAGAAATTCACCACCGTCGCGGAAGGCCTCCGGCCCGAGGAGGTGGTCGGGCTGCTCAATGAGTACTTCTCCGCCGCGGTCGAGATACTGGAGCGGCATAAGGGGGTCATCACCCAGTTCCAGGGCGATGCCATTCTCGCGACGTTCAACGTCCCGGCCCGCGACCACCGGCATGCGGCGAATGCGGTGTCCGCCGCCATCGAGCTCCAGCGATTGATGGCCGGCCGGACCTTCGCGGGGCTTCGGCTCGGCATCCGCATCGGGGTCAATACCGGGCTCCTGGTCGCCGGGAACGTCGGCGCGGCGGGGCGGCTGAACTACACGGTCCATGGGGATGCGGTGAATCTCGCGGCGCGGCTCGAGCAGGTGAACAAGGAACACGGGACCCGGATCATCGTCGCCGACAGCACCGTGCATCAGGCGCCCGGTTTTCCCTACCGGGAACTCGGTTCGGTGACGGTGCGCGGCAAGGAAAACCCGGTCGTCATTTCGACCGTGGAACCGAGCGCCTGGGGCGCCTGAACGAAATAATTGATGAAATTCAAATAGTTGTCAGTGCGGCGGGGCAGGCCGACAAGGGGTTGCCGGCATTTCCAACTCGGCTTGTCCGCCTGGCGGGGCTTGGTTTAGGCGACGATCTCGATCACCCGGTCGGACGGCGGATCGGCAAACAATTCCTCGATCAGGTCCGCCCGGCGCGCCAGCACGGCGCGCTGGTTGATGTAGCCCTTGTCGGTGATCTCGTTGGCGTCGATCTGGGCCGGTTCCTCGAGGAGCATCAGGCGTCTTACCCGGCGGCTGGAACCGCCCGCGGCGGCATTGAACGCGGCCAATCTTTCGGCGAGAGCGGCCCGAATATCCGCGTTCTTCAGAATTTCCGGGACCCGTGACTCCTCGCCGAGGCCGGCAAGCTGCCGGCATCCGGGAAGCGCGGGCCAGGCCAGGACGGCGACGAACTCCCCGTCGTGACCGCAGATCACCATATCCTGAACCAACGGCGCAACGGCGGCGATCAAATCGACCCGCAACTGACCGACGGTCACCCAGGTTCCGGTGGCGAGCTTGAAGTTCTCCGAAATTCGCCCGTCGAAGATCAGTCCGCGCTCGGGGCGGTCCGGATCGACGAACCGCATGGCGTCACCGAATTTGTAGTAACCCTCTTCGTCGTGGCTGGCGGCCGTCAGGTCGGGGTCCTTGTAGTAGCCGGGCGTCATCAGCGGGCCCTTGGCGCGCACTTCGAGCTTGTCCCCCACCGGGGCCAGCTTGATCTCGGCGCCGGGCAGAGGCAGGCCGACGTGCCCCAGCCGGCTTCCCGGCCAATGGGCGAAGGTCAGGGACGGGGACGACTCGGTGGTGCCGTAGCCCGACGTCATGACGATCCGGCTCCCCGTCGCCTCATAGGCCACCCGTTCGAAGCGGTCCCACAAGTCCTGGGTCAGCGCCGCGCCGGCATACCACGCGAACGCCAGGTCCTTGAAGAAATGGTCCCGGAACGCCGCGTCCCCTTCGAGGTGCGGGAGGAGGCATGCAAACCCCGCCGGCACATTGAAGTAGGCGGTCGGGGAGACCTCCCGCAGGTTGCGGAGCGTTTCCTCGAACTTGCCGGGGACGGGCCGGCCGCCGTCGATGTAGTACGACCCGCCGTGAAACATGACCATGTTGAAGATCTGGTTGCCGGCCGCCGTGTGGTTCCACGGCAGCCACTCCACCATGACCGGCGGATGGTCGGCGAGGAATTGCAGGGTCTGGATGGTCATCTGCTGGTTCGAGCACAGCATCCGGTGCGTATTGATCACCGCCTTCGGCGTGCCGGTGGAGCCCGAGGTAAACAGGAACTTGGCGGTGTCATCGGAGCTTACGGCCTCGAATGCCTCGTCGACGGCGGGTCCCGCGCTGGTCGCAAGGAGGTCGTCATAGGGCGTTGCCGCGATGCCGTCAGGCGGATTGCGCGTGACCACCACCTCGGCGTCCTTGAGCTCGATGGCCTTCAGCGCATTTTCAAAGGCCCGGCCGTCTTCGGCATAGATGATGCCCGGCTCCAGCAATTCGACGATGGGCTTGAGCCGGGAAAAGTCCGTGCTCATCAGCGAGTAGGCCGGCGAGACGGGCGAAACCGGGATGCCCACCTGCATGGCCGCCAGGCCGAGGAGGGCGAAGTTGACCGAATTGTCGGACAGGATCACCAGCGGTTTCCGCCGGTTCAGGCCGCGGTCCATCAGCGCCTGCGACAGGCGGTCGCAGGTCTCGCGGGCCTCCGCGTAAGTAACCTTTCGCCATTCGCCGTCCAGGTTCCGTTCGGCGAGAAACAGCCGGTCCGGAGACCGTTCCGCCCACAGGCGCAGGGGAATTCCCATCTGCCGGTGATAGCCGCCGAGCGGCTGGGTCGGCCTGAGGATGATGCTGCCGCCGGCGCACCGCTCCATCTCCACTGACGACCGGGCCAGCGCCACCGCGCGGTAAGGCGCCTCCACGAATTTGTCTTTGTCCTCTGCAGTCATGTCACCCCGAAACGCCGCCGCTGTACCCGGCTCTCGATAATGGCCGATGGGCCGGATATTTGCCATGGATCTGGCCCCATGGGCCGGGCCGAAACGGACAGCCTCCGGTTGCCACATCCCGGCCGCGCCCTAGAATAGCGACCCGGTAAAACGACATGCGGCCGTTGGCTCGGCCAAGGGAGGCGATGTTGAACAACGAACTGTTGCTGGTCGGCAGCATACCGCTCGATACACCCGAAGAGGTATTTCGCGCGTTCGGGCCCGGGTTGGGGGAGTGGCTGGCTTACTTGCCGGACGGCGAGATCGGCGACCGGCGTTACTGGATCGACGGCATCGCCCACCGGGTACTCAACGGCCACCGGGAAATGGAGACCCTCCGCTACCCGGATGCGGATGAAAACGGGGTCGAAACCTGGCGGCCCCAGGGTCTCCACGATCAGTATCAGTTCCGGGTGAAGCCGGGCATCGACAGGGTGCGGTTCGGCGATCCCGGCTGGCGGCTCGGCTATACGCGGGATGCCGTAAATTCCTATTACGTCTTCCGCAATCTCAAGCAGGAAGGCCTGATTCCGGCTCATGTGCGGTTTCAGGTATGTATTCCGCTGACCTATTCCTGCCTGGCCAACTACATCCCGGACCCGGACGACCTTGAAAAGGTGGTGCCCGGATTCACCGAAGCGCTGGTCGCGGAAGTGACCGAAATGCTGCGTCACATTCCGGCCTCGGAGCTGGCCCTTCAGTGGGACATGGCCATCGAAAACCGGCTCCTCGAAATCCCCTTGAAGGACGGCGACAGGGATGGCGCCAAGGCCGAAGCCGCACGAATCTCCCGGCCGGCGGCGGAGATTTGCGCCGCCATCCCCGACGACGTGGCGCTTGGTTTCCATTCCTGCTACGGCACCCTCGACGGCTGGCCCAGCCGCCAGCCGCCGGACGCGACCGGTACCGTGTTTCTCCTGAACGCGGTCATCGAGGCCAGCGGCCGGCGCGTGGATTTCGTTCACTTTCCGACCCTTGAGGCGGCGGACGAGGCCTTTTTCCAACCGTTCGAGGAGATGGACCTGCGCGGCGCCCGCGCCTATGTCGGCGCGATACACAAGCTGCACGGTCCGGAGGGACTGAAAGGGCAGCTCGAGTGCATCAAGCGCTATATTCCCGACTTCGGGCTTGCCGCACCTTGCGGGTTCGGCCGCGCGCCCGAGCGGCCCGGAAAGCTGCTCACCGCAGCGCCGGGCGAAAATCCGGATTACATCGAGGAAATTCTCGAAGACCACGCCGCCGCGGTGGACGTTCTGCGGGAGGTGGCCGGCAACTGACCGGCCCCGGAGGGCCCCCCTCACCCTGTCCCTCTCCACCTGACGGCGCAGGTTCAAATCCTGCCCCCGCAACCACCGAGACCGACATCTCCGTCATGGGGATGCCGGTCTTCGTGTTTTCGCGCCCGTCTCCCGCCCATTCGAGGATCGCGCAGAGATCGCCGTGCAGCACGGCGTCCATCTCGGCCCACTTCTCGCTGGGCGTGAGCACAATGCGCTCGATCAGGCCCCTTATGGCGGACGCCGCCGCGTCGCGGTCCTCCGGATGGTCCAGCGTCTCGGCAAGCCGCGCCACCTTGCGGCGGTAGATGTCCGCGATGTTCGGGTGGATGTCCGGGAGGTCGGCCGGGACGGCGGCGAGGCGTTCGTTCAACTCGTCCTGGCGGGTTTCCAGATCGCGCATGCGGTCCATCATGCCCCGGACATAGCCGCCGTCCTCGATGGCCGCGACCATCGTCGCGATCTTCTTTTCGACGTCCGCCAGTTCCTTGCGGTCGCTCGCGCCCGATGCGCGGCGCTCCCGATTGAGCCGGTTGGTCTCCTCGGCATAGGCCCGCATCGCCTCGGCGGCCGCCTCCGGCGCCATCAGCCGGTCCCTCAGCCCCGACAGCACCCGTTCCTCGATTACGGAGCGGCGAATGCCCCTGCCGTTGGAACAAGTCCCGGTCATGAGGTGGTTGGAGCAGCCGTAGCGGTCCTGGCCGCGCATGGCATAGGGACCGCCACAGACACCGCACTCCAGAAGACCCGAGAGCAGGTGACGGGGCCGGTGAGCGCCGTTCAGCCGGTTGGCCTGCGCGGATTGCGTCGCCGCTATGACGCCAGCGTACTGCACCTTGATCTCGCCCTGGCGGTGCTTCACCGCTTGCCAGAGATCGTCGTCGATGATGCGAAGTTCGGGGACCTCCGCGATGATCCACTCCTCGGGCGGATTGATCCGGGACACCCGCTTGCCGGTCTCCGGGTTCTTGATGTAGCGCTGCCGGTTCCACACCAGCCGGCCGATATAGAGTTCGTTGTTGATCAGGCCGGTGCCGCGCTTGGCATGGCCCCGGATGGTGGAATCGGTCCAGAGCCTGCCCGAGGGGCCGGGGGTGCCTTCTTCGTTCAGCCGCCGGGCGATGGCCCGCGGGCTGACCCCGTCGGCGAACTCCCTGAAGATGCGCCGGACGATTTCCGCCTCGGTTTCGTTGACCGTGCGCCCGCCGCGGACCGGCTCGCCCGCACCGTCCAACGACTTCACCACGTCGTAGCCGTAGCAGAGACCGCCGCCGGACTTGCCGGCCTCGACCCGGCCCCTGAGGCCCCGGTGGGTCTTCGCTGCGAGGTCCTTCAGGAACAGCGCGTTCATGGTCCCTTTGAGCCCCACATGGAGTTCGCTGATCTCTCCCTCGGCCAGAGTGACGATCATCACGCCCGCGAACCGCAGGTGCTTGTAGAGCGTCGCTACGTCCGCCTGGTCGCGGCTCACCCGGTCGAGCGCCTCGGCGACCACGATCTCGAACATCCCCCGCCGTGCGTCCTCCAGCAACGCCTGGATACCGGGACGCAGGATCATGCTGTCGCCTGATATGGCGGAGTCCTTATAGGTGCCCGCGATCTTCCAGCCCTCACCCGCCGCGCGCTCGCGGCAGACCCGGAACTGGTCTTCGATGGATGCCGCACTTTGCTGGTCGGACGAGTAGCGGGCATAGAGTGCGCAGCGCAGGGTCATGGTGAAGGGTCTCCTATTACCTCTCGCCGGCATCCTTCTCCGGCGCGTTGTCGTTGGCGGCATGAATCGCCTCGAAGTGCTCGCGCGCGATACGCCGGCCGATGAGCCGGGCCAGTGTCACGACGGCTAAATCGATCCGTGCTTCCGCCCCGCTGCCTGCCCCGGCCTCCAAGCCGGGAGCGCAGACTCCCGCCCCGCCATTGTCGTTCGCCGCCGCGCCGCGTATGACGGCAATCCTGCGATCTTCCCTGTCTGGCATCTCCCGGCGTCTCCCGAAACACTATGCTCCCGGGAGTCGATTTGGACCCGCGTTGCGGCTGTGTCAAATTCTGCCGGTAGGGGATTTCCTGCATCGAATCATACACTTGAGTAGCGCAGGGGGCGCAAGGCGGGTCATGCGGCGTCTGGAGTATGATCGAAAAAAAATCGCCGATTGTCGCTCCCGTCCCCCGTTCGTCGAGAATCCGTTTCCGCACGGTTGGCCGTCCCCGGTCAGTCATCAATCTCCACCTCGCCAAGCTCTTCTCCGATCCGCCGATAGATGGAACGGGACAGGTGGGTCAGGGTCTCGTAGTTGCGGTTGTGCTTCGGCGGCTCCTTCGCGTGTTGCTCCCATTGTCGCGGAGTAACCTTGTACAGGTTGAACGTCCCCCCGGCCGTCTGCGATGCGCAGATGATGTAGTCCACGCGATCCCGCATCGTGTTCGTAAGGCCGCATTGAGATGTCGCGGGTTTCGCGCACTTGATCGCGACACGCTTGCCATCAAGGATGAATTCATTGGCTGTCGGCTGGTCGGCGGCCTTTTCCGCTTCGAGCACCGCAGCGATTTTCCGCGCGGTCCTGATCCCCCACTGCTGGGCCCGCTGTCCCGACGCCGTGTCCTGCCCCCCGGATGCTGCCGCTTTCGCCGGTAGCGGCAATTCGCTCGGCGTCACCCCGCTCTCCGAGAGTCCCCGCTCGACAAGCACCGCAATAGCCATGGAGCGCGTCAAGTCCTGCTCCCGGGCGAACCTGTCTACACCCGCAAGCACGTGTTCCGGAATTCTCACTCCCAAGGTCTGGCTGCCCACCACGATGCATTCCCTATGCCTCTTAACGATGGTGCACACCCTATTTAGTTCTGGCGCAGGTGTCAACAGGGGGTGTATATGCCTGAGTGATCTTCGAATGAAATGTCGTCAGTGCACGAAAATGGCCTGTACATTCATGACAACCGGACTGAACGCGTGCTTCGCCAGCCCGGGACCTTCACCGACCCGGGGTCCGAAGGTGGAAGGGCCAGTCAAATTGTTTTTCCGTCATGGGGAGAAGGCTATAGTGCCTGTGGCCTTAGGTACCTGGACACCGGACTCCCCTGTACGTAGCTTAAAACCGGCCCTCCCGGGGCCGATTATCGACGGACCACGATAGGACGGATCATGAGAACTCGAATCCTCGCCCTGGTGATCGTCGGCAGCCTGGCCGCCGCCGGCGTCGCGATCCCGACCGAGACGCCGGCGGTCTCCGACATCGACAGCTCGGACGGGCTCGAATGCTGCGCCGGCCTTTTGTGCAATCCGAGTCAGGACATTACCGTGAGACTGACAGCCTTTCGAGGAAACGACGAGGGCAGCGGCACCGTCCAGATCGGCAACATCGTCCACGACGCAGACTTCGTCGAGGGTGGCATTGGAGGCGCCGAGCTGCACTGGAGGTGGAAAGATGGGCAGGCCGTGATTCGTTGGACCCCGAGGGGCTTTGCCGGCAGCTACCATGCCGTCCATAAAGTCACCGGCCAAGTGTTGTCATCTTCGCTTCACTGCAAAGACGCCGGCGCCGGCCGGTGAAGAAAAACCCCGGCCGCGAGGTGTGGCCGGGGCTCCCCATATCAGCGGCGATTCCAACGCTTCAGACCGCCGCCGACGACAGGGTACCACATTGACGGGACGCACACATACCCATCATCAGTCATCACCACTCGCCATTCACGCCCTTGTCGGACGAAAGATCGCGGACCATCTGGTGCTCCGGGTCATACTCCCATTCTCCGCACCAGTGCTCTACTGCCACCGGCTGGTGCTTCCGATATCGGCAGCAGAGTTCACGAGTTTCAGTGGAAGGCAGATCATCCGGGAAGCCTCCAGGGAAGTTAGACGGTACATAAACTTTGCGCTTGGTGACGACGTAAAAATGAGCGCACGTCCCGCACCGTTTCTTCCACGGTCCTACAATCGCTTCGTCGATCTCTGCCATCACGTTACCCCCTACTCGTCCCGGACGGCGCGTTTGAGTGCCGGGAGGCCGCCTGAGCCAAAAATCCTCCGTTATGAAAACCCCTCGATCTGCCCCATGGGCGTTGACGTCAGACAGTTGTAACCTGGGATTTTCGTGGCTGCCTTCATGCTAGGCCGCCTCAAATTTCTCTACACTTATTTGGCCAGTACGTTCGCGAGCCTGACAAAGGTCATAAGCCATCTGCATACCAAGCCAAGTCTCTGGTGTTGACCCGAATGCCTTGGATAGACGGATTGCCATCTCAGTTGAGATTCCTGCCTTTCCATTCACAAGATCGGACAAGGCCTGACGGGTCACACCAAGACCTTCCGCCGCTCGTGTAACGGACAAGCCCAGAGGTTCAAGACACTGGCGTCTAACGATCCCGCCAGGATGTGGAGGATTATGCATTGCCATACTTCTGTCCCCATCAGTGGTAGTCGACGTAATCGACGTCAACCGCTTGCCCATCCTCGAACCGAAATGTCACTCGCCAATTGCCCGAGACCGAGACCGCATAGTGGCCCTTCAGCTCGCCTTTGAGCGGATGGAGCCGGAGCCCCGGCAAATCAAGATCGTCCGGCCCGGAGCTTCGGTCAAGGACGGCCAAAATATCCAGAAGCTTCCGGACATGCTCCGGCGCCACCCGCCGCGCCGTTCGGCCATCGTAAAGCGACTTGAGCCCTCGATGCTTGAACGACATGATCATGGGCAAATCCTAATGTGTCGCCTGTCGCCCGTCAATTGACAGCCTAACTCGCCGGATGTGCATCTCCAGTGTGAGGTCCAAAGATGCGGTCGGACCGACAGCAAGTGCTCTCCGCCAGATGGCCTGGCGCTGGTTGCGCTATCAGCCCGATAGCGCGCTCAGCAAGTGGTTCAATGAGCGCACCGCTGGGGCACGCGGGCGCATCCGCCAGGTGATGGTCGTGGCGCTCGCCCGCAAGCTTCTTATCGCGCTCTGGCGGTTCTCCGAAACCGGTCTGGTGCCGACCGGCGCCAAGCTCGTCTGACCGAGAAACCACATCGTTCCACGCCGGCCGGACGCGGCCGGCGCTGGGCCGGGTGGCGTGTGGCCGAACCTCTTCCGGGCTGAAAGACGCGGATCAGAAGATGGGCCCCGTCTCTGGAACGCTGCGCCCGCAGCAATTGGGATCGAGGGAAGGGTTCGGCGCTCGGCCGCCGAAAGCCTCCCGGATAAGAGGCGGGTCTGCGTGCAAGCGCGACCGATGCGAAGAGCGTTCCCATCTGGCTGCAAATCAAACCAACCGTCGAGCGGCGCACCAATCCGGAAGGGAACCCCACCATGCACTGAGCCCAACCGGATTCTCCACATGACTGCGTGTACCCCAATAAGAGGAGAGGCTTGGCCGTGAACGGGGCGGTGGCCGGATGCCCCGGGGAGGGCATCGGCCGCCGTTCACCATCATCAAGCGAGACGGAGGCGACATCATGCAGGCGGCAATCGCACCGCGCGGCGACGCGCGCACGTTCCTCACCCACTTCATCGGCGGCGGTCTCGAAGACGACCGCTATGTGGTCGAGACCTACCGCTCGCTCGCCAACGGCGAGATCGTTCCGGTACGGACCGACGCGACGAAGCCCAAGGGCCGGTGCAAGGCCCGCGTCACGGTTCTGCCGCTGAAGGCGGTCGAAAGCCTGCGGCCCGCCCGCGACGAGATCATCATCGCGACGGGGGTCAAGCTGCGCCACTGCGGAGTGCAGCTCTGGGGCTGGCGAAGCCTGGGAATTTTCGCCGATCGCCGCCAAAGGGGCTGAGAGGCCATTCTCGGAGACGTCCCGCCGGCGTTTCGCCGGCGGGACGTCCTCGTTCGGGAATTCAATTTCGATGGGGAGAACGACCGTGACCTATCGTGATTTGGAAGTTCGCAAACAGCGTGATCGTGATCGCGTCGCGCGCCGGACGGCCGTGCGGATTGCGGCGGGCCAATGCCCCAGGTGCGGCGTGAGACCTCCCGCGCCGGACCGCTCGGTGTGCGAGCCGTGCAACGAGAAGCGGAATGCGGCGAGCCGCGCCCGCGACGCCCGGCTGAGGAAGGCCGGGATACCGCGTAGGGATCGTGATCGCGCCCGCGAGTACGGACGCGAGCGCTCCCGCCGCGAGGTCAAGGCGCGCTTTGCCGAAGGCACATGCACCCGCTGTGGCAAACGCCCCGCGGCGGAGGGCCGCTCGTCCTGCGAGCCCTGCCTGGAGAAGCGCCGCGCTTCCGACCGCGCACGCTATGCGGCCGGTAAAGCCCGGGGGCTCAAGTACGGCGGCGCTGATCCACATGCAAAGAGACGGGCCGGCCGGGCCCGGAGCAGGAAGCTCCAGAAGGCCCGGATCGAGGCCGGGCTCTGCATCCGATGCGGCAAGCAGCAGCCGGTGAAGGGCGGAACCACCTGCGCAACCTGCCGCGAGAAGCGCCAGGCGGCGGAACGACGGCAGTACCGCGATCGGCGCGCCCAGTGTCTCTGCACCCGGTGCGGCGGTCCCGTTCATGACGGCCTGTCGCGATGCGCGCCATGCGCCGTCATCGAGGACGCCGGCAAGTGCCCGGAGCGTAAGAACGCCCGGTCCCGGGAGCTCTATGCCGAACGGCGGGCCCGGGGGTTATGTACATCCTGCGGGGCGCCGTCCCAGGGGGCCAGCAGGTGCGCCCCATGCGCCGAGAAATCCTACCACGGCTCGGACCACTTCCGGGGCATCCCGGTGTGGGATCCCCAGTTTACGGTGATCGAACTCGAGACGGGCCGCGAGCACGGCCCCTATGACAGCGAGGCCGACGTGGCGCTCTGCCTCGCCTTCGAGAAGCTGGACCGGGACCGGGTGGAGATAGTGGCGGACGCCTCGCCCCTCGGTTCGATCACATCGTGGGATTGACCGCGAGCCGGCGCGGCGAGGGCCCGCCCTTGCCGCGCCGTCGGGCCGCCGCCCGCCGGGATGCGCGCCTTGCGCCCGGCCGCGGGGGAGATTATCGTGGCGCCCGACATCACGGTTTCTCCCGTAACGGTGTTGTGGCGTCAGACATCGAGGCGATTCCTTACCTTGCGGTTGCTTCGATGTTTCGATAATTAAGGCGGTGAGGCTGGCATTGGCGCCGTCCTTTTTGTCGGTGTGGCTTGTTGGTCACATGGGTGTTTCATGGAGCCTGGGCCTCGTGCCCAGGCTCTTTCCATGTCCGCGGGACGGCGCGGCAATGGGCCGGGCGCAACAAGGCGGACGCCAAGGTCATGATGCCATACGGCGCCGATCCGAAGGATGCGCCGCTGCTCGATTGATCATCAGGCAGGACCAAGACGATGGACAATTCCCAATTGACCGAAGCCGACTGGGACCGGATCAACGCCGCCGCCGAAAAGCTCTCTGGCTATCTTGCAGAACGGCAGACCGACAACGACTCCGTGATTTTAGGGCGCACAGCTACTCTCCAGTACCCTTAGGTACCCTTATCTACGCCAGGGATACCCTCAGCGATGATGGGCATCTGTCGCACGGATTGTGTGACGCCTATCCCGCTGAATTGATTGTGTGTGTTTTTTTCGTCCCTGCGATGTATGCTCCAGAGAACCTATCCGCACCCCTCCGTGACACGGAACGGAACACGGTGGGGGACGGAATAAACACGGGGTTGCCGCCCGCATACGGGCAGGTCAAGGGGAGTGCCGGGCGGCTCTTTGGCCGCCGCAACCTGACCGGCGCGGCGCCGGTCCGGGCTCAAACCAGGGAGAAAACCATGGCGACCAGGAGCTTTCAGCGCTCGATCCGGTTCTCAAACAACGAGTGGGACGCGGTAATCCAGGCCGCCGAAAAGGCGGGACTAACCCCGGGCGCGTTCGTTCGCAAGGCCGCCGCGCGCGCCGCGGCCGACGATCTCTACCTCTACGGCGGCGGCTTGACGCCGGAACTGGCCGAGGTCATCAAGCGGACCTTCCGCGGCATGCACTTCCTGGCGTGGCTCCGACACGGCGAACTCTCGGCCGAGGGCCGCGAAGATGAGCTCGAAGACGCCGTCGAGGCCGCGAGAAGCGAGCTGGCGGCCCTGCTGGGGGAGACGGACCCGGACGCCCAAGGCTGAGCTTCTCGTCCGCAAATGCGGCGGAACCGGCATCGGACCAAGCACTTGACCAAGCAGGTGCCGGGGCTATCGGAGAGGGGAACGCTCTTCAACAGGGTTGCCGAAGAAGCCCGCGACGCCCAGATCAAGGCCCTCGGCACCGACCAATCAGAAGAAGAGTCGTAGCACCCGTCATTCGCACCTGCGGCCAATATGCATGCTCGCCACGGCATTATCAGTGCGGATTCCTCAATAACTTAAAGTGTCGCCGGTCGTTGCCTGAAGCGAACGGCCTGACAGATTCTTGCGCTTTTTTGCTACAATTTGAGCTTATCCATTCTCTTCCCTTGTCCGAAGATTGTAGCATATTTCAGACGCACCTTGTTTTGTCCGAAAAATATGTCATATTTCCGACATGATGACGCTGATACAAAACACAGGTCTGCGCTCCCAGATTCTTGCCCGCGTTGCGGCCAGGCCGGATGAGGTATGGGTCCCCAACGATTTTGCCGACCTGGGCAACCGCCCCGCTATAGACAAGACCTTGCAACGCCTTGTCGCCTCGGGCGACCTGCGCCGCATTGACCGCGGCCTCTACGACCGGCCGTGGATGAACGACCTGACCGGTCGTCCGACCGTGCCCGACTACCGCGCTGTCATCCGCGCTGTCACCCGCCGCGACCAAGCACGCGCCCTCATCGACGGCATGACCGCCGCCAATGAACTCGGTCTCACCACCGCAGTGCCCGCCCGCATCGAGGTCCTGGTCGATGCGCGGCTGAAGCCGATAAAGCTCGGCAACCAGGAAATCCGCTTCAGATATGCAGCACCCAGCCGCCTCTATTGGGCCGGCCGGCCGGCCATGCGCGTCGTCCAGGCACTGCACTGGATGCAAGACATGCTCTCCGAGGACAGCGAACGTCAGCACGTCGAGGCTAAGCTGCGTGACCTGTTCGCCGACCCCCGGCACGGGAAATCCATCTGCGACGATCTGCGGGCAGGTCTCCCGGCCCTGCCAATCTGGATGCAGGAGTTCCTGCGCGGGCTGCTCATTCCCGCCGATACAGACAGGCCGCAGAGATGACTGCCGATGCCTACAGGCAACTCATCGCCGCGACATCGCGCGACCGCCTCGACCTGTTTCTCACGACCGCCAACCGGCTCGGTGCGCCGGTCGGCAACGTGGAAAAGGACTTCTGGGTCTGCTGGACGTTGAACGCACTCTATCGCGAGCGACCCGCCGGAGGCCCCCGCCTACTCTTTAAGGGCGGCACTTCCCTGTCGAAAGCCTACGGCCTGATTGAGCGCTTCTCCGAAGATATCGACATCACGGTGTTCCGGGACGACCTCAACCAGCCGGCCACCATCGAGGAACTGGAATCCCTGTCGAAAAAGAAACGTCGAGCCAAGCTCGACGCGATCAGGGATGCCTGCCGCGCCTACATAACCGGTCCGCTCCGCGAATTCCTCAACGCGCAACTCGCCGATGCCACCGGCGGCGCCGGGCGTATTGAGACCGACGAGGCCGATCCCGACGGGCAGACGCTGCTCGTTTGGTATCCCGTGCTCGAGCCGCGCGACGGGGACTATGTGCAGCCGGCGGTCCGCATCGAAGCTGGCGCGAAGTCGGCTCTCGATCCCCACCGCCCGGTCGCGATCCGGCCTTACATCGCCGGGGATGCCCCAGGACTCGAACTGACGACCGCCGGCGTGACCACCATCGACGCCACCCGCACCTTCTGGGACAAGGTCGTGATCGCGCACGGCCTGCGCCGTTGGCACGAACGCCGCGGGTTTCTTCGGCAGGAGGGACAGCGCGTGTCGCGGCACTACTACGACCTCCATTGCCTGCTTCTCTCGGATGTCGGCGAACCGGCGCTTGCTGATCGAAACTTGGGCGCCGACTGCGCTCACCACGCCCGAATGTTCTTTGACCGACCCGACTATGACCTCGCTTCCGCGGTTCCGGGCTCATTTGCAATCACTCCTACCGGCGCGATGATCGGCGCGCTCGAACGCGACTACGCCAACACGACGACCATGATCTTCGGAACCGCTCCTGCATTCGAAGAAATCCTGGCGTCCATCCAAGAGATCGATCTCGCCGTAAATGGTCTCGATTACCAGTGACGGAGTCGATCAGCGTGACACAGCAGCCTCACGCGCACGGCCAGGCACCCGTATAGACGGGAGTTCCATTGCGTGAACAAACGAGCGTACAACGCGAAAGTGCCCATGCCAGTCGCCTATAAGGGACGAAGCTACGAGAGTCTGACGGATCTCTTCGGATCTTGTGGCGATTCACGGTGCGTTTCCATTGAAGCGTTCTTAACTCGCGTTCGGACTGCATGGCGCGATGGTTGCCTGACGGAGACCCGGCTCGAAGATGCGCTGACCCTCTCTAAGGACCGGTACCGGAAGGTCTACGGCAACCGAGTGACATGGGTTGAGGTCGGCGGGGAGCGGCGTGATCTCGGGAACATCTATGCGGAAATGTCTGAAAACCGGCGCTTGGTTCCCTACAGGATGTATTGGACCCGCATTCGAAACCTAAGACGCCGGCTGGAAAGCCTCGCGCCGCAATTGGGGCCCATCGCGGAACTGAGCGAGGCGTTGTTGATTGAAGCTGCAACGGCAGACAATGCCTCGTGGCGTCGGGGGTGGGGCGCGGCCAGGATTTCGCCACTGGTACATCGCGAAGTGCTTTATCCCACGTACCGTGCGTTCGTACATGCCATGGGACGTCAAGACGATTTTTCTTTAATCAGCAACCGTTTGAAGCGAGGGGTCTCGCCGGAAAACGCGCTTGAGCCGAGGGTGTCTAGGTCAGGTGGCTTGATTTATCTCATCGTGCAGAAATCGACTGGACTAGAATATATCGGCTTAACGTCAATCGGCCTTGAAAAAAGATGGGCAGATCATGTCAGGGACGCCGGGAATGGTTCGACTCAACGGCTTCACGAAGCAATTCGGAATGCCGGCGGGGAGGACTTCCATCGCGAAGTTCTTGAGGATGGCATCAAGACAGAAATCGAATTGTGTGAACGAGAAAGTTACTACATCGAGCGTTTCGGAACGATATGGCCGGACGGATTCAACAGCAATCGAGGTGGAACGACTGGAGGCGGGAAACCAATGCCCTGTACTTTTGACGGGGAGGAATTTTTGTCAGTCAGGCATCGGAACGAAATTCTGGGAGAACGATATGACCAGGCGCCGTGGACGATTGCGAGGCTTATCCGAGACGGCCGTCCCCTGAACACGCCAGTTCGAAAGGTCCATGACGAACACTTGGGTAATGAAACCTGGCAACGGCAATGGCGATCAGTAGTCAGGTCGGCAGATCGAGGTGAGATTGAGCTTTGGTCCAAATGGCGAGAGGCTGTCGCGTGGATGCGGGATATTGCCCCGGACAGACATGAAGGGGATCACTTGGTTCACCTTGATCCGACGAAACCGTTTGCACCGGGCAACTTTGCGTGGATGACGAATGCGGAAAAGATGGCGCACCAACATGGAACGGCAGTATCCTGTCACGGCAAGGACTACGCTTCATTGACGGGATTGGCGCTTGCCTACAACCTATCGGTTTCAACATTGAAATATCGCATCAGTCAAAGAGGTATGACTCCGGAAGAGGCTGTATCGGCCGGACCTGGACCGACGACGGCTAAACAGATCGAAGTTGATGGGGTCAGTTACCCGTCGATTCACAAAGCGGCAGCAGTGATCGCAGAGAAGCGAAACATCCCGTTTGAGAAAGCACGATATCGTTTGAGGCGCGATTTAGATCAGAGGGCAGGCGGCAGACGTATCAAATGCCGATAGGGCGGCGGATCGGCTTATGCCTATCGCCGGGCAGTTCTTGGTTGAAACCGCGTAAACCGATCTCCGATGTACCTCGGGACTCATTGGTCGTGCGGCAGGGAGAAACACGCGACGGACGTTTTAGACGCCTACTCTCCGATACCGTTGGTCCACAGTGGGGGAACCACCTCATGCCAGAACTGTTGGATTTTCATTTGCCATTGACACGCTGCCTTCGATGGCGGGGCGATGACCTCGGACGCCGGCCCGCTGCCGCTGGACACCACGCTCTCCAGAGAGTGCGAACTGCCGGAGCGCCTGCCACGCAGAGCGACTGAGCCTCCAAACATGCCCGTCTATACCGTCCGCCGCTCATCGACGCCCCCAACGGTTGAGGCCTAACCAAAGCACATCCCAAGCCCACTGAGAATCCCCTTTTTGCAGAGTAACCCTGAAGCGGGAGAAACTCGCCGGTTCGGAGAGGGGAGCGCCCTTCGACAGGTCTGCCAAAGAAGCCCGCGCCGCCCAGGTCAACGCACTCGGCACCGACCGCTCTCGATCCTTCGTTTCTCGACAAGATGATGGACACACTCGCAACCCAATGGTGCGAAGGAGTTCCTGTCGGCACTACCCGCTGTCGTTGAACACCTGTCCGGCTATGTGCCCCACAATTTGGGCCGCTCAAAGTCCGAAATCCATCTCCACCGATTTCTGCTTCGGCTCCAGCGCCACTTCGGGTTCGGGCTGGATATCGCGGCCCTTGTCCGCTGCGTCGTCCCCGTTTCCGGCGGCCCGCTCCGGCATCCCATCCAACCCGCGCCCGCGTTCCTTTACGGAGCCGCGCGCCTTCTCTTCCGAGAGCGCCTTCTCCGCCGCGCCGATCCCTTCGAGCGCGGACACACGCTCGCCGGTGGCGGCTTCCAGGGTCTCGCGCAGCGCCTTCGCATCGTCGGTGACCAGCTCGGCGCTGTGGCGGGCGCGGCTGATCTCGACGTAGAAGCTCTTTTGCGTCGACAGTTTGGGATGCTTCGCCTCCATCACCGCGATTACGTTGTCGACGGTGCGTCCCTGGAACGCATGCACGGTGGAAGCCCAGGCATGGTCCAGATGGCGCATCTGCGGGTCGTCCCTGCCGAGTTCCAGTATGCGACCGTCGCCGAGCCGGAAGGCGACGCGGTCTGCTCGGACCGAGGCGACCTCCGCCGTGTCGCTGTTCACCAGGCGCAAGCCGGTGTCGTTGCGGGTCCAGCGGATGCGGTCGCCGGCGCGCAGTTCCATGCTCTCCGTCCGGTAGACCTCGACCGCGCCGCGCTTCGCACCCACCTGGCGCGGCCGCCAGGGGACGGATTGACCCTCCGGTCCCTCCAGCATCACCGTGCCCCTGCGGTGATCGACACTGGAAACGCGCCGTTCATCGCCCTTCGAGATGCCGAGGCTCTTGTAGTCCCGGTGGAACGCGACCACATCGCCGGGCGTATAGTTGGCCGCAACCATCTTCTCGGCGCTGGTATAGCCGCGGGAGACCAGCCGCTCGGCTTGATAAGAAGGTCCCCGGATAATTCCGTCGCGGGCGAGGCGCTCGCGGATATGGCCGTTGATCCCTGTCCGCAGGGCATGGCTCGGGGCCATCAGCCCGGTGTTCTCCCGTTCCTGGGGCGAGAGTTTCAGCCACCGCGCGGCCGCCGCGCCGGCAAGGTTGTCGGGATTGACCTCGGCAATGCGGCCGCCGAGCTTGCCGAAGGCCCTGCCGATCTCTCCCGCGAGGCTGGCCCGCACCGCCTCCTTCAGGTCGGCGTCCTTCTGGCGCAGGATCTCGTCCATCACCGCCGTCTTCATGCCGGCGGCCTGGAGCTGGGCGAAGGGCTTGCCCGCATCGACAGCATCGAGCTGTTTCGTGTCTCCGACGAGAACCACGCGGGG
This sequence comes from Rhodospirillales bacterium, assembly GCA_965207535.1. Classification (GTDB taxonomy): domain Bacteria; phylum Pseudomonadota; class Alphaproteobacteria; order Rhodospirillales; family UBA2165; genus JAJDXO01. The sequence continues at coordinate 176,592 of CBDBMR010000010.1, read as the reverse complement.
GATACGAATGGCGGCGGCGATCCGGAGCAGGTCGCGGGCCTGGACGGTCGAGGCAAGGGAGCCCTCGTCGACCACCAATACTGTCTTCCGGAACGCGGCGCGCATGTCCCGGGCGCCCTTGCGCGACAGCCGTCCCTCGGCGACGCCGGCGTTGCGGGCGAGGAACCGTTGCAGGGTCTCGGTTTCGATACCGGCCTCGGCGGCCAATGTGCGCGCCGCCGAGGCCGACGGCGCCACCCCGATCGTGCGGTAGCCGCTCCTGGCGGCGAGCTGCCGGGCGCGGTCGATCATGGTGGTCTTGCCGGTGCCGGCGTAGCCCTGGACGCCGACCACCCGGTCCCTCGAGGACAGGATCGTCTTCACCGCCTCCTTCTGGCCCAAGGTGAGACGTCCGTTGTGCAGCAACGGCCCCGCGATCCAGCTCCTCATAACGGGCCTGGATGCGCCTTGCCCCCGTTCCATCAGCGCGACGGTCTCCTTCTCGTCGGCCACGGCCCTGTCGGTGGTGAGGGACTCGCCCCATTGGGGCAGGCCGCAGGGGTGGAGCGAGCCTTGCTTCTCCAGCCGCGCGGCGGCGGCCTCCGCCTCTCCGACGGTCACCGAACCCGGCTTCCACGCCAATGCGGCGGCGAGCAGATCGGTCCTCGCGAACACCGCCTCGCGCTCGGAGAGGTGCTCCACCGCCCAGGTCATGGCGGCATCCGCCGGAGATTGCGGCGGGCGACCAAACAGGTCCCCTTGGCGAACCGTTCCGGCGTCGGGTGCGGCGTCCCCGCCAACCCCCCGCCCGGTCTCATTGCCCCTGCCCGGAGCGTCCCGGCTCCGCTCCATTGCCTCGGCTGTCAGCGCCCGGGCGTCGAACCCGAGCCCGGCCGCCTGGCGCTGCCACATCTCCCTGAGTTCGGCCCGGTCGACGTCCCGCTTCGCCGCCCGGGTCATCAGCGCCGCGCGCTGGGCGGCGCGCTGGTTCTCCGCCGGGCTCCCGAGCCCGCGCCCCTCCATCGCCGCCTCGATCTCGGCCCGGCGGGTGGAATAGGCATCGATGACCTCGCGGGAGACGCCCGCGATCTCGAACCGCCCGTCGGCATGGGTCTTCTCGATGCCGTAACCGAGCGACGCCATCTCGCGCGCGAGTTCGCTGCGGTAGAGCGCGCCGATCAGCATCTTCGAGGAATAAAGCTTCTCGTTGGCCATGGTGCGCCACTTGCCGTCGGCGCCCTGCACCATGTTGGCGATCACAGCATGGGTGTGGAGCTGGGGGTCCAGATTGCGCGAGGTCTCGTGGGTGAAGGTGGCGATTACCGCCTTCTGATCCCCGGCGCGGATCATCCGTCCGCTGTCCGGATGCTTCATCCGGGTTTCGACCGCCCGTTCCTCGACCCAGGCCAGCGTCCGCTCCACCGCCCTGCCGTGGGCCTCGGCGACGCGGGCATCGCCGCCGACCAGCGCGGCGAGAGAGACGGACTTGGGGGCCGACAGGGTGAGGTCACGGCCGGGACGGTGGACCATATCGCCGTCCTTGCCGGGGCGGCCCAGCCGCGGGCCGTCCGGCACCCGGCCCTCGAGGGCCGCGGTGAAGGTGTCCGGGTCCACCGGGCCGGACAATCCCAGCGCATCGGCGCCCTTGCCGGCCCAGGCGCTGGCGGCGCGGTGATCGGGATCGTCCTTGGCGTAGTATCCGTCCCTCTCGTAGTAACTCACGCCCTGGGACGGCGAGGCGACCGCGCCGATGGAGGCGACCATCAGTAGAACTGCTCGCCCAGCTTCCGCTTTGGCACGACCGGCTTGTCTTCGGCCGATTCGTCGTCCCTCCTCTTGTCCGGGCTGGTTCCGGGACCGGCGGGGGCCGGTTTGGCCGGGCCCGCGGTTTTACCGGCGGGTTTCGCGCTCTCCGGCGCGGGAAGTCCCGGCGTCCGCGCCGGCGGCAATGAACCGGGTGGATCAGGCGGCGTCGCGGACGGCCGGGTTGCGCCGCCGAGACCGGCCAGCCGCTCCATCTCATCAGTCGACACCAACAGAACCCCGAGCCGGCCCCTCCGGCGGGCCAGCGCCGCGACCAGTTCTTCGTCGGTCCAATGGTCCGGGTGGTGCATCCGGTCCGCATATCCGGGCCGGACCCGCGGCGCCGGCTCGATGACCGCGCGCGATGAGCGCCGCCGTTCGCCCGCGAACCGCCGCAGGCTCGCCGCCGCCTGCACCCCCATCCACGTCGCGAACAGGACAAGCCCGGCGCACGCGCCCAGCACCGCGCGGTCCGCCGCCAGGGAGAGGATCATCCGGCGGGCCGACCACGGCTCGTTCATCACATGGGCGAGACGGTAACGCTCGACGGTGAGGGTTCTGCCGTCCGCCGTGCGGTAGTCGACCATTCCGTGATCGCTGAACCCGACGGTCAGCATGGCTTCGGCCAGGGTGTACTTCCAGGCGGCGTACCAGTCGTGCCCGGTGGTGCCGAGCGCGAGCGCGATGCCGGCGACCAGGACCGCCATGCCGGCGGCGCAGATCCCCGCCGCCGCGAGCGGCATGAGCCATCTGCCGGCGTCAGGCATCATGGCCCACCCGGCGTCCGGAGACGCCCGGGCTCAAGACGAGGTCCGCAGCGCGGCCCCGTCTCCGGCGCGGACGCCACCTTTCCGGCGCCGACGCCCGGCGTCCCAAGCCGCCAGATCCGTCTCCCGGTAGCGCACGCTGCCCCCGAGACGGTAGTACCGCGGCCCCGCCCCGGTGCACCGGTAGGTATCGAGGGTGCGGGGCGAAAGCCCCACCAGCGCCGCCGCCTCGCGGGTGTCCATGAATGCCGGGTTCTTACCACATGGCGGCGGCCGCCCATCTCCGGAGCCGTTCTCCCGCGAACGGGCGGGGGGTCCCGGCGTCGGCGGCGGTGCGGCGGTCATGAAGCGGGGCATCGCGCCGGTGCGGGCGCGGATTTGTTGCCACTCGTCCGCGCTCGCCTGAGACGCCATCCAGGCGCGCACGGCCCCCACGGTCGCCAGGGTGGGCGACAGGCCGTTTCGGAGCTGCGCGACGAAGGACGGATTGCCCGTTGCTCCGAGCCCCAGCATGGACCGCTTGATCCCGGTCACCGAGAGGAAGGCCTCGACCTCCCCGAGGAAGGCGGGGCCGGCCGGCGGCTCGCCCATGAGGTTGAGCACCCTGTCCACCGTTCCGAGCCGGGGGTTGCGGCCACCCAGCAGCGAGGCGACGAAGTCCCGGTCGCCGAGCGAGGCCGCGCCGAGCGCCCCGGCGCTCATGCCGCTGCGCGAACACCAGGTCTCGACCGCCTGTCGAAAACGGGCGGCCAGACTGCCGGCCGGGATTGCGTTTATAGCGTTCATGCTGGAAAAGATAGGGGATGTGGAAGGCCCCGCAACCCGGTTTAGGTATGGGGAATCCGCCGCTTCGCAGTCCTGGCGCCGTGTGGCGCCTCGGAGCACCCAAAAAAGTTTGCAACCGGTGCCCGGATGAACGGACGGAGGCTCCCGTCTTGCTATATCTCCGGACATACGGGTAGGTTTGAAACACCCTGCGTCCGTAGCAAGAGGATCAAGTTATGAGGCTGCCTGTCGGAATCGCAGCGGTGTTCCTGATTGTTGCCGCTTCCGCCTCGGCCGAAGAGGTCAGCAGTCATGACCGCTTCCAGCTTTGGAACAAATGTCGTCCTACAACGCTTTTAGTCGAAGGTTTGCCAAAAGATGCGGGCTCCTGGGGGCTTAACGAAGCTGCTATCGAAGTTGCCGTGCGTAGTAGGCTTCGAGGAGCACGTCTTTTCACTGAAGACTTCACTGAGCCTGGAGCGTCATTGCTGTACGTAAGAGTGGACTTTGCAGATATCGCTTTCACTGTCAGCATTCGCTACTATAAGAGATTTGAAGACCGGGTCACGAGGCGCTACCTAGCCACGGCTTGGATAAAAGGCACGGTGGGACTGAGCCGTAAGAAAAATTCAGATTTCATTCTCGCAATCATACGACGCTTCACCGACGAATTCGTCGACGAATACCTGCGGGTGAACGCCGACTCTTGCTAAGCGGCAGGCCGTTCTGCGAGTCTTGGGGCCATGGCCGAGAATCAACGAAGCATGAGGAGTGAAGAATTTGCCATCGCCTATGGTGGTCCGGCGTTGGCATCTCACACTATGGATGTTCAAACGCTCGGCCCTGCCTTGGTAGCGATAGGCCATCTGTGCGAGGAGGCGAATCGGGTTGTCAACGGTTCGGACTTTGCCGCCGCAACCGTGCGGGTGAAATCGACCGGGGACCCGGCCCGCGTGACAAAAAATCACGCATTACGATCAACTCCCCGATCTTGGCGTGAAGATCGCGGACCTCGCTCTCGTGATCCCGAGACCGGCGCTCACCTCCACCGGAGAAAACCTCCGCCAGACCCTCCATCGCCTGGCGCTTCCACGCACCAACTTGGTTCGGATGAACCTGGTGCCGCGCGGCGATCTCCTGAAGCGTCCGATCGCCCCGTAAAGCCTCCAAGGCAATCTTCGCCTTCAGATCCCCCGAAAACCTGCGTCGCTTGCTTATCTGCATTCCTCCGTCAAACGGTGGAATACACCTTAACAAACTGTCCGATTTTCCGGGGCCACCTCAATTGAGAGCTCGCTCAATATCGACTGGATGCGTGTCGTGACCCTCGATCAAATTGCTGTAGTAGCAGTTCATGGATCGCACCGGGTCGGCTAGGGCGGTGCGCACCCGGCGCACGGCGTGCCACGAGTCATACCAGGGCTCGGCCGGCCGTTCGGGCCTGGGCCTCGGCGAGGGATGGTAGAAAGCCGCGGGCGGCTGCTGGCCGAGCGCCCCATGGGGACGCTCACGCAGCAGCGCCACAATCGCCTCCGCGGTCTCCGGCGCCATCGAACGGCCGTGGCCGCGCGGCGCACGGGAGAGAAAACCCACTTCGACGGACGGGTTGATCACTGGGCTGCTGCCGATCAAGATGCGGCGTCCCATATGAGGCAAGAATATCATGCAAGGCGCTTGATTTAGGAACACTTTAACGATGGCCATCACACAACAAGCAACCCGCGAAATCATTGAAGACTTCGCTCGCGAAATACAAAAAAAGAAGATTACGGCATCACCAGCGGAGAGCACCCGCATTGATTTCAGGAATGGCATCGCAGAGAACCGAAAGGAAATTGTCTACAAGGTTCCATTGGACCTGCTGCGGTTCAGAAAGGAAAACGGGCGAATCAGTTCGTCAGTAAAGAGCTACGAGCGTACCGCGGGACCCCTTATTGGTACGGATCGCGATGCTCAGTTGCGCTTGCACCAATTTCTTCGTGAAAAGGACCCGGAAAAGACGGACGAGCTGAAACAGTTATTGCGGGCCGACGGTCAACGGGAACCTGGGATAATCACGGCAGACGGTTTCCTGATCAACGGTAACCGAAGAAAGGTCGCCTTAGACGAGCTTCAACAAGAGCATCCGGCGGAAGACGCGTTTCAGACAATGAAGGTGGTAATCTTGCCCGGAAGCGGCGATGAAGGAGGTCCACCTACACTCAAGGAAATCGAGCAAATTGAGAACCGCTATCAGCTCCAAACGGAAGGCAAAGCTGACTACTATGGCTTCGATGCTGCGCTTTCCATTAGGGATAAGATATCGAGCGGTTATACCCTGGAACAACAAATGCGGGATGACCCCCAATACAAACTCATGGAAGAGGCTGAGTTTCGCCGGGCCGTCAAGAAACGCCAAAAGGACCTCTTGGAACCGCTTGATTGCGTAGAAGAGTATCTTGATGCAATCGATCGACCCGGAGAATATTCGGCGGTTTCGCGAGGTCTTGGCGATCCCGAAGGCCGATGGCAAGCCTTTATAGACTTATCGAAAGCATTTTGGACGCGGGCGAAGACCCCTCGGGGGCTCGACAAGATGGGTATAGATGAGACGGAAGCAGGAGACATAATGCAGGCAGCCTATAGTGTAATTCGCCTGCGTACCGTGCCTGATTTTGGCAAGTTGCACGACATCATGCGAGACTTTCCGAAGTATGCGGAACACGGCAAAGCTCGGCTGCTCGAACTAGCTAAGAATACGAAGCACGATCTTCCCCTTGCGGAAACGGTAGACGCTGAAGGCAAGCAGCTATCTCGTGAAGCTATTGAGGAAAAATGGAAGAACAAGTATCGGACAGAGATTACAAGGCGTTTGGTCCAGGCCCGGGAGGCGAGTCAAACCGGCAGCGAAAAGAATGCGCCGCTTACTTTATTGAGTGATGCGCTAAAGAAGCTGACCCACGACAACATGATAGTGGAGAACATCCCTATAAACGATTTGAACGAGGCATTGGCGATAGCGAATGATCTGTGTTCCGAATCCGAAAACTTAAAGACCCAAATTTATCAAAAAGTGAAGACCGCTCAGAAAGTCGGTATGCTGAAACCCAGCGATCAGACATGACCGTATTCGTTCGGTCGGACGCCGACGCGGTCCACATAACGGACCCGCAGAGGAAGTTGTCTCCCGCAACCAAGAGCACGCTAAGGCTATACGGATTTCGGCAAGGCGGAGAAGGGCTTAGTGCCGAATCTCATGGACGCCGGGAGTTGGTGTTGAAGGTCGTAACGTTGCTGACCGAGACCGATGTCGCGCTAGGTCCTGTTGACAATTAACGGACTATTCATGGTTGGCGTGATTCAAGCAAGACCGTTTCAACTGGCGGGAGCGTGTCATGTAAGGTCATTTCGCAAAGCGAATTGACCGACTTCGACGGGAACTGACGGATATGCAATGGGACCGGATCAAGGGTTTGGTTCCGGGCAAAGAGGCGGATCGCGGCTCCACGGGTCGGGACAACCGCCTGTTTGTGGACGCCGTGCTGTGGATCGCCCGGGCGGGTTCGCCGTGGCGCGATCTGCCGGACGCCTTCGGCAACTGGAACAGCGTCTACGTGCGCTTTTCGCGGTGGGCCAAGGCGGGGGTTTGGGAGAGTCTTTTCAATGCCTTGGCGGAGGATCCCGACTTCGAATACCTGATCGTGGATTCGACCATCGTGCGGGCGCATCAACATGCCGCCGGCGCAAAAGGGGGGCTCAGGCTCAGGCCATCGGCCGCTCGCGCGGCGGCCTGACGAGCAAAATCCACATCGCCGTCGATGGCCTGGGCAATCCCTTGCGGTTCATCCTCACCGGCGGCCAGGTGGGCGACGTCACCCAGGCCGAGGGGCTGATCGCCGGGCTGCCGGGCGAGACCCTGATCGCCGACACCGCCTACGACGCGAACCGCTTCCGCGCCCGCCTCGACAGCGCCGGGATGGTGGCGGTGATCCCCTCCAACCCGTCGCGGGCACAAGCCGTGCCGTACGACCCCGAACTCTACAAGGAAAGGCACGTCGTCGAATGTTTCATCAACAAGATCAAGCACTTCCGCCGCATCGCCACACGCTACGAAAAGACCGTCACCGCCTACATGGCCATGCTGTGCCTCGTCGGGGCGCTCATTTGGATGCGATAAATGTCAACAGGACCTAGACCTTGATCACCATACGATTGAAACTGTTCGACGCGCAAACGAGGCGGCCAAGGAGGTGGAAGTCAGTCGGGGCGTTGGCGGCGAAATCAAAAACGGCATTTTGACGCAGCACGAAACAAACGAATTCCTTGAATTTGTTCGGCTCGCGCTGAAGCGGCCATTGCTATCCCACCAAGTGAAGGCGGCTCTGCATTTGCTGCATGTAGCGCACAGTGCCAACTTTTCTACCCCCGGAGCCGGAAAAACCTCAGTGGTTTTGGCGGTGTATGAGTACCTTAGGAGTAAAGGGGCGATTAACTCTTTGTTCGTTGTCGGGCCCCGCTCATGTTTCGCACCCTGGCAGTCGGAGTTTGAGGTAACACTTGGAAGGACTGCTTCGGTAGAAATCCTTGCAGGTGGCGACGTGCGGGAACGGCATTCAAAGTACTATTCCCGCATTTCTCAGCCTATGGAACTGTACCTTACGACGTATCACACTTTGGCCAGGGACAGCCAGCAAGCGCAAGACTTGCTTCGTGAACCCGATAACCATGCGTTCTTCATTGTCGACGAAGCTCACTACATGAAGCAGGACGAAGGGGTATGGGCGCGGGCCGTGGCAGAAACAAGCAGGTTCGCGACAAAGCGCTGTATCATGACGGGAACACCGTTCCCGAAGAGTTACGGTGATGGCATCAATCAGTTCAATATACTATTTCCCGACGCACCAATTTTCGATGCGAAGAGTCGAGGACGAATCAGACAAGCATCTGAGGCGGGTCAACACCGTATCGCAAAGGAAACGATTGAGCCCAAGATCAAGAATTTGTTTTATCGGGTACGAAAGAGTGAGTTGGGTTTGTCGGAGCCTGTGTTTCTGCCCCCGGTGGAAGTCGACATGAACCCGGTTGAGCGTGAGCTGTACGAGTGCATTGAAGAGAGGATTGCCGAGCTGGCGCAAAGTTTAGGGGATCTTGATCTAGCGACAAGCCTGGACCTTAAAAAGGGGCGGCAGATTAGAAAACGGCAGGCGGTGTCATATGCAAGCCTTCTGCTTGGAGCCATCGAGAATTATTCCGAGGATTTGATAGACCCGGAGAATCATTATCTGATAAGCAAGATTCAGAACTACCGTCATCTGGAAACTCCCGCAAAAATGGAGACACTGAATGTAATGCTTCGTGATCTCCGCTCAAGAGGTGAAAAAGTTGTTGTATGGGCGAACTTTGTCGGTTCGCTCCAGCGGATTAAGCAAGAATGCGACGAACTTGGGTTTCAGAGTAGAGTCGTATACGGCGGAACGCCGACAGAAGTCGGGATGAATGAAGAGAGCCGGGAGGAGATCATTGAAGCGTTCAAGAGACGGAATAGTGGACTGGATATTCTGATCGCAAATCCTGCGGCGTGTTCCGAGTCAGTGTCGCTGCACCGAACTTGCTCAAATGCGATTTACTATGACTTGTCGTATAACTGCGCAGAGTACCTGCAATCTTTAGATCGCATTCACAGAGTAGGAGGATCAGAGGAGAAGATATCCTACTATCATTTTTTGAAGTATCGAGACACCTTTGAGAGCCAGATTCTCGACAATTTGAATGCGAAGACAGCACGAATGATGGAAGTTATCGATCAGGAATTTCCTTTGGCAGGCATAGAACTACCGGAATGGGAAATTTCGCCTGATGACCACCCATAGGAGCGACGAGGGTTCGCATTGGGAAGGTCTCACCCTGATATCTATAGAAGTTCTGGTGGACGTGTTGAGCGAGCCTATTCAGCTGGAGCGGCAGGTGGCTAGACGACGGTTTGGTGAACGCGCCCTCGGGTTCGATGAGGCATTGAGGTTCCTCGAGACGATGGGCGCGGTAGAGGTCGATGGTGGGTATATTGGTCGTGATCGGGTCTCGACGGGCATGGTCGCAGCGCTAGGCACCGGCAGGGAGGAGTTTTGCACCCATGTGATAAAGGCCGTCCTGGAATCGGACACCGGATATGGCAGGGAGCTGCGCACGGTTTGTCACGCATTTGTCCTAGAGGACGGGCGCTTCAGGATGAAGTGGGGGCGGATTGGCGAAGAGTACTACGCAGCGCGAAATGTCCTCTTGGAAGGGGGCGCAATTCAGCTCCAGCACTCGACGGGAATCTATTCGGTCAGCACTTGGTTTCACTCCGACTTCATTAGGGCGATACACAGCAGGGGACCATCACCGGAGCAATTGAAAGTTCGGAAGAGGAACCAAGCGGACATTGGCTTGGCTGCGGAGTTGGAGGTTGTCACGTTTGAACGATGCACAGTTGGCGACAGAGATGCCAACATGGTGATTCATATCGCGATGGAGAACTCAGCTGCAGGCTACGATATTGCAAGCGTTCGCAGGGACACCAGTACGGATGAGGTCAGAGTGCGGCTGATCGAAGTCAAGGCAGTTAGTCCGACGGACTGGGCATTTATCTTTACTCGAAACGAAGTACAGACTGCGACAGAAAACGGTAGTTCGTATTTTCTGTACTTGGTTCCTGTAAGGAACGGGAAACCGCAGGTTGGTGAAAAAAGGGTTATCGAGAACCCTGTGGAAGAACTGATAAAGGAGGATGCGTGGAGAATTGAACAAGGCGACTGGAACGTCAGTGAAAGAGAATGTCATGAGTAGTAAGCACAACACTGACCTATGTGACGATCAAGCAACCGTGCTCACGAGGCCCCAAATTGAACCGGTTTCGGTCGCAACGCCTGGCGCTTTCGGATACTACGGGTCAAAGCAAAGATTAGCCGGCAAAATCCTGGAGTTCATGCCCCCTCATAGTTGCTGGGTGGAATTGTTCGGCGGTGCACTTGCACTAACATTGGCAAAAGAGCCGGCGCAAATCGAGATCGTCAACGATCTTGACGATAATGTCGTAAATGCATTGAGGCAAATGCGAGACAATGGCGACAAGTTGGCTGAGCTGATTGAGCTAACGCCATATGCACGATCAGAACTTAAGAATGCACGACATTTAAACGGGAATGAGAGTGAACTGGAACGCGCAAGAAAATTTCTGGTTCAGGCGATGATGAGCGTGAATGGTGTCATTGCCGGAAAGCGTGGTGGATTTTCGGTATCTGATACATATGCAAGACAGGACCGAGAAGCACGAGTAAATCGATGGTACAATTACCCGGAAAGGGTAAAGAGCGTGAGTGAGAGATTGCGCGGTATTCGGATAGAAAATAAGGACGGGCTGGAGTTGTTGATACAGTACTCAAATAAGCCCGCGACACTAGTATACGTTGATCCGCCATATTTGGCCGATAGGGGCCACGGGTACAGCGTAGAGGCAAGCGATCAAAGATTTCACGAGCGGCTTCTCAGTCAGGCTCTTCTGTGCAAGTGCATGGTGATGATTAGTGGATATGAATCAAACGCATATGTTCGGCTATTGGAAACAAGAGGCGGATGGCACAGGGTGGAGCTAGGTGCGTCTACGCAGACTACGAACGGGGATCGGCTCGGCCGACAGGAATTGCTGTGGATGAACAAGCCGGCGGAGTTAGCTTGGCGATCTGGGAAGCCAAGCCTTGTATTGACGAAGAAGGAGCGAAGGGACGGTAAGGTCAATCCGTCACGCGGTCAGATTCGACGATTCCGTCGGGTATGGCGGGTAAGGTGACTGCCGGATGACTTGGCTTGCGCGACACAGGCTAGGCTCAGGACCCATGAAAAGTTTGTTGATGAGTTTTGCCGACGATGGTGTCTCGATTGGACAGACCCGTAGAACCGTCTACGAGCCCCCATTGCGACTCTACGAGGCGGAGCCCGCATCGACGATGGTAGCCGTCCTACTGCCACTGATAGACCATGAGTCAATCGACGGCCCCGTATTCCAGCCATGGGTGCAGAAATAATTCCAACTATTGGTGCAGTCGACCCACAAATCCACCTTTTTCAGTTGGATATCGAAGGTCTCTTCCCCTTCCACCACATCGTCGCTGTATGTTTCCACTGAAATTGTAAAAGCAGATAGTATCTCGGCCTCCACATTGTCACTTGATGAATGAGCCGCCTCATAGTCTTCACCTCCCGTGGCGGTGCCATCTTTCGTCTCGTACCATACGCGTATTTTTGTCCCCGACACGCCTGGAATATACCAGAGATGGTTAAGGGTGATGGAGAAGTCCACCGTGTCACCTTCGGTCACGCTCTGCGCATGGGCAGACCCAGCAACCAAAGCCAAGGCCGCCACAAGTTTAAGCGTCTTCAAATATTTCATCATATATCTTCTCACGTTGTCCCACTTTGTGCAAGAATTTCCCACGAGTGCACTTCTCACGGACTCACGAAATTCCAGGTCCTGTTGACAGTTAACGGACTATTGATGGTTGTTGTGTTTCAAGCAAGACCGTTTCAACTGGAGGGATCGTGTCATGTAAGGTCATTTCGCAAAGCGAATTGACCGACTTCGCCGTGAATTGACGGATATGCAATGGGACCGGATCAAGGGTTTGGTTCCGGGCAAGGAGGCGGATCGCGGCTCGACGGGTCGGGACAACCGGCTGTTCGTTGACGCCGTGCTGTGGATCGCCCGGGCGGGTTCGCCGTGGCGCGATCTGCCGGACGCTTTTGGCAACTGGAGCAGCGTCTACGTGCGCTTTTCGCGATGGGCCAAGGCGGGGGTTTGGGAGGGTCTTTTCAGGGCCTTGGCGGCGGATCCCGACTTCGAATACCTGATCGTGGATTCGACCATCGTGCGGGCGCATCAACATGCCGCCGGTGCAAAAGGGGGGCTCAGGCTCAGGCCATCGGCCGCTCGCGCGGCGGCCTGACGAGCAAAATCCACATCGCCGTCGATGGCCTGGGCAATCCCTTGCGGTTCATCCTTACCGGCGGCCAGGTGGGCGACGTCACCCAGGCCGAGGGGCTGATCGCCGGGCTGCCGGGCGAGACCCTGATCGCCGACACCGCCTACGACGCGAACCGCTTCCGCGCCCGCCTCGGCAGCGCCGGGATGGCGGCGGTGATCCCCTCCAACCCGTCGCGGGCGCAAGCCCTGCCGTACGACCCCGAACTCTACAAGGAAAGGCACGTCGTCGAATGTTTCATCAACAAGATCAAACACTTCCGCCGCATCGCCACACGCTACGAAAAGACCGTCACCGCCTACATGGCCATGCTGTGCCTCGTCGGGGCGATCATTTGGATGCGATAACTGTCAACAGGACCTAGGCCGTCCAGCACCGTCAGCACCGGCCCGGTCAGCGGCACCATGCGCGAACCCATCTTCGAATCGCGGAGCCGGATGACTCGCGCCGCACGGTCGATGTCGTCCCATTGCAGGGTCAGGATCTCGTCCGAGCGGCAGCCGGTCAGCGTCAGGAGCCGGATCGTGGAGCGGCTACGGGATCTCGCCGCGATACTTGGTGCATCTGGTCGGGCCTCGCCCGGCGGCAAGAACGAGTTGCTGCGAAAATGCTTGGCGACGGGCGGCTTCGATCTGAAGGGCGTCTTGTTCGACGCTCGGACGGATACGCAGGGGTATGTGGCCGTGAGGCGACCTGAGGAAGGTCGTCCTGGAATGGCCATGCTGGCATTCCGCGGGACTCAGCAAATCAAAGATTGGATGACGAACCTGGATGCCGCCACCGTGCCGATCTGCAGCTCATGAGGTGGAAGAGCAGCTGCCCGCCTTGGCCGCTACGCCGGTACATGGCAAACCTTGCGCTACAACTCCGGCAAGGTTATATTTATGTATAATAATTGGAGAAGGATATGCACACCACGAACCTGCGCAAGGTAGGCGGGTCCATCATGTTGACCGTACCCCCAGCCCTTCTCGAACTCCTGAAACTCAGGGTCGGAGCCGCAGTGGATATCGGCGTTGAAAACGGTCGCCTCATCGTCCAGCCAAGAGTACGCCCAGTCTACACCCTCGACCAACTCTTGGCGCAGTGTGACCAGATCGATACTCCCTCCGATGAAGATCGTGCCTGGATCAACACCAAACCGGTCGGCGAAGAGCTCCTGTAGTGAAACGCGGAGATATCTGGCTCGTCACCCTTGATCCTACGGCAGGCCATGAACAGCAAGGTAGGCGGCCGGTACTGATCGTCTCCCCTGCTGCATTCAACGAAGTCACGAGGACCCCGGTTGTTCTGCCCATCACCACGGGCGGGAATTTCGCGCGCCGAAGAGGATTTGCCGTTCCTCTAGAGGAGGCAGGCATGCGGACTACCGGCGTCATCCGCTGCGACCAGCCCCGCGCTCTTGACCTCAAAGCCCGGAACGGCAGGCATCTCGAAACGGTCCCTGATCCCATCATGGACGACGTACTCGCTCGGCTCGCTACTATCTTGGCATAAACAACATGGTCAGCTGGAACACACTTTCCCGCGCGAAACCGGCCCACGCGCAACGTGCACCGCTGTTTCTTTTCTCACACACCGCTCTCTTCGCCGAAGCCCCAGCGTAGGCCAGAACACAGCTTCGCTGCGCCCTCCGACATTAGGAACGAAACGGAATTCGAGGACAAAATGGTTCAAAAGCTGCTTGTTGACACCTGCGTTTGGCTCGACCTTGCCAGAGACTACCGACAGGAGCCGGTCACCTGCCGGAAACGGGCGACCAAACTGCCGGCCGGGACTGCGTCCATGGCATCCATGCCGGAAAAGATAGGGGATGCGGAAGGCCCCGCAAGGAGGTTTAGAGCGTTTCCAATTTAACCGGGTTCATATCCTGCTGCCTTAAAGAAATTGAAGCATTCGAGCGCCGTGATGACCAAGAGGAAGAGAAAACATGTTGTAACTCAACGGCTTGGTCGTGCCGGTGATAGACCGGTGGCTGAGACGCCACCCCCTCAACGAGACTGCCATCCTGATTGTCGCTGGACTGCCAACTTGATTGTCGCGCTAGACTGCGACCTGAAATGTACCGGACGCGGGCCGTCGCTCGCGGGTCGGGCTACCACAGGACCTATGGCGAGATACAAGCGAAGCATGTGTCGGAAACCTCTTTACTTACAATTGAACCCTCAATGGCCCGACGGGGCGGAGGGATCGCGGACCGAGCCGGATGGTTTGCAAGCTGCCTTCTGGCGGGTGCGCGTAGCGCATCTGGAGACGGGTCAACCCTTCTATCCCGTGTCCCCAAGCCGCAAGGGGTAAAGCATGCCGCCTAGGTCCTGTTGACAATTAACGGACTATTCATGGTTGGCGTGATTCAAGCAAGACCGTTTCAACTGGCGGGAGCGTGTCATGCTTCGACGGGAACTGACGGATATGCAATGGGACCGGATCAAGGGTTTGGTTCCGGGCAAAGAGGCGGATCGCGGCTCCACGGGTCGGGACAACCGCCTGTTTGTGGACGCCGTGCTGTGGATCGCCCGGGCGGGTTCGCCGTGGCGCGATCTGCCGGACGCCTTCGGCAACTGGAACAGCGTCTACGTGCGCTTTTCGCGGTGGGCCAAGGCGGGGGTTTGGGAGAGTCTTTTCAATGCCTTGGCGGAGGATCCCGACTTCGAATACCTGATCGTGGATTCGACCATCGTGCGGGCGCATCAACATGCCGCCGGCGCAAAAGGGGGGCTCAGGCTCAGGCCATCGGCCGCTCGCGCGGCGGCCTGACGAGCAAAATCCACATCGCCGTCGATGGCCTGGGCAATCCCTTGCGGTTCATCCTCACCGGCGGCCAGGTGGGCGACGTCACCCAGGCCGAGGGGCTGATCGCCGGGCTGCCGGGCGAGACCCTGATCGCCGACACCGCCTACGACGCGAACCGCTTCCGCGCCCGCCTCGACAGCGCCGGGATGGTGGCGGTGATCCCCTCCAACCCGTCGCGGGCACAAGCCGTGCCGTACGACCCCGAACTCTACAAGGAAAGGCACGTCGTCGAATGTTTCATCAACAAGATCAAGCACTTCCGCCGCATCGCCACACGCTACGAAAAGACCGTCACCGCCTACATGGCCATGCTGTGCCTCGTCGGGGCGCTCATTTGGATGCGATAAATGTCAACAGGACCTAAGGGTCTGAGGTTTGTCATCGGAACACGGGAAGGCGCCATGTCACTGCGTGGGTTGTATGACCCAAGGCCGGTTCGGGCCGGTACGTTCCGGACCGCGACGGGGACCGAAGGCTCCACCGATGGGCGACGACGGTGGTGGACACGTTTCCCGGCGTAAGCGTGTCGATCGTGCCACGCCAGCGGAAGCGCTCGCCGCCCGTGTGCCCTACTTGCCACGACGCGGTCGACCAGTGCCCTGTCTGCGGCGCCGACATGAGGGGGACCGAGGAGAAGGGTGTCGATGTGCGCATGGCGACCGACATGATCAGCCTCGCCTAGGCGGACAACTATGACATTGCGGTGCTGGTCTCATCAGACCAGGATTTCGTGCTGGCGGCCGAGTTCTTGGAGACGCGAGGTATCAAGGTGATCCACGGGGCGTTTCCGCCCAGAGGAGCGCAATTGACGGCGCGGTGCTGGGGAAGCGTGAATATCGCCCAGCTTCTCGAGGAATTTCGTTTCACCCGGCCCGTACACAACACTTGACTGCTCGCGGCAGACAGGGCGCCGACTACAAATCTCTTCGCAAATTCAGAAGGTTACAACGAATCAGATCGAGATTATCAGAGAATGTCGGTTTCGGTGGTTGCGGGCCCCTGAAACAAATTAATCTACTGAAAACATTGGAAATTTCCGGGGCTTCTTGATTCTTGATTCCGGCAAATTTCGGGCCATCAACACATGGCCAACACGGATGCGCGGGCGCGGACTAAGCATTCCGGGAAGGCGTGGTTTTCATTCGGTTAACCGCTATAATCTTACGCCGATACCGTGGTGTCTATTGTCGAAAGTTCAGCAATGTCTAGGCACTTAACAAGCAACACCGGGATAAGAAAATGAACGTCCAACGCTCCGCCAATATGCTTGATAACTATTGGATGCCATTTTCCGTTAATCGGGACTTCAAACAGGAACCGCGTTTTCTGGTTCGGGCCGAAGGGATGTACTATTGGAATCACAAAGGCGAAAAACTTCTTGATGGGTGTGCCGGTTTGTTCACACATGCGGCTGGTCATCGTCCGCCATCCATTGTTGAAGCGATAAAGAACCAATTGGATGAATTGGACTATTTGCCTCCATTTCAGTTCGCTCAACCAGGGGCCTTTGACTTGGCTCAACGCATCGCGGAATTGACACCAGGCGCGCTCAATCAGATCTTTTTCACAAATTCCGGATCCGAATCCGTTGACACGGCGATGAAGGTAGCCCTGCAGTATCATCGTCTGCGCGGAGACGGACAACGCACCCGGTTTGTCGGACGGGAAAGAGCGTATCACGGCGTGAACTTTGGCGGCATTTCCGTCGGCGGGATGGTGCGAAATCGAGAAAGCTTCGGCACTGGCTTGCCGGGTGTACATCATATGAGGGCGACCTGGCTGCCTGAGCAAAAGTTTTCGGTTGGCCAACCGAGTATCGGAGTGGAACTGGCGGATGATTTGGAGCGGATCGCGCAGACTTATGGGCCCGATACGATTGCCGCTTGTATCGTGGAGCCCATTGCTGGATCGACAGGTGTGCTCGTTCCACCCAAGGACTACCTGGAACGCCTGCGTGAAATCTGCGACAGGCATGGCATTCTGCTGATTTTCGATGAGGTTATTTGCGCATTCGGCCGTACTGGTAAGGCGTTCGGTGCCCAGGCTTTCAATGTGAAACCCGACATTATCACCATGGCAAAGGCGTTGACGAACGGCATGGTACCGATGGGTGCGGTCGCATTTAGTGACCAAATTTACGATACGCTCGTCAATTCCGCTCCAGAAGGCTCCATCGAACTCTTCCACGGCTATACCTATTCGGCGCATCCGCTGGCCTGCGCCGCAGCGATTGCGGCACTCGATTTATACCGAGATGAAGAAATATTTGAGCAGGCGGCCGCCATGTCACCTAAATTTCTCGATCTTGTATATGATTTGCGGAGCCTCGACATTGTGACGGATATCCGCGGTTACGGTATGCTGGCTGCAATCGAATTGGCGCCTGGAGAAAGTCCGGGTGAACGTGGCTACGCTGTTCTCAAGAAATGTTTTGAAGCCGGCCTTGTCCTGCGGGTAACGGCGGATACGCCGATCCTCTCGCCCGCACTGATTGCCACGGAAAACGAACTGGAACAAATGGTGGGAATTTTGAAGGACGTGATCCAACAGTCCTAATTCCCGATAAATGATATTTTGGCAGTGAACTGCGCCTACGAGTAACGAGATTTTTGTAGCTGATTCCGCCGATCAGGTCACGAGAAGCATCGGCGCACCAGTAGCGCAGACACTTTCGAAACTTACAAATTCACCGGAAATTAAGTTGATAGATTTGCGCGTGGCAATAAATTCCGCTCCTAGCAGAGCGCTGACATTGTCCGCCAAGGACTTGGCTTTTAGGCCGGGTTTGAGCGGCAGAACAAACGCGATTTCATCTGTATCCGCTCGGACGGCAATGGTGCGAACGTTTTCGTCTTCCAAACACCTTAACGGTTCGAGGTTCGAAAAGTTGGCGCAAGCACCGCTTAAATGCCGCACGACATGAAATGCTTCGCGTGGGTTATTCAACCGGTCTAGGACGCCATTTCGAACAAAGTATCCCCTGTCATTGTCGATAAATGTATCAACGTAGGCGGAAACGCCGGGGATCATATTTGCCGCAAAATACGCCTCCCCAACCCGATTCATGACCCAATGATCATCTTCGATAGCTTCCGCCGGATTCGCCGTGCCCATGCGCACGTGCACCGACCCTGTTACACCAAGGTTGCTTACAAGTTCGCCGATTTCTCGGATGGCAGCCCATGGTGACTTGTCAGCTGTGAGCCGGAATACGAAGCCATTGATCGCCGATTTCAAATTACTGTCTGATAGGACCGACTCCAATTGTGGCCTGTCATCGACAAGGAACCCTTGATTGATCATATGATAGTAACGCCCGGCTTCCGCCCGGGCTTCGTCTATGGAACGCAAACGGGAGAGATAGATCGGCAAATGGATTTGACTTGCCGCCTCGCCTATCGCTTGAGAGGCCGTTTCAAAAACTTTCCAATCGATACAAATTTCCCATGCGGCAAAGATGTCCCGATTAGCAGCAATTAAACTTTGGTTGCTTGTGCTAGGAGCACCAAATGTAAACAAAGTAAATTCGAGACCATGCTCCTTTAATATTCGCATGCGCTCCCGTGCATCCTCATTCAACAGATCCCTAAGCGGTACACGGATTTTGCGTATGCCCATTTCCCATAGCGCCATCAAAGGATAATCATTGCGCACTTCTTTGCGATCAAACTCGTCAAGACCGCCGGTTGGTGGGATCTCTACGATTTCCATCCAGTTTTGGCGCATGTCAAAACCCAAATTTGCGTGTGGATTTAGGCGGGGATGGACGCCTTCAACACGCTCATTGGGTTCTTTCTTTGGCTCGTCCGGGCCAACTGTACGGCCATAGGTTCGGATAATATCGACTACGTGGCCGTTCTCATGGATATGAACAACAAAGTAACCAAGCTTTGGCTTGTCGTTACGTCCTGCTTCATCATCGGGGCCAGGCCGCGCCCGATACATCTCGCTATAATCTTGTCGAACAAAGGCTGTTGACGGCAACAGATAGCAATCCGTTTCCGCATAACGATTATACCAAAAATTATGCACGTGGCCGACAAACAAGGCCTCAACATTGAATTTCTCCAATAGGCCAAGCATCCAGGAGCGGCCCGGCTCTGAAAGATTATCGTAATTCACCTCTTCGTCGGGACGAGAAAAATACGGCGGATAATGGCTATGTAGAAAAATTCGTTTGTCTTTGTTTTTTTCTAGGTCAGCTTCGAGCCAGTTTTGCTGTGCCTCTTCGCGATCTAAACCCGAGTTTATAAGCTGAGCATTGATTATGACAAAATGAATGCCTTGATGGTCGAATGATTGATAGTCAGCACCAAAATGCTTTTCCCAAAGCGCCATATACTCATCACAGACACTTGCCGCCGGCGCCCATGGGTTGGGTTTGTCCCCGACATCGTGATTGCCGGGCGTCAAATAGAGTGTATGGCGCAACTCCTTCACTTGTTCCAGGAAACAGTCTGCCGCCCGCTCATACAGGTCGGCTACCGCGGGGACCGGATGGAGCAGATCACCGATGTTGATAACAAAAGCCAAATCACGTCGGTTCAAATCGCGAACGACGTGACGCATTCGCGCGTTCGCCAACCTATTCACTTCGAAGGGTGAATTACAATCATCCTCACCCTGGTTCAAATGCGTATCCGTGATGAGGCCGAACGAAAACAGTCTTTTTCCCAATTTGTCCTGCATAATCGATCAAAACCTATTCTCTAAGTGTATTGTTGTTCTTGTACGGACATAAGTCCGCTTAAACTGCACCAACACCTGTATATTGGCGCTTGATGGCCAGGCGCTCTTTCCAGGCGCGTGATGCCCGCAAACCGGTGATATGTTCCTCGAATGGATCGGTATGAAGGCCATTCGACGGCAGATCGGATTCGCTCCAAATACCTTTTTTTCGGCGTTCCTCTCGTTGGTCGACCACCCAATCATGATAACTTTCCAGGACGATACGACCGCCGGGCGCGGCCAATGTAGCCGCACGGAAACAGGCGTCGAGTTCCAAGTACCTGCTCGCATCAGAATCGCTAATTTCTATCGAATCTATTTCCAGGTCATACCCCTCCTTCACATGGACACTTCCTGCAACGAAGGCGTAGACGCCCTGTTCAAAGAAGCTCAGTTTTTCTTTGTACATACCTACGAACTCATCCGTGATCGGGGTAGCAAGCGCTTTATGATCGCGTAATTTTCCTCGGGCCTGGGCTATTGGCCCTTGGTGAAAATTAAGCATTTCAGCTTCGTACTCTTCTCCCAAGAAGGCACAAAGCTCCCGAAGTATCTTCTCGGGCCCCCGCACCAAATCTTCGTAGTGAATATCAAGCCATGCGTCCTTGGGGAGCCGCTCCCTCAGATCTTGTGCAACTGCTTGGCTGTGTGCCCAGTTTCTAGCAGCGGCGTAAATATTCGTTGGCCCGAAATCCGACCCTATGGCGTCGACGGCCATGTCGCGACCATCACGGGTAACGCAGATTATTTTTGTGCCTGGAAAGTCTTCCCTAATCTCGTCGACAAAATAGAGGTTGTTAGGCGTCTTTTCGCCCCATCTTGGTTTTCCGACCCAATCGGCATACCGCTCCATCATGCCGCAATAGATTCCCGCAAAACTTTGTTCTTTGGCGGCGGCTAAAATTTCATCAACTATTGTGCGCGGATTTGCGGGCATCCCCCAAAATGGATTCCGGAGCCCAAAAATCATTTCATCTGCCAGCGTGCGCAAATTTTGCTCGTGGGTGAGATCTCCAAACGTGTAGAGGTATCGCCGAAAGCGCGGATACCACCATGCAACTTCGGGAACGGCTAGACGGCTATGCATGCCGAGCATTGCCATAACAAGGGTAGAGCCCGAACGTTCCTGGCCTACAATAAAAATTGGTTTTTCTTCTAGTTCTATAGACATATCCGCTCTCCTCCAGACTAGGCAAAGGCAGTTTCAAATTTGAATGTTGACTACAATCATTCTGTGATTAGAATGACCGAATGTCAAAATCTTTTCAAATACTCGAACTGTAGGAGAGACCTTCTTGCCGTTAGGAGCCGCTTTGCGTGAATTACCCGGGTATCTTTACGTTCACATCGCTGACGTATTGCGGCGGCGCATCGAAGATGGAGAGTGGATGCCGGGAACAAAAATCCCCTCCATCAAGCTTTTGGCTAATGACCTCGACGTTGCCGTTGTCACCATCCGGCAAGCCGTCGAGCTGTTGGAGCAGGAGGGTCTTTTAAAGCGGCGACAGGGCCGCGGTACATTTGTCGAAGCGGATGCGACGCAACAGCACGTTTGGCTGGAAATGAACTCGACATGGGACGATCTTGTGAAGCGTTGGCATGGTATCGACCCCAAAATTCTTCGTTCAAAAGATAGAACTACTGAAATCCCGCTCCAAACAGGAGATGGGGTTCCAGTCGATGCCTATCATTACATGCGTCGACTACATAGTTTTGAGCAAGTTCCTTATGCGTTGGTCGACCTATATCTTGATTCAAAAATTTATGAGCGAGAGCCCGAGCGGTTCGATACGCAACGGGTTGTTCCTCTCATTGAAGCTCAACCAGACATCACGATTTCTTCCGCGAAGGAAACTCTCTGTGTCGATTCGGCTGATATAGAAACCGCAGCCTTACTGAACGTTCGACTACACACACCTGTCGCAAAAATTCGACGCGTGGTTAAGGACCAACGTGGGTTCGTGATCTACCTACTACAGGGAATTTATCGTGGCGATATCGTCCGGCTGGAACGGACATTCGTCGGATAATGTAGGCCGATTGGAAAATCTTAACAAAATCGAAGGAGGAGGAAATAATGTTTCAAAGTAAATGGCTAATAACTGGGGCAGCGTTCGCGTTGCTCGCACTGCCATTGTCGCCTACAGCAGCTCTGGCAGAGTTTCCCGAGAAACCTATCACTGTTTATAACGGCGCCGGCGTCGGTGGCGGAGTCGATACGTATGGTCGCGTTGTCGCTAGTGTCGCAACTGAGGTTTTTGGCGGCCAACCGATGATCGTCGTCAACAAGCCCGGCGGTGCACATACGGTGGCACTAAAAAACCTCGCCCGGGCCAAGCCGGATGGGTATACGCTCGCAATGGTATCTTTCGGTTCGTCCGTGATCGCCAGTACGCTCCGAAATATCAACCTCGATCCAATCAATCAGTTCGAATTTGTGGCACAAGTGGGAGCGATCACGCCCGCCCTGTTTGTTCGCAAGGACTCACCCCACAAAACACCGCAAGATGTCGTTGCAGCGGCTAAAGCGAACCCCGGTCAAATTAGTTACGGGCACTCTGGACGGGGCTCCGCAACCAACATCGCGATGCTGGCTTGGATGAATGCAAATGGCTTGAAAATGAAGGACATTCCGTTCAAGGGCGGAGGACATTCAAGGGCAGCTTTAATTGCAGGCGATGTCACGTTCCTGAGCACGGGCATTCAGCAGTATAGCGGTTTTCAGGATAAGATTACCGCGCTAGGTGTCTTCCCGAGCACTAGAGACGGCGCATTCGGAAATGTGCCAACCATGAAGGAAAAAGGAGTCGCATTTGTCGATGTTTATTCGCCGGTCATAATAATGGCGCCGAAGGGAACACCGGCGGCGGTCATTGCCCGGTTGGAAAAGGGTATCCAAGCAGCCTTAAAGAACAGGGCGTTCAAGAAACTGGCAAAAGCCTCCAAACTCAATGTCGTATTTGCAGGCAGTAAAGCATCCCGAGCATTGATGGAGCGTCTTTCGAAGGAATGGGCCCCGACACTCGAGGCAGTCAAGTCGTCGAAAAAATAGATCTCGCTCACCATGCGTCATCTTTTCTATTCCCGGAACGCCGCGGCCGGTCTTGCTGCGGTCGTTCTGGGAATTTTCTTTTTTGTTGCATCCAATTCCATTCAGGGATTTGGTGATGACCCGGTCGGGCCAAAATTCCTTCCCAAAACCGTCTCCGTATTGATAGCCCTTTTTGGCGTACTCTTGATCGTACAGTCGCGTTCAGCCAACCGCCTTGGGGCTGACGCCAACAACCGCGTCGAAGCCGCCCCAATTTCTGTGAATGTGCTCTTATTGGCAGCGGCCTCAGTCCTGTATTCGGCATTGTTCTTCTACCTCGGATATGTCTTGTCTTCGGCTGTCGTGCTCCCGGTAGTGCTTTGCCTGTTCGGCATACGCACACTCAACGGCCTTTCGGTCATGACAATTTTAACGATCTCCGCATTTTACATATTTTTCTTCGTTGCGCTGGGCGTCCATGATCCTCCCGGACAGCTGATCGATATTTCGGGATGGTATCGATGATATTCGTCGAATGCCGGGCGGCGAGGTTTCGAGGGGCTACATAAGTGGAAATCGTCGGTGGCTTCGCGACACTTTTCAGTGATCCGATGGCTCTTGCTGCTGTTTTCCTGGCGGCTGTGGGAGGGGTAATTGTTGGGGCCCTCCCCGGCTTAACCGCAGCCGCCGCAATCGCTATGCTCGTGCCGCTTACATTTCATGTGCCGCCATTGCCGGCGTTGGTTTTCTTATATGTCTTAGGAAAGTCGGGACGCTTCGGCGGGTCCATCTCCGCGATTCTATTCAATACCCCAGGAACCGCCGCCTCTGCTGCGACCATGATCGATGGCCATCCTCTGGTAAAAAAGGGGCAGTCCGGGAAGGCGCTCAAAACAGCCTCCCTCGCTTCTGTCATTGGCGATTTTGGTGGCGACTTGTTGCTCATATTCGGGGTCGTTTTCATCGCCAAGTTTACCGAACGGCTCGGTCCACCGGAATATTTTGCAGCACATTTGATGGCGTTTGTTCTCATTGGATCGACAATCGGCAATTCGGTCCCGAAAGGTCTTCTAAGTAGCCTTTTCGGCATCTTGCTTGGCACCGTAGGTCTGGATGCCATCAGCGGTATGCCGCGGCTTACGTTTGGTGCTGTCGAGATGGAGGGCGGTCTCTCGCTTGTGCCGTTGCTCATAGGAGTTTTCGTACTTTCGGAAGTATTTGTTCGAGTTGAATCTGCTGACAAACAATTAAACGAGCGATTGTCTGAATCGCGTCACAAGAACCAAGCAGACCACAAACTTTCCTGGCCCGAATTCAAGCCATGTTTGCCCGTCATTCTCAGGTGTACAGGCATTGGGGCATTCATTGGAATACTCCCAGGGCTAGGTTCTGCGGTCGCCTGCTTTGTCGCCTACGGAGAAGAAAAGCGCCGGGCAAAAGACCGCGATAAATGGGGAACCGGTATTCTTAAGGGAGTCGCCGCGCCGGAATCGGCCAATAATGCGGTATCCGGGCCGAGTATGATCCCGCTGCTTGCACTAGGAATTCCAGGCAGCACGATCGCTGCCATCCTGGTTTCCGTTTTTCTGATTCACGGCATTACGGTCGGGCCGGCGATCTTCAAACAAGACAAGGAACTTGTATTTGGACTATTCGCGGGTGGCTTAATTGGCATCGGGATTTACGGGCTAATCGGATATTACGCCGGACCCTTGGTCGGACGCCTAGTATCGTTCTTGCCGCCCAGTCGGATTTATCCCTTCGTATTCATGACCGCTTTTGTCGCCGCATATTCTGCCCGCAATAGCATACTGGATGTGGCCGTAATGTCTGTATTTGGCATCTTGGGGTATTTAATGAAGAAACTAGATTTCAGCCCCGCCGCGCTCATCATATCATTTGTTTTAACGGCGGGTGCCGAGGAAAGCCTGCGTCAATCACTTATCATATCAAGTAATGGGCCATTGATTTTCCTTGAGCGTCCATTTGCCATCGGATGCTTCATTGTCGTTCTTATTTTGCTTGGATTGCGCCTCAGGCGGCTGGACAAATAGTGTGCCTGATCTGACAGTTGCACACGAGCAGCAGGTAGTCATCCGGAGTGGTTCGGACAAGCTGCCAAGCTCGATTGTCTAGTCAACGCTCCGGTTTTGCCAAACGACAATGCGCCAACGATTGCGGGCGGCGGCGTCAACAACGGGAAGGGCGTTTCGAACACATTGATCGCATATGGGTCCTCGATCGCACCGGCTGCGGCCCCCCGAAACACCGGCATGAACGGCGAGAAGGCCGCGTCGGCGGCCGTCGCGCCGCATAAGCTAGATGGCCTCCCGGCCATAGTATAAATTGACGACATGTTCGGCATCGGCAAATAGAAGCCAGCGTTCGATGACGACACCCGCGGCGCTGGCAATGACGGCGGCGCCCGCCGGGAACAGGCCGAACATTCCCGGAAGCACGAGATTCAGGGCCAGCAGAAGGGCCGGGGCGATAAAACAAAGGGTGAGCACGTACCGCCTCAGCCGTTCAGAGTGTCTTCGCGCAATGGCATATCCCATTTCCTTGTTGAGGTAATTGGGAGCCGTGTGGGGCGGATCGAGAGGCCTGACTTTGCCGAACTGTTTCAGGCCGGTGGCCGACTCGACCGTGTACTCGCGCGATCTTGTGTTGAGGAACGCCCAATACCTTAATTTCAATGCCAGCGCGGCAAGCAGCGCCGCAATGGCGATCACGGCGGCCCACGCCTGCCAAATACCGAAAGCCAGCATCAGGAAATTGAGGAGAACCGCACCGGTCGCCAGAGCGAGGATCAAAAATACCGGCGGCACGAGGCCATTGTGCCACTGCGGGATGGTCTTCAACGATGCATAGATCATCGCCGTGCTATAGACCGTCGCGAAAGAGGAGAGCGCCGTCAGCCAAGCCATAAGGCTCCATAGCGAAGACGTCGTCTCAAAATACACCCATCCGATCGCGAGCAGGCCTGACGGCACATAAGTGAAAACGGCGAGCACCCCCTCCCGGGAGAGCCACGAGGACCGCCATTGAGAGAAGGCGCGCCAGGAGCGTTCCGGATGACCGAGGTGAAAAGTCGAGGAAAGGAGGCCGCCGGAGATCAGCCCGAGGGCAATCGCAAAGCCCGCAAGTCCGAACCAGCGCTCGGCGGGAAGCAGACCAAGCGCCCCCAAAATCGCCAGCAAGAACAACAGTCCGTATCCGGCCCCTGAGGACGTGGTGAAAAAAATGACGGAATATGCCGGGTGCATTGTCGGCGCGTCCCTCAATCGGATAACATTCGGTCGGCCCACCCGAAAAACTTCTCGACGGCCGTAGGAGCGTGTCCGGCATCAATTTGCGCCGGCCTCTCGCTGGCGGGTTTTGCATGGGAACGGTCAACTTCCCTCATTCGCGGCGGCAAATATTTGTTGACCGGTCTGTACCCAAGCTCGGGCAGCAGGTCGTATCCTTCGCGCTCCTTGACGACTTTTGAAACGTCGCTGTCCGGATCGCCCAAATCACCGAAATGCCTCGCGCCGGTTGGGCAGGCCTTTACGCAGGCCGGCACTCGATCGGCTTCCGGCAGGTTGTCGTTGTAGATGCGATCCACGCAGAGGGTGCACTTTTTCATGACGCCGTGGCTCTGATCGTATTCCCGTGCGCCATAGGGGCACGCCCACGAACAGAGTTTACAGCCGATGCAGGTGTCGGGATTGACCAGCACGATTCCGTCTTCGGATCGCTTATAAGAGGCCCCTGTCGGGCAGACCGTTACGCAGTCCGGTTCCTCGCAGTGCAGACAGGAGCGTGGAAAATGGACTGTCCGGCCGCCGGTTCCGTCACCGGCTTCAAAGCCGTGAATCCGGTTCAACCATGGACCGTGGGGGTCGCTGCCATAGGCGTCGATATCGGAAAGCGGCGCCGAGTATCCGCCGGTATTCCATTCCTTGCAGCTTACGGCGCAGGCGTGACACCCGACGCAAATATCGAGATCTATGACCAGCCCCAGCTTCTTGCCGGTTGCCGGCGGAAGCGTTGTCATGTCGTTGGGTCCCCAAACTCGGCGCCATATCGCAGATTGGCCGGGGCCGGCGGCACGGCGGCCGGCCGGCCGATCACTTCAAATTGGGGAAGCGAGACCCCGTCGACCGTGTCCTCCGCTTTCGCGATCCGGACGCGGAGGTCATACCAGGCGGCCTGCCCGGTAACCGGATCGCTGTTCGAGTAGCGGTAGCCGTCACCCCGTTTAGGAAGCAATTCGGAAATGAGGTGGTTTAACAGGAACCCTTGCCTTGACTCGGCCGCTTCAGGGTCGAGGTTCCAGGAACCCGCCCGTTTACCAATGGCATTCCACGTCCAGACAGTGTCCGGGTTTACGCCATCCATCAGTTTCACCTGCGTCTTGATGCGGCCAATGTGGCTGCTTACCCACACCCAGTCTTCATCGGCGATACCCAGTTCGGCGGCGCGCCCACGATGAATGTAGAGCCGGTTGTGGCCATGAATCTGCCGGAGCCAGGCGTTTTGCGAGCCCCACGAATGGTACATCGCCATCGGGCGCTGGGTGATGGCGTGCATGGGATATTCATCCTGGGTCAGCATGGCTTCTTCAAAAGGCGGATACCAGAACGGCAGGGGGTCAAAATAGGTGCGTATCCGCTCGCGGTGCTCCGCCGGCGGGGTGACACTGCCGTGTCCCTGGGCGGCCAGGCGGAATTTTTGCATAGGCTCCAGGTAAATTTGAAAAAATACCGGCTTGTCCGTAATCCGGTAGCCGACTTTCACGGCCCAATCGATGTACGCTTTGTTGACGTGTCTGTAGTAGCGCTGGTCTTCGGGAATTTCGCGGACGGCGAAACAACCATTCTCGATATATTTCTCGATTTGGTTCGGGTTCGGCGTCCCGACTCCCCACTCGTCCTCAAACTCACCCCGCCAAGCGGACAGCGGCCCGATGCCCGGCTTGCGCTCATGATTGACGATGTAGTCGGGATACCCGCCCGGGTAGAGGGGCGAGCCGTCATCCTTGGCAAAACCCGGCAAGCCCAATCGTGCGCCGAGATCGATCAGAACTTCCTGAAACGGCCGGACATTCCTGTCGGGCTGGACCACCGGCCGGCGAATCGAGTCCGCGGCCGCATTCGGCTCGGAAATCGGCCGGTCCAGCATCGAGATACAGTCCCACCGCTCGAGATAAGTGGTGTCAGGCAGGATGAGGTCGGCGTAGGGAACCATCTCGGAGTAATAGGCGTCCGAGTAGATGATTTTCGGGATGACATACTCGCCGGTCCGGTCATCCTTGCCGGTGAGACTCTTGATGGTATCCGGAACATTCATGGACGAGTTCCAGCTCATGTTCGCCATGTA
This sequence comes from Rhodospirillales bacterium, assembly GCA_965207535.1. Lineage (GTDB taxonomy): Bacteria > Pseudomonadota > Alphaproteobacteria > Rhodospirillales > UBA2165 > JAJDXO01. Next base: position 148,369 of record CBDBMR010000010.1, on the reverse strand, counting down.
CATGAACAACACGTCTATCGGATACGGATCCCGTTTGAACGCATTGTTGATGACCATATGCATGAGCCCGTGGGACGCGAATGGCGCATCCCAGCTGAAGGCCTTGTCGATGCGCTGCGGGTTTCCGTCAGCGTCGATCAGCAGGTCTTCCGGCTCCGTGGGAAATCCGAGATGCGGTCCCCCAAGGGGTTCGGATGGGTGGACATCTCCCGGCTTGCCCGACGGTTTCAAGAGCGGCGGCGTTTGTTTTGGGTAGGGCGGTTTGAACCGAAAACCGCCCGGGCAATCGATACTGCCCAGGAGGATTTGGAGTATGTGGATCATCCGACAGGTATGGAAGCCGTTTGAATGTGCCGAAATGCCCCGCATGGCGTGCATGGATACGGGACGCCCGACGATCTTGTCGTGTTTTTCGCCCCGCCAATCGGTCCAGGAAACATCCAGGGCTATTTCCTGCTGGAATGCAGCCTGGGCCAGTTCGGCTGCAATCCGCCGTATTGTCTCCGCCGAAATATTTGTCTCCTCCGCGACCGTGCCGGGCGAATACCTGTCCGACAAGAATCTTTTGACGAGGAGTTGAAACGCGGGCACCGCGACTTGTCCGGTCGACAACGTGAATTCCCCGGAGAGGGCCGGCACCACATGTTTATCAATGGCCCCGGCGAGCCGCCCGTTTTGTCTGTCGAAGCACAGCGGCTGCCCGTCTCCGTCGCGTGCGAACAAACCGTCCTCAGGCGACCCTTCGTCCCGGACTACGAGCCATCCGGCGTTCGTGTAGCGGATCAAAAAATCCAGATCGACGTTTTCGGTCCGGAGGAGTTCGTGAATGAGCGCCCCAACCAACAGCCCATCCGTGCCCGGCCGGATTCCGAGCCATTCGTCGGCAATGGCGGAATATCCCGTCCTGACGGGATTGACCGATACGAACTTCGTTCCACGCCCCTTCAGTTTGCCAAGGGCCGCCTTGAGCGGATTGGAACCGTGCTCCTCGGCCACGCCAAACATGAGAAAGTATTTGGTGTGTTCCCAATCCGGCTCCCCAAACTCCCAAAATGCGCCGCCCAACGTGTACAGTCCGGCCGTTGCCATGTTGACGGAACAAAAACCGCCGTGAGCGGCAAAATTCGGCGTCCCGAATTGAATGGCCCAAAGACCGGTCAGCGACTGGCTTTGGTCCCGTCCGGTAAAAAAAGCGAGTCGTCTAGGGTCGTTCTCCCTGACTTCGCCAAGCCACTTCGTCGCCAATTCGAGGGCTTCATCCCATGATATTTCCTTGAACTCCCCGCTGCCCCGGTCCCCTGTTCTGAGCATCGGCGCCGTAAGCCTCGCGGGAGAGTATTGCTGCATGATCCCGGCCGACCCTTTCCCGCACAGGATGCCTTTATTGACGGGGTGGTCGGGGTTCCCCTCGATGTAACGGATTTTTCCGTTCTTGAGGTGGACCTTGATCCCGCAACGGCAGGCACACATGTAGCAAGTGGTGGTTTTCACTTCGTCGGAGACGAGAGGAGAAGTGTCTATCGTCGGTTGGCTATTGGCGGCGGTCATTGTTATTCCCGGCGTTATTCCCGGCTAGGCTGGTGCAGCCGAGTTGATTTTTTGGTCCGTGGCCTGGGCTTGAACGCTGGTTACCGCAATCATCCGGTAAATGTCCTCCGCACTACAGCCACGGGACAGGTCGTTCGCGGGCTTCGCCAGTCCCTGTAGTACCGGTCCAATCGCCTTTGCCTTGCCGATCCGCTCGGCAATCTTGTAGCCGATGTTCCCGGAATTCAGGTCTGGGAAAATCATGACGTTTGCGTTGCCGGCGACAGCGGATTCCGGGGCCTTTAGGTTGCCAATCTCGGGCACGAACGAAGCGTCGAATTGAATGCCGCCCTCGACGGGAATGTCAGGCCGAAGCTCCTTGAGCCGCCTCGCCGCATTGTCGACCTTGTCGACGAGCTGGTGATCCGCGCTTTGACGTGTCGAGAAGGACAACATGGCCAGTTTGGGGTCCAGGTTCAGGAGCGTGCTGGCGCTGTCTGCTGTCGCCGAAGCAATTTGAACAAGCTGCTCTTCGTCCGGGTCCACGATCAATGCGCAATCCGCGAAGAGTATCGACCCTTTGACGTCGTGGAATTCTTCTTCCAACAGCATGATAAAAAAGCTGGACACCAGGGAGTAGCGATTGTCGATTCCAATCACCTGAAAGGCCGTCCGGACCACGTCCGCGGTTGTGCGTGTGGCCCCGCCAAGAGATCCTGCCGCATCGCCTTCCCGGACCATGAGATCGGCAAATATCAAAGGGTCCGAAACCGACGACGCGGCTGCCTCTTCATCGACGCCCTTGTGTTTTCTCAATTGGTAAAAGGTGTCCGCATAACCGTGTCTAGCCGGTGACTTGTCCGGTTCGATCACGTTTATGGTGGAAACGTCACCGCCGAACTTTTCGATGGCAGGCCGAATATCGTCCGGGTCTCCGAGAAATGTAACAACGGCGAGGCCATCGCGGGCGGCACGGAGGCCGCCTTCGATCACACGCTCATCTCCTCCCTCCGCCAGAACGATATGTTTGGGATTGGAACGGGCCCGGCTGATTATGGAATCGAACTGGGTCATTCGACTGGCCGGAATGCCTTTACCGGGAGTCTGGGGACCGGAAGGGACGCCGCCCGGGACGTCCCTTCCCGCCTCAGCCGGAATGTTCCCCAACCTGCTGGGGGCGCATGTCGCCGGCATCTATTCCCGCAACGGGAACCGGCGCCTTCATTGCGTCCCGGCGGAATGGCTCACCAAGCTCCTGGTTGAGTACGACCTCGACGAAGGTCGTGACACCGCTTGCCTGCGCCTCGCAGCCTTCCTTTATCGCGGCGGTAAGCTCTTCTTGCGTTCTGGCCTGAACACCTTTCAGCCCGCAACCTTCGGCGATTTTCGCATAGCTGAGATGGGGGTCCAGTTCCGTGCCGACAAAATTGTTGTCGTACCATAGGATGGTGTTTCTTTTTTCGGCGCCCCACTGATAATTGCGGAAGACGACCATCGTGATGGCCGGCCAGTCTTCACGGCCGCAAGAGGTCATTTCGTTCATCGAAATGCCGAACGCACCGTCTCCGGCAAAGCCGACGACCGGCGTATCGGGGCAGCCGATTTTCGCGCCGAGAATTGACGGGAAGCCATAACCGCACGGGCCGAATAGCCCCGGAGCAAGGTACTTCCGGCCTTGCTCGAATGTCGGGTAGGCATTGCCGATAGCGCAATTGTTCCCGATGTCGGTTGAAATGATCGCATCCCCGGGCAGTCCGGCTTGAATTGCTCGCCAAGCCTTGCGGGGTGACATCAAATCCGCATCCCGTTCGCGTGCTTCTTCGTTCCAGACGGTACCCGGATCGTCCTCTTCGTGATCCAGACTGCTCAATGTCTGCAGCCAGGCTGATTTTGTCTGGTGGATCAGCGCCTTTCGATCTTCTCGTCCTTTGTCTCCCGCCGAGTCGGGCAGTTGGTCAAGAATCTGCCGGGCAACCAGCTTGGCGTCTCCGCTGATTCCGACGTCCACCTTCTTCGTCAAGCCAATACGATCCGGATTGATGTCAACCTGGATGATAGCGGCGTCCTGTGGCCAATAGTCGATACCATAGCCGGGAAGCGTGGAAAACGGATTCAGGCGTGTCCCGAGCGCGAGGACGACATCGGCCTTCGAAATGAGTTCCATGGCCGCCTTGGATCCGTTGTATCCCAGCGGCCCCGCGGCCAGAGGGTGGCTGCCGGGAAAACTATCGTTGTGTTGATAGCCGCTGCAGACGGGAGCATCGAGCCGTTCGGCGAGCGCCCGGCACTCCGGAATGGCGTCTCCGATAACGACACCTGCCCCAGACAAAATTACGGGAAACTCCGAACTGGCCAGGAGATCCGCCGCTTTGGCGATCGATTCGGCGCCGCCGCCGGACCTCTCGAGGCGCACGATTCGAGGCATCTCGATATCGATGACCTGAGTCCAAAAATCCCTCGGGACATTTACTTGCGCGGGCGCAGACCCCCGCCACGCTTTCTCAATGACCCGGTTCAAAACCTCGGCCATTCTGGACGCGTCGCGGACTTCTTCCTGGTAGCAGACCATGTCGCGGAAGAGAGCCATCTGTTCCACTTCCTGGAAACCGCCCTGCCCCATGGTCTTGTTCGCGGCCTGCGGCGTTACCAGCAGCATCGGCGTATGGTTCCAATAAGCTGTCTTGATCGGCGTCACGAAGTTTGTGATTCCGGGACCGTTCTGCGCGATGGCCATGGCCATCTTTCCGGTGGATCGGGTGTATCCGTCGGCGATGAATCCGGCGTTGGATTCGTGGGCACAATCCCAAAATTTGATTCCGGCGGCGGGGAACAGATCCGAAATAGGCATCATGGCGGAGCCGATAATGCCGAAGGCATGTTCGATGCCGTGGTTTTGAAGCACTTTTACGAAGGCTTCCTCGGTCGTCATCTTAGTCATGATTCTGATCTCTCTGGTTGTTCCTCGATGTGTTGTACGGATTTTCCATCGGTACGAATTCAACTTGCCGCCGCATTGAGGTTTGCGCTCCTGGACCGGACTACCGCCGCTCCGATTTGACTTGGAACGGCCACAACCTCGACACCCGCCTGCTCCAGCGCGGTTTTCTTGGATTTGTATGTCCCTTTGTCACCGGTGACGATCGCGCCGGCATGGCCCATCTTTTTGTCCTTCGGAGCGGTCCGTCCGGCGACGAACGCGACAACGGGTTTGGACATGGTGGCTGCGTATTCGGCGGCTTCCTCTTCGGCCGTGCCGCCAATTTCGCCGCACAGAACGACCGCCTCGGTCCGAGGGTCCCGGTCCAAAAATTCGAGGGCATCCCGGCTGGACGTACCGATGACGGAATCTCCCCCAACGCCGTAAAAAACGGACTGACCGATCCCATGCTGAACCAACTGCAGGCTGACGAGGGTTCCCAGGCTTCCCGACCGGGAGACGATACCGACATTGCCGGGCTGAAAAACATTCTCGTTGAAGGCGGGCATAATGCCGACGAAACATTCACCGGGAACGACGATACCCGCTGTGTTCGGTCCAACTACGCGCGTTCCGTTTGCCTTGGCGGCGGCCACTATCTCCAAGACGTCCTGGATGGGAATGTGTTCCGTGAGGCAAACCAGCATTTTGGCGCCGGCTTCGATGGCGTCGACCGCGGCCGCCTTTGCCCCGGCCGGCGGAATAAACATTACCGCAATATCGAAACCGGATTCCCGCACAGCCTGCTGAGCGGAACCGTATACCGGAAGCCCGAGGTGGGAGGTGCCCGCTTTCTTGGGATTGACCCCGCCGACCACGTTCGAACCGCATGCGATCATCTGCTCGGTCCAGAACGTTCCCTGACGCCCGGTCACGCCTTGAACGAGAATCTTGTGGGCCGCATTGGGGATCATGCCGCAGCCTCCACGGCCGCGGTCACGGCATCATCCATGAAATCAAAAGGTGTGATCTCCAATTCCCCTTGAACAAGTTTTTTGGCGTCTTCCTCCCCGGTTCCGTGAATCGTGAAGAACACGGGAATGGTGGGTTTGAGTTCTTTCCAGGCCTCCAGGAGTCCCTGGGTCATGATGTCGGTTCGCGCGAATGCGCCGCAAAAATTCACCAGCAAGCTCTTGACGGAAGGATTGGCGAGCACGATTTCCAGTGCGTCCCGGCCTTTAGTATAGGCGTCGCCGCCTATTTCGAGAAAGTTCGCGGGTGATCCGCCGTAATAGGTGACGGCGTCCATGGTCGTCATGGTCAGTCCGGCGCCATTTGCCAGAATGCCTACCTCCCCTGGAAGCTCGATATATTTGAGACCCAGATCACTAGCCCTTTGCTCAAGCGGTGTCAGCCGTTCCGGGGTCCCGCCCTCCGCAAGTGATTCTTGGCGATAGGCCGACTGATCGTCCAGGATGAACTTGCAGTCCAGCGCAATCACACGCCCATCTTCCAAGAGGCCGAGTGGATTAATCTCGATCAGCTCGGCATCGGAAGAACGGTAGGCCGTATAGAGATCGGCGATAAACTCGACGATATGTTCTTCCGAGCCGAATAGATCCAACCCCTCCAGAAGTTCATGTACCGCCGGGAGGCTGATGCCCTTTCGGATATCCACAGGCATTTGCCGCATCAGTTCCGGCGCGGTCGCAGCTGACTCTTCGATGTCCATGCCACCCGCCGCCGAAAACAATATCAACGGAGATTTCGTTGCCGCGTCGTTGAAAATCGAAAGATAAAACTCGGATGTAAATCTCACTTGTTCTTCGACGAGAACCCGCTCGACCGGCAGGCCGTCGATCTCCATGCCAAGGATGCCGATAGCATTTTCCCGGGCTTCCGGAACGGTGTTGGAGAGTTTGATGCCGCCGGCTTTTCCCCGTTTGCCGGTCGCGACCTGGGCCTTGATGACGCACGGCCCCAGGCGGGCGGCAGCCGTTTCGACTTCCTCGACGGTTGAGCAAAGAATCCCCGAAGGCACGGGCAGGCCGTTTTCCTCCAGCATTCGTTTTCCGGCATGTTCGACGAAATTCATCGGACTATTTCCCGTACCTGTCCCAGTAGCCGCCGAACAATTCTTCTTCGGACGGTTTGTCTTCGTCGGCCGTTCGGACGAGATGGGTAATGTTGATGAAGTGCCGGTAGTTTAGATTTTCCGAAATGCTGTTTCCGGCCCAGGTCCCGCATCCCATGGACAAGGTGAAATTCAAGGCGTTGTCGAAGGATCCGCCATTTCCGAACGTGTGGGCCTGGTTGACCAGCACACGGACGACGGGGAGTTCCTCCGCCAGCTCCCGGGCGTGATCGGCATCGGCGGTATGAATGCCACAAGAATGGCCGATGCCTTTTACATTCAGAATGCCGGTGACGAGGTCCTTGGCGTGAGAAAAATCCTTGGCCCGATAAACGGTTAAGACCAAAGAGAGTTTTTCATCGGAGAAGGGGTGCTCCTTCCCGACCTCATGATCCTCGACCATGAAGAACCGGCTGGATTTAGCGTCGTCCGGAAGCCCGGCGAGACCGGCGAAAACATCGGCGTTCTTGGCAATCATGCGGCGGTTGAGGTGCCCGTCGACCCACAAGGATTTTTGGATCAGCGCCTTCTCCTCCGGCGAGGCAAGATAACCTCCGGCTTTACGAAGGGCGGCTATGGCCCCGTCGTAGACGTCATCAAGAATGACGACCGAGTTTTCGGAAGAGCACGAGGTCGAATTGTCAAAAATTTTAGATTGGCAGATTTTCTCGGCCGCGTCGGTCAAGTCCGCGCTGCTGTCGATAATGACCGGTACGTTCCCGGCCCCTACCCCGATCGCGACCGTGCCGCTGGTGTAGGCCCTGCGTACATTGTTCTGCGAGCCGGTGCAGACAACCAGGTCCGATTGTTCCATCAGGGCTTGTGTCAAATCCTTGGTTACCGGTGCCTGCAACACCTGAACAAGATCCTTGGGATGACCGGAACGCTCCAATTCCCGCCTCATGTAGTCGACGGTTTTTGCGGTTGTCGTGTATCCGGCGGGAGAGGGCGCGATAACGACGGCGTTGCCGCCTTTGAGGGCCATCATCGCCTTGTTGACGGGGGTGGCTGCCGGATTAGTTGAGGGACAAACAGCCGCGACAACACCTACAGGTTTGGCATACCGGACAAGTCCTTTCTCGGGTTCATCCGAGATGATCCCCACGGTCTTCGCCCGCAGCAGGTCGCGCAACGCACCAAACGTTTTCCGGCTATTCTTGGTGATCTTGTCCGCAACATTGCCGAGGCCCGTGTCTTCTACCGCGAGCTCGGCTAATTCCCGGCATCGTTGCGGTTCATATATCGACCAGGCGAGAGCCCGAACCGCATCGTCCACGCGATCCTGGTCATGGTTTTCATAGCTCTCCATGGCCTCGCGAGCCCGCCAGACCAATTCAGAGATAATCGTCCCCGGGTCGGCAGTATCGGTTTTTTTCGCTACGGACTCCAATGTCATCACCAATCCTATTATTCATTTAATGGGACGATACGTCCCATTTTATTACGTTTTAGAGCGGGAGAGTCAAGCTAAATTGGGAAAAATTCGCGGAAATATGGTGTTTTTCGTCGTTTCGCGAAGACTCTTGAAAGTCCGGATTTCCTGCTCTCAATATTTCAAACAAATATCAATTGAACAGCAAAATACCATCTTTCCGGCAGCGGCAGCGGCAATCCGGTTCCCGGAACTCCAGCGCCCAAAATCGAGGCGGGGAGTTCCGGGATTGGATACTGCCGGATTACAGGCCCTTCAGCAGCTCGGTCAGAAAGGCTTGCCTTTCCTTCCACATCTTCTTGACCTGCTCGCGATTGAGTACCCGCAATGGTGATCCGCCATTTTTCATTTGCTTGGCAACACGGGCATTCTTGAACATCTCCGGCACTTTCGCGGCCAATACGTCAATGACCTCTTTCGGCGTGCCTTTGCGCACCATAATTCCACGGAAATTCACCGAGGAGTCATCAACATTGAAGCCCTGTTCCTTGAAGGTCGGAACGTCCGGGAGAAAATCCTTGTCGCGCTGGTTGTCGGCGATGCCGAGAATTTTAAGGTTGGAACGGCTACGGAAAGAATCCGACAGGTTGTTGACGCCCGCCATCACTTGACCGCCGATTACGGATTTGAGCGCCGGTGCGCCACCCTTGTGGGGGACATAGCTTAGCTTAACCCCGGTTTCCTTTTGAATCTGAAGAAACGCGATGTGATGACCGACGAAGAGTCCGGCGCCCGATACGGTCACCTTGCCGGGGTTGGCTTTCGCAAACTTGACGACGTCGGCCACGGAATTGAACGGACTGTCTTTACCGACGACGAAAACGGCCGGATCCGCGCCCCAATTGGCGATCGGCTCGAGGTTGTTGATGTTGTACTTGGTCTTGAACTTGATCGATTGGGCAATGAAGTGCGGCACGTTGTAGGCGGCCAGTTCATAGCCGTCGGTTTTGGCCTTCGAGGCAAAATGATTCCATCCGACTTTGCCGCCGGCGCCCGGTTTGTTGATGATGACGATGGGTTGACCGAGATATTGCTTGTTACCGGCCACCATCGTGACGATACGGGCCTGGAAATCGGTTGCCCCGCCCGCGCTATAGGCAACGGTGACGCTAACCGGACGCTCCGGATATTTCTGCGCAAGGGCGTCTCCTGCGTAGGCAACCGACAGCGCGGCCGCCATGGTCATCAGTATGCGTTTCATTTCTAGCCTCCTGAAAACGAAAGAATGATGATGAGATTCAGAGCCGTTCTCATAAGAACAGCCCTTTGGGGATTTGGACTTTCAACACAAGAGTAAAAAGCCCGTACATGACGGCTATGAAGCCGATCATTACGCCGAACCGCTTGACCCAGGTCTGGATTTCAAAATGGGAAGCGGGATCATAGAGTGAGACGATGACGAGAAATGTCAGCGCCGACGCCGTATAAAACCCGAGAAACTCAGCCAAAAAGAAGACAAAGAGCCCCATCACGGCCACACCGGCGGCTACGTTTTTCAATTTGGTTCTGGTAAAGCCCTCACCGACGTTGTCCTTGCCCAGGAACGCACGGATCAGGGCCAGCACGGAAAGCCCCACCAAGGCAATCGAGATGAGTCTGGGAAACAGGTAGGGCTGAGGATCATCGACGTTGAAGCTGACGAACGCAATCCAAAGCGAGAAGGCAACGACGATCCCGGGGGGGATTATCTGCTGCAGCCGCTGGGAGGCGTCTTGATGATCGTTCATGCGCGTTCCTCCCCGACCCCGTTCTCCGTCACGGCCGTTTGCTGACGCCGCGCCCTCACCTCCATCGCAATGCTGTAGCCGACCGAGGCCAGGCACAGGACATAGAGGGTCACGTTCAACGGGCCAGTCAGAAAATAGGAAACCATTCCGTCGCCGGCCTGGGCGATTATCCTCCCTTGCACGTAGTTTGATTCTGCGATCGGACCAAGAATGATGCCCAGCACCAAGGGCGCCGCCGTATATCCAAATTTTTCCAGGCAATACATGCCGAGACCGAGCGTCAGCATGACCAAGACATCGGAAATGGAGTGCTGAACCGAATAAGATCCGAAGACCGCAAGTATCAGAATGCCGCTGGCGAGAATAGGTGGCGGCACCAATATGATCTTCGCGGCCAGGCGCGCAATGTAGAGACCGAATACCAGCATCAATAATTGGCCGACAAGCATGGAATCTATAAAGGTCCACGCGACATCCGCGTGTTTGGTAAAGAGGTCTGGACCCGGAAAAATCCCATGGATCAGCAAGCCGCCCAGCAACACGGCGGCGGTAGGACTGCCCGGCACGCTGAGGGTCAGCAACGGCACCAAAGACGGCCCGACCATGGCGTTGTTGGCCGACTCTGCGGCAACGACGCCCTCGCTTTCGCCGGAGCCGAACTTCTCGCGGTTGGGGCTGAATTTGCGGGTTTGGTCGTAGGCGACAATGCCGGCGATCTGTCCGCCCGCACCCGGTATCAACCCGATGATGACGCCAACGGTGCTGCCGATGAACAAGGCGCGGACCTTGCTCAGCACCTCGAGAATGGAGCTGACGACACTGTGCTGCGCGGTATTCATCAGGGTCATGATTTTCTTGTTTCGGCCTATCTCCAACATCTCCACGACCTGGGGAATGGCAAATAGACCGATCAAGGCGGCGATCACGTGAATGCCGCCGTCCAGATGTTCGGAAAAGATGAAGCGCTCGACCCCTTGGATGGAATCCAGCCCGATAGTTGAAATCCAAAGTCCGATACAGCCCGAAAGGAGGCCTTTCACCACCGATTTGGAATCCAACGTGGCGATGACGGTGACGCCAAGAATAGCGATCCAAAAGAGATGAGAGGGGCCGAATCCAAGCGCCCAAGCCGCTAGGACGGGTGTGAGGAATATCAGAACCAAAATGCCGACCACCCCGCCCACGGCTGAGGAGACAAAACACATTTGCAATGCCTTTGCGGCTTCGCCCTTCTGCGCCATGGCATAACCGTCCAACGCGGTGGCTATGTTCGCGGGCGCACCCGGAATTCTCAGGAGTATGGCGCTTACGGCGCCGCCGGCTACCGACGACGTGTAGGCCGCGCCAAGAAGAATGAGACCCTGTGCGGGTTCCATTTGGAAGGTGAAGGGGATAAGTAGCGCAACCGCCATGGTGGGACTCAATCCCGGCGTCGCGCCAAGAATTAACCCGCCAACCGTTCCAATGATCAGAATCAGAAACGAAAAGGGCGTAAAAACCGCGCCGAAATAACTGATGAACTCCATACCGAGCCTCGGAACACTGCGGAGCGGACTTTTGTTCATTAATAAATGGGTCGCAGCGTCCTATTAATTTACCGCTCGCCTCCCATATGTCAATTAATTTTTAATAAATGGGCAATTTTAGTATTAAAAATGGTCAAAAGGTCAAAATTAAGACTCAAGGTGTTGGACGCGCGCCCGATAATTGATTATTCAAGCCTGGGGCGACTGGGCGGAGGTGGTGAGAAATGGACGAGGCCATTAAAAAGGCAGGCCGTCTTTCGGCGCTTGAGAAAGCGCTGACCATCCTGGAAATCATCACGGATCAACCACAATCCATCGGACTACCTGATCTCACCAGCCGAACCGGCTTGCCGCGGCAGACTCTCCACCGGTTGCTCAAGCAATTGGAAGCCGAAGGCCTCATCGTCCGCGACCCCAGCCGGGTTCGCTTCTCGATCGGGCCAAGATTGGCCCGACTTTCGATGAACGCGCTTCTTTCCACCAATCAGGACGCGCCGGTCAGAACAATCCTTCAGTCCCTGGTCGAAGACATACATGAGACCTGTAATCTGGGAGTCCTGGACGGCATGGAGTTTATGTATCTGGAAAGAATCGAGACCGACTGGGCTCTGCGGGTTTCGCTTCAGGCCGGCAGCCGCGTTCCCGCCCACAGTTCAGCGGGCGGAAAAATGCTGCTGGCAAATCTGCCGGGCCCGTTGCGGAAGCGACTTCTCAAAGCGGCTCCCTTAAATGCTTTCACGAAGTTCACCATTACCGACCCCGGTCAGCTGGAAGAACACCTTCAAGGTATCAGGGAATTGGGCTACTCCCTCAATAATCAGGAAACCACCATCGGAATAATCGGTGTAGCGGTGCCGGTATTGGACCAGTCAGGTAAATCGCTGGCGGCATTGGCCTGCCACGCACCTTCGGCCAGGGTATCCCCGGAGGAGATTATCGGGCATGTGCACCGGCTCCGGCAAGCGGCCAAAGACATGGCGCCGGTATGGGACGACCCGATTGACGCCAACCTCTAACTTAGACCGTGGACCACTTGTTGGGGACAGGACAAGAACGATGAAGTCCTTTGCCCAACGCATACCGTGAAGAAGGGCCGTAGGTACCTGCTCACCATACGGGCGGTGAACGCGGATGGCGCGGGGGGTAGCGGGAACCCCCGCCCGCTTTCGTTACGAGACAGGCGCTCTCGAAATCAGAGCTGGTCTTCAAGAAAGATGGCGCGGAGTTCCCCGGCCGCCTCGCGCAGCGCGGGGACATGACGCCGGACCTCTTCAAACGACATGCGCTCGACCGGACCGTGCACCGCCACGGTTGCCATCAGCCGATCCCTTTCGTCGTCGATGGGTACGGCGACGGCGACCATTCCCTGCACGAATTCTTCGTCGTCCGTGCCGACACGGTCTTTCGCAATTTCCTTGAGAGCGTCCAGGAGGACTTCCGGATCGGTTATCGTGTTCATCGTCACGCTGTCAAGTCGCAGCGAGTGCGCGATCCGGCGCTGCTTCGATCTCGGCAGGGAGCTCAAGTAGAGCTTTCCGCTTGCCGTGCAGTAGAACGGCACAGTCCTGCCGACCGGCAGATGGATGCGCAGCGGCCAGCGCGTTTCGACCCGGTCGAGATAGACCATGCCTTCGCGGACCGGAATTGTGATGTTGCAGGTCTCTCCGATCGCTTCCGAAAGGCGGCGTAGGATCGCGACCCGGGCATGCATATACCGTGAGAAAACTGCCAGACGGCCCGTAAAGGCCACGAGATTCCGGCCGGGGAGCAGGCGTTTCCCGTCCAGGTCCCTGGCAAGCCATTCCGCGTCGAGCAGGCGTTGGCAGATCCGGTGGATGGTCGCTTTCGGAAGATTGAGCCGGTCGTTGATCGCCGTCGGCGTAAGCGGCTCTCCGGCGTCCAGCAGCGCCTGAATGACCAGCAGGTCCCGCAAACCCGCGGGAGGAGCGCCCCGATCCGGAGGTTGCGCTTCGTCCGACGGGTTTCCGGTCGCTGGCGGCGCTACTTTTGAAATGTTCCCGCGCCTTCGTGAACCAGTAGAACGGTGGAGATATCCGGCACCAGCGCCACCACCAGCCACACGAGCGACAGGGCGATGAAATAGGGCACGGTGTAGTACAGCAGGCGGAAGTAGGGGATGCCCGTGATGCCGCTGGCGACGTAGAGGTTCAGGCCGTAAGGCGGCGTAATGAAGCCGATCGCATCGCCGATGAGGAATACCACGGCGAAATGGATTGGATCGATGCCGAACTGCGCCGCGATCGGCGCCAGGATCGGCGCGAAGATGATGGTATTGGGCAGGCTTTCCAGAATCGTGCCGGCCAGCAGCACGATCCCCATGCAGACGAACAGCACCGCATAGTATCCGCCCATCCCGCCGACGAAGACGGTGAAGAATTCCTTGGCGCCCAGCAGCGTCAGAATTTGCTGCATCACGACCGAAATCGCGATCAGCGGCGCCAGGACGCCAGTGATCTGGCCGGAGCGCATGATGAGGTCCGGCAGTTCGCGGAACGAAAAGCCGGGGATCACGACCCGCTCGAGATACCCGGTGCTGTCGGAATACTGCTCGGCCGCCAGATTGCCGATGCCGGCCCGGTCGGCGCCGGACAGGGCCGCCGCCTCTTCCTGCTCGATCTGTTCCCGGGTGACCACCTTGTTCCGGTGCACATAACGGTAGATGGGATAGAATATCAGGCCGACGATCGTGCAGAAGCCCGCGGTGACGCCCGCCGCCTCGGTCGGCGAGAATTTTCCGGAATAGATGCCCCAGATCACCAGGAGGATGGCGCCGAACCCGATCCAGGCGCCGATCGCCGTCTTGGCGATGCGCTGGGGGTCGATCGAGATCAGGTGTCCCCAGCCGTTGAGATGGCAGATCAGCCAGCAGACGAACTGCATGGCGACGATCATCATCACGCCGGGCAGCAGGCCGCCGATGAACAGGTCGGAAATTGACAGATTCATCAGGAAGCCGTAGACGATGAAGATGATCGACGGCGGGATGATGATGCCGACCGTGCCGCCGGCGGCGACCGTGGAGGCGGCGAAATTCCGGTCGTAGCCGCCCTTGGTCATCTCCGGATGCATAATCGAGCCGATGGTGGCGGTGGTCGCCGAATTCGATCCGGAAATCGCCGCGAACAGGCCGCACGCGCCCAGGGACGCCATGCCGAGGCCGCCGCGCAACCAGCCGAGAAACGAGTAGGCGAACTCGGAAAGCCGTTTGGCGATGCCGGCGCCCTTGATCAGGTCGCCGGTCAGGATGAACAGGGGCAGCGCCAGCAGGCCGAAAAAATTCAATCCCTCGAACAGGGTCACGCCCAGATTGGCGAGAGTGAAGTCGATCGCAAGGCTGACGCCGATGACCCAGAAACCGATGACCAGGAAGATCGGCACGCCCAGGGCAAAGAAGACCGTGACGACGCCCGAGATCAGAAGAATCCAGAAAAACTGCATCGTCGCCTCCTAATCGCCGAGCATGCCGGTCTGGACCTTCAGCGGCCGGCCGTTCCGGTAGTCCGAAATGTCTTTCGCGACATTCTGCAGAACCCGGACGATCAGCAGGGCGAAGGCGAGCGGCGTCGCGATGTAGAACCACCACTGCAGGACATCGTCGGTGCCCTGGACGATGGCGAAATTATCCCGGGACAGCAGGACCTGCTGGGCCGTGTAGTAGATGACGATGATGGAGAAGACGATCCAGAGAAGGCCGTCAAGCAGCAGGCAGAGCAGCTGTCCGCGCTGGGACAGCTTGGTGCGGATTTCGTCGAAACTGAGATGCGCGCGAATCCGAACGTTATAGGCGCAGGCGATCCAGACGACCCAGAGAAATAGATAGATCGGGATGGTCGATGACCAGGCCACCTGCTCGTTCAGCAGGAATCGGCGAATGACCTCGACGAAGATGATCCCGGCCATGAACACATAGGCGACCAGGATGATGATGCGCTCGATGTTGGAATCGATCCATCGCAAGAGTTGCATCGCCGTTCCCCCGTGTTGTGCGGCGCCGTCCCTGGCGGCACCGGCATCCGGCCCCGGCCGGCCCGCCGCTACAGCCTGCCGATCATGCCGGTTGCCGGCGCGGATGTCCATTCTCCAAGCCGCCGCGAACCCGCCGGCCGAACCCGATAGCGGAAACGGGAAACGGGCCCCGAAAAACCGAAGCCCGCCCCTTCGTCGTCAGCAGCCGTCGCCGGCCGGCTGGATGCTAGCCTTTCCACCAGCGCCGCGGCTCGACATTCTCGGCCAGGGTGTCGGCCGGGATCTCGCGCGCCACGTCGTAGATATACTTGTAGGTGTCGAGGCCGCCGGACCATTTGTTCAGCCGTTCGCGCCACTGTTCCCAGTGCTTGGGCTGGAATTCCGGCGAACACATCTCCTCCGCCTCGCGCCGCGCCGCAGCGCTCAGCCAGGCAACACGGACGTTGTGGTCGGCGAACAGCGTGTCGGGCAACTGCGGATTGGAGAAGCCGACCGTGTTGACCAGGGACACCTCGTTGGCCGCCTGGACATGGACCTGGGTCAGATAGGACGATTCCATCACGGCGTCCTGCAGTTCGCCGCCCAGCTTGTCGAACGTCTTGCTGCTCATCGCCGTATGTTCGGTGCCGCAGAAGAACTCGAGATTGACGCACTGCGAGACCACCGGTGACATGTTGGCGTAAGCCACGGCGGAGGGCCAGGTTTCGGCGCCGTCGACCAAGCCCTGTTTCAGGCCGTCGAGGGTTTCCGCCCAAGCGATCGGCGTCGGGTTCAGGTTCATCAGGTTCATCGCGATCCGGCCGAGCTGCGTGCCCGTCACGCGGTTCTTCGTGCCGGCCAGATCCTTCACGCTCTTGACCGTCGGTTTGTCCTTCCACTTCAGGCCGAGCATAATGCCGCGCAACTCCGCATGCGAGAACAGGAACTCAATGCCATGCCGCTTGCGCATGGGCTCGCGCAGGACCTTCATACTCTGGGGCGAGTACAGGAAGTGATACTGCGCCGCGCGGGACGGGAACATGTAGGCGTAGTCCAGCACGTTCAGGTAGGGCGCGCCGCCGGCCGAGTTCTGCGTCGACGCGGCGTAGATGTCGACGATGCCCTGCTGCGTCTTGGTCACGCAATTCAACTGGCCGCAGATCTGATTGGAGCCGATGAACTCGATCTGGATTTCGCCGTCGGTCCGCTCTTCCAAATCGTTGACGAATTGCAGGCACCCGGCTCGCTCGATCAGCAGATTGCGTTCGTTGAAGCCGGCTGCGCCGAATTTCAACTGGAACCGCGCCTTCTTCTTGAAGCGCTTCTTGTAGGTCGAGTTCGCTGCCTCGGCGAGTTGCGGCGCCGTGATCGCGCCGGTGAGTCCGGCAGCCGCGATCAACGTCGACGACAGGCCGAACTGTCCCGATATCCGCAGCACGTCGCGCCGCGAAACATTCTTCAGTTTTTCCGGAAGTGATTGCATCAATGTTTCCTCCTGGTCCACCCGTTGGAAGCCACCACACTCAATTTTTGACAAGATTGTCAAAAATTGAGACTGACATTCTCATTATTGACCCTTATTATGGTTTCTGCAAGTACTGAATGGTGATCGGGGCAATTTTTTGATAGTTGGGGGCGCGGAAGCAGGCATGAATTACGATTATGTCATCGTCGGCGCCGGTTCGGCCGGCTGCGTGCTGGCCAACCGCCTGTCCGCCGACCCTTCGAAAAACGTACTGCTGCTCGAGGCCGGCGGCAGGGACAGCAACCCCTGGATCCATGTGCCGGTCGGCTATTTCAAGACGATGCACAATCCGAAGACCGACTGGTGCTTCAAGGCCGATCCCGATCCGGGCCTGAACGGACGCAGCCTGGACTGGCCGCGCGGCAAGGTGCTCGGCGGATCAAGCGCGATCAACGGGCTGCTCTATATCCGGGGCCAGAAGGAGGATTACGATACTTGGCGCCAGATGGGTAATGACGGCTGGTCCTACGACGACGTGCTGCCCTATTTCCGGCGCGCCGAGGACCAGGAGCGCGGCGCGGATGCGTTTCACGGCGAAGGCGGGCCGCTCGCCGTCTCGGACATGCGCTCCCGGCGCGACGTCTGCGAAGCCCTGATTGCCGCGGCGGAAGAACTCGGAATTCCGCGCAACGACGATTTCAACGGCGCCCTGCAGGAAGGCGCCGGCTATTTCCAGCTTACGGCGCGCGGCGGCAGACGCTGTTCGGCGGCAACCGCCTATCTGAAGCCGATCCGCTCCCGCGGAAACCTGGAGGTCGTGACCGGTGCGCTGGCGGAGCGTCTGCTGTTCGACGAGGCCGACCCGAGAACCGCTACCGGCGTCGCATACGCCGCCGGCGGCGAACGGCGGCAGGCGATGGTGCGCGCCGGCGGCGAGGTGATCCTCTCGTCCGGCGCGATAGGCTCGCCCCAGATTCTCCAGCTCTCCGGCATCGGTCCCGGTTCGGTCCTGAGCGCGGCCGGCATCGACGTCCGGCATGAACTGCCGGGCGTCGGAGAGAACCTGCAGGACCATCTCCAAATCCGCTCGGTGTATGAAGTCAACGTTCCGACGCTCAACGACGAGATCAACAACCCGGTACGCCGGGCAGCGATCGGGTTGCGCTATATCCTGACCCGGCGCGGGCCTATGGCTATGGGCGCCAGCCAGGTCTGCATCTTCTGCAAGACCCGGCCCGAACTGGCGACGCCCGACATCCAGTTCCATTTCCAGCCGCTCAGCGCCGACAAGCCGGGCCTGAAAATGCACCCGTTCTCCGGAATGACCATGTCGGTCTGCCAGCTCCGGCCGGAAAGCCGCGGCCGGATCGCCATCCGGTCGCCGGACCCGGCCGCGCATCCCTCCATCCAGCCCAACTATCTCTCGACGGAAACCGACCGGCGAACCGCCATCGACGGCCTCAGGGTCACCCGTCGGCTTGTCGAAACCCAGGCCATGTCAGGGTTCGTCCGGCGCGAGCATTTGCCCGGCCCGGATGCGCAGACCGACGAGGAATTGCTCGAGGCCGCGCGCAATATCTCCGAGACCATCTATCATCCGACCAGCACCTGCCGCATGGGCAGAGATTCGATGGCCGTGGTCGACAACGAGTTCCGGGTCCACGGCGTCCGAGGCCTGCGCGTCGTGGACGCCTCGGCCATGCCGGCGATTACGTCCGGAAACACCAATGCCCCGACCATCATGATGGCGGAAAAGGCGAGCGACCTGATCCTGGGCCGCGCGCCGCAGGGTTAGTCCATATTTCCGCACACCGGTCTGTGCCCGGCCCAAATTGTAAAATTTATTTAAGAAATTCGTTATCTTTTATCGCTTTATGTTACGAACACTAACCGATAGCGTTGGACCCTAGTTCGGAACCTTCAAATGTCAGAATGAGGGGTTGGGCGTGACGGAAACCAACAAGAACATAGACGTCTCGGTCTGGCGCGGAGGACCGGACGGCGGAAGTTTCCAGCGGTTCGATGTTCCTAAGCAAGACAACCAGACGATTCTTGATGTCGTCGCATGGATTCAACAAAACGACGATCCCACACTATCCTACCGTTTTGCCTGCCGAGTCGGGATGTGCGGGTCCTGCGCCATGATGGTAAATGGCGAGCCGCGCTGGACCTGCCGGACTCACGTCAACAAGGTGTTAAAAAACGATCGCGTTGAAATCGCGCCCCTGCGCAACCTGCCGGTGATCAAGGATCTTGCGGCGGATATGGATCCGTTCTTTGACAAATGGGGCAAGGCGGGAGGTGTGTTTCACCCAACCAAGTCCCGTAACGACCCTGTCGAGGAGATCAGTCCCCTCGAAGAAGAGCGCCGGAACGCGAATGCTGGCATCGAGTGCATAAATTGCGGGGTCTGTTACGCAGCCTGCGATGTGGTGGCCGGGAACCCGGGCTACTTGGGCCCCGCCGCGCTGAACCGCGCTTGGACCCTATTGAACGACACAAGGGATTGCGGGTCGCAGTCCATCTTGGCCGCCGTCAGTCAGGGGGGTGGCTGCCACAACTGCCATTCCATGGGCAACTGCGCACACTTTTGCCCAAACGAGTTAAGCCCGATGACATCTATCGCCGGCCTTAAACGTGCTACGGCGCTATCCATTCTTAGGCCGGGGAGCTGAGAAATGCTCGATCTCAAGCTCTATCTGTTGCAGCGGCTTTCGGCGTTGGTGATGGCGCCCCTCGTGCTGGGGCACCTCGCGGTCATAATCATTGCCGTGCAAAACGGCCTGACCTCCGAGGAAATTCTTTCCCGCACGCAAGGCAGCTTTGGATGGGCGCTGTTCTACGGAACCTTCGTCGTGGCCGTCTCCGTCCATGCGGCAATTGGGCTGCGCGTGATCGTCTTCGAAACGTTGAAGTTGAAAGGCTTCGCACTAAATTCGCTGACCTGGGCAATCTTCCTGGGGCTTTTTTTTATGGGCGCGCGCGCCGTTTGGGCCGTCACGGCGGTAGGTGCAACATGATCCGGCCGCACCGTTCCCATCCGCTCTGGCTGGCGTTCATCGTGCATCGGATATCGGGATTGGCGCTCGCGCTCTTCCTGCCGGTCCACTTCTGGGTATTGTCCCTGATGCTGACCGACAGGGAACGGCTGGACGGGTTTCTTCTCCTCACCGAGAACGCGGTTGTAAAATTAGCCGAATTTGGCCTCGTGTTTCTCCTCGCGGTACATATTTTCGGGGGACTGCGGCTATTGGCATTGGAGTTTTTGCCTTGGACATCGCGCCAGAAAACTGCCGCCGCCGCGGCCGTCGGCGTTTCGATACTGGTTTCCGGAACATTCCTCCTTCAGGCGATATAAAATGGCACCGAAAGCCGATATCGGCCGACACGACACGGATATTCTCATTCTCGGGACCGGAGGCGCGGGTCTGTTCGCGGCGCTCCATGCGCAAAATTCGGCTCCTGCCGGCACGAAAATCACCATTGCGGTGAAAGGTCTGATCGGCAAATGCGGTTGCACCCGAATGGTGCAGGGTGGCTATAACGTTGCGCTGGGTCCAGGTGACTCCGTCGAGCGTCATTTCATGGATACGATCGTCGGCGGCAAGTGGCTGCCAAACCAAGACATGGCCTGGAGGCTGTGTGAGCAGGCGGTGATACGGGTGCAGGAATTGGAGAATGAGATCGGGTGCTATTTCGATCGTAAGGATGACGGCACGTTGGACCACAAGGCATTCGCGGGCCAGACTGCCGACCGCACCGTACACAAAGGCGATCTAACCGGGATCGAGATCATCAACCGGCTCATGGAGCAGGTTCTCGCGCGCCCGGCCGAGAAGTTGCAGGAACACCGGGCCATAGCGCTGATCCCGACCAAGGACCGATCGGCCGTGGCCGGAGTACTATTTGTCGACATGCGGACCGGTCAGTTTCGATTTGTGCGGGCCAAGACGGTCCTAATGGCCACCGGCGGCGGTCCGACCATGTACAAATACCACACGCCGTCGGGCGACAAGACGATGGACGGGCTGGCGATGGCGCTACGCATCGGTTTGCCTTTGCGGGATATGGAAATGGTGCAGTTCCATCCCACCGGTCTGCTCGGCGGCGAGGGCACCAAGATGACCGGAACCGTGCTCGAGGAAGGGCTGCGCGGTGCCGGTGGACACCTGCTCAATGGTTCGGAACATAGGTTTATGTTCGACTATGACGACAAGGGCGAGCGGGCGACCCGTGATGTGGTCAGCCGGGGCATCTATTCGGAGATGCGCAAAAACAACTCCTCGCCCAATGGCGGTGTTTTTATCTCCATGTCGCATCTTGGCGTCGAAAAAGTACGGCAAAATTTCTCCGGCATGGTCAAGCGCTGCGCCGATTGCGGCTTTGATCTTGCGGGGGACAAGGTCGAGGTTGTGCCGACCGCGCATTATTTCATGGGCGGCGTGGTGGTCGATCCTGATACCCGGACCGCGATGGAAGGGCTCTACATTGCCGGCGAGGATGCGGGCGGCGCGCACGGCTCCAACAGGTTGGGCGGCAACGGGGTCGCCAACTCCACCGTCTATGGCGGGGTCGCCGGCGATACAATGGGATTGGATGTCCGGAAAACGGCAACACTGCGCGATCCCGATGAAGAGGTGTTGACCGCCGAGATAGTTCGGGCCGAGCATCCATTTTCCAAACCGGTAGGTCACACCCAGCATCTTCGGACGAAGTTGCAGAACGCGATGTGGGACGATGTCGGCGTCATACGCGACCAAGCGGGGTTGGAGAATGGGATCGTCCAAATTCAGGATATCAGCGACGAGCTCATGGAAACCGGCGTCGCGGGGGAGAATCCAGCGTTCAACCTCTCTTGGCATGATTGGCTTAATTTACGTAGCCTTTGCGATATCTCGGAGGTAATCGCTAAAGCGGCGCTCGCACGAGAGAACTCTCGCGGCGCGCATTATCGCGAGGATTTCCCTGACCAGGGAGATCTGGACACGTCGTATTTCACCGTCATCCAACAAGAGGGGGATATGCTGAACGTTTCGCGTGAACCGGTCGAGTTTTCCATTGTTCGCCCGGGCGAGACCGTATTGCCGGAGGGTGAGCCGGAAACTTTGGTCGAAGCACCGCCGGGTCCGCCCGGACAACCACAGGAGGCCGCACAATGATATCGATCGACCTCATTGAAAAGACGGCTGAGGTCCTGATGGACAAAGCCGCCGTTGAGATACCTCAAGACTATTTGGACGGACTTAGGGCTGCCGCGAACACAGAGGAAGGCGATTTGGCCTCATTTGTCTTGCAGGCGATGCTGGAAAACTACGAGGTCGCCAAGGAGGATGGGCGCGCCATGTGCGGCGACACCGGCACGCCTCGTTGGTATGTGAAGATGAGCAATACCGCACAGGTCGAGGGTGGTCCCATCGCTCTGGAAGCGGCGCTGCGGCGGGCAACAGCAAACCGAACGGTGGGATTGCCGCTACGCCCAAACCGGGTTCACCCGTTATGGCGGACCGATCATGACAACAATGTCGGCATCGGCGCCCCGGAAATCGAATACGGCTTCGAGCCGACCCCCGAAGGCGAATGGATAGACCTGACCACGGTCCACAAGGGCGGGTTATTTGGCACCGACTACCGGATGCTGTTCCCTTCGGATGGCATTGAGGGCATTAAACGCTTTTACCTGGACAGTCTGGTGGCATTTGGCAAACGTGGGCTCGCCTGCCAGCCGGCGATAATCGGCATCGGACTCGGCGGCTGCAAGGACACCTGCATGGTGCTTGGCAAGCGCGCCGCTTGTCTGCGTACCGTCGGCTCACGTAATGCGGATCCGAAAATTGCCGAGCTGGAGGACGAACTGACCGAGCTTGGCAACAGTATCGGAATGGGTGCCATGGGCTTCGTCGGCAAGCACATGGTTATCGATTGCAATATCGAGGTTGGCTATTGCCACACAGGCGGGATGCAAATGAGCGTGCACGCCTTTTGCCTGAGCTCGCGAAGGGCTGTGGCGCGCATCTGGGCCGACGGCCAGATCGAATACCGCACCGATCCCGATTGGTTCACCGATTATCAGCGCAGGGAGACAGTGGAATGGGACGCCCCGCCAAGCCACGCGAAATCAGCCTGAGCACCACCCCAACCCATGATGCGCTTGCTGAATTGCAGCTTGGCGACATCGTCTATCTCGACGGGCTGATTTATACCGCCCGCGAGGGCGTCTATATGCGCGCGTTAGAGCAGAAGGCGAATATTCCCATGGACTTGCCGAAGCAGAGCGCGACCAATTTCCATTGCTCCCCCGCAGCCTCAATCAACGAGGACGGCACGTTCAACATGGGTGCAGTGACCGCGACGGCCTCCTTCCGGTTCGCCAAGTGGCTGTCCGAATGGATGGACAAGTCCGGCGCCAAAATCATTATCGGAAAAGGCGGAATGACAAGCGAGCTCTACAAGAGCATTTTCGTACCTCATGGTGCGGTTTATCTCTCCACCGTCGGATACGGAACCGGCGCGCTATTGGGGCGGGGCATCAAGCGGGTCGTCGATATCCATTGGGAGAAAGAAGTCGGTCTTGCGCAGGCCATGTGGGTGATAGAGGCCGAAAGAATGGGCCCATTCATTGTTGCCTCGGATCTGGAGGGCAAATGCTTGTTCGAACGCGAGAACGAGAAAATTGCCCACCGTCTGGACGAAATTTATGAAGGCACCAAGCCCGCGGTTCTGAAACGCTTCGGCGAAACCGACGATAGGAAAGACGAGGTAATCGGCTGAACGCTACCGGGCCGGCATTTTTTACGCTGCCTCTACCGCCTCTACCGCTTTGTCGAACACGGCGTCCAGTACTTTGGGTTTTACCGTGTCACCCCACGACAGAAGCCCCAGTACCCGTGATGGCGGTGGCGGATCAAACGACAAATGCCTTAGCGGATGTGCTGCTTTCGCCGGAACGCATTGTCTGGGAACGATCGCGACGCCTAAATTTTCGTAGACCATGCTTCCGATGGCATCGAGCGTCTCCAGCTCCATGCTGTCGCCCACGTCAAAATCCTGTTTCCGTAGCCAGTTTTCGATCATCGCGCCCACAACCGCCCTTCGGGTGAATCGGATATACGGATAGGACTTCAGCAACTCCACCGGGTCGTCACCCTCGGCGTCCTTGGAGGCGATCAGCTCCATCGGTTCGACAGCGATCTCTCGCCAATTGCACGTTCTCGGAATGACCATGGGGAGTGAAATAATTGCGGCATCCAGGGCGCCGCGTTCAACCTGGGCAATTAGTTCGGTAGTCAGACCGGACACCACGCGAACAAACAGCGCGGGGTGTTCCTCTCTCAACAGCCGAAGGATCGCCGGCATCAAACCGGAAAGCGTTGTGGGAACGGCGCCAATGGAAAGATTCCCTCTGAATCCGATCTCACTGGTGACCGACAGGACCATCCCATCATAACCGGCAACGACGTCACGCGCCTTCGAGACCAGGGCCCGCCCGATGGGCGTCAGTTCAGGGGTCCGGGTGGAGCGATTGAACAGTTGAACGCCCCATTCCTCCTCCAAAGCCTTCATTTGGTGGCTCACTGCTGCGTGGGTGACGTTAACAACGCCGGCTGCGGCCGTGAAGCTGCCGTGATCCGCAATCGCGATCAGCGTCTTTAGGTTACGTATGGACATTATTTCTGAAAGTACTGCTTACCATTTACCCAAAAATCGCAAATTTTAGTTAGATTATTTTGTATATAGTTGGTGTCAACAAATCCGTGACGCGGGAAGAAGCTGGTCCCGCCCGCGCAGGGCGACGTTTTGAAACCGGACTCTCCCCGTGACCGGAGGGAAGCCGGGTTTTACATCACGTACCTATTTCCCGGCCGAGGGCGAAACGGCGGGCCGATCTCGACCCGCCGATATGCACGCTTAGTCTCGAAATGGGTCAGCAATATCGAATCAGATTCGACGACGGTATATGGCACCCACTAATGTCATTTAGGCGCTCCGATAGAGCTTGGTCATGACGAACTCCCGGTGACCGAGCGCTTCGGCTGCGGTCATCCGCCCGTTCGCCGTCCGAATGGTGATATCGATGAGGGCGTCCCCCGCCTCATCGAGATTCATGTCACGGCGAAGAATGCCCGAGACGTCCAGGTCCACGTGCTCACCCATGGTGCGAACGGTCCGCGGATTGGCGGTCAACTTGATCACCGGCTCGATAGGATTGCCGATGATGTTGCCTTGACCGGTCGGAAACAAGTGGACCACGTACCCCGCGGCCGCCTGCAGGGTCACGCACTCGGCGGCGGCCGATGACGTGTCCATGAAGTAAAGACCCGAGCCCTTGGTGGGCTCTTCAGCCGGCTTGAGGACATCAATGAACTTGGTCTTCTTGCCAATTTTCTGGAGGTTGCCAAAAGCCTTCTCTTCGATCGTCGACAACCCGCCTTCGATGTTTCCCTTGGTCGGCTGACTGTCCGACAGATCGGAGGTCTTGTGGGGTTCGATCACCTCGTCCATATAGGCCTGCCAGGTGTCGAGGAATTTCCTGCTTGCCGTATTGTCGGCACCCCGGGCGGCACAATCCTGCTCGGCGCCCGTCAGTTCCGAGGTTTCTCCGAAACACAGGTTCGCGCCCCATTCGCTCATCTTGTCGGTCAGGTTTCCGACCGTCGGGTTTGAGGCAAGCCCGGACGTGGTATCGGATTCACCGCATTTCATGGACATCCAAAGTTCGCCGACGTCGCACTCTTCGCGGGATAGCTCGCTCGCCCATTGAACATATTCCTTGGCGACCCGGGAAGCGGCGGCAATGGTGTTGATGTCGCCGTTCTGCTCGATGGCGAAACCTTCGACCCGTTTGCCGGTCTTCTTGATTCCTTCGACAACCCGGCTGGTCCAACCGGGCTCAATTCCGATCACCACCACCGCTGCAACGTTCGGATTGCTTCCGGTACCGATTAGCGTGCGGAAATGCAATTCGAGGTCTTCACCGAACTGAAGACGTCCATAGGCGTGCGGCAAGGCCATCGTTCCCTGGATATTGTTGGCGACGGCTTCGCACGCGGCGTTCGAGAGATCGTCGAGGGGCAGCAGGATCACGTGATTCCTGACCCCGACACGTCCGTTCTCCCGGCGGTATCCCCAGAACTTTGGTTTACTCATTTTACCACCTCTTGGTCTTGATGTTGTGGACATGGACGTGCCCGCCTTTGGCGATGTCCGAGATCGCTTTGCCGATGTCCGCGTCATACTTGATGATGGTATCGCCGTCGGCGATGTCGCTCAGGGCGACCTTGTGGCCCAGTGGGATCGGGTCCAGCGAGTCCACGGTGATGGTCTCATCGGTGTCCATGACCCAGCCGGTCAACTTTTGACCCGCTTCGACACCCTCGACCACGATCACGCCGACGGTATCGGTCGAGTCGTGGACGAGAAAATCCGGGTGATCCATGTTCTTTTTCTCCTCATTTTGGTTTTGTATCGGGATGCGTCCCAGCGCACCCGGGGTTATTCTTCCGGTTTGAGTACAATTTTTGCAGCGGCGGTGCGCCCTTCGACCAAGTCGGAGAAGGCATGCGGGCCGTCCGACAGCGCCCGCTCTTCGTACCAGTCGAGATCGCCGAGCTCGCCCGCGCTCATGGCCGAGACCACCGCCTTAAAATCTTCCATGGTGTAGGTGTAGGAGCCACAGAACATGACCTCTTGCAGGGTTAGTTTGCGGACATCGAGACCCTCCGTCCGGTCCAGCAGCCCCACATGTACGATGACGCCGCCGGGCCGAATGGCGGATGACGAACCCGCCCGAGTTGCCTTGCCGCCGACGCAGTCGATGACGACATCGATTGAATTGTCATCGACCACGGATTCGTTGATCGGATCAAACGGGGTACAGATGGACGCCTTGGACGCAGTCTCCCGGCGCGCGGCATTCGTCTCCGCCAATGATATTTCGGGGCACCCCTGGGCGTGGAGGGACAAGGCTGCCGACAACCCCACCGCGCCGCCGCCAAACACCAAGGCCTTCGCTTCGGCCAGGGGGCGGCTGGCCAATCCTGCCGCTTTGGCCACCGCGTGCCACGCAGTCGCGATCGGCTCAGCCAACGCCGCATGAGACAAATCCATCTCCGCCGGAAGGACAACAAGGTTGCGCTCGGGGATCGATACGAATTCGGCGAACGCGCCCTGGCGCGGCGCCATGGAGATGATCTCGCGTTTGGCGCAGATGTTGGACCGTCCGGAGAGGCAATCTTCACACACGCCGCAAGTCACGAGGGGATTGATGACAACTCTCTCTCCGTCCATGGAGCCGCCAACGACGGTGCCGGAGGCTTCGTGGCCCAAGATGAGCGGCGCAATTCGCCGTTCATCGTGTCCCAGGAATGCGTGAATATCGGAACCGCAGATGCCGACGGCGCCGACCCGCACCATTGCGTCACCGGTACCGGGTACCGGTTCGCTCTCTTCGCGGTAAATCACCTCGGACGGTTGGGTATAGACAAGTGCTTTCATGGTGTTCCCCCTACTTCGCCGAATATCCGCCATCCAAGCCTATGACCTGACCGGTGATGTAGTCGGACGCCCGCGCCGCCAGAAACACCGTCACACCGTCGATATCCTCATCCAGCCCATTGCGCCCGATGGCCGTCATTTTGGCGTTGTGCTCGAGGATTTCCGGGTCGTCCCAAACCGGCGCCGTCAGCCTCGACCGGAAAAATCCCGGCGCAATGGCATTGGTTAGAATACCCCGGCTCGACCACGCTTCGGCCATCGCCCGGGTCAACTGAACCACGCCGCCCTTTGACGCGCCGTAAGGGATAGAGTTGGCGAACGCCCGGAATGACTGCAGGGAGGCGACATTTATGATCTTGCCGCGGCCTTTCTCCAGCATGCCGGGCACACACTCCCGGGCCAGAAAGAACGGGACCCCGAGATTGAGGTTGAGTGTATCGTCCCAGGTCCGAAAGGAGACCTCATCCACCGGTTGGCGAAGGTTGATGCCGGCCGCGTTGGTTAGAATCGTCGGCGCGCCAAACTTCGATCGGGCTTCGGCGACGATTTCCGGCAACCGCTCCCGTTCAAGCAAGTCGGCGGCGACGATTGCCGCCTTACCGGTACCATGTTTGCGAACTGTTTCCGCCGTGTGTTCCAGCTCATCCATTTGGCGGCCCACCAAAACGACGTCCGCGCCGGCCTGAGACAGGGCGATGGCCATGCGTCTCCCGATACCCGAAGATGCACCCGTGCAGAGAGCGGCATTGCCGGTCAAATCAAAAAGCTCTCTCATTACCAATCTCGCGCATCCCTCTGGCTTGCTTTGTAAGGCCTCTGCCCTACATGACCGGTTGTACTGTCCATTGCAGGCGGAATCTACAGGCTACGGGTGCAGGTTAAACTTCTCGTCGGGAAAGTACTTCGCGAGCCTCGCATCGCCCGTCCGTGCATGGGCTTCCATCCCCTCCAGCCGGGATATGCGCGCGGTGACCTGGGCAACGTCGCGATTCGCTTCCCTCGACGAGCGTTGATAGGTCACGACCTTGATGAACTTACCAACGCTGAGCCCGCCGGTATATTTGGCGGCGCCCTTCGTCGGCAAGATATGGTTCGGGCCCGAGGTCTTGTCGCCGAACGCGACGTTTGTCTCCTCGCCCAGGAACAATGACCCGTAGTTCCGCAAATTCTGAAGCCACCAGTCGAGGTCCGCCGCATGCACCTCGAGATGTTCGGATGCGTAGTCATCACTGATCCGGACGGCTTCTTCCCGGGTATCGACGAGCACGACTTCCCCGTAATCCCGCCAGGCGAGTTCCGCCGACTTTTTGTTGAGTTCCGGCAGATCCGCAATCAGTTCGGGCATGCGGGCGATGACGGTATCCGCCAAGTCCCGGGAATCCGTAATGAGCCATGCAGGGGAGTTTGGACCGTGCTCGGCTTGACCCAGCAGATCGACGGCGACGAGCTCGGGGTCCGCCTCCTTGTCGGCAATCACCAGAATTTCGGATGGTCCCGCGAACATGTCGATGCCGACACGCCCGTAAAGCTGACGCTTGGCCTCGGCAACATACTGATTTCCCGGTCCGACGAGTATGTCCGCGGGATTTCCGGTAAATTGGCCGAATGCCATGGCCGCGATGCCCTGCACCCCGCCCAGGTTCAGCACCGTGTCCGCGCCGCAAAGCCCCAGCGTATAGAGAATAGCGGGGTGGATGCCTTCCTCGCGTCCGGGCGGCGAACAGGCAACGACATGATCCACGCCGGCAACTTTGGCCGTCGTGACGGACATGATCGCCGACGCGATATGCGCATACCGGCCGCCGGGGACATAGCATCCCGCGGCCTTCATCGGGATGAGGCGCTGTCCGGCATATAGGCCGCGGGAAAGCTCTACTTCGAACTCGTTCATGCTGTCGAACTGCGCCTTTGCGAAATCTCTCACCTGCGCATGGGCGAACTGGATATCGCTCTTTAGCTGGTCGGGGACTTTGCCGGCGGCGGCCTCGATATCCTTCGGAGAAACAACGATGCCGCCCTCCCACTTGTCGAACTCGCGGGTGAGTTCGATGCTCTTTTCTTCACCGCCTTCCTCGATTTCCTTGAGCATACCGGCAACCAGATCACGGACGTCGTCTTCTCCCGTCGACGCGGTTTTTTCGGCTCGTTTCAGATACTCAATGGCCATATCAAGGTTTCCCCGTTCTTGCTGCTTAGCTGGAAAGGAAAATCGTCGAGACAAGCGGGATGTAGGCGACGATCAGTACGACCACTAGCATACCGATGACATAGGGGCCAACCCGGGACGCGATCCGAAGCACCGCTTCACCTGTTATGCCCGATATGACGAATAGGTTGAGCCCAAGAGGCGGCGTTATGAACCCGACGCCGAGTGACGTCACCATCATGATGCAGAACTGAATTTCGTTCATGCCGATGTTCTGCGCCAGCGGCAGCAGAATGGGCGCCAAGATGACGATATTCGGTGTCGTCTCCATCACGCACCCGGCTGCGATCAGAATGGCGATCATCAACAATATGATGAGGGTCGGATTCTCCGTTACCGTGGTGACGGCGAACACCACGCCCTGGGGAACCTGGAGAGCAGCCAGGGCTTGCGCCAGGGGCAACGACATGGCGATGATCGGCAGGATGACGCCGTTAACCTTGGCGGAACTGACCAGCATCTTGGGAAAGTCTTCGAGCTTGAGCGTGCCCTGAAGCATTCCAATCACGATGGTGGTTGTGACCGCGACGGCCGCTGCTTCCGTGGGGGTGAAGATGCCTGAATAGATGCCGCCGAGGATGATGAACGGAACCAGTAAGGCATATTTGCCGTCCCAGACCGCGCGCCGCCAGCGCAAGAACGAGAAGCCCGCCTTTTCGCCTTCGAAGCCGTGAATACGGTTCATCACGATATTGGTGATCATGATTGACAACATGATCATGACACCGGGAATTGCCGCCGCCAGGAACAGAGTCGAGGCCGAAATCCCGAGGATGAGACCAATAATGATGTACGCGATGGACGGCGGGATCAAAATGCCGGTGCAAGCACCGGATGCGACCAGCGCACACGCGTAGGGCCGCGGATAGCCTTTCTCCACCAGCTTGTGGATGGTCATCCGGCCAACGGCGGCGGCACCCGCCGCATCGGATCCGGAAATGCAGGCAAAAAATCCGCAGCCAAGAACGGTAGACGTGCCCAACCCGGCCCTGAAGCCGCCGGTCGTGGCGTCGGCCACATCGAGCAATTTATTTGACAGGCCGGTTCGAACGAGAACGTCACCGGTAAGAATAAACAGGGGCACGGCGATGAGGGCAAAGTGATCGATGCCGTCGAACAGAGACTCACCCAGCAACGAAATGGGAAGCGCGCCGGTTGCCAAAAGCATCACGACGGATCCGATCCCGAGGGCGGCCCATACCGGCACCGCCAGCAGGATCAGGAGCACCATGAAAAGTACCGGGCCGTAGAATTCGAAGCCCAACTCAACGGTTTGTTGTTGAAGATGTTGGTAAAGCATGACCGGCCCCCTAATCGAACATCTTGGTGCCTTCGAATACGGGTTGACCGCGGCGGAAATCGCCGACGTCGCGCCATATCGATTGCACCAAACGGTACGTCATAAGGGTGAAGCCAAGCGGCACGGCGGCCAAAAACCACGCGAGGCTTATCCGAAGACCGTGCGTGACCGAGTCGTATTTCAGGGAGACCTGCATGGACTCGAGGGCCGTGAACAGGGCGAGTATCGCCAAGGCCAGCATGCAGAAATCGCCAAATAGATAGATGAGGGCCTTGCCGCGGGTCGACAGGTAGTTGAGGAGGACGTCGATACGGATATGGGCTCGATCCCGAACAGCCGCGGATGCACCCACCCAAGCCAGATAGATGAAGGCGTAGCGGGCGATTTCCTCCCCCCAAATCGAAGAGTAGGAGAGGACGAACCGCCGGACGACCTCAATTACGATCGTTGCGACGATCATCGCGTAAAAGCCGAGCAACATCCACCGTTCGGCGTTTTCGTCCAATTGCTTCCAGAATGGTTTAGCTTCGTCCATGTCTTCCTCCCCGCGAGTCGCAGTTCAGATGCCGGCGCCACGGCTGTGACGTGACGCCTGATTCTATTCTGAAGAAGACCGCGGGGACGGAAACTCCATCCCCACGGTCTTGGAAATTTATTGGGCCTAAGCGTCGTGCACGTACAGACGGCCGGTCGTGTTGGCCGCTTGCTCAAGTTTGCCGAACGCGTCCATGGAACCTGCCAGATCCTTCTTGAAGCCGTCCCATTCCCCGCGCTGATATCCGCCAGCTTTCGCCCATTCACCAAGCTCGCTCTTGCTCGGCGAGTAGAACTGAACGCCGGCTTTGCGCATTTCCGCCATCGCGTAGTTGCGCGCTGCCGGGACCTTGGCAAGATTCTGCTGAGCGGAGATTTCAGAGGCGAACTCGATACCGGCCTGAACGTCGGAAGGCAGAGCCTTGAACCATTCGAGATTGCAGGAATACACCTGGCTATCGGGCACCGCTTGGGAGAACGTCACCCATGACAGGATATCCTTGAATCCGAACACGTGCAGAGCGCCAACTGCGGGGTCGAGAGCGTCGGCGACACCTTGTTTGATCGCGGAAGGCGTTTCGCCCCATGCCACCGGCGTTGGGTTGGCCCCGATCATCCGATAATATTGCTGCAGCATCTTCGAGCCAGGGACCCGGAATTTGACGCCGGACAGGTCGGAGGGAGTCTTGATCGGACCCTTGCCGCCCTTTCGCATTGCGACAACCCGCGGGTCGATGACCACATACCAGAGCGGTTTGAAGCCCTTGGCTTCGACCTTCGGATCGACGGCAGAGCGCCATGCATCCGAGTTCACGAGATTAACGAATTTCTGATTGGCTCCACAGAAATATGGCAGGTTGATGAGGTCAACCACCGGCGCAAAGGGTGCGAAGTTGGACAGCGAATGCTGGGCAGCTTGAATGGTTCCGTTCTGAACCTTCTGCGCCAATGCGCCACCCGCGCCTAACTGGCCAGCCGGTGCGAGCTTGACGTAAACCTTGCCGTTCGTGGCGTTCTGGATGTTCTCTTTGAAGTCCAATTGCATGATCGGGTAGCTCCGCGAAGCACCTAGGACGTACGCGGTCGCGACCGTCATGGTGTGCTTGGCGGCCTTTCGCCTGTCACGCTCCTCCTTCGCGGTTTGCGCGGCGGCTTCTGAACTCAAGAGCGCTCCGGACGCCCCTGCGACGACGGCCGCGGTGAAACCGTATTTGGCCGACAACTCGAGAAAGCGGCGACGCTCCATGGAGACGGGCTCGTCCGTATTATGTTTTTTTGTAGTCATGCTAACCTCCGTATTTCTAGCTGGATGGATGTGATTGATTTTCTGAGTGACGTTCGCGTGCCAGGCAGGCGGCGATGAACAGAACCATGGCTATGAAGAGGGTGATGAACTCTCCGACATCGCCAAGGCCGACCGTCTCGGTCGCCCCGTTCAGGACAGCAATTTTCCCGACTACAATATTCACGGCCAAAACAGCGAATACCGCTATCGACGAATAAAGTAGATAGCGTCCCGGTTTCGGCTTTTTGGCCGAGTCTTTGGATTCTGCATCGGACATTTCATGCCTCCCTGCCCAGCTGGATCACTGAAGTTGTTTTTGGCGATTGATTTAATCACGATAAAATGTAAGCGCTTACATTCTGGTATTATGTTTATGAACCTGTTTAAGATAGGCGTCAAGGGAATTATCGAGTGAGCAATCGAGGTTTCTAAACCAACGGCCAATTCAGAATTCAGTTTTGACTATTTTTTCTACCTTGGGTCGCCGGCAAGTTTTGAGATCGTAGGTCATCCATAGCGTAAATTGATGCGTAAGCGATTACATAAAGAGGCCAATGGGGCGCCGACATTGCAGAATGTGGCGGCAGCCGCCGGCGTGTCGACGGCGACCGTCTCCCGTTATCTGGCGAACCCGGATCAGGTTCGGGAAGAACGCCGGCAGCGAATTGAATCGGCGATCACCGAACTGAACTACATCCCGCATGGAGCCGCGCGCGCGCTGGCTTCCCAGCGGTCGCGGACCATGGGGGCAATTGTACCGACATTGGACAGCGCGATCTTCGCCACCGGTATTCAGGCCTTCCAGGAAAGACTGAAGGACGCCGGCTATACCCTGCTCGTGGCCAGCTCGAATTATTCGCACGACGAGGAGCGGACGGAGGCCGAGGCGCTGCTGACCCGTGGCGTGGACGGCATCATGCTCGTCGGATATGACCATCACGATCAACTCTACAAGCGGTTGAGACAAAAAAGATTGCCGTACATCAACACCTGGTCGTTTAGGCGCGATTCGAAAGAGCCCTGTATCGGGTTTGACAACTTCGATGCGATGGTCCGTTTGACCACCTACTTACTCGATATTGGGCATCATCGGTTTGGGATCATCGCCGGTGTGACCGAAGGCAACGACCGGGCCGCCGATCGTCTGCGGGGCATTCGGAAGACCCTGTCGGACCGCGGCTTGAGTGTTCCAGACGGTATGGTGATCGAATGTCCCTACGAAATCGGGGTCAGCCGTCAGGCGATGAAACGGCTACTCGCCCAGAACGAGCCGCCGACCGCGGTGATCTGCGGCAACGACGTCTTGGCCTACGGCGCAATTCTGGAATGCCAGGCCAGCGGCCGGATTGTACCCGATGACATTTCGATTGCCGGATTTGACGATTTGCCGCTGTCTGCACATTTCCATCCACCGCTCACCACGATGCACGTGCCTTCAGAAGAAATGGGGCAGCGTGCGGCTGATTATCTCTTGGCCTGCGTCAACGAAGAATCCGGTCCGACCTTCACCGAACTGGAGGCTAATCTTATAGTCCGAGGCACAAGCGCTCCGCCCCGCAATGCCTAGAATTGAGCCGGTCCGGCCAATCAGACTGTCACAAGGATCGGATTTTCCGCCTCGGACGCCCGTTAGATACCTTGCCTTCAATGTCCGCCAATGAGATGGACCGGCTGCTTTCCCTGCTGGTTGGTCCGTAACGACGTAGAACCGGCTTTTCCTCCGACGTAATGCTCATGGGTCCAAGTTCTCCAAATCCGGCCGGGATTCCGTCGCGCCCGCGACAGCTACGCCGACGGTCAAGGAAACGCGGTCGCCGAATATGGCAACGGCCAAGTGATCCCGCGCCGAAGTGAGATCAAATTCCTCGATCAGACTCGAAGCCAACGGCTCCATGGCATGGCGCTCCGTCGGCCGGCGGTCCTAGCGATAGATGTAAATCGGGCTCGTCCAGGCCAGCGTTCCGTCTTCCTGGGTCAGCCTGATGTAGACCGGATTGTCACCGTCGTCCTTGAGGCCGATGGTTCGTTTGAAGGTCATCCGGCGGTGCGGGTTCTTGGCCGGCAGGCGGTACACCTTCAAATAGCGGGGCAACACGCCGCTCCGGTCAAATATCTCGTCCTCGTATCCGATCTCCTCGACGGGAATGCCGCACTGTACGAGCGGGGTTTCCAGTTTGAGGGTGCCGCCGTAGGGATCGGCCAGCCAGACGTCAAAGCCGCCGATGTTCCCGGTGGTCAGGGCCTTCCATTCGAGGCCGTTGTCGCCGAGACGATCCAGGGTCTTGTCCGGGTTGAAGAAATTGATCGGAGCGGCGTCCTCGATGCGATTGTCCGAGAGCAAGGCGCTGCCGTCCCAGATCACCTGACGGAACCGGCCGCGATATTCGGCGCCCTCCCACAGAACGCGTACGCGATTGCCGAGCTCGTCCGAACCATAGGGCCGGATGGTCTCCACATGGTCCAGCCCGTTGAAGATGTCTACCCGTTCGATGGGGCAAGCGGCGTGAATATCGACGCTGATCTCGGCGCTGCCGTCCGGCAGATGCACGACGTCGCCCATGATCGCGGAGCGTCCCGGCCGGCCCTCGGCGGGGCCGATCGCCGGATCGTCGTGATAGATCGTCGCGTCCCGGCTGAACGCCGCCGCGACGTCCATATACACCCGGCCGTTGGGCCCGCCGGTCGTTGCGTAGTGGTGACGTTTGCGCAGGCAATCGAGAACCGACGACCGGGTCAGTTCGCCGGTAATGAGACAGGTAAGCCCGCCGATGGCGCCGAACAGCGAGGCGCCCGGGTAACTGGCCCCGGGACGGCCCTTGTGGCCGTCGGAGTTGGCGACGATCCCGGTCCGGTAGCCCATCTCCAGCGCGTCTTGGAGAAGCCACTCGAAGGTGCCCCACGAGGAATGGACCTCCATGGATTTTTCAAAGCGGCCGTCATGGGCCATCTTCACATCGGCGTACCGGCCGCCGCAGTGGGCAAAGACCACCACGTCCCATTCCCGATTGGCGGCCAGGGTCTCGAACAGCTCCGCGGCGGTGGTGCAGTCCGTCGCGATGTCGGACCGGTCCTCGACCAGCGCGTGGGACGACCGCCTGATCTGGCGTCCCTCCTCGGAGAAGTAGACGTTGCGGTCCCCGCCGAGACCGGTATTGCCCGACCATTCGTAGCCCGGGAGGACGACGAACTTTCCGTCTTCCTCGAACCGGGCCGAGAGGTCGTCCAACCGCTGCCAAAACCGGTTGGTGATCTGGAAATCATTGCCCTGGTGCCCCGTCGCGTCGACAAAGGCCCGGTCCCGGGCGAAGGCGAAATAGTCGCCGGCATCGCCGGTGCCGATGGTCTCTTCCGACTGGCCGTGAAGGTCGGCCCAGTAGTGGACCTTGTCGGCGTCTTCGACGATCCGAAGGGGGTTGGTCTCGGTGACCGTGTTTCCGGCCTCGTCCAGCAGCTCGATCACGAGATCTCCGGCTTCCGTCACGGACAGACCCGGGATTTCGGCGCCGAACGAGCCGGCAGGAAGGCTGGCCGTTTCCGGCAATCCAGACACCGGAACATTGGCGCGCAGGGTGAACGCGCCGCCGCCCTTGTCCGACGGATTGCCCCACCGGTCCTCGCCCTTGAACTTCAGCGCGAATGTTTCCCCAACTCTCCGGAGGGTGGGGATCACCGCCAGGAACCGCTCCCGTTCGCCGGGAACGATCTTGATCTTCGGCTGCTCGAGGAGCGGCTGATAGGTGAAGGTGGCGATGGGATCGACCAGAACGTGGAACTCGAACGAGTCCTCGCAGAACGTCTGAAGGCGCATGCCGGGAGAGCCGTGATCTGTCACCCCGAACCGCACGGAAATCGTATCGCCCTCCTTCAGAAACCCATGCACGACCTTGATGTAGAGCGTTCGGTCCCACGGCCGGACATTGCCCTTGGGGTCATAGCGGTACTCCAGCACCGCATTGTTCGATGCTTCGATGATCGTGTAGTTGGGACCTTCCGGGTTTTCAAACTGAGGCCGCGTCTGATCGGACGCAAACCGGAAGCAGACGCGGAGCGAGCCCGAGTCGTCGATGCCGTA
This sequence comes from Rhodospirillales bacterium, assembly GCA_965207535.1. Lineage (GTDB taxonomy): Bacteria > Pseudomonadota > Alphaproteobacteria > Rhodospirillales > UBA2165 > JAJDXO01. The sequence goes on along the minus strand of CBDBMR010000010.1, from coordinate 111,787 downwards.
TTTTCCCACCGTGTAGACCAGCGTGAAGCTCTGGTAGGACCCGGCGGCAAACTCGCCCGCCGGCGTCAGGGCGGCGGAACCCAAGTGCTGGGGATCGATGGGATTGCGGATGACCGTCGACGCAAATCCCGCCGACGGCGCGGCAGACGCATCGTCCGGACTGCCGAGGGGCTGTTCACTCATTTCTGTATCTCTCAGGAAGCATGGGCGTCAGTTCCAATATCATGGAGGCGATGCGCGGACCAGTTTGTCGGATCATTACATTCTTTTCGTGCGGGCGCCTTCACTATTCCGGAATACCCGGACCAAGCGGCCGCTCAAATCCGCGCTCTAGGCCCCGTTCCACCGGGCAGGCAGTTCCGGGCCTGATCGGCGGCCCGCCTCAAACCGACGGCAGCGGACAGGGCGGCAGGTTGCGCTCATACGCCCGGTAGGCCTCCCGGGCGAAGTCCTCGGCCCGGTCATGGGCCGCGCTCGGCGGCAGGCCATCGCCGGCAAGCTGTCCCGCGAGCTCCCGGATGGCCGCCTCGCACGCCTCGACCGCGGTGGTTTCTTCGATCACCAGCGCGCCCCCCACCCGCTGCGCCTGATAGGCGATGCAGTCGACGACGGAGTTTTCGGACTGATCCAGAGGTTCGGCGAGAGCCGCGCCGCCTGCCCCGGCCAAAAGGGAAAAGGCGGCCAACGCCCCAATCAATGTGGAGGTTGAACGTGACATCACTTCTGCCTCCTGCCGTTTATGTCCCGATGCCAGCCCATAACGTGCCGCAACAGCAGCGGCTCAGAAGAAAACCAGCGCGCGGGTTTCGACACTTTCCCGGGGACGGGCGCCGGGCGGCGACGCGGGGTCTTCGAAGGCCGTATGGCAGGTGAATTTCACGCCCGCGGATTCGTCGGTATCGAAGACCTTGAAAATGTAGGTCTCTTCCGGGGTCATTTCCTTGAGGTAGTAGAACCTGTGGCCCGGGTCATAGGCGCAGTGATAGGTGACCGCCGTCCGGTACCGGTACCGCCGCTCCAATTCCACGAAGCTCGAGTTCGGAACCGTCCTCCCATCGGCAAGGGCGAAGGGCTCGGTCATCACCGGATGGTTGATAGGCCGCCAGGTCTGGACGATGGCGAAGCGTTTCTTGAGCAGTTCCCCGGCCTCTTCATCGCCCATGATGTCCTTCAATCGCTGGCGCGCCGATCTGTCCGTATAGTCGTTGTGGACCGCCTTCACCGGCGCGCGGGTATTGTTGGCCTCCCGGACCGCGTCGTTGTAGGTGCGGAAAGTATGGTCGAACACCACCACCCTGGATGCGCCCATGGCGTTCTTGATGATGCCGGCCACCTCGGCGTTATAGACGCGCTCCACTTCATCCCGGTCGTAGAAATCCACGACCTTCGACGGAATTCGCTTCATCTCGATGCCGTTTGCCGCAATATCGAACCTATCGGCGATCGGCCGCGCGTCGTAAATGCGGCAGGTATGCGCCTCATATCGCGGCCGGTTGGCCTTATGCTCTTCCTCCGGCCAATCGACGTACGTGATCGGCGGCACGCCCGTATCGATGATGTAGTTCAGCTCGGCCTCGACGTAGTCGAGCTGGTCGGTCCATTCGGCGGCGTCGGGCATGGCGGGTTCCGGCGGCTGTTCGGTTTCCGGTAAGCGTAGCACGGGAAAACTCAGACGGCACTCGCCTTCACGTCGGTGAGCGCCCGCAGGCGGTCGCCGATCATGTTCAGCGACAGGATGGTGAGAAACATCACGCCCGCCGGAACGAAGGTGACCTGCGGCGCCCGGGCGATCTCCTCGAAGCCGTCGGCGATCATCTTGCCCCAGCTCGGCGTCGGCGGCGGGAAGCCGACACCGAGAAACGCCAAGCCGCCCTCGATGATGATCACGATGGACATGCCGAACAGGACCAGCGACAGCATGGGCACGATGACGTTGGGCAGCAGTTCGCGGACCATGATCCGCAAATGGGATGCGCCCTGGGCCCGCGCCGCCAGGACGAATTCCCGCTCGGCGAACAGGATGGTGTTGGCGCGCGCGACGCGCACCTCGGCGGGGATGCCGAAGAACGCCAGCGCCAGGATCATCACCGGCAGCGTCGCGCCGAGGAAAAACAGCACCACCATCACGCCGACGATATTGGGAAACGCCAGAATGGAGTCGGTGAAAATGCCCACCGCCGCATCCACCCGGCCGCGGAAATAGCCCGCCGACATGCCGAGGGCCAGCCCGGCGAGGAGGCTCAGGAACGGCGCCGTAAAGGCGAGCAGCATGGAGATGCGGGCCCCGTGGACGATCCGGGACAGCATGTCGCGGCCGACGCCGTCGGTGCCGAGGATGTAGCCGTCCGCGAACGGCATCAGGAACTGTCCGTCCAGGTTGGTCGTGAGCGGGTCCTGGATGGGAAGCACGCCGGCGAAGATCGCGCTCAGCCCGATCAGCAGCAGCCAGCCGACGCAGAGCCAGAACAGAATGCCGACCCGGGCCCACCACGGGCGCACCACGTCCTGTTGATTGCCGGCGTCGGCGGCCGGCGGGAGGCGGAAGAGATTTCGGACCAGCTCGACCATGCTCAGGCCTCCGCCGCCCGGCGGTTCACCCGCGGATCCAGAATGGCGTAGATGATGTCCACGGTGAGATTGATCCCCACATAGGCAATGGCCGCGAACGTCACCACCGCCTGCACCACCAGCACGTCCCGGGCATCGATGCTGTCGATCAGCAATTTGCCGACACCGGGCAGCGCGAAAATGTTCTCGACGATCACCAGCCCGCTGATCAGCCGGCCGACCTGAAGGCCGAGGACGGTCACCAGCGTAAATGACGAAGGCCGGAAGGCGTGCCGGAACAGGATGTAGCGCGTTGACATGCCCTTGGCCTTGGCGAGCGCGATGTAGTCCTCCTGCAGGGTGGTGATCATGTCGACCCGCAGCACCCGGAGAAAGATGGGCACCTCGCTCAATCCGATGGCCAGCATGGGCAGCATGAAGTATTTCAGGTTTTCCCAGACGCCCAGGAACAGGGGCGCGTGGCCCGCCGCCGGGAGAATCTTCAGGACCACCGCGAAGAACCAGATGAACAGGATCGCCGTCACGAAGGGCGGCGTCGCCACAATCCCGAAGGCGGTCGCGGATATCCACCGGTCGAGCGCGGTGTTACTTCGAAAGGCGCTGAGCACGCCAAGGGGAACGGCAATCACCAGGGCGAAGCCCAGGGACATGACCATCAGCTGGAAGGTGACCGGAATGCGCTGCGCCAGGAGATCGCTGATCTTCTTGCGGGTGATATACGAGCGGCCGAGGTCGCCCTGCATGAGATCGCCGAGCCACACCACGTAGCGCACCACCAGCGGCTTATCGAGGCCGAGTTCGATCTCGATCTGACGGCGGATTTCCGGATCGTTGATCACCGCCGCGTCGTCATCGGCGAGGATGGCGTCGACCACGTCGCCCGGCAGCAGGTTCACCAGCATGAAGCTGGCGAACGTCACCAGAAAGAAGACCGGGACGAGGTGGAAAAGACGCTTTCGCAGATAGGCCACGTGAGACCTCGAATGAAGGTGCCGGGCTCGGACGCTATTGCGCCGGGATCGTCTCGATCGCGGGAACGGCCTCACCCAGCGTGCCGGTATTGTGGACCACCCGGCCGCCGACCACCGTCAACAGCGAGGTGATGTGCCGGATGTCGTCATCGGACACCGCCTGCTCGTCGAAATAGTCGTCGCTCAATACGGCCAGGTCGCCGTAACGCCCGACGGCAATGCCGCCCATGTTCTTCTCTTCCTTGCAGAACCACCCCTGCGGCGTGGTCCAGATGCGGAGAATTTCCTCGCGGGTCAGGCACTGGCCGGGATTGATCTGTTCGCCGGCGTGGTTCTTGCCGGTGACGGCGTAATAGAGCATCACCCAGGGATTCATCGGCGAGACCCTCGCCCCGTCCGAGCCGCCGCCCATGACGATGCCGCTGTCCATGATCATCCGGAACGGCGGGTTGCCCGGCGGCTGGAGCTTGCCCTCGAGGTAGTTGGAGCTGTGGGAACTGAGGCCAACACCGAGGTCGATCGCCCGGTTGATGGTCTCCTGGTCGATCCCATAGCAGTGATCCATGGACCAATGGAGATCGGCGATCGGCGTGGATTTGTTGACCGCCTCCCAGACCCGCAGATGCTCCTTCTGCTCGGCGAGGCTGATCAGGTGCTGCTTGTAGACCCAGCCCCGCTCGGCGACGGCGCGCACGGAATCGGTGTAGAAATCGGGCAGCGGCTGCTGGCGTTGCAGTTTGTTGGGGATCAGCCACTCGCCGATCCCGACGATGCGGACGACGTCGTTGCCGAACTCGTTGAACGAATAGTCGAGGCGGGCCATGAGGTCGGGGAGTTCCGCGTCGGTGTCGAGCACCGGCAGGAAAATCCGCACCCGCATGGGCACCTTGTCGTCGCGCATCAATTCGAGAATCGGGTTGTAGCCGGTTGCCGGGTCGAGCCAGCCGCCGGCGGGAATGGTACCGCCCATGTCGAATACGTTGGTCAGCCCCATGGAGAGCGCGAAGTCCATTTGGCTCGCCGTCTGGCGCAGCGTGTCGTCGTAGGAATGCAGCGCGCTCAGCGCTTCCCACGCCGCGATCGTATCCTTGCCCTTGCCGACGATGCCGTCATCGCCCACCGGCGCGCCGGCATCCCGGAGCCGCGCCTTGGCCAACGAGTTGGTCGCGCCGGGCCCCCAGTTGGAGATCGACAGATAAACCGGATGGTTGGGCGCCGCTTCGTCGAGCTCGGCGAGCGTCGGATAACGGTTCTCGGCGAACTGACCGGGGTGAATGCCGCCGACGGCACTGAGCATCTCGCCGTCGGGCACGACCGCTGCCATCGCCTGGATTACGTTCAGCGCGTCCTCGATGGAGAACGCGGTCTCCATCAGCCGCATATCGTAGCCGGGCAGCAGCGCGGTCCGCAGGAAATGAATGTGGTTGTCGATCAGTCCCGGGATGACCGTTCTGCCTTTCAGGTCGATGACCTGGGCGTCCGGGCCCCTGGGCTGAATGTCGTCACCGAGCGCCGCGAAGCGCCCGCTCTCGATGGCGACCGAGGACACCACCGTCCCCGCATCGTCCATGGTATGGATTTTGCCGTTTTTCAGGATGAGTTCGTGCAGCACGCCACTTCTCCCCCTTGAAGCCGGCGGCGGGCCGGGACCGCGTCATTTGCGGCCCCGGCCATCCCCCGATCCTTATTTATCGACCCACAGGCGGTGGGCGTCAAATGTGTAGCCAAAGGGCTTCTTCACGCCTTTGACATGGTTGCGGTGGGCAATGTGCATTTGCGGATGGTCGTAGACGATCAGCGCTGCCTCGTCCGCCAGCACCTGCTGATACGCACAGCTCGCCTTTTTCCGCTCCGCGGTGCCGGTCGCCGCATTGACCTTCTCCACCGCCGCGTCGATGCGCGGATTCTTGAGGTGGAACTGCCGGCTCGACGGGTGCTTGGAATGGAAGCGGGTCGCCACCAGGCTCGGGTCGGCATTGGAGAAGTTTTCGACAAAGGTGAAAATGTCGAACTTGCCGCTCAGCAGGGGCCGGATGAATCCGGGGCCCCGCGGACCCGCTTTCTGGGTCGCGCTGATACCGACCTTGCGCCACATGTCGATCATCGCCGTCACCGTCTTCTCGGCCTGGGCGTTCGGGAAGTGATCGACGTTGAAGGTAATCGGCTTGCCGGTTTCCTTCACATACTCATCGATCAGCGCCTTGGCCTTGGCCGGGTTGTACTCGGGCCACTTCACCGCCGGGCAGTGCCAGGGATGTCCCTCGCCGTACATGTCGTTCTCCGCCCGGTCCCGGCAAATGCCGGTATGGGCACAAGTGATCTTTTGCCGGTCGAGGGCGTGGATCAGCGCCTTGCGCACCCGGATATCGTTGTACGGCGGTTTCGAATGGTTGAAGCCGATGGACTGACCGACCGAGAGCCGGGGACCGGAAACCACCGTGATGTTGGGATCCTTCTTGAGCTCAGGGATGAAGCCCCGGCTGACGTAGATGATATCCGCGTTGCCGGCCTTCAGGGCGTTGACCCGGTTGACCTCCGGCGGGATGAACAGGAAGGTCAGCTCGTCGAGATGCTGGGCCTTCTTGTTCCAGTAATTGGGGTTCCGGACCAGCCGGATGAACGCGCCGTCGCGCCATTCCTTGAGCATGTACGGGCCGGCGCCGACGGGCTTTTCGTTGAACTCGGGCTTGGCCTGGTTCTCGGCCAGGTACTTGGGCGCGGTCACCCACCAGGACATGTTGGGCTGGGCCGCCATGTCCTTGAACCCGGGGTTGGCGACGCGGAATTTGAAATCGACCGTGTGGCTGTCGACTTTCTCCACGCCCACGAGATGCGGACCCATCAGCCGCCGATAGCGGCCGGCAAACCGGCCCTTCTTGCCGGTCAGCAGCCGGGTGAAGTGCGTGACATAGGCATCCGCGTCCAGGTCTTCGCCATTCGAGAACTTGACCCCCTTGCGCAAGGTCACCCGCCAGCTCTTGAAATCGTCGCTGGGGGTCGCGTCGAGCGCGTGAACGGGTTTGATTTCGCGGGTGTCGCCGTCCACCTCGAACATGCGTTCGTAGATGGCCTGCAGGATGTATTGCCGGAAGTGGGCGAAACTCAGCACCCGGAAGTTGTCGAAGCCGGCGACGTCCTGCTGAACCGCGACGGTCAGCTTGCCGCCCCGCTTCGGCATATCCGCGGCTTGCGCGCCGCTGGTCAACAGTGCGGCACCGGCAAATAGCGCCGCCCCCGCGAACAGGTAGCTCCTGGTCAATCGTCTGGTCATTTGCGTGTCCTCCCTGGTTAATTCGAACCGTATGCGATCTTTGGCGGTTACCGGCTGGCGGTTCCCGCGACGTTGTTGAGATTTGCCTGGATGCGTTTGAGATAGCCGATGAACTCGGCGACCTCGTTTTCCGAGAAACCGGCGACACTCTCGCCGAGATAGTCGATGACCATCGGCGCGGCGCGGCGGAACAGCGCCTCGCCCTCGCCGGTCATCCGGACGATGGTGGTCCGTCCGTCCCGGGGATCGGAAACCCGCGCCACAAGCCCCTCGCTGGTCATGCGGTCGACCACCTTGGAAAGGTTGGTGCGCTCGATGCCGCAGACGTCGGCGAGATGACCGATGCTCAGCTCTTCGTGATCCCACAGGAACGACAGCACCCGCCACATGGGCGGAATCAGCCCGAACTGGCGGAGGTTGTTGGTCATGTTGCGGGTGTGGCGGTTGGCGACGTTGGCGATGAAGAATGTCGGCCAGTGCATACCGTGATATGCGCCGAACTCATCCTCATCGCGGCTTTTTGTGAGTGTGTTTGCTTGGGCGTCCATCAAGGTCTTGTCCCGGTTTTCGGCTTCCCAAACACTCTAACAAGTATTTATGTGAACAGTCACCGATTTTTCACCATTAAAGCGAAGGACCGCCGTTGCCGCTTTCCGGATCGACCGCCTTGCGCCGGCGCGCGGCTTGGGCAAAATACCCCGCAAGTCACCAAGCCGGGAAGCAAGGGCGCCGGAATGTCCCGGACAATCTTCACGCCAATCACGGGACGTCCCCATGAGCGATGACGCCGACGAGAGTATTCGCGAACGCGCCGAGAGCTATCTCGGCAGGAGCCTGCCCCGGCCCAATGTTCAACGGCTGATCGAAGGCAGGGGCGTCTATACCGACGACGTCAAACTGCCGCGCATGGTTCATGTGGCCTATCTGCGCTCGCCCTACGCCCACGCCGACATCGTGCGCATGGACACATCCGCCGCCGAGCAGGCGACCGGCGTGGTGGCGGTGGTGGACGGCGAGCAAATTGCCGAAATCTGCCGGCCCTGGACCGGCATTCTCAGCCATCTGCCGGGGATGAAGTCCGTGCCCCAGTACCCGCTCGCCGTCGGCCGGGCGCGCTGGCAGGGCGAGCCGGTAGCGGCCGTTGTCGCGGAGAGCCGGGCGCTGGCCGAAGACGCTCTCGAACTGATCGAGATCGAATTCGAGGAACTGCCCGCCCTCACCGACGAGGCGGCGGCGCTGGAACCGGGCGCCGAGCCGATCCACCCCGAACTCGGCGACAATCTCCTCTGGGAACGGCTGATCGACGAAGGAGACGTGGACAAGGCCTTCGCCGAAGCGGCGGTGGTGGTCGAAGAGAGCTACGTGTTCGGTCGCCACACCGGCGTCACCATGGAAACCCGGACCATCATCGCCGATTTCGATCCCAGCGAAGAGGCGCTCACCGTCCATCAATCGACCCAGACCCCGCACCAGATGCAGTCCCACTTCTCGACCCATTTCGGGATCGACGAGCACAAGGTCCGGGTGATCTCAGGGGATGTGGGCGGCGCGTTCGGGATGAAGGCGCACGTCTATGGCGACGAGTTCGCGGCCGCCGGGCTGGCGATCCTGCTCAGGCGGCCGGTGAAGTTCACGCCCGACCGGTTGGAGTCGTTCACCGGAGACCTCCACGCCCGGGGCTACCGGGCCAAGGCCAGGATGGCGCTCACGGCGGAGGGCAGGATCACCGCCCTGGAACTCGATGGCCTCACCGGCGCCGGTCCGTTCTCCATGTTCCCCCGCTCCAGCACCATCGAGACCAACCAGATCGTCAACCTCTCCGGCGGCTGCTACATGATCGACAATTACCGGGCCCGGGGCCGCATCGCCTTTCAGAACAAGGCGATGATCAGCGGCTACCGCGCCGTCGGCCACCCGATCGCCACCGCCGTCACCGAGGGGCTGGTGGAGTTGGCCGCCGCCGAGTTGGGCATGGACCCGCTGGAGCTGAGACGGCGCAACATGGCGCCGGACGATTCGTACCCGCGCGCCTCGGTGAACGGCATGCCGTTCGAGAACCTGTCCCACCAGGCGGCCCTTGCCCGGCTGGAGGAAATGATCGGCTATGCCGGACTGCGGCAGGACCAGAAGGCCGCGCGCGCGGACAGTCTTTATCGCGGCATCGGCTTCGGCGCCCTGGTCGAGGTCAGCAACCCGTCGCCGCTTTTCTACGGCGCCGGCGGCGCGCCCATCTCGGCCCAGGACGGCTGCACGCTCCGCCTCACCCCGGACGGGGCCGTGGTCTGCTCGACCGGCGTCACCGAGCAGGGCCAGGGCGCGGAGGCCGTGGTTTCCCAAGTGGCGGCGACGGCGGTCGGCGTGACCCCGGACAGGGTCAAGGTGATCACCGGCGACACCTCGGTGACGCCCTATGGCGGCGGCACCTGGGGATCGCGGGGCACCGGCATCGCCGGCGAGGCGGTCAACCGGGCCGGCAAGGCGCTGCGGCACAATATTCTCGATCTCGCGGGCGCCATGCTGCAGTCGCCGCCCGCCTCGCTGGATATCCGACGGAATGCCGTGGTCGACAAGTCGGACGGCAAGGAACGGATTTCGCTTTCGGAGCTTGGCCGGATCGCCCACTACCGGCAGGACACGCTGCCGGACGGCTACCAGCCGGAACTGGTCGCGACCCGCCACTACGTGCCGAAGGGGTTTCCCTTCGCCTTCACCAATGGCATCCATGCGGCCCACCTGGAGGTGGATGTGGACACAGGCCTGGTGAAGATCCTCGGCTACTGGGTGGTCGAGGATTGCGGCACGGTGATCAATCCCCTGCTGGTGGACGAACAGATCCGGGGCGGCGTGGTCCAGGGCCTGGGCGGAGTGCTGTTCGAGGAGTGCATCTACAATTCAGAAGGCCAGATGCTCAACGGCAATCTGGCCGACTATCTGGTGCCCATGGCGGCCGAAATGCCGGATATCCAGGTCGCCCACGTGGTGTCCCGCACATCGGAAACCGACCTCGGCGCCAAGGGCGCCGGCGAAGCGGGCACCGGCGGCGCCCCGGCGGCGGTCATGAACGCCATAAACGATGCGCTTCGCCCGTTGGGCGCGCGGGTCAACCGGATGCCCTTCACGCCTGAGCGGATTTTACGGGCGCTGGGCAAGGTGGCCGCCGGCCGGGATGAGACAACCTAGAGCGCGATGATTCAATCGGGAAGCTGATGAACGGTCAGACCGCAAGCCGTCATGCCCCGGCTTGTCCGAGCCCGGCCATGACGTTTTGGCGGTGAAACATGTCAAAACCGTCATGCCCCGACTTGTTCGGGGCATCCAGGATATTCACCACAGAGACACAGAGTTCACAGAGGAGGAATGATTAACTCCTACTATCTCACTGTCTCTCCGTCTCTGTGGTTCAAGAAATTAAAATATGGATACCCCGGACTTGCGCCGGGGTATGACGAGCTTCTTTGGTTCAGCACCACGCGTCATGCCCCGACTTGTTCGGGGTATCTCGCTCTAGGCGGCGGCGATGCACTCGACCTCGATCATGTATTCCTCGTAGGCCAGCCCGGCCGCGATGATCAGCGTATGCGCCGGTTTGTGGCCGCCGAGAATTTCCTTCCTGATTTCGCGCATCTGTTCGAGGTTCCTGCGGTCCGTCAAATAGGTCGTCACCTTGACGAGATTGGTGAGGTCCATGCCCGATTCCCTGAGGATCTCCTGGATGTTCGCGTAGGTCTGGCGAACCTGATCCTCGAAGTCGGGCAGAATTTCCCGGTTGGGGCCGCGCCGGCCGACCTGTCCGGCCATGTAGAGCAGCTTGGATCCGGCTTCGACTTCCGCGCCATGGCTATAGGGGTTCATCGGGGACGCAACGGATTCAGGGTCAAAGAATCGTACGGGCATATCGCTACCTGCCTGCTGTGAAATGGAAAGAGGCAGATCGTACAGCGTCCGCGCCATGCCCGAAAGCGGGCTGGGGACCGATCAGGTCCGCCAGCGCAACAGATAGGATTCCGCCTTGCCGATGAGCCAGGCGATAATCAGCCCCAAGGCGGATAGAAGTGCGACCCCGGCAATGAGTTGATCGGTCGCAACCAGGCTGCCCGCAAGAAGGATATACGCGCCGACCCCGAATTCCGCCCCGATCATCTCGGCGGCGACCAGGAGCACGATTGCGATGGCGATGGATATGCGGAAGCCCGAAAGTATGGCCGGCATGGCGCCGGGAATGATGATTTTTCGGACGATGGACGACCAGGACACACCGAAGGATTGAGCCATTCGGATGAGGGTCCGGTCGACGTTATCGACGCCGCCGTAGGTCGCGATGACGGTCGGAAAGAAAGTTCCGAAAAGGATCGTCGCGATCTTCGAACCTTCGCCGATTCCGAACCAGATGATGAACAGGGGGAGCAGCGCAATCTTGGGAATCGGGAAAATCGCCGATACCAGCGGCTGGGCGCCGGCCCGGACATAGGAAAACAATCCGATGGCCAATCCCATGCCGATCCCGAGAATCGTACCGGCGGTCCAGCCGACGATCAGCCGTTGCAGCGACGCACCCAAATGTTTCCAAAGGTTGCCGGTCTCGATCAGTTCCAGCAGCGCCTGCAGCGCTTCCGACGGCGCGGGCAGGATCAGCTTGTCGATCAGCCCCGACTGGGATCCAAGCTCCCAAAGGCCGATGACGACAACGAACACGATGGGCGAAATGATGCCCAGCGGCTTGGTTCTGAATCCGCCGCCCCGGAAACGGACGGGTTTCTCGGCCGGCGCGTTCAGCACAACGGTTGCATCAGACATTGGCAAGCTCCAGATCGGCCGCGCGAGCTTCGTCGCGAAGCAGTTCCCATAGATGTTGTTGATGTCGGCCCAGTTCGGGACTGTCGACGGACCGCCGGTCCAGCGGCGTCTCGATTTCGATGATCTCCCTGATCTTTCCGGGCCGCCGGGAAAGAACGGCGATCCGGTGTCCGAGGCGGACCGCTTCGGCCAGGTTGTGGGTCACGTAGAAGGCGGTGAATTTTTCCCGGCACCACAGCTCGATCAGGTCGGCCATCAGGATTTCCCGGGTCTGGCTGTCGAGCGCCGACAAGGGTTCGTCCATCAGCATGACGGCCGGATTCACGCTGAGGGCGCGGGCTATGGCGACACGCTGCTTCATGCCGCCCGAGAGCTGGCGGGGGAATACCTTTCGGAACTCCGTCAGGCTGGTCCGGGCGAGAACGTCATCGATGATTTCGCCTCGCATCTTCCGGCCGATGGAGTGGTCCTCCAGCGCGAGGCTGATGTTGCCCTCGACGGTTCTCCACGGCAGCAGGGCGAAATCCTGAAAAATATAGGTCAGCGGATTTAGTGATTTGGGCGGCGGATCGCCGACCTGCAGGACGGCCCCGGCGCTGGGCAACTCGAGCCCGCCGATGATCCGCAAGAGCGTCGACTTGCCGCACCCCGACGGGCCGATGAGGCAAACGATTTCGCCCTCCCGGATGGACAGATTTATGTCGGAGAGGACCGTCAGCCCGCCGTCCCGGTAGCTATGGGAAATGCCCTTGAGTCTGATCTCCACGAATATACCCTCCGTCGTGCCGCTCGAAATTCGGACCGGCAGATACTACCCGATAATACCCGACAGGCGCCGCTCCCCGAAGGGAGCGGCGCCCGCCGGCCGCGGAAGGTATAACCGTTAGTAGATCTGGACGTAGCTCTTGTCGACGAGCATGTCGATGGTCACCGCTTTCGAGACCAGCTTCTCGGATTTGAACCAGTCCAATTGATCCTGAACGCTCTTCAGATTCAGCTTGGCGCCCTGGTTGATGCGCATGGAGCCGTTCCTGATCGAGGGCGCGGCCTTCTCGAACGGCCGGTTGGTGTAGACATATTTGTGGATCAGCTTGACCATGGCTTCGTCGGCTTTGGCGCCGGCGGACTTGTCCACCAGGGCGGCATTGAAATCATCGGCGCCTTTTGAAAACGCGGCCAGGAAACGCTTGACCAGATCGCGGTTGCCTTTGGCGTTTTTGGCGGATGTGAACACGGTCGTCACCTGATAGTCGGGAATGTAATCGGCAACGTCGCCGATGACGTGAATGGCCGGACTCTTGGCCAGGGCCTTCGCGATGTGCGGAACGATCGACCAGGCGTCGATCTGGCCCGACTTCAGCGCACCGATTATGGCGCCGACCTTGTGCAGCGGCTTGAGCTTGATTTCGGCGCCTGAGAAGCCCTCCTTCTGGGCGATTTTGTGGGCCATATAGTGGAAGGACGAGCCTGCCTGGGTGATGCCGTACGAGCGGCCCTTGAGCTTCGAGGGATGAGTCACGCCGGCGTCGAATGCCGCCTTCGAGACCAGAATCTTCTGGCCGTCGATGCCCTTCTCTTCATGCAGCGCGCCGCCGATCACCTTGACGGCGCCCTTCTCGGCCAGGTTTATCAGGCCGCCGGAGATCGCCGTCACGCCGAAATCGACGTCGCCGGATGCGATCGCAACGGCCATGGGCTGAGCCGCCTGAAAGAAGACGAACTCGACGTCCAGACCTTGCTCCTTGAAGTAGCCGCGCTCGAAAGCGACGAAACTCGCCGAATGGGAAGTGAAGCGCAGCGCGCCGACCTTGATCTTGTCGGCGGCCGCCGCCTGCTCGGCGAATCCGGTAAGGCCGGCCAACGCAATCGCCGCGGATGCGGCGAAAATCTTGAATTGCCTACGACTGATTAACGGCATTGGGTCTTCCTCCATGTTTTCCGTGTGGCTTATGTACATTGTCTCATGATGTGCGTTCTCAGGGCCTTCACGGCCTCTTTGGCATTTCTGGAAATCGAGTGCTCCATGATGTCGGCGAGCGCCCTCTTGTTCCCGGCGAAGTCGATCTGGCCCTCGCGCAGCGCGGCGAGCCTGAACCGGCGCCCCTGGATGAACAGGCGATTCTGAATTTCGAGCAGGCCCCTGGATTCGCAGGAAGCGATAAGCGCCGAATGAAACGCCCGGTTCGCATCGTCCCAATCCAGCGCCTGCTCGATGGGGTCCGCTTCCACCGCGGCTTCGGCGCGGGTGAGCGCGTGGTGGGATGCGATGATGTTCCCCTCCCACTCGACATCGCCCTTCTCCATCGACCAATGGAGTCCGAGGGTCTCGATTTCGGCGCGCAGCCTGGTGATGTCCTCGAGGTCGGCCTGGGTCGCCGACGTCACCCGAAATCCCTTCTGGGCGGTCGCTTCCACAAGCCCGTCGGCCGCGAGAATCATCAAGGCTTCACGGATCGAATGGGCGCTTCCCCCGTAGGCGCGCCGCAATTCTTCGATCTTCAGCTTGGTATCCGGGGCCAGTTCGCCGAATGAAATATCCTGGCGGACGCGTTCGGCCAGAAGCCCGACGACGGTACCCTCGTCATCATTAAATAGACTAAACAAAGGTTTCTCCAAGGAAGCGGAAAATCTTCAATTTTTTGCTATGGGTAAAATCGGCCCTTGTCAATATGCGGCGCGTTATGTGACGGGTTGCCGGCGGGCGCGGCCCACCCTCTCCCCTTGCACTCCCCGGGCGCTTGCGCACAATACCTCCCAACGCAAATCCATGGGATCAGGGGAGGCACCATGCCCGGCAGCGAATTGAAACTGAAGACCCGCGGCGGCGAGGAACTCGACGCCTATCTGTCGCGGCCCGCGGGGGACGGCCCGTTTCCGGGCATTCTGCTCATCACCGCCATTTTCGGCACCGATCAGGAAATGATCGACATCGCCGACGGCTGGGCCGACGACGGGTTCGTCGTCCTGGTCCCCGACGTCTTCTGGCGGGTCCTGCCGGGACCGACGGCGGACAGGGAAGTGGCCTTCGGCCGCTACGAAAAGTTCGATCCGGTGCAGGGCATGCTCGATATCGAGGACTACATCGGCGACCTCAAGGGCCGGGCCGAGTGCAACGGCAAGGTCGGCGTCATCGGCTACTGCTTCGGCGGGCGCTATGCGCACCTCTCGGCGGCCCGCCTCGGCGTCGACGCCGCCGCGTCCTATCACGGCACCAAGATCGAGGAGCACCTGGACGAGACTCCCAACGTCAAATGCCCGGTGACCTTCCACTTCGGCGACCAGGATCCGGCGACGTCCATGGAGAGCGTGGAGAAGATCATCGCGTCGTACGCCTCCCACGACAACGCCGAGATCGTCGTTCACCCGGGGGCCGAGCATAATTTCGCCATGCCCGCCAAGCCGGGCTACCAGGAGGCCGCCCACAAGGCGTCCCGGGCCGCGACGCTCCGGGTGTTCAGCGGGATGTAGGGAAGCGGCATACGCCAAGCGTGGATCACCGGGTCAAGCCCGGTGATGACGACTGGAGTGTGCCACAAGTCCCCTCTCCCCCTTCTTCAGGGGGAGAGGGTCAGGGTGAGGGGGTCTGGCATAATTTCGACGGATTTTCTTGAGAGGCATAGGCCATGACCGAGATCGGCGCATTCGAAGCCAAGACCCATCTGGCCAAACTGCTCCGGCGCGTGACGCCGGCGCTCGTCTGGCTCCTCGTGGTTCTGGCCGCGGGCGGTGCGCATCCCGCGGCGGCGCAGAGCCACGGCATCGCCATGCATGGGGAACCCAAATACGATTCCGGGTTCCGCCATCTCGACTACGTGAATCCCGACGCGCCGAAGGGCGGCGAGCTTCGGCGTGCGGTGACCGGGACCTTCGACAGCCTCAACCCCTTCATCATCAAGGGCGTGCCGGCGCGCGGACGTCACCTGGTCTTCGAGAGCCTTCTGAAGCGGGCGTGGGACGAGCCGTTCTCGCTCTACGGTCTGATCGCCCAGTCGATCGAGGTGCCGGATGACCGTTCGTCCGTCACGTTCGTGTTGAGGCCGGAAGCGCGCTTTCATGATGGCCGGCCGGTCACCGTGGACGATGTCGTCTTCTCCTGGGAGACCCTCAAGGAACACGGACGGCCCAATCACCGGCTGTATTACCGGCAGGTCCAACGCATCGAGCGGCCCGACGCACGCTCGATACGGTTTGTCTTCGACACCGCGTCGCCGGATCGCGAGCTGCCGCTGATTATGGGATTGATGCCGATCCTGTCCAAGTCCTACTACGCATCGGTGGAGTTCGAGCGTACGACGCTCGTTCCACCGGTCGGCACCGGCCCTTATCGCGTCGAGAGCGTGGACGCGGGCCGTGGCATCACCTATCGCCGTGACCCCGACTATTGGGGACGGCACCTGCCTATCAACCGCGGGCAGCACAACTTCGACCGCATCCGCTACGACTACTACCGCGACGGCAATGTGATGATGGAGGCCTTCAAGGCCGGCGAGTACGACCTTCGGTTGGAGATCTCCGGCAAGCGTTGGGCAACCGCGTACGACTTTCCGGCGGTTGCGGACGGCCGCGTGAAGCTGGTACGGCTGCCGCACGGCCGGCCCTCGGGCCTGTCCGCCCTGGTTTTCAACACACGGCGGGAGATATTCGCCGACCGCAAGGTTCGGTATGCGCTCGCGCATGCGTTCGACTTCGCCTGGATCAACAAGACGCTGTTGCATGGCGCCTACAAACGCACGGGCAGCATCTTCGACAATTCGGAACTCGGTTCGCGCGGCGTTCCCCAAGCCCGTGAACGCGGTCTTCTGGAGCCTTTCCGGCAGCAGCTGCCCCACGAGCTGTTCGAAGCGCCATACCGGCCGCCGGGGGCCGGCGGCCGCCCACGGGCAAACCTCAAGGCGGCAACGCGATTGCTGGCCGAGGCGGGCTGGGAAGTGCGGGACGGATCGCTGCGGCGGGCCAAGGACGGATTGCCCATGGCGTTCGAGATCCTGCTGGTGAATCCGGCGCACGAAAAGATCGCCCTCTCCTTCGCCCGCCATCTCGAGCGCTTGGGCGTCGAGGCGCGGGTCCGCACCGTCGACACGTCGCAGTATCAATACAGGCTGACCGACTACGACTTCGACATGATCGTCTACCGCTGGGGCATGTCCCTGTCCCCGGGGAACGAACAGGCGTTCTATTGGGGCGCCCAGGCGGCCGCACAGGAAGGGACGCGCAACTATCCCGGGATACGGAATCCGGTCGTCGACGAGCTGATCGACCGCATGACCAAGGCGCGCGAACGCGATGCTTTCGTCGACATCGTCCGCGCCATGGACAGGGTGCTGCTATGGGGACACTACTTCATTCCCCTCTAT
Organism: Rhodospirillales bacterium; assembly: GCA_965207535.1. GTDB lineage: Bacteria > Pseudomonadota > Alphaproteobacteria > Rhodospirillales > UBA2165 > JAJDXO01. Next base: position 94,829 of record CBDBMR010000010.1, on the reverse strand, counting down.
CATCAGGAGGACGACGGGGTTGCCTATTGGGACAGGTTCGGCCGGCCCGAGGTCACGCCCCTCTACGGGATCGTGGTCGAAACCTGGTGGGAAGACCCGGACAAGGCGAGGGTCAAGCGATAAGGCCCGGCATCGATCCCGTTGGCTCCGGCGTCCGGCAGAGCCTGGATCACCTCCATGTCACGTTGCCCCCCCCCCACCTTCTCAACTTGATGCATTTGCAACGATATGGTCAACTCGGGCTTCACAGTCAGACGCCGGTATTCGGCACTGTTGAATCCACATTCGAGCGACCGGGTTTTCCGGGGGGATTGAAGACCATGGATGATGTCGTCACACGGCCCGCGGCCGAGGGCCTGAACGAGACCAAGACCACCTATTCCACCTGCTACATGTGCACCACCAACTGTCCGATCACGGTGGTGAGCCAGGGGGACGAGATTCTCGACATCTCGCACCCCGAATGCGTTCGGGCGACCGCCATGCTGGAGCAGCGGGAAAGCGATCAGCGGCTTGTCCACGCCATGATCCGTGACCGCGCCGGGGACGACTGGCAAATGGTCAACTGGGCCGACGCCATTGCCAACGCGGCCGAGCGGCTCGACGCCATCCGCAGGAACGACGGCGCCGACAAGGTCGCCTTCGTGGTCGGTTACACCAAGGAATCCCGGCCCTATATGCGGCGCATCGCCAACGCCTTCGGCTCCCCCCACTACATCACCGAGTCGAGCTGCTGCTTCGGCGCCACGTTCGTCGCCTCCGAACTCACCTTCGGCGAGGACTACAACCACTTCTTCCAGGCCGGCCGCATGCGCCACGAAGAGGCCAGGTGCCGGGTGGTGTGGTCCAACAATCCCAAGGACAGCCTGATCCCCTACAGCCGGCATTACCTGCTCGCCGAATCCCGCAAGGTGCCGGTGATCGTCGTCGATCCCCGCCGCACCTCCATCGCCGAGGCGGCCGAGATTCATCTTCAGCCGCGCCCCGGCACGGATGGCGCGCTGGCCCTCGGCTGGGCGCACGTGATCCTGGACGAGGGACTGGAGGACACGGCCTTCCTCGATGAGTACGCTCACGGCTTCGACGAGTACCGGGAGTACGTGAAGGACTTCACGCCCGAGCGGGTCGAGGAAATCACCCGGGTACCGGCCGACAAGATCGTTGCCGCGGCGAGGCTCTACGCCACCTCCAAGCCGGCGCAGATCACCATTTCGCAAGAAGCGCTGGTCCAGCACACCAACGGCCTGCAGACCCACCGGGCGGTGATGCTGCTGTCGGCGCTCACCGGCAACCTGGACGTCAAGGGCGGCAACCGGCCCTGGCCGGAACGCCTCAAGCAGAAGGGCATCGCCGCCGGCAGCGGCGTCGACAACGCGCCCGGCAAGCGGATGGGCCATGAGCGGTTCCCGCTCTTCGTCGATCACTACAACGAAGGCCAGGCCATGCTGCTGGCCGAGAGCATCGAGCAGGGCAAAATCAAGGGCGTGGTCGCCATGGGCACCAACCTGATGATGTGGCCCAACTCCAACCGGCTCGAGAAGGCGCTGAGGACGCTGGACGTGTTCCTGGTCGCCGACTTCTTCGATACGCCGACGGTCGACGCGGCCTCGGTGTTCCTGCCGACGGCCACCCACCTGGAGCGCCAGGACCTGGTGACCACGCTGGCCGGCCGGGTGCAGTACCGCCCGGCGGCGGTCAGCCCGCGGGGCGCGGCCCACGGCGATACGGAGATGCTGTTCGATCTCGCCGCCGCGCTGGGTCACGGCGATCAGTTCTGGGGCGGCGACATTCATGCCAGCTACGCCGAACGGATGACGCCCCTCACCATGGGCTTCGACGATTTGCCCAAGAACGGCAAGAGCATGAACGAGGATTTGGGCGAACGCCGGGAGCGGGAATACGAGGAGGTCGGCTTCAAGACCCCGACCGGCAAGGTGGAGTTCTCCTCGACCGAGCTCGACGGGATCGGCCAGGATGCGCTCCCCGTCTACCGCGAGCCCAAGTGGTCGCCGGTGAGCGCGCCCCATGTGGCGAAGGACTATCCCCTGGTGCTGACGTCGGGCGGGCGGAGCAACAACTTCACCCATTCCCAGGGCCGCAACCTGGAGACCCTGCGCAAGCGCGAGCCCCATCCGCGAATCCAGATGAACCCCAAGGATGCGGAGGCGCGGGGCATCTCGGACGGCGACGACGTGGTGATCTCCTCGCCGGTCAACTCGATCCGGATGAAGGCCTGGGTGACCGACATCATCCTGGACGGCGTGGTGCACGCGCCCCACGGCTGGCGCGAGGCCAACATCAACTCCCTCTACCCGGACGACAATCTCGATCCGGTCTCGGGCTATCCGAGCTTCAAGTCGTCCCTCTGCCAGGTGGAGAAGGCCCAAGGGGAGAAGGCCTAGCCTTGGACGGCGCGTTCAAACTCGATGACGTGCCCGTCGCCGACGCCGATGTGGCGGATTACGGCCGGGACGGGGCGGTCTGTATCCGGGGCGCCATTTCCATGGAGTGGGTCGAGAGGCTGCGGCCCGCCGCCGACTGGGTGCAGAAGAACCCGGGGCCCTACGATACCGACCTGACCACCGGCGGCGAGGGGCAGTTCTTCGGCGGCCAATATCTGTGGACCCGGAACGAGGCGTTCAAGGCGTTCCTCTTCGAGAGCCCCATCGCGGCGGTGGCGGCGCGGCTGATGGGCACGGATTTCGCGCAGCTGTTCTACGACTTCATCCTGACCAAGGAGCCGGGCGGGTCCAACAGGACGCCCTGGCACCAGGACCGGCTGTACTATCCCCTGAAGGGCGGCGGCGCGGATCACATCTGTTCCACCTGGGTGGCGCTCGATCCGGTGACCATCAAGTCGGGCGCCGTGGAGTATATCGCCGGCTCCCACAAATGGGGGAAGTACTACGTCCCGGAATCGTTCTCCTCCGACGGCCGGTTCTCCGGCCATGACGATATCGAGAAGCTGCCCGATATCGACGGCAACCGGGACGGCTATGAAATCCTGTCGTGGGACCTGGAGCCCGGCGATCTCGTCGCCCACCACGTCATGAGTGTTCACGGCGCGCCGGAAAACACCGCCGATATCCGCCGCCGCGGGCTCGCCATCCGATGGATCGGCGGCGAGGCCGCGTTCGACCCCCGCCCCGAGACCCAGCCGCTGTTGCGCGACGCCGTCGGCGACGGGCCCACCCCCCACGAAGACGGTCAGGCGCTCGGCGGGGAGACCTACCCGGTGTTCAATTTCCGGTAGGCGGCCCCGCCCTGGAAACCGGCGCGCTATTCGAGCCTCTTGATTTCCGGGCGCAAGCCTGCTGATCTTTCCTGATTGGCGCAACAACGGAAAGGAGGTGATCCGATGTCTAACGCTATGGTGAAGTCGAGAGTAGCCCGGGCGGCATCGGCACCTTGCCGCGGCTGCTGAGAGCGTATCTCTCCATCGGGTGAAATCTTCACGGCCGGCGGAATATCGATAACAGCCCCGGCCTCACCTGACGTTCCACTCGACCGCCGTCCCCGCCGCCCATGGCTCGCGGGGGCGGCGGTTTTCTATTGGAGCGAGACGCTTCGAAATCCCCCTCACCCAGCTACGGCTAAGGCTCACAAGCTCGCCAAGCCTCCGCATCCCTCTCCCCCTTCTTCAGGGGGAGAGGGTCAGGGTGAGGGGGTCATAAGAAATAAGAGTGAGGGGGGGATGCCGCCGTCTCCCACGAGCACTACCCCATGACGCCGCCGTCGTCCCGGGTGACGGCGATAATGGCCGAGCGGGGCGTGGAATCGCCGCCGTCCGGGAAGTGGCTGTTGCCGGGGCCCTTTTCCCCCGGATGCTGGATGCCGACGAACATGGTCCGGCGGTCGGCGCTCCAGGCGAGCCCGGTGATCTCGCACTGATTGGGCCCGACCATGAAGCGCTGGATTTCGCCGGTGGCCGGGTCGCCGACGAGCATCTGGTTGTTGCCCATGCCGGCGAAGCCCTTGGCGTTGGAGTAGTCGCCGTCGGTCTGGATCCACAGCATGCCCCGGGTGTCGACCCTGAGGCCGTCCGGCGAATTGAACATGTTGTCCTTGGTCACGTTCGGGGAGCCCCCATTGGCGTCCGAATGGACCGCCGGGTTGCCGGCGACCACATAGAGGTCCCAGGCGAACGTGTCGGACAGGTGATCGCCGCCGTCGGGGACCCAGCGGACGATCTGGCCGTAATCGTTGGCCTCGCGCGGGTTGGGCCCGCCGACCGGGGTTGCGTCGCCGCCGGCGTTGGGCTTCTTGCCCCGGTTCTTGTTGTTGGTCAGGCAGCAATAGGCCTCGGCCTTGAGCGGGTTGACGGCCACCCACTCCGGGCGGTCCATGGTGGTCGCCTTCACCGCCGAGGCGGCCTGGCGGGTGTGGATGCAGATTTCCGCTTGGGACTTTAGCCCCGTGGTCCGGGGGTTGAGCTCCAGCCACTCGCCGCGGCCGGCGTTCTGGAACTTCGCCGCATAGAGCGTGCCGCTCTCCAGCAGGTCCGCGTTGCCGCCGCCTTCCGCGTAGGGGCGCTCGGAGACGAACCTGTAGAGGAACTCGCCCCGCTCGTCGTCGCCGAGATAGACCACCACCCGGCCGTCGGCGGCCAGCGCCACTTCGGCGTTCTCGTGCTTGAAGCGGCCGAGGGCGGTGCGCTTCCTGGGCGTCGAGGCGGGGTCCAGGGGATCGATCTCGACGACGTAGCCGAAGCGGTTGGGCTCGTTGGGATGTTTGGAGATGTCGAACCGCTCGTCGGTCATCGCCCAGCCGTCGCCCCGGTCCTTCAGGTTGACGCCGTAGCGCTTGAGTTCGTCCGAGCGCCTGTAATCGGGGTCGCTCGACGAGAAGTAGCCGTTGAAGTTCTCCTCGCAGGTCAGGTAGGTGCCCCACGGGGTCCGGCCGCTGCCGCAGTTGTTCCAGGTGCCGTTGGCGGTGACGCCGGCGGGGTCGGCCTCGGTCTTCATCAGTTCGTGGCCCCGGGCCGGGCCGGTGATCTCCATCGGCGTATCGGCGGTGATCTTCCGGTTGTACCCCGAGTCCTTGACCATGCGCCACCTGCCCCCGGCTTGGGCGATCTCGAACACGGAAACGCCGTGGGCGGCCTTGCCCCGGCGGACGTCATCCGGGCCGGCGGCCTTGTCGCCCCGGGTGAAGAACAGCTTGTAGTTCACATATTCGTTGTTGACCGCGAGGATCGAGCGGCCCTCCGCGGTGAACAGCTCCATGCCGTCGGTGTTGTCGCCGAAGGCCAGCTCCTGGCTTTCGCCGGTGCCCCTGGTGGCGTGGTCGAACTCGGCGCCCCTGGACCACAGGGGATCGCCCCAGCGGGCCACCACGTGCCAGCTATAGCCTTCCGGCACGGTGACCGTGTCCATGGTGTTGGCGGCGACCGGCTTGAAGCCGAAGCGGTCCTCATTGGCGAGAACGGACGCCGGCGCCGTGGCGGCGACGAACGCGGCGGCCCCGGCGGCGGCCGCGCCCCCCATGAAGCCCCTGCGCGAAATCTCCTGCCGGGCGAGGGCCGCGAAGTCGGTCTCTTCCGGGCGCGGGAAATGGAACTCGTCGAAATCGTCCTCCACCGGATCGAACTCGCGCGACCGGTCTTCTGCTTCGGTTATCGTGTGGTCAGGCATTCCTTGCTCCCATTCCGCCGCGGCGCGGATTTGTGTTTCAAGCTTTCCCCCCTCACCCGTTTTTGTGGCCCCCTCACCCTGGTCAATTCCCTGCGGGAAATGACCGACCTCTCCCCCTGAAGAAGGGGGAGAGGGGACGCACGGCAAGCTCCCTCTCCCTCTGGGAGAGGGTTGGGGTGAGGGTGGGGGGGGGGGAGCGCATCCGGCCAATCCGGCCTCTACGGCCCATCGAAGAACCGGTTTTCGGGCCGGGGCAGGCCGAGATTTTCCCTTAAAGTTACGCCCTCGTATTCGGTCCGGAACAGCCCCCTTTCCTGGAGCACCGGGACCAGCCCGTCGACGAACTCGTCCACCCCGCCCGGCACGTAGGGGAACATGATGGTGAACCCGTCGCTGCCCCGGGTTTCCAGCCACTCCTCCATCTGGCCGGCGACCGTTTCGGGCGAGCCCATCAGGCAGAGCCCCGAGAACCCGCCGAGGCGCTGGGCGAGCTGGCGGACCGTGAGCCCTTCGGCCTCGGTCATGCGGAGGGCCCGCTCGCGGCCCGACTTGCTGGCGTTGCTCTCGGGGATGTCGGAGGGCAGCGGCGCGTCGGGATCGAACTTGGAGGCGTCGGTGCCGATGGCGATGGAGAGGGACGCGATGGCGCTCTCGGCGTGGACCAGGCTGTCGAGCCTCGCCCGCTTGGCCTTGGCTTCGGCCAAATCGTCGCCGAGGATCACCAGACAGGCGGGCAGGATGCGGATGCCGTCCGGGTCGCGCCCGGCCTTTACCATCCGCCCCTTGATGTCGGCGTAGAACGCCTGCCCCGCCGCGAGGTCCGTGTGGGAGGTGAACACCGCCTCCGCCGTCTCCGCCGCCAGTTGCCGCCCGTCGTTGGAGGAGCCCGCCTGGACGATCACCGGCCAGCCCTGCACCGGGCGGCCGATGTTCAAGGGCCCCCGGACCGAGAGGTAGTCCCCGCGGTGGTCGAGCACGTGGAGCTTCTCTGGATCGAAGAAGATGCCGCTCTCCTGGTCGCGGACGAACGCATCGTCGGCCCACGAATCCCACAGCCCGGTGACCACGTCGTAGAACTCCCGCGCCCGCTTGTAGCGCTCGGCGTGATCCATGTGGTCCTCGCGGCCGAAATTCCGCGACGCGTCCGGGTTGGCGGTGGTCACTACGTTCCACCCGGCCCGCCCGCCGGAGATGTGATCCAGCGACGAGAACCGGCGGGCGACGTGGAACGGCTCGTCGTAGGTGGTGGAGCCCGTGGCGACGAGCCCCAGATGCTCGGTCACCATGGCCAGCGCCGGCAGCAGCGTCATGGGCTCGAACGAGGTGACCGTGCCGGACCGCTTGAGGGCCTCCATGGGCATGTTGAGGACGGCCAGGTGATCGGCCATGAAGAAGGCGTCGAACCTCCCCTCCTCCAGCTTCCGGGCCATGGCGCAAATGACCTCGAAATTGAAATTGGCGTCGGCCCGGGCGCCCGGATAGCGCCACGCCCCGGTGTGGATGGTGACCGGCCGCATGAAGGCGCCCAAGTGCAGTTTCCTATCGCTCATGGTTTCCGATTCCCGTCTCTTTCCGCCCGTTCCCTCGATTTTGCATGGCTCCGCCCTGAACGTAAATCACCGCCCCCTCAACATATCAGTAGTGTCCGTAGGGCGGTGAACCACCAAGGTAGTACGGGGGGAGGATGGGTCAAGGCGGGGGTCGGCGTTCGGCAAATAGCCGCCTGAACCGGTCCCGGCCGGAAGCGGCGGCTGTCGGGCGGATACCCTATCCGTACGAATCGAAACTCATTTCATTTGTCCGACAACAGACTGCCAAATCCCTGAATGGGTTCGTTGACGCCGGCGGCGCGCAATCCAGCCCATAAAGTGACGATGTTGCTGGTTATCACCGGCTTTTCGAGTTTGCTTTCCAACGCCGCGACAACGCCCGCCGAGCCGAAATTGGCGCAGCTGATCAAAATCGCTTCCGCCTCGGGGCGATCGGCGGAAAGCGCGTGTTCGAATATTCTTTTGGGAGGAACGGCGCCGAATTGCCGGCCCAGGGCGGCGCCCGTTTCATTGAAATCCATCCCGATCATGTCCACCACTTCGATGCCGTGGCCGTCGAGATATGCTTTTTCGTGTTCGTTGGTCGCTCGGGAATACGGGGTCGCCAACGCGATACGCGAAACACCCAATGCATTCAGCGCCGCAAGGATCGATCCTGCCGTCGTTACCGCATTTACGCCGGACGTCTCTTCCAATTTGCCGATGAGAAGATCGGATGGACACGCCATGGAGCCGACGGTGCAATTGTATGCGACCGTATCGACCGCACAGTTGCGGAGTTCCAGCAGGCGCAACTCCAGATCATCCATCAGGCCCGCATAGTTATCCTCTTCGGGATGAAAATGGATCGGCATGCGGGTGAAATGAACGGTCACGCCGGGCGGTTTCATGGCGTTGAATTCCGGTTCGGTAACCGTATTCTCGGTGGGCGTAATGACGCCGATTTTCGCCCGCCAGCCCAGGGGGAATTCCTGGTTTTCCATTTCCATGGCGGTGTCCTCCGTCGTCGCGGTTACACGTTCGGTTCCGTTCGGCGCAAACCCGCTCGCTCGAGCCGGGGCAGCACTTCATCGCGAAAATAGGGAAGCTCATCGAGATAATTCACCAGACCCATGGCAATTCCGGCAAAACCCGCTTCACTCAGCATTCGTATTTTCCCGGTTATCGTATCCGGATCGCCGATAAGCGGATAGGCGCTGTTGCCTCCCGCCATTCTCAGGCGGATATCGGCTTTCACTTCATCGGAGAGTTCCCGATTGTCTCTAATGCCTCGCCCCACATACATGCTTTCAACCGCTTCTTCGTTGGCGTTTTCAACGGCATAGTAATGATGAAATTCTTCGGCCTCGCTGACGGTTGGACGGCACACGCAATACGCATTGGTGAAAACGCCAACGCTTCGGCCCAACGCCCTTGACCGGGCCTTGACCCGATCGGTCTCGGCCTTCGCGGTATCCAGGCCCTGAATGGCCCGAAACAGGTAATCCGCGTTTCGAACGGCGAAATCCAATCCGGGACCCGATTGACCGGCATTCATGACGAGCGGTCTTGGTCGGGAGACCGGCTTCGGATTGGCCTGGACGCCGGTCAACCGAAAAAACGTTCCGTCAAAATCGAAAGGATCGTTCTCCCGCCAGACCTTGCCGACAACGTCCAGCCACTCCTGTCCAAGCTCATAGCGCCGGTCATGCTCATCGAGCGGAATGCCCATCATGCCGAACTCCTTCGCATTCCAGCCGCAAACGATATTGAGGCCGAACCGCCCGGCGCCAATATGATCCGCGGTTACCATCTGTTTGGCCGCGAATACCGGATTGATCATGGCGACGTGGAGTGTCGAAAAGGCAATTATCCTTTTGGTCGCGGCCAGCAGACCCGCCGCCCACATGAGCGTTTCGTACGACAAACCGTTGTGGTCATGTTCTCCCCCGTAACCGGCCCATCGGCCCAACGGCAGCATGAACTCCAAACCGGCCTTGTCCGCCATTTGGGCCAATTCGAGATTATTTTGCCATGTCGGCTGCCACCGCTCTTTCACGTTGGTCGCGGCAATTCCCCCGGAACAGTTGGCGGCGAACAAGCCTATCTTGAAAACATTATCCGGCGTTTGCGCTTTGTGCCTTTCCGTCACCTCGATCTCCCCAATGAATTTGGTTTGCCTTGGATGAAGTTCACCTCGCGGCAATCCATTCGAAGCTGAATTGATATTAGCCGCCTTGGGCCGATACCGTCGATAAAGCCGTCCGCCAAGCGTGGATGCCCCGAGCAAGTCGGGGCATGACGCGTGATGCTGAATCAAAGAAACTCGTCATTACCCGGCTTGTCCGGGTAATCCAGAACAACGTGGATGCGCCGCACTATCGGCGGGGCATGACGGGCTTGATATAGTGCGCCGCCAAAGCGTCTTGGCCGGGCGCGGGAACCGGTTGGGTCCAGGCGTCCCCGCGGGGGACGCCCGGATCCGTAAAGCCGCAACCTGTCTTCTACGACTTGGGTTTGGCGCAGTCGGCGATCTTGTGGCCGGCTTCCTCCCACGCCTCCACCGCGCCCGGATGATACACCACCTTGGCGTTGCAGAGGCCCATGAGCTTGTCGTCGGTCTTGCCGAACAGCAGGCCCTTGGCGAAGGGCGCCTTCTTGTGCAAGTCCCCGACGGTCTCGATGAACGCCTTGGTGAGCGCCTTGGCGAGGCCTTTCGGCATGTCCTTGTGGACGCCGTCGCCGAACGTCGCCGACACGCCCCGGAACATGCCGTCTTCGGAAATCACGTTGACGCCGTCGCCGTAGTGGCCGAACTCGCCGACGGGAAACAGCGCCGGCGCGTTGCCGGGCGCCTTCAGGAACTTCTGAAAGGCGGCGCTTTCCCATTTCGCCTTGGGAATGGAAACCAGGTTGATCTTCCCGGCCGCCATCAGGACCGGCATCCAGGACGCCGGGTTGGTGCCGGGGCGGACGGCCGCATCCACCGAACCGTCGAGGAAGATGGCGCTCGCCTGGCCCCAGGCGATCTGCTTGCCCGTATAGCCCTTCCCGTCCCCCATGCCGGTGGTCAGCCGGACGATGGCGCGGGACGTGTTGAGCGCGCCGCCCCGGGGCGGGCCGTTGAAGATGGTCTTGCCCCTGATCTTGTCCCAGTTGTCGATCCCGGTGTTTGCGTAGGCGATCAGGTAGAACGACGTCGTCCCCCAATAGGGATAGAGCAGCCGCAGGTTGGCGGCCAGCTTGGCGCCGTTCTCCTTGCCCAGGCCCGAATACGGCCCCAGGCCCTTGGACATCAGAAAGCTCAGGACCAGCGGCATGGAGGTTATGTCGGTCTTGCGCTCGGCCACCTGCTGAACGGAACGGGTCAGGGTCTTGCCGCCCTGGACCTGGATGGTGGCGATCTTCCGGGCGGACGCGACCTCGGCCAGGTGCCGGGACGACAGGTCGCCGCCGCCGCCGGCCTGGGCGAATTCATGGGTCAGGGTCGGGCCGGCGGCCCAGCCGGCCACGGGCAGCGCGGCGCTCATCAGCGCGGCGATACTTACGGTGCGAAGGGAAAACATGGAACAGCCTCCTGTCTCGTATTGATATTCGATGGACCAAGGATACCCCGGCCCGCGGACGGCGGGCCAGCGGCGATCGGCCCCGGTTGGGCGGAAAATCCGATCCGTCCGTATGACGGAAGCGGGTTAGCCCCCCTCACCCAGCTTCGGCTAAGCTCAGCTGCCGCTTCGCAAAGCCTCCGCATCCCTCTCCCCCCAGAGGGGGGCGAGGGTTAGGGAGTAGTCCCCTCTCCCCCTTTTCCAGGGGGAGAGGGTCAGGGTGAGGGGGTCATAGGATAATGAGAGTGCGGGACTGGCAAAGCGCGGCAAATCGCACACATTGATAGGGAAGCACCGTCCGCGGGCGCCGCTGCGGGGATTCCCGCGCACAAAAATGCGCTCAAAGGCACCGAATTGGAATTTAACCAAGTCATCAAATGTCCATAAATGCCCATAAATGCCTATACCGGCGCACACGATCGGGCCGAATCCGAAATTTTCGTTGGAAACAGTTTCCAAGTCTGGCCATGACGGTTTGCCGTCTACCCGCCCCCCTATCCTGCTGGATTCATGACTGGATTCGGGGGTTGCCGTGGAATAGAAGAGAGCGGCCCGACGGCGGGACGGGCGTCGGCCCGCCGCAGCGTTGGGGCGCGTTTCGTCACCGGGGAAGCTGCCATGCCTAAATCCAATGCCGTCCTGATCGACCGCCATCCCGGGCGCTCGGCCCAATCCATCGGTCTCGCCAACGAGCTCGGCACGGACCCCGCCCTGATTCACGAACCCTCGGTCGGCGTCGTCGGGACCAAGGGCGACAGCCAGTGCTACATCGGCGTCGAGCCCAAGGTCCGGGCGATCCACGACCGCCTGCTCGGCCGGATCGGCGCCGCCGAGGGGGAACTGAAGTACCGGCTCGTCCAGCCCGAATACACCATCGCCACGTCCGACGGCATCCGCAACGGCACGGCCGAGATGCGCTATTCGCTGATCGGCCGCGAGGTCACCAACGATTCCCTCTGCGAGCACCTGGAGGCCACCGGGCTCGCCGGCACCATCGCCGTGGTCGCCTGCGACAAGCCGCCGGTCGGCACGCTCGCCGCCGTTCTCGAACACAACGAGCCGGCGATCATCATGTCCGACGGCACCATCCGGCCCGGCAAGGACCCGCGGACCGGCGAGCCCCTCGACATCGTCAGCGCCTACCAGGCCGCCGGGCACCCGGACCCCGAATACCGGGACCAGATCGCCTGCCACGCCTGCCCCGGCATCGGCAGCTGCGGCGGCATGTTCACCTACAACACCATGCAGACCTTCATCGGCGTCGTCGGGCTGCAGCCGCTGCAGATGGTCGCCCCGGCCTCCGACGATCCGCGCCGCCTGAACGAATTTCCGGCCGAGCTGGTCGAGCATCTGGCGAACATGATGGCGGCCGGGCTCCGCCCCCGCGACATCGTCCAGCGCGATTCGATCCGCAACGCGGTCGTCGTCGCCATGGCCGTCGGCGGCTCGACCAACGTGGTGCTGCATACCCCCGAGATCGCCCGCGCCGCCGGCTACGGGGATTTCTGGCGGGACGTGATGACGCCGGACGAGTTCAACATCCTGTCCCGCGACGTTGTGCCGGTGCTGACCAACGCCCGGCCCTACGGCGCCTATTCCATGCTCGACATCGACCGGGTCGGCGGGGTTCAGGTGATCGTCCGCGAGCTGCTGGAGGCCGGCCTGCTGAACGGCGAAATGATGACCTGCACCGGACGGACGCTCGCCGAACAGATCAACCATCTGGACCCGCCCGCCCCCGACGGCGAGGTGATCTTTCCGGTGAGCGGCCCGTTCAAGCCGACGGGCGGCCTTCGGATGCTGGGCGGCAACCTGTCGCCGGATTATTCCGCCATTCTCAAACTCGCCGGGGTCGAAGGCGGCCTCGAGGACAATCTGTTCCGCGGCCGGGCCCGGGTGTTCGAGGGCGAAGCCGGCCTCTTGAAGGCGCTCGACGAGACGCCGGACAGTTTCGAAAACCACGACATGATCATCGTGCGCTACGAGGGCCCGAGCGGCGCGCCGGGGATGCCGGAAATGCTCGACCCGACGTCGCGGATCACCGCGCTCTGCCGCGAGCGCGGCATCGTCGTCGCGCTGATGACCGACGCCCGGTTCTCCGGCGGGTCGGTGGGACTGGTCATCGGCCATGTGGGGCCCGAAGCGGCGGCCGGCGGACCCATCGCGCTGATCGAGGACGGCGACGAGATCGTCGTCGACCTCGATGCCAACGAGATCAACTGCCCGGCCCTGGACGACGCCCGGGCGCTGGAGGCGCGCAAGGCCGCCTGGGACGAGGCCGTCGCCGGCAACGGCGGCGTGCATCCCAACTGCGGCATCGCCGATACCCGGCTGCTGCACCGGGCGCGGCACTCGGCGGTGCCGGCGACCCGGGGCGGCGGGCTTCATCCCAACCGCGACATCTGGGTCCGGGATCCGCGCCCCGCCGAGCCGTCCGGCTTCGTGGTGCGAAACAAGTACCGGGATTAGGGTCCGGCCTCATCCGCTCACATCAGATTTTCTAATCTGTCCGGTTAGAAACAATCGCTTATCGCGCTTTCCATATTCGGATAATTTGACGGGAGATGGATTAGTAAAATTTAATTCCCAGAGGAACCGCCCAAAGGAACTGCCCAAAGGAACCGACATGTCCCGCCCCCGGATCGAACCCTCGGTGAATCCCGAGCTTGCAGCGCAGATGGCGCTGTACCAGCAGCCGAAAATTCTGACCACCCGCGGCAATATCCACACGGCCTACTGCTACACCGGCTCCAACTGCACCATGATCGAGGGAACCGACGGCGTCATCCTCGTCGATACCCTGAGCGGCGAGTTGCCGGGCGACGAGGCGGCGGCCGCTTTCAGGGAAATCACCGACAAGCCCATCAAGGCGGTGATCCTGACCCACAATCACGGCGATCACGTCAGCGGCATCTTCAGTTTCGTGGCGGAAGAGGACATCCGCAGCGGCAAGGTGGACCTCATCGCCCACGAGGAGCTGACCGGGGCCATGCTGCGGGACTGGGGCCTGCTTGCCCCCATCCGGACGCGGCGCGGGCCGTTTCAGTTCGGCGCCCATCTCGATTACGGCGAAACCGGCGGCTACGGCAGCGCCATCGGCGCCCCGCCCCGCCGCGGCAAATCCGGGTTCATTGAGCCGACCACCACATTCAACGACCGGTTCGACCTGAATCTCGCCGGGATCAGGCTGCAGGTCATTCACGTGCCGAGCGAAACGGACGATCAGTGCGTCGTCTGGCTGCCGGCCGAAAAGGTGCTGATCTCGGCGGATGCCGTTCAGGGCATGACGTTCCCCAACGTCTACGCGCTGCGGGGCACCCAGTTCCGCAACCCGATGATCTGGGCCAAGGGACTGGACACGCTGCGCTCCCTCAAGGCCGAGACGCTGATTCCGCACCATGGACCGACCGTCGAGGGCGCGGAAAACGTCGAGGAAGTGCTCACCGCCTACCGGGACTCCATTCAATATCTCCACGATCAGTGCGTCCGGTGGATTAACCAGGGCTACACCTGGGACGAACTCGCCGACAAGGTCACCATGCCGGACCACCTGAAGTCGCACCCCTGGCTCGGCGAATTCTACGGCAGCTACAAGCACTCGGTGCGCAGCGTCTACGCCGGCTATGTGGGCTGGTTTCAGGGCGACGCGGTGGAACTCGACCCGCACCCGTGGCGGGAACGGGCGGCGCGCTACGTACAGGCGATGGGCGGGCGGAAGAGCGTCATCGATCAGGCGACCGAGGCCCTGGACGCGAAAGATTACCGCTGGGCGGCGGACATCCTGACCTGGCTGGTCCGGAGCGACCTCGAAGACAGGGAGGCGCGCGAACTGAAGGCGGAAGCGCTCCGCGGCTGGGCCTACGGACAGAAGAATTCCACCTGGCGCAACTGGGGCCTGTGCCAGGCGATCGAGCTCGAGGACAAGCTGGGCGCCCAGAAGGGCGGACACGCCATCCAGTCCAACCAGGCCCGCAACTATCCGACCGGCGGCCTGCTGGAGATGATGTGCTGCAAGCTGAGGGCCGAAGACGCGCTCGACACCCGTCTGACCCTGGGTTTCGTCTCGTCGGACACCGGCGAGGCGTGCGGCCTGGAAATCCGGCGCGGCGTCTGCCAGTTCCATGACCGGCTGCCGGAGGAGCGCGACGCGACGCTGACCTTCGAGCGGGCGTTCCTCAGCAAGTGGGCCGGCGGATCGGTGAGCTTCGAAGACGGCATCGGGACGGGAGACGTATCCCTCGACGGCGAGCCGGCCGACGTCACGGCGTTCTTCTCGAAATTCGAGACCGCGGGGACCATAGGCCGGTTCGGAATGTCCGTCCGGTAGGGGGCACCGGCATGAATTGCCTTCCACAGGGTGGACATTCGGAAAATTTGGGTGGCGCGCCGGACACCGGGCCCCATGCTGAGTGCCGGACCCGGCCTCAAGGCGGGCAGTTTTAGGGGAGAGCTTCGAAAATGACACTCTACGCAGATTCCGAATATCCGGTCCGGGCCGAGATCGACGAGGCTCACGCGGCGCAACTGGATCACCTCGCCGATCCCGGCACCTGGGGAGGCGCCGCGCAGCGCCTGGCGGTCGCGCGCGAAATTCGCGAGGCCTGCTACGAGGCGGGCGTTCAGGAAAAGCATGACGGCGCCGGGCCGGAGAGCGATGTCGAGTTGCCCAAGGCCGCCCGCGAGATGATCCGGCATCTCGCGGTCTCGCCGCAGGATTTCGATCAACAATCCTACGAGGACGCCAGATCGGGCGGCCTGAGCGACGAGGAGTATGTCGAAATCGTCGGCATCGTTTCGCGGCTGACCTGCATGGATGTCTTCGCCCGCAGCATCGGCGTGCCGCTGCGCCCCCTGCCGGCCGCGCGGGAGGGCAAGGCCTCGGGCGCGCGGCCCGGCGTCGCCAAGAAGGAGCTGGCCTGGGTGCCGACGGTCCCCAACCTCCCGGAAGGCGGCGAGGAGGCCAAGGCCATCTTCGGCGAGGGTTACCGGCCCTACATCCTGCGCTCCGTCAGCCTGGTGCCGGACGAGTTCCGTCAGGCGGTGGAGCTGGAAGAGGCGCAGTACCTGCCGATGAAGAACATCATGATCAAGGATTACCAGCATCATGAGGGGTTCAGCCGGTCCCAGGTGGAGCTTATCGCGGGCCGGGTTTCCGCCATCAACGAGTGCTTTTACTGAACCGCCGGCCATGCCTGGTTCCTCCGTGAGAGTGGACGCGAAACCGGTCTCGACATCAACCTGCAGGCCCTGATCGACCCGTCCCGGGACAGCGGGGTTCCGGGCGGCAAGGAGCTTCTGGCCTTCGCCGATGCGGCGATCGGACCGGACCGGCCGGCGCTGGACCGAGCCCGCGCCGACGTCGCCGAGACCCTGGGCCCGAAGGCGGTCTCGGCCGCATCCGCCATTGCCGCGACATTCACCAAGAATGACCGGTTGGCGAACGGCACCGGCATTCCGTCGGAACTACCCATGTTGAAGAATTCCAAGGACATCCGGGCCGAGCTCGGGATCAACGACTTCCGGACGTCGGTCTACAGCCGCACCCACTATCCGGATGAGATGTAAGCGGGAAGCAATATGGTATTCATCACCCCCACCAACATTTCGGTTCTCGAGTTCAAGGGTCTTCACCTCTATCACACCAACCGCTCGAACTGCTCGGCCCGGGTGCGGTTGCTGCTGGAAGAGAAGGAACTGCCCTGGACCAGCCACCACATCGATCTGGGCAAGAAGGAAAACATCTCGGAGGAATATTTCGGGATCAACCCGAAAGGCGTGGTCCCGGCCCTGGTGGATGACGGCACGGTCATCACCGAGTCCAACGACATCATGCTCCATCTCGAGGAGAAATTTCCGGAGCCCGGGTTCCGGGATGTCCCCGCCGACCGCCAGGCCGAGATCGACCGCTGGCTCAAGCTGTCCGGCGATCTGCATCTGCCGGCGATCAAGACCTATCAGTATTACAAGGTAAACGCGGCGCTGCTTTCGAAGACCGACGAAGAACAGGCGCTGTACGACAAGCTTCAAACCGATCCCGACCTCGCCGCGTTCCATGCCAAGCACAGTCACGGCAGGAGCTTTACCGAAGAGGACGCAAATAGGGCGATCGGCCTGCTCAATCAAACCTTCGCCGAGATCGAGGAGGCGATTGGGGATGGCGGCTGGATAGTCGGCGACGCCTACACGCTGGCGGATATTTCCTGGTCGCCCACCTACACGACCCTCTTGGCCGGCAGCTTCGACTTCGGTCCGTATCCGAATGTCCGGGACTGGTACGAGCGCATCCTGCAGCGCCCGCAGTTCGAAAAGGCGGTCATCGAGTGGCGTAAACAAGCGACGTACGCGGCGGGCAGCGATCCGACCATTCCGGGCGACGCCAAGACCGCATGATTTCCAAATCGGCGGGCGTCCGCGGGCCGGCAGATTCCCGGTGTATTGTCGGCGGTAATCACGTACCATTGAATTAGGCCGCAAAAAAGCCGGTGCCTCACGGGCAGCGGGCGAAGCAACGATTCAAAACGGCCAAAGGGTTACAAACTAACCACCAAGGGAGGAATCCGATGATTTCCGGGAAGGTATTGATCAGAAGCACCATTGTGGCCACGGCAGCCGCCGCGGTGTGGGCGCTGCCCGCACAAGCCCAGTTCTACAGCGGGAAGACGGTTGACGTTATCGTCCCGGCCGGGGCGGGCGGCGGTCTCACCCGGTCGGCGCGGACATTCACCAATTTCATGAAGAACCACATCGCCGGCAAGCCGGACATGGTGATCCGGAATATCCCGGGAGGCACCAAAGGCCACAATTTCATGGCCGAGAAGGCGAAACCGGACGGCTTGACCATCATGTGGGGCCCGCTTTTTTTCGCCACTGTGATGGCGGGCGGTCCCGGCGTCCGCTATGACCCGTCCAAGTTCGAGATCATAGGCACCGGCAACAGTTCCTTCGTCACCATCATCCGGGCGGACACCCCGCCGGGCATGAAGGCCGTCAGTGATCTGACCAAGGCGAGTAACGTGGTCACCGGCGGGATCCGGCCCGGCGGTCTTTTGGACATGCTCCACCAGCTGTCCTTTGACGCCCTCGGCATAACCTACCGTCACGTCACGGGCTTCCGGGGGCAGCCGAAAATGAACGCTGCCATCCGTTCGAAGGAAATTCAGGCACTGACGACGGGCCATCCCGGTTATCATGCTTTTTACCGGGAGACTCTTTTGAAGGACGGGACGGCGCTGCCGCTCTACTACCATTCGCCGTTCGATCCCAAAACCGGCGAGCCGATCCGCCTGCCCGGCCGGTATCCGGCGAACATCAAGCACTTCGTCGATGCCTACAAGGACATCAAGGGCGGCTCGCCGTCGGGTACGGCATGGGAAGCCTATAAGTGGCTCGCCAGCTACGAAACCTGGCCCTATTTCATTGTCGCGCCGGAGGGCACGCCGAAGGCGGCCGTCGAGGCGCTCCGTGCGGCCCATGCCAAGGTGCCCAATGATCCGGGGTTCAAGGAGAGTTGGACTAAGCAGTTCCGCGACATCCCGATCTTCCGCACCGGGGAAGCGGCGGCGGTGGTCATCGATACCCATAAGAAAATCTCGCCCGCGGCCCTGGCGTTCCTCAAGAAGACCGTCGCGCCCGGCAAGAAATAGACCGGCCGAAAGTGAACACCGGGCGGCAGCTTCATAACTGCCGCCCGGGCGGCCAGGAAGCTCCACACCTAGATCAAGGAACGGCCGCCGAAGCGCTTTTGCCATGCGGGCAGCGCCTCCTCGTTGACCACGTATTTTGGCGCCTGCCCCTTCAGCGCGGCAATCACCGCCGCCTCGACCCACGGGATGGCCGGCGCGAGTATGAATTTGTCAAATAATTCAAGAAGCCGGATATTCGAGATATCGAGGACTGGGCGACAATAGGTTCAACCATGTTTACGGTCACGAAGGACAAGGCATTGCAGACCACCACGACCGGGGCGCTGCCCCGGCCGAGCTGGTATACTGAGAATTTGAGAGGCCAACCACTCTCGAAAGGGTTCTCCCAGTCCGCTTACCGGGAGCAGCATTTGGATTGTCTGGCGTGTCATGTCGCGGCGCAGACAAAAGCCGGAATTGATATATTTGTCGACGGGGATGCCCGCCTGGATGACGATGTCGCGGGCGGGAGCTGGGTCAGCTATGCCCACGAGAGGGTCGATGGTATTGCGAATCCCGATGTTTCGGTTCAGCCATATGCTGCGATGGCGGGTAAGAAACCCGGCGACTTTATTTGGGAAGTCATCGAAGCCCGGCTCACGCCCACGGTTGACGGTCCAATCGGGAAGACCCGGCTTCAGTTGGACCGGGCATGGAAAGCCGCATCTCCCTTCACCGACAAGCCCGTAAAGATTGGTTCGGTTTCGGCCCAGTTGCTTAGCCATATGGTCGAAAACAGTTTCTACGACGACCGAGTAGAACTGATGATGGCTCTTTCCGAGGCTTTCAACAGCGAGTATCACGCCTTGGCCGATGCTGGCGCACCCATCGTTCAAATCGAGGAGCCCTCCATCCACCAGTCCGGTCAGATCGAGGGGCAGGAAATCGACCCTTCCACGTATGTGGAGGCTTTCAATATCGAGGTTGCCGGCCTTCGGGAAAAAACCGAAGTGTGGTGCCATACCTGCTGGGGATCGCCGGGTGCGCAGCGCATGTTCGATGCCGACGCTTCATATGAGCAAGCGCTGCCATATCTCGATCAGCTGGATGTCGATGTCCTGACCTTGGAGGGCGCGTCAAACAATGGACAAGACTTTGAGCACTATGGCTCGATGATCTCCAAGGACAAGAAAATAGCCATCGGCGCCGTCAGCCACAGGACACTGCAAATCGAGCGGCCCGAGGAAGTTGCCGCACTCATCAGAAAGGCGCTCGAATTTATTGAGCCGGAACGGCTGATTTTGTCCAGCGATTGTGGATTTGGACGCCAAGGGGGCAGCCGGGCTCACGCGTTTTTCAAAATGGTTTCCCTGGTACGCGGTGCGAACATCGTCCGAAAGGAACTGGGCCTGGACGAGGTCTACGTTCCCGCAGCGGACCCGCAACTCTCGATGGTTCCGATCGGCGGCGAATGAAATCTCTCGGCGGAACAACTATCACCGAATCGAGAACTCGCGCTTTTCCGTTCCTCAGGCAGCGGGTACCCTGGATTTTGCTCAGTCGGCGAACATACCAGAACCATATTGGGCGGGGCGGATTTACTGACGTTTGGGAGGACGCAATCATATGGTAACGCGCGCCAACACGCGGGACGGCGGCGAGGCCGTCCTTGAGGCCATCCGCAATCTCGGCATTCAGAATGTGATCATGTCTCCCGGTTCGGAATGGTCACCGGTCTGGGAAGCGCTCACGCGACAGCGCCACGAAAACATTCCCGGCCCCACCTACATGCAGGTTTGGCATGAGAATTTGGCGGTCAACATCGCGACCGGCTACACCTTCATGACCGGCAAGCCCCAGGCCGTCATGCTGCATGCGGGCGTCGGTCCGCTTCAGGGCGTCATGGGGATGCACGCCGCCATGCAGTCCGAAGTGCCCATGCTGGTGCTGGCCGGCGAATCCGTCTCCCTCGGCGCCGATCCCGACCTCAAGGTAGAGGCGCAGTGGTACGGCGGCGTCAGCCCCGGCGGCATCGACAAGCTGGTCTCCAACTCGGTCAAGTGGTCCAGCCTGGTGCCCAGCGCGCCGACCCTTTACCGGAGCATCGTCCGCGCCGGCGAAATGGCCCAGCGCGCCCCCAAGGGCCCGGTGTTTCTCGACGTCCCTCTGGAATACATGATCGAGGACTGGGTTCCGGACCGCGAACTCTCCGAGGTACCGCCCCCCTCCCGGACACAGGCGGTCGCCGCCGAATTGGAAGGACTGATCGCCGACATCAACGAGGCGCGAAACCCGGTGATCATTACCGAGTTCGCCGGCCGAGTTCCCGGTGCGTTCGAGGCGCTGACGGCGTTCGCCGAAGCGGCCGCCATCCCGGTCATCGGCGGGCGCACGTCGACCTACGGCAACTTCCCGACCGACAACGGCCTGTGGCTCGGCATCGAGAGCTACGAGCACCTGCCCGATGCCGATCTTGTCCTTCTGGTAGGATCCCGGACGCCCTGGTATCCGCCCTTCAACTGTCCGACATCGGCCAAGATCGTCGCCATCGGGGAACAGCCTCACAAGGAATGGCTGGTCTATCAGGACATGCATGCCGACACCTATCTCGAAGGCGATTTGGCCGCGACATTGAGCGCCGCGACGAGGATGCTCGGTGACGGCGGGCCGGACGAGGCCGTCAAAAAGGCGCGGCGCGACAAATGGTCAGAGGTTCACGATGAATTCATGTCGGAGTTGAAGGCCAAACGGGACGCCGCCGCCAAGGATGGCGCCCTCAACGCCATATCCGTCAGCGCGGCCATCGAAGAGGTGATGCCGCCGGATACGGTTTTCGTCGACGAAACCATCACCCATTTCCTGATGATGCGGAACCACCTCTCCGTGACCCGGCCCAACTCCCTCTACAAGCAGACAGTCAGCGGCCTGGGACAGGGGCTTGGGGTGGCGCTTGGGCTGAAACTCGGCGCGCCCGAGCGGCCGGTCGTGGCGTTCGTCGGCGATGGCAGCTTTCTTTACAATCCGATCACCCAGGCCCTCGGCGCATCGCGCGATTACGGCCTTCCCATCACCATCGTCGTCATGAACAACAACGGCTATCAGGCGATGCTGAAAGGGCACCAACTCTACTATTCGGAGGGCATGGTGAAAGAGACCGACCTGACCTACGGCTTCCAGATCGAGGCGCCGGTCTTCGAAGAGCTGGGGACACCATTGGGCGCGCGGGGTGTCCGGGCCGAGAGCTACCAGGAGTTCAAACAGGCCCTCGAGGACGCCCAGGCCGAAAACGCCGAAGGCCGCACCATGATCATCAACGCCATTCTGCCGTAGTAGGAGATTCATCATGGACGGACGTGTGGTGATTGTGACCGGCGGCGGCCAAGGTTTGGGACGGGCATTCGCAAAAGGCTTCGCCGATGAGGGCGCGGTCGCGATAATCGCCGAGATCAATGGCGAGAACGCTCGGAACGTCGAACGCGAAATCACCGATGCCGGCGGCAAGGCCATGGCAATCGAAACCGACGTAGCCGAACCCGCCTCGGTGCGGGCGATGGCCCGGAAGGTTCTCGACGAGTACGGCCGCATCGATGTGCTGATCAACAACGCCGCGCTGTTGACGGGCATTCGGCGCGTACCCGTCGACGAACTCGAAGACGATGAGTGGGAGCGGCTTCTCAAGGTCAACGTCACCGGCGCCTTCAACTGCGTGAAGGCGACCGTGGCGGCCATGCGGGACGCCGGGTGGGGCCGCATCATCAACCTTTCGTCCGACACCGTCCTGCTGCCGCCGCCGATCAGCATGGCGCACTACATCACCAGCAAGGCGGCGCTCGTGGGTTTGACCCGCGCACTCGCCCGCGAACTCGGAAACGACGGCATCACCGTCAACGCCATCCTGCCCGGCTCGACGGAAACCGAGGTCAATACGACCAACGAGATCACCCAGCAGAACCGCCGGAACAATGTCGTCCCGCGTCAGGCGATTCCCCGCGTCGAGGTGCCGGAAGATTTGGTCGGGGCGGCGCTGTTTTTGGCCTCCGACGAGGCCGGGTTCATCACCGGGCAGAACCTGCCGGTGAATGGCGGCATCGCGTTCGTGTGATATGATGTACAGCAGGCGCTAGACCGAGGCCGTCATGACGGACACATTTCTCCAGGAACAGTGGTACGCCGCCGCGCTTTCCAATGAAATCACCGCGGACGCGCCCTTTGCCCGGACAATCTGCGGCGAGGAAATCGTGTTCTTCCGCTCCCCGGAGGGAGAGATTCGGGCATTGGAGGACCGCTGTGCCCATCGGTATGCGCCCCTATCCTTGGGAACCGTCGAAGACGGTTGCCTACGCTGTCAGTACCACGGGATGCTATTCGATCACACCGGGCAGTGCATCGAGGTGCCGGGTCAGGACACCGCCCCGGAAGCGGCCAAAATCAAGAGTTATTCGGTCGCCGAAAGCGACGGATGGGTGTGGGTGTGGATCGGCCGGGGCGTACCCAAGCCGGTCTCCGAAATCCCAAGCCTGCCCTACTTCGACAGCAGCGAATGGTCGGGATTCCACAAGTATTTCTACGTCAAGGGGGCGGCCCAGCTCTTCGTCGACAACCTGCTCGATTTGAGCCATCTGGCTTTCACCCACAAGGAGTCCATCGGCTCGGCGTCGTCCAAGGATGCGCCGCCGGAAATGGAATTCACCGTCGAGGGCAATATGGTCAGGGGACGGCGCTACATCTACGGCGTGGAGCCGGGGCCGTTTATCGTCGGTTGGGGCGGGTTTACCGGTTTGATCGACCGATGCACCGACTACATCTGGTGGCCGCCTTCGGTGCTGGAGATTGAATCCAAATTCATAGATTCCACCAAGAAACTGACCGCCAAAGTGATCAACCCGATCACGCCCGAGACCGAGACGACGTCGCATTTCTGGCTGGGCTGGGCGCGGGACTTCCGGCTCGACGAGGACGAGCTCACGGAACAGGCGATCGTCGAGAACACCCAGGTGATCATGGAAGACGTGGAGATGATCGAGGCCCAGCAAAGGATCATCTCTTCGCGCGGCGAATTGAAGCCGATTCCCATCCAGGCCGACCGCGCCCTGATGGCCGTCCGGAGGATCGTCAAACGGCTCCACGAAGAGAACAGCCGCCAAGTCGCTGAATAGGCGGCCGAGTAAGCGGCGAACTACGCGTCTTCCAGCACGAAGTCGGCGCCGCGATCGGCGATCATCATGGTCGGCGCATTGGTGTTTCCGGAAACCAGCTGAGGCATGACGGAACAATCGGTGACCCGGACGCCGTCGACGCCGTTGACCTTCAGCCGCACGTCGGTGACGGCGCCCCGGTCGCTGCCCATCCGGCAGGTGCCGGCGGGATGGTAGGCGGTCCGCGCCTGCTTCCTGATCGCGTCGTCGAGATTGTTGGACCCGACGGCGACGGAGATGTCGGGCCCCGGCCAAATCATGTCCCCCAGGATTTCCTTGAGCTGCGGCTGGTCGCAAATCTCCCGGACGAACCGGATACCGCGGCGCAGCGTGTCCAAATCCTCTTCGGTCTGCAGAACCTGCGCCTCGAAAGTCGGCGGGTCTTCGGGGTTGGTGGACGCCAGGACCAGCCGGCCCCGGGAGGCCGGCCGCATGGTCAGCGGATGGAGGTGAAGGGACTGGATGGGGAGAGGCCCCTCCCCCGGCGCGCCCGGGGCGAACGGCGCAAAAATGTATTGCACGTCGGCCCGGCCGTCTCCGTCCGTATCCACGCACGCGCCCGCCGCCAGCAGATTGGACGTGAGCAACCCGCGCTTGAACAGGAAGTACTCGATCCCATGCCTCATCGCCGCGAGGCCTTTATCGGCGTTGTGATAGCCCTTGGCGTTCTTGAGCTTGTAGGTGACCGGGGTGCCGACGTGATCGTGGTAATTGGCGCCGACCTCCGGCGCGTCATGGACGGTCCCGATGCCGTGACGATCGAGGCCGGCGGCCGGCCCGACGCCCGACAGCATCAGGAGCTTCGGACTATGGAATGACCCCGCCGTCAGGATGATCTCCTTGCGGGCTCGGAGAACAATTTCCTGGCCGTCCCGTTTGACTTCCAGCGCTTCCGCACGCCGTCCGTTGAAGCGGATTTTCCCGGCGATGGCGTTTGTCATTACCGTTAGCTGTTCATGGCCGATAACGGGTTTCAGGAAGCAGGTGGCCGCCGACTGCCGGCGTCCGGCATATGCCGTCGCCTGATACCATCCGGCGCCCTCCTGAATTTCGCCGTTGAAATCGTCGGACCACCCCAACCCGGCCGATTGGGCGGCATCCAACATGATTTCATTGATCGGATGTTTGTATTCGGGATCGGCGACGACCAGCTGCCCGTCCCGGCCGTGATAGGGCGCGCCCAGATCCATGTTCCTCTCGTGGCGCATGAAGACGGGCAACACGTCCTCGTACCGCCAGCCGGTGCACCCGTGGAGGTCGTCCCATTCGTCGTAGTCCTGGGCCTGGCCGCGCATGTAGATCATGGCGTTCACCGACGATCCGCCGCCGACGACGTTCCCTTGAGGAACGGCGAACCGTTTCCCGTCCAATGTCTCGTCGGGTTCGGAGAGCACCGCGTCGATGTCTTGGGACTGGTGGGCCTTGAAATAGGTCGCGGGGATGTGAATCCACCGGTTGTCGTCCATCCGGCCCCGCTCGACCAGCGCCACGGAATATCTTCCGTCCCCGACCAGACGGTTTGCCATGACGCATCCGCCCGACCCGGCGCCGACGATGACGTAATCGAACGCTAACTCTTCAGCCATGAGAACCGCCAAGCCGTTGAATTGGCCGTTGAATTGGCCGCCAAATAAGCCACCAGGGGCCTACTTGTTGGTCCAGCCCAGGGTGATGGGATGGGCCTTGCGCTGTTCCTCGGGCGCGCCGACGTGTTTCCCCGGCTCCCAGCCCACCGGTCTCAGCACCCGGTCGGCGAACTCGATGGATTCGTTGTCGGTCACCGTGCCGATGGTGTCGTTCCAGCGGTTAAGGAATCCGCCGACGGCGATCACCGCCAATATCTCGATGATCTGCATGTCCGAGTAATGCTTGCGAAGCTCCTCGAAATGCTCCGGTTTGACGGTGCTGGGCGCCGAGCCCGCGGCGAAGGCCAGGTCGAGCGCGGCGCGCTCGGCGTCCGAGAACCGATCGGACTCGTCGTAGTCCCACAGCGCCTGAATCCTCTCATCCGGCACGTCGATCCGGTGGAGGTGGTATGACCCATGCGACTGGCAGTGAAGGCTGCCGTGGGACATGCTCGCCGCGGTAAAGACGAACTGCTTGAGCTCACCCGGAATCTCCCGGCCGGGGAACACGAGCTTGAAGACGCTGTTCATCTTCTCCCTCAACTCGGGCCAGTGCTCCATCTCGAAGTTCTGCCGGTCGTGATAACCTTCCGATGCCATGATTCCCTCCTGTCGTTACGCGGCGGCGGCGGCCTTCCTTCCGTAAACAAACTGGTGCCATGCGATATAGGCCAAGGCCACCCCTGTCGCCGGCCAGTGGATGCCCGGCAACGTCACCAAAACCAGTATCGCGAGGAGGATGCGGAAGCCCGCTTCCCAAGCCGGCAACCGCCGTTGATCGAAGGATATCACCGCGCTCGAGATCAAATAAATGAACACCAGCACCCGGAACAGGACGGTCACGAAATCAACCATCGCGAAGCTCTGACCCTCCGGGAAGACCACCGGCACGATCAGGATCACCGGGTAGTAGGCGAAAATGAACGGCACCGCGAATTTCACCAGACCGACGCGGAGCGCCATCATGGCCGTCCGGATCGGCGGCGCATCTGCGATGGACGCGGCGGCATAAGCCGCGACGGCGACCGGCGGCGTGATCGACGACGCCACCGCGTAGTAGAGGACGAACAGATGCGCGGCCAGCACCGTGAGGCCCAGGTTCTGCATCGCCGGGCCCAGGATCAGCACGATGGTGAGGTAGGCCGGCAGCGTCGGCATGCCCATCCCCAGCATCAGGGCGGCGATGCCCGTGACAAACAGGGTGAGGAACAGGTTGCCGCCGGATACCGCGTCGATGAGGATGACGAAATCCTTGGGCAGCCCGGTCGCGCCCAGGACCGCGACGACGATGCCGACGACGGCGATGGCCATCAACAACCGGCCGAAGGTGAGCCCGGCCTGGGACAGGGCGTCGATGATAATGAACGGCCGCCTGCGGACTTCGGGGTTGAAGAAGCTCAATGGAATGATGGCGAAGAACGCCGTCATGCCGGCGCCCGCGGCGGACAGCCCCTCCAACAGGGAGAAGACCACCACGGCGATGGGCACCACGACCATGACGAGGTTGACGTAGTCCTGCGAAGTGACCTTGAGCTCCGGCCGGTCGAGGTCCTCGCCGCCGACCTCCACCCCCAACCGGCGGGCCTCGAACACGACGCTGGTGAACAGGCTGGCATAATAGGCCAATGCCGGCACCAGGGCAGCGATAATGATGGTCAGGTAGCTGATCCCGGTCAGGTCCGACATCACGAACGCCGCCGCACCCATGATCGGCGGCATGATCTGTCCGGCGCTCGATGCGGTCGCCTCGACCCCGCCCGCGAACGACGGCGAGAAGCCCCGCTGCTTGATCATCGGGATGGTAATGACGCCGGTCGCCACCACGTTCGTGACCGAGCCGCCCGACATGGTGCCGAACAGGCTGGACGCCAGGATGGCGGAATGGGCGGGACCGCCGCGAAATCCCTTGGTGATATGAACCGCGAGCTTGATCAGCGAACGTCCGCCGCCGGTCCGCTCCAGCATGGTGCCCAGCATGATGAACGGGAACACCGTGAAGATGATGATCCCCATGATGGTGCCGAGAATACCGTCCCCCTGGTTGTACCAGAGGTCCTCGGAAGTCTCCGGCAGAGTGACGCGGGCGGTCTCGAAAATCCACGGCCAATATTCGCCACTATAGAAGTAGACCAGGGCCAGGATGCCGATGATCGACAGGGGCGCGCCCCAGATCTTCCAGCTCAGTACGATGAAGACGCCCGCGGCGATCAGCGATACCCAAAATTGGAACATTCCGAATTCGATGAAACCGCCTTGCTCTTCGGAAATCTGGAGGTCGTAATATTCCCAGAGAACCCACCAGGCGAGCAGCAATAAGACGACGTCGATGACGGTGCCGAGCCATTTACGGCCCGGCCACCGTTCGGCAAAGGTGCTGGTGAACGAACTGTTGGCAAGAACCAGGAAGACGGCGGCGCCGACGAAGATGGGGCGGAGGACGATGGCGGGAAACGGCCCGATGGGCGTAAAGAACCCATAGGTCGGCATGGAATTGACAATGCCGGTCAAGGCGATGACCAGGGCAACGGCGAACGCCGCGATGCGGATCAAGAGTTGTCCTTGGCCCTGGGAAACCTGTGCGTTCATCAATACCCCGCTATCGCGCGTAGAAACCGGTCCGGCCCGGGTTTAGACGGCAGTTTGAAAGTGTGAGAATTCCGATCCCGGACGGGGCGGCCGCGCCGTCCGCGCGGCCACCCCCATATCCAAGTTCCTGCGCCGGTGTTGATCCCGGCTGGATCGGTCTAGCCGCCGGCCATCAGGTTGGCAGGGATTTTCTTACCCTGTTCCTTGTAGTACCGGACGGCGCCCGGATGCAGCGGGATATTGCCGCCGGAAAAAGGATCTTCCAGGGTTATATCCTGCAACGTAACGGCGGTTTTCTTCATTGCGGGCAAGTTTTCGAAAAGCGTCTTGGTGATCTTGTAGACCAGTTCGTCGCTCATATCTTTCCGCACGGCCAACTGATGCCGGAAACCGTCCGCGACGACGTCCTTGTCGTTATTGGATTGGTTCTTGTAGACCCCGGCGGGAATCGTCACGTACACCCGATCATCTCTCGCCATGAACTTGGCCATCGCTTTCGGATTGACCGGGAGAAGCCGGAACTTCCGCTTGGCGCCAAGCTGGTCGATGGACGCCGCGCCCACGCCCGCCGGACGGACGAACACGTCAAGCTTACCGTCGGCCATGGCCTGGATACCGGCGTTCCACGGCATGCGAATTTCCTTGTAGTCCTTTTTGGGCACGAGACCGGAGTTCAGCTTGATGGCCTGAATGGCGACCGGGGAGGCGCCGCCCCGCGGCGGTCCGACGAAGATACGCTTTCCTTTGAGATCGGCCCAGGTCTTGATGCCTGAATCCTCCCAGACCATGTAGTGGCGGACGCCCGCCCCATAGGCGATAATCAGGCGGATTTTATCGATGGCCTTCTTGGCGGTTTCCGGATTGGCCTTGTAGAAGCGGGTTCCCTTGTGCATCCAAGGCACCATGACCGGGGGCACGATCGATACGTCGATCTTGCCCTGGCCGAGCTTGAGGGCCGAACGGGTCAGGGTCTGGCCCTCGTTGACCTGCAAGTTGACGCCGATTTTCTTCTGCAGGGTCGTCGACAGAATGATCATGAAGGAGTGGTTCACCGTCCCCACTCCGCCCGTGTCGCCTTTCAAAATTCCCTGCGCCGAAACGGACGACGCGCCAAGCGCCATCACACCGGCGGCGAGGCCGGCAACAAGCGTAGTCTTTAGCGTTCTGGACATCATAAGTTCTCCCTTTATTAAATCCGTGAAGCCTGAACTGCCCGTATTTCGAGAATTGTTCAATTCTTCATATTGTGAGATTTATTATGGCGCAGGCCACATGCCTTGTACATTCACTTCCTCATCATTGCTCAACGCCGAACGCGCACGAAGTTCGCAAATCGTTTCGTCCGCCATCCGAACGCCGTACCAATCGGTTGCCGCACCACTCGGCGCCCCCTCACCCAGCACCGTCCTCATCGCCGGAACGCGGCCGGCGGTCAGTTCGCCAACTCGTTCAGTTCCTGTTCGAATTCGTCGACGTTGAAATAGAGCGGCCCCATGCCGCCCCGATAGGCGATCTTGCCGTCGCCGCCGATGATATACAGCCGGTCGGGCCAGGACTGATACTTGTGCTCGGCGTCGTTATCCATGCCGTCCAGCAGCATGGGAAACGAGAAGTTGTAGCGCAGCATGCAGGCCGCGGCGACTTCCGCCCGTTCGTCCGCGGTCTCCGGTTGTTCGAAGATCACGTTTTCATCGAGATTGCGGATCACCTGGTCCTCGCCCTCGGCGTGGGCCTCGCGTATGTAAACGCCGAAAAACTTGACCTTGCCGCCGAACGATTGGGCCAGCTCGTCGAGGCGCACGGCCCCGTCCCGGAAAGGCGGTCACGTATAGGAGCCGAAGATAAGACCGATCGGCGAGCCGAACTGCGACGACAGCCTCATCATCTCGCCGGTCCGCTTGCCCTTTTCGTCGAGGATCTCGGCCTCGAAATCAGGCGCGTCCCCGCCGACCTCCGGCGCGAATTCCTTGTCCCGGGTCACCCGGCCCTCGATGAAGGTCCGAAGCTCGTCCCGGGTAATGCCCCGCGTATCCAGCCATTCCTGTGTGGCGTTCCGAACTATCGCTTCGAATTTTTCCGGCAGCTCAACCGACATGGCCTGTCCCTTCACGATTAAACGTCGATGTCTTTAACTGCGATAAATATATTCTGAACGAATTCGGCCTCCTAATTGCTTTTTCTAAGCGGTGACATTAGATTTTCTTATATATGGCCGGCGAAATTCAGCTTCCTCCCCTCAATGCCCTTCGCGCCTTCGGCGCGGTGGGACGGCACCTGAGCTTTGCCGAGGCCGCGGAGGAACTGCACGTCACCCCGGCAGCCGTCAGCCAGCAGATCAAGAACCTTGAAGCTCACCTCGGCCAGCGATTGTTCAGCCGCAACGGCCGCCACACCGAACTGACCGAGGCGGGCCGTCAATTGCTGCCCGGGATCGAGGACGGGTTCCGGGAGCTGGAAGACGCCGTGCAGGCGTGCCGGAAACTACAGCACAGCGATTACATATCCTGCAGCACGGTCGGCGGTTTCGCCTCCCGCTGGCTGGTCCCCCGCCTCCCCCGGTGGATGGCGGCGAGCCCCGATGTCGACATCAGGATTTCAACCTCCCGCGAATTGGTGGGGCTGGAGCAGCAGGGCATCGACCTGGCCATCCGGCTGACCAGCGGGGAGGTGCCCGGATTCCACACCGAATTTCTGCTGCGGGAGCAGGTGGTGCCCTTGTGCAGCCCAAGGCTCCTCGACGCCGACCCGCCGCTGAAGGATCCGAGCGATCTCCGCCACTACCAACTCATTCATTTCACCCCGGCGACCGGCCGGCTCAATACCCGCTGGGCGGACTGGCTGGAGATTGCCGGCGTGACCAATGTCGATCTGAACAGGGGTATTTTCCTCAACGACGGTACGGCGGCGCTGAACGCGGCGGTCGCCGGACAGGGCGTCGTCCTCGCCCCAAAGGTCATCGCCGGTCAGGAACTCGAGATGTCGACACTGGTCATCCCCTTCGACATCGAGCTGCCGACCGAATTGGCGTGGTACATCATCCTGCCGGAATCGAATCTGGCGCGTCCCGAAATCAGGGCCTTCATGGATTGGCTGTTGGAAGAAGCGCGGGAGCCGATACAGCCCCGGGACTAATACGCGTACTTGACCGAACAGCCGTAGGGCCGCGTCGACGGGTTGGAGACCGCCTTGCCGGCCTTCATTTCCGACAATGCGAGACGGACATAGTTCTTCGTATCCGGCTCGATTTTGCCCCACGACGTCGGATTGTCGTCGATGCCGCCCTTGTAGACGAGGGTGCCGCCGGCATTGACGATATACATGTGCGGCGTGGTTCGCGCGGCATAGAGGCGGCCGATCTTGCCGGCGGGGTCGAGAATGACCTTGGCCGGCGCGGCCTTGCGCGACACGGTCAAGTCATCGGCCTGTTTTCCGGAAACGTGCCCCTGGGCGCCCGGGGCGGACGATATGACCGACAGCCAGACGATGTCCGACGCGGCAACCTCTTTTTGCAGCTTCTGCATGTTGCCGGTGGCGTAGTGGCGGCGCACATAGGGGCAATCGTGATTGGTCCACTCCAGGACGACCGTTTTTCCCTTGTAATCCTGCAGCGAAATCTTTTGGCCGCTGGAATCGAGGCCGGTAAACGCCGGTGCGGGCTCGCCGATTTTCGGGCTTGCCGACGCGGCGCCGGTGAGAGCGCCAGTGAGAGCGACAGCGGCAACGACGGCCACCGCCGGCAAAATCGCGTTTCTTGCTCTGGTCAATTTCATCATCGTGATTCCTCTCAATGCAAAAAAATAATCTCAAAAGCGCGGCTGCAAATCCCCCGCCTATCAATCCCCCGCCTATCAATCCCCCGCCTATCAATCCATTGTCCGTCTATGTCCCCGGATTGAACCGGGCGATGAGCTTGATGCCTTTCCGGCCGCTTCCGTTCCCGGCGCCGGAAACCAGCACCCCTTCGAGGACCGTCAGCCTGCTCTCCTCGGCCAGGTATCCGGGTTTCAGTTCCATGACAAGCCGCCGGCCTTCGAGCCTGATACTTTGAGGGGCGGAGGCTTCGGCGGCGCCTTCCGAGGCGGGGAAGAACTCCAGCCCATCCTCGGCGCGCCAACCGTCATCCGGCAGCCGGGCCGATATTCTGATCGCTTGCGCGGTCTGATGGCCCTTAGCCATGAGGGGCGGTTCGGCGGGCAAGCTGTCGCGATAGGTCCGAAACAGGGTGTTCCGCGGCCCCTGGGCCCTGTCGGCGACCGGCAGCGCGAGGGTGAATGCGGCGCGCTCCGGGACGCAAATATCTTCGCACACCAGCCAGTTCGCATCGGCCGTCACCTTCGCTTCCGCGCCGGCGCCGAGACCGCCGTCAACCGCGAGGGGCACCATCAGAAGGGTCTCGTTTTCGTAGCCGTAGCCGGCAAGCGGTCCGAAGTCGAATTTCTCGGGGATGGGCCAGTGGATGCCGCCGGCCGCGATACCGCTCGGTAGGGACCAGGCGATCCGTGTGGGGAGCCCTGAATCCCCCGGATTCCGCCAATAGGTGTGCCAGCCGGGCTTGGTCTTGATATGAAGCCCGACCCACGCCGTTTCCCCGGGAACCAGATGGGCGGTCTCGCTGACCAGGCTGACTTCCGAATAGGGCGAGATGAATTTTTGCGCCGTCGCCTGTTGCGGTGCAAGCAGCGCCAAGCATACAAGCGCAAATGGAAGGCTGCGTGCGAGGTTCATACGTCCTGTTTCAATACTCCGCTTCCGCCGCCATGGGCGCGGCGGGCTTAGCCCATCTTAATCAACGCCGCAGGCCGCGCAATCCGTCGCCCGTGAGCCGCCGCCCGCTATTCGTACGGCCCCCAGGCGCGCTGGGCCGCGGGGCGCGCTTCGATGGCGTCGTGCCAGCGCTTCAGGTTGGGGAAATCGCCGAAGCCGATCCACTTGTCGTCGCCGTAGATGTGGGTATCGGCATAGACGGAGATATCGGCGACGGAAAAATCACCGGCAAGATATTCATTGTCGGCGAGCCGCTGGTCCAGAAGGCCGAACATCTCGGTCAGCACGTTCCTGTAGTGGGCCTTGGCCTGCTCCACCGTCTCCGGATTGCGAATCCAGAAAAAACCGTACTGCTGCGCCAATGTGGTGAACTGGGCCGATCCGTAGAACAGCCACCGGTCGACCAGCACCCGCTTGGCCGGGTCATCCGGATACTGGCCGTTACCCGCCTTCTCGGCGGTGTATTTCAGAATGGCGCCGGATTCGCTCAAGGTCAGCGGTTCGCCGCCCGGCCCGTCATGGTCGACGATCACCGGAATCTTGTGGGCGGGATTGAGTTTCAGGAACTCGGGGGCGAACTGCTCCTTGTCGGGAATGCGGACCGGCTTGACGGTGTATTCGAGGCCGCTCTCCTCCATCCCGTGCCGGGCCTTGTAGCCGTTGTCCGTGGTCCAGAAATATAGATCGATCATCGTGCCCTCCCGCGATAAATGTCCGCCATCTTCGGGGGAAATCCCGGATGGTCAAGGCGTACCGTCGGCCGGTTCGGCCGCTGAATCGGCGTGAATCCGGCGCTCACCACCTGACCCACAGTTCGGCGGGCCCGCGCATGGTGAAATTGGGGACGTAGCTGAACGTCTGGTCTTCGACCAGGTCCAGGCCCGGCAGGCGGCCGGCCAGGACTTGCAGCGCGATGGTCCCCTCCAGGATGGCCAGGCGGTTGCCGAGGCAGAAATGGGACCCGTGGCCGAAGGAAACGTTGTGGTTGGCGTTCTCCCGGTGGATGTCGAATTTCTCCGGCTCCGGGAACTTGTCCTCGTCGTGGTTGGCCGAGCCGAGCGACATGAAAATCTCGGTGCCCTTGGGGATGTCGTAACCGGCGATTGTGGTGTCTTCCCGCGCGATGCGGCGCCAACTGGTCTGCGGCGAGTCGATCCGCAACGACTCGTTCACCGCCCCCGGGATTTTTGCCGGATCGCCGCAGATTTCGTCCCAGCTGTCCCGGTTGCGGAGCAGATTGATCAGCGTATTGCCGAGCAGATTGCTGACAATCTCGTGGCCGGCAAAGGACAGGCCGTAGACCACGGATTCGATTTCGGCGATGGACAGTTCGGCGGCATTCCCGTTGTGGACCGCCAGCAGTTCGGTGGTGAAATCGTCGGCCGGCTCGTCGCGGCGGCGCTTCACATGGGCACAGCAGTAGCGCCAGTAGGCGAGCATGTATTCGGCGATGGTGATCTGTTCGTCGTCGGTGCTCACGCCCCAGGTGAAGGACAGCCGGTTGGTGGTCCAGATCTTGAGCTGCGGATCGTCCTCCGGCGGAAAACCGAGCAGGCGGAAGATGGTCTCGCCGGGCAGCGGGTGCCCGACGGCGGTGACGAAGTTGGCCGGCGAGCCCGCTTCGATCATCGCGTCGATCAGGGTTTCGGAACGCCGCCGGACGAAGGGCTCGAGGACCTGCATTCGGCGGTTCGAGAACCCCGCGTGCGCGTGCTTGCGGATACGGACATGGTCCGGCGGCGTGTTGTTGGAGAGCACCGGCAAGGGCCTGTAGTCGTCGGCGGCGAGGATCTCCCGCGCCGCATCGCAGATTTTCACCACCGGCTGCTGAACGTTTTCGGGCGAGAAAATACCTGGGTTCTTGAACACATGGAGGACGTCTTCCATCTTGGTCAGAACCAGATAGCCCATTTCCTCCGAATAAAACGCCGGCGTGTCGAGGCGGCGCTGCTTAAGCTCCGCGTAGGGGTTTTCGACGTAGGCCTCGCTGAACGTCGAAAAGCTGTGATCCACCGGACACCCCCGCGGCACCACCCGTTCCGCCGGCCGGTCTTTGTAATAGGCTGAATCGACCATGTGTCTTCCCCTGCTGCGCCGATATGTGACGACCCGGCAACGCACCCATTATCCGCGGATCACCGAACTGGTGGCCAGGGTCATGTCCTGGATTTCCACCGTGCGGAAACTCTGGACGGAAACGCCGGAGCCCTCTCAGAGCACCTCGAAGACGTCCAGGATCACCATGGCCGGATCACGCCGGCCGGTGCCGAGCGCCAGGACGCGGTTGAGCCACTCGTAGGGTCCGGCGGGCGCTTCGAACAGCGCCGACTCGCGAAAGTAATATTCGCCCGGGTCGACGGCCTCTCCGGCGGCGATTCGCTGCATGACCTCGGGCGGCCCGTGACGCAACCCCAGGCCCTTCATGTAGATGATCGCGCCATCGCCGGTTTGCAGCGTAACCCGGACGTCCAGGTCCGCGACCCCGTCGGCGCGCATCAGCTGGCAGTCCGCGCCGCCCGCCAGCAATTTGCCGGACAGCCGCTCGCCTTCGAAGGTGCCGCCGGTGACCGGAATGAACCGGCGGTCGCCGTAAGGCGCCCCGGGACTGACCTGCGGTTCGGCCACCTCGGCCTGGATTTGAAAAAGCGGTTTGAGTTCGATCATGGTCTCGTCCCTCGGCTTTCGTCCCGGCGGAAATGCCGAAACCCATTGATCCGGAATGACGGATGCGGCATTCAGAACCTGAACAGATATTCGGGGAGGCGGACCCGCTCCGCAACATCGGATGACCGTACTGATCGCCGGCACCAGAAACAATCTTGCCCATCGTTGATGTTCGGCCCTGCGCTGTTGATGGGCTCCGGCCTGAACATCAACTCAAACCGCGCCAGACTCTAACTTGAGCGGTGGACCACTCAATGGAGGCAGGCCAATACTGCTTGCGCGTGGCGCGACGGATGACAGCGAGCCGATGTCGGCATCTGGAAAGCGTGACGGCACTTTGACTGATGGTCAGGGCTTCGACTCGAAGACCGGGTTCTATAAATCAATGACTTAGCAGGAAAAAGTAGCTACAAGATCGAATTGTAGCCCTTCCTTCCCGCACATCGTGGCTAAGATTTTAGCGAACGATGGTTCCTGTCGCGTTGGGCTGGCGTATCGCATTTCGATCTTGCATACAAATGTTGTGAGCATTACGGATAAATACTTCTACACCCTTGGTAAGATCATTTACACTTACATGTTCGCCTTCCTTTGGATAGTAGCCGCTACCACCTCCTGACATCCGTCCTTGCGGACCATAACATATAGAAGGTATCCCAGCCCGCGTAAGTGGGGCAGTATCTGCATACCACCCATCCCAAGTTATTTCTGGTTTTTCACCCCAAACCTCTTCGTGTGCCGCAGAAACACTCTTTACTATAAATTCATCAGTCGAAATTTCTGCAGCGTGGGCGGTTTGGATGACATTGAGCTCTATTTCTATTTCAGGGTCTTGTTTACGCGCCTGCTCTGTCACTTGTCTAATTGCATTGATAATATCTCCATGAACTATCCCTGGCATGTGACCCACTTCCAGATACAGACGACAAAAGCTAGGAAGTTTACTCGGTCGAAAGGGATGGCCTCCCTCAATTGCAATAACGTTCACGTGACCAGCTGCTTCGCCATGATATGTTGTGTCGCTCATATATTCTGCGCCCCATTTCTTAAGCGCCGGCAGGGTCTTTAACATTTTTTCAATAGCGTCTTCTCCTGGCTTAATTTGGATCTTAGTTCCTCCACGGCGATAAGTTGCACCAGGGTTGCCCCGTGTTATTAGCTCAACATAAACATAACCACCTGACGCAACGGATATCCTATTGGAGGTAGGTTCCGGAATCACGGCCATATCAGCAGTGATCCCATTAGCTACCAAAAAACGGGCTCCAACTCCGCAACCTCGGAAACGTGCGCCTTGGTAGCGTGCAACCGGCGTGTGACATGTTTCTCCCACTACACCAGCAATAATAAGATCCCCATCCAGTTTTACTTTGGCATTAGATAATGCCTCCACAGCAAGTATCGAAGCGGCGTGACCGCCCTTCATATTGTAGGCACCAAGGCCGTAAATCCATTCTCCCTCCCGTCGTGCAATCGGTTGGTATCCAGGACCGAGGTCCCTTATACCTTCCTCATCGCCGCCGTAAGCTGTATCCAGATGACCAAGGTACAATAACGTTGGCCCAGCACAGGTTCCTTCAAGATACCCGAATACGTTAAATCGATTTTCTTCAACCTCCTGCAAACGTGTCTCCAAGCCAGCAGCCTGAAAGTGCCCTTCTAGGAATTTAGCCAATGTCTCCTCACCACCCATCGGGCTCGGTATTTCAATCATCTCGGTGGTAAGTTTGGCTACGGCCTCTTCATCGACATATGCCATAGCGTCATCAAAATAGCTCATATGTGAAACCTTTCTTTTTCTTTATTCGAAGCCTTTTAAGAAGTCTTAATCTGCCTCCATAAGCCAGTAACAAGTGTCACCAAAATAATCACAATTAAAATTAGCCCGATTGGTCGGAATAGAACGTCGAAAAAGGTGGCGTCCTGAAAAATTATCATCGCTCGTCTGAAGTTAAGGTCTACAAGGGGGCCAAGTATGATTCCCATAATAATAGGTGCTAATGGGAAGCCCCCAGCAACGAGCCCGATTCCTGCTATACCTGCAATTAACATAACATATATGTCACCAACTGTATTCTGAGCGGCAAAAGCCCCCATGACGCAGATGGGCAAGATGCAGGGCAATAATACTGTTCGAGGAACAGATAGCAGGGCAATGGCAACTTTGCCGACGGCCAATGCAATAATTCCCATTAGAATACTTATAGTAATGAGGCTAGCAAAAATAAATTCAAGTAAACCTGGATGGCTAATCTGGATCAATGGACCCATGTGGATTCCTTGCAAGTTCATAGCTCCCATAAATGCCGCAGCAACCGTGCTTCCGGGAATTGCAAGTACTAGTAAAGGTAAAAGAGACCCCCCAACGCTCGAGTTGTTAGCCGATTCAGCAGCGATAATGCCACGATACGACCCTTTGCCAAAAAGTTCACGTTCGGAGGAAGAAGCACTGCGTTTTGAGACCGAATAGGAAATAAATGCCGCGATGTCGGCACCTGCCGCCGGAATTGCACCTATTATTGCGCCTATTGAACTCGAACGTAAAATATTAACCCAGTTCTTGACCAAAGTTACCATAGAGATGGTAACACGGTTTTCTAGAGGCGGTACGTCGGCATCATTTTCCATTAGCAAACCGCGTGCAATTTCGGCAAAGCCAAAAACACCAATCAGTATTGCAACAAAATTCAAACCACCATAGAGGAAGCCGATTTCATATGTGAAACGAGGCGTGCCAGTAATTGCATCCACCCCCACGAACGAAAGTGCTAACCCAATGAGTCCTGACAACCAACCCTTGGCAACTGAATCTTGACTCGTCACTGAACCGGAAATCATTACCCCCCATAATCCGAGAAGTGCGATTTCCCATGCTCCTACGTTCAAAACTAGTTTCAAGAGGAAGGGCGTGAAGAGGATCAAGATTAAGGCACCAAATAGATTACCAATCGTCGAAGCTGCAATTGATATTCCTAATGCCCGACCACCTTCGCCATTTCGAAATAGAGGATAACCATCTAACGCGGTGCATGCCGCCGCAGGCGTACCCGGGATGTTGGTGCAAATTGCCGATATAGACCCGCCGTAGACACTGCCACTATATATTGCTAACAAAAATATTATCGCGGCATGTTGTTCAAGTGCAGCAGAAAAGCCGATTAACAAGGCCATAGCCATTGTTGAGGATAGTGCTGGAATAGCTCCCCAAGTGATACCGACGGAAAGGCCGATAACCGCATAAAGTAAATTATCAAGGGTAAGTAAAGTCGGGAATGCCTTTGCTGTGTCCGATAAAACCTGAAAGGTTTCCATCATCAGCAGGTCGCCTCAATCACGGAATAATCGCAGAAAATACGTAATGAAAGATTAGCGGGACAATGGTGGCGACTAGGTCCTGTTGACAATTAACGGACTATTCATGGTTGGCGTGATTCAAGCAAGACCGTTTCAACTGGCGGGAGCGTGTCATGCTTCGACGGGAACTGACGGATATGCAATGGGACCGGATCAAGGGTTTGGTTCCGGGCAAAGAGGCGGATCGCGGCTCCACGGGTCGGGACAACCGCCTGTTTGTGGACGCCGTGCTGTGGATCGCCCGGGCGGGTTCGCCGTGGCGCGATCTGCCGGACGCCTTCGGCAACTGGAACAGCGTCTACGTGCGCTTTTCGCGGTGGGCCAAGGCGGGGGTTTGGGAGAGTCTTTTCAATGCCTTGGCGGAGGATCCCGACTTCGAATACCTGATCGTGGATTCGACCATCGTGCGGGCGCATCAACATGCCGCCGGCGCAAAAGGGGGGCTCAGGCTCAGGCCATCGGCCGCTCGCGCGGCGGCCTGACGAGCAAAATCCACATCGCCGTCGATGGCCTGGGCAATCCCTTGCGGTTCATCCTCACCGGCGGCCAGGTGGGCGACGTCACCCAGGCCGAGGGGCTGATCGCCGGGCTGCCGGGCGAGACCCTGATCGCCGACACCGCCTACGACGCGAACCGCTTCCGCGCCCGCCTCGACAGCGCCGGGATGGTGGCGGTGATCCCCTCCAACCCGTCGCGGGCACAAGCCGTGCCGTACGACCCCGAACTCTACAAGGAAAGGCACGTCGTCGAATGTTTCATCAACAAGATCAAGCACTTCCGCCGCATCGCCACACGCTACGAAAAGACCGTCACCGCCTACATGGCCATGCTGTGCCTCGTCGGGGCGCTCATTTGGATGCGATAAATGTCAACAGGACCTAGGTCCTGTTGACAATTAACGGACTATTCATGGTTGGCGTGATTCAAGCAAGACCGTTTCAACTGGCGGGAGCGTGTCATGTAAGGTCATTTCGCAAAGCGAATTGACCGACTTCGACGGGAACTGACGGATATGCAATGGGACCGGATCAAGGGTTTGGTTCCGGGCAAAGAGGCGGATCGCGGCTCCACGGGTCGGGACAACCGCCTGTTTGTGGACGCCGTGCTGTGGATCGCCCGGGCGGGTTCGCCGTGGCGCGATCTGCCGGACGCCTTCGGCAACTGGAACAGCGTCTACGTGCGCTTTTCGCGGTGGGCCAAGGCGGGGGTTTGGGAGAGTCTTTTCAATGCCTTGGCGGAGGATCCCGACTTCGAATACCTGATCGTGGATTCGACCATCGTGCGGGCGCATCAACATGCCGCCGGCGCAAAAGGGGGGCTCAGGCTCAGGCCATCGGCCGCTCGCGCGGCGGCCTGACGAGCAAAATCCACATCGCCGTCGATGGCCTGGGCAATCCCTTGCGGTTCATCCTCACCGGCGGCCAGGTGGGCGACGTCACCCAGGCCGAGGGGCTGATCGCCGGGCTGCCGGGCGAGACCCTGATCGCCGACACCGCCTACGACGCGAACCGCTTCCGCGCCCGCCTCGACAGCGCCGGGATGGTGGCGGTGATCCCCTCCAACCCGTCGCGGGCACAAGCCGTGCCGTACGACCCCGAACTCTACAAGGAAAGGCACGTCGTCGAATGTTTCATCAACAAGATCAAGCACTTCCGCCGCATCGCCACACGCTACGAAAAGACCGTCACCGCCTACATGGCCATGCTGTGCCTCGTCGGGGCGCTCATTTGGATGCGATAAATGTCAACAGGACCTAGGGCGGCATAAATCATTGTCCTCACCCAGTTGAGTCCAGCGAATATTCTTAATGCTATAATTAGGAACGCTAATGTTGCCCAGGTGAAACCTATTTGTGGTGTAGCTATCGCGTACGCAGATGCAAGCCCAAGCCACCCCGTGATTCGTCCAATCTTTGCTCGGTTTGCCGCACTAGTCAGCCATTGATACCCGTGTTTTATCGAATACCGACCCCCCAAAAAATCGAAAATAAGAAGAAATCCAGAAATCACAACTATTGCCATAGAGACAATAAGTGGAAGAATTCCTGGCGAAGTAACGATTGGTTCACGCAGATAGTAAATCGATTGAACCGCTATCAACAATCCTGCAATAAAGATGATTGACTGAACTACAAGAGACATTGTTCTAAATATTGGAGTTTTGAATAAGGTAGCCATCCGCCACCTAATTTAGATGGCGGATGGCTGGATTCGCGTCAGATTGCGGGTTTATAGCCCTGAGGGGGCCACCATTTGTCAAAATCGTTCGGTTTGGGAAGACCGAGATCCTGAGCTGTTTTCTTCGCAAGCCCAAGCTGATTGAATAACGACGCTCTTTGAGTTTCAAGAAGAGCCGCTTTCTTATCAATCGCCTCACCGGAAACGATGGTTTCCTGCATAAAACGATCTTTGAGCATTTTCTGAAAACTGTCCGAGGCGACAGCCTGGGCAACAGCGCTTTCAATCGTCTTCAAAATCTGAGTGGGCGTGTTTCGCCGCAATCCAATGTTGTACATGCCACCGAATGGTGCACTGGCGCCTGCGGAAGGTACATATTTTGAGATCGGTTCAAGCGATGTCTTTGCGTCGACCTTGACGGGTTTTGCGGTAAATGTGGCTAGATGACGAAGCTTTCCGGATTTCACAAACTGAATTTGTTCATGTAACCCGCTGCCTGCGATGTCTACTTCCTTTTGAAGGGCGGCTAGCGTTGCCGGAGCACCACCGTCAAAGGGGACATTTGTAAACTTAAATCCTGCCATAAAGGCGACAATCGCAATTGCTTCATGCCACAATCCGCCAACGCCGTCGGTTGAAACCCGAAGCTTCCCAGGATTTGCTTTAGCGTAATCGATCACGTCCTGGAAAGTTTTGAATGAAGAATCCGGGTGGGTCGCCCAACTTGCGAGAGATGTAGCTGACTGGAAAAACTGAAAGTCTTTCCAACTTAGGTGATTGTCGATGCCCTGGATACGCGGATAGTCAAGAAATCCTCCCGCCCCAAGCCACGTATACCCGTCAGCGGGTTTACTTGCTACGTGCTTTGTTGCAATTGACCCAAGTGCACCAGTCATGTTGATAGCCGAAATACGCTGTCCTAGAATCGGCTCCATTGCCTTCAGTAGCGTCCGAGTAACGGTGTCGGTACCGCCACCTGCACCAAATTGAATTACTGCTTGGATTGGTCTCTTCGGCTTCCACATATCCGCCGCTAAGGCTTGACGGGCCGCAAAGCCCCCTAAAAGGGAACCGGCGACACCGGCTGCGCCGGAATATATTAGAAACTCACGACGTCCGAATTTTGTCCTTCCGTCCTTTGTCATGTTGAATCCCCCTGTCATAACAATATTGTCATAACGATATTGATGGATCGAATTTTTGTCTTATTTCTCTCCCTGTTCAGACGCTTTTTATTGTTGTTAGCGTATGTGACCATCTGCCCATTGACGGGCTACCTTAGGGAAGGGAAGTCCCGAGTAAGTTTAACACCATCCGCACTAAGTCGTCAATTGACGACATATTACCTCTCATAATATTTGGATACCGCTAACTCTTTGGGGATTATGGCGAATAGTCACATTCGAGTGGCTATTTCTTGCCCTCACGCCGGTCGTTGAATGGGCGAAAAAACGCGCTCGGCACCTGCCTTATGGACGCGCCAGGCATATCGTGCCCCCGCTCCTGCTCCGCTTTCCGAGGCTGATAGTCTTTGTCGGGGAGCGTGATTGTTCTAGCTCCCGGCAATTTCGCGATTTCTGAGGGCTATCGGTCATTGTGCTGCCTTCTTGCGGCGGTTCTGCTTCCTGTAGACCGACTCCGGGCTGGTCGGTTGGCCGGCCGCGCCCAACGGGGGCTGCGGCACAAGCTCGGCGATGCCACCTATCTGATCGATTCCACCGGGCTCCGCCTGAGCGGGGCCGGGTCCGAATGGG
Source organism: Rhodospirillales bacterium (assembly GCA_965207535.1). GTDB lineage: Bacteria > Pseudomonadota > Alphaproteobacteria > Rhodospirillales > UBA2165 > JAJDXO01. The sequence goes on along the minus strand of CBDBMR010000010.1, from coordinate 52,321 downwards.
CGCACTTCTCGGCTTTCGTCCCGGCGGAAATGCCGAAACCCATTGATCCGGAATGACGGATGCGGCATTCAGAACCGGAACAGATATTCGGGGAGGCGGACCCGCTCCGCAACATCGGATGACCGTACTGATCGCCGGCGGCGGTATCGCCGGCCTGGCCCTCGGCCTCACCTGCCATCAGATCGGCGCGCCGTTCAGGATTTTTGAAAGCGTCGACGAGGTCAGACCCCTCGGGGTCGGCATCAACCTGCAGCCGAGCGCGGTCCGCGAGCTTTTTGATCTCGGACTGGAGCCGTACCTCGGCGGCATCGGCGTCCGCACCCGCGATTACGGCATGTACACCAAGACCGGATTGGAGATTTGGACCGAGTCCCGGGGGACCTGGGCGGGCTACAAATGGCCGCAATTTTCGGTGCACCGGGGCATGCTGCACATGATGCTCTATGAACAGCTCCTGCGGCGCGCCGGCCCCGATTGCTTCGAGACCGGCTGGTCGGCCACCGGTTTCGAGACTTCCGATGGCAGCGCCCAGCTGCACCTGGAGAACCGGGCCGGCGAGACCCGGACCGAAACCGGCACCCTGCTCCTCGGCGCCGACGGCATCCATTCGGCAATACGCGCCCGGATGGCGCCGGACGAGGGCCCGCCCGCCTGGGGCGGCTTCATCCTGTGGCGCGGCACCACCCGCATGAAGCCGTTCCTCACCGGGGCGTCCATGGTCATGGTCGGCTACGACGCGCAGCGCTTCGTCTCATACCCCATATCCGAAACCGATCCCGGCACCGGCGAGGCGCTGGTCAACTGGATCGCCAGCATCAAGTTCAATATGGACGACAGTTGGCGAAAGGAAGACTGGAACCGTCTCGCGAATATGGACGATTTCCTGCCCCGCTACGAGGAGTGGGTTTTCGACTGGCTCGACGTCCCGGCAATGGTGCGCGCCAGCGACCGGATCTACGAATATCCCATGGTCGACCGGGACCCGTTGGACCGCTGGACTCATGGCCGCGTATCGCTGATCGGGGACGCCGCGCACGCCGCCTATCCCGTCGGCTCCAACGGCGCCGGACAGGCCATCGTCGATGCCCGCAAGCTGGGCGCCGCGTTCCTCGCCCACGGCCTGACGGAACAGGCGCTCCAGGTCTACGAGGATGAAATGCGGCCGGCGACCGAAAAGGTGATCCATGCCAACCGCGGCGGCGGCGGGCCGGACGCCATCCTCGATGTGATCGAGGAGCTATGCGGCGGCGTGTTCGACGACATCCACGACGTCATGCCCTACGAGGATCTCAAGAACCACGCCGACAAATACAAGAAGCTGGCCGGATTCAGCATCGATGAACTGAACGCCCTGCCGCCGCTGATCCCGGAGGCGGCACGACTCTAGGTCCTGTTGACATTTATCGCATCCAAATGAGCGCCCCGACGAGGCACAGCATGGCCATGTAGGCGGTGACGGTCTTTTCGTAGCGTGTGGCGATGCGGCGGAAGTGCTTGATCTTGTTGATGAAACATTCGACGACGTGCCTTTCCTTGTAGAGTTCGGGGTCGTACGGCACGGCTTGTGCCCGCGACGGGTTGGAGGGGATCACCGCCACCATCCCGGCGCTGTCGAGGCGGGCGCGGAAGCGGTTCGCGTCGTAGGCGGTGTCGGCGATCAGGGTCTCGCCCGGCAGCCCGGCGATCAGCCCCTCGGCCTGGGTGACGTCGCCCACCTGGCCGCCGGTGAGGATGAACCGCAAGGGATTGCCCAGGCCATCGACGGCGATGTGGATTTTGCTCGTCAGGCCGCCGCGCGAGCGGCCGATGGCCTGAGCCTGAGCCCCCCTTTTGCGCCGGCGGCATGTTGATGCGCCCGCACGATGGTCGAATCCACGATCAGGTATTCGAAGTCGGGATCCTCCGCCAAGGCATTGAAAAGACTCTCCCAAACCCCCGCCTTGGCCCACCGCGAAAAGCGCACGTAGACGCTGTTCCAGTTGCCGAAGGCGTCCGGCAGATCGCGCCACGGCGAACCCGCCCGGGCGATCCACAGCACGGCGTCCACAAACAGGCGGTTGTCCCGACCCGTGGAGCCGCGATCCGCCTCTTTGCCCGGAACCAAACCCTTGATCCGGTCCCATTGCATATCCGTCAGTTCCCGTCGAAGCATGACACGCTCCCGCCAGTTGAAACGGTCTTGCTTGAATCACGCCAACCATGAATAGTCCGTTAATTGTCAACAGGACCTAGGGTCCGGACTCGATCGAGCCGCCATAGGAGTGTTGCGGCGACGGGGACGGCGGATAGGTGAGAAGGGTGGAAGTTCGTGGATGCCCCGCACGGAGGCGGGGCATGACGAGTGGGTATACGACACAAACCAGATCGTCATCACCGGGCTTGACCCGGTGATCCACGTGGATGGCCGGGTCCGGGCCCGGCCATGACGTATTCCATTTGGGGTATCCTCCACTCGTCATACCCCGGCTCGTCCGGGGTACCCAGATTTCCAATTCCTGAACCACAGAGACGGTGAGACGGTGAGGAGTTAACCATTCCTCCTCAGTGAACTCTGTGGTGAATATCCTGGATGCCCCGCCACTTTGCCGGCTGGCCGGCAAAGCCGGTCCAGTGGGTCGGGGCATGACGGCCGGAGCGCGGCTAGTCGACGAAAATACTGTCGGGCAGGAACGCGGAGACCAGCCAGTTGGGGGCATCGACGATCTCGGAGATTTTAAGATCGACGGCCACCGAACATATGACATAGGCCTCGTGCCAAGAGAGGCCCCGTTCCGTCATCAGGTGATGAATCATGTAGCGGATCGCCTGCTGGGCGTTGGCATAGAGGTCCGGGCCCTGCGCCGACGTGGCGTAGTAGCCCGATGTGTTCACCACCGGCGCGAGCGGTCCGGGTATTCGGGCGCGCGGCTCCTCGAAATCGGTCCCGGACAGCAAATCGAATTTAAGGGTTAGTGTGGACCAGGTCTCGATGGCTGTGACGCACGCCTCGCCGTCGCCCTGTGCGGCGTGGGCGTCTCCGGTGCTGAACAGCGCACCGTCGCATTGGACCGGCAAATAAACGGTCGAGCCCACGGTCAGATGCTTATTATCCATATTACCGCCGGTCTCCCGGGGCGGTGCCGTGGAAAGCGCGCCGCTCTCGGCGAGCGCATTGCCCAGAACGCCCGGAAACGGCGCAATGGGAATTGCGATATCGCCGCGATGCTTCATCCGCGCCAATTGACCATCCGACAGGTCCCAGATCTGCAGGTAGGGGCCCGGCAACTCTTCGGCCGGCAACAGGCCGGGACCCGGAATGATAGCCGTCCAGCCGTAATTGACCGGCAGTTTCATTGAGACGATTTCCACCGCCAGCACGTCGCCCGGTGCCGCACCCCGCACATGTACCGGGCCGGTCAACGGGTGGCCCTTGAACGGCCCTTTTCGGATGACGTCTTCCGCCGTCGAGTCGATGGAATAGAAGTTGTCCGCTGCATCCCGGGTATGGAAAGTCACCGTGTCGCCGGGATCGATGGTCAGGCGCGGCTCCAGTGAGTGGTCCCAAGCGTAATGGACGACATCGGCGTCCAGCTCATATGACCGGCTCATCGCTCTTCGATCATGGCGGTGTGGGTGGCGTAGACTTCGGGCATGGTTTCGGGGGGCCGGCGCCCGAATCCGCATTCTGTCGCGACGCCAAACCGCGCGACGTGCTTTTTCGCCGTCGCCACCCGGGCCCGGGTCGCCGCCACCCCGCCGGTGTGATGCACCAGGCCGAGATACAGTTCGGTACCCGGTTTCAGGCTCAAATTCCGGAGCGGCTCGTAATAGGCATCGTCGTCCCGTTCCTTCGGCACCGGCAGGTGAATCCAGGCGATGGGCCGCCTGGCGAGGGCGGACAAGCCGTTGGCCACGTCCACCAGATGGCCGGTGTCCTTGGGCTCGACGAAATGCTTGTGGCCGGAATCGCCGTAACAGAGGTGAATGCCCGCCTCCATGGGTTCGGGCACCATATCCACCAGCCCGGCGGCCCGCCTGTTGATCTCGCCCAGCAGGTCGTCCCCCAGGTGATTTTCCACAATGCCTTCCAACAGGGCGAACTCGCTGACCACCTCCCACTGAATGGCAAGCTTCTCCGGCGGGATGGCGGTGGTCATCTTCTCGAACTCCTGGCCGAGCGCTCGGCCATAGGCCTGCTCGAACATTTCGCGATGCTCCTTCGCCACATAGAACGTCGCCACCGACAGAGGCGTCGGCAGACCAACCTGAAAACGGACGCCGGCGGGAATTACGCCTTCTTCCGCCAGCCTGGAGAATGTCTCATAGGACTCGATGGCTGCGTCGCCATAGCCGAGGTTGGGGAATTCGATTTCATCCGGCGAAGCCACGCCGCCGATGATTTCGTAGGGCGGGAACGGCACGTAGATGTTGTCCGCGTCCTGCTGCCTCATCTGCGGGCTCTGCCCGATACGCTTGTACTGCCAGCGTATCCAGGTGTCCCGCTCGCCCACCTCGCCGTCGGGCAGCCGGGCCAGGTGGCCGGACAAATGTTCCATCGCGGCGCGAAAGGTTTCCTCGGCGCTGGCATAGGGGGCGCTCCCCACCATCAGGACGCCGGATACTTGAGTGTCGGTCATTGGCAAAGCTCCCGGTGAATGTTGAGGAGTTCGGGAATGGTCGCCGGGTCGCGGCGCCCGAACCCGCATTCGGTGGCGATGTCGTAGTCGGCGGCATACTTGTCGGCGACGGCCATACGGCCGCGTCCGCCCTCGACGCCGTCGGTATGGTGCACCAGCCCCAGGATCAGCTTGGTCTCCCTGCGCAGCTTCAGGTCTTCCAGCGGCTTGAAATAATCGTCGTCCGCCCGGCCCCGCGGCACGGGCATGTGCATGAAGTCCACCCGCCGGGGCGAGCCGGCGGCGATGCCGTTGGCGAAAGCGACCGAGGTCCCGAGGTCTTCCGGCTCGACGATGTGCTGGTGCCCGGGATCGCCGTAACACAGGTGGATGCCGAACTCGACATCATCCCGGACGAGACCGGCCAGCCGCGCGACCCGCGCGACCGAGCCCTCGACGTGGTCGTCATAGGGCAGCTTGGGTCCGCCGTCGGTGCCGACGACCTCGTAGCAAACGTCGAACTGGATGCTCAGCTTGCCGGCGGGAACGGCGGCCTGCATCTTTTCCAGATCCCGCGCCATGGCGGCCTCGATGGCCGGCTCCACGTCGAGCTGGTGATCGGGCATGACGAAACCGCAAACCAGCGCCATGGGCGTCGGCACGCAAACCTGGAACCGCACATCGGACGGAATTTTGCCGGCGCGCCGGAGCTCGTCGAACAGCACATACGACTCGATGGCCTCGTCGCCGTAGCCAAGCTCGCCCATGTCCACATCCGCCGGCGAGAGGCTCGCCTTGATCCTGTAGAACGGCCGTTGCACCGAGTCCTTGAAGCCCGGCAGCTTCACCTCCGCCAGTTCCTGCTCGAGCTGCTCGCAGCCGTCGAAACTGGCCTGTTGCCAACGAATCCAATATCCCCGCTCGCCGGTTTCCCCATCGGGAATCCGCGAACAGCACCCCTTCAGGGTTTCCGCGACGGTGGTGAAGACGGTTTCCGCATCGGCCAATCCGACGCTGCCGATAAGATGCGCTTGGCGGGCCATGGCCTCCCCCTTTCGGCTCGATGTTCGGCGCCCCGACAGGGTCGGCCGGGGTGCGGAGAGAGTCAACCACGCCAATCTCCCGCCCAACGCCCCGAAAGGGCTTCCTCCCGTCAGGCAGGGCCGGGAAGCGATCTGATGGACGAGGGTGACGCGTTGCCCACATCGCCCCAGGCTCGGCAACAACAATCAAATATGAAAAATGGATTTTTGGCGGCATAATCGGACGGCGGAGTACACCTCGGAAAAGCCGCCAAACCGTCCAAACGGGCGGGACCACCTCAAATGGCCATTCACTAGGGTAATGTAAGATGACAAAAAAGGCGTCTATCTCATTCAGCCATATGGGTATTCACTGTTTCGAACTTGAGCCTATGGTTGATTTCTATTGTTCAATGCTGGAACTGGAAGTAGCCGATATAGGCGTCTTCAATTCACCGACAGGTGAAAGGAAGATTGCATTTTTGAGTAACGACCCCACCGAACATCATCTCGTGGCATTGGTCGATGGACGTGATGCGGCGTCCGATGCCGTGCTGATCAACCAAATATCGTTTGAAGTGGATTCGCTGGACACCCTGCGGGCACTCAAGAAACGGCTGGACGAGGATGAGGTCGAAATTACGGCAATTAGCGATCATTGCGTGACATGGTCGTTATATTTTTTGGATATAGACGGAAACCGCATCGAGACCTTTATGTACTCGCCCTTTTACGTCAAACAACCACAACTCATGCCCATGGACTTGTCGTTGAGCGATGCCGAAATCGAAAAAATAACCATAGAACGCTTTGGCGACGATCCGACATTCAGGTCGCTCGAAAGCTGGAAAAGTGATTTTGCCAAAAGCCTTGGCGTCGCCGTTTAGCGAGGCTGCCCCGGTTGTTTGGACGGTTCGACCCCCGGGTCCAGGTAACCGGCAATTTCGACTCGACTCCCGCCGCGCCGGGCGGCAAGGTTTTCCCTGCAAACACATAAAGGCTTCCCGCGATTGTGGGTTCCGCCCGGGAGGGCTTCAGGACCGGGATCGGGAGGCCGTGGCATAAGGGCCGGACGATGCGCATTGGGGTGATCGGATACGGCTTTATCGGGCGCTCCATCGTGGAACGGATCGAGGCCGGCGGCGGGCAGTTCGAGACCGCCTTCGTCCACAATCGGAGCGCCGATGCCCTGGCCGGGCTCGATCCCGCGCTCCGGCTCGACGACCTCGGCAGGGCCCGCGAACGCCGTCCCTCGCTGATCATCGAATGCGCCCATCCGTCCTTCACCGCCCGCTTCGGCGCGGGGTTCCTGGAGTTCGCCGACTACATGCCGCTCTCGGTCACGGCGCTCGCCGACGACGGGCTCAGGACCCGGCTTGAAGAGGCGGCGAACGCGCATGGCACGCGGCTGTTCGTGCCGTGCGGCGCGCTGCTCGGCGGCGACGAGCTGTTGTCGCGGCCCGGGCGGTGGCGACGGGTCAGGATCACCTTCCGCAAGCACCCCGACAATATCGACTTCGCCGACAGCGATGTGGATCCATCGGGGATCGACGGCGAGACAGTGATCTACGAGGGCTCGGTCCGCGGCGTCGCGCGGCTTTACCCGCGCAATGTCAACACCATGGTGACCTGTGCGCTGGTTGCCACCGGCCTCGATGAATGCGAGGCGCGCCTGGTTTGCGATCCCGGGCTCGATTGCGCGGTCGCCGAGGTCGAGGCCTGGGACCGCGAGGGCGGCATGATCCGCACCGAGAAACGCCAGCCCGCCGTCGGCGTCTCCGGCACCGAAATGGTGCATTCCATCTGGTATTCCGTCCTGCGCGCGAGCGGCAGGCGGGGGAATGCCATAGAATTGGTATAACGGTATGTTTGGTATGAAAAATCGAAACCGACAATGGAGGAAACTATGTCCATGTTGAAATCGTGGTCCGTGGCGGCCACCCTCGCCCTGGCCGCCCTGGTTCTGTCGCCTCAACCCGGATCGGCCGCGGACAAGAAGGTCGCGATCGCGAACCTCGGTCCCCATTCCGTCCTCAAGCTGGTGGTCGACGGCTTCAAGGCGGGTTTGGAGAGCGGCGGCTTCAAGGAGGGCGCGGGGGTCGAGTACATCTACAAGGATGCGAATTTCGATCCGTCACTGGTCGCACAGGTGCTGACCGCGCTGGAGGCGTCCGATCCCGATCTGTTGCTGACCGTCACGACGCCCATCACCCAGGCGTCCAAGCGGGTGATCCGCAACAAGTCGCTGCCGATCGTCTTCGCACCGGTCACCGATCCGGTGGACGCGGGGCTGGTTAAATCCTGGGACAAGGGGAGCCCGCGTTTCGTCGGCGCCTCCAATCTTCAGGACATGGATACGGTCATCGCGAAGGCGAAGGCGATCCTGGGCAAGGTGTCGTCGATGGGGCTGCTGTTCAACCCGGGCGACGCGAACGACCGGGTGAACGTCAAATACGCCGAAGCCGCGGCAAAGAAGGCCAGCGTGAAACTCAGGACGATCAGCGTGGAGACGGTCAACGATATTCCGAGCCGGGTGGAGGCGCTGAAGGGGGTGGATTTCATCTACCTGATCCCCTCGAGCATGCTGCAGCCCTCCGTCGCGGTCGTCGCCGCCTCGGCCAAGCGCAACAAGGTACCGGTGATCAACGCCAGCCCCGGCGGCGTCAAGGCCGGGCATGTTCTGGGGGCGGTCACGGTCTCGTGGCGGGATGTCGGCTATCAGGCCGGTTTGCTCGGCGCGAAGATTCTGAAGGGAGCCAAGCCGTCCGATCTGCCGATCTTCAGGCCCCAGCCGAAGGATCACCGCGTGCTCCTGAGCGGCAAACGGCTCGGCGAGTTGAAAATGCCGCTACCGGCCGCGTTCAAGGACTGCAAGTGCGTGATGTGAACGGCGGCCGGCAAGGTCCGGCGCCGATCCGCGTCCACGACGCGACCAAGGTTTTTTCGCCCGGCACGCCGAACGAAAAGACCGCCCTGAGCAAGGTGGATTTCGCCCTGGAGGACGGCGAATTCGCCGTCGTCATCGGCAGCAACGGTGCGGGCAAGAGTACGCTTCTGAACGCCCTTGCCGGCGAAGTCCTGCTCGACTCGGGGGAAATCCTGGTCGACGGACGGGATGTCGGAAGCCAGCCGGTCTACAGGCGGGCGAAGCTTATATCGCGCGTGTTCCAGGACCCGATGGTGGGCACGGCGCCGGAACTCAGCATCGAGGAAAACCTCGCCGTCGCCGTCCGGCGCGGCAAGCGGAAGACCTTCAGGCTGGGGCTCAACCGGCGCAAACGGGAATATTTCCGGGAGCGGATTTCCGTCCTCGGGCTCGGGCTGGAGAACCGCCTGTCGGAGAAGGTCCGCTCGCTCTCCGGCGGCCAGCGCCAGTCCCTGGCCCTGATCATGGCGGCCCTCCTCACGCCGCGGCTGATGCTGCTCGACGAGCACACGTCCGCCCTCGATCCGCGCGCGGCCGAGCTGGTGCTCAAGCTGACATCGGACGTGGTGACCGGAGACAAGATCACCACCCTCATGGTCACCCACAACATGCAGCATGCGCTGCGCTTCGGCACACGGCTCTTCATGATGCACGAGGGCGGGATCGTCCTGGATGCGCCGGCCGACGAGAAGGCGGGTCTCACCGTTAACGACCTGGTCGGGCGGTTCCTCGTCACCGACGACAAGATGCTTCTGGGCTGAGCGCGGCGATGGACTTCGTCGACATTTATTTCAACCTGTTCGCGGTGAGCCTCGTCCAGGGCGCGATCTTCGCTTTTCCCGCGCTCGCCGTGATGATCCCGTTCCGCATGCTGGGGCTGCCCGACCTGACCTCGGAGGGCGCCTTCCCCTTCGGCGCGGCGATCGTGGCGACGTTCACGGTTGCGGGCTTCGATCCGGTGATCAGCCTGTCGGCTGCGGTCCTGTTCGGCTTCGTCGTGGGCGCCGCCACCGCGTTGATCCACCTTTACCTGCGGGTGCCCTCGCTGCTCGCCGGGATCATCGTGCTGACCATGCTGTTCAGCATCAATATCCGGGTTATGGGAAAGCCGAACACCGCGCTGTTCGACAACGATTCGATCTTCACCCTGACGCTCGGCGCCGAGGGGGGCGAGCCGTGGACCCAGTTCGCGCTGATCCTCGCCCTGGTGCTGGTCTTTCTCGCCGTCTTCTACTGGTTCCTCAACACCGAACTCGGCATGGCGCTCCGCTGCGTCGGCGCCAACCAGACCATGTCCCGCGCGCAGGGTATCCCGACGCACCTTTACATCGTAGCCGGGATCGCCATGGCCGGCGGGTTCAGCGCCTTCGGCGGCGCGGTGATGGCCCAGCACCAGGCCTACGCCGACGTCAACATGGGGGTCGGCGTGCTGATCGTCGGCCTGGCGGCGACGATCCTGGGCGAGACCCTGGTCGGGCGCGGCACCCTGGTCCGGCAGCTTGTGGCGCCGGTGATCGGATCGCTGGCCTATTTCCAGGTGGTGGCGGTGGCCCTCGCGCTCGGCCTGAAACCCTCCGACCTCAAGCTGCTCACCGGCCTGTTCGTGCTGATCACCCTCGCCACGCCCATCCTGTTGCGCGCGAAACGGTAGGCTATTTCCCAAGCCGGCCGTCGTTCCAGATCGCGTCCCGCCACTTCCAGGTAATCAGCGCCGTGAAGACCAGCCCGACGGCGATGTAGATCAGCGCCATGGTGGTGAAGCCGAACGTATCGATGAGGAAACCGGCCCCCAGCAGGCCCGGCGGAATGCCGTAGATGGCGAGGATGCGAACCCCCATCACCCGGCCGCGCATGGGCGCGTCCACCATGCTCAGCAGGGCCACCGACATGCTGACCATGGCGAGCGAGTGGAATATGCCGACGATGTAGAGGACGACGGCGCCCGAGAGTTTGGCGCCGGTGAACGCAAAAACCGTCAGGCACAGGTACCAGGCCACCAATCCCATCACCATCATCCGCGCCGCGCTGCCGTGGCCGCGGGTCCAGGCGACGATCAGCGAGCCGGTCACGGCCCCGAGGCTGAACACCGAAATGATCTGCCCCAGGCCGTTCTCGTCGATGGCGTAAATCTCCCGGGCGACGAACGGCAGCAGTCCGTGGGTGAACGGAAAGGCGGTCAGGTTCGCGAGGAACGCCAGCCACATGATGGCCAGCACCGCCGGCGTGGTCCACACGTAGGAGAAGCCGTCCTTGAGTTCCTGGCCGTAGCTGGCCGGCGGCGGCGCGCCCTCCTCGCCGGCCGGGCGCACCCGGGAGACGCCGGAGGTGAGCGCCAGGCCGATGAGGAACGTCGCGGTGACGAAGGCGTACGCCACGCCGAGCCCGAGGACCGAGAACAGCCCCGCGCCGGTGAGCGCGCCGACGATCCGCGAAATGTCCTGGGTCGTCCGGGCAAGGCCCAGGGCGTTGGGCAGGCTGGCCGGCGGCATGGTGTCGGCCACCAGGGCGTTGCGCATCACCAGGTCCGACGGCCGCAGGAGCCCGCTCAGGAAGGCGATGAACAGGACGACGGCCGGGCTCAGCAGGCCGGTCAGATCGAGAATCATGATGGAGGCGGCCAGGACCACGAACACGCCGCGCATGGCCAGCATCATGGTCCGCCGGCCGAACCGGTCCCCGAGCACGCCCAGGAACGGCGCGATCAGGGTGCCGATGAACTGCAGGGAACCGAACAGGGTCAGGAGGATCACCGACTGGGTCTCGACCAGCACGTACCAGCCGAGAATCAGGGTCTCCATTTCGAAGGCGCCGGTGGTCGCCAAATCCGCCGGCCACTGGAAGCGGAAACTGCGCTCGCGGAACGCGACCAGCCAGCCACCTTTCGATACGGCGTTCACGCCGGGACTTCTTCCGGCCGCGCGCCGCCGGATCCCAGATCCAGGCGCCCGAAATCGCGAATGGCCCTGTCGATGGTCCCGGCCAGTTCGAGGGGCATGCTCAGCAGCGGCGCGTGCCCGCTCTCCAGCGTGTAGACCGCCGCGCCGGGCACCAGTTCCTGCATCCGGCGCTGGGCGGCGATGACGACCGAATTGTCGAGCGTACACTCGATGTAGGCACGGGGCACGCTGCCGAACCGCGCATCGCTCAGCGTGGGCCGGATCGCCCGTCCCCGTTGGGGTTGAGGTTTGAGCCTGGCGGCGGCTTCGGCCGCGGCCGCCGGATCGGCATCCTGGAGGAATATCCGGATGGCCGCCTCCGGCGGCACGACCGACGTCTCGCCGTCTTCCGACCATTCGAGATAAGGAGCGATGCCCGCGGCCTCCGGGTGGTCCGGTGTCATCTCTTCCACCAGCTGGGCGAAAGCCATGCCGCTCGGCAGCATCATGCCCGCCACGTAGACCACGCCCCGCACCCGGCCGGGATGGTTCTCGGCCAGTTGGCTCGCCATGATCCCGCCGGACGAATGTCCGACAACCACCGTGGGCTCACCCCGTTCCTTCAGCCGGCCGTCCAAGTACGACATGTAGAGATCGAACGAGACGTCTTCCGGCGGGGTGTCGTCGGCGCCGTTGCCGTTGCCCGGCAAATCCACGGGATAGCAGCCGTGACCCAGCCGGGTCAGGACGGGCGTCACCAAATCCCAGGTCCAGGCGCCCTGCCAGGCCCCGTGAATGAACAGGATATCGGCCATCAGGTCCCGGTCGCCGCACCGTAGGTGGCTTCGTACATCTCGGCGTAGTGGCGCTCCACCGTGGTCGGCGGGTATTTGGGCGTTTCGCCTTCGGCCAGGCAGGTGGGGATGCACTCGATGGGAACATCGGGGTTGCCGAGATAGAAAAACGGGATCGAGTAGCGGTCGCGGCCCGAGACATTGACCACCCGGTGGAGCGTGGAGCGGTAGGTGCCGTTGGTCCAGCGCGCCACCATGTCGCCGAGATTGACCACGAAGGTGTCCGGGATGGGATCGGCGTGAATCCAGCCATCGTCGCCGTCATGGACCTGAAGACCGCCGCAATCGTCCTGGAGCAGCAGGGTGAGGGTTCCGAAGTCCGTGTGGGCGCCGGCGCCCATCTCGCCCGGCCGGGGATCGGCGGGCTGCTCCGGATAGTGAAGCAGCCTGAGCGTCGCCAGTTCATCCCTGCTGAAGTCATTGAAGGCGTCTTCGTCCAGGCGCAGCGACAGCGCCAGGCCCCGCATCAGCAGCCGCGCCGCCGCCAGAAGCGCCGCGTAGTATTCTTCCATGACGGCGCGAAACCGGTCCTGCCCCGCAGGCCAGATATTGGGACCGTGATTGAACTTCCCGGCCAGGACCCGCGGATCGCCGGCAGCCAGTTCGAGCCCGATGTAATAGCCCTCCTTGAGGTCGGCCGCGGCCGCCGGGTTCAGGCTCTGGCCCCCGAGTTTCTCATAGCCGCGATTGCAATTGGATTGCGCCTTGTCGGCCTTCAATTTCTCTTCCAGGGGCAGGGCGAAGAAGCCGGCGATGGCGTCCAGCGCGGCGGCGCGAAGCTCCGGCGCGACCCCGTGGCCTTCGAGATAAAAGAAGCCCTTGTCCAGGCAGGCGGCGCGGATCGCCTCGCCGACGGCCTGCCGCCGGGCCGCGTCGTCGGAACGCAATCCAGACATGTCGATGATCGGCAGGCTGGCCGCGGAGACCTCGTGGGCGGTGAATTCGTTCCCGGTCATGGAAACGATGATAGACCACCGCACCCGGGGCGTCGCCCGTCTTGCGCGGCTAGTCCGGCGGGTGGGCGCGGCGCAAAAAGGCGATGTAGATCAACGCCGTTGCGAACATGATCAGGCTGTAGGTGCCGGCCGGGATCACCGCGAGGCCGCCGCCGAACAGCAGGGTGGCGACCGCAATGGCCAGCGTCCCGTTCTGCAGGCCGCACTCGATGGAGATGGTCACCCGCTGCGCCGGTCCGCTGGCGAACAGCCTCGCCACATAGTAGGCCAGCACCATCATCACCACGTTGAGCGCCAGCGTCACCAATCCGGCCTGGGCGAAGTAGGAGACGATGTTGTTGCGCTCCTGGAAGATGGCGCCCGCCAATACCAGCACGAACAGGCCGGTCGAGACGTGCCGGGCGATGGGCTCGAAGCGGAGCGCGAAGCCTTCGGCGTACCGGCGGACCAGCAATCCGATCACCGCCGGCACGGTGACGATGACGAACACGCTGATGGCGGTTTCGGCCACCGAGACATCCTTGCCGCTCCCGTCCATCAGATAGGCGTGTGCGAACACCACGACGAGGGGGATGGTCACCACGCTCAGCAGGCTGATGACCGCCGTCAGCGATATGGACAGCGCCACGTCGCCCCTTGCATAGGCGGCGAGCAGATTGGACGTCACCCCGCCCGGCGCCGCGGCGATGATCATCACGCCAAGCGCCAACTCGGGCGGCAGCGGCCAGATGCTCACCAGCGCGAACGCCACCACCGGTAGCAAAATGATCTGGCACGCCGCGCCGACGAGAAAATCCTTGGGCTGCTTGGCGACCCGGGCGAAATCCCCGAATGTCAGGCCCAGGCCCAGCGCGAACATGATGAAAGCGAGCGCCAGCGGCAGCACTACGTCTGTCACGATCCCCATGAAGGCCCCCTTATGTTCCCCTATTCCGGCTAAACGCCGGCCGGAGCCTTAATAGCCCGAAGCCGTGCCCCGTGTCCAGCGGCCGCCGGGTTCGGGGGCACGGTACAAGGTTCCCTCCCCCCTTCGAGGGGGAGGGTCAGGGAGGGGGGGGGCGAAATGGAAATTCCCCCTCACCCAGCTTCGGCTATGGCTCGGCCTACGCCTCGCCAAGCCTCCACATCCCTCTCCCTCCAGGGGAGAGGGAAAGATTTCGGGGGTGAGGGGGTAGGCTTGAAACACAAACCCGCAAAAACGGGAATCCCCTAATCGTGTGCCGGCCCTAGCCGGACTTGTCCGGTCCCTGGTCCGATCACCGGGTGGCGAGGAAGTCGCTGATCGCCCGCTCCAGTTCGGCGCGCTCCTTGCAGCCCGACGGGCAGAGCCGAACCAGCTTGGCAAGATTCGCCCGGGCCGATTCGAGATCGTTCATCTTGAGAAACATCTCGCCCTGATATTCGAGAGCGCCCTTGTGTTTGGCGTCGATGCGAAGCGCGATCCTGTAGGACCGGGCGGCGCGCTTGAGGTCGCCCTTCTTGCGGTGCGCGAAGCCCATGTAATTGTGGGCGTCCGCATTGTCCGGCTGCGCCTTGAGCACCTCGGCCATCAGCTTTATCCCGGCGTCGTAGCGGGCCTCGTAAATCGCCCGCTTGCCGTTCTCGAAATCCTTCTTGACCGAGCGCGGCGGCGGATCGGAACTGCCGATCGCCGACGCATCGGACACGATGGCCGCCGCGCCGAAAACGGCCGCGAAAACGACTGCCAGAAGAACGGTTATGCGTCGCATGCCCTTGATCTCCATATGGATCCGTTGCCGGATTATAACGCGATCCGGCGTTCACCGCAGTCGCCGATCACGCATGCTTGATCGGATGGCCAGATAGGGCGGCCAAACAGGACGGCCAAATAGGACGACATGATGGACCTGGGGAAATCACGTGACTAAGCTCGGCCCATGCGAAAGACGATCATAGGCGCCGCCGCCGTTCTGGCCCTCGCGGCGGGCTCGATCCTGCCGGCAAAGGCCGAGACGAGGGACGAATTGGTGATCGGGATGACCCAGTTCCCGTCCACCTTCCACCCGAACATCGATTCCATGATGGCCAAGTCCTACATCATGGGCGCGACCCGGCGGCCGATCACCTCCTACGGACCCGGCTGGAACAAGATCTGCCTCATGTGCACCGAAATGCCGACGTTGGAGAACGGCGGCGCGGTGCGCGAGAAGACGCCGGTCGGCAAGGACGGCATCGCGGTCACCTACAAGCTCGATCCGAGCCTCAAATGGGGCGACGGGACGCCCGTCACCGCAAGGGATGTCATCTTCACCTGGGAGGTGGGCCGCCATCCCAAATCCGGCGTGGCCGGCCTCGAGTTCTACCGGCGCGCCTACAAGGTCGCCGCCCCGGACGATCACACCGTCACCTTCCACTACGACAAGGTGACGTTCGATTACAATTCCCTGCTGTTGAATATCCTGCCGGCGCACCTCGACCGCGACGTGTTCCGGGAGAACCCGGCCGAGTACCGCAACCGGACCCTGTTCGACCGGGACCCGGCCAATCCCGGACTTTATTTCGGCCCCTACGTCATCTCGGAGGTCAAGGCCGGGGAACGGGTGATCCTGACGCCCAACCCCCACTGGGCGGGGGCCAAGCCCCATTTCCGGCGGGTGGTGGTGCGCTCGATCCAGAACACCGCGGCCATTGAGGCCAACCTGCTGTCCGGCGACATCGACATGATCGCCGGGCAGATCGGCCTGAGCATCGATCAGGGCCTGGCATTCAAGAAGCGCCACGGAGACCGCTACCGGGTGGTGTTCAAGCCCGGCCTGATCTATGAGCACATCGACCTCAACCTCGACAACCCGATCCTCCGGGACAGGCGGGTCCGCGAGGCGCTGATCCTGTCCATCGACCGCAACGCGCTCTCCGAACAGCTGTTCGAAGGCCAGCAGCCGGTGGCGCACAGCAACGTCAATCCCCTGGATTGGGTGGCGGACCCGAACGTGCCCAAATGGCCGTTCGACCCGGCCCGCGCCGGGCGGCTGCTCGACGAGGCGGGCTGGTCGGTGAAGCGCCGCGGTATCCGCCACAACGCCAAGGGCGAGCGTCTCACCTTCGAAATCATGACCACCGCCGGCAACCGTACCCGCGAACTGGTCGAGCAGGTGCTCCAGAGCCAGTGGCGGCAGGCGGGCATCGAGGTCAAGATTCGCAATCAGCCGCCGCGGGTGTTTTTCGGCCAGACCGTGAGCCAGCGGCGGTTCACCGCCATGGCCATGTTCGCCTGGATCTCGGCGCCGGAGAGCGTGCCCAGGACCACGCTCCATTCGGACCACATCCCGACGGCCGAAAACAACTGGGGCGGTCAGAATTACACCGGCTTCAGGAACGCCGAGGCGGACCGGCTGATCGAGGAAATCGAAGTGGAGCTCGACCGGGCCAGGCGGGAGAAACTCTGGCACCAATTCCAGAAGCTCTACGCGACGGAACTGCCGGTGATCCCGCTCTACTTCCGCGCCAATACCTTCATCATGCCGAAGTGGCTCGCCGGCGTGACGCCCACCGGCCACCAGGCGGCGACCACCCTGTGGATCGAAAACTGGCGGGCCGCCGCCAAGTAGGCGCTGGCCTCGATTGAGCCGCCGTCGCCATATCGAATTCCCTCGCCCCCTTTCAGGGGGAGAGGGATGCGGAGGGTTGGCGAGGCGAACGCCGAACCTACCCGAAGCTGGGTGAGGGGGAATTTCCATATCAACCCCCTTCTTTAGGCCCCCTCACCCTGACCCTCTCCCCCTGAAGAAGGGGGAGAGGGGACACCACCGAAACTCCCTCGCCCCGTTAGGGTCAGGGCGCGCGAAAACGGGAATCCCCCAATCGAGTCCGGACCCCCGATTGACTCGGATGAACGGACAGGCGCGGCGCGAGGCGTCATAATGGCCCTGTGATGTCCACCGCCGAACAACCGCCCGGGCGCGACGAAGCCCTCCTCGAATTGATCGCGGCGATGAGCAAGGAGCTCGGCGCCGGCGCCCGGTCCCCCGAGGTGCGCCTGGATTCGTCGTTGGAGCGGGACCTCGGCTTCGACAGCCTGGCGCGGATGGAGCTGCTGCAACGGATCGAAGCGCGGTTCGATTGCTCGATCCCGGAGGCGCTGCTGGCCGAAGCGGAGACCCCGCGCGATCTTGTCCGGGGCCTCGGAACCTCGGCGCCGCGGCCCGGGGCCGCTCCCCAACCGCGGGCCGATCTTTCCGGCGGCGCGGGCCGCCAAGTGCCTGATCATGTGGAAACGCTGAGCGAAGCCCTCCGGTGGCAGGCGGAAAATCATGGTGACGGCACCCACATCCGCCTTCTCGACGATCAGGGCCAGGCCGTGGAAATCGAATTCGGCCGCCTGCTCGACCGCGCGGCGCGGCTGGCGGCCGGGCTCACCGGTCTCGGGCTTGCGCCCGGCGAAACGGTCATGCTGATGCTGCCCACCGGCGAGGACTACTTCGCGAGCTTCATGGGCGTTCTGCTGGCGGGCGGCATCCCGGTGCCGGTCTATCCGCCGGCGCGGGCGGCGCAGATCGAGGAGCATCTCCGGCGGCAGGCGAAGATCGGCGGCAACTGCCGCGCCAAGGTGGTGATCACCGACCCCCGGGCCGGCCAGTTCGCGCCCCTGCTCACCTCGCTGATTCCCACCCTGAGCCATGTGACGACCGCCGATGACTTGATCAACCGGGCAGCCCGGACGCCGCTCCGCTACCGGGCCGGCGCCGGCGACACGGCGTTCATCCAGTACACGTCGGGCAGCACCGGCGATCCCAAGGGCGTCGTCCTCACCCACGCCAACCTGCTGGCCAACATCCGCGCCATGGGCCGGGTCCTGGAGGCCGGGCCGGACGACGTGTTCGTGAGTTGGCTGCCGCTCTATCACGATATGGGGCTGATCGGCGCCTGGCTCGGCAGCCTGGTGCACGGCATCCCGTTGGTGCTGATGTCGCCGCTGACGTTCCTCGCCCGCCCGCAGCGCTGGCTGAGCGCCGTCAGCGATTACGGCGGCACGATTTCCGGCGCGCCCAACTTCGCCTACGAAGCCTGCATCAGGCGGATTCCCGATGACGTTCTGGACGATCTGGACCTGTCGAGCTGGCGGGTGGCGTTCAACGGCGCCGAGACGGTCAGTCCGGCGACCATGGATGCCTTCATCGAGCGGTTCGCCCCGTGCGGTTTCCGGCGCGAGGCGATGATGCCGGTCTATGGCCTTGCGGAAAATTCCGTCGGCCTCGCCTTCCCGCCCCTTGGACGGGGCCCCCGGATCGAGGCCGTCGACCGGGACCGGCTGATGAGCGGCGGGGTCGCGTCATCTGTCGGCGAAGACGGGGCCAGTGAAAACGAAGCAAGGGCCGTCCGTCTGCCGAGCTGCGGCGTCCCGCTGCCGGGCCATCAGATCCGCATCGCCGATGCGGACGGCCGGGAGTTGCCCGACCGGCACGAAGGCCATGTCCAGTTCCAGGGGCCGAGCGCCACGTCCGGGTATCTCCGCCGGCCCGACAAGAACGCCGAAATGTTCAAGGGTGCCAGGGGCGCCAGGGGCGCCAGGGGCGATTGGCTCGACAGCGGCGATCTCGGTTTCATGGCCGACGGCGAGCTGTTCGTCACCGGCCGGGCCAAGGACATGATCGTCCGGGCCGGCCGCAACATATTTCCGGCCGAACTGGAAAACGCCATCGGCGAACTGGAGGGCGTACAGCGGGGCAACGTGGCGGTGTTCGGCGCGCCGGATCCGGACACCGAAACCGAGCGTCTGGTCGTCCTGGCGGAATCCCGGCACCGGGACGAGGCCCGCCGGCAAACCATCAAGAGCGAGATCGTCGGATTGTCGGCCGATCTGACGGGCACGCCGCCGGACGACATTGTCCTGGTTCCGCCGCGCTCGGTTCCCAAAACGTCCAGCGGCAAAATCCGGCGGCAGGCGGCGCGGTCGCTCTACCTCGAGGGCGATGCGGGATCGGCGCCCGGCAGCGTCCGGATGCAGCTCGTCCGGCTTGCGCTCGCCGCCCTCCCCGGACTGGCCCGGCGTTGGGTCCGGCGGGCCGGATCGACGCTCTACGGCGTCTGGGCCGGGCTCGTTCTCCTCGCCGTCGCCGTCCCGGCGTGGCTGCTGGTCGCAATGGTGCCGGCCGCCGGATGGGGCCTCGCCGTCGCACGTATGGGGCTGCGGCTGATCCGCGCCCTCACCGCCATGCGGATCACCGCCAGCGGGCTGGGGAACGTTCCCCCTGAAGGCGCATTCATCATCGCGGTCAACCATTCGAGCTATCTGGACGGCCCGGTCCTGCTGTCGTCGCTGCCGGGACGCCTGTGCTTCGTCGCCAAGGGCGAACTCGCCTCCCAGCTGGTCGCCGGCACGTTTCTCAGGCGATTGGGGACGGCCTTCGTGGAGCGCTTCGACCGGGCGCAGGGGGCGGCCGACGCGGAACGGCTCGCCGCGGCCATCCGCCAGGGCCGGCCCCTGGTCTATTTCCCGGAAGGCACCTTGAGCCGGATGCCCGGATTGCTGCCCTTCCGCATGGGCGCCTTCGCCGCCGCCGTCGCCGCCGGCGTGCCGGTTCTGCCCGTGGTCATTCGCGGCAGCCGGTCGGCGCTCCGGGACGGCTCCATCCTGCTCAGGCCCTATCCCATCCGGGTCGAAATTCTGCCGGCCCAGGCGCCGCGTCCGGCGGGCGGCGGCGAGGCCCTGTCCGACTGGGACGCGGCGGTCGAACTGCGCGACCGGGTCCGCGCCGAGATGCTGCGCCATGTGGGCGAGCCCGACCTCGCCCACGAAATGATCTATCCGCCGCCCCCCGAAGGGGGAAAGGGTTAGGGTGACTGGGTCATAAGAGGCGGGCATGACCCATGCTGTTGGAGCCCCCAAGACGTCATGGCCGGGCGCCAGACCCGGCCATCCACGTGTAGCGCCGCCCGCCAAGCGTGGATCACCGGGTCAAGCCCGGTGATGACGACTTGCGGTCTATCCGCCCCCCCCCTCCTCTCAACCTCCGTGTCTCCGTCGTGAATATCCCGGACACGCTTCCCAATGGAACCATCACGCTCTACGCTCGCGGGATGGATGATGCTCCTTCGTCCGGCGGCGGCGTAACCCGCGAAGTTCTCGTCGAGCGCGCCCGGCTTCTCGCGCCGAAATTCCGCGAGCGCGCCCAGGCGGCCGAAGCGGCCCGCCGGGTCCCGCCCGAAACCGTCTCCGATATCATCGAGGCCGGCGTCCATCGAATCTGCCAGCCCCGGCGGTTCGGCGGCTATGAGCTGGACTGGACCGCGTTGTGCGAAACGGTCATGACGCTCGCCGAAGGGGACGCCTCCCAGGCCTGGGTGGCCAACGTCTACGGCGAGCACAATTGCTATGTCTCCCTGTTTCCGGAACAGGCGCAGGCGGAGGTCTGGGGCGGAACGCCGGACGCGCTGGTCTCCTCTTCCTACGCCCCCACCGGCTCCGCGATCGAGGTCGAGGGCGGCTACCGGCTTTCCGGCGCCTGGGGGTTTTCCAGCGGCGTGCACTACGCCGAGTGGGCGCTGCTGGGCGCGATGGCAGAGCGCGGCGGCGCCCGCGACGGCCATTTGTCCCTGTTCCTGGTTCCCGCCGGGGAGCGGAAAATCATCGACGACTGGGAGACCATGGGGATGGCGGCCACGGGCTCGTGCAGCGTCCGGCTGGAGGACGTCTTCGTCCCCGGCCACCGCGCCCTGGACGAGCGCCTGGTGTGGCGCGGCGAGACGCCCGGCAGCCGGCTCCATGCCGGGCATGTCTACCGCATGCCGCAGCGGGGGGTGGCGCAGCTGGCATTGGCCTCGGTTCCCGTGGGCGCCGCGGCGGGGGCGGTCCGCGATTTCGAGGAGCGACTCGCATCGGGACAAGCCATGGGCCGCCCGCTCAAGGAGTCGGAGGCGCTGCAACTGCGGCTTGCGGACGCATCGGCCGGCGCGGAGGCCGCCCGGCGGATGGTGCTGGGAACGGCGGGCCGGATCATGGACAAGCTCCGGGAGGGCGAAGCCGCGGACAACGACGATATCGCCTGCGCCATGCGCGATGGCGCGTATGCCTGTAGTCTGGCGCGCCGGGCCGACGATACTATTTTCGAGGCCGCCGGCGGCGGCGGCGCCCGCACCGGCAACCATCTCCAGCGCACCCTCAGGGACGTGCATGCCGCGTCGAACCATATCGCCCTCGGCTGGGATCTCGCCGGCGGCCTGTATGGCCGTATCCGGCTGGGCCTGGAGCAGCCCATCTAGAGCCGATCATGGTTTGTCGGAATCGCTTTGCGATGCCGACAATCCATGTGAATCGGCTCTACACTATTGATATAGATCGGATTCACATGTTTTGACGAAACCGCGCCGTGGTTCCGTCAAAACATGACCCGATCTAGGCCGCCGCTATCGGACGCCGATCTCTGTTTCGGGCGCGCCGGGCAAAACCCGGAAATGCGAGAGGAGATCAAACACAAAAACGTGACCGTGGGGCGCTTGCGCCGCGAAAAAGACAATGTATAGGATCAACCATCGGTGAGCCCGGGCCTCCGCTCGGAATAACGCTCAACTTTCCCAAATTGTCCGACGACGAACCAGGAGTGTGACTCATGACCAAGCGTTCCAACATTATCAAAACGGCTTCCATCGCCAGTGCCGTCGCATTCGCGGTGGCCTCCGTCGGTACCGTTTCCACACCGGCGCACGCCCAGGCAAAAGAGAAGTGCTACGGCATTTCCCTTGCCGGCAAGAATGGCTGCGAGGCCGGGCCCGGTACGACCTGCGCCGGTACGTCCAAGGTCGACTACCAGGGCAACGCCTGGACCCTGGTCCCGGCCGGCGACTGCATGAAGTACGGGGTCGAAAAGGCCAACGCCAAATTCAAACTTCCCGGCAACCGCACCGGCTCGCTCAAGCCGCTCGATCGCGACATTCCGGGAGCGTAGGGCAGCCTTCAAATTCCCGTGTGCCGGGCTTCGGCCGGCGCACGGGGATTATTCCTTGGGCTCCAGGTATCCGACCCGCCGAGCGGGACATGGGCGACATGGGCGATGACTTTTGGCACCGATAACGACAGGCCGTTGCGGGATTTACCGGCGAGGCCGGGCGTCAGCCTGAAACCGCAGCATTATGACGACATTCTGTCGGGCCTTCCGGATATCGGCTGGTTCGAGGTTCATGCCGAAAACTACATGGGTG
The DNA here is from genome assembly GCA_965207535.1 of Rhodospirillales bacterium. Classification (GTDB taxonomy): domain Bacteria; phylum Pseudomonadota; class Alphaproteobacteria; order Rhodospirillales; family UBA2165; genus JAJDXO01. The sequence goes on along the minus strand of CBDBMR010000010.1, from coordinate 29,936 downwards.
ACGGCGGCCCGCCGCACCATTTCCTGACGAGAATTCGCGAGCGCTACGGCCTTTCGATTCATGGCGTCGGGCTCTCCATCGGCGTGGCGCATCCGCTGGACCGGGATCATCTTGCACGGCTGAAAGCGCTGAATGACCGCTACCGGCCGGATTTGTTTTCGGAACATCTTGCGTGGTCCAGCCACGGCGGCGCGTATTTCCCCGATCTCCTGCCCGTGCCCTACACCGAAGAGACGCTGCAGGTGGTTTCCGGCCACATCGACGAGGTCCAGGAGACGCTGGGCCGCCGGATGCTGCTGGAAAATCCATCGACCTATCTTGCGTTTGAAACAAGCACCATGCCGGAGACCGAGTTCCTGTCGCAGATCGTACGGCGTACGGGCTGCGGACTGCTGCTCGACGTGAACAACGTCTACGTCTCCGCGACAAACCAGGGTTACAGCCCGGAATCCTATCTCGACGATTTTCCCATGCATGCGGTTGGAGAGATTCATCTGGCGGGGCATTCGGAAGACCGCGACGAGACCGGTGCGAAAATCCTGATCGATTCCCATGACGGGCCTGTCGCGGATCCCGTTTGGGCCCTTTATGGCCGTGTCATGGAAAGCCATGGACCGGTCCCGACGCTGATCGAATGGGATTCCGAGGTGCCCGATTGGAAGACGCTTTTCGACGAAGCGCTTGCCGCGGAGCGCGTGATGTCCGGGCGAAAGGAGCCGCATCGTGCCGTCGCTGGCTGAAACCCAACGCGCGTTCGCAACCGCGCTGACGGACCCGGAGCAGGCGCCGCCAGCCGAAATTCGGCGTCCCGGGGGCGCCCCCGGCGTCGAGGGACGGATGAAGCGTTTCGACGTCTACCGCAACAATGTCGCCGTCGCCGCCATCGATACCCTGGCCGACATTTTTCCGGCCGTCCTGAAACTGGCGGGGGAGGAATTCTTTCGGGCCGCGGCGAGGGTCTTCGCCGGCCAAACGCCGCCGGCCTCGCCGCTGCTGTTTCGCTATGGCGCTGGTTTCGGTGCCTTCCTCGATGGGTTCCCCCCGGCGGCCTCGACGCCCTATCTCGGCGATGTGGCGCGGCTGGAATTCGAGCGCCTCCGGTCCCATCACGCCGCCGACGCGAAGCCGATCCCGATTGACCGCCTGGGCGAACTCCCCGCGGAAGAGGTATCGTCGGTCCGAATAAGGCCGCACCCGTCGGTATCCCTTGTCCGCTCGAAATTTCCGCTGGTCTCCCTTTGGGGCGCCAGTACGGGACAGATTTCTCCGGACGATGTCCATATGAGCCGCTCCGAGGACGCCTTGATCGTCCGGCCGGGCCTCGAGGTCGAAACCCTCATCCTGCCTCCCGGCGGCGGCGCCTTCCTGGACGCGCTGCTGGCCGGCCGGACCCTGGGAGAGGCCGCCGAGGCCGGGGCGCGGGCGGACGGCGGCTTCGACCTGTCGGCCCATCTGGCCGGGCTGTTCGAGGCGGGCGCCTTCATCGAAATCCTGAAGCCGGGCGCCGCGGAGAGCGGCCGGACGCCGTCCCGGTCCCATTCGGCCAATTGATTGGGGTTCGCCCCGGAGGAGCATCCATGATCCAGTCCCTGATTAACCTTCACAGCCGCGTTGCGGAGACCTTGTCGCCGGCGGCCGACCGCTGGCTGATGGGGCTCCTCGCGCGCCTCGCCTTCGCGGCCGTGCTGCTGGTCTACTTCCTCAATTCCGCGTTGACGAAGTTCGACGGCGGCCCGTTCTCCATCGCCGATTCGGCTTATTTCCAGATTATCCCGCCGGTCATCGAGGCGGCGGGCTTCGACGCCTCCAAGGTGGCTTTCTTCCCGTGGGACCTCATCGTCCTCGCCGGCAGCTACGGCGAGGTCATCCTGCCGCTGCTGATCGTGATCGGCCTGTTCACGCGGATCGCGGCGGCCGGAATGATCGTCTTCGTGGCGGTGCAGACCTATGTCGACATCGCCTTTCACAAGGTCAATGCGGAAACCATCGGCGCCTGGTTCGACAATATCTCGGGCGCGGCGATCATGGACCAAAGGGCGTTGTGGGTCCTGCTCTTCCTGTATCTGATCCTGAAGGGCCCCGGGCTGATTTCCGTCGATCACGTCCTCCGGCAGCGCTTCGGCGCATAGACGGAGTGACCGGAGCCGCGGGCCGGGGCATGACGTATTCCATTTGGGGCACACACCAGTCGTCATGCCCGTGCTTGACACGGGCATCCACGCTTGGCGACCGGCCATGACGTACTCCATTTGGGGCATCCAGGATGTTCGCCAGGTCGACCACCGGGGACACGGAGGATCGGCACTCAAATCCGCTCCGTAATCTCTGTGCGCTTTGTGGTAATTTTGCACCCTCTCCCCCCGAAGCCGGGTGAGGGGGTGGCGAAGGGCGGCTGATCGCACACATTGATTATGGGAGCAGTGTCCGCGGGCGCCGCCGCATGGTTTCGCCACATGATTTTGCCACATGAATTTGCTTGTGGTTCCCGCGCACAAAAATGCGCTCAAAGGCACCGAATTGGAATTTAACCAAGTCATCAAATGTCCATTAATGCCCATAAATGCCTATACCGGCCCACACGATCGGGCCGAATCCGAAATTTTCGTTGGAAACAATTTCCAACTCCCATGATGCGCCCATGAGTGCCCTCGCCGCTGCCGAGACCGCCGAGACCGCCCAACCGGACATTCTCTCCGTCGAGGGATTGACGGTGGCGTTCCAAACCGACGACGGGCCGCTGACCGTCGTCGACGATGTGTCCTTCGGCCTCGCGGCCGGCAGGACCACCGGCATGGTCGGCGAAAGCGGCAGCGGCAAGTCGGTTTCGGCGCTGGCGCTGCTGGGGCTCTTGCCGCCCAACGGCCGGGTCACGGCGGGCCGGGCCATGTACCGGGGCACGGACCTGCTGAGCCTTCCTTCCGAGAAGCTGCGGCCCCTCCGGGGCAGCCGCATCGCGATGATATTCCAGGAGCCCATGACGGCGCTCAATCCGGTCTTCAGCATCGGCGACCAGATCGCCGAGGTCCTCCAGATCCATCAGCGGCTTCCCAGGGGCGAGGCATGGGACCGGGCCGTCGGCATGCTGCGCCGGGTGGGCATACCCGACCCCGCGGCCCGGGCGCTCGCCTACCCCCATCAATTGTCGGGCGGCATGCGGCAGCGGGCGGTCATCGCCATGGCGCTGGCCTGCGGACCGGACATCCTGATCGCCGACGAGGCGACGACGGCGCTGGACGCGACCGTCCAGGCGCAAATCCTCGAATTGATAACCGGCCTGCAGCGGGAATACGGCATGGCCGTCCTGTTCATCAGCCACGACCTGGGCGTGGTGTCGGCCCTCGCCGACGACGTGGTCGTCCTCTATGCGGGCCGGGTCATGGAACGCGCCCCGGCATCGGCGTTTTTCGCCCGGCCCATGCACCCCTACAGCCAGGGCATGCTGGAAACCCTGCCGTCGCTGACGCCGCCCGGACACGACCTGCCGACGATCCTGGGAACGCCGCCCGATCTCGCCCGGCTGCCGGGCGGATGCCGGTTCGCGCCCCGGTGCCCCAGGGCCGCCGACGACTGCCTCCCGGCGGAACCGCCATTGATGGAAGCCGGCGCGGGGACCTTCGCGGCCTGCATCCGCCCCGGCCCGGATGGGAGCCTCGTTGGGAGCCCGGACGGGGGCCCGGCATGAGCGGCGCACCGGCCGGGAGCGGCCCCGCCCTGATCGAGGTCGAGGGGCTGACCAAGCGGTTCGAGCTCCGGGACCCCGGCCTGTTCGGCCGTTCCCGGGGCGCCGTGCACGCCCTCACCGATGTGGACCTCCGGATCGAGCGGGGCGAAACCCTGGCCGTGGTCGGCGAGTCCGGCTGCGGAAAGTCGACCCTGGCGAAGTGCCTGGCCCAGCTCCATGCGCCGACCGCGGGCGCCGTACGCTTCGAGGGCGAGGATATTTTCCGCGCGCCCATTGCCGCCCGGAAAGCGATCCGCCGGCGGGTCCAGATGGTATTCCAGGACCCGTTCGGGTCATTGAACCCGCGCATGACCGCCGCCGAGATCATCGCCGAGCCGCTGCTCATTCACCGGATCGGCGATGCCGCCGAGCGGAACCGGCGGACCGGCGAGACCGCTTCCAGGGTCGGCCTCCGTTCCGGGGACCTCGGCCGCTACCCCCACGAATTTTCCGGCGGCCAGCGCCAGCGCATCGCCATCGCCCGGGCGGCCATCCTCGAACCCGACCTGATCATCGCCGACGAGCCGCTGTCCGCGCTCGATGTCTCCGTGCAGAGCCAGATTTTGAACCTGTTCATGGAGCTCAGGCGCCAAAGCGGCCTGACATACGTGTTCATCAGCCACGACCTCGGCGCCGTGCGCCACATCGCCGACAGGATCGCCGTCCTGTATTCGGGCAGGGTCGTGGAGGCGGGCCCCGCCGAGGCGCTGTTCACCGGTTCGCGCCATCCCTACACCCAGAGCCTGATCGAGGCCGTTCCCCGGCCGGGCGCCGGAAAACGCCTGCAATGGAAGACCCTGGGCGGCGATCCGCCCTCGGCGATCGATCCGCCCGGCGGCTGCGCCTTCCACCCCCGGTGCCCGAAGGTCCAGGAAATCTGCCGCAGGGAGAGACCCGATCCGGCGATCCAGCCGGACAGCGGCCCCGGTCACGCCAGCGCCTGCCATTTCGCGGAGCAAGCCGGGGCATGACGGGTTTGACATGGTGCACCGCCATAGCGTCATGGCCGGGCCCCACTGGACCGGCTTTGCCGGGCCAGCCGGCAAAGTGGCCCGGCCATCCACGTGTACCACTGCCCCCCAAAAGCGTGGATGCCCCGGACAAGCCGGGGCATGACGGCTTGGTTTGTGTCGTATCTCCACTCGTCATACCTCGGCGCAAGTCCGGGGTATCCAGGGCCATGCCCGATCGCAGCACGTCTTATGACACCCTCACCTTGGTCAATTCCCTGTGGGAAATGACCGACCTCTCCCGGAGGGAGAGGGAGTCGTCGCGTTGCCGCATTGGGTTCCCTCTCCCCCTTCTTCAGGGGGAGAGGGTCAGGGTGAGGGGGTGGGATTCCCCCGCGCCCGGGGGGATTCCCCTTTCGGTTTCGGCCGGGGATGTCCTATCGTCGCCTGATGCCGTTCCCGCAGAACGCTCCGTGAGGAGCCTGAGGCCGTGACCAGATATCTTCTGGACCGGATGGTGCAGTCGGTGGCCGTTCTGGCCATCATGTCGGTGGTCATTTTCTGGCTCATGGGCCTGATGCCGGGCGACCCCATCGACCTGATGATCAGCGCCGACCCCCGGCTGACGCCCGAGGACGCGGCGCGGCTGCGCGAGCTTCACGGCCTCGACCTGCCGATCTCGGAACGCTACCTCAACTGGCTGACGGCGGCGCTCTCCGGCGACCTGGGCTTCTCCAGGCTGTTCGCCATGCCGGTCCTGGAGGCCGTGCTGCCCGCCCTCGGCAACACGGTGCTGCTTCTCGGCATCAGTTTCGTGCTCGCCGTAGGGATCGCCTTTCTGTCGGGCATCGCCGCCGCGATGAACCAGCACCGGAAACTGGACTACGCGATCAATCTCCTGGCCTTCGCCGCCATTTCCATTCCGTCCTTCTGGCTCGCCCTGATGATGATCACCCTGTTCTCGGTCACCCTCGGCTGGCTGCCGGCGAGCGGCACCGAATCCGTGGGCGGCGGCGGCTTCCTCGACAAGGCGCGGTTCCTGGTCCTGCCCGTCCTCACCCTGACCATCGTCAGCTTCGGCTCCCACACCCGGTTTGTCCGCGCCTCGATGATCGAGACCCTGCGGCAGGACTATATCCGGACCGCCCGGGCCAAGGGGGCCGGCGAAGGCCGGGTGGTCTTCAAGCATGCCCTGCGCAACGCCCTGATCCCGGTGGTCACCATTCTGGCGCTGGATTTCGGATTTCTGTTCTCCGGCGCACTGATCATCGAAACGATTTTCGCCTACCCCGGCATGGGCAAGCTGATCTTCGACGCGATCATGGGCAACGACTTCAATCTCGCCCTGGTGACGCTGCTGTTCGCCACCGCGCTGACCCTGTTCTGCAACCTCGTGGCCGATCTCGCCTATGCCTGGCTGGATCCGCGGATTTCGTACACCGGAGACGGCACATGACCGCCGCCGCCGCGGCCGCGCCCGCGTCATCGGCACGCCATGCGTGGCGGCGCTTCGCCCGCCACCGGCTGGCGGTGGCGAGCTTCTTCGTCCTGGTGCTGTTGTGCCTGCTGGCCTTCAGCGCCCCCCTGTTCGAGCTTGCGCTCGGGACCGATTCCGAACGGGTCGATCTGTTCTCCCGGCTGGCACCGCCGTCGGCGCAAGCCTTTCTCGGCACCGACGAGCTCGGCCGGGACGTCTTCCTCCGGCTGCTCGAAGGCGGCCAGGTGTCGCTGCTCGTCGGCCTGACCGCGGCAATCGCCGCGGCGGTGATCGGCACCTTCATCGGACTGGTCGCCGGTTATTTCGGCGGACGGTTCGACGCTTTCCTGATGCGTTTCACCGACGGCATCATCGCGCTCCCCCTGCTGCCGCTGCTTATCGTTCTGGCGGCCATCGATCTCGACAAGCTGGGCGTTCCGGCGGCGATCGCCAATTCGGAGAACATCAGTCTCTACCGCATCATCCTGATCGTCGCGCTGGTCGGCTGGACGACGGTGGCGCGCCTGGTGCGCGGCGCGGCGCTGAGCATCCGCGAGCGCGAATACGTGCAGGCGGCCAGGGTTCAGGGCGCGGGAAGCTGGCGGATCATGCGGGTCCACATCCTGCCCAACCTGATTTCGCCGATCATCGTCGCGACCACGCTCTCGGTGGGCAACATCATCCTGCTGGAATCCGTATTGAGCTTCCTCGGTCTCGGCATCCAGCCGCCGATCCCCAGCTGGGGAAATCTGCTCACCAACGCCCAGGCGCTGATCTCGACGGCCCCGCTGCTGGCGTTCTATCCGGGCTTTCTGATTCTGCTCACCGTGCTGGCGTTCAATTTTCTCGGCGACGGTTTGCAGGACGCCCTCGATCCAAGGGCGGTGCGCCGGTGACCCGCATTTCTCACCAGGGTCATGGTCTGCGCGGCGTTGATTGCCGGGCCGGCCATTGCCCGCTACGCTCCGGTCCGGAGTTTCGTTTACCTGCCGAGGGAGCATTTCCATGACCATCCGCGCCAACTCACCCGCCGCCCGGGATGTCGCATCCCTGATCCACCCCTACACCAACCTCAGGACCCATCAGGACGTTGGACCGGTGGTCATGAGCCGGGGCGACGGCGTTCGGGTGATCGATGACCAGGGGAAGGAATACATCGATGCGCTGGCGGGCCTGTGGTGCGCGTCGCTGGGTTTCCAGCAGGAGCGCCTCGTCGAGGCCGCGGCCGGGGCGATGGCGAAGCTGCCCTTCTATCACACCTTCACCGGCAAATCCCACGAGCCGGGGATCGATTTGGCCGAGAGACTCCTGGAGCTCGCGCCGGTGCCCATGTCCAAGGTGTTTTTCGCCAACTCCGGCTCCGAGGCCAACGACACCGCCATCAAGGTCGCCTGGTACTTCAATAACGCCCATGACCGGCCCGAGAAGAAAAAGATAATCTCCAGGACCAAGGCCTATCACGGGGTCACCATCGCCACCGCGAGCCTGACCGGCCTGCCCAACAACCATCGGGATTTCGATCTGCCCATTGATCGCTTCCTGCACACCTCGTGCCCGCACCACTACCGGTATGCCGAACCCGGCGAAACCGAGGTGGAATTCTCGGACCGCTGCGCCCGTGACCTCGAAGACCTCATCGAACGCGAAGGCGCGGACACCATCGCCGCCTTCATCGCCGAACCGGTGATGGGCGCCGGCGGCGTGATCCCGCCGCCCGAGGGGTACTTCGAGCGCATCCAGCCGATCCTCGAGGCCAACGATATCCTGTTCATCGTCGACGAGGTCATCTGCGGCTTCTTCCGGACGGGAAAACGCTTCGGCACCGAGACCTTCGACCTCCGACCCGACATGATGACCATGGCCAAGGCGCTGTCGTCGGGCTATCTGCCCATCTCGGCGCTGATGATTTCGGACCCGATTTATCAGGCGATGGTCAAGGAGAGCGAGAAGATCGGCGTGTTCGGCCACGGCTTCACCTATGGCGGACACCCGGTTTCCTGCGCCGTTGCCCTTGAGACCTTGAAGATTTACGACGAGATCGAAATCTCAAGCCATGTGGAACGGGTTGCGCCGCATTTTCAGGCCCGGCTTCGCCGGGCGGGCGAACACCCGCTGATCGGCGAAGCCCGGGGGTTGGGCTTGGTCGGCGGCCTGGAGATCGTCAAGAACAAGGAGACCGGCGAACCGTTCGATGCCTCGCACATGGTCGCGGCATTCGCGGCGCGTCACGCCGAGGACGGCGGCGTGATTACCCGCGGTATCGGCGACACGCTGGCTTTTTCGCCGCCGCTGGTGATTGACGAAGATCATATCGACCGGTTATTCGGCATCGTGGAAAAGGCCTTGGACGAAACATCGGCCATGGTCGAGCGCGAGGGCCTGAGGGACTAGGCGGTTTTCGGGCAAACCGGCCAGAAGCTTAAAAACGCTGGGAAAATTGGCGTTTTAATTGTGGAGCCGGGAAGTACAATGTGGGATGAATAGCCGAATTCGGCGGTTATGGAGGATGGCCCCCGGCCGACAGAGGCGGAGCCCGGGGGATCGGGATTCAGCGAACGAATGGACTACGAACGGTTTTTCGCGGAAAAGCTAGGCGACCTTCGCACCGAGGGCCGCTATCGCGTGTTCGCCGATCTCGAACGCAAGGCGGGCGGTTTCCCGGGTGCGGTCAGTCACCTCGGACCCGGCATCGAAGACGTGACCGTCTGGTGCTCCAACGACTATCTCGGCATGGGTCAGAGCCCGGCCGTGCTGGAAGCCATGCACGCCGCCATCGACAAGTGCGGCGCCGGCGCCGGCGGCACCCGCAACATCGCGGGCACCAACCATTATCATGTGCTGCTGGAACGGGAGCTGGCCGACCTCCACGGCAAGGAAGCGGCGCTGATCTTCACCTCGGGCTACGTGGCCAATCTCACCACGCTCAGCACCATCGGCGCCATGCTGCCCGACTGCGTGATCCTCTCGGACGCGCACAACCACAATTCGATGATCGCCGGCATCAAGCACTCGCGCGCCGACAAGCGTATCTTCGCCCATAACGACGTCGCCGATCTGGAGGTCAAGCTGCAAAGCATCGAGCCCGGCCGGCCGAAACTGGTGGCGTTCGAGTCCGTCTATTCCATGGACGGCGATATCGCGCCCATCCAGGACATTCTCGACGTCTGCGGCAATTACGATGCCCTCACCTTCATCGACGAGGTTCACGCGGTCGGCATGTATGGCGAATGCGGCGGCGGCGTCGCCGAGCGTGAAGGCCTGATGGACCGGATCGACATCATCCAGGGTACGCTCGCCAAGGCCTTCGGCGTCATCGGCGGCTACATAGCCGGTTCCGCCGCCATGTGCGATTTCGTCCGTTCCTACGGCGACGGGTTCATTTTCTCGACCGCCATTCCGCCGGGCGTTGCCGCCGGCGCGCTCGCCAGCGTGAAGTACGTGAGGGCGCACAACGATCTCCGGGAACGCCTCCAGGAGCGGGCCGCCACCCTCAAAGACAAGCTGACCGCGGCCGGAATCCCGGTGATGCCTTCGGTCAGCCATATCGTGCCGGTCATGGTGGGCGATCCGGTGCTGTGCAAGCAGGCCGGCGACGACCTGATGGAGCGCTATGGCATCTATGTCCAGCCGATCAATTATCCGACCGTTCCACGGGGTACCGAGCGGCTGCGGTTCACGCCGACCCCACTCCACACCGATGCTCATATGGACGCGCTGGTTGCGGCGCTGAAGGACGTTTGGAGCCGGCTCGGCATAAAGGCCGCGGCCTGATCGGGCCGCTCTTCATTCCTGCCGCGGGCGCGCCATGTGCTAGTCTTCGGCATATCCGGGTCCCGTAGAAGTACCGCGCCGCCGTGTATGCCGACAACACCCTGACGCCGAAAGAAGCCGTCCGCCTGTGCGCTCTCGGCATTCTCTCCGATGGCCCGAAGGCCTACGGCGATCTGGCGAGCGAGATCCGGTATTTCGTCAGCCGGGTGACCGGCCCGTCGCTGGAACTGATGGGGGAATCCATCGAGCTGCTGCGCTACGAGGGGCTGGTCGAACCGGCCGACGAGGAAATTCAGGAGGGACAGGACCAGGTCCTGCAAATGACCGGCGAAGGGCGGGAGATGTTGGCGAACCTGCTCGCCGCCGACGTCCGCGCCGAGGCATCCAGCCTCAACGAACTCGTCCTGGCGTTGAAGTTCCGGTTCATCCACCTGCTGCCCGACGACGAGCGCGACCGGCAGATCGAAACGGTGATCGAGGCCTGCGAAACCGAACTCGCCCGTCTGGGAGACCTGGCGGAGGGGCTCGAAGGCGATGGCGGCCTGCTCGCCGAGTGGCTGGGCCACGACCTGGAACGGCTGGAGAAACGCAGGCGATGGCTGGCCTCCCTCAAGGCCCGAGGGTAATCGCCGCGCCGAATTTGGCGCTAGATCGGGTCATGTTTTGACGGAACCACGGCGCGGTTTCGTCAAAACATGTGAATCCGATCTATTTCAATAATGTAGAGCCGATTCACATGGATTGTCGGCATCGCAAAGCGATTCCGACAAACCATGATCGGCTCTAGAAGGCGCTAGAACATATGCTGGCCGCCGGTGACCCAGATTTCGGTGCCGGTGACGTAGGACGACTCATCGGTCGCGAGATAAAAGATCGCCTTGGCCACGTCCTCGGTGGTGCCCATCCGCTCCAGCGGAATTCGGGGGATGAGCATTTCGTATTCGGGCTGGATCATGTCGGTTTCGATTTCACCCGGGCAAACGGCGTTGACCCGCACGCCGAGCGAAGCAAATTCATTGGCCATTTCACGGGTGAGCGCGGAGAGCGCGGCCTTCGAGGATGAATAGGCGGAGCCGGCAAAGGGATGGATCTTGTGACCGGCGATGGAGGTGATGTTGACGATCGCCCCCCTGCCCTTTCTGAGGGCCGAAGCAAAGCCGCGGCCCAGTTCCAGAGGCGCGAAGAAGTTGATATCGAACACCTCACGCCATGCTTCGATGTCGCCGTTCAGTACCCCGAGCCGCTCCTTGTAGGGCGTCTTCGGCGACATGCCCGCATTGTTGACCAGGGCGTGCAAGGCATCGTCTCCGAGCTCTTCATTGGCGCGTTCAATCATCCGCCGGACGCTCTCGGGATCCGAGAGATCGGTCGGAATGTGACAGGTCCACCGGGGGTCCCGGCCGCACTCGGCGGGGACATCATCCCTGGAGCAGGTGATGATCCGCCAACCCCGCCGCATGAAGTAGATCGACGTCGCATGGCCGATTCCCCTGCTCGCGCCGGTGACGATGACAGTGTGCTCGAATTCGGCCATGGGCTCCCCGGTCAGGCGGCAGGACCCGCGGCGGCGCCGCGGTTCAGTGGGACATCAAAACCGGCAGTTCAGCCTCGGACAAGACATGACGGGTCACGCCGCCGAGGATGATCTGGATCACCCGGCTATGGGTGTAGGCGCCCATTACCAGCAAATCCACGCCGTCCTTGCCGGCCTGCAACAGCAGCGCCTTGCCCACCGAATGGCCGGCCGGCGAGACCGTCTGCTGTTCGCTGGAAACGCCGTGCCAACTCAGATATCGGACCAGTTCGGAGGCTGATATTCGGCCCGCGGATTTTTCGGTCTCCACCGTGGTGATCGTCACCTTGGCCGCTTTTTGCAGGGCCGGCATTGCGCCGGCGACGGCCCGGGAGGCCTCCGCACTGCCGTTCCAGGCGATCGCCACATTGGTCGGCGCCGTGGTCCGCGGATTGGGCGGGACGACCAGCACCGGTTTTCCGGTCTCGAAGATTGCCGCGTGCAATGTCATCAAGGACGGCCGCTCGACATCCCGGTCGGGACGGCCGATGACGATCAGATCGGCCAGCCGGCCGTGCCGGGCCACAAGTTCGTCCTCGCGGCCGGTTTCGGTCGACCAATTGACGGAAATCTCGTCCCTTGGCCCGTTTGCTGCCTCGGCCAAACCGTGCGCCTCGCGAAATTCCTGATAGTGGCGGTACGCGATCTGCGTCCGGCTTTCAGCGTCCCGGTCGGCAAGCTCCATCATCTCCTCGATCATGGCGCCGGACATGCCCTCGCCGAGCAACGGTACCGCTTCCTTCGAATCCGGCTGTGCATGAAAAATTTCCAGGTGTGCGTTATTGCGGCCGGCAATTCCATGGGCCACGGCGAGCACCGCCTCACCGGAGGGCCCGCCATCAAGCGGAACCAGGATAATCTTATGGGCCAAGGCTGTTCACCAGGGCTTGTTGGGCACGTATTCCAGCAATTGATCATGGACGGGGCCGAGAAATAATTCAACGAATTTCCAACGGGTTAACCCGCATTTCTCACCAGGGTTACGGCCTGCGTCGCAACCAGGCGGTCGAGCCGCCAGGAACGGCCCGAAAAGCGTAGCGGCACCTACGGTTGAGGGCCGCGACGCATCGTGCGCTCCGCGCGCGTGGACGCGCGACGGGCGGGCGCCGGGGCGCGACCCGAAGGGCGGCACTCTCGGGTCGACAGCGTGCGTCGAGGCGCTTGCCCGATGTCACCGCATCACGCGCCCGCGCGCGTGGACGCGCGACGCGCTACGCGCCTCTCCTGCTCCGTCGACCCGACAGAGCCGCGCAGACCATGACCCTGGTGAGAAATACGGGTTAAGCGGGACCAGCCTGCTCCCCGGACGCCTCGACATCGTCCCGGCGCTCGTCAACGCCCTCCGGGTCCTGATGAATGAGAACCTCTGCGTTCGGGAAGGCGGCTTCCACCCGATACATGACCTCGTCCGAGATCCTATGCGCCTCCGCCAGCGGCAGATGACGCGGCAGCTCCAGATGGAGTTGGATAAAAGTATCCGGCCCGGCCGTGCGGGTGCGCATGTCGTGCACATCGAGAACCTCGGGATGGCCGATGGCGATGTCGCGGATCTTGATCCGGTCCTCGTCGGGCAGTTCCCTGTCCATCAGACTGTTGATGGACTCCCGGGCGATGGACAGCGACCCCCACCCCATATAGGCGACAATGGCAATGGCGAACAGCGGGTCGGCCAGCGGCCAGCCCTGATAGCTGGCGAGCAGCAGGGATACGATGACCGCGGCGTTGATCAGGATGTCGACCCGGTAGTGAAGCGAGTCGGCCGCGATTGCGACCGAATTGGTCTTCTTGACCACGTAGCGCTGGAACAGCACCAGCCCGAGGGTCAGGACAATGGCCAGGATCATCACCGCGATGCCGACGGCGCCGTTTTCGACCGGCATGGGATTGATCAGCCGGTCAGCCGATTCCAACAGCAGGAAAATACCCGAGCCGGCGATAAACGCCGACTGGGCAAGCCCGGCCAAGGGCTCCGCCTTGCCGTGCCCGAACCGGTGCTCCCGGTCCGCCGGCTGCAGCGCATGACGGACCGCCAGCAGGTTGACGATCGATGCGCCGGCATCGAGCAGGGAATCGACCAGCGAAGACAGCAGACTGATCGACTCGGTGAACAGCCAGGCGCCGGTCTTGGCGAGGATCAGCACCAAAGCCACCGATACGGACGCGTAGGTCGCGGCCCGCATCAACCGGGCGGCCTTGTCCTTCTCCAGCATTTCCCGTGGCAATGCGGTGCTCAATTCACCCCCCGCATCGAGTCACCCGGCAATCATGGGTACAGCTTCTCGCTACGCCATCCGCCGTCTTCACGATAATAGGCGGTCCGGTCATGAAGACGGAACCGTCTATCCGTCCACAACTCGATCCGCTCGGCGACCAGCCGGTACCCGTACCAATAGGGCGGTCGCGGCACGGCGCCGACGCCGAATTTCGCCGTGAACTCGGCCAGTCGTTTTTCCAACTCGAAGCGGCCCTCCATCGGCCGGGATTGCACGGACGCCCACGCGGCGATCTGACTGCCCCGGCTCCGGGTAGCGAAATGAGCGTCCGCCACCTCGCTGGAGACCTTCTCGACGACCCCGTCGATCAATACCTCCCGCCTCAGGGACTTCCAGTAGAAACACAGGGATGCGCGCGGGTTTTCTGCCAGTTGGACGCCCTTCCGGCTTTCCGAGCTGGTGTAGAACGCAAACCCGCCGTCATCGTCGATACCCTTCACCAGGACCATGCGCACCGTCGGCGCGCCATCGGCGGAAGCCGTCGCCAGCGCCGCCGCGTCGGTGTTGTAGGGCTCGGCCTCCTTGGCCTCGTCAAACCATTCCCGGAACAAGGAGACGGGATTCACCGGATTTAGCGTTAATCTTTCGTCCATGACCTGCTACTATACTGATGGATACGTCGACGGTCGCCACACGAAAGCCACAATTGTGTGCTCGGGTGGGTCCAATTGCAGACAATTTCGGTCTGGTCGACGCATATAATTCACATATCATTCTACTTTCCAAGGCACACCACTCAGAGGACCAAGTCAATGAACTCCCGACGTCTCATCTCCGTAATTCTGATCACAGGCTTTCTGGCCGCCTGCGTCGGTTCGCAAAACAGCCCGAAACAGACGGTCGGAACCATTCTGGGCGCCGGCGCCGGCGCTTTGTTGGGCTCGCAAGTCGGCGACGGGAAAGGCCAGTTGGTGGCGGTGGCGCTCGGCACGCTTGGCGGCGCGTTCCTCGGCAGCGAGATCGGCAAAACCATGGACGAGGTGGACCGCATGAAAGCCGGCCAGACCCAACAAGCGGCACTCGAGCGCAATCCGGTCGGCCAGGCGTCGAGCTGGGCCAATCCGGATAGCGGCAACAGCGGGCGGATCACGCCGACCCGGACCTATCAGACGGCGCGCGGCGAGGACTGCCGCGAGTACCAGCACGAAGTGACCATCAAGGGCCGCACGGAAGTGATCACCGGCACCGCCTGCCGCAATGCGGACGGCACCTGGCGGACCCTCAACTAGCCGAAAGTCCCGCCCGGGGATTCGCCGGCAGGGCATGTTCGCGGATGAACGGGCGCTTGGGACAGACCGCCTAAGCGCCCGCCGTGCTTGACCGTCGGCGCGCAATAAGGTTTTTCTCGCCGCAACGGGGCGATTTTCATATGCTGTCCCGCAGGGCAACATCGTCGAAACGAGGCGGAAATGAGCGATAGCTCGGGCCTGATGGCCGGAAAAAAGGGCTTGGTCATGGGCGTGGCGAACGACCGGTCGCTGGCCTGGGCCATCTCACGGGCCGTGCACGCGCAAGGGGCGGAACTGGCGTTCACCCATCAGGGCGATGCCCTGTTGAAGCGGGTCAAGCCGCTCGCCGAGGGGATCGGTTCGGACCTCGTGCTGCCCTGTGACGTCACCGACGATGCCAGCGTCGATGCCGTGTTCGCCGAGCTCAAATCCAAATGGGGAAAACTCGACTTCCTGGTCCATGCCATCGCCTATTCCGACAAGGAGGAACTCAAGGGGAAATATCTGGATACCACCCCGGAGAACTTCTCCCGGACCATGCTCATCTCGTGCTACTCGTTCACCGCCATCTGTCAGCGGGCGCAGCAACTGATGACCGACGGCGGCTCGCTGGTCACGCTCACCTATGCCGGATCCGAACGGGTCATGCCCCACTACAACGTCATGGGCGTCGCCAAGGCGGCCCTCGAGGCCAGCGTGCGTTATCTCGCCGAAGACCTCGGCGGCCAGGGCATCCGGGTCAACGCCATCTCCGCCGGACCGATGAAGACCTTGGCGGCGTCGGGTATCGGCGATTTCCGCTATATCCTCAAATGGAACGAATACAATTCGCCGCTCAGGCGCAACGTTACCGGCGACGACGTCGGCGGCGCCGGGCTCTACCTGCTCAGCGACCTGTCATCCGGCGTCACCGGCGAAACCCATCACGTGGATTGCGGCTACAACATCGTCGGCATGAAGGCGATCGATGCGCCGGACATGACGGTGTCCGACGGTTCGGAAGCCGCCTGAGACATGGCCGGCAACTCCTTCGGGGAATTATTCAGATTTACCACCTTCGGCGAGAGCCATGGTCCGGCCATCGGCTGCGTGATCGATGGCACGCCGCCCGGCCTGAAGCTCGGCGAGGACGATCTGCAGGTATGGCTGGACAAGCGCCGGCCCGGCCAATCCAGGTTCACCACCCAGCGCAAGGAAGCCGACAAGGCCCGGATCCTGTCCGGCACTTTCGAGGGCAAAACCACCGGAGCACCCATTGCGGTGCTGATCGAGAATACGGACGCGCGCTCCAAGGACTATGAGGCCATAAAGAATCTCTACCGGCCGGGGCACGCCGACTTCACCTATGATGCGAAGTACGGCTTCCGGGACTATCGCGGCAGCGGCCGGGCAAGCGCCCGGGAAACCGCGTGCCGGGTAGCGGCGGGCGCCGTGGCGCGCAAAATCCTCGGCTCGAGGATCAAGGTCCGGGGCGCGCTCGTCCAGATGGGCCCGCATGGCATCGACCGGAACAAATGGCGGTGGAGCCAGATCGACAAGAACCCCTTCTGGTGCCCGGACGCCAAGGCCGCCGAACACTGGGCGGCGTACCTGGACGGCGTGCGGAAAGCCGGCTCCTCGACTGGCGCGGTGATCGAGATCGTCGCCTCCAACGTGCCGGCCGGGCTGGGGGATCCCATTTACGACAAGCTGGACGCCGACATCGCCAAGGCGCTGATGAGCATCAACGCCGTCAAGGGGGTTGAGATCGGCGCCGGGTTCGAGGCCGCGTGCCTCAGCGGCGAGGAAAACGCGGACGAGATGCGGATGAAGGACGGAAGGCCTGTGTTCCTCTCCAACAAGGCGGGCGGCGTCCTCGGCGGGATTTCGTCCGGCCAGGACGTGGTGGCCCGCTTCGCCGTCAAGCCGACGAGCTCGATTCTCACCCCGCGGGATACGGTGACCGCCAAAGGCAAAAACGCCAAGGTTTCGACCAAGGGCCGTCACGACCCGTGCGTCGGCATCCGCGCCGTCCCGGTGGGCGAGGCCATGGTCGCCTGCGTGCTGGCGGATCACCTGCTGCGCCATCGCGCCATCGGCGGCAAGGTCTAGCCGGCGCGGCGCCATGCCCCAGCCCGGTCACATCGTCCGCGTTCCCCTCCCCGACCCGGAGACCCTGGACGAGGACACCAGGAAGTACTTCGCCATCTGCGAGGAAAAGCTCGGCCTCGTGCCGAACGTGCTCCGCGCCTACACCGGAAATATCGAGAAGTTCCGCAACTTCACCGCCTTCTACAACACGCTGATGCTGGATGAGGAAGCTTGCGGCCTCTCCAAGCTCGAGCGCGAGATGATCGCGGTGGTCGTCTCGTCGGTGAACCGCTGCTACTACTGCCTGGTCGCCCACGGCCAGGCCGTCCGCCAACTCTCCGGCGATCCCGAGCTCGGTGAAATGATGGTGATGAACTACCGGGTCGCGGAACTCGAGCCCCGCCGGCGGGCAATGCTCGATTTTGCATGGAAACTCACCGAGACCCCCCATGACATCGCCGAGGCCGACCGCCGGTCGCTCCGCGACGCGGGCTTCACCGAGCAGGATATCTTCGACATCTGCGATACGGCGGCGTTCTTCAACTACACCAATCGCATGGCCCATGGGCTCGATATGATGCCCAACGCGGACTACCACAAGATGGATCGTTAGCCCGCATTTCTCCCGGCGATCAGGAACTCGACGTTTCCCTCCGGACCCTTGACGGGGCTTTCGCTTAATCCGATGACCGACCAGCCGGGGAACGAGTCCAGCCAGCCCCGTATGTCGTCGCATACCACCCGGTGCAGCGCCGGGTCGCGAACCACGCCTTTCCTGCCGACCTGCTCCTTGCCGACTTCGAACTGGGGCTTGATCAGTGCGACGAGGTGAGCGCCGGGCGCCGCCAGGGCCAGCGCAGCCGGCAATACCGTCTTCAGGCCGATGAAGCTGGCATCGCATACCACCAGGTCCACCGGCGCCGGAATTTCGTCCGGCGACAGATGGCGTGCGTTGGTCCGCTCCAGGACCACCACGCGCTCGTCCCGGCGGAGCTTCCAGGCGAGCTGGCCGTGACCGACATCGACCGCATAAACCCGTGCGGCGCCCCGGCTCAAGAGCACGTCGGTAAATCCGCCGGTGGACGCGCCGACGTCGATGCACACCTTGTCAGACGGATCGATCCCGAATTCGGTCAGTCCATGGCCGAGTTTCAGGCCGCCTCGCGACACCCAGGGATGATCCCGGCCCCGCACCTCGAGGGGCGCGTCCCCGGCGATCCGCGTCCCCGGTTTGTCCAAGCGGGTTTCACCGGAATACACCAGGCCCGCCATGACGGTTGATTGCGCGCGCGCCCGGCTTTCCACGAGGCCGCGGTCGACCAGCAACTGGTCCAGTCTGCGTTTGGAAGTTGAGCTTGTCTTGTCGCGCCCCGCGCCGGCGGGCTTCGCCATGGCTTCAGTGCGCCTCAGGCGCGGGCGGGCTGGTGGGCGCCGTCCTGTTCCGCCCCGGCATCCCCTTCCAGTCCCAGCGCGCCGAGGGCAGTGGCGACGATATCGGCGGTGCGAAGGCCGGCGAGCTCATATTGAAGCTCGGGCTTGTCGTGATCGAAGAACATATCGGGCAGGATCATCGGCCGGATCTTGAGGCCGCCATCCATGATGCCCTTGGCCGCCAGACATTGCATGACGTGCGCCGCGAAGCCGCCGATGGCGCCTTCCTCGATGGTGATCAGCACCTCGTGCTCCTTGGCCAGGCGCACCACCAGATCCTCGTCCAGGGGCTTGCAGAACCGCGCATCGGCCACGGTCGTCGTCAGTCCGCGGGCGGCAAGGTCCTCCGCCGCGAGCAGCACCTCGCTCAGCCGGGTCCCGAAACTCAGGATGGCCACCGCCGTTCCTTCACGGATGATCCGGCCCTTGCCGATCTCCAGCGGCACGCCCATCTCGGGCATCTCCACCCCGGTCCCCTCGCCGCGCGGATAGCGGAACGATGACGGCCGATCGTCGATTTCGGCGGCGGTCGCCACCATGTGGACCAGCTCCGCCTCGTCGGCGGCCGCCATGACCACGAAATCGGGCAGGCAGGCGAGATAATTGATGTCGTAGGACCCGGCGTGGGTGGCGCCGTCGGCGCCGACCAGCCCCGCCCGGTCGATGGCGAAGCGCACCGGCAGCTTCTGGATGGCCACGTCATGGACGATCTGGTCGTAACCGCGCTGCAGGAAGGTGGAGTAGATGGCGACGAACGGCCGGTAGCCCTCCGTTGCGAGACCGGCGCCGAACGTTACCGCGTGCTGTTCGGCAATGCCGACATCGAAGGTGCGTTCCGGAAAGACCTTGCCGAACTTGTCGACGCCCGTGCCAGACGGCATCGCCGCCGTCACCGCGACGATCTTGTCGTCCTTTTCGGCCTGCTTGATCAGGGCCTCGGCGAAGACGCCGGTATAGGACGGCGCGTTTGGGGTCGGCTTGTTTTGTTCGCCGGTAACCACGTCGAACTTGGAGACGCCGTGATACCTGTCGGCGGCGTTCTCGGCGGGTTCGTAGCCATGCCCCTTCTCGGTGACGACATGGAGCAGGACCGGCCCGTCCACTTCCGAATCCCGAAGGTTCTTCAGAACCGGGAGCAGGTGGTCCACGTTGTGGCCGTCAATGGGACCGACGTAGAAAAAGCCCAACTCCTCGAACAGGGTGCCGCCGGTAAGAATGCCGCGGGCGTATTCCTCGGCCCGCAGGGCGGTAACTTCGAGCCGGCGCGGCAGCTTGCTCGCCGTCTCCCTGGCAAAGTGGCGGAGCGACCGGTAGGGCTTGGACGAAATCAGCCTGGACAGATAGGCGCTCATGGCGCCCACCGCCGGGGCGATGGACATATCGTTGTCATTGAGGATCACGATCAGCCGCGAATCCATCGAACCGGCATTGTTCATCGCCTCGTAGGCCATGCCGGCGCTCATGGCCCCATCACCGATGACGCACACGACGTTCCTGGAGCCGCCTTCGAGGTCCCGCGCCACGGCCATGCCGAGCCCGGCCGAAATGGAGGTCGAACTGTGGGCCGCGCCGAACGGGTCATACTCGCTCTCGGTGCGCTTGGTGAAGCCCGACAATCCGCCGCCCTGCCGCAGGGTGCGGATGCGGTCCCGCCGTCCGGTAAGAATTTTGTGCGGATAGGCCTGGTGGCTGACGTCCCAGATCAACCGGTCGTCCGGAGTGTTGAAGATATGGTGAAGCGCGACGGTCAACTCGACCACGCCCAGGCTGGCCCCGAGGTGCCCGCCGATATGGGAAACCACGTCAATGGTCTCGGACCTGAGTTCATCCGCCAACTGCTTGAGTTGGTCCGAATTGAATTCCCGCAAATCGGTGGGAAGGTTGACGGTATCGAGAAGCGGCGTTTCGGTCATTCCATTCCAATCCCCGGTTGGCCGAGGTTCCAAAGTACGACCTAAGTGCTTGATATACTCTGATTCTATACCTCAGTTTCGCCGATTTACAACAAAATCCGCAAGTTGGCATAAATTCGCCGCCTTGTCGTCGAACGGCCCCAAATGGGCGGCGGCCTGATCGGCCAGCATCCGGGCCTGTTCGCGGGCTCTCTCGACCCCCAAAAGCGAAACAAAGGTTGCCTTTCCGGCCGCCTCGTCCTTGCCCGCCGTTTTGCCCAGCACCGCCGTATCCCCCTCCACATCGAGTAAATCGTCGACGATCTGAAAGGCGAGACCCAAATCATGGGCATAGGCGCTCAGAATATGCATCTGATGATCCGTCGCCCGGCCGAGAATTCCCCCGGCGATACAGGCGAAATTGATCAGCGCACCGGTCTTCATCCTTTGCAGGCGGGTGATCTCCGCAACGTCGAAATCGTGATCTTCCGCAACCAGATCAATCATTTGCCCGCCGACCATACCCTGAGCCCCCGCCGCCCTGGCCAATTCCAGCGCCAGATCGCAGCGCACATCCGAGTTGGGGTGGGTATCCGGGTCGGTAACGACTTCGAAGGCCAGGGTCAGGAGTGCGTCGCCGGCGAGAATGGCCGTCGCTTCGTCGAATTTCACGTGGCATGTGGGCTGGCCCCGCCGCAGGTCGTCGTCATCCATGGCCGGCAGATCGTCATGGATCAGCGAATAGGTATGAACCATTTCGATGGCCGCGCCGACACGTTCGGAGCGCTCGCGCGACACGTTGAACATGTCCGCCCCGGCCATCACCAGAAACGGGCGGATGCGCTTTCCGCCGCCGAGGGACGAGTAGCGCATCGCCTCCATGACCCGCTCCTCGTGACCGTCGCCGTCGGGCAGCAGGCCGGCGAGGCAATCCTCGACGGCCTCGGCCGAGCGTGCCAACGCTGTTTCAAATTCGGAGGTCGCGCTCACTGGTCAATATCGGCCGGTTCCGTCGCCGAATTGCCTTCGGGATCGACGCTGATCTTGTCGATGCGGGCTTTGGCTTCCTTGAGCTTGGCTTCGCAGTGCTTCTTCAGCCTGGTCCCCCGCTCGTAGGCGTTGATCGCCTTGTCCAGGTCGCTGTCGCCGTCCTCAAGCGCACCGACGATTTCCTCCAGTTCCGCCAATGCCTCTTCGAAGCTCAGCTTGGCGATGGCGGCGTCTTCGTTCTTGTCAGCCATGGATCTCCCCTGAAAAGACCGCCGAAGTTTACGATCCCGCTTCGCCCGCCGCAATCAAGACCCGGACATGGGCGGCAACCGAATCGGCAAGCGCCTGAAGGTCATATCCGCCTTCGAGGCTGGAGACGACCTTTCCCCCGCTGAATGATGCGGCGATGGACGCGATTTCCCGGCTGACCCACGCGAAGTCGTCGGTGGTCAGCTCCAGTTGGCACAGCGGGTCCCGGAGATGGGCGTCAAACCCGGCGGACACGAATATCATCTGCGGCGCGAACATCTCCAGCGCCGGAAATATGGTCTCGCCGTAAACCGACCGGAATTCGGCCGATCCGGCGCCCGGCGGCAGCGGCACGTTGATCACCGTATCGCCCCGGCTCTCGGTACCGGTGCCCGGATAGGCGGGAAACTGGTGGCTGGAGGCGAAGAACATGCCGTCGGCCCCGGACAGGATGGCTTCGGTGCCGTTGCCGTGGTGGACGTCGAAATCCACCACCGCGATCCGTTCGAGGCCATGAACCGCCTGCGCATGCAGCGCGCCGACGGCGATATTGCTGAACAGGCAAAACCCCATGGCCCGGCGGCTTTCCGCATGATGGCCGGGGGGACGGACGGCGCAAAAGGCGTTGGCCGCATCGCCGCCGGCCACGGCATCCACTGCCGCGCACACGCCGCCCGCCGCCCGCAGCGCCGCCTCGCCGGAGGCCGGTGAAAGATAGGTGTCGGGATCAAGCGCCCGGAACCCGGTTTCGGGAACATTGTCGAGAATGGTCGAAACATGGCCGGGAGAATGGGCGCGCTCCAGTATTTCAGCCGTCGCCTGGGGCGCCTCCCGCCGGTCGAGTCCGTCGAACTCGCTGGCGGAGAGGGCATCGAGGACGGCCCGCAGACGATCGGGGCTTTCCGGATGACCGGGGCCGGGCCGATGCTCGATACAGACGGGGTGGGTATAGAGTGCGGTGGACAATAACTGGCTCCGTTCGGGGCTTCCCGGCAACAAGGCCCTCAATCGGATGTTACTAGCACACCCAGCCAAAAAGGCGATGATTGGTTGATCGTTCTTGGTCAATCCACTAGGTTGCGAACCTCGACTAAACCCTTGACTTTACTCACGAAACACATTTTCAAGGGCAAATACGCTTTTTCAGGGGTAAATTGAATCCCGGTGGCGCCTCGATCCGGCGACGGAAACCCCTGAGGCGGACGTTTAAGACCCGAACCACCGGCAATTGAATGCATTCACCGCGCGGCCGCTCCAAGCGTGAGGCGGCCGTCGAGAGGGGGAAGATTTGAAGAAGTCGATTTATGCGCTGGGCTTTTTCGGCGCACTGGTACTCGGAGCCGGTGCGCTGGTTATTGGACCGATTCCGCCGGCCATGTCTCAAGGCGGTCCGAGCCCCGAAGCGCGGGCCGTGATCCAGAACCTGAGCGACGAGGAACGGCAGAAATTCTTCGCCCTCCCCCGCGAAGAGCGCCGGGCCTTTATTCAGAAGAAGCTGGCGGAACAAAATGCCGGGGGCCGTTCCGCACCCGGCGGCGGCCAGGCTTCCCAGCGGCCCCCGGGAGGCCCGGGTGGCGGACAAGGCGGCGGCCAAGGCGCCGGACGGCCCGGCGGCGGCGCTCCGTCGGCGGGACGTCCTGGTGGCGGAAGGCCGGGCGGCTTCGGCGGACGGCGGCGGCCTCCGCCGCTGGTCGAGCTCGGTGACGTGGTGCGCGAAAACCTCATTCAAACCGTACCGATTACCGGTCGGCTGGTGGCCAAGCAGCGCGGCACCATCGCATCCAGGATCGCCGGGCGTATCGCGACTGTCCTGGTCGATGTCGGCGACCGGGTGGAAAAGGGTCAAGTGCTGGCCGAGATCGAAATCGACCGCTTCAAGCTCGAGGCGGACCTGAAGAGCGCCGAGGTCAATCAGGCGCGGGCAAAATTGAACTCGGCCAAGGCGACGGTCGAACTCCTGAAGCAGGAGCTTAAGCGCATCGAAGGTCTTCGGCGTTCGGCGGCTTTCTCCCAGGCGCGCTACGAGGATAAGCGTCAGGAAATCGTCAAGGCCCGGGCCTCGGTGGATGAGAACGCCGCCGCGCTCCGCCGCGCCCGGGCGTCTCGGGATATGGCGCGCCTCGATATCAAGGATGCGCGAATCCGTGCGCCGTTTGCCGGTGTGGTCATCAACCGCAATGTCTCGGCGGGCGCCTTCGTAGGCGCCGGCGCGGCCATCGCGACCCTGTTGGATGACCGCACCATGGAGGTCGAGGCCGACATCCCATCGGACCGGCTGAGCGGCATCGCCGAGGGCGCGGAACTGGACGTCGCGCTGAGCAATGGCAAATCCATCAAGGCATCGATCCGCGCCATCGTCCCTGACGAGGACCCCTTGGCACGGACCCGCGCCGTGCGGCTGATGCCCCAATTCGGCGCCAACTCCAACGCGGTACCCAACCAGAGCGTGGTCATTCAGGTCCCGCGGGGACAACGCCGCGAGGTGGTGACGGTCGCCAAGGACGCCATCGTTTCACGCCAGACCGGGCCGGTGGTCTACGTGTTTCAGCAAGGCCGGGTACGGCCGGCACAGGTCCGGATCGGCGAAGCGTTCGGCAACAAATTTGAAATTCGTTCCGGTCTCCGGCCGGGGATGAAGGTCGTGGTCCGCGGTAACGAGATGCTGCGGCCCGGCCAGAACGTGCGGGTGGCGCGCTCGGGTCCCGGCGGCGGCGGACCCGGCGGCGGCAACCCGCAGGCCGGAGCGATCATCCGGTCCCTGAGCGACGAGGAGCGCCGGAAGTTCTTCGCCATGAGCGGACCGGAGAAAGGCGCATTCATTCGGGCCAAATTGGCGGAACGAAATGCCGGCGGCGGACCGCAAGGTGCCCGTCAGGGCTCCGGTCAGGGCGGCGGGCAAGCGGCGCGCGGACCCGGCGGCGGTGGTCCCGGCGGCGGCAACCCGCAGGCAGGGGCGATCATCCGATCCCTGAGCGATGAGGAGCGCCGGAAGTTCTTCGCCATGAGCGGACCGGAAAAAGGCGCCTTCATTCGGGCCAAATTGGCGGAACGAAATGCCGGCGGCGGGCCGCAAGGCGTCCGTCCGGGCGCCGGTCAGGGCGGCGGGCAAACGGCACGCGAATCCGGCGGCGGCGGTCAAGGTCAAGGGGGCCGCGGTCCGAGTCCCGAAGCGCGAGCCGTCATCCAGGGTCTGAGCGACGAAGAACGTCAGAAATTCTTTGCCATGCCGCGGGCGGAGCGGCGGGCCTTCATTCAGCGGAAACTGAGCCGGCAATGACATCGGCTCATCAGCATTTTGCGTTGGGGAATACGCGATGCCATTAATCGAACTAGCCATTAAGCGCCCGACGGCGGTAATTTCCATTGTCTTGATGGTGGTGCTTGCGGGAATTGTCTCGCTCACCGCCATTCCGATCCAGCTCACGCCGGATACCCGCAAACCGGTCCTGACGATCTTCACGTCCTGGCCGGGGGCGTCGAGCCTCGACGTGGAAAAAGAGCTGACCAACCGTCAGGAAGACGCGCTCAAGGGCATCGAAGGGGTCGAAACGATCGAGAGCGCGTCCCGGGACAGCGGCAACCGAATTGTTCTGACCTTCGGGATCGGCACCAATATGGACCGGGGGCTGATGCTGGTCAGCAACCGTCTCAACAATGTCAGGGGCGTCCCTGACGAGTCCCGGACGCCGCGCATCCGCACGCGCGACGCCGAAGACAACCCGATCGCCTGGTTCTCGGTCACGGCGAGACCCGGCAGCACGCGCCGGGTTTACGAATTCGGCCGGCTGATGGAAGACGTGGTCCAGGACCGGCTCGAGAGGATCAGCGGTGTCGGGATCGTCAACGTCTGGGGCGGCCGTCGCCACGAGCTCAGGATGATTGTCGATCCTCAGCGGATGGCCCGGTTCGGTCTGACGATCACCGAGTTTGCCAACGCGCTCCGCGGCGCCAATGCGTCCATTTCCGCGGGCGACGTCGAGGAAGGCAAGCGCCGCTACGTGGTACGCACGGACAATGAACTCAACTCGATTGAGCGGGTCAACAATCTGGTCCTGCGCTCCCGGCTCGACCCGGCTACCGGCCGCATTTCCCGGGTGACCGTCGGCGACGTCGCCAAGATCGAATACGACCTGGTGGAAACCGAGACCCAGATCCGGTCCAACGGCCGGGAATCCCTCGTCGTCAACATCATCCGCGATACCGGCGTCAACGTGATCGACGTGATGGAACGCATCAAGGCGGTGGTCGCCGATCTCAACGAAGGGCCGCTGCGGGATGCGGGCCTCGTGATGACCCAGGTTCACGACGACACGGTGTACATCAATTCGGCAATCGGCCTGGTCCAGCAGAATATGGTCGTCGGCGGTCTTCTGGCGGCGATGATTTTGCTGATCTTCCTGCGCTCGATCCGGGCAACGCTGATCATTTCAGCCGCCATACCGGTGTCGGTCATCGGCTCATTCGTCGCCATGGCCATGCTCGGCCGGTCGATCAACGTCATCTCCCTCGCCGGTTTTGCGTTCGCCGTCGGCATGGTCGTCGACGCCGCGATCGTGGTGCTGGAAAACATCTACCGGCTGCGTCAGCAAGGCCATCCGGCGGCGGTCGCGGCGGCCCGGGGCGCAAAACAGGTGTGGGGCGCGATCTTCGTCTCCGCCATGACCACGGTAATGGTGTTCATTCCGATCCTGGTGATGAAGCTGGAGGTCGGACAGCTGTTCCGTGACATCGCGGTGGCAATCTCGGTTGCCGTGATCCTGTCCCTTATCGTCTCGATTACGGTGATTCCATCGTTGGCCAACGGGATCCTGAAGCGCGGCGTCCGCACCGGCGAGACCATGTTGAAGCTGCCGGGCATTGATCATTTCGCCCGTGGGTTCAGGATATTCGTCCTCGGCTACACCCGCTTCATCGTCGCCAGCCGAATCCGCTCCATCGCCGTGGTGGCGCTGATCTGCGGCATTGCCGGCGTCTCGACCTGGGCGTTCCTGCCGAAGCTCGAATATCTGCCCGAGGGTAATCGCAATCTGCTGTTCGCCCGGGTGATCCCTCCCCCCGGCTACAATCTGGACGCCATCGTTTCCATGGCCGAGAAGGCCGAAGCCCAGATCAGGCCGCTCCTCGGCACGCCGGAAAGTCAGGCCGCGGCGGAAGGCGGCCCGCCGCAAGTGTCGCGGTTCTGGTTCGTCATCCGGCGCGGCTTTACCTTGGCGACGGCGGCGGCGGTCGACCCGACCCGCGTCGGCGAGTTGATCCCGGTCATGCGCCGAGCCATCAACAGCGAACCGGGCGCCCGAGGCTTCGTCCGCCAGACCTCGCTGTTCGGCCGGGGTTTCGGCGGCGGCCGGAACATCGATCTCGACATCAGCGGCCCCGATCTGGACGACATCGTCAATGTGGCGGCCCAGGCGCAGTTTCGGATCTTCCAGGAATTCCCCCGCAGCGAAGGCCACCAGTCCCGCGCCCTGCCCAGCTTGAGCGTTCTGACGCCCGAGGTCCGGGTCCTCCCCGACCCCCAGCGTCTCGCCGACAACGGCCTGACCGCGCATGATCTCGGCCAGGCCATCGACGCCTTCAACGACGGCATCAAGGTCGCCGAGGTCACCATCAACGGCAAGCTGACCGACTTCATGGTTCGCGGCCCATACCGGCAGATCGACCGGACCCAGGGTATCGACAACATTCCGGTGGTCACGCCCAAGGGCCGGGTGCTGCCGGCAAGTTCGCTGTCGCGTGTCGTGGTGTCCGCAAGTCCGGATCAGATTCGCCACCTCGACCGGGAACGCAACATCACCATTCGCATCGGGCCGTCGAAGGACATCGCTCTCGAAGTCGCGATGGATACGGTACGCGAGAAAATCATCGAACCGATGAAGGCCGAAGGTCTGCCCGTCGGCATCAGCCTGAAGATGTCCGGCACCGCCGATGCCCTCACCCGGACTTTCAACAATATGGTGGTCAATTTGCTGCTGGCGCTGCTGATCGTCTATCTGGTCATGGCAATCCTGTTCGAGAGCTTCATCTATCCATTCATCATCATGTTCTCGGTACCGCTCGCCACGGCGGGCGGGGTTGGCGGGCTGGCCCTGCTGAACACCTTCGAATCTCAGCCCCTGGATATGTTGACGCTATTGGGCTTCGTCATCCTCATCGGCATCGTGGTCAACAACGCCATCCTGCTGGTCCACCAGACCCTGGTGCACATGCGGGAGGAAGGAATGTCTCCCATGGAGTCAATCCTGGAATCCACCGACAACCGCTTGCGGCCGATCTTCATGTCGACGCTGACCAGTGTGTTCGGCATGTTGCCGCTTGTCCTGTTCCCGGGCGCCGGTTCGGAGCTGTACCGGGGGCTGGGCTCGGTCGTGGTCGGCGGCCTGGCGCTGTCGGCGCTGCTGACCCTGCTCATTATTCCGCCGCTGTTGAGCCTGTTCGCCGGCGTTCTCGAGCGAGGCAAGGCGAAGGCCGCCGCATCGGCGCCGGCAGCACCCGCGGAATAAGCCGCACCATACGCTGGAGAGGTTCGCACCGAGCCGGTTGCGCCCCGGTTGCGCCCTGGTTGCGCCCTGGTTGCGCCCTGGCCCCTTGGGCGCGATGATGCCCCATCACCGGCCATCACCGGCCATTACCGGCCAAAACCGGATTGAGCGGCGTCATGGGACTGGGAATCGACCTCGGCGGCACCAAGATTGAAGGCGCGGCATGGCCGCGGCCGGCGGAGGCCCGCGATGGCTGAGCCGGCGCCCCGCCTGTGCCGCGACTGCGCCCACCTGTTCGAGCCGGCGGCGCCGCCGGACCGCTGCCCCGAATGCGGCTCGCCCCGGCTGTTCAGCCACCCGGAGGTGGCCGGGCTGGCCATCGCGCACATCGACTGTGACGCGTTTTACGCGACCGTGGAGAAGCGGGACAATCCGGAACTGGCCAACAAGCCGGTGATCGTCGGCGGCGGCCGGCGCGGCGTGGTCTCGGCCTGCTGCTACATCGCCCGGACCCGGGGCGTCCATTCGGCGATGCCCATGTTCAAGGCCCTGAAGGCGTGCCCCGACGCCGTGGTCATCCGCCCCGACATGGAGAAGTACCAGCGCCTCGGCCGGGAAATCCGGGGCATGATGAAGGACACGACGCCGCTGGTGGAGGCGCTTTCCGTGGACGAGGCGTTTCTCGACCTGAGCGGCACCCAGGCCCTGCACCGGGCGGCGCCGGCCCAGACGCTGGTCCGGCTGGTCAAACGGATCGAGGATGAGGCCGGCGTCACCGCGTCGGTCGGCCTCAGCTACAACAAGTTTCTCGCCAAGACCGCATCCGACCTCGACAAGCCCCGCGGTTTCGCCGCCATCGGCCGCGCCGAGGCGCTGGATTTCCTCTCGCCCCGCCCGGTCTCGTCCATCTGGGGCGTGGGCAAGTCGCTCCGCCGCCGTCTGGAGCGGGACGGGCTCAAGACCATCGGCCAGCTCCGGCGGATCGACGAAAAGGAGCTGATCGCGCGCTACGGCAAGATCGGGGCGCGTCTCGCCCGGCTGTCCAACGGCCGGGACGCCCGCGCGGTCGATCCCAGCCCGGGCGCCAAGAGCATCTCGGCCGAGACCACTCTGGCCAGGGACACCAAGCGCGCCGACGAACTGGCCCGCCGCCTGTGGCCGCTGTCGGAGAAGGTTGCCAAACGCCTGAAGCGGCAGGAACTGGCGGCGGCCGGCGTGACGCTGAAGCTCAAGACGTCGTCGTTCCGGATCGTCACCCGGTCCAGGACGCTCCCTGCCCCGACCCAGCTCGCGGAGACGCTCTATCAGACGGCGCTGCCGCTGCTCGAGGATCAGTGCGACGGACGCTCCTTCCGGCTGATCGGCGTCGGGACCAGCCGCCTCGCCGACCCGCCGGCCTCGCGCCAGACCGACCTGCTGGACGGCGGCCGGGATGCATCGGCCGCCGAGGTGGAGCGGGCAATGGACGCGGTGCGCGAGAAATTCGGCGATCCCGCCATCCGCAAGGGACGTTCGCTGCTGGGCGGGGAAACGTCCCGGCCCGGCGGCCGGACTAGCAAATAGGCGCGTCGAGCTTCTCCAGCCGCGTGATCCTGGCTTCGATTTGGTAGTTTCCGAAATCCTGGAGGACCGACTGCACGACCCCGTCATCCCCGTAGCTGACCCCGAGCTCGAACTCAGGCGTTTGAGCCCTGCTGTTGAAGGGAAAGTAGGCCATCCGCGCACGCCAGGCATCCGGCGCGCCGCCGCGCGGCCGCACCTGCGCGCCAACCACGTAGGGATTTTCGAGGGTCGCGCCGTCGAACAGCACGCGGCTCAAGTGTTTCCCGCC
>CBDBMR010000009.1:0-72926 GCA_965207535.1 Rhodospirillales bacterium | reverse complement strand
TCGTTCGTGGGGCTGCCCTGGTTTACCCACATGCTCGGCGCGCCGGATGTCGGCGGGCCGGCGATTTCCCAGGTCTGCGCGACCGGCGTCCGCTGCATCGAGAACGCCGCCCAGGAAGTCGACGGCGGGATGGCCGAGGTCGCCCTGGTGGCGACCGTCGACCGGATCTCCAACGGGCCGCAGGTCTACTATCCGGCGCCGGGGGGCCCGGGCGGCACGGGAGCCCACGAAAACGTCACCCTCGACAACATGCAGCGCGACCCGGTCGGCGGCCATTCCATGCTCCAGACGGCGGAAAACGTCGCCGCCAAGCACCAGATCACCACCGAGCAGCAGCACGAGGTCGTGCTGATGCGCCAGCAGCAGTACCAGGCGGCGCTGGCGGACGGCCGGGCGTTTCAGAAGCGCTTCATGACCCTGCCGTTTGAGGTGCCGTCGGCCAACTTCAAAAAGACCGTGGCGGTCATGGACGGCGACGAGGGGGTCTATCCGCCTAACCCCGAAAAACTCGCGGGCATGAAGCCGGTATTGAAGGACGGCTCGGTCACCTTCGCCGGCCAGACCCACCCCGCGGACGGCAATGCCTGCATCATCGTGACCGCGCCCGGCAAGGCAGCCGATCTCAGTTCCGACAAGAACATCACCGTCCGGCTCCTGGGCTTCGGCATGGCGCGGGCCGAGAACGGCTATATGCCGGAGGCCCCGGTGCCGGCGGCGAGGCGGGCGCTCGACATGGCCGGCCTCTCCATCGGCGAAATCGACGCCGTGAAGACCCATAACCCGTTCGCGGTCAACGACATCTATTTCGCCAGGGAGACCGGCTGCGACCTCGCCAAAATGAACAATTACGGCTGCACCCTGGTCTGGGGCCATCCCCAGGCGCCCATGGGCACCCGCGGGGTCATCGAGCTTATCGAGGAACTCGCCCTGCTCGGCGGCGGCCGGGGATTGTTTACCGGGTGCGCCGCCGGAGACACGGGCATGGCGGTGGTGCTGGAAGTAACGGGCTGATGCCGGGCGGAGGGAAATCCGGTGACGGATTGTCCGGCGATCTCCGTTAAGGTGGGGACATAACTATTTGTTTCAGGCCAATTTGTTTCAGGAGGTAATCGTGATCTCGCTCAAGCGCATATTTGTTTTCGTATTTCTATTGCCGTTGCTGGGCTGGGCCGTATCGGCCGAGGCCATGCCGCCCGACCTGCAGACCCCGTCGCCGGTCATCTACCTCGCCGACAATCTGGACGAGGTGGACAAGCTCGGCTGGTGCATCGACACGGTGGGCCGCGGCCTGTCGGACAGGCTGCACGCTCATTCCTGCAAACCCCGGGGCGGCGACGTGCAGTTCAAGTTCGATGCCGCATCGGGCCGCATCCAGTCGGCGACCTTCGACAATCTATGCGCGGAAATATTGGGCGGCGCCAAGGCCGGCGCCAAACTCGGCCTGCTGACCTGCGGCGACAAGGGGGCCCAGCGGTTCGCCTACGATGCGTCCGGTTCCGAGTTCCGGGTCAAGTCCGACGCCTCCCTCTGCCTCGCCGTCGCGCCGACGAGCCGGCAGGCCGGCCCGTACATGTCCCGCGATCTGGTGCTGGCCGCCTGCGCCGGTACGGAGAGGCGCTACAAGGCCTGGGTGATCAAGCCCTAGATCGGCTCTAGCCCGGGAAAGGATGGCTGGGGTGGGAGGATTCGAACCTCCGAATGCCGGTACCAAAAACCGGTGCCTTAGACCACTTGGCTACACCCCATGACCGAGGGCTATCCATAGTCGGACGGGCGGTCCCGCGCAAGGGCCGGAGGTTCAGCCCGGGCTAGCCGAACAGCGCCGGATCGGCGGGGCCCGGCGGAAGCACGGGGGCCGCCTTGATCCACCAGTCCGGATGAAATTCCTCCAGCGCCATGACGCCGAATTGCGCGCTGGGCTCGTCCCGCATGAGGGAGAAACACGTCGCCCCGCTGCCGGACAGCCGGGCCAACAGGGCGCCCGGCAGTTCGGCCATCTCGTCCAGCATCCCGGCGATCACCGGGGCGGCCCCGATCGCCGCGTCCGTGAGGTCATTGCCCAAGACCGCCAGGGTTTCGGCGAGCGCCTCCACGTCCGTCCACGAGGCGGGGAACTTTGCCGGATCGCTGAACGGACCCTGCCGGCGGCCGAAGACCTCGGGGGTGGAAACCGGAATGCCCGGATTGGCGAGCACCAGCCACGCGGCCGGCAGGTTCGGCGCCGGCTCGATGATGTCTCCGATGCCGCTTACCCGGGAGGGGCGTTCGGCAAGGCAGACGGGCACATCCGCGCCCAACGCCAATCCCAGCGCCGCGAGTTCGGTATCGTCCCAGGTATCGTCCATGTCGAGCTCCCATAGTTCCCTCAAGGCCAGCAGCGCCGCCGCGGCATCGGCGGAACCGCCGCCGATACCGGACGACACGGGCAGGTTTTTCGTCAGGCCGAGTTTTGCCCCGTGGGCCGAACCCGAGGCGGCGCGGAGCGCGCGTGCGGCGCGAAGGACAAGGTTGCTGCCGTCCGCGGACAACCCGCCGGCGAACGGGCCGCCGATGGTCAGCGACAGATCCTGGGCGGCCCGGGCGGTGACGACGTCTCCGGCGCCCGCGAAGGCGACGAGACTGTCCAGCAGGTGATAGCCGTCGTCGCGTTTGCCGGTTATCCGGAGATAGAGGTTGATCTTGGCGGGGGCTGCCCGGGTGATGACGCGGCTCAACGTGCGCCTCGCTTAAGTGGTGGACCGGCTAGTTTCCGGCGGGTTTGCCGTGCTTTTCGGGATCGAACCCGTTTTCGAGCTTGTCCCTGATCTTGACCTCGAGGTCCTCTTCGGGCTCCAGGATCAGGGACCGCTGCCATTGAAAGCGCGCTTCGTTCCTGCGGCCGACGAGCCAATAGACGTCGCCCAGGTGATCGTTGATGGTTGGGTCCTCGGGGCGCAGCTCCACGGCGCGCTCCAGGTTCTTGACCGCGCCGGGCAGGTCGCCGAGCCGGTAAAGAACCCAGCCCAGGCTATCGACGATATAGCCGTCGGTCGGGCGTTTCTCGACCGCCTTTTCGATCATGCTCCTGGCCCGGTCGAGGTTCCTGCCCAACTCGACCCACGAATAGCCGAGATAGTTGAGCACGAAGGGCTGGTCGGGCTGCAGTTCCAGGGCTTTCAGGAAAGCCGGTTCCGCCTTCGGCCATTCCTTCAGCCGTTCGTGCGCGATCCCCGTCGTGTAAAGCAGGGTCCAGTGCCTGGGCTCCAGGTTGGGGATGCGGGCCCGGGCCTCCGCGTAAGCCTCGGCCGCCTCGCGGTAGCGCTCGCGCCGGCGAAGAATGTCCCCCATGCTCACCAGGGCGTCGTAGCGGTCCTTGCGTTCCTCGGCGAGGGAGCGGAGTTCCTGGACGGCCTGTTCGGTCTTGTCCAGCCGGTCCAGGTTCGAGGCGATGCGAAGCCGCGCGGACCAGGAGAAGCCGGAGGTCCGGCCGATCTGCCGGTAGACCGCATTGGATTCCTCCCAGCGTTCGTCCCCTTCGAGCACCTCGGCGACCAGCAGTTTCGCGATGTCCATGCGGGGTTTCAAATAGAGCCCCAGCCGGGCGAACAGCATGGTCTCGAAAGAGTCCTGCTGGCGAATGGAGCCCGCGAGGCTGAACAGCGCCTCGGCCACGCCGTCCTGGGCCGTCTTCACCCGGACGGGCGGTTTCGGTCCGCCGTCGAGCCGCTTGAAGCTGCCTTCCAGCACCGTCGAGTTCGGATGCTCCGCCCTATAGGCGTCATACGCCGCCTTGGCGCTCTCCTTTCGGCCCGCCCGCTCCAGAAATTCCCCCTGGAGCTGAGTGAGCCTGAGGTTCGTCCGCTGCCGCTTGCCGGCGGCTGCTTCGTAGGCATCCCCGGCGGCCGCCGTGTTCCCCGCGGCCTCGTTGATCAGCGCCGTATGGGTGCCGTAGAGAATTTCGAGGCCCGGATTGGTCGCCTTGCCGGCCAGTTCGGCGAGGGCCTCGTCGTATTTCTCCTCTCCGGCCAGCAGCCAGGCCTTGACCAGCGGCAGAAAAAACGTGTTGAGACCCGTATTGGGCAGGGTTGCGAAGCGCTCCCGGGCCGCGGCCGGATTGCCGTCGGCCAGTTCGGCAATGCCGACAATCATCACCGCCAGGGCCGCGTCGGTGCCGGCAAGCTCCACCAGGCGCCGGGCCAGCGGGAGCGACTCGCCGATGCGTCCGTCGGCGGCGAGTATCAGGAAGGTGCGGCGCAGCAGGTCCCGATTGTCCGGCTCATCCTCGAGGGCGGCGAGGTAGAAATCGGCCGCGGCCGCCGTGCGCCGCTCGCGTTGGGCGTGGCGGCCGGCAAGATAATTGCCCGCCGCGGTGGGCCCGGCCTCGGTCCCGGGGGCCGAGGCGCTGAAGCCGGTTGCCGGATGCAGTGCGGCCGCGCCGGCAAAAAGGGCAACGGCGGCGGTCTGTAGGAAATGGAGTTTGCGCACCGGGTCTGGATCTCCTGAACTGGCGGTCAATCCCCCAGAGGTCCGCAAGTGTAACGCCTGGCCATGGGTCCACAAGCGCCAAATGGCGCGGGAATCTTCGTGACCGGTACAGGTACTCACATATTGGGATAATTAGGTCCGCCGCCCCCCTCGGGCACCACCCATACGATGTTCTGGGTGGGGTCCTTGATGTCGCAGGTTTTGCAGTGGACGCAGTTCTGGGCGTTGATCTGAAGCCGGGTCCGGCCGTTTTCCTCGACGAATTCATAGACGCCCGCCGGGCAGTACCGGGCTTCCGGCCCGTCATAGTCCGCAAGATTGACGCGGGTGGGCACGCCGTCGTCCTTGAGCGTCAGGTGGACGGGCTGGTTTTCCTCATGATTGGTGTTGGAAATGAACACCGAGGACAGCTTGTCGAAAGTGATTTCCCCGTCGGGCTTGGGGTACTCGATCTTCGGCATTTCGGAGGCCTTCCGGAGCCGGGTGTGATCCGCGTGATGCTTCAGCGTCCAGGGCGCATTGCCGCCCAACAGATAGGTGTCGATGGCCGAGTAGATCATCCCCGGCCACAGACCCCAGCGGAACGACGGGCGGATGTTCCGCGCTTTTTTGAGTTCGGTCCAAAGCCACGATGATTTGTAGGCGGCCGGATAGGCATCGAGTTCGCCCGGCGTCCCGTCGCCGAGGGCGGCGAAGGCGGCCTCGGCGGCCATCATGCCGGATTTCATGGCGGCGTGACTCCCCTTGATCTTGGGCACGTTCAGGAATCCCGCCGAATCGCCGATCAGGGCGCCGCCCGGAAATGTCAGCTTGGGCTGCGACTGCAATCCGCCCTCCACCAGGGCCCGCGCCCCGTAGGCAATCCGCTTGCCGCCCTGGAATGTCGGGCGGATGGCGGGGTGCATCTTGAACCGCTGCATTTCGTCGAACGGGCTCAGGTGCGGGTTCCGGTAATCGAGACCGACGACGAAACCGGCCGCCACCTGATTGTTCTCCAGGTGATAGATGAACGAACCCCCATAGGTGCCGCTGCTTAGGGGCCAGCCGACCGTATGAACCACCCGGCCCGCATGGTGCCGTTCCGGCGGCACTTCCCACAGTTCCTTGATGCCGATGCCGTAGGTCTGGGGGTCGCTGTCCGCGTCGAGCTCGAATTTTTCGATCAGCTGCTTGGAGAGCGAGCCCCGGCACCCTTCGCCGAACAGAGTGAATTTGGCGCGAAGTTCGACGCCCGGCTGGTGCATCTCCGTCGGCCGGCCGTCGCGGCCGACGCCCATGTCGCCGGTGGCGATTCCGGAGACCCGCCCCGCATCGTCGAACAGCACTTCGGCCGCCGCGAAGCCGGGGTAGACCTCGACCCCGAGCGCCTCCGCCTGTTCGGCGAGCCAGCGGCAGAAGTTGCCGAGGCTGATGATGTAGTTGCCCTTGTTGCGCATCTGCGGCGGGGTTGGGAGGCGCATCGCCCGTTTCTCGCTCAACAGCAGGAAACGGTCATCCTCGGCCGGCGTGTGGAGCGGCGCGCCGCGTTCCTTCCAATCGGGGAGAAGTTCATCCAGGGCCCGGGGCTCGAAGACCGCGCCGGACAGAATATGCGCGCCCACTTCGGATCCCTTCTCGACCACGCAGACGCTTATTTCGGTTTCCTTCCCGGCCGCCAGCTGTTTGAGACGGATCGCCGCGGCGAGGCCGGAAGGACCCGCGCCGACGATGACCACGTCGAACTCCATGAATTCCCGTTCCATATCGAAAGACTTCGCAAAGCCAGCAGTCCGGAAATCACATCATATCGCGCGCCTTCCGTCCAGTTGAGGCGTCCAGTTGAGGCGTGGCGCGGCGGCGGGGCTTTGCTATGATCGTCTCATGGCCGATCCATCCGCCGCCGACATTCTCCGGTTCCACCTGGACGCCGGGGTCGACGAGACAATCGGGGAATCCCCGGTCGACCGGTTTGCCTCGGCCGAACAGGCCGCGAGCGAGCCGGCCCCGGAGAAACGCCCGCCGCCCGCCCGGCGCGCCGCGAGGGGTGCTCCCCGGGCGGCTGCCGGTGAAGCCCCCGCACCGACCAATGGCGGCCGGGTGAGCCAGGCGGTTCAGGCGGCGTGGTCCTTGGCGGGGCAGGCCAATTCGGTTGCCGAGCTCAAGGCGGCGGTCGAGAGCTTCGAGGAATGCGGCCTCAAGAAGACAGCCACGAATACGGTATTCGCCGATGGCAATCCGGAGGCGCGGCTGATGTTCGTCGGCGAGGCGCCGGGAGCCGAGGAGGACCGGCAGGGCCTGCCTTTCGTCGGACCCAGCGGCCGGCTGCTCGACCGGATGCTCGAAACCATCGGCTACGACCGGGAAAAGTTCTACGTCACGAACATCGTCTTCTGGCGGCCGCCCGGGAACCGCAATCCGACCACGGACGAGATCGCCGCCTGCTTGCCGTTCGTGGAACGGCACATCGAATTGGCCGCCCCCGACGTGCTGGTGCCGCTCGGCGGCCCCGCCGCCAAGACTCTCCTCGGGCGGGCCGAAGGCATTACCCGGCTGCGCGGCTCCTGGCACAGCTATTCGACCGCGCACATGTCGGCGCCGGTGGATACCATGGCGTCGTTTCATCCCGCCTACCTGCTGCGCTCGCCGGCCAACAAGCGTCAGGCGTGGCGCGATCTGTTGGAGATTCGCCAAAAACTGGATGGCGCCGCCACGAAATCCCCCTCACCCAGCTCCGGCTAAGGCTCGCCTGGGCAGTCCCGGTCAATTCTTCGAATTGACCGTTGCGTTCGCTTTGTGCCCTAGCTCGCCAAGCCTTCGCATCCCTCTCCCCCTTAAAAGGGGGCGAGGGAGTTTCGGTGGTGTCCCCTCTCCCCCTTCTACAGGGGGAGAGGGTCAGGGTGAGGGGGTTGCCCAAACGCCTTCCAAGACGCCGGATACGCTTCCCAATAGAAGCATCATGCTCCAGCCGGTCAAAGACCCCGATATGCTTTGGGCCGTTGGCCTTGCTTGCCTGACAGGCCCGATTGTTCTATCTTCTATATGCGCGGATTACGCGAAAAAAAGTCTTTTAAATCAAAGGTTTGAGGGAGCGGGGTGGAGTTGAGGGCCGCTGTCGTCCTGAGAGCAGCAGTGATTGGAACAATGGCCGCCGGTCTGGCGGCCATGCCGCAGGGTGCGCTCGCCGCCGGCAAGCCGCCGACGGTGGCACCCTCCCAGTCGGCCGCGCTCACCGAAGGCGCACCTGAGAACTGGACCGCCAATCGGCTGCCGTCGATCCTCGGCGCGACCGACGTCAGCCGCTACCGGGTGATCTTCAGTCTGCAGAAAAACGGCGAATGGAAGGCCGCC
The DNA here is from genome assembly GCA_965207535.1 of Rhodospirillales bacterium. Lineage (GTDB taxonomy): Bacteria > Pseudomonadota > Alphaproteobacteria > Rhodospirillales > UBA2165 > JAJDXO01. The sequence goes on along the minus strand of CBDBMR010000009.1, from coordinate 65,135 downwards.
GACAAGATCATCAATACCCTGGAGAACCGGGTACTGATGGGACATGTCCTGGCGCAGCGCTATTTGCATCCAACCAAGTATCGTTCCCGCTACAGGGAATTGAAGGCCTGGATGGATCAATATGCGGACCATCCGGACGCCCGGCGGATCCATAAGCTGGCGCTTCGCCGCCGGCCCAAGAATTGGAAGATGCCGAAACCGCCCACGGGACGGCTTCTCGCGGGCTCGGGACACGACGGCGCGGTCGCCGCCAAGGTCTACCGGCCGGCCAAGAGATTGAGCCGGGCCGACCGGAACCGGGCGCGTCAAATCCGGCGCCTGATTTCCCGGCATCTCCGCAAGGGCTGGACCAAGGCCGCAAAGCAGCAGATCCGCGCCAAGGAAACCAGGCGGCTGTTCCACCCCGGCCAGTACGACCGGTTCCAGGCCGCTCTCGGCGCGGCCTATTACGCCCATGGACGATATGAGTGGGCAGCGGAATGGACAGGCCGCGCGATCAAGCGCTCCGGCAAGTTCATTCCGTCCGCCCATTGGACCGCCGGCCTCGCGAAATGGCGTCTCGGCAGGTTCGATGAGGCGGCCGCCCATTTCGGCGAGGTCGCGACGTCGGATTATTCCTCGCCGTGGCTGTCGACCGCCGGCGCCTTCTGGGCGGCGCGCGCGGAGCTCAAGGCCAAGCGGCCGGAGCGGGTGAACGGCTGGCTCGAGGAAGCCTCGGCCTATCCCCGGACTTTCTACGGAATTCTCGCCCGGCGGCAGCTGGGCCTGGACGTCAGCTACAACTGGGCGCCGCCGCCGCTCCGGGAAGAGGCCCTCCGGCAGCTGGCCGAAGCGCCGGGCGGCGCCCGGGCCGTAACGCTGTTGCAGGTGGGGCAGGATCGCCGCGCCGAGCGGGAACTTCGATACCTTTTCAGGCAGGCCTCGCCGGAACTGGCAAGGGCCATGCTGGCGCTCGCCGACCGGGCGCGGCTGCCCTCGCTGGCCATGCGCCTCGGCAATATGCTGGTGAAGAGCGGCTCCAGCCTTTACGACAGCACCGCCTATCCGGTGCCGAGCCTGCCGGTCGCGGATGAGCGTATCCAGGACACCGCGCTGGTGCTGGCCTTGATCCGCCAGGAATCGGGCTTCAACCCCAATGCCAAGAGCCGGGCGGGCGCCCGCGGGCTGATGCAGATCATGCCCCGTACGGCGAGCTTTATCGCCCGGGACCGGCGCTATCGAGGCGCCAAGCGGCGCGCCCTGTTCGACCCGGAGACCAATGTCGAGCTGGGTCAGCGCTACATCAATATTCTTCTGAACGAGCCCTATATCGGCGGGGATCTGTTCCGCATGGCCGTTGCCTGGAACGCCGGGCCCGGAAACCTCCGGAAGTGGCAGCGGCATTCGGGCGGCGAGGGCGACCCCTTGCTGTTCATCGAGAGTATCCCGTTGCGGGAAACGCGCATCTTCGTCGAGCGGGTGTTGACCAATTACTGGATCTATCGCGCCCGCTTCGGCCGGCCGACCCCCAGCCTCGATGCGGTTGCCGCGGGGGAATGGCCGTCCTACCATCGGCTCGGTCCGAACGGTGTGGAGGTTGCCCGGGATGAGCGAAAAGAAAAGTGAGCGGGAGTTCCTTCCCGTCAACATCGCGGTCCTGACCGTCTCGGATAGCCGAACTCTCGAAGACGACAAATCCGGCGAGGCGCTGGCCGACCGCATCGCGGGCGCCGGCCACGAACTGGCGGCGCGCGAGATCGTCCCCGACGACCGGGATGCCATTGTCGCCAAGCTCGAGGAATGGATCGCCGATCCGGAAGTCGACGTGGTGCTTTCCACCGGCGGAACCGGCGTGACCGGCCGGGATGTGACGCCCGAGGCCTTCGCATCGGTCTACGAGAAGGAAATAGCGGGATTCGGCGAACTGTTCCGGATGCTGAGCTACGAGAAGATCGGCACCTCGACCATACAGTCGCGCGCCACCGCCGGCGTGGCGGGCGGCACCTATCTCTTTGCGCTCCCCGGATCTCCCGGCGCCTGCCGGGATGCCTGGGACGACATACTGGTCCACCAGCTGGACTACCGGTTCATGCCGTGCAATTTTGTCGAACTGATGCCGCGGCTCATGGAGAGTTGAGGCCGGCGCGCCGCCGCTGGCCCGCATTTCCCGCCAGGGTCATGGTCTGCGCGGCGTTGTCGGGCCGACAGAGCAGGAGAGGCGCGCCGCGCGATGCGGTGACATCGGACAAGCGCCTCGACGCACGCTGTCGGCCCGAGAGCGCCGCCCTTCGGGTCGCGCCCCGGCGCCCGCCCGCGTCGTCGCGGCCCTCAACCGTAGTCACCGCTACGCTTTTCGGGCCGCTCCTGGCGGCTCGAACGCCTGGACGCGACGCAGACCGTAACCCTGGTGAGAAATACGGGCTAGTCCGTCGAAGGCGGCGCCGTCATCCACATCCGAAAGCACGTCGCCCATGGCAACCGTCGTCCCCGGCGGAAGCGCAACGAGCGTATCGGCAAGCGCATGGGGCGTGGACCAGCGCACATCTGAAAAGGCATCGGGCATAGCCGGCCGCCGGCGGAACCCGACGAGGTAATAGCCGCCATCCGAGGCCGGCCCGAAGGCCATGTCGTGATCTCCGAGCGCGTTGAAGGCGCGGGCGACGTGGTCCGCGTTCAAGGCCGGAATGTCGGTTCCGACGATAACCACGGGTCCCGGCGGCGGTGCCGCGGCCAGGCGGGCCATGCGGTCCCCGAGGTCGCCGCTTCCCTGGGTGATGCGCGGAATCCCCCCGGGCCAGAGACCGTGGTTCCATACATCCCGGTCCGGCGTGACGGCGAGGTACGTGCGCCACCTCGCGTCGCGGCTCAATTTGCGGACCGTGTCGCGAAGCGTGCGGCGGTAAAACCCGGTCGCGGCGACCCAACCGATTTCCCGGGCCAGCCGGCTCTTGACGGTTCCCAGCCGCGGGGATTTTGCGAATATGATCAGATGATTGCGAAGGCTCATCGATAGAGGCGCTCGATGACCGCCGGCGGGACCCCCAGGAAATAGAGCGTCAGGCAAAAATTGTTTCTGAACGCACGGGCCACATAGCCCTCCCGCCGATAGCGGATCGCCGAGGTCAAGGCCTGGGCACCCAGCATTTTGAGGCGGCGCCGGCCTATACGGCGAACCATGTCCACGTCCTCGAACATGACCATCGGCCGGAAGCCTCCCAGCTCGTCGTAGAATTTGCGGGAAATCAGCAAACCCTGATCGCCGTAGGGAAGGCCGAGGCGGCGGGTCCGCCAGCCGACCAGCCGTTCCACCCGCCGGGCCTGGGGCGCCTCGTCGTCGAGACCCAGCCGAAACACCGCGGCGCGATGGTCGCCTTCCATATCCATGAATTGGGCCACCTCGGACTCCCACGGGCCGGTAAGCCGGGTATCCGCGTGAAGAAACAACAGCCACTCGCCGGCCGCAATGCCGGCGCCGGCGCGCAACTGGTGGCCGCGCCCGAGTTCGGCCGTGATAACCGTGGCGCCCAGGGATCGTGCGATTTCCGGACCCGCGTCCGTCGAGCCGCCGTCCACGACGAGGATTTCGGTCTCCATATCAAGGGATTGGAGCGAGGCGAGAGTAGCCGCCAAGCCCTCCGCGGCGTTGAATATGGGGATCACGATACTCAGCATGGCGCGGACTATAACACGCGGGAATCGGCGATCGCGGCGATTTTTGTTCTTGATTTGTTCTCTGGCATGGCTAAGCTGTTCCGATGATCGACGCGCTGCCAAATGCGCCGCGGAAGGGCCGGGGAGCCGTCGGCAATCCCGCGGGACGGTTCGAACTCGAAGACCGGATTGCCGCCGATGACGGATGGTGGCGGAACCCCGATGCGGGCCGTCTCGAGACCGTCCTCACCAGGGACGCTACGCGGACGATCATCGCCCGCAACGATTCCCCCGATATTCCGTTCGACCGGTCGGTCAACCCGTATCGGGGCTGCGAGCACGGCTGTGTCTATTGCTTCGCCCGTCCCACTCATTCCTACCTGGGCCTTTCCCCGGGGCTCGATTTCGAGAGCCGCATTTTCTTCAAACCCGAGGCGGCGCGGTTGCTCGAAACCGAGTTGCGGAAACCGGGCTACCAATGCGAACCCATTGCGCTTGGGGTGAACACCGACGCGTACCAGCCGGCCGAGCGCGAACTGGGAATAACCCGCTCCATCCTGGAGGTGCTGTCCCGATACGATCACCCGGTCTCCTTCATCACCAAGTCTGCGGGAATTCTGAGGGACCTCGATATCCTCTCGTCCATGGCCGAGCGAAATCTCGTCCATGCTTTTCTCTCGATCACCACACTTGATCCGAAACTGGCCCGCACCATGGAGCCCCGGGCCGCGAGGCCGGACAAGCGCCTGGAGGCCATCCGGCAGTTGAGCGCCGCCGGTATTCCCACCGGCGTGATGGCGGCGCCGATGATCCCGGCGATCAATGATCAGGAGCTCGAGAATATTCTCGAAACGGCCGCCGGGGCCGGGGCGACACGGGCGGGGTACATCCTGCTGAGATTGCCCTGGGAGCTGAAGGAGGTGTTTTCCGAGTGGCTATGCGCCCATTTTCCGGATCGGGCGCAAAAGGTGGAAACGCTCATCCGGTCCTGCCGGCAGGGCAAACTCAATCAGGCCGGATTTGGCCGGCGGATGCGGGGGGACGGCCCCTATGCCCAGCTGCTGGGCAACCGGTTCAAGGCCGCCGAACGCCGCTTGGGGCTGGACCGGTTCTGGCACGAACTCGATTGCGGCCGGTTTGCGCCGCCGCCGCCGCCGGGTGACCAGCTGACACTGATTTGACTTGGCCCCGCAAGCTGGCTCCCAAGCTGGGCGCTGGACAACACCCCCCGGGATATGGCCTATAGCCAAACCGGTATTTTGACGGAGACAGGCCATGCTGGCGAATTTGGACCGTGCCCAATTCATCGAATTGCTGCGCACACTCGGAGAAGAGGAAGACGAGGCCGTGTTGACGGCGGCGCGGGATATTCACGCCAAGATGACCGTGGCGGGCGTCGACTGGGACGATTTGCTGGTTCCCGAGCATCCCGACGAACCGGAGGAAGACGACGAGGACTATGAAGAGGATTACGAAGACGACGCCGGCTTCGACGATGAAGATGACGATGACGGGGACGAACAGGATGACGACCTCGATGACGATGACGACGACGAGGATGACGAGGAAGAACGCGCGCTGACCGACGAAGAGAAGGCGGAAGCCCTGTCGCTGATCACCAGGCTTCTCGACAAGGGCGTCTCGGCCGACACCAAGGAAGAGCTGGAAGAATACAAACAGGATATCGACGAAGGTGAATTCGCGGCCATGGATCTGCGTTACCTTCGCGCCCTTCACAAACGGCTGATGTCGTAGGCAGTTCGTACCGCGATCAATGCCCAATCCGATCTATCACATGTGCCGGACCGAGGAGTGGGAGGCGGCACGGCCGGCCGGCAGCTATCCCGGTTCGTCCCAGGACCTGGCCGACGGTTTCATCCATTTTTCCACCGCCGAACAAGTGATCGGGAGCGCCGCCAAGCATCGGGCCGGGCAGGACGGCTTGCTGCTGCTGACCGTCGATGGGGATGTGCTGGGCGACGCGTTGAAATGGGAGCCGTCCCGCGGGGGCGCGCTGTTTCCCCATCTCTATGGAGAGCTGCCGGTTTCGGCTGTTCTCCGGGCCGACCCATTGCCTCTCGGCCCGGACGGCCGGCACGTGTTTCCCGACCTCGGCTAACCGGGTCTTAACCTATCTAGCCCACATTTCTCACCAGGTTGGCGCGCGCGGGCGAGGTGCGCGCCGCGGCGGGAGTTTCCGAAACCCCTAACCTGGGAAGACCATGGAAAGCGTCGCCCATTCCGAGCTGACCGGTATTGCCGTTGTCGCCCTCGCGGCGCTGCTCTGCGGTCTGATGCTGGAGCGGCTTCGCCAACCGGCATTCGTCGGTTACATCCTGGCGGGCGTACTGCTTGGTCCCTCCGGCTTCGCCCTGGTCGGGAACCGCGATCAGATCGACACGCTCGCCGACCTTGGCGTCCTCATGCTGCTGTTCGTCGTCGGTATGGAATTGTCGATCCGGCTGTTCATGCGAATCTGGCGCCTGGCGCTCAGCACCACCCTGATCCAGATTGCCGCCTCCATGGTGGTGATGCTTTTGCTCTCCCAACTGACGGATTGGCCGTTCGGCATGGTCGTCCTGCTGGGGTTCGTGGTGGCGATGTCGAGCACGGCCGCCGCCATCAAGATGCTTCAGGAAAGCCGGGAGACCAAGAGCCGGACCGGATTGATCAGCATCGCCGTGCTGATCACCCAGGATTTGGCGTTCGTGCCGATGATCCTGATCCTGGGGGTCATCAGCGTCGGACACGCGGCTTATCAAGGCCTCCTGGCCGTGGTCGGGTCGGTGGCGATCCTCGCCGCCCTCATCTGGTATCTGGCGCGAGGGCGGAGAATCCGGCTGCCCATGGCGCATCTGTTCTCGCGCTCGAACGAACTCGGACCGCTGACCGCGCTTGCCTTCTGCTTCGGCGCCGCGACCATATCCGGCCTGCTGGGCATGTCACCGGCCTACGGCGCGTTCCTCGCCGGCCTGGTGCTCGGCAACAGCGAACAGCGGCCCCACCTGCTCCAGAACGCCAAACCCATCCAGTCGATCCTGGTCATGGTGTTTTTCCTCTCGGTCGGTTTGCTGCTCGATTTGCCGTTTATCTGGGACAATCTCGGCACGGTGCTGTTGCTGTTGTTCCTGGTGACCGTGTTCAAGACGGTGATGAATACCGCCATCCTCCGGTTCATGGGGCAGCCCTGGGCGGTCGCCTTCATGACCAGCGTCATCCTGGCCCAAATCGGCGAATTCTCCTTTCTGCTCGCGCGGACCGGCCTCGAGACCGGCCTTATCGGCGAGGACGTCATGCGCCTCGTGGTGGCGGTGACGGTTCTGAGCTTGGCGTTGAGCCCGCTTTGGCTGCTGACCGCCCGCCGCCTCCACTACTTGACCGCCGGCGGCGTCGAGAGCCTGGGTGACATGCTGGGCCTGGTGTACGGGCGAGAAGCGGGCATGATTGCCGATACGGTCCAGCAGGTGGGGCCCAAGGTGCGGCTGGTCGGGGTGCGGCTTGTCCGCCTGGCCCGGCCGTCCAAGCCCCATGACGCCGCCAACGCCGCGAAGCGGGGGGAAGCCGAGCCGAAGGCGATTGCGGACGAGACCAAAAGGGGACGCTCCGATTCCTGATTTCTCATTCGAGGAAAGGGCTCTCCAGGAGGGCCACCGGCGGATCGCTGGCATCGATGAAGCGGGGCGCGGCCCGTGGGCCGGTCCGGTCGTCGCGGCGGCGGTCATCCTCTCCAGGGACGGTCTCCCGGCGCAACTGGCGGAGCGGATCGACGATTCCAAGAAGCTGAAAGAGGACCGGCGCGGGGAACTCCTGTCCGAATTGGCTCCTTTCGCCGAGATCGGGATCGGCATGGCATCCGTCGAGGAAATCGACGAGCTGAACATTCTTCAGGCGACCTTGATGGCGATGGCCCGCGCCGCGGACCGGGTGAACCCCGATTTCGCCCTGGTCGACGGCAACCGGTGTCCCGACCTCCGATGCGGCGGCCTCGCGGTGGTCAAGGGCGACTCCCTCAGTCTCTCCATTGCCGCCGCCTCCATCGCCGCGAAGGTCGTCCGGGACCGGATCATGCGGCAACTGGACCGCCGGTTTCCCGGTTTCGGCTGGGCGGCCAACAAGGGGTACGGCACCGCCGGACACCGGGCGGGACTGAGCCGAATGGGCATTACGCCCCATCATCGCCGGAGCTTCGCGCCGATCGCCGAATTGCTCGATCAAGATGTTGAGTCCGGGTGACTCCGGAGACCTATATCTGGCGGTTCGAATCCTTCTAAGTCATTGATTCCATTTCGTTCTTGACGGCGAGTCCGGGCCGAATCAGGATGCGCCCATGCCTGGGAAAAAGACAACGGGACCGGACAAGGTCCTGCAAGGGGATTGCGTCGAGATCATGCGGACCATGGCGGCCGGATCGGCCGATGTGGTGTTTGCCGACCCGCCCTATAACCTGCAGCTGGAACACGACCTGCTGCGGCCCAACAACACCAAGGTGGAAGGGGTCGACGAGGCCTGGGACCGGTTCGACAGCTTTCAAGCCTATGACGAATTCACCCGTCAGTGGCTGACCGCCGCCGGGCACGTTCTGAAGGATGACGGCTCGCTGTGGGTCATCGGCAGCTACCACAATATTTTTCGGATCGGCAGCCTGCTTCAGGATTTGGGATTCTGGATCCTCAATGACATCATCTGGCGCAAGACCAACCCGATGCCCAACTTCCGCGGCACCCGGTTCACCAATGCCCACGAGACCATGATCTGGTGCGCCAAGTCCAAGGACGCCAAGCCGCGGTTCAACTACGACGCCATGAAGGCCCTCAACGAGGACCTTCAGATGCGTTCGGATTGGCTGTTGCCGATTTGCTCCGGCGCCGAGCGGATCAAACATGACGGAAAGAAGGCGCATCCGACCCAGAAACCGGAGGCACTGCTTCATCGGGTGATTTTGGCGTCGACCGAGCCGGGTGAAACCATCCTCGATCCGTTCTTCGGCACCGGCACCACCGGCGCGGTTGCGCGCCGCCTCGGCCGTCACTGCGTCGGCATCGAACGGGACGGGCGTTACGTCGAAATCGCCCGCGAACGCATTCGCCAAGTCCCTCCGCCGGGTGATCAGAGCCTGCTCAGCACACCGTCGAAGCGCAACGCGCCGCGCATTCCGTTCGGATGGCTGGTGGAGCGGGGACTATTGTCGCCGGGCACCGTCCTCACCGATCAGCGGCGCCGGCATTCCGCCAAGGTGCGAGCCGACGGATCGATCATCAGCGCCGAGCACCGGGGGTCCATTCACCGGGTCGGGGCGCTGGTGCAGAGTGCCGAGGCCTGCAACGGGTGGGAATTCTGGTGCATCGACGTGGAGGGCAGCCTGGTGCCCATCGACATGCTGCGGCAGAAATTGCGTGCCGAACTTTCCTAGCCCGCGACTACCCCCTCTCCCCTGGGCCTACTCCGCCGAAGTAGCCTTCGGCTACGAAGGCTGGAAGGGAGAGGGATGTGAAGGCTTGGCGAGCCTGCGAGCCTTAGCCGTAGCTGGGTGAGGGGGATTTCGTGTCGTCGCGACGACAAGGAATCGGCTCAAGCCAACCCAGGGAATCCCCCTTCGATTCAAAATCGAGGCATCTCGCTCTAGCGGGTCGGGACCGGCGCTTCGCCCGAGTAATCGTAGAAGCCGCGGCCCGACTTCTTGCCCATCCAGCCCGCCTCCACGTATTTCACCAGCAACGGACACGGCCGGTATTTGGTATCGGCGAGCCCGTCGTGCAGGACCTGCATGATGGCGAGACAGGTATCCAAGCCAATGAAGTCGGCCAGTTCCAGCGGCCCCATGGGATGGTGGGCGCCCAGCTTCATGGCCGTATCGATGGCTTCGACCGAGCCGACGCCCTCGTAGAGGGTATAGACCGCCTCGTTGATCATCGGCAGCAGAATACGGTTGACGATAAAGGCCGGAAAATCCTCCGCGCTGACCGGGGTCTTGCCGAGCTGTTGGGTGAAGCCGCGGATTGCCTCGAACACATCGGGTTCCGTCGCGATGCCGCGGATGAGTTCGATCAGCTCCATGAGCGGCGCCGGGTTCATGAAATGAATGCCGATAAACCGCTCCGGCCGGTCGGTCCGGGAGGCCAGACGGGTAATCGAAATCGACGAAGTGTTTGTGCCCAGGATGGCATCCGCATTCAGAAGCGGACAAACCGCGTCGTAAATCCCGGTCTTGATCTCCTCGTCTTCGGTCGCCGCCTCGATGACCAGATTGCAATCCGCGAGGGGTGCGTATTCGGTGTTGCCGTGGATGCGGCCCAATGCGGCTTTCATATCCTCGTCGCTGAGGCGCTCCCGCTTGACCAGACGGCCGAGATTCTTCTCGATCATCGCCAATGCCGAGGAAACCTGTTCCTCCGAAACGTCAATCAGATGAACGTCATAGCCCGACACGGCGCAAACGTGGGCGATGCCGAGGCCCATCTGGCCCGCACCGATAACGCCGATCGTTTTGATTTCGGAGCTCATGTTCGATTTGTTCCCATGTCTGATTCTCCGCTGATCGCGTCAGTCAGTCAACTCGCTGGAGAGCTCGGGCAATGCCTCGAAGAGGTCCGCCACAAGCCCGTAATCGGCCACCTGGAAGATCGGCGCCTCCTCGTCCTTGTTGATGGCGACGATCACCTTGCTGTCCTTCATGCCCGCCAGATGCTGGATGGCGCCCGAAATACCGACGGCGATATAAAGCTCCGGCGCGACGATCTTGCCGGTCTGCCCGACCTGGAAGTCGTTGGGCACGAAGCCCGCATCGACCGCGGCGCGGGACGCGCCGACCGCCGCGCCGAGCTTGTCCGCGACCGCTTCGAGCAGGTGAAAGTTATCACCGCTCTGCATGCCGCGGCCGCCGGAAATGACGACACGGGCCGACGTCAACTCCGGCCGTTCGGATACGCTCAGCTCGGTGCCGACAAAAGACGAGAGCCCGGGATCTTCCGCGCTTGCCACCTCCGACATCTCGGCGCCGCCGCCGGTTGCCGGCGCGGCCTCGAAGGCGGTTGTCCGGACCGTAATCACTTTGACCGGATCGGCGGAGCGGACCGTGGCAACCGCGTTGCCGGCGTAAATCGGACGCTGAAACGTGTCGGCGCTCTCGATCGCGCTGATGTCGGAAATCTGGGCGACATCCAGCAGCGCGGCGACACGGGGCATGAGATTTTTGCCGAAGGTGCTGGCCGGGGCGAGAATATGTGAATACTCGCCGGAGAGGCCGGCGACCAGCGGCGTCAGCGTTTCGGCCAGCGGGTTTTCGTAGAGCGCGGCATCCGCCACCAGCACGCGCTGCGCCCCGGCGATGGCGGCGGCCGCCTCGGCAGCCGGTCCGCAGCCGGCTCCGGCGACCAGCACATGCACATCGCCGAGCATCGCCGCCGCGGTTACCGTGTTCAGCGTCGATGCCTTCAGTTCGGCATTGGAATGTTCGGCAATGACCAGGACCGGCATCAGATGACCTTGGCCTCGTTTTGGAGTTTCTCGACCAGTTCGCCGATGCTGTCGACCATGACGCCGGCTTCCCGCTTGGCGGGTTCCTCGACCTTCAGCGTCGTCAGGCGGGGAGCGGTTTCGACGCCCAGATCGGCCGGCGCAAGGCTGTCGATGGGCTTTTTCTTGGCCTTCATGATATTGGGCAGGGACGCGTAGCGGGGTGTGTTGAGCCGCAAGTCCGTGGTCACGATGCAGGGCATCTTGAGACGCACGGTCTCCAGTCCGCCGTCGACTTCCCGTGTCACGTCCGCCGAGCCGTTCGCGATGGAGAGCTCGGACGCGAACGTGCCTTGAGGCCAGCCCAACAAGGCAGCGAGCATTTGGCCGGTCTGGTTGCTGTCATCGTCGATCGCCTGCTTGCCGAGAATGACCAGGTCGGGCGATTCCTTCTCGACAATGGCCTTCAACAGCTTGGCCACCGCCAACGGTTCGAGTTCTTCGTCGGAGAGGACATGAATGCCCCGGTCGGCGCCCATGGCCAGCGCCGTGCGGATGGTTTCCTGGCACTGCTGCGGGCCCATGGAGACGGCAATGAGTTCGTCGGCCGTTCCCGCCTCGCGCAGTTGTACCCCTTCCTCCACGGCAATTTCGTCGAACGGGTTCATCGACATCTTGACGTTGGCGAGTTCCACCCCCGTCTGGTCGCTCTTGACGCGAACCTTGACGTTGTAGTCGACGACCCGCTTAACGGCGGTCAAAACCTTCATTTTTGGCCTGTGTGTCCTCGGGAAACCCTTCGAAAGGGAGCGTTTCACGAATTATTTTGCAATGCAACATAGAAAGTGCGTCCGAGGCTTTTCAAACGAGGGCGGAGAGCCGCACGGCGCCGATTTTCAACAGGCCGCGCGGTTCTACCGGTTGGCGCCCGGCACCCACAATACGTCCGCATTTCCGTCGTCATTGGCCGCGCGGGCCATGACGAAGAGGAGATCGGACAGCCGGTTGAGGTATTTGAGCGCCGCCGGGTTGACGGGCTCCCCGGCCGTCAGCGCCGCGGTCCGCCGCTCGGCGCGCCGAACGATCGTCCGCGCGAGGTGCAGGTGCGCCGAGGTTTCGGAACCGCCGGGAAGCACGAACGACGTCAGCGCCGCCAGCCGCTCGTTGATCGCGTCGATTTCGTTCTCCAGGCGGCGGACCTGGCCGTCGCTTATCCTGAGCGCCCCCTCGGTTTCCAGATCGGGCGTTGCGAGGTCGGCGCCGAGATCGAACAGATCGTTCTGGATTCGGCTCAGCGCAACGTCCAGTTCGGCTCCGGCGCTCAGACGGGCCAGGCCGATGACTGCATTGGCTTCGTCGACGGCGCCGCAGGCCTCGACCCTCGGCGAATGTTTTTGAACCCGCTTCCCCCCGGCGAGGGACGTTTCGCCGCCGTCTCCGCCACGGGTGTAAATTTTATCGAGCTTGATCATCGTGTCTTCTACTCGAGGAACGCCAATAACGCCAATATGCAGACCAGCAGGACCGCAACGCCCTGCAGCCCGACCCGCCAGCGCATGAGGATGTTGCTGAATCGGGGGGAGAACAGCCGTCCCCGCCGTCCCATGGAGAACACGCCGAAGAGCAGAACCAGGGCGGTCGCGATCATCGCCACCAGCAGGAGTACCGAAATTGCCCCAAACGCGAAATCCATGGGATAGCTTTACTCCCTGTGGGCGGAATTCGCACCCCCGGAAACGCCGATGCGATGAAGCGGCGTTCTCGGGGGCCATTCAGGAGCCGGGGTAATGGGCCGGATCAAGGAAAACGCCGCGGCAACCTATCCGCATTTCGAATAGGTGCATACCGTACAGATGTCGCAGCCTTCGGCGTGGATCAGGCTGGCCTGCCCGCACTTCGGGCATTGGCTGAACTTGTTTCCGTCGCCGGCGGGCGCGTCCTCGAGGTTGACGACCTTGAGCGCGGGCTGGGCCTCGCCGGCGAGACCGGCTTCGGCCTCCGTCGGCAGGAATCCGATCTGGATCATATGGTCTTCGATGACCTGGCCGATGGCGGCGAGCAGCGACGGCACGTACTTTCCGTTCATCCATTGGCCGCCGCGGGGATCGAAGACGGCCTTCAGTTCGTCGACGACGAACGACACATCGCCGCCGCGGCGGAATACGGCCGAAATCATCCGGGTGAGGGCGACGGTCCAGGCGTAATGCTCGGTGTTCTTGGAATTGATGAACACCTCGAACGGACGCCGCCGCCCGTCCTGGACGATATCGTTGAGGGTAATGTAGATCGCGTGATCGCTCTCCGGCCAATGGACCTTGTAGGTGGAGCCCTCCAGGGCTTCCGGGCGGTCAAGGGGCTGGGTCAGATACACAAGCGCGCCGGAATCGCCCTGATCGACCGGCTTGGCCGGCGCGCTCGGCGCCTCCAGGGGCAACTCCTCCTGCTCGCCCGCCTGGGCCGGTTCGGCCGGTTTGGCCTCGAGCACGGCCCCGGTGACTTCGTTCGGCCGGTAGGTGGTGCAGCCCTTGCAGCCCAGATCATAGGCCTGGATGTAGATATCCTTGAAATCCTCGAAGGAGATGTTCTCGGGGCAATTGATGGTCTTGGAAATAGAGCTGTCGACGAATTCCTGCACCGCCGCCTGCATGACCAGATGATCGGCGGGGGTCAGCGCCTGGGCGTCGACGAAGGCTTCCGTCAGCGGCCGGTTTCCGCCGAACAGCCGGCGGTAGAGACGATAGGCGTAATCGGATACTTCCTCCTCCCGCCGGGAGCCGTCGGGCATCAGCACATGGCGGTTGTAGGAAAAGCTGAAGACCGGTTCGAGGCCCGACGACACATTGTCGGCGAGCAGCGAAATGGTTCCCGTCGGCGCAACCGAGGTCACCAGGGCGTTGCGGACTCCCTTTGCCGCGATGGCGGCGCGGACATCCTCATCCAGCCGGGAGATGCCCTCGGTCGCGAGATAGGCGTCCCGGTCGTAGAGCGGGAAGGCGCCCTTCTCTTCGGCGAGACCGGCCGAGGCCAGGTAGGCGGCCCGCTGGACGGTCTTGAGCCATTCGCGGGTGAGCGCAACCGCATCGGCCGAGCCGTAACGCGCGCCGCACATGATGAGGGCATCGGCAAGCCCGGTGATCCCAAGGCCGATCCGGCGCTTCTGGACGGCTTCGGCGGCCTGTTCGGGCAGGGGATAGCGCGATGCATCGATGGCGTTATCGAGCATTCGGACGGCGGTGGTTACCAAACGGGATATGGCGTCCCTCGGGATCGACGCGGCTTCCGTGAACGGGTCGCTCACCAGCCTGGCCAGGTTTATCGAACCCAGCAGGCATGCGCCGTACGGCGGCAGCGGCTGTTCGCCGCACGGGTTCGTCGCGTGGATGGTTTCGCAATAGGACAGCGGATTCAGCCGGTTAATCCGGTCGATGAAAATCACCCCCGGTTCGGCGTAGGCGAAGGTTGCCCGCATGATCTTGTCCCACAACTCGCGGGCCGGCAGCGAACCGTAAACCGTTCCATCGAACCGCAGCTGCCAGGACAGATCCTGCTTCACTGCCTCCATGAACGCGTCCGTGACCAGCACCGAAAGATTGAACATCCGAAGCCGGCCGGCTTCCTGCTTGGCCTCGATGAAGGCCTCGATATCCGGATGGTCGCAGCGCATCACGGCCATCATCGCGCCTCGCCGGGAGCCGGCGCTCATGATGGTCCGGCACATGGAGTCCCAGACATCCATGAACGACAACGGACCCGAGGCATCGGCGCCGACGCCCTTCACCGGGGCGCCCTTGGGCCGCAAGGTGGAGAAGTCGTACCCGATGCCGCCGCCTTGCTGCATGGTGATGGCGGCTTCCCGGAGCGCCTCGAAGATTCCGGACATATCGTCCGGGATCTGACCCATCACGAAGCAGTTGAACAGCGTGACGTCCCGCTCGGTGCCGGCGCCGGAGAAAATTCGCCCGGCCGGCAGAAACCTGTAATCGGAGAGGGCGTCTTCGAAGGCGGCTTCCCAGTCGGCCGGGGAGGATTCCACCGCGGCCAAGGCCTTGGCGACCCGGGCAAAGGTGTCCTCGACGGTTTTGTCCACGGGCGCACCGTCCGGACGCTTCAGCCGGTACTTCATATCCCAGATCTGTTGGGAAATGCTGGCAGTCTCTGTATGGGCCATGTGGACACGTCCCGCCGATCAATCCGGAGCGGCCGGCAGACAGACCTTTCGCCCACTAAAATTATTAAATTTCAACGAGTTATGCTGCCAGCCGCCGCGTACATTCTAGGCAAGCCATGGAAACCGGTCAACTAAAAGTTCTTGTTTTGTTTCCACCGCTCGATCCCCCGGCTCGTATCGGCTAGAGGCTTATAATCATTACGAAATTTTGGATTTTCCCCTTTATCCACAATATTCCGGCAGCGGCTTTCCACCGGATTGTCCGCACGGGCGGCTGTCAGGCGCCGGTCCGGGATGCTTCTTTCTCGAGGCGGCGGCTGGCGGTCTCGATCCGGCTTTCCAGTTCCGTCATGAACGGACGGCGTTCGAGGCCCTTCGGCATGGGATCGAGGAATTCGAGAACGATGGTTCCCGGGCGTTTCATGAACCGTCGCCGGCCCCAGAACACACCCGAATTGACCGCAACCGGCACCACCTCGGCGTCGACGCCGGCCGCAAGGCCCGCGATCCCGGGGAAGTAGCGGCCGGTTTCACCGGGCGGCACCCGCGTGCCTTCGGGGAAGATCACCACCGAGCGGCCGTCGCCGATGATGCGGCCGACCTGATCGGTCAGCGCACGCAGAGCGGAGATACCGCCCTTGCGGTCGATGACCGCGTGGTCCGCCTTCCGCATGTACCAGCCCCACAGCGGAATTCTCAAGAGTTCCATCTTCATCACGTAGGCGTTCCCGGCATTCATCTTGAGGAACGCCATGGTGTCCCAGGCCGACTGATGTTTGGCGGCGAAGATGACCGGCTTGTCAGGGACACGTTCCCGTCCACGGATCTCGATCCGGGTTCCAACGATGTTCTCGAGCAGCCAGTCGCTGCCGACCGACCACAGCCGGATACCCTTGCGGAACGTTGGCGCCGGAAACGGCATCAGCGTCCACAGGCTCAGCATCAGGGCGATGGTCCAGCCGAAATAGAGCAGGTTGAAGATGATCGAACGGATGAAGGTCATGCGCCGTTCAACCAGCCCTGCCGGGCGCCAATCCGCCGACCGCGTGTTTCATCCAGGCCAGAGTGAACTTGGTGTATTCGGTAACCACCAACGAGGTGCTGCCCGGCCATGCCCACCAGCGCTCGCGCTTGAACTGCTCGGGGAACACAGGGTGGGGGACGATGACGATTTCCGGCATGGCGCGGCGAAACTCGAGCATGCTGCGCGGCATGTGGTAGTCGGCGGTCACCAGGGACAGAGAGCGAAATCCATTGCGTTCGATCCACGCCGCCGTCTCGGTCGCGTTGCCCGACGTGCTGACCGCCGCGTGGCCAACCGTGACGCAGCAAATGAAATCTTCCGGCAATCGCCGCGAGATTTCCAGCAATCGGGCCACATCCACACCCCGATAGACGCCGGAGACGAACAGTTTCCGCGCCCGTTTCGCGGCCAGCAGGTCGAGGCCCTTGTCCAGCCGTCCGCTGCCTCCGGTCAGGACGACGATGGCGTCGGTGGTTGTTGCGGCATTTGGCGGCGATGCGGGAATGGACCGGTAAAAAAGCACCAGTCCGGCAATCCAGAAGCCGGCGATCAGCAGGACGGCGAGGGCCGCGAGGCCGGTGGCTTTTTGTCGCGCTGTCTTTCGTTGTGCCATCTTCGAACGGCCTAGACCATGCGGGCGAGAGAGCGGAGTACCGTTATCCGCGCCGTCAACCAAGCCAGCAGACCGGTTGCCGGCAGCAGGAGGGCAACGGCAATCCAGGCGCCGAGACTCAAATCGATCCCCGGAAGCACGCCAAATCCCCGGAACTCCACCAACACCCCCAACCCGATCAGCACCATTGCCGCCGAAATGATCCCCATTGCCGCGCCGCGCAGGCCGAGCATCATCGACCGGACGGCAAACTGGGCGGCGATGTATCGGTCATGGGCGCCGACGAGGTGCATGACCTCGATTACTTCCCGATGGACGCCGAGCCCGGCCCGGGTGGTGAAGACGATGGTGCCGACGGTTGCCGCGCCGACAAGCAGGAAAATCAACACTCCAATTGCCTCGGTGGAGCGCAGTACCCGCAGAAAGCCGGACATCCAGGCGCCATGATCGTCGACGGCGGCACCGGGCACGGCTCGCCGGAGCCGTTCGGTCAGGGCGGCGAGGGCCGGTATATCATCCCGATCGATTGCCACATCGATGATTTGCGGCAGCGGCAGCGGCAGCCGGCTCGCATCCGCGGCGTCGCCGAGCCACGGTTTCAACAGTTCGCGGACTTGGCGCGGCGGCAGCAGGGTAACCTCTTCGACCCCCTCGGTCGCCTCGAGAATTTTGATTGCCGCGGCGGCGCGCCGCTCGTCGGTGCGTTCGTCCTCGCCGGCCGGGAGTTGAACCGTCAGGGTTTCGGAGAGACCCTTGTCCCATGTGCTCGCGAGGTCACCGAGCGCAAAAATCCCGGCCAATGTCAGAGAGGCCAGGAACACCATGAACGCGGTGAGCCAGGGCAGGTAGCGGCTGGAATCGTCGCGCCCGAAGGGCAGATCGGTCCGTCGGCTCAGGAGCGCCATGGTCAGAGCCTCCTCGAGCGGGGCAAGGTTTCCACCGTCGCGGCCGGTTCGGGCTCCCTGTCCTCGATAGAAAGGCGGCCGCCCTCGAGACGCATGATCGGATGCAGCGAGGAGGAGATGAGGCTCTTGTTGTGGGTGGCGACAACCACCGTCGTACCAAGCCTGTTCAGCTCCTCGAACAGATGGAGCAGGCGCGCGGCAATGCGGTCATCCACATTTCCCGTCGGTTCGTCGGCGAGCAGCAGCTTGGGTTGGGCGATCACCGCCCGGGCGATGGCGACGCGCTGCTGCTGGCCGCCGGACAGCGTCTCCGGCCATGCGGCCATATTCTCTTCCAGCCCGACCCAGGTCAGCAATTCCTCGACATGTTTCTTGATCTCCTTTTCTCTCATGCCGGACACCCGCAGCGGCAGGGCGACATTGTCGAACGCGGTTTGATGGGGCAGGAGGCGGAATTCCTGGAACACCACACCGATGCGGCGGCGTAGCGTCGGATAGTCGTCGCGGCGGAGGGAGGCGATGTCCCGGCCGAAGAGGGACACGGAACCACGGGTCGGTTTTTTCGCCAGGTACATCAGGCGCATCAACGACGACTTCCCGGCGCCGCTTTCACCCGTAAGGAAATGGAACGAGCCCGGGGTCAGGGTGAAGGACAGGTCCTGCAACACTTCGGGGCCCATCCCGTAGCGCAGGCCTACGGTTTGAAATCGGACGATTTCATCCATGTGTCGCGGAACTCGATTTGCTGGTTTGTCCACCGCAGAATGACACGGGGTTAAATGTCCCGTCCAGGGCAACGCGGGACGGCTTCCTGGCGGCCGGGCCGGATTTCATTTCCCTTTCGGACCCCTGGGGCAAGGTTGCGAAAAGATCAACTTTTTTCTATAAGTAATTGAACATTCAACAGAACTTGCGGCAATGCGCATCACCTGTCCGTCCTGCTCGACTTCATACGATGTCGACGGTTCCTTATTCGGCGATCAAGGTAGGTCGGTCCGCTGCACCAATTGCGGTCACCAGTGGCTTCAGGCGCGAATCGCCGATACGGAAGCCCCACACGCCCCGCCGCCGCAGCCCATTTATCCGGCCCCCCATCCGCCGGCCTACGGCTACGGACCACCGCCCGGGTATTCGCCGCCTAGTTATCCGCCCCAGCCATATCCGGCGCCGTACCCTTATCCGCAGCAACCGCCGCCGGAGGCAGCTGCCACGGCTGAACCCGCGCCTGCCGCCGCGCCCGAGCCATTCGAGCCCTTTATGGAAGAGGCGGAGGAACTCGACGGGGACATTGAGCCCGATGACATTCCGCACCCGGACCCGTTCTCCGAGGTGTATTCCGAGCCCGTCGCAGGCGCGCAAGAGACCGGCCGCCGCGGCCTTTGGGTATCGCTGGCGGCGGTCGGCGCCATCGTTATTGTCCTCGTAGGCTTGGTCTTCGCCCGTGGTCCCATTGTGTCATTGGTCCCCGGTCTGGCGGGCGTTTATGCGCTGGCCGGCCTCGGCGAAACACTGGGTGCCGGACTGCGTATCGACCTCGGCGTGCCGACCCGGGAAGCCGAGGGAGAAGCGAAATGGATTCTAGTGAAGGGATCCGTCACCAACGTCTCCGACAAACCGCGGACCGTGCCGGTGATCCGGATCTCATTGGCCGATGCGGCCGGCAACGAGGTCCAGCATGTGAACATCGTTCCGGCGAAGGATGAGTTGGCGCCCGAGGAAAGCCTCGAGTTCACCGGGCGCATCGACAATCCGCTGCCCTCGGCCCGGAGGGCCGATGTCTGGTTCACCGGCGAAGAAGCTTCGGAGCCCGCGGGCGAGGCCCCGACCCGGTAGGCGGCAATATCTGCCCGCAGGACCGACGCCCGGGAGCCGGAACCGGCATTCGGCGGGGAACAGGCTTACAATGCAGTTAGAAGCGCTTGAGCAGGCGCTCGATGTATTCCAGCTCCAGTTCGGGCCGCCAAAGATCACCGGCCCGCCTGCGAAGCTCGTCAAGGATTTCCCGGGCGCGCTGAATTTCGGCTTCGCTCGGGATATCGACATTGCCGGTGGCGGTGCCGGTGGTGCCGTCTTCTTCCGCCGGACGCCCGAACGGATCCCTGTTGCCGGGCCGCAATCCTCGGAGTTCAGGTCCCTGGAAGCGGCCGATCCGGCCTGAACGCCCGAGCCGGTTGCCGCGCCCCAGCCGCCGGGCGAGGGCCCGTGCGGCGTTCTGGGCGCCCTGGCGCAGCGCTTCCAATGCCTCGGTCTGAGGACCGACCGCTTGCGAGGGCTGGCCCTGACCAAGCGCGCGCTCCGATTGCCGCATGGAGCGTTCCGCCTGGCCGAGGTTTTGCGGAACCTGCCCCATCATCTCGCCTAGGCGCTGCATGAGTTCGCCCAGCTGACGGCGGATGCTTTCCTGCTCTTCCTGGCTTTCTTCGAGGGGCGCATCTCCGGTCTCGCCTTCCTGTGAGCGCCGGAAGGTGTCGTCCAGGAGGCGTTGTTGACGTTGAATGATGCCCTGAAGCCGGCGCATCGCCTCCTGCGCTTCGCGGGACTGCCGCTGCTGCTGCCGGTTTCGGGCCTGCGCCCCCCGCAGGCTCTCCAGCATGCGCTGGAGCTGCGCCATCATTTCCCGCGCCGCATCCCGGTTCCCCTGGCGCATCAGTTCCCGCGCCCGGTCCAGCATCCGCTGAAATTCCTCGTTGGTCATGGTCTGCGTGTTGGGGTCCAGCTGCGGCAGTTCGCCGTTTTGCTCGAGCTGCTGCATCAGCGCCGACAGGAACCGTTCCAGCGCCCGCTGGACCTCGTCTATCAAACGCTCCAGTTCCTCCAGGCTGGCGTTGTTTTCAAGCGCTTCGCGGAGGGCTTCCTGCGCCGCGCGGAGGTCTCGGCTGGCCAATGCCGACAAGCCTTCTTCAAGCTGCAAGGCGATATCCCAGAGCATCTTTTGAACGCCCGAGACCGTGCCGGCGCTTTTGTCCCGCGCCAAACGTTCGCGCGCCACCCGGATGGCCAGGTACGCCGAGGTATTATCCTGGAAGCGGTGGGGCTCGTCGCTGATGTTGTCGAGCTTCAAGGTGCCGAGAAGCCGGCCTTGTTTCGTGGCTTTGAGGCGTTTGCGCACCTCGACCAGTTCCCGGGCGACGATGTGGGTGAAATGGCGTTCCGGAAGAACAACCGGTTCCACCGCGCTGACGCCGGTCTGGCCGCGCTCATCGGCGGCGATCAGGTGAACCAGCACCGGCAGGCCCGCCCACACATGGGAGGTCAGATCGTGGGACGATTTTCCCTTGGCCGAAATCGACCCCTCGCCCGGGAAGGGGAGGCGGAGGGTAATTTCGCTTTCGCCGTCCGGAATGGGCTCGCCGTCAAGCCGGCGGACGGAGGCGGTGACGCTCTTCAGACCGTAATCATCCGTCGCCTCGAACGGCAGCCGGAGCTTGAGTTCGTTATTGGTTTCGGGCGCCGCCGTGAAGGTCACCACCGGTGCGTTGTCGGCGATCACCTCGATATCCCAAGCCGCCAATTCGCGGCCCTTTTGCTCGAGGCTGAGGCGCGATCCCTCGGTAATTTCCGTCTCCAGGTGATAGCCGTCGGCTTCGACCCGGTTGAGTTCGGTCGCCGTTTCGTCGATGAGCAGTGACGGTATCTGTCCGCCGCCGGAGACCTGAACCAGGACCGTGCTGCCGGCGGGGACGCGGACGGTCCGGGCGGCGGCGGCCGCGGCCGGGCTTGCGGCTCGTTCGCCGGTGCCGAAATAAATTGGCGCGACCTGGGTGTAGGCGGGAGGCGTTATCCAGACGTCATAGGCGACGCGCTGCTGAAAGGCGCCCGAATCGAGGGGCGGCACCAGCGCGCGGGAGATACGCTCGACCGACTGATTGCCGGCGGCGACGAAGCCGATCAGCACAATCAGCACCAGCCCGGCGCGAACCGCCCATGGGTCCCGCCGGGTGAGGCCGGCCCTCGGCAAATTCAGCCTGAGTTCCTCGGCCCGTTCGGCCATCCGGCGCCGATGGGCCGTCCACAGCGCCTGCGCGGCGGGGTCATCCGATCCGGCTGCAAGTTCGTCGTCGAGGGCGGTGAGCGGCCGGTGGTCCAGGCCGCTGTCGGTTTCGATCCGGTGGCGGGCGCGGGTATCGCCGACGGCCGGCACGCGCGTCACCACCCGCTGAAGCAGGCCGGCAATGGCCACCAGAAAGGCGATGACGATGAAGGCATGCAGCCAGACGGGCAGCAGCGGCAGGACATCGAACAGGGCGAGCGCAAGCAGCAGCCCCGTCAGGCCGACCGCGGGCCACAGGCGCGGCCACAAATCTTCGAAATGCAGGCCCGCCCGGGCGAGCCTGAGATATAAACCGAATAGCGGTCCGCGCTTGATTTTCATGCCTGACTTAACGTCCCTGTTGGCCGGGTTCCGTCGTTCGTGCGGCGCAAATTCGCCATCATGTAGGCACGTCGAAGTCCATGCCCCCACCGGGCCCCAAACGGATCAACCGTTCAGCCAGGGCGCGATGCTCTCGCGGGCCAGGTAATCGTCTACCTCTATGCGCTCCCTGACAACCGCAAATTGATCGCCGTTGACCAATATTTCAGGTACCAGCGCACGGGAATTATAGGTCGAGGCCATGACCGCGCCGTAGGCGCCCGCGGTCCGAAATGCCACGAGATCGCCGGATTTCATGTCCGGCATGGGAATCCGTTCGCCGAACGTATCTCCGGTCTCGCAGACCGGACCCACGATGTCCGCCGGTTCGCGCGCCTTGTCCGCCGATTCGGTGATTGGGACGATGGTATGGGACGCGTCGTACAAGGCCGGGCGGATGAGATCGTTCATGGCCGCGTCGAGGATTAGAAACCGCCGCGTGGCCCCTTCCTTGACGTAGACCACGCGACTCACCAGAACGCCTGCATTTCCGGCGATCACGCGGCCCGGTTCGAATAGGAATCGGCAATCGAGATCGCCCATGACCTCCCTTACCATGGCGCCGTACTCGGCCGGGCTGGGCATCGGCGTGTCGTCGTAAGGGGTGCCCAATCCGCCGCCGAGATCCAGGGTCCGGATCTCGAAGCCGCCGGCCTGCAGCATCGCGGTCACGTCGCGCAGCCGGGTGAAGGCATCCCGGTGAGGCTGGAGATCGGCGAGCTGTGAGCCGATGTGCATGGCGAGGCCGACCAGCTCCACATGCGGCAAGGCCGCGCCGGCGGTAAACACTTCGTGAGCCCGGTTCCAATCGATGCCGAACTTGTCCTCCCTGCGTCCGGTGGAGATTTTGTCGTGGGACCCGGCGTCGATATCGGGATTGAGCCGGACGGCGGCGCGGGCCGTCTTTCCGAGCTCTCCGGCGACCCGGTTGACGGCCTCCAGCTCTGGTTCCGATTCGACGTTAATCTGCAGGATATCCGCCTGGATGGCCTGGCGGATTTCGTCCTCGGTCTTGCCGACGCCGGAAAACACGATCTTGCCGGGCGGCATGCCGGCCCTGAGGGCCCGGGTGAGTTCGCCGCCCGAAACCACGTCGGCGCCGGCCCCGTTCGCGGCGAGGATCTTCAGAACCGACAGATTGGAGTTCGCCTTCACCGAATAGCACACCGTTGCGTCGAGGGGCTGGAGGCCGTCCATGAAGACCCTGATATGCCGCTCGATCGTGGCCGACGAATAGCAATAGAACGGCGTCCCAACCTCATCGGCGATGCGGTCGAGGGGCACGTTCTCGGCGTGAAGGACGCCGTCGCGATATTCGAAGTGGTCCATTGGTCGGTCAGCCCTGTCTGGCCGGTCTATCGGGTCGGATATTGCCGGGGATATTCCTGCTTGGCCTCGGGCGGCGGTTCGAGCGCGGATTTTCTTCCGCACGCGGCAAGGATCGGCAGCAAAATAACCGCCGCCATGAGGAAGGTCAGTCGTCGCCGTGTCATCAGCCGCCTCCGTCCAGGAACCGGCGCCGTGCCTCGGCGCAGGCGCTCGCCACATTGGCGGGCGCGGTCCCGCCATAGCTTACCCTGCTGGCCACCGATTCCTCCAGACCCAGAACCGAATAGATGTCGTCGGTAATTCTGGGCTCGACGGAATGAAAGTCGGCCAACTCGAGATCTTCCAGCGGGCAGGACTTCTTTTCGGCAAGTTTCACCAGATTTCCGGTCACGTGATGAGCTTTGCGGAACGGCATGTCCAAATTCCTGACCAGCCAATCCGCCACATCGACCGCGTTGGAGCCCCCGGCGGCGGCGGCGGCCCTCATCCGGTCTTCATCGACCCTGAGGTCGGTGATCATGCCGGTCATGGCGGCAAGGCACAGGTTGAGCGCGTCGGCGCTTTCAAAAACCGGTTGTTTGTCCTCCTGCATGTCCTTGCTGTAGGCCAGCGGCAGGCCCTTCATTACCGTGAGCAGGCCCATCAGCGTCCCGAATATGCGGCCGGTTTTGGCGCGCACCAGTTCCGCGGCATCCGGGTTGCGTTTCTGAGGCAGCATGGAGCTGCCGGTCGAAAAGGCGTCGGACAGCGTGATAAATCGAAACGGCTCGCTGGCCCAGATCACCATTTCCTCGGCGAGCCGCGATAGGTGCGTCGCGGTGATGGCCGCGGCGGCCAGGAACTCGATGGCGAAATCCCGGTCCGAAACGGCGTCGAGGGAATTGGCCGCCGGCCGGTCGAAGCCGAGCGCCTCCGAAGTCGCTTGCCGGTCGATGGGCAATGATGTTCCCGCCAGCGCCCCGGATCCCAAGGGGTTCTCGTTGAGCCGCGCCCGGCAGCCGCCAAACCGGCCCCGATCCCGGCCGGCCATTTCCACGTAGGCCAGCAGATGATGACCGACTGTCACCGGCTGGGCGGTTTGCAGATGGGTGTAGCCCGGCATGATCGTGGCTGGGTGGGCCTCGGCAGCGGTGATCAGCGCCGACTGAAAGCTCCTCAGCCCGCCATCCAGTTGGTCGATGGCATCCCGGACCCACAGCTTGAAGTCCGTCGCCACCTGGTCATTTCTGGACCGGGCGGTGTGTAGCCGGCCGGCTGCCTCGCCGATCAGCTCCGCCAGCCGCCCCTCGACGTTCATGTGGATGTCTTCGAGTGCGGTCTTGAATTCGAAATCGCCATTCTCGATTTCGGACAGAACCCGATCGAGCCCGCCAAGGATCGCGTCCCCGTCTTCGGGCGCAATGATCCCTTGACGCACCAGCATTTCGCAATGCGCCTTGGAGGCGGCGATATCCTGCCGGTAGAGGCGCCGGTCGAAATCGATGGAAGCGTTGATCTCTTCCATGATTTGCGACGGTCCCGCCTCGAACCGGCCGCCCCAGATGGAGCTGGCTTGGGATTCGCCTTTTGTGTTCCGCCCGGACGCCATCAGCCGTTGGCCCCGGTAGCGGATGTGAGGTGTCTGGTCATGTCGGACCTGCCCCGAAAAGCGTAATCGGCGGCTATTCTGTCCATATCGGCCCGGCAATCAAGTACGCTGGCCCGAAAGTTGCGGGCCTCGAAGGATTTGACGGCGCACTCCATGATCTCCCCGGCCGCCTGAAGGACGGCTAAATTTCTTTTGTCGCTTCCCGAAGCCAGTCGCGGGTTTCGGGATCGACGAGCGGCGAGATGACCTCCGCCACCCAGGCGTGATAGCCGTTCAGCCATTCCAGTTCGGCCGCGTCGAGGAGCGGACGAACGATCAATCGCCGGTCGATGGGCGCGCAGGTAAGCGTTTCGAAGCCGAACGTCTTTCGTTCCGAGCCCTCGACCGCCTCGGCTTCCACCACGGTCACCAAATTCTCGATCCTGATCCCATACTCGCCCGTCTTGTAGTAGCCGGGCTCATTGGAAACGATCATCCCGGGTTTCAGCCCGACACGGTTGGGCAGTTTGGAAATTCGGTGGGGCCCCTCGTGGACGCCGAGATAGCTGCCAACCCCGTGCCCGGTACCGTGCTCGAAATCGATGCCCGCGTTCCACAGCGGCGCGCGGGCGAGAACATCCAGCTGCGAGCCGGACGTGCCTTCGGGAAACTTGGCCCGCGCCAATGCGATATGGCCCTTGAGCACCCGGGTGAACCGGTCCCGCATTTCGCCGCTCGGCTCACCCAGCGCGACCGTCCGGGTCACATCGGTGGTGCCGTCCAGATATTGCGCGCCGGAATCGACCAGGAACAAGGTGCCGGCCTCCAATTTCCTGTCGGTCTCCGGCGTAACGCGGTAATGAACGATGGCCCCGTCGGGCCCGGCCCCGGATATGGTCGGGAAACTCAGCCCCTGGATCAGATCGTTTTCGCGTCGAAAGGCTTCCAATCGGTCGGCGGCGCTTATTTCCGTCGCGCCGGCGGCGAGGGCCTCGCGATCCAGCCAAGCGAGAAACCGTGTCAGTGCCGCGCCGTCCCGGACGTGGGCCCGCCGGGTTCCGTCCAGTTCCGCCGCGTTTTTGCACGCTTTCGGCAACGCACAGGGGTCGGTGCCGCGGCGAATATGGGCGCCGGCTGTTTCCAGTGTCTCGAAAACCGCTTCCGCGGCGCTGGACGGGTCGACCCGAACCGCGGCGTTTTCCGCGCCGAGTGCCATGAGGGCCGGTACGAAGTCGTCGTAGTCCGCGATGTCTATTCCCCGTTCCAGGCCCGCCGCCGTTTCGGGGAGGACTTTTTGCCGGTCGACGAACAGCGATAGCTCGCCGCTGTCACGCAGGACGCCAAAGCCCAGCGGCAGCGGCGTATAGGGAACGTCGCCGCCCCTGATATTGGCCAGCCAGGCAACGGAATCCGGTGCCGTGAGAACGACCGCGTTTTCACCCTTCTTTTTCATTTCCTCGGCGATTTCGCTGCGTTTTTCGGCCGAGGTCCGGCCGGCGTAGCCGGCGCCATGCACGAGCACCGGGGAGAGTGGCCGTGGGGGTTGATCCTCCCAAATGGCATCGATGGCGTTGTGCGGCAACGGGACGAACTCCGCGCCGGCCTTTTCGCAGGCGGTCCGCATCCGAGCCGCGCCATCGGCCGTGTGAAGCCAGGGATCGAAGCCGATCTTCCGGCCTTCGATGTCCTGGTCGGCAAGCCAGTCCGTCGGGTTGGTGTCCGCCATCGGACACACGGCGAAGGCGGCTTCATCCACCTGTTGCGCCGCCTGAAGGGTGTAACGGCCGTCGACAAAGATGGCCGCCCGGTTCTCGAGGACGATTGCAATGCCGGCCGAGCCGGTAAATCCGGTCAGCCAGGCCAGCCGGCGCGCCCGTTTGGAGACATACTCCCCTTGATGCTCGTCGGCCAATGGAACGATGAAGCCGTCGATGTCCCGACCGGCAAGGTAGCCGCGCAGCAGGGCCAACCGCTCAGATGACTGGTTGCCGGATGCCGCGGCCTCGGTCCGGGGGTGCTCGTCGAGTGCCGCCCGGAGATGCGCGCGCAGTTGTTCCGACGGGCTCTCGGCGACCATCGACATCCACGCCTCCGGGTCCCCCATGCCGCCGTCTTCGCCGGGCGCGGCGGCGACCCCGGCAATCAGCGCGGGCAATTCGTCGGCGGTGATCCGCGCCTGGGATTCCTCGAGCAGCTTGCTGACGTCTTCTGGGCTATGGGTATCCATATGGGTATCGATGGGCAACGTCGGGGTCCGGAGTTGGCACTAATGCCAGTCTAAGCTATGTCGGCCCGGAGGCCCCGACAAGTAATCTCTCCCGCCGATATTCCGATCACGGGCAGGACAAGGCTCCCTAACGCGCATCGGGCACCGCATAAACGAATAGCTCACGGTGCGGATTCCGGAAATTCCACAATATCCGGAATTTGGGAAATCGGGAAATTTTCCATAACTATTTGATATCAAATTATAAAATTCCTTTTCCCGAGATATGCGATTATTGCATATCAGAGGTACCGATTTGGCGCTGGCGGCAATCGTCGATGCGCACTAAGCCTTTAATATTCCTGGACGGACATGCACGGACAGAGCCCGCCCAAACATCAAGAACAAAGGAGTACCTGTCATGAGTGGTTTGAATTATCTGTGGGACCCGGACGTTGTTCGCGCCGCCCGCCAAGAGCGTGACCGCGTGGTTTACGGTTTCGGCTCACGGTTGGTGAGCGCGCCGGCCAAGCTGATCAAGCTCGGGGTCGATGATTTCCGGCGCTACCGGCAACCCAAAAACGTTTAGCGGCCTCACAAATACCCGCATATCACGGCGGCCTTCGGGCCGCCGTATTGCTATCCGGACTTGCCGGCCGGCGGCGCTTGACGAAATAGTTCGGCTGCCCAACAATATTCGCGCCGGAGCAACGGCTGCGGCCAAAAACGCCGTCTCGACACACAGGCTCGATACACAGGGGAGCGCATGACCAGGCCGCCGAACCGGAATTCCCGGACCGTCGTGAACATGGCAGAGATCATCATGGAGCCGCCGCTGACGCGGAGCCAACACCATGACGTGGCGATACTCTGCGGCGACGAACAGGTCACCTACGAGCAGTTGGCCGACCGCATGAACCAGGCCGGCAACACATTGCGAACGCTCGGGGTGGAGAAGGGCGACCGGGTGGTGATGATGGTCCTGGATCGTCCTGAATTCGTTTACGCCTACCTCGGTGCGCTCAAGATCGGCGCGGTTCCGGTTGCATTGAATTTGCGGCTCACGGCGGAGGATTTGGCATATTCCATCGAGGACAGCAGCTGCGCCGTCCTGATCCTGGACGGCATGTTTGTCGGGCTCTACCGGGAAATCGAGGATGGTTTGCCGGTCAAGCCGGCGGTCGTCACGACCCACGCCGAGGACAGCGGATTTCCCGATTTGATGGAGCTTGCGGCCGCCGAATCATCGGCTCTGGATGCTGTCGAGATGGCCGCCGACGAGCCCGCCTTCTGGATGTATTCCTCGGGCACCACCGGGAAGCCCAAGGGGGTCGTCCACATGCAGCGAATGGTCTTCACCGCACCGAGACACCTCGGCGAATCGCTCGGTGTCGGGCGCGGGGACCGGATTTATTGTTCATCGAAGCTGTTTTTCGCCTTCTCGCTGGGACACTGCCTGATTGCTTCGCTGCATCTCGGCGCGACGATGGTCCTCTATCCCGACTGGCCGGACGCGGAGGCGGTTGCGGGTGTGATCTCGAAGTTCAAGCCGACCATCGTGCTGAGCGTGCCGACCTTCTATCGTAATCTTCTACGGGCCAACGTCACCGGCGGCGAGGCATTCCGCAGCGTCCGCCACTACCTCTCGGCCGGCGAGAAACTGCCGGCGGGTTTGTTCGAGGAATGGCAGGCGGCGACCGGCCGGCCCGTGTTGGAGGGCATTGGCGCGACCGAGACCTGCTTCCTCTTCATCGCCGGGACGCCCGAGAGCCATAAGGCGGGCCGGACCGGCAAACCCACGCCCGGGACCAATGTGAAATTGATCGATGATCGGGGCGAGTTGGTCGAGGAGGACGATACGCCCGGCGTTCTTTGGGTGCGCATGGATTCGGTGGCGCAGGGCTATTGGAACCTCGACGACAGGACCCGCGCGGTGTTCAAGGACGGCTGGTACTGCACCAGCGACGTCTTCGTCCGCGATAGCGAAGGTTTCTACGAATATCACGGGCGGGGCGACGACATGCTGAAGATTTCCGGCCAGTGGGTGGCGCCCGGCGAAATCGAAACCGAAGTCCTCAAAAACCCCCGTGTCATCGAGGCCGCCGTGGTCGGGGTGCCCAATGAAGACGGGCTCATCCGGCTCGCGCTGTTCATGGTCGGGCCCGACCGCGCGTCCGACCGGTCCGCGGTCGAGCAGGAGTTGACCGACCATCTGACCTCGACGCTGTCGATCTACAAATGTCCGCGGCGGATGTATTTCGTCGACGCCATGCCGCAGACCGCGACCGGCAAGATTCAGCGCTTTGCACTCCGGCAGTTGGCCGAGGAGCACGAGGCGGCGCGGCCTCAGCCGGCGGCATGAGGAGGTCCGTGGACAAACCGGGGCGGCGGACCTATGGTGCCGCCGTTTTGCACCCGCCCCTATCCCATCGTTTCCAGTCCGAACCGGTCGTACGCGGCCGTGGATGACAACGTGCTGATAGCGCGCCGGACCGGCGATGACGACGAACTGGACTTCGATGTCCTGGTATCGCTGGTCGGCTATCATCTGCGCCGCGCCCAGGTCGCCGTCTTCAACGATTTTGCCGGCCAGATGGCCGGGGAGCAGATCACGCCGGGCCAATTCGGCGTCATCGCCCTGATCGGTGCAAATCCCGGACTGACCCAATCGGCGCTCGCCCGGGCGGTCGGGATCGAACGCTCCACCATGGTTGCGGTTATCGATACGCTTGAATCCCGGGGCATCGTCGAACGCAGGGCATCACCCGTCGACCGGCGGTCCTACGCCCTCGTGTTGACGGACACGGGACAGGAGATGCTGGCCCGGCTGAAGCCCATGGTCGCGGATCACGAGGCACGGATCGGGGGCGGTCTGACCGACGATGAGCGCCGGCAGCTCATCCGGCTGTTGAAAAAACTGGCGAACGGCGTTTAAGCCTTTTCGCGGGTGATGAGGGCGACCCCGACCACGACAACGCCCATTCCAATCAATTCCTGAACGCCCAGCCGTTCGTCGAACAGGAAGAACGCCATCAAGGCGGTCACCGGCGGCACGAGGTAAAAGAGGCTCGCGACCTTCGCCGCCGCCCCGCGCTTGATCAGGATGTAGAGCAGCGTGACGGCGCCCAGTGACAGGACGACCACCAGCCAGGCAACCGCGAAGACGAACTCGACCGTCCACTGGATATTCCGGCTCTCCAGCGCGAAGGCGAGGCCGGTCATGGCGAGGCAGGTGACAGTGAACTGGATCGCCGAACCGGACCGCAAATCCATGTCGGCGCAGAACCGCTTCTGGTACAGGGTTCCGGCGGTGATGCCGAGCAGCGCGATGGCCGCGAGGCCGATCCCGGTCCAGGCGCCGGCGCCGACCTCGATGCGGTTGGCGACCACCAGGACGACGCCGACGAAGCCCAGCAGCACACCCAGCCACTGGCGGGGGGTGACCCGTTCCTTCAACAGCGGCCCCACCACGCAGGCGGTCAGAGCGGGCTGCAGGCCGGTGATCAGGGCGCTCAATCCCGCCGACAGCCCGGCGTCGATGGCCGCAAAGACACCGCCGAGATAGGCGCCCTGCACCAGCAACCCCGCCACGGTGACGTGAAACACCGACCGAAAATCCTTCGGCCAGGGCGCCTTGAACGCAAGAGCGATCAGAATAAGAAGGACGGCGACGATCGCCATCCTGACGGCGAGAAACGAGAATGGCTCGGCAAACGGCAGCCCGAACTTGGCGCCGACGAAACCCGTGCTCCACAGAAAGACGAACACCGCCGGCATGGCGGAGATCCAGGCGGATTGCAGGGAGCCGGGTGCATCCGGCGGGCTGGGAGGTGCGGTCACGCGGCTGGCGTCCGGCAGAGGTGGGGGGTCACCGTCTGTTTACACCACCGCAAACGATCTCGATACCTTTGTCCGGCCCGCCTATATATAGGCCATGACTTGTCCGGCGATTTCGCGTCATGGATAGACCCCCTGGCCGAGGGCGGCCCGCTCCTCCCGGGGCGGCGCCTTACGGGCCCCCGCGCGGTCCGAAGCTTGTCCGCTACGGCTTGATCGGAGGGGCTGCCATCTCGGTTGCCGCGCTGGTCTATACCGTCCTCTGGTTCGCCGGCGCCTCGCAGTTGAAGTCCGGCGTCGAGGAATGGATCGCTCAACGGCCCGCGACCGGATTGTCGGCGACGGTCGGCAGGCTTGAAATCGGCGGTTATCCCCTGGCCTTCAAGTTGATCGCCCGGGATCCCAAACTCGTTTTTTTGCCGCCGCCCGGTTCCGGCCAAGCCGCATGGTCCGCCGGGTTTGCGCGCGCGGTTGCGGAAACGGCGCCGTGGCGCCCGCGGGAATTTCGGATCGAACTCACCGGGGAACACGGTTTCGAGTTCGGTTCCGGCCCCGGCCGGCTGGCGTTGAGAGGAGAGACCGGCCGGGTACGGGCCGCCGCAGCATTCGATTCGGAAGGGTTCCCTGAGTTTCTGTCCCTGGATTTGCAGGAGATAGACCTTGAGAACGGCCGGGGGCGGCCCGCCTATGCCATCGCGAGCGCCCGGCTGAGCGCCCGGCGGCGGCCGGACGGCGATGGCGAGGGGTTCACCCCCGATCTCCGGTTTACGATTGCCGCCGACGGGGTGAACGCGCCCGCGCTCGAGCGCCTGCCCCTCGGCAACGCGCTTCAGCGTGTTTTGCTCGAGGCGCGGCTGGTGGGCGACTTTCCGCTGGAAAATGTCCTCGAGAGCCTCGGCGCGTGGCGGGACCGGGGCGGTACGCTGGAACTCGATAAATTGGATATACGTTATGGACGGCTCGGCGTTCAGGCCAGCGGCACCCTGGCGGTGGACCGGAACCTGCAGCCCATCGGCGCATTGACGGCGCGGCTCGAAGGGTTCCTTGGAACCATCGATGCGCTGCGCGAGGCCGGCATCATCCGTCCGCGTGACGCGGCGATGGCGAAGCTGGTGCTGGGGGCTTTGGCCAGGCGGCCGGCCGGCGGCGGACCCCGGACGCTCAGCCTGCCCCTGTCGGTCCAGGACCGGAAATTATCCGCCGGACCGGTGCCGCTGATGGACATCCCCGAAATCCGATGGCCGGAGGGGGCAGGCATAACAAATCAGCTGCGCTTTCTTCGCTGAGGCGGATTACGCCTGTTTGGCGTCGATGACCCCGCGGCGGATTTCGCGGGTCCGCGAGAAGAGCTCGTGCAGCGTGTCGGCCTCGCCCCAGCGGATGGCCCGCTGCATGGCCGTCAGATCCTCGTCGAACCGCTGTAGAATCTCCAACACCGCATCCCGGTTGTTGAGGAATACATCCCGCCACATGATCGGGTCAGAGGCGGCGATCCGGGTGAAATCGCGGAAGCCGCTGGCCGAGAACTTGACCACCTCGTTGCGCAGGCTTTTTTCCAGGTCCGTTGCGGTGCCGACGATGGTGTAGGCGATCAGATGGGGCAGGTGCGACGTGACGGCCATCACCTGATCATGGTGCTCCGGGTCCATCATCTCGATCATCGAGCCGGCGCTCCGCCAGAGGGCCGCGACCTTTTCGACCGCCGCCTCGTCGGCGCCGTCCGGCGGCGTCAGCACGCACCACCGGCCGTCGAACAGCTCCGGAAAGCCGGATTCGGGGCCCGAATGCTCGGTGCCCGCGACGGGATGGGCGGGGATCAGATGCACGCCTTCCGGAACGTGCGGGGATAGATCGCGCAGCACCGCCTGTTTGACCGACCCCACGTCGCTGAGGATGGCCCCCGGCTTCAGCACGGGCGCGATGGTCTCGGCGATGGAGGCGTAGGTGCCGATGGGAGAGCATATGATCACGAGGTCCGCATCCCTGGCCGCCTCGGCCACGTCGTCGCCGGCGCTATCGGCAATCCCGAGTTCGAGAGCCTTGGCGCAATGCCCAGAATCGATGTCGCCCACCGCGATGTGGCCGGCGAGGTTGTCCCGCCGGATGACGTGCGCCAGCGACGAGCCGATCAGCCCGATACCGATCAGCGCAATCCGCTGGAAATGGACCTGGCCGCCGGACATCACGCCCCCATGAATTCCGTGAGGATGCCGACCACCATCTTCATCTCTTCGTCCGTGCCGATGGAGATGCGAAGGGAGTCCGGCAGGCCATAGCCGCCCATCCGCCGGACGATGACGCCCTTGGCGCGAAGAAAGGCGTCCGCGGCCTCGGCGTTCCTTCCCGGTTCTTCGGCAAATCGGGCAAGGACGAAGTTGCAAACGCTGTCCGGGACCGTGATCCCGATTTGGCGCAGCGCGTTGGTGGTCCATTCGCGGCACGCGTCGTTGTGCGCGCGGGACATCTCGACGAACTCGTCATCGCCGAGGGCGGCGAGCGCCGCCGCCTGGCCCGAGTTGGAGACGTTGAACGGGCTTCGCAGCCGGTTCAAGACGTCGACGACCATTTCGGGCCCGTAGCACCAGCCGATTCTCAGACCGCCGAGACCATAGATTTTCGAGAACGTCCTGAGCATCAGGATATTGTCCGATCCGTCGACCAGATTGATCCCCGGCTCGTAATCGTTCCGGCTCACGTACTCGCTATACGCGGCATCCAGGACGAGAAGCACATGGTCCGGCAGGCCGGCGCGCAGCCGCTTGAGTTCGCCGGCCGGGAGGTAGGTGCCGGTGGGATTGTTGGGGTTGGCGAGGAACAGCAATTTGGTGTTCTCGCCCGCCCGTTCCAGCAAATTGTCCACGTCGGCCGTAATGCCGTCTTCCGGCGCCGCGACCAGCGTCGCCCGCACGCCCCGGGCATAGATGGGGTACATGGCAAACGCGTGAGCGGTAAACAACACCTCGTCGTCGACCCCGGCGTAGGACCGGCAGAGGAGGGTGATCAGATCGTCCGATCCGGCGCCGACGACGATCCGCTCCATGTCGATGCCATGCTTGGCGGCGAGCGCTGCACGCAATTTCCGTGAATCGCCGTCCGGGTAGCGATAGGTCTCGCCCGCGCTATCCTTGAGGGCCTGCATGGCCTTCGGCGAGGGGCCGAAGGCACCCTCGTTGGAAGCCAGTTTGATGACCCGGTCCACACCCTCGATTTCGGATTCCCCGCCCACATAGGGGGCGATATCCAGGAGGCCGGGAAGAGGTCTGGGGCCGGTCGCACCGCCGGTCATTTGTCTGCTCCAAACTGTGGGCCGGACCCCACCTCCTGGGCCCGGGAAAGGCGACAGTGATAGTCCTAGGCATCTGTAAAATCAAAGAAAACATTGACACTTGCCGGGATGATTCATAGCTATGGGGCCCCTCCGCCGCCGGGTCGGGCCGATTTTGCGCGGCCTCGGCGGCCGGCCGGGACGGTGGAAGCGAATTCCGGATTTGGGCTGACGAGGCAATGACTGCGCCGGACGAACATTCTGCGGCAGGGTTCGAGGCACCCGAGATTTCCCATCGCACCATTCGATTGGGCGTGGATGAACCTCTGCGCCTGGATTGCGGGGTGGAACTCAGGGATTTCCCGATGGCCTTCGAGACCTACGGGACGCTCAACGAGGCCAAGTCGAACGCCATTCTTGTTTGTCACGCGTTGAGCGGCGATCAGTATGTTGCCGGTGACCATCCGATGACCGGCCGGCCGGGCTGGTGGGAAGTGGTCGTGGGCCCCGGCAAGATCCTCGATACCGGCAAATATTTCGTCATCTGCTCCAATATTCTCGGCGGCTGCATGGGCACCGCCGGACCCAAGGAGACCAATCCCGAGACGGGCGAGCCTTGGGGCCTCTCGTTCCCGGTGATCACGATCGCCGACATGGTTCGCGCGCAGGCCATGCTGTTGGATGCGCTGGAAATTCAGGACCTGTTCTGCGTCATCGGCGGTTCCATGGGGGGCATGCAGGTGCTGGAGTGGGCGGCGCTCTACCCGGACCGGGTATTTTCGGCCGTCCCCATCGCCTGCTCGGCGCTGCATTCGGCGCAGAACATCGCGTTTAACGAAACCGGCCGCCAGGCGATCACCGCCGATCCCGACTGGCGCTCGGGGGACTATTATCGCCAGGGTGTGGTCCCGCAACGGGGGCTTGCGATCGCGCGTATGGTCGCGCACGTCACCTATATGTCGGAAGCATCCCTGCATTCGAAGTTCGGCCGCAAGCTCCAGGATCGGGATTCCGTGGCCTACGGTTTCGACGCCGATTTTCAGGTGGAGAGCTATTTGCGCCATCAGGGCAGCACGTTCGTCGACCGCTTCGATGCCAACTCGTACCTCTACATCACCCGGGCGATGGATTACTTCGACCTGGCCGAGCGCTACGACGGGGTTCTGGCCCGGGCGTTCCAGGAGACCAATGCCCGGTTCTGCGTGATTTCGTTCACCACCGACTGGCTGTATCCCACCGCCGAGAGCCGCCACATCGTCAAGGCGCTGAATGCGGCCGCCGCGAGTGTCAGTTTCGCCGAGATCGAGACCGTTAACGGGCACGATTCATTCCTCCTCGACGAGCCGGAATTTTGGCGGGTGCTCCGCGGATTCCTCGATGGCGCCGACGAACAACGGGGCCTCCTGGATTAGGTGGAGGCCGCGGCGATGAATATGGCACGCAAGGAGTCCGAAGCCCGCCGGGACGCCATCCGCGTCGATCTACAGCTTATCGCCGATATGGTGGAGCCCGGATCCAGGGTGCTCGACGTCGGCTGCGGCGACGGCGAACTGCTGGACTACCTGGTCCACTTCAAACAGGTGGACGGCCGCGGGATCGAGCTGTCGACGTCGGGGGTGAATGCCTGCGTATCGGCCGGCCTTCCCGTCATACAGGGCGACGCGGATACGGATCTCGACGATTATCCGACGGCCGCCTTCGACTACGTGCTGTTGAGCCAGACCCTGCAGGCGACCATGGCGCCGAAACAGGTGATTGAAAACATGCTTAGGATCGGCAAGCGGGCGATCGTCTCTTTTCCCAATTTCGCCCACTGGAGGTGCCGGGTGGGCCTCGCCCTACAAGGACGGATGCCGGTGAACGAGTCGCTTCCCGACCAATGGTACGACACGCCCAATATCCACTTCTGCACCATCAAGGATTTCGTCCTGCTGTGCGACGAAATGAATATCACCATCGAGCGGAGCATCTCGCTGGACAGCACCGGCCGCGCCCGCGGGATCGGTTCCGGCATGTTTTTCGCCAATCTAATGGGCGAACAGGCGGTCTTTCTGCTCCACCGGTCCTGATCCGGATTTCTCACCAGGGCTACGGGTTGGCCGCGGTGGCGTAGGCGCGCCGCCGGGCAACCGCGCCCGCGGGGGTTGCGGCGTAGATCTGTTTGGTGGCCTCGACCATGACCACGCCGCCGAAACCCTTGAACCACCTGATCCCGACATTCTCCCAGGCGCGCGCCGATGATTGGATCATCCGCGAGCGGGCGGGCGGCACGTAAAGCGCGCCGGCCCGGGAGACCGGTGCGAACATGGTGTCCCGGAGCAGCCCGGAGAGCTGGGAATTGGTGTACGGACTCCCGAAGCCGAACGGGGTTCTGTCGAGGCGCGCCCAAATTCCACGCCGGTTGGGCGCGATAACCAACAGCCGCCCATTGCCGGCGAGCACCCGCCAAACCTCGCGCATCAGCGGCCGTACCTGTTCGGCGCACTCGATCGCGTGAACCATGATCAGCCGGTCAACCGACAGATCGGGCAACGGCAGTTCGGCCTCCTCGCAAAGCATGGTTTCGCCCGGTCCCTCGATCGGCCAGTGGATGACGCCTTGCGGCGCCGGCATGGCGGCGATCACCCGGCGCGCCTCCTGCCGGTACTGACCGAGATAAGGGGTTGCGAACCCGACCCCGACGACAGTCTGACCGGTGACGTCCGGCCAGCTATTGCGTATCTGTTCGCGGATCATGCGCCGCGCGACCCGTCCCAGCGGGGAGGCATAAAAGTCCCTAAGATCAATGACATCGAGCCACATGGGCCGAGCATATCACAACCGATGGCGCAACAGGTACCGCGGCCGATTGCACGCCGGCCCGCGCCGCGCTATGGCTTATCCATGACCGCTGATGCCGATACCGTCATTGCCGCTCTCGGCCTGGAACCTCATCCCGAGGGCGGCTGCTACAAGGAAATCTACCGCCATGCCCCGGCGGAGGGCGGCCGTGGCGCGGTCACTTCGATCTACTATCTGTTGCGCGCCGGTGAGACTTCCGCCTGGCATCGGGTCGATGCGACGGAAATCTGGCATTTTTACGATGGGGCGCCGCTGCGGCTTTCCATCTCCCACGACGGTGCCGCCGTGGCCGGTCACATCCTGGGAACCGATCTCGCGGCCGGCCAGGCGCCGCAACTCGTGGTTCCGGCCGATGCCTGGCAGTCGGCCGAAAGCCTCGGCCAATGGACGTTGGCGGGCTGCATCGTCGCACCGGCCTTCGAATTCGATGGTTTCGAACTGGCCCCGGCAGGCTGGCAACCGGGCGGCAAGTAGGGTCAGTCGACGGTCCAGGTGGGGCCGCTGCGCATGAGTGCGTTTAGGTCGGGCTTGCCGCCCTTTGACTGGGCCTGTTCGATCTGGTTGCGGACCGCGCCGTCGTAGGTCTCGCTGGGATTGCAGTAGAGCACGCCGATGGCGACCGGGAATGCCGGACGCTCCATCTCCACGAGCAAGGTCGCGACCAGCTTGCTGGTCTCGTCGTGAACCAGAACGTCACCGATGGTGACGCCGTTTTTGCCGACGGTCACCACCTCCAACTCCATGGCGCCGGGCTTGAGGCGGATGCCCTTGTCGCGCTCCTTGCCGAAGACCAGCGGCTTGCCGTGCTCGACGATCAACTGGTTGTCTTCGGCGGCACCTTTCTCGGTGAACGAAGAGTACACCCCGTCATTGTAGACGATGCAGTTCTGGAACACCTCGACGAACGATGCGCCTTGGTGGGTGTGGGCGCGGGTGAAGATTTCGGGCAGGTGCTTCTGTGAGGAATCGATCGATCGGGCGACGAACTTCGCGCCGCAGCCGAGCGCGAAGGAGGCCGGGTTGACCGGCGCATCGACCGAACCCAGCGGGGTCGAGGGCGAACGCGTGCCGAGCCGGGAGGTCGGCGAGTACTGACCTTTGGTGAGCCCGTAAATCTCGTTGTTGAACAGGATGTATTGCAGGTTCACGTTGCGGCGCAGCACATGCATCAGGTGATTGCCGCCGATGGAGAGCGAATCGCCGTCGCCGGAGATGACCCATACGTCCAGGTCCGGGTTGGCGAGTTTCACCCCGGTCGCGAGGGAGGCCGCGCGTCCGTGGATGGTGTGAAAACCATAGGTCGCCATGTAGTAGGGGAAGCGCGCGGCGCATCCGATACCGGATACGAAAACGGTCTTCTCCGGCGGCGATTGAAGATCGGCCAGGGTCTTCTGCATGGCGCGGACGATGGCGTAATCGCCGCAACCGGGGCACCAGCGGACCTCCTGGTCGGAGGCATAGTCCTTGGCGGTCAGTTTTTCAGGCGGGGTTTGTACATTCATGTCTATTTCTCCAGCCGGCCGCGGACTGCGTCGACAATTTCGGCGACTTTGAACGGTTGGCCGGAAACCTTGTTCAGGCCCTCGGCGGGCAGCAGGTACTCGCTCCGCAGGACGGTCAGCAGCTGACCGGTGTTCATTTCCGGAACCAGGACCTGCTCGTAGCCGCCGAGCAGGCTCTCCAGGTTGGCGGGCAGCGGCCAGATGTGACGGATATGGATGTGGGACACGTCGTGGCCGTCCGCGCGCAGGATCTGAACCGCGCGGTTGATCGGACCATATGTCGAGCCCCAGCCGACCAGCGCCATCTTGCCGCCTTGGCCGCCCAGTTCCACCGTCTGGTCCGGGATGTCCTTGGCGATGCCGTCGATTTTGGCATTGCGGGTGTCGGTCATTTTCTGGTGGTTCTCGGGCTCGTAGGAGATGTTGCCCGTGGAATAGGACTTCTCGATTCCGCCGATCCGGTGCTCGAGGCCCGGCGTTCCCGGAACCGCCCACGCGCGCGACATGGTGGTTTCATCCCGCAGGAAGGGATGGAAGTCATCCGGGTCGGTATGGAAGGAAACCGGGTTGGCTTCGATGGCTGTCGCGTCGGGGATCCGCCACGGTTCCGACGCGTTGGCGAGATAGCCGTCGGCCAGCAGCATCACCGGGGTCATGTACTTGGTCGCGATCCGGGCCGCCTCGATGGCGACCTCGAAGCAATCGGCGGGCGACTTGGCCGCGATGACCGCGAGCGGGCTGTCCGCGTTTCGGCCATAGACCGCCTGATGCAGGTCGGATTGTTCGGTCTTCGTCGGCATGCCGGTCGATGGGCCCGCGCGCTGGACGTTGATCACCACGAGGGGCAGTTCCACGGAGATGGCGAGGCCGATGGCTTCGGTCTTGAGCGCGATGCCCGGGCCGGAACTCGCCGTCACGCCGAGATTCCCGGCATAGGACGCGCCGATGGCCGAACAGACGGCGGCGATTTCGTCCTCGGCCTGGAATGTGATGACGCCGAATTCCTTGAGTCGCGAAAGC
This sequence comes from Rhodospirillales bacterium, assembly GCA_965207535.1. Taxonomy (GTDB): domain Bacteria; phylum Pseudomonadota; class Alphaproteobacteria; order Rhodospirillales; family UBA2165; genus JAJDXO01. Next base: position 25,365 of record CBDBMR010000009.1, on the reverse strand, counting down.
GTGTGAAGCACCGACGAGGCCGGTGTGATCGGGTAGCCGGCAAAAAACAAGTCGAGCTGGGTCGATTGAGAGCCGGCGATCAGACCCCAGGAGAGCGCCTCGATCCCGGTAACCGTTCGATAAAGGCCGGGATCGATTTCGGCCGCCGAGACCGAATAGGCGACCCCGCCGTCGGATACTTCCATGGTTTCGCCGAACGCATGGCCCGCATTCACGGCGGCAATATTGGCGTTGGCGATTTCAGGGCGGCTCTTGAACTTGCCGGTCAGCCAGTCGAACGTCGGTTTGCGGTCGCGGTCGTAGAGCCAATAGACCAGGCCCAGCGTCCACATGTTCTTGCAGCGAAGCGCTTCCTTCTGGCTGAGGCCCTCATCCTTGACGGCTTCCAATGTGTTTTTGGAAACATCGATGGCGACGACCCGGTAGTTGGCGAGACTGTCATTTTCGAGCGGGTTCTCGTCGAAGCCGGCCTTTTTCAGGTTCCGGTCGGTGAACGCGCCGGTATCCGCGACGATCAGGCCGCCATCCCGCAAATCGCCGAGGTTGACCTTCAGCGCCGCCGGGTTCAGCGCAACCAGCACGTCCGGCGCATCGCCGGCGGTCTTGATGTCGCGGGATCCGAAATGAATTTGGAAGGCCGAAACCCCGAAGGTCGTGCCGGCGGGCGCCCTGATCTCGGCCGGAAAATCCGGGAAGGTTGCGAGATCGTTTCCGGCCAGCGCGGTGGTTTGGGTGAACTGACCCCCCGTAATCTGAATGCCGTCGCCCGAGTCCCCGGCGAAGCGGATGACGACGTCCTCCACCTCCTCGCGGATTGGCTCTTCCAGGGCAACTGCGGCCGTGCCTACCATTGTCGTGTTCTCCCGACGATACTTTTACCGAAGCGGTCCCAAGGACCGCGTCGTCCGTGCAAAAATCTCTAAATTTGGAATGTCAATCGGCGTCGATTTTCCAGGCGATCAAACCAGATCGTTCCACCAAAAAACAGCAATAAAGCGCGCTGTCTTAACACAATGGACACCCCCCGCCAACCATCGTGTCCGCGAAAACCGCTCGATTTTCCGTGAACCCCGAATGCGACCGTTCCGGCCATGGAATTAATTGGATTTGACGATGATTCCGCGGAATTCCGCAACCACCTGTTCGTACACCTCGCGCTTGAAGGGGACGATCAGCGACGGCAGTTCATCTAGCCCCACCCACCGCCAATCGTTGAATTCCGGCCTTGCAACGCCCAGGACATCGATTTCCGTATCCGCGCCAAGAAACCGCGCGGCGAACCACTTTTGGGTCTGTCCCCGATACCGGCCCTTCCACATCTTGCCGGCCAACTCGCCGGGCAGGTCGTAATTGATCCAATCCTCCGTTTCCGCCACCAACTCGACGTTTCCCGTCCCGATCTCTTCTTCCAGCTCGCGCAGCGCCGCCCGATCGGGCGGCTCTCCCTCGTCGATGCCGCCTTGCGGCATCTGCCAGGCGAGTTCCGGTGTGTCGATCCGCTTGCCGACAAACACCCGGCCCTCGTCATTGAACATCAGGATGCCGACGCAGGGACGATAGGGCTGTTCCTGTTTTGGGTCGGACATTCCAGGAAGGTCGGGGCGGTATTGCGCCTGCCGGGCCGGGGCCGCTCGTCGGGTGGGCGCCGGTGCCTCTTACGGTTATCCCTTCAGAAGCTGATTGAACAGCGACACACCCTGCAGCAGATCGAGGGCGCGCTGAAGCTGGAAGTCCTGCCGCTCCTCCGTCTGCGCGGGTTGGGCGCCGCCATTGCCCTCGCCTTCGTTCCGCAGCGCGCCGCGGAGGTCCGATTCCCGGCGGCGCTGGCCGTTGCCGACCCGCTCGACACGGGCCTGTTCGACGGCGATATCGGGATCGATACCGACCGCCTGGATCGACCTGCCCGACGGCGTGTAGTAACGCGCCGTGGTCAACCGCATGGCGCCGTGACGGCCCAACGGCATGATGGTCTGCACCGAACCCTTCCCGAAGGATTTGGTGCCGAGGATGATCGCCCGCTTGTGGTCCTGCAGGGCGCCGGCAACGATCTCGGAAGCCGAAGCCGAACCGCCGTTGATCAGCACGACGATGGGTTTGCCGTCGGCCAAATCTCCGGGCCGGGCGTTGAACCGTTGATGCTGCTCTTTCTCGCGGGTGCGGGTCGAGACGATCTCACCCTGTTCCAGGAACGCGTCGGAGACTCCGACCGCCTGATCAAGGAGGCCGCCCGGATTGTTGCGGAGATCGAGGACCACGCCTTTCAATTTGTCGCCCAGTTCGGTCTTGAGTTTCGCCATGGCCTTCTTGAGGCCGTCGGTCGTCGGTTGGCTGAAAGACGAAATCCGGACGTAGGCGATGTCGCCCTCGACCCGTGAGCGCACCGTCCGGAGCGGTATCACCGCTCGGGTGATGGTGACGTCGAAGGCCGCGGTATTTTCGCGCTTGATGGTCAGTTTGATGTCCGAGCCTACCTTGCCCCGCATGAGTTCCACCGCCTCTCCAAGGGTGAGCCCGAGGACCGGTTTGCCATCCAGGTGAGTGATGAAATCGCCGGGCTTGATGCCGCTCCGCGCGGCGGGCGTGTCATCGATGGGCGAGACCACCTTGACGAAGCCGTTTTCCATGGTCACTTCGATGCCCAGTCCGCCGAACTTGCCGCGGGTCTGGACCTGCATGTCCTTGAAGTTCTTGGCATTGAGGTAGCTGGAGTGGGGATCCAGAGATGTCAGCATGCCGGTAATGGCCGCTTCGATCAGTTCCTCATCCGAAACTTCCTCCACATATTCGGCCCGCACCCGTTCGAACACATCGCCGAACAGGTTGAGGAGACGATAGGTGTCGGCATTGTTCTTCGTATCGGCCGCCGCCGGGGAGCCGATCAACAGGGTAACGGCCAATGCCGCGATCAGTGCCGGGATGAAAACCTTTTTCATGTTTTCGCCTTACTTTGTCTGAGCTACGAGCCAAGGAAGGGGGTTGATGGGCTGCCCCTTCCGTCGAAATTCGACATACAGCGACGGCTTCTCCTCAGCCGCCGGTCCCATGACGCCCACCGGTTCGCCTGCCAATAGCCACTGTCCCGGTGTGCCGTCGATGCGGGTCATCCCCGCAAGCAGGCTATGATATCCTTCGCTGTGTTCGATGATCAATAGCTCCCCGTAACCCCTGAAATTCCCGGCAAAAACCACCTTGCCGTCATAGGGCGCCACGACCTGGGCCCTGGCGGCGGTTTCGATCTCGATGCCCTTTCGGGTGATTCCGGGGCGAATCACCTCCCCATAGCGGCCCTTGACCCTGCCAACCACGGGCGACGGCAGCCGTCCCTTGGCCAGCGAAATCGGGCGCCGGGACCAGAGGGCGGTCTCCGCCGGCCTCGCGGCGGCCGGGTGTCCAGCGTCGTTTTCGGCCGGTATCCCGGGTTGTGCCCGGGGTTCGGGTTGCGGCGCCGCCGGGAGTGCCCGCTCCCGGTCCGCCTCCAGCTTGCGGAACAGGTCCCGAAGATCGGTGACTTTTGCCGTCAGGGCCGCCAGGCGTTTGGCCTCGGCCCGCCGGGCGGCGGCGATCTCATCGCGCTCACGGCTCTTCTCCAACTGCAGCGAGGCCAGCCTGCCGCGCTGCGCATCGATCTCCTTCCGGGCATCCTCCAGCCGGCGGCGGCTCTCCAGGATGTGATCGCGGGTTTCGTCAAGAGCCAACAGATCGTCGCGAATCCGCGAGGCCTGATCGTGCAGCCGCGGCACCGTGGATTGCAGCAAAATGGCCGTGCGGACCAAATCGGCGGGCTTCAACGGCTGAACCACGACCGCCTCGGGCGGGACCAGCGACAACCGGTGAATGGCCGAGAGCACCTGCGCATATTGGGCGCGCCGGTCGGCCAGCAGCGCGTTTTTGACCCCTTCCGCCGCATCGAGTTCCCGGACTTCGGTTTCCAACTGGTTGATCTTGGTTTCAAGCGCCTGGATCTGGCGCGCGGCGACGACACGCGCGCGACGGAGTTGGCCCAACTCCCGGCCGAGCCGCTCGTCCTGCCGGTCGAGCGACCTGCTCTTGGACTTGCTTCGTTGGAGTTCCTGCTCGGCTTCTTCCAGGCCGCCGCCGACATTCTGCGCCGCCGCCGCAATGGGCGCGGCAAGGCCGAACAGGAGCAACGGAATGATTTTGAGCGCGGGGGTTCTATTCCGCCGCATGGGTCTCGGGCGCGTCCGCCATGTCGACGAGGCTGGTGCCGGTCATCTCGGCGGGCTGGGCCAGCCCCATGAGGGTCAGGATGGTCGGCGCGATATCGGCCAGTACGCCGTCCTTCAGTGCGCCGGCTCCGGCCGGCGGCTGTACCATGATGAACGGAACCGGCTGGGTCGTGTGCGCCGTGTGCGGCTGGCCGGATTCGTGGTCGAACATCCGCTCGGCGTTGCCGTGATCGGCGGTGATCAGCATGGTCCCGCCGGCGGCCGTGACCGCCTCTTCGAGCCGGCCGAGGCAGGCGTCGACGGTTTCGGCCGCCTTGACTGCCGCGTCGAAGACCCCGGTGTGCCCGACCATGTCCCCATTGGCGTAGTTGACCACGATGAGGTCGAATTTGCCGCTCGCGATTTCCGTCACCAGCTTGTCGGTCACTTCGGGGGCCGACATCTCGGGCTGCAGATCGTAGGTCGCCACCTTGGGCGAGGGGATGAGGATGCGTTCCTCGCCGTCGAACATCTTCTCTTCGCCGCCATTGAAGAAGAACGTCACGTGGGCGTACTTCTCGGTTTCGGCGATGCGAAGCTGGGTCATGCCCTGGTCGGCGACGATCTCGCCCAAAATGTTGTCGAGAGGACGCTGGGGGAACAGGGCCTTGAGGAATTCGTTCAACTCGGCCGAGTATTCGGTCATTCCCCGGCGGGCGGCGAAATCGACGGTGCGCGCTCGCGCGAATCCGTCAAAGGAGGGATCGGCCAGGGCCGTCAAAATTTCCCGCACCCGGTCAGCCCGGAAGTTGGCCATCAGGATAGCGTCACCGTCGGCCATGCCGGCGTAGCCCTCGATGGCTGTCGGCGGAACAAACTCGTCGGTCGCATCATTGGCGTAGCCTTGTTCAATGGCGGCGATTGCGCCCGGCGCCGTTTCGCCGGCACCGTCGACCAGGCAGTTGTAGGCCAGTTCGACCCGGTCCCAGCGCTTGTCCCGGTCCATGGCGTAGTAGCGGCCGCCGATGGTGCCGATGCGCACCCGTCCGCTGCTGGCCACATCGGTGAGAAATGTCTCGACGAACGCCTTGGCGCTGGAGGGCGGGGTGTCCCGGCCATCCAGAAATCCGTGGATGACGACGTCGATTCCGGCATCGGCGACAATGTTGGCGAGCGCCGCCATGTGGTCCTGGTGGGAATGGACGCCGCCCGGCGACAAAAGTCCCATGAGGTGACAGTGCCCGCCGGATTCCTTGAGCGCGTCCATCAGGCTTACAAGGCGCTCGTTCCGGGCGAGGCTCCCGTCGGCGACCGCCTGATCGATTAACGGCAAGTCCTGCAGGACCACCCGCCCGGCGCCGATGTTCATATGGCCGACCTCGGAATTTCCCATCTGCCCGTCCGGCAGACCCACCTCCAGGGCGGACGCCTGCAGTTTCGAATAGGGGTAGATATCCTTCATCCGGTCCCAATTGGGGGTCCGGGCGTGGAAAATGGCGTTGTCGTCGCCGTCCGCGCGATCGCCCCAGCCGTCCAGAATACAGAGGACGACGGGCCTTGGCCGGCTCTCGGGATTTACGGTGTCAGGCATGGCGACAATATAGGGTCAACGATCGCGTCTGGCTATTTGTGATAGGGGTGGCCGGTCCGGATGCATTGCGCTCTATAGAGCTGCTCCATCAGCACCGCGCGGGCCAGCAAATGGGGAAGAGTCAAGGCGCCGAGGGATAGTTTGAAATCCGCCCGGTCGAGTACCGCGCCATCGAGCCCGTCGGCGCCGCCGACGACAAAAGAGAGGGATGAATGTCCGGCGTCCATCCATTGGCCGACTTTCCGGGCGAGGCCGTCGCTGGAGAGCACCCTGCCGGTCCGATCCAGGACCACGACAAACCCCTTGGCGGGCAGGGCATCGAGAAGCTTCTTTCCCTCGCTGGCCATCCGCTCGGCGGCCGGGAGCCGGCGCCGCTCCTCGACCTCCTTCAGTTTCACGGGCGTCGTGAGCCGCCCGGCATACGCGTCGCAAATCTCGCGTTCAGGGCCGCTTTTCGCGCGCCCGACCGCGGCGACAATAATTTCCATATCGGTGTCCGTCCCGGCGCGTCGGCGGGGCGCGCCCAGATCAGGCGACCCGTTCCGGTTGCGGCGCCGGTTTGGCCTGCGGGCGCCGCATCGGTTCGCCCCAGATCTTTTCCAGGTCGTAGAACTCCCTGAACTCCGGGCGGAACAGATGCACGACGACGTCACCGCCATCGAGCAATACCCAGTCGCAGGCAGGTATCCCCTCGATGGAGATCCCTTTGACGCCTTTGGCCTTGAGTTTTTCCCGGAGGTGCTGGGCCATGGTGTTGACCAAGCGTTGCGAGGTGCCGGTGGCAATAACCATGTAGTCCGCGAAATCGGTCTTGCCGGCGAGTTCGATGACCACAACGTCCTGCGCCTTGTCGTCATCGAGAGAGGCTTCAATCAGCTCCAACATGTTATCTGGAGTGGGAAGCTCGACCTTGGTGTCGGTTATGGCAATCTTCTCCTTTGCTTGCACGACGACTAAATTGGCGGCCAATCCGCTTCCTCCTCGGCGCGGATGCGGGTAGCCGATACGGCGTCGGGCCGGGTGCGCAGGAAAACCCACGCGGGCGGCTTCATGAGAGCCAAGCTCGAGGCCCGGATACCGCTTACCCGATAACGGGCGAAGCGGCGGGCCGCCCTTCCGGACAACGCACGTCTAGAATATGTAGGCCTGGGAAAAATCGCAATGGGGATGGCGCGAAACAGCTGGCGCCAGCGTTTCCACCTGGGAAACTGCAAGAGATTGTCCGCGCCCATCAGCCACACGAACCGGTCTCCGGCGAACCGTTCCCGCAGCGCGGCAATCGTGTCGATGGTGTAGCGGGTTCCCAATTCCTTCTCGATATCGCTGACAATGATCCGGGGATGGCCGGCGATCTCGGCGGCGTGCTCCAGGCGGCGGTCATAGTCGGCGAGGCCGTCGGCGGACTTCAAGGGGTTTTGCGGCGACACCAGCCACCACACCTCGTCGAGGTCCAAACGGTCCAGAGCTTCAAGGCTGATCTGACGGTGACCATGATGGGCGGGGTTGAACGAGCCGCCAAGCAATCCGATGCAGCGGGGACGAGCCAACAGCGCGGACTTTCCTAGGGCCGCACCTGGCCGCTGCCGCGCACCACGTACTTGAAGGTGGTGAGTTGCTCGAGGCCGACCGGCCCGCGCGCGTGCATCTTGCCGGTGGCAATGCCGATCTCGGCGCCCATGCCGAACTCGCCGCCGTCGGCGAACTGGGTCGAGGCGTTGTGGAGCGCGATGGCGCTGTTGACGCCGGTCAGGAACCGGTCGGCGGCCGCGGCGTCCTCGGTGACGATGGCGTCGGTGTGTTCGGTGCCGTGGCGGTTCACGTGCTCGATGGCCTCGTCGACGCCGGAGACCTGTTTCACCGCAACGATGCTGTCGAGATATTCCGTATCCCAGTCCTCTTCGGTGGCGGGAATCACCCGGCTGTCCAGCTTCCGGGTGTCGGCGTCGCCGCGAACTTCGCAGCCTGCATCGAACAGGGCGTCCAGAATGTGCGGCAGATGATTGGGCGCGGCCGTCCTGTCGATCAGCACCGTCTCCGTCGCGCCGCAAATGCTGACCCGCCGCATTTTGCCGTTGACCACGATATCCCGGGCCATGTCGGGCTTCGCACCTTCGTTCACATAGATGTGGCAGTTGCCTTCCAGGTGTGAAAACACCGGCACCCGCGCCTCGTCCATCACCCTTTGCACGAGGCTCTTGCCGCCCCGGGGCACGATCACGTCGATGGTTTCCGCCATTTTCAGCATCTCGCCGACGGCCGCCCGATCGGTGGTCGGGACCATCTGAATGCACGCCTCCGGCAGGTTGGCCATGCGCAGCCCGTCCTGCATGGAGGCAAGGATGGCGCCCGACGAGTGGAAACTTTCCGATCCGCCCCGCAGGATCGAGGCGTTGCCCGACTTGAGGCAAAGCCCGCCGGCATCCGCCGTCACGTTGGGCCGCGATTCGTAAATGATGCCGATGACCCCGAGCGGCGTGCGGACCCGCTCGATATGGAGGCCGTTAGGGCGGTCCCATTCGGCGATCCTGGTGCCCACCGGATCCTCGAGGCCGGCGATGTCCTCCAGGCCCTTGGCCATCCCCTCGATCCGGTCGTCGTTGAGTTTCAGCCGGTCGAGGAGCGCCGCGGTCAGGCCCTTCTTCTCGCCCCCCGCCATGTCGAGGTCGTTGGCGGCTTTGAGATCGGCCGCATTGTCGCGGATACTCGCGGCGGCTTCGCGCAGGGCCCGGTTCTTGGCGTCGGTGGAGGCGGTGAACAAATCCTGGGCGGCCGCCTTGGCGGCATCGCCGATTTGACGCATCAGGGCGGGAATGTCTGTTGTCGTTTCGGTCATGGGTTCGTTCCGAGCTATCCGACCACCAGGTCGTCCCGGTGGATCATCTCGTCGCGGCCACGGTAGCCGAGACGCTCCTCTATTTCACGGCTTTTGTGTCCGGCGATCAGCCGCGCATCGTCGGACGAATAGGCGGTCAGGCCCCGTCCGAGTTCGGTGCCGTCCTGAGCCCGGACGGCCACCGGATCCCCCCGTTGGAAGTTTCCTTCCACCGACGTGACCCCGGCGGGCAGCAGGCTGCGGCCCGATTTCAGCGCATTGATGGCGCCGTCATCGACGATCAGCGCGCCCACGGGCTGCAGCGCCCCGGCGATCCAGCGCTTGCGTTCGGATTGGGGTGTGCCGCTCGGGCGGAACCAGGTGCAGGTGGCGCCGTTCTCGAGCGCCGACAGGGGGTTGAGGCCGCGGCCCTTGGTGATGGCCATGGCGCAGCCCGCCGCCAGTGATTGCTTGGCGGCCGCCAGTTTCGTAACCATGCCGCCGGAACTGTCCGATGACGATGCCTCACCCGCCATGGCGTCGATCTCGGCGGTCAATTCCGTCACCTCGGGCACCAATCGGGCCCCGCTGTCCTTGGCGGGGTCCGACGTGTACAGGCCGTCGATGTCCGACAGCAGGACCAACGCATCCGCGCTGATCATGGCCGCCACCCGGGCCGCCAGCCGGTCGTTGTCGCCGAATCGAATCTCGTCGGTGGCGACGGTGTCGTTCTCATTGATCAGGGGGACGGCGCCGACCCCCAGCAATGTGGTCAGGGTGTTGCGGGCATTGAGGTAGCGCCGCCGGTTTTCACTGTCATCCAGGGTGAGCAGAATCTGCGCGACGGTGAGGTCATGCCGTCCCAGCGCCTCCTGATAGGCGTGGGCGAGGCGCACCATCCCCGCGGCGGCGGCGGCCTGTTTCTGCTCGAGCGCCAGATTACCGGTCTTGAATTCGAGATAACGCCGTCCGAGGGCAATGGCGCCGGACGACACGATGATGATTTCACGGCCTCGTCCGGCCCACGAAGCCACGTCGTCGGCCAGGGAATCCAGCCACTCCTGATGAAGGGCGCCGTTCCCGGGATCGACCAGCAGGACCGAACCGATCTTGACCACGATCCGCTTGGCGCCGCCGAGAATATCGCTGGTCGCGCTCATTCGGCCGCCTCCGCTTCCGAGGCGCGCACCTCGGCGATCACCGCACGCAGCTTGCGGAGCGTTTCCGGCACGCCGAGGGATGACGCGCTGGAGAGTGCGATGACCTCCCCCCCGCAATGGCCGGTCAGGGCGCCAACCCGCTCCGCCACGGCGTCCTCGTCCAGGGCGTCGCATTTGGAAAGAGCAACCAACTCCCGCTTATCGCCCAGGCCGGCGCCATAGGCAGCCAATTCCTGCCGCACCATGTCGTAGTTTTCGCAAAATGCCTCGTCGGTGCCGTCGACCAGATGCAGCAGGACGCCACAGCGCTCGATGTGACCGAGAAACCGGTCGCCCAATCCGGCGCCCCCGTGGGCGCCTTCGATCAGGCCGGGGATATCGGCGATCACCATCTCGGCATCATCCACATAGGCAACGCCCAGATTGGGATGGATGGTGGTAAAGGGATAGTCGGCGATCTTGGGCCGCGCCCGGGTGACGGCGGCAAGAAAGGTGGATTTGCCCGCATTGGGCAGCCCCACCAGTCCGGCATCCGCAATCAGCTTCAACCGCAGCCATATCCAGCGCTCCTCGCCCGGGTAGCCGTCATCGGCCCGCCGGGGCGCCTGGTGGGTGGACGACTTGAAACGGGTATTGCCGCGTCCGCCGTCGCCGCCCTTGGCGAGCACGATGGATTGCCCGGCCTCCGTCAGGTCGGCGAACACGGTTTCCCGGTCCTCATCCAGAATTTCCGTGCCGACGGGAACCTTGAGCACCCGATCCTCGCCGGACTTGCCGGCGCGGTTCTTGCCCATGCCGTGGGCGCCGGGCCGGGCCTTGAAGTGTTGCTGATACCTGAAGTCGATCAGCGTGTTCAGATCGGCCACGCATTCGGCAACGACGTCGCCGCCCCGGCCGCCGTCGCCCCCGTCGGGACCGCCGAACTCCACATACTTCTCGCGGCGAAAGCTGACGCAGCCGGCGCCGCCGTCACCGCTCCTTATGTAGACTTTCGCTTCGTCGAGGAATTTCACCGGTCCGATCCTGTTGGGCCATTCTAGCCTGGGTGCGTTAAAAAAGGGGAATGGCCGGCCATTCCCCTTCGGTTCGGAACGGTCGGCCGGCTATTTAGCTGGCCGGCTCCACCGCCACGTAGACCCGGTCGGATTTCCTGCGCTGGAACGCCACCTTGCCGTCGCTCAGCGCGAACAGGGTGTGGTCGCGGCCCATGCCGACATTGTCCCCGGGGTGATATTTGGTGCCCCGCTGGCGGACGATGATGTTGCCGGCGATGACCGCCTCGCCGCCGTATTTCTTGATGCCGAGCCGCCGGCCGGCCGAGTCGCGGCCGTTGCGGGAGCTGCCGCCTGCTTTTTTATGTGCCATCTCGAATGCTCCTGGGAGTCCTAGTCGTCCTTCTTCGCGGGCGCTTTTTTCGCAGCCGGCTTCTTGGCTGCGGGCTTCTTCGCCGCGGTCGATTTGGAGGCTGCCGCCTTGGCCGCGGGCTTCTTGGCCGTGCTCGACTTGGCGGCGGGTTTTTTGGCCGCCGTGGATTTCGCTGCCGGCTTCTTCGCCGCGGTCGATTTCGCCGCCGCTGGCTTCTTTGCCGCCGGTTTGGCTGGGGCCTTCTTGGCCGTGGGCTTGGCTTTGGCTTCGGCCTCCGCCGCCTTTGGCGCTTCCTTCCCGGCGGGCTTTTCGGTCTTCTTGGCGGCCGGTTTCGCGGCGGGCTTCTTGGCCGCTTGGCCGCCCCCCTTGGGTCCTTTGCCGTTGATCCCGGTGATCTTCAATACCGTCCGGAGCTGGCGGTGACCCTTGGTCCGGCGGTAGCCCTGACGGCGTTTTTTCTTGAAGACGGTAATCTTCTCGCCGCGGCCCTGCTCGACCACTTCGCCGCTCACCGTCGCGTCGGCGATCGTCGGCGTACCGACGGTCGGCGCCTTGCCGTCTTCGCCCAGCATCAGCACGCTGTCGAAGGTGACGGCGGAGCCCTCATCGGCGGCCAGTTTCTCGACCACGATGATGTCGCCGGGCGTCACCCGATACTGCTTCCCGCCGGTCTTGATGACTGCGAACATGGTCTTTGTAATCCATATGAATTGGGCGCCCCCGCGAGGCGCCGAAGGCCGCGGAAACTACCCCCCGGACGCCACCCTGTCAAATGGTTTAGGGGCGCGGTTTCAGGGGTTTCCGCACGCCCGCCAATTTGCCCTTTCGGACCCGGGCGAAATCCATTAACACTCGCGCTCCCAGGTGAGGTGCCGGAGCGGTCGAACGGGGCGGTCTCGAAAACCGTTGTGCCTTATGGGTACCGTGGGTTCGAATCCCACCCTCACCGCCAGCCTTCGCTCTTCGAGCTACGGCTGGCAGGCCACCCCTGGCCTGGCGGCCGAAGGCGCTTAGGCGTAGGATTGTTTCCCGAATCTCCGCAGGAGCGAAGGGAGACTGGTGCGATTCGGATCGACCGATGACCTTCAGCTTCGGGCCGCAGGCCGCCTTACGGCGTAACGAACTCCCAACGGGAAAGCTTGGCGTCCGCCGTATCGCAATCGTCCACGAACAGGGTGCGCCAGCGGTCGGCGCTCGAATAGGTGGCGGCGGAGGCGGACCCGACCGCGAGGCACAGGTTGGAATTCTCGAGGACTAGCTTGCCGTCGGCTTTCAGCTCGAAGCGCTGAAAATTGGCCGCGTTGAAAAAGATGGACGAGGTGCCGCAATCGGCGAGCATCGCGGCGGCGCCCGGCAGGGCGCCCCGGTTCACCCCGGCGATGGTCACGCACTTGTCGGGCGCCGGAAACCGGATATGGCCTTCGGGCGTAAACACGACCGCGGCGTCCGGCGGCAGCCCCGCCTTGCAATTGTGGGCGAACAACGGGATATCCGTCCTCAGATTGCCGGGGGTGCCCGGAATGTCGATGCAGTACCCGTCCTGCGGCCGGTCGAGGCGGTCGATGAGGCGCAGGTGCTGCTCCGAGGCGGCGGCCGCGCCCGAGCTGAACATCAAGGCAACCGCGGCGAGCCGGAGAGCGGAGATTGGTTTTGTCATGAGCAAACTCCCGAATTTTCACCGGATACTATCAGCCCGGTTTCGGATTTGTGAGTTGTGCGTTCAGCGGCGGTCTGCAATGTGTCTCCCATGAGATGGCCTCCGACATGGATCGCATTCGCCGCTTTCCTTCTTGTCGCGCTCCCGGCATTCGCGGACGAGGCCCGGTTCGCGGGCGTTGTCGATCGCGCGCGGGAACTGCCCCGGCTCCATTCGCTGATGATCGCGCAGGACGGCGAAACGGTCGTCAGCCATGCCGTCGGCGGCCACGGCGTCGACCGGGCCGCCAACATCAAGTCGGTCGCCAAATCCATCATCTCCGCCCTGGTGGGCATGGCCATCGACCGGGGGCTGATCAAAAGCGCCGGCCAGCCGCTGGCCGAACTGATGCCCCTGCCGGCGGGCGCCGATCCCAGGCTCGAAACCGTCACCGTCGGCAATTTCCTCTCCATGCAAACCGGCCTCGAACGCACCTCCGGGCGCAACTACGGCCGCTGGGTCCGATCCACGGATTGGGTGTCGTTCGCGCTCTCACGGCCTTTCATCGACGAGCCGGGCGGCGCCATGCTCTATTCGACGGGAAGCTCCCACGTGATGTCGGCGCTGCTGACCAGGGTCTCCGGCAAAAGCACCTGGACGCTGGCCAACGAATGGCTCGCCAGGCCTCTCGGCATCACCATCCCCAAGTGGCAAACCGATCCCAAGGGCATTTATTTCGGCGGCAACAACATGGCGCTCAGCCCGCGGGCGCTCCTGGCCATCGGTGAACTCTACCGGAACGGCGGACTGCACGAGGGCCGCCGCGTGCTGTCCGAAAATTGGGTCAAACGGTCCTGGGAGCCTCGGACGGCGTCGCGATTTACCGGTCACCCCTACGGCTATGGCTGGTTCATGCGCCGGATCTGCGGCCACACCGCCTATTACGGCCGAGGCTTCGGCGGCCAGTTTCTTTATGTGATCCCGAGCCTCCAGGCGAGCGTCGTGATCCTGTCCGATCCCGGCCGGCATTCCCGGCAGGAAGGCTACTGGTGGGCCATGTCGGAACTCATGGACGATCATGTGGTGCCCGCTTTGGCACGCGCCGCAAGCGCGGAATCCGCCTGCCGGGGTTGATTCGGCCCGCTTGACCTCGGAGGAGCCCTCCTTCCCCGGATTTTACCGGGTGCGGCCGTAATCACCCGGCCCGGTTTACATGCCTTGACGGTTCCTCGAGTTCCAACACCACCATCCGGTGCATGACCCGGCTTTGTCCGGGGTAGTCGTTCATTGCGTAGTGCATGGAGCAGCGATTGTCCCAGATACCCAGCATGTCCACCCGCCATCTGTTGCGGAAGGTGAATTCGGGGCGCACCGCGTGGGCATAGAGGTAATCCAATATGGGTTTGCTCTCTTCCTCCGTCATTCCTTCCAGGCGCAGCGTGAAGCCGGGGTTGACGTAGAGCACCTTCCGGCCGGAATCCGGGTGCATCCGGATCACCGGATGGACGACCTCGCTGTCGTAGTTGTCCCGGTAGGCGATGGTGTCGGCATCCACCTTGGTGACGCCGGCCTTGGCTTCCTCGCGGGCGACATTCCGTTTGTAGGTCTCGGGAAATCCGTGGACGGCGTTCATGCCGCCGAGCATCTCCTTCATGCCGTCCGACAGGGCCTCGTAGGCCATGTACATGTTGGTGAACAACGTATCGCCGCCGCGGGTCGGGATTTCGCGGGCATAGAGCGAATTGGCCAGTGACGGCCGGGGCAGGTTGGTGAAGTCCATGTGCCAGAGATTGCCGAAGACATGGCTTTCCTCGGGCTTTTTGCGAAGCTCATGAACCGCCGGCGCGCCTTCCAGCGGCTTCATATAGGGGTGGGGCAGGGGCTCCCCGAAGCGGGCGACGAACCGGCTCATGGTTTCCGGGGTCAGCCGCTGGTCCGGGAAGAAAATCGCCAGATGATCCGTGAACGCCTGGTGGATGGCGTCGAACGTCCGGTTGTCGAGGTCGCCCGACAGGTCGCATCCCGAGACCAGGGCGCCCATGGAGCCGGCCAGCGGTGTCACCTCGATATTGGATTGGGCCATGATTCCTCCCTCGTAGGAGAGTTTAGCGAGGCGAGTTCATCGGGATCAACCGCCGACGATCATCCGCCACATTTCGCCGATGCGCGGCCGGCCGTCCTCTCGTTCCCCGTCCCACTTCACGTGATCGCCGGGCCCCGCGGCCGGGGAAACCTCCACCGACCACAGGGGATCGATTGTGTTGGGCAAAAAGGAATAGCGGACATCGATCACCGTATTGGGCACTTTGGGATCGAGGGCGACATAGCCCTGGCTGAACCAAGCGAAACGGCTGACGTCCCTGTATTGCTGGCTCCCGGGATCGAGCCAGGGGAAGTCGCGCCGGGTGTCGAGTTTGGCGATCGAGGTGCCCGGGTATATCCGGGGTGCGATTCCGGCCCGTACCGCGTCCACGTAGTACCGGTCACCCACCGTATAGATGGTCTTCCAGACCAAAATGTTGCCGATGCTCGGTTTGACCGTAATGTCGCCCGGCACGTGCCCCCGGCTGGCCGCAAGGTCCGCGGCCATCGCCCTCGCATTGAAATGTTGGAGCGTGCCAAGGGACAAGTAGAAGATCGCCCAGGCGCAGGCGAGGCGGCCCAATTTGGGGGATTTCCATGCCATGGCCGAGCCGACAAGAACCACGATGGGGACCGTGAACAGGGGATCGATGATGGAGATGATACTGGCCGACAACCGAAGATCGCTGAACGGCCAGAACAGCATGGTGCCGTAGGAGGTCGCGAAATCGAGCAGCCCATGGGTGGCGTAACCGAGGGTGCAGTAGATGAGGGTCCGGCGGAACGGCAACCGCCACCATCGCCAAAGCACGAGATGAACGATCGCCGCCGCAATCAATCCGCCGAATGGAATGAAGATAATCGAATGGGTGAACTGGCGGTGGAACTCGAGCGCCAGCAGGGGATCGGTCGAGGAGTGGATGAATACGTCCGCATCCGGCAGCAGTCCGGCGCCAAACCCCGCCAATCCGGCCACTACCACCGATTTCTTCCGGGAGGCGGCCTGGGGCAGCGCCGCACCGACTATGCCCTGAGTGATGGGGTCCATGATCGCCTGCTTTTCGCCGTCCGCCGCTACGCCCTGCCAAGCACGCTCAACAGGAATGCGTAGACCATTGCCACCTCGTCCAGACGGTCGAAGCGCCCGGCGGCGCCGGCATGACCGGCTTCCATGTTGGTCCGCAGCATCAGCGGATTGTCGTCGGTCTTGAGTTCCCTGAGCCTGGCCACCCATTTTGCCGGCTCCCAGTAGGTGACCCGGGGATCGCTGATCCCGGCAGTGACGAAGATCGGCGGGTAGTCCTTGGCCTCGACATTGTCGTAGGGCGAATAGGAGGCGATGTAGTCGTGGGCCTCTTTGCTCTCCAGCGGGTTGCCCCATTCGGGCCATTCCGGCGGCGTCAGCGGCAAATCCTTGTCGCACATGGTGTTGAGCACATCGACGAAGGGCACTTCGCCGACCACCGCGCCCCAGAGATCGGGGCGCATGTTGGCCGATGCCCCGACCAGCATCCCGCCCGCGCTGCCGCCGTGGATGGCGATCCGGCCGGCGGCGCTGAAACCTTCTTCGGTCAGCTTTTCCCCGGCGGCGACGAAGTCCTCGAAGGTGTTCTTCTTCTTGGTCAGCTTGCCGTCCAGGTACCACTGATAGCCCCTCTCGGTGCCGCCCCGGATATGAGCGATGGCGTAGACGAAGCCCCGGTCGACGAGGCTCAGGCGGTTGGTCGAGAAGCTCGCCGGCATGGACATGCCGTAGGAACCGTAGCCGTAGAGCAGCGCCGGCGCCGAGCCGTCCAAGGGTGTATCCCTGGCGTGCAGGATGGAGATCGGCACCCGGGCGCCGTCCGGCCGTTCTGCGAATATGCGCCGGGTCACGTAATCGCCCGCCCGGTGCCCGCTCGGCACCTCCTGCTCCTTTCGAAGTTCGCGGGCGCGGTCCCCCATCCGATAATCGAAGGTCCGCCTGGGCGTGGTCATGGACGAATAGGTGAACCGCAGAATGTCGGTGTTGAATTCATAGCCCGGGATCATGCCCAACTCGTAGGCCTCTTCGTCGAAGGCGATGGCGTGTTCGCTGCCCGAGGCGAGCTCGCGAACAACGATCCGGGGCAGGCCGTCAATGCGTTCGTGCCGGACCAGATAGCCGCCGAATTCCAGTATCGAACGAATGAACCGGCCGGGTTCGTGCGGAATCACATCGGTCCAGTTCTCCCGCCCCGGTAAGCTCAGCGGCGCCTCGACGATCTTGAAGTCGACGGCGTCGTCCGCATTGGTGCGGATGAACAGCTTGTCGCCTACATGGGCGATGTCGTATTCGACGTTGCGGTCGCGGGGTGCGATCACCGCCGGTCCGGCGTTTGGATCGTCGGCATCGATCAGATGCACCTCCGAGGTGGTGTGGTCGTGGGCGGAGATCTCCACGAATTTGCCGCTCTGGCTCTTTCCCGCCCCGACGAAGAAGCCCGGGTCGGTCTCTTCGTAGACCGTGACGTCGTCGCCCGCCTCGGTGCCCACCCGGTGCCGGTTGACCCGGTAGGGGCGGTGGTTGTCGTCGAGGACCGTGTAGTAGAGGGTCTCGCCGTCGTTTCCCCAGACGATATTGCCGCTGCAATCGGGAATCCGGTCATTGAGATCGCCGCCGGACGCCAGGTCGCGGATTTTGACGGTGAATATCTCCGAGCCGTTGGTGTCGAGAGCATAGGCCAGCCGCGCATGGTCCGTGGAGTGGACGCAGCCGCCGACCCGGAAGAAGGACAGGCCTTCGGCTTCCTTGTCGCCGTGAAGCAGCACCTCGCCGTCTCCCGTGTCGCCGGTGCTCCGGCGGCAGAACAGCGGGTGCTGCCCGCCGGTCTCGTAGCGGGTGAAATACTCGAATTCGCCGTCCGGCGCCGGGACCGAGGAATCGTCTTCCTTGATCCGTCCCTTCATCTCGTCGAACAGCAGCGTCTGAAGTTCCTCGGTCTCGGCGAGCAGGGCTTTGGTGTACGCGTTCTCCGCCTCCAGATAGGCGCGGATATTCGGGTCCAGCTTGTCCGGATCACGCATCGCCTGCTGCCAGTTCTCGTCCTTCAGCCAGGCGTACTCATCGGTCCGGGTTAGGCCGTGGAGGGTGATGGTCGTCGGCTTTTTCGGCGCGGCTGGGGGGGCGGAGACCGCATCGGGCATCCATCTATTCTCCGTCGCCGCCCTCGACCTGTCCGGAGGAGCTCGGGGCCGCGGAGGGCGCGCTGGCGGTCGGGGCCGGTTTGGCCGGCTCCGCTGACTTGGCCTGACTGCGCCCGGTTTCCATACGTACCGGTGCGGCCGGCGCGCTGCCGTCCTTGTCCTCGCCGAAATAGATGGTCTGATGGGGGAAGGGAATCTCGATGCCCAGCTCGTCGAAACGGCGCTTGATCCGGCGGTTGAACTCGCGGCCCACCGACCATTGCTCGATCGGCATGGTCTTGAACCGGGCCTTGATGACGATGGCCGAGTCGCCAAAGGAATCCAGACCCAGGACTTCCAGGGGTTCGAGAATTTTGGGACCGAAATTATCGTCGGCCTGAATTTCCTCGCCCAATTGTTCCAGCACGCCGATCACCTCGTCGACATCCTCGCGATAGGCGATGCCCACCTCGAAGACGTAGTAGGACCACTCCTTGGTCATGTTGGTGACCGTGTCGATGGCGCTGAACGGAATGGTGTGGACGTTGCCCGACAGGTCCCGTAGCCGGATCGACCTGATGGACATGTCCTCGACCCGACCCGCCGTTCCGGCGACCCGGGCGACGTCGCCGACCGCGACCGCGTCCTCGAACAACATGAAGGCGCCGGTGATCACGTCTTGGACGAGTTTTTGGGAGCCGAACCCGATCGCCAGGCCCGCGATGCCGGCGCCGGCCAGCAGCGGCCCGATGTTGACCCCGAGTTCGGCCAGCACCACCAGCACCACCAGCACGGCGATGAAGAAAAACAGGGCGTTGCGCAGGAGCGGCAGCAGGGTTCGCGCCCGGTCGCGCCGGGCGAGCGCTTCCGCGCCTTCCTCCGCTTTGTCGAGGTAGCGCTCTATGGCGGCGCTGGCGGCTTCCCAAACCACCAATGCGACAATCAGGACAATGGCGATGCTGGCGGCCGCGGATACGATTCGCGACCCGGCCGGGCTCTGCAGCCAGGCGATCACATCGAGGCCCCAGGCCTGGAAGATCACGGTCAGCGCGATGATCAGGACGAAGACGTGCAGCACCCGCTCCATGACCGGCAGGTAGCGGTTGGCGCGTTGCTCCAGGCCCGGATAACGGGCCTTCATCTCGTCCTTGATGGAGAAACCCCGTTGGATCGCCCGGTGAATACCGTGACTGATCAGGATTGCGATCACGATGGCAGCCACCGTGATCACGGATGAGCCGAGGAAGTTCTCGAAACCGTCCTCGATTTGGAGCGCCCAGATGCCATAGACCGCGGCGATATAGATGATTGCGAGCGCGTGCCATATATCGGCAATCCGGTTGCGGAGCGCGGTCAGGGGGTGGCCGCGCTCGGGCTGCTCGTCGCCTGCGTGGAGGAACTCGGCGAACGGCCGGCGGTTCTGGAGGACGAAGATAATGGCCATGGCGGCGATCAGCAGGCCAAGGAAGGTATCGGCGAATTGCTGTCCGCCCTCGGGCAGGCCCAAGAGCCCCGCGGCGGCGATCCCGAAGGATCCGTAAACCCAGAGGAGCGTAAATCGCCGCGTCCAGATATAGAGGTAGTTGGAGGTCTCGCCGGAGGCGGGAATGAACCGCAGCCCCTGTACCCGGGGCGCGAGGATCATGCGCGCGAAGACCATGATGGCGCCGGCAAGGACGTAGGCGTTGATGATGGTGACGACCACCAGGCGCGTGAGATCGGTCGGCTCGGTGATCGGGAGGATGGCGTAACCGGCAACCGCCGCCGCCGCGACCGGGATCAAGTCGAGCAGCGTGCGGATGGCGAGGAACAGCAGGCGCACGAGCACGGATTCGCTGGATTGCTGTTCGATGGATTCCCGTGGCCGGCGCAAAACCCGCCCGGCGGCGGTCCCGGCCGCGACCGCGGCAACCGCCACCACAAGGAGCTTCAATATGATCCGCAGCCAACGCTCGCGGGCCTCGGTATCCGTAGCCTGTTCCGATAGCCAGTCCAGCAGTTTGGGCGCGTCGTCGAGGGCGGTGCCCGCATCGAGAAACGCCTCGCCGGCATCCTTCGCGCGTTGTCCGAGTATGCCGATGACCGTGGTGCCGACGGACGAGGCCGGTTTCGGCCCGCCGCCCGCCGGCTGTTGGGCGGCGATCAGGGCCTTCAGTTGATCGATCAGTTTTTGCCGCTCGGCGTCGTTCTCGATGGACGTGAGCAGGGACTCGAGTTCCGCCTGGCCAACGGCCGGTGCGCCACGCGCCTGCTGCGCCGACGCGGCGCCGGCGCCCGACAGGACGGCCATTGCGAGGAACAAGGCTGAAAGGGGTTTGAGCATCCTAAGGATCGATTTGGGGATCGATGTCGAAGCCATGCGGCGGAGATTAGCCAGCCGCCCCGGAAGAGTCACATGATTTGCAACATTTGCGGAGAGAAGGCGGGTCTAACCGTCTTGCCCGGTGCCGTCCCGGGAGGCGATGATTTCGTGGAGCATGGCGTAGTCGTCCTCGCGGAACGAATCGAGGGTGGCGGCGCTGTCCTCGGCGCTGATGCCGATGGCGCGGATGATGATGCCGCCGAGCTGAAGGCTGGCCTCGAGGGTTTCCGGAACCACGGCGGTTGCGCCCAGATCCTCGAGCTGGCGGACGTGGGTCAGGTCCCGGGCGCGGACATAAATCGCCAGATCCGGATATGCGGATCTGAGTTCCCGCACCGCCCGGCTGACATCCTCCCGCTCGTTGATCGTGATGACCACCGCCCGGGCCCGGGCCGCACCCGCCGCGGTGATTACCGAGATTTCGGTGGCGGCGCCGTAATAGACCTCGGTTCCTTGATGCCGGCACTGGGCGACCAGACGGTAATCCCGGTCGAGGGCGATGTGGGGGGTGTTGGTGGCGTTGAGCACCATGGAGACGGTCTGACCGACCCGCCCGAACCCGATGATGATGATATGGTCTTCCAGTTCGCCGCCGGCCTTGCTGACGTCCGAGGCGGGCGGGACCGCGCCGGGGGTCAGCCATTCGGCATACCTGTCGCCCAAATAGGCCATCAGGGGCGTCAGCGCCATGGTGAGGGTCACCGCGGCGAACAGTACGGCGCCCGTCCCGGGCAAGAGGATGCCGGCCGCCATGGCCGCGCCGAATATGACGAAGCCGAACTCCCCGCCCTGGCTGAGGGTCAGGCCCACCCTCCCCGAAACGATGGCCGACAGGCCGAAGGCCCGGCTGAGAAGGCCGATGACGATCGACTTCCCGATCAGCAGGCCGGCGACGATGCCGAGAACCGGCAGCCACTCGGCGATGACCACCCGGATATCGACCATCATGCCCACCGACATGAAGAACAGGCCGAGAAACAGCCCGCGGAACGGCCGGATGTCGGCCTCGACCTGATGCCGGTACTCGGTCTCGGCGAGCAACAGTCCGGCGAGGAAGGCGCCCAACGCCATGGAGAGGCCGGCCAGGGAGAAGACTAGGCCCGTACTCAGTACGACCAGCAAAGTGGCGGCGACGAACAGCTCGGTACTGCCGGACGCGGCGATCAGCCGGTAGACCGGCCGCAGTACCGCCCGGCCGACGACGACGGCGACGACCAGCGCGACAACGGCCTTCAGGCCCGCCTCGCCGATCGCCGTCAGCAGGGAGGGGCCCTGCTCGTTGAGCAGCGGCACCAGGATCAGCAACGGCACGATGATCAAATCCTGGAACAGCAAGACGGCGAAAGACATGGTGCCGTAGGGTGTGGCCCGCTCGCCGCGCTCGGTCAGCAGTTGCAGGACGAACGCGGTCGACGACAAGGCGAGGCCCGCCCCGATGACGATCGCCGCGTTGATGGAAATCCCGGACGCCAGCGCTATCCCGAAGATGATGGCGCCGGTGAGCGCGACCTGGGCCGTGCCCAGACAGAACACATATTTTCTGAGCTGCTTGAGCCGCTCGAACGACAATTCAAGGCCGATGGTGAACAGCAGAAATACCACGCCGAACTCCGCCAGCGCCTGGGCGCCCTCGGCATCGCTGATGAAGCCGAAACCGTGGGGTCCGATGAGAATGCCGGCCGCCAGGTAGCCGATCACCGGGCTCGATTTCAGGCGCTTGAGGAGGGGGACGATGACGACGGCGGCGACCAACAGGATCAGGACGTCCGCCAGGATCGGCGAGTGATGCATCTCAGGCGGCGCCCGTCGTCGTGGTTGCTTCTTCGAGTGCTTCGATTGTTGCTTCGACCGCCAGCATGATGGCGCCGTGGCGCGCGGTGGCGGCGCTGGCCGGCGCCAGCGCGGCGAGCGCAGCCCACTTGCCCTCGGGCGGCGGTCCGTCGCCGGCCAGCATGGCGGCCATCTGGTCCCGCAAGGCGCCGAGTTCCGTCAGATCGGCCCCGATGACGTGCTCGGCGATCACCGACGCGGCGGCCTGACCCAGGGCGCAGGCCTTGATTTCCTGCGCATAGTCGGTGACCGCGCCATCCTCGATCCCTAGGTCGACGACGATGCCGCTGCCGCACAGCGGCGCGGTCCGGGTGACGCTGACATCGGGGTCTTCCAGCCGGCCGACGCGCCCGATATTCCCCGCCAACCGGAGCACATCCTTGTTGTAGATGTCGTCGATCATGCGATCTCCATGACCCCAAAATAGTTCGCATCCTCGGCCCTGCCCAGCCCGGATTGCCGGCCTGGATCGATCGTCAAAACGGTTCTCGCGCGGGCCGGTTTGGGATAGGGTCCGCGCCGCCACATCAACGGCCTGAACTCAACGGTCTGGACCATGCGTGTCGACGAATTCGATTTTGAGCTGCCCGCCTCGGCGATTGCGCAGCGCCCGGTGGAACCGCGCGATGCCGCCGGGCTGCTGCATGTGTCCGGCGGTTTGGCTGATCACCGGGTGAGAGACCTGCCCGGCCTGCTTCGCCCGGGGGACCTGATGGTTTTCAACGACACCAAGGTTATTCCCGCCCGGCTGCGGGGGTCGCGCGGCCAAGCGTCCATCGAGGTCACTCTTCACAAAGAGGAGGGGGAAGGGATTTGGGCGGCCTTTGCCCGCCCGGCAAAGCGCCTGAAGGCGGGCGACGCCATTGCGTTCGCCGCCGATCTGCGTGCGGCGGTAACCGCGAAGCGGGATGCCGGCGAGGTGGTGCTGGATTTCCAAACCACCCGCAACGGCCTGTTCGCCGCCCTCGAGGCACATGGCCGGATGCCGCTGCCGCCATACATCAAGCGGGAAAAAACCGGGGACGACGAAGACAGGGAGGATTATCAAACCATGTTCGCGGCGCGCGAGGGCGCAGTGGCCGCCCCGACCGCCGGGCTGCACTTCACGCCCGGTCTGATGGAGCGATTGGCCGATGCGGGCGTCGGTCACTTGACCCTGACGCTGCACGTGGGCGCCGGCACGTTCCTGCCGGTGAAGGCGGAGGACACGGACGGCCACGTCATGCATGGGGAGTGGGGCGAGGTGCCGCCGGGCGCGGCCCGGCGGATCAACGAGGCGCGCGCCGCCGGCGGCCGCATCGTCGGGGTGGGCACGACGGTGGTGCGGCTCTTGGAGAGCGCGGCGGACGGGCATGGGCGGATTCATCCCTTTGACGGCGAGACGGATTTGTTCATAACCCCCGGATACGAATTCAAGGCCGTCGATCTGATGCTGACCAACTTTCACCTGCCCAAATCCACCCTGTTCATGCTGGTGTCCGCCTTCGCCGGAACGGCGCGGATGAAGGATGCCTACGCCCACGCCGTCGCGTCCGGCTACCGGTTCTATTCCTACGGCGATTGCTGCCTGTTGGAGCCCCATTCATGACCGGTATCGGGTTCCAACTGTTGGCGGGCGACGGCGAAGCGCGCCGGGGACGATTGACCACCGCGCACGGCAGTGTCGAGACGCCGGCCTTCATGCCGGTGGGCACGGCGGCGACGGTCAAGGCGATGACGCCCGAGGCGGTGGCGGCGACCGGCGCCCAGATCACTCTCGGCAACACTTATCACCTGATGCTGCGTCCCGGCGCCGAGCTGATCGGCGATTTGGGCGGCCTGCATGAGTTCATGAACTGGCCGGGTCCGATCCTGACGGATTCCGGCGGCTTTCAGGTGATGTCGCTCGCCAAACTCCGCAGGATGTCCGAGGACGGCGTCGAGTTCCAATCCCACATCGATGGCGCCCGCCACATGTTGAGCCCGGAGCGCTCGGTCGAAATCCAGCATCTGCTCGATGCCGATATCACCATGGCGCTCGACGAGTGCGTTGCCCTGCCGGCGCCGGACGAGGACATCCTGGCTTCGGTCGGCCTGTCGGAACGGTGGGCCGCCCGCTGCAAGGAGGCCTTCGTCGAGCGGGACGGTTACGGGCTGTTCGGCATCGTCCAGGGAGGCATCAACCCGGACCTGCGGCTCAGGTCCGCCGAGGGGCTGGTGAATATGGGATTCGATGGATATGCCCTCGGCGGTCTTGCCGTCGGAGAGGGGCAGGAGGCCATGTTCGCCACCCTCGACGTCACCGTACCGGCGCTGCCCGGGGACCGGCCCCGTTACCTGATGGGGGTCGGCAAGCCCGGCGACATCGTCGGCGCGGTGCTCCGCGGCATCGACATGTTCGACTGCGTGCTGCCCACCCGTTCGGGGCGTACCGGCCAAGCGTTCACCCGCCGGGGCGAGGTCAATATCCGCAATGCCCGCCATGCCGGGGACCCGCGCCCGCTGGATGAAGCCTGCCGATGCCCGGCATGCACGGACCATTCCCGGGCGTACCTGCACCATCTGGTCAAATCGGACGAGATTCTCGGCGCCATGCTGATGACTTGGCACAACATCCAGTACTATCAGGACCTGATGGCCGGGCTCCGGGACGCGATCGAAGCCGGCACGCTGGAAGCCTTCGCCGACGATTTCGGCAATGCCCGCGCACTCGGCGATATAGAGCCGCTCTAGACTCTACGCGGATGCCGCTTCGTTCTTCTCCCGCTGCCGGATAATCCACCAGACGATCACCGCGCCGACCAGCTTGCTCAGGGTCTGGATCAGCACCGCGAACGGCGAGCCGAACCCGGCCATGTAGAGAAACACCGCGCTGTCGACCGGCGTGGCGACGATGCTGGATAGCAGGATCCGCTGGGACAGGGTCCGGCCGGTGAAACTGTAGATCGCCCAGTCGATGAATTCGGCGACCAGGAAGGCCGCGACGCTGGCCATGGCGATCTGGGGGCTGGCCATGAAGAAGCTGATGGCGCCGCCCACGAGCATGGCGATGATGACCCAGTGCCCGATTTCCCGCTGGGCGAAATCCCGGGACACGAAAATGAACCCGACGATCAAGGAAACCGGCGGCCATGCCGCGCCGTTCGGCAGGATGACGGGATCGACCACGGAGAACGCCCAGTTCACGGCGACGATCAACACGATGTAGATACCGGTCTGAAGAAATTTCATTTCCGAG
>CBDBMR010000008.1:0-64037 GCA_965207535.1 Rhodospirillales bacterium | reverse complement strand
GTCTCCGCTTCTGCGACTGGAAACTGGGGTATCAAAGAAAACAAGCAGCACCGACGATGATACGGGCGCGGCGAGCGGATGGAGCATCAACCTCGACGCCACCCGCCGCGAGAGCGCGGGCACCGGCGAGCCGGCCCACGGCGCGATGCTCACCGGCGCGATGCGGTGGTAGGGGCGCGGGGGCGGCATGAGCCGCGAGGACGCGTACGCGGCGGTCCAGCGGAACGCCATGGACGTGTGGAAGAACGGCGCCGATTTTCTGGCCGCGCTGAAAGGCGACGCCGACGTCACGGCCAAGCTGCCGGAAGACGACCTGACGGCGCTGTTCGATCTCGGCTATCAGACCAAGAACGTGGACGCCATCTTCGCCCGCGTCTTTGGGTAGTCCAATGTGAACACGCCCTGAGAAAAAAATTCTCTATTTTAGAACTTTTTTGTAGACGTTCTTAAGCGACTCGAGTAGGGTCCCCTCATCCGTTAGGTAGGGTCATTGTCCTCGGACACGACTGGAGCGCAGACTGCGCTCGCGGGCTTCGGCCCAACTATTTTTGAGGTGCATGGCGCAATTCCCTCTGTGGATGACTGACACGGTTTCCATGGATGGGACGTGCGTCGGCGCCGCGATCAGCGAGGACTGCTGATCGCGGCAAAATGAGAAGGAGAAACGACAAGCACAGCCGAGACCCAGCCTTTCCCACGAGGACGTACTCAGAAAGGAGCACATGGGGTGCTTCTAGAAGTACGGGAAAGGAGGCGGCTATGGACGATCGTCAACAACAGACGACTATCCACCTAACGGTGCGACTGTGTGTTGTTTCTCGGCAGATGTGCGCAAATTGGCGATCGTCAAAGAAGCGCTGGGTGAAATCGATTCGCCGCAGAATCATTCGCTTCGTGCTTTTTTGCGTAAAGCATCTGACTGAGAACGACTAGTTTTTCCTTCTAACTGCGAGAACGTAGCGATGCTGGGCGAAGCACTTCGTTTGATCAGGGTATTTCATGACTGCAAGACTGTGGAGCTTGCTTTGGCACTCGGTCTGTCTGCGAGCCATATTTCTGAGATAGAAAAAGGTAAGCGAGTACCGTCAATTGAAACGATCAACAAATATGCTGAATTCTTTGAGACTTCGCCCTCGGCCATTCTCTTTTTCTCTGAAGAATTGGGAAAGAAATCGGAGCCGAAATCGCAGTCCCGCTCATTCATGCGACAGAAATTGATTAGGTTTCTCCAGATTGTCGAAGCCCAAACAACCTAATTTGGTGCCAATCAACAAATCACCGCTCTATCGAATTGGCAAAAAAGCCGATTTGGCCCGAATTCTTCAGACCACTCCCAGCGAATTGAGAGCCTTGCAAAAGGGAGAAAATTATGAGGAATGGTGGAAACGGGAACCTGGCAGAAAAGATCGTCTCATTGAAGAGCCTCTTCCCCGTCTAGCAGCTATACAGCAGCGCCTGCACAGCCTCATCAGACGAATTGAAACACCATCTTGGCTAATGTCAGGCAAGGTTGGTGTCAGCGCAATCGACAATGCGCTACTACATCATCCAGAGGCTTGGCTGGTCAGCGTTGACATAGATAGCTTCTTCCAAAGTACAAAACGGGAGTTTGTGATTGAATGTTTTAAGGCCGAATTCGATATGGTCGGCGACGTTGCCACATTGCTTGCTGATCTAGTTACATACAAAGGCCACATTCCGACTGGAACATCGACAAGCCAGGATATGGCGTACTGGGCCTATCAAAAGTCATTCAATCGAATTAATGCGGCGGCGACGGCCCAAGACATTGTAATGTCGCTCTGGGTAGACGACATCACATTTAGCCGCGACAAACCCTTCCCAAGAGGGTGGACGCGAGACATCAACAAGATGCTGAGTCCGGTCGATCTTCGGCTCAAATTCTCCAAAACTAAGCGCTACGCCGCAAACGAGTACAAGACGATAACGGGTTCAGCGGTCCATCCAGGCGGTGGCCTACGGGTGAAGAACTCAAAACGAACAGAGATTCGAGAACTCATTGGCCGGAGACCTGTGGAAGAGCTCTCACTCCCAGAAACAAGGAGTTTGTTGGGAAAAATTGCCGCGCAACGAAGAAACGAGCCAGACTTCTTTGACGGCATCTACCAGCGCTGCCGAGCCCACTTGAAACAACTGAACAATCGCTAATCCTCTTCCTCGTCGGGGATGGGGTCGGGCGTCGCGCCCTGGCCGAAATTCTTGCCGCCGTTTTTCATGTGCTCGATCTCTTCCGGCGTCGATTCCCGGCCCAGTATTTCGTTGCGGTGGGGGTAGCGTCCGAACTTGACGATCAGGTCGCGGTGCTCCGCGACCGCCTTGGCCGTGCGCTCCCGGCCCGTCTTGGGCGCCAGTTCGGTGACCGCATCGAGATCCGCCAACTCTTCCGAATGTTCGTAAGGAAGATAGAAAAAGTGCCGCTCGATGGCCGAGACCTCTTCGTCCCACTTGTTGGCGACGGCGTGTTTGGCGACCTCGAGGGCTTTTGCATCGGTCGCGAAGGCCCTGGGCGTCATCCGGAACATGTTGCGCGGGAACTGGTCCAGGAGGATGCAAAGCGCCAGACAGCCCTCCTTGGTCTCCATCCAATGGTCGAATTCGCCGCCGGCGGCCTTCTCGTGGATCTCCATAAATCCGTCGCGAATTTCCTGATCGAACTCCGGCGTCCGGCCCCGGAACCAGATAATTCGAAAGGTGCCGTGCTCTTCGCTTCCCGGTTCGCCGAACCAGAAGTCCAATACCTTTTGTCGAATGTCTTCGGTCATTTCCTGTCGTCATCCTTCGTTTGGCCAAACGAGTTCTTGGGGTCTTCGAGGAACTCGAGTTCCGCCGCCGTGCTCTCCCGGCCGAGAACGGCATTGCGGTGCGGGAACCGCCCGAATTCGGCAATGATATCCCGGTGCTGGACGGCATACCCGCTAAGATGCTCATCGTCCAACGTCCCTATCAGCTCGACCGCCCGCTCCTGATCGGCAAGGTCCTCCGAATGCTCGAACGGCAAATAGGTGAACAGCTTCCGGTTCCTGGAGAATTCCCGGTCGTAACCCTGCGAGATCGCGTAATCGGCCAGCTCCCGCGCCTTGCCATCGGCGGCGAAGGCCTCGGCCGATCCCCGGAACAGGTTGCGGGAGAACTGGTCCAGCAGAATGATCAAGGCCAGGCAGCCGTCCGGCGTTTCCTTCAAGTGATCGAGCCCGCCGGACGCGGCCTGCCGGTAAGCGTCCATGAACTTCCGCCCGATCTCGGCATCCAATTCCGGGTCGGCTTGGAACCACCATTGGCCCTTGTCATCGAAATCCCCGTCGCCCGGCTCGCCGAACCAGAACGACAGGACGCCGGAAACCAGCGCCTGTCCGGGTTCGGTCGGTGTTTGATCTTCTCTACCCATGGCCCCCGTTCTACGCCCGCAATCGTCCGAGCGCAACGAAACGGAAGCGTCGGAGGTTGAGGGCGTCAGGAGGCCTCGTCGGCGATCTGCTGTTTCGCGACGTCCATGAGCCCGTCCAGCTTTTCCCGGACCTCGTCCTCGGAAATGTCCACCTCGTGCTCGGCGATGTCCTTCATCACCTTGCGCATGACGTCTTCGACACCGGGCTCTTCGAGGTCGGCCACAACCACGGATTTGGCATAGTCGGCGACCTCGCTCTCGGGCAGCCCGAAGCGTTCGGCGAGCCATTCGCCGAGCAGACGGTTGCGCCGGGCCTCCGCCTTGAATTCCTGTTCTTGGGTGAGCTTGAACTGAGTTTCGTGGGCTTTGCCCCGTTCGGCGAGCGAGTCGGCCATATTGGTCTCCCTTGAAGCGTTGTCGGGTCGGAATGGGCGTCTAATCGTTGGGTATGTACGCCGGGGCGCATGGCATTGCAATGACACCGGACGGGGAAATATTCAACCCCGCGTTCCCTGCTGGTACTTCCGGCACCCAGGGGCTATCTATCGGTCATGTGCACCGTCATCGTCCTGCGCCAGCCCGGAGAAGACTGGCCTCTGATTCTTGCCGCAAATCGGGACGAATCCCTGGCCCGGCCGTGGAAGCCGCCGGCCCGCCACTGGCCCGACCGGGAGGACGTGGTGGCCGGCATGGACGAGTTCGCGGGCGGCACCTGGCTCGGCATCAACGAGAACGGGGTGGTCGCCGCGATTCTCAACCGCCGGGGGTCCTTGGGACCGGCGGACGGCTACCGCTCCCGCGGCGAACTGCCCCTGGAGGCGCTGGACCACGCCGATGCGGCGGATGCGGCGGATGCCCTCGGCCATTTGGATACCGCCGCCTACCGCCCCTTCAACAT
Organism: Rhodospirillales bacterium; assembly: GCA_965207535.1. Classification (GTDB taxonomy): domain Bacteria; phylum Pseudomonadota; class Alphaproteobacteria; order Rhodospirillales; family UBA2165; genus JAJDXO01. The sequence goes on along the minus strand of CBDBMR010000008.1, from coordinate 59,733 downwards.
GGTGATCGCCGACAATACCGACGCTTTCTGGCTGCGCCATGCCGGCAACGGCGCGGATGGGCGGGTCGAGGTGCTGCCGGTCCCGCCCGGCATCTCGATGATTACGGCCAGCGACCGCAACGACAAGATTTCGGCCCGCATCCGGACCTACCTGCCGCGATTCCAGAAGGCCCATCCGCCCAATCCGACCCTGGGTGATTGGGGGGACTGGCGGCGCCTGTTGGGCAGCCGCATCTTCGACCCCGACGAAGGGCCGGAAGGCGCCATGTCCATCGTCACCGGGGATCAGGAATTCGGCACCGTGTCTTCGTCGCTGATGGCTCTGCCGGCGGCCGAAAACGAAGGTGCGCGGCCCATCTGGCTGTTCGCGCCGGGCCGGCCCGACGATACCGAATTCGACGACGTCATCCTGTGACGCCGAATACGGCAGGGACCAATTGTACGGTGGCCGCTCTACTGCTATAGAGGCACCATCTGGGGCGCGGATCGCGGCCCCGTTTTCCGGAATCAAATCATGGCCAGACGCAGGCAGATTTTCGAGGGCAACGGCAAGGACATCTTCGAAGGCCCGGAGCCCGGCACCATCGTCCAGCACTTCAAGGACGATGCCAGCGTTCACTCGGGCGCCAAGACCGGCATGATCACCGGCAAGGGCGTCATCAACAACCGTATTTCCGAACATTTGATGACCCGGCTGTCCGAGGTCGGTATCCCGACCCACTTCATCCGCCGGCTCAACATGCGGGAACAATTGATCCGCGAGGTGGAGATCATCCCCATTTCGGTGGTGGTGCGAAACGTGGTCGCGGGCTCGCTCGCCACCCGCTTCGGGCTCGAGGAAGGCCGCCGGCTCGAACGGTCGATCGTCGAGTTCTACTACAATTCGGACGACCTCAAGGATCCGATGGTGCTGGAAGAGCACATCACCGCCTTCGGCTGGGCCAGCCACCAGGAGATCGATGAAATCATCGCCCTGTCGCTTCGGGTCAACGATTTCCTGTATGGGCTGTTCGTCGGTATCGGCATCCGGCTCGTCGACTTCAAGCTGGAGTTCGGCCGGGTGTGGGAGCACGACCAGCTTCGTATCCTCGTCGCCGACGAGATCAGCCCGGATACCTGCCGGCTGTGGGACGTGGACACCGGCGAGAAACTCGACCTCGACCGCTTCCGGGAGGATTTGGGCGGGATCGAGGAGGCCTACCAGGAGGTTGCCCGGCGGCTTGGCATCCTGCCCGAGGGCGGGGTCACGGACCTGGAAATTCCCACGATCGGAGCCGTCAGGAACATCAGTGAAAGCTAAAGTGCACGTGACGCTGAAGAACGGCGTTCTCGATCCCCAGGGCAAGGCCGTCGGCCACGCGCTCGAAGCGTTGGGGTTTGACGGCGTCGGCGATGTGCGCCAAGGCAAATACATCGAGATCGATCTCGCCGACACGGACGCCGATGCGGCCAAGGCGCGGGTCGAGGATATGTGCCGGAAGCTCCTCGCCAATACGGTGATCGAAAACTACGCCATCGAGATCGAGGCCTGATCCGGTTTCATGCGCACCGCCGTCATCGTTTTCCCCGGCTCCAATCGTGAACGTGACATGCGCCTGGCGCTCGGCGAGAGCTTCGGCGAAGACCCGGTCATGGTCTGGCACCGGGACACGGACCTTCCCAAGGTGGATTTGATCGTCCTGCCGGGCGGATTCTCCTACGGCGACTATCTGCGCTCCGGCGCCATGGCCGCCCACTCGCCGATCTTGCACGAAGTCAAGGCGCGGGCCGATGCGGGCGTCCATGTGCTGGGGGTGTGCAACGGGTTCCAGATCCTCACCGAGACCGGGCTGCTGCCCGGCGCCCTGATGCGCAACGCCAACCTCAAGTTCGTCTGCAAGGACGTTCACCTGAAGGTGGAGCGCGCCGATACCGCCTTTACCGGCGGGTTCCGGGCGGGCGACGTGCTGCGCTGCCCCGTCGCCCATCACGACGGCAACTACTTCGCCGATGCCGGGACATTGGACGCGCTGGAAGGCGAGGGACGGGTTGCCGTCCGCTATTGCGACGAGACCGGCGCACTGACCGACGCCGCCAATCCCAACGGCTCCCAGCGCAACATCGCCGGCATCTACAACGAGCGGCTCAATGTGCTGGGCCTGATGCCCCACCCGGAAGACGCCGTGCATCCGCTATTGGGCGGCCTCGGCGGCAAGCCCCTGTTCGACGGCATGGCGGCGGGCATCGGGGAAGCCGCCTAGATGGACGCCCAAGAAAACCAGGTGACCCCCAACATCATCGCCGGGCACGGGCTGACCTCCGAAGAGTATGACAAGATCCTGGAAATCCTCGGCCGGGCGCCCAACCTCACCGAGCTCGGCGTATTCAGCGTCATGTGGTCCGAGCACTGCTCGTACAAATCCTCCAAGAAGTGGCTGAAGACCCTCCCCACCGAAGGGCCGCAGGTCATCTGCGGGCCGGGCGAAAACGCGGGCGTGGTGGATATCGGCGACGGTCTCGCCGCCATCTTCAAGATGGAAAGCCACAACCACCCCAGTTTCATCGAACCCTATCAGGGCGCCGCGACGGGGGTCGGCGGCATCCTGCGAGACGTGTTCACCATGGGCGCGCGGCCGGTCGCCAACATGAACGCGCTCCGTTTCGGCGATCCCCGGCACCCCAGGACCCGGCATCTGGTGGCCGGCGTGGTGGCGGGGATCGGCGGCTACGGCAACTGCGTCGGCGTGCCGACGGTGGGCGGGGAGACCAACTTCCACACCCGCTACGACGGCAATATCCTGGTCAACGCCATGACCGTCGGCATCGCCGAAGCCGACAAGATTTTCTATTCCGCCGCCACCGGCGCCGGGAACCCGGTGGTCTATGTGGGCTCCAAGACCGGCCGCGACGGGATTCACGGCGCCACCATGGCGTCGGCCGAGTTCAACGAGGACTCGGAGGAAAAACGCCCGACCGTGCAGGTCGGCGATCCGTTCACCGAGAAACTGCTCATCGAAGCGTGCCTCGAACTGATGGCCACCGGCGCCATCGTCGCCATCCAGGACATGGGGGCGGCGGGGCTGACCTCGTCGTCCTTCGAGATGGCGTCCAAGGGCGGCGTCGGGGTGGAGCTGGACCTGGATCAGGTGCCGGCCCGCGAGGAAGGCATGACCGCCTACGAATTCCTGCTGTCCGAAAGCCAGGAGCGGATGCTGATGGTCCTGAAGCCGGGCTCCGAGGAGAGCGCGCGCGCAATCATGGAAAAGTGGGAGCTCGATTTCGCCGTGGTCGGGCATCTGACCGATACGGGCCGGATGGTGGTGCGCCATCATGGCGAAATCGCCGCGGACCTGCCCATCGACCCGCTGGCGCTGGCGTCGCCCGAGTATGACCGGCCGTGGGAGCCGGCCCCGAAGCAGCCGGTTCTCGCCGCCGACGAGGTGCCCGAAGTTCCGCCGCTGGATGCCCTCATGACCTTGATGGGTTGTCCCGATCTCGCCTCGCGCCGCTGGATCTGGGAGCAGTATGACCACCTGATCATGGGCGATACGGTGCAGCGCCCGGGCGGCGACGCGGCGGTGGTGCGCATTCAGGGGGCAAACGGCGCGGTGACCGGGAAGGCGCTCGCCATCACCACCGATGTGACCCCCCGCTATTGCCTGGCCGACCCGGAGGAGGGCGCCAAGCAGGCGGTCGCCGAGGCTTGGCGCAACCTGACGGCGGTCGGCGCCATGCCGCTGGCGATCACCGACAACATGAATTTCGGAAATCCGGAGAAGCCGGACATCATGGGCCAGTTCGTCGGCTGCGTGAACGGCATCCGCCAGGCGTGCGAGGCCTTGGACTTCCCCGTCGTGTCGGGCAACGTCTCGCTCTACAACGAAACCGCCGGTATCGCCATATTGCCGACCCCGGCCATCGGCGCCGTGGGTCTCCTCGACCGGTACGACGGTTCGGCGGGTATCGCGGTCCCGGACGAAGGCCTGTCCCTGGTCCTGATCGGCGAGACATCCGGGCATCTCGGCCAGAGCCTCTATCTCCGGGAACTCCACGGCCGCGAAGAAGGCGCGCCGCCGACCGTCGATCTTGCCGCCGAACGGCGCAACGGCGATCTGGTGCGGCGGCTCATCCGAGAGGGGAAGATCGCGGCGTGCCACGACCTCTCCGACGGCGGCCTCCTGGTCGCCGCGGCCGAGACGGCGCTTGCCGGAAATATTGGGGTGTCGATCGGCGTCCCGGACGGCGTCCCGGCCCATGCCTGGCTGTTCGGCGAGGACCAGGCCCGCTATCTGATCGCCACCGGCGAAGCCGAAGCGGTGCTCGGGGCGGCCAAATCGGTGGGCGTGCCGGCGGCGGAAGTCGGTACCTCTGGCGGCGATGCGGTCACGGTGGACGGCGCCTCGATCGCCCTCGATGACCTGCGCCACATCCATGAAAGCTGGCTGCCCGGCTACATGGCCGGAACGTGACACCGAACACCACGTGTTTTAGGTTGAATCCCTTCGCTTGTTTATCGGCCTGATTCCGACCGCCAACTCATTCCGAAAGGACCCAATTGCCATGGGGAAAGCGTTTCTTGCCGCCATCGCGCTGGCGCTGCTCGCGTTGCCGCAGGGTGCGGCGGCCCAGGACTTCCTGACCGCCGCCGAACTCAAGGCATTTTACAACGACCGGAAAATCGACCTCCGCGGCCGCGATGGCGTCGACATGATCCAGCATTTCAAGCCGGGCGGCGTCCTGGTCACCCAGTTCGACCGGCCGGGCAACCTCCATTCCCACGAGACCAAGTGGCGGGTGACGGACGACGGCAAGATCTGCTTCAACAACGCCAAGGGCCGGCGTTTCTGCAACAAGATCAAGAAGACGGCGGACGGCTACAAGCGGTTCAACCCCCGCGGTCAGGAACTGCGCGGCTACTGGAAGCCGCGGCTATAGGGGTGCGGCCTCTCTCCCGTCCTTGCAATCGGCTGAAACCCGGCCTAAGTCTCACAGTGAAATTGTGGACCACTTGGTCAAACAAATAGGCTAAAACAGGATCAACCCGTGGGCGGTATCCCCGGGGACGGATGTTGAGGAACCGGCCATGGCGATGGACATCGGCGAAATCGAGCGGATGATCAAGGAAAGCATCCCCGATGCCCAGGTGCAGATCGAGGACCTGCGGGGTGACGGCGACCACTATGCGGCGCTGGTGATCTCCAAGGAATTCGAAGGCATGAGCCGGGTTCAGCAGCATCAACGGGTCTATCAAGCGCTCCAGGGAAAGATGGGGACCGATCTCCACGCCTTGGCGCTGCAGACCAACGTTCCCGAGTAACCACCCGCCATTTACCCGAACCGAGGGGAATTTTCCGAAATGAACGAACATCCCGTCTACCAACAGATCCAGCAGGAGATCGAGGACAATCCTGTGGTCCTGTTCATGAAGGGGACTCCCATGTTCCCGCAGTGCGGCTTTTCGGCCGCCGTCGTCCAGGCGCTGACCCTGATGGGCGTCAAGTTCAAGGGCGTCGACGTGCTGACCGACCCGGGGGTCCGGGACGGCATCAAGCAGTTCTCCAACTGGCCGACCATCCCCCAGCTTTATGTGAAGGGTGAGTTCGTCGGCGGCTGCGACATCGTTCGGGAAATGTACGAGACCGGGGAACTGGAAAAGGTCTTCACCGACGCCGGTGTCGAGACCGAGCCCATGCAGACCGCCCAGTAGGGCGGCTGCGGGAAGCCATGCAGACCGCCCAGTAGGGCGGCTGCGGGAAGCAATTAGGGGTGAATGGCGCCGTCGGTGCGCTTGATCAGGAATTCGTCCCGCCGGGCGATGAAGTCGCCGGCCACGGAGGCCACCGCCTCCGGCCGCTCCGCGTCCATGGCATGGCCGGCATCGTAGATCATCACCACATGACAATTGGGCATGATCTCCCGGTAAAGCCGGCCAATGCGGGGCGGGATAAGCTTGTCTTCGGTGCCGAGCAGAACGAGGGTCGGGGTGTCGATCTCGCGCATCCGCGCTTCCAATTCCTCATCCCGGTCGGGACCATGTAACCGTTCTATCAGCGCCGCCTGCTTCCTGACGATCTCCGGATCGGGCCGGGGAATGGGCGGCATGTTCTCCGGATGGGCGTACATCAACGCTTCCATGTTCTCATGGGACCCGTCGGCGCGCCCCGGCGCCGCGCCCCCCTCCCGGATGGCCGACGGCCCCACCCCGAGAATATTACGAAGATTCTGCTCGAATACCGCGCCCCCCTCCCGAATGGCCGCCGGCCCCACCAGGACCAGCGCGTCGATGGGTTCGGGGTTCCGTGCCGCCATGCACAGCGCCAACCGGCCGCCAAAGGAATTGCCGATGATCGAGAACGCGGCGATGCCGAGCGCGGCAATCGCGGCATGCAGGGTGTCGGCCATTTCGAACATGGTTCGATGGCGCGTGTTCTCGTCCGAATTGCCGAAGCCCGGCGCCTCGACGGCGAGCACCCGAAAGTTCTCCGACAGCAGCGCATGGGCGCCCGAAATCCGCGACCCGCCGCCACCGTGCAGGGCGACGACGGCGGGGCCTTCGCCCGCTTCGCGGTAGCGTATGTCAAAGCCGTCAGCCTGGACGAACTTCTCGGTAAATCCGGCTTCGGGGCCGGTCGGATTCAACATCTCGTTCATAAGCCTCGCCTCCGTCACCAGCCGCGGATTTCCGGCAGGACCTTTTCGGTCATCAGTTCGATGGATTTCGTGGTTTTGTCGCCGATTTGAATGGCCGCCGTCAGATCGAGAATGCCCGCCCCGAGCCCTTCCCTCACCCGCCGGATCTGCTTGATGACCGTCTCCGGGCTGCCGATCAGAATCTGACCGTTGTCGATCCGTTCCCGGAGACCGGTCTGGGACACCTTCAACTCCGATGGCCTGTGCTCGGGGCCGGAGAAATATCCGGTCTTGCGAAGTGAGGCCATCAGGTCCTGATTGAGAATGGAGATGCCCCGGAAACGGCTGGCGCCCGCATCACGCAAATCCTGTTCGGCCTGCTCGTCGGTGTCCGAAATATGAAATGTCATCCGGTATATCACGTCGTCCGGTGTCGGTTCCCAGCCCGCTTCGGCGCACTGTTCGCGGTAGTAGGCCGCCGACTTGCTGGCCGCCTGCACGGTTGTGACCGCGAACCCCAGGCTCACCCGGTTCCTGGCGGCGAACGCCGCGCTCTCGGGGCTCGAGCCCGACATGAACATGGGCGGATGCGGGTCCTGGACCGGCCGCGGCCAGATGGAGATGGTCCGGTATTGGAAGTACCGGCCCTGCCACCCGAACGGCTGTTTCTCCGTCCAGGCCATCTTGATCAGTTCGAGGCCTTCCTGGAACCGGCCCCGGGATTCATCGGGGTTGACGTTGTAGGTCACATATTCATTCGGCGTGCCGCGCATCAGCCCGGCGATCACCCGGCCGTTCGACAGGGTATCCAGCATGGCGAATTCCTCGGCGACCCGGATCGGATTGAGGATGGGGAGGTCGGGCCCGAGCAAGGCAACCTTGGCCCGCTTGACCCGCTGGGTCACCGCGCCAGCCAGGACCATGGGATTCGGGGCGATGGAAAAGGGCGCATAGTGGTGCTCCGCCACCGACACCCAGTCCCAGCCGAGTTGGTCGACCATCTCGGCCTGCGAGAGGGCGGTTTCGTAGGAATACTCGGCGGCTTCCGGCGAGTAGTCGTCCGCCGGGACCGGCCAGCCCTTCCCCTCCGACGGGCCCAGATACCGGCAGCTGCAGAACAATGAAAGCTTCATGGCGGACGATCCCCGTCACCGCATGGTCAATACAATCGTGCCGGCAACCACAGCGCGATCTGCGGGAGCAGCAGGAGAATGGCGATCAGTCCGAAATGCGCGGCAAGGAATGGAACGATGCCGCGGTAGACATCGCCCAATGCAATATCCGGCATCTGGGCGCGAATGACGAAGATATTGAGGCCGACCGGCGGGGTGATCATCCCCACCTCGACGGCGACCAGGACCAGGATACCGAACCAGATGCCGCTATAGCCGACCGCTTCGGCGAGCGGCAGGAACACCGGCACCGTGATCAGGATCATGCTGATGGCATCGAGGAAGAAGCCCAGCGCCACATAAAACGCCACCAGCATCAGGATCACCACCCAGGGCTGGACGCCGAGGGCGCCCACATACTCGGTGATCGCGTTGGGCAATTGGGTGAGCGCCATGAAATAGGAAAACAGGAAGGCGCCGATGACGATGACAAACAACATGCCGGTGGTCCACGCGGTCTCCAGCAAACTGTCCAGCAGTCCGCGCCAGTTCATTGTCCGGGTGGCGAAGGCGATAATGATGGCGACGAACGCAGCGACGGCGGCTGCTTCGGTTGGCGTCATGAATCCGGAGTAGATGCCGCCGACGGCGATGGTGAAGAGGATGGCCATCTTCCAAAGCCCGCCAAACTCGCCTAGGCGTTCCCTAAAGCCCATCCAGGCGCTCCTGGGCATGCGGTTCGGCTGCACGAACGCCACTGCGGCGATCACCACGATATGCAGGGCGGCCCCGGCGAGCCCCGGAAGCAGGGCCGCGGCGAACAGCTGGGGCACGCCCTCTTCGGCGATGATGGCGTAGATCACCAGGACCACCGAGGGCGGGATCAGGACGCCCAGGATGCCCCCGGATGCCACGACCCCCGTCGCCATTCGTTCGTCATAGCCGAACCGCCGCATCTCCGGGACGGCGACCCGGGTCATGGTGGCGGCGGTGGCCAGCGAGGAGCCGCAGATGGCGCCGAAGCCCGCGCATGCCCCGACGGTGCCCATCGCCAGGGCGCCGCGGAACCCACTGAACAGCGCGTTCGCCGCTCGATACAGCTCCTTCGACATGCCGGCCTTGGAGGCGACGACACCCATCAGCACAAACAGTGGCACGACGGTGAGTGCATATTTGTCCGTGAGATCGTAGGGGGTCGACCCGGCGGTGATCAGCGCCGTTTCCCAGCCGTCGATAGCGGCGTACCCCAACAATCCCGTAAGCCCCATTGCGATGGCCACCGGTACGCGCAACAGTATCAGGCCGAACAGCCCGGCCATGGCGATCAGCCCAATGACCTGTGTACTCACGGCGCCGAGTCCTCCCGGGGTCCGTCGAGGGTCGAATCCGTCGGCACCCCGGTTCGCCAGTAATGCACGACCACCCAGACGGTGCCGATAATCGAGAGGGCAAATCCAATGATAATCGGAACCCAATGGGTAAACCGGTTGATGCTGAGAGTCATCGTAACCTCGGCGAACTCCAGCTTATCGAGGGCCGGCTCGACCATCTCGATCATCATCACGATGAGAAACACGAGGGTGACGATCAAACCGAAGAACCGAAGCGCCACGCGGGCCTTCCGGGAGATCACCTGATCGATCACGTCCACGGTCACGTTCTCATCCCGCAGAAACACACCGGGCATGGCGACGAAGATCATCGCCACGAGGGACAACTCCATCACGTCGACCACGCCGAGGATCGGGAAGTCGAAGAACTGCCGGGACGCGACGGTGAAGGTGGTGAACAGCATCATGAACACCAGTACCAAAGCGGCGGCGAGGCCAAAGGGCCTCGCCGCGTCCCTCGGTGCGCCAAACATTGGGAAACGCGTTCCCGGTCTCGTCGCCTATTGGGTCCAGAAGCTGCGCGACGTCTTTTCGTGCTTGGCCGCCAGTTCCCTCATCATGTTGTAGACCGCCCGCGCCGGCAGGCCCTTTTTTTCCAACTCGGCGATCTTAGCTTCGGCGACCTTGGCGCCGATCGCACGGAACTTTGCATCCTCTTCCTTGGATAGCCGCACTGGCGTCATACCGGCTTTCATCATGATGCCCTTGCCGATGGGGTCGAGCTTGTCCCATTCGTGGCCGACCTCCTTTTCGACGCCGACGAAAGACTGATCCACCTTGGCGCGAGCACCTGCCGACAGGCCATCATAGGACTTCTTATTCATGCAGATGCAGAAGCTGGCGACATAGGAGTACATCTCGGTGGTGTACTTGGTCACCGGCCCCATGCCGAAGGCAATCCCGGCTCCGCCGTAGTCGGTCCAGGCGCCGTCAATCGAGCCCTTTTGCATGTTGTCGACGATCTGGGTCGGCGGCATGCCGACGGGTGTGCCGCCGAGGGCGGCCACGAATTCCTTGATGGTCGCTGAAGCGAACCGGAGCCGCATGCCTTTCACGTCGTCTACCGAACGGATTGCTTTCTTGGCCGTGTGAATATTCCCCGGCTGATGGGTCATCAGCAGGAGCGGTTGCACCCCCTTATGCTCAGGCGCCAAATACTTGGATTTGAGCGTCGGGTCATTGAGCACCTTGGCGCCAACCTCGGCGCTCGCCACCATATAAGGCAGATTGGAAATCTCCGACAGCGGGAAGCGCCCCGGCGTGAACCCGTGGACCAACCAGGTGATGTCAGCCTGTCCGCGCCGTGCAATATCATAGTATTTGGGCGGCGGGCCCAACTGCCCGCCAGGGAAGATGGTGAACTTCACTTCGCCCGCGGTCCCGGCTTCTATCTTCTTCGACCAGTTGGCGATCCACTGGGACACCGAATGCTTTGGGGTGACGAAATGTGCGATCTTCAGATCGGCGGCGGTTGCCTGGCCGGCGCCGATGGCCGCCACTGCGGCAGATGCGAGAACAAATTTCTTGAACATGGTCCTGACCTCCCTGTTGCGCGTGCTTTTCGTGTGCGAGTCGTAGCGGAAAGCATAGGCGGAATGTTCCGCCCGAACCAAGGGATTTGGCCGGAATTTTGTGGGCGGTCGCCCACCGGACAGGCTCAGACGGGTATTACGACCAATTCCCTGCGCGGCGTCCCGTCGCGGTAGCGTCCGATATACTCGTCCGGGTCGATGGGAATGCCGGAGATGTTCTTCTTGTAGGCCTCGGTCTCGAAGTAGCCCAGGAACTCCTCCTCGGTATCGAAATTGACGCAGTTCATTTCGGCCCAGTTTCCATCCGGATCCTCGTAATAGAAGCTGGTGCTGACACCATGATTCCAGGTCTGGGACGGAGAGATGCCAGCTGCCTTGAGGAGCTCGTAGCGATCGAACAACTCATCGAAGCTGGCGTGGGCCATCTGAAAATGATGCATGCCCGGGTCCGTGCCGGGCGTATCGCCGGTGCCGTCCACCTCGAAGATGCCGAGTATCTGCGTATAGGGATAAGAGCCGGTGAGCTTGAAGAAGGCAATTTGCTGGGACTTGGTCCACGATGTTTTCTCCGGCCGGCCGCGGGTGAAAAACGGCTCGGTCGCCAGTGCGGTGACGTACCAATCCCGCATGATATCGAACCGGCCGGTCTTCAGGACCACCTCGCTGATGGTTGGAGCCGGAATTCCTGGCTGGTTGTCGGCCATTTCGTGTCTCCCCCTTGGCTCTACTGAATTGGCCGGCCGCGAAATGCGGCGGCGGCCCTGAGAATAGCATCACAATCGATTTCAAAGTGTGCGTAAAGATCGTTGATGGTGCCGGTTTGCCCGAAATGCTCGACGCCCAACGCCGAGGTCCGATGTCCGCGAACGCCGCCGAGCCAGGAAAGTGCCGCCGGGTGTCCGTCGTGAACCGGCCGGGTAGGAGGGGTCGTTGCCGAGCCCCTCCCCCCACAGACCCGAGCGTGCGCGATTGACGCACTCGGTTCCTCACCTGACAGGTTCGCTCAAGGAGTTTTGCCATGAGCGCACGAACTTGACTGACGGCAGGGGGTAGCGCTTGAGGGTTTCGTTCATCCGGTCCCAGTTCATTCGACGCAGGCGGCTGCGGCGTGCAAGCCACTTCCGCCATGTGCGGGCGACCTGGTAGCGGAACCACTCCAGACGTTTGCCGTTTCCCGCAAGACCATAATATGCGCAGTGGCCCCGGATCGCTCGAGCAAGATAGTCATGCTGCGCCTCGATCGGCAAGTGCCGGTTGCTCTTGCACCAGTCATGCACCGATTTCAGCGCGCGGGCGAAACGGCCTTTCGCCGTGATTTGGCGAACGACGTCCTTGCCTTGCATCGACCTCCCCCAAACATGGGTGAAGCCGAGGAAGTCGAACGTCGTGGCCGATGCCATCCAGTGGCGCCCGTAGGGACGCCTCCGGCGGAAGTCCACATAGCGCGTCTTGGTCTCATGGAGCGTGAGCCCGTATCGACCGAGACGTTTGCCCAGAACGTCAAGCAGCCGCTTGCCGCTCTGGCGGTCTTCGAGAGCAACGACAAAATCATCGGCGAATCGCACCAGCTGGCAGTTGCCGCGCAAGCGCGGCCTCGCCTCGTTCTCGAACCACTTGTCCAGCACATGGTGCAGGAAAATATTGGAGAGAATCGGCGAGAGCACCCCACCTTGGGGTGCGCCAGCGACCGGCCTGTGCACGGTGCCCTCTTCGAGCACCCCCGCTTTCAGCCATTTGTCGATCATGCGCCTTGCGACGCCGTCCTTGATCCGCAGGTCGAGGAATGACCGCAGGTGGGTGTGCGAGATCGAGTCGAAGTAGGACTTCAAATCCGCGTCGATCACCCATCTTTGGCGCTGCTCAATGATGCCCTTGCGTAGTGCGTCCAGGGCGTCATGAGCCGACCGCTTGGGCCGGAAGCCGTAAGAGCACGGCAGAAAGTCCGCCTCGTAGATCGGCTCCAGCAGCATCAGGATCGCCCGTTGCGCCACCTTGTCTTCGAACGTCGGAATGCCGAGCGGTCGTTTCGTGCCGTCCGCTTTAGGGATGTAGTGGCGTCGCACCGGCGGCGCGAAGTAACGGCCCGACTTGATCCGGCCCAGGAGGTCGTCAAGATTGGCCTCAAGGTCCTTCTCGTAGTCGGCGGCCGTTACGCCGTCGATGCCTGTCGCCCCATCCTTGCGCGTCAGGCGATACGCTTCGCGCATCCACTCGCCGTCGATCAGATGGTGCAGGGACGTGAACACCCGATCCGGATGCTCCCTCGCCTGTTCGGCTATCCACTGCTGTTTCGTGTACGTGTTGGTGGAACTCAGGGTTTCCTCCAGCGTTTCCCATCAGTGGGTCTGTTCAGGTGACGCTCCGCTTCCCTCCAGCGGGTCCCGATGGTCACGGTTCCCCGCCTTCAGCGGTATTATCAGAGCGCTACGACTTCCTGCCCCCGCATGGCCTTCGGCTTATTGGTTTCGCCAGCCGGCTCCACAGGCGCCTGCCGGGGTTCGTGTTCGCCCTGTGGGGCGCTCCCATCGCCGCGCAGGCCCGGCGACGGGCCGGGGTCTGGATTGTTCACGCCGGCGGTCCCCTTTCCAGCGTCCTTGCCCGCGGGCAAGAGCAGGATCTCCCAGGTTCCCTGGCGATCCATCCTGTGACTTTGCGCCGATCCACGACCCCGGACGACCCGTTGCGCCTCGCCTGTAACGGCGCTTCCGGTACTGCCCCCACCTGCTTAACAATGAAGGCGTCATCGATTTCCCGATTTCGAGGCTGCACGCCGCTTCATCACCTGCTGTCTACGCTTCACGACGAGCGTCGCCGCACGCCATGCAAGACTCGCTTCCGGCCGGCGGGCTGCGCCTTTGCCGGGCGGGAGTCGAACCCGCTGGATCGCGACGAGAGGTTTCAGATCATGTCATCCTCCTCTCCAGGGCTTAACCTGGCGCAATAAGCAGACGGGCATGTCCCGGAATTCCGGCCAGCAGACGCTCGATATGGCATTCGGCGGTTGCCGCGCCGTGACGCCGCGCCCGTTGCGCCGCCTGCCAGCCCGCATTGAGGCGGTCGCCGGACGTCACGGCGAGGACGCCGATATCCCGGAAATGCTCCGCCGCCATGCCTGCCGCGGTCATCGCTTCCGGCGCCACGACACCCTGATAGGCGATGATCAACTCGCAGTTGGGACCGGGACGCCTCAGCCAATAGGCACCGTTGATCAGGTCGTCCTTCTGGCCGGCAGTGAACTCTCTTACCGGTTGCTCCAGTTTGCGCGTCGAACAGCGGAGATAGACCGAGCCGCCGGTGTGATCCCGAAGCCATGTGGCGGGATCCGGATCGCCCGCACCATCGCGCTGCATGTAGTCGAACGACCATTCCATGATCGTCCGGAGCTCGTCCACGAAGGCGGGCTCGAACGCGGCCAGACCGTCCTGAGCCATGCCGATCAGCGGCGTGCCGATGGATTGGTGGGCGCCCCCCTCGGGCGCCAAGGTGACCCCGGACGGGGTGGCCACCAGCAGGAAACGGGCATCCTGGTAGCAGGCGTAGTTCAGCGCATCGAGCCCTCGGGCGATGAACGGATCATAGAGAGTGCCGATAGGCAGCAGCCGTTCGCCGAACAGCGAATGGGACAACCCGGCGGCGGCCAAGGCGAGGAACAGGTTGTTTTCGGCGATCCCCAATTCGATATGCTGACCGCCGGGATCGAAACTCCACTTTTGGCCGCTGACCACCTTTTCCTGGCGGAATGTGTCGCTGATGGTCTCCGCGGCGAACAGATTCCGCCGATTGATCCACGGTCCGAGGTTGGTCGATACGCTGACATCCGGCGACAGGGTTACGATCCGGTCCGCATAAGGCTCATCGGAACGGCCGATTTCGTTGAGGATCCTGCCGAACCCTTCTTGGGTCGAGGCGGCGCCGGCCGCCGTTTCGGGCAGCGCGGGAACCGGAACGGGTCTTGCCGATGTGCGGCGATCGCCGCCCGCGTTGAACGGCACCGCGTCCAGGAAGGCCTCGAAATCGGCCTTCGAAATGTCGATCCCCTCGTGAGGTTCCCATTCATGCCCCGGACGGATGCCCATGGTCTTCCGGAAGCCGGCCATCTGATCCGGTGTCAGAATGCCGGCATGGTTGTCCTTGTGGCCGGCGAGCGGCAGTCCCCATCCCTTGATGGTGTAGGCAATGAAGCACACCGGACGGTCGTGATCGATGGCGGCGAAGGTGTCGATCAGGGTCGGCAGGCAGTGGCCGCCGAGGCTCACCATCAGTTCGGCCAATTCCTCGTCGGACCGGCGGGAAATGAGGGCGAGGGCATCCTCATCGTTCGAGAAGTCGTCAAGCAGCCGCTCCCGCCATGCGGCGCCTCCCTGATAGGTCAGCGCCGAATAGAGGGGATTGGGGCAGTCGTCGATCCACTGGCGCAGCGTTTCGCCGCCGGGCTCGGCGAAGGCGGCCCGCTGCAATGCCCCGTATTTCAGGGTGACCACGTCCCAGTCGAACGCGGCGAAAGTCTTTTCGATCCGGCTGTAGATCCCTTCGTGAACGATTCCGTCCAGGCTCTGGCGGTTATAGTCGATGACCCACCAGGTGTTGCGGAGTTCGTGTTTCCATCCTTCGAGCAGGCACTCATAGATATTACCCTCGTCCAGTTCCGCATCGCCCACGAGGGCGATCATCCGGCCGGGTTTCAGCGTGCGGCCCCAGTCCTTGGCCCGGATGTAATCCTGGATCATGGAGGCGAATGCGGTCATCGCCGCCCCAAGGCCCACCGACCCGGTTGAGAAATCCACGTCGTCGGTGTCCTTGGTCCGGGACGGATATGCCTGGGCGCCGCGGAAGGCACGGAAGTTCTCCAGCTTGTCCAGGCCCTGATTGCCGAGGAGGTATTGGATGGCATGAAACACCGGCGCGGCGTGGGGCTTCACGGCGACCCGGTCCTCGGGCCGGAGCACGGAGAAATAGAGCGCGGTCATGATCGACACCATGGACGCGCAGGACGCCTGGTGCCCGCCGACCTTGAGGCCGTCCTCATCGGGGCGAAGGTGATTGGCGTTGTGGATCATCCAGGCGGAGAGCCACAGAATCTTGCGCTGAAGCTCCTCCAGGGCGATCTCGGGGCTCGGTTGGCCGGTGCGGGTCCGGCTGGGACCGATCATCTGCATGACCCGACGAAATTGCCAGGATTCGCAAAAAATATCCTTGCGAACTATGCGCCTGAAGATGCCGAGATTGGAATTTTCAATTAGGAAAAGATAGAAAAACGGCATAAAGTGCCAACTATGGAGCTGGACGCGATCGATGCACGAATCCTCACCGAGCTTCAATCCGATGGCGGCCTGACCAACACGGAACTGGCCGAACGGGTGGGGTTGTCGCCGTCGCCTTGCCTTCGCCGGGTGAAACTTCTCACCGATGCGGGGGTCATCAAGAAGCGGGTTGCGCTGGTGGACGGCAACACCATTGATCTGAAGGTCAGCGTCTTCATTCACGTCACCCTGGAAAAGCAGATCGAAGAGAACTTGTCCAAGTTCGAGGCGGCCATCGAGGCGCGGCCCGAGGTGGTCGAGTGCTATCTCATGACGGGCGAGTCCGATTACCTCCTGCGGGTGGTCGTCCCCGACCTCGAGGCATACGAGCGATTTCTGATGGAGCATTTGACCCGCATACCCGGCGTATCCAACATCAAATCCTCCTTCGCCCTCAATCAGGTGAAATATTCCACCGCCCTGCCGCTCGATCATCTGTCTTGATCCCCGGTCTTGAACATTCGGCGAATCTCGGGCGTATAGAGCCGCGGCTTCACAGGGGAGAGACACATGGCGGCAAAAGCAAAGCCCGGCGACAAGGCGCCCGACTTCACGTTGCCCAGCGACGGCGGCGGGTCGGTCAAGCTGTCGGAACTTCGCGGCAGGAAGGTGGTGCTCTACTTCTATCCCAAGGACGACACGCCCGGCTGAACCCGGGAAGCCGCCGAGTTCCGTGACGAACTCCAAGCATTCTCCGAGGCGGGCGCCGAGATCATCGGTATCTCCAAGGACAGCGCCGCCAAGCACGACAAGTTCAAGGCCAAGCACAAGTTGAATTTCACCCTGCTCTCGGACGAAGAGGGCAGGGTGTGCGACGCCTATGGCTCCTGGGTCGAGAAGTCCATGTACGGCAGGAAGTACATGGGGATCGACCGGTCCACCTTCCTGATCGATGAGGCCGGGACCCTCAAATCCGAGTGGCGGAAGGTCAAGGTGAAGGGGCACGTGGCCGAAGTGCTGGCCGCCGTCCAGGCCCTATGACCCGCGCGACCGTAGTGGCTGTCGGGCCCGGCGACGGCGGGTTCCTGACGGGGAAAGGCGCCGGGATCATCGCCTGCGCGGACGTGATTGCCGGTTTCGAGACCGTGCTCCAGACCGCCCGGCCTCACGCCAAGCCGGGGGCCGAGATACTTTCCATGGATTACCCCAACCAGGAGGCGCAACTCGACCTGGCGGCGGCGCGCGCGAGGGACGGAAAGACCGTCGTGGTCTGTGCCTGGGGGGATCTCAACGTATCGTGCAACGAACTCCTCGACCGGGTTCGCCAACGCATCGATGAGGTGGAACTGGTACCCGGCATCAGCTGCATTCAGATTGCCGCGGTGCGCTCGGGGATCGCCATGGAGCAATCCCTCTTCGTCACTTTGCACCGGCGCTACGACCACGAAGAACAGCTCGACGATTTGATCCACTACCTCAAGGAGGCACGGCGGAACGTTATCTGCCTGCCGCGCCCCTTCGACATCATGCCGGCGACCTTGTGCCGGCGGCTGATGGAAGCAGGGGTCGATGGGGCCCGCGCCGTGACCGTGCATCAGCGCCTCACCTTCGACGATGAGAGCTCCTCCGATACCGCCATCGCGGATTGCGCGGAAACCGATGATGAGAGTTACAGCGACCTAACCGTGATGGTGTTCCCCAAGCCCTGACCCGTTTTCCTCCTACTCCCGCCAATGCACCATGGGCAGGCCGGCGACCGGGCTTTCGAAGTAGGGGATGCGGTCGCCGCGCAGGCTGCCGATATAGCACGTCTTGAGGCCGGTTCCGCCGAAGGTGACGCTGGCGAACCACGGCGCGATGGTGCCCGAGGTGGCCAGCATATCGTCAGCCGTGACCTCGTCGGCGCGAAACTTGGCCTCCAGCCGGGCGGTGGCCGCTTCGTCGCAATCGTTGAGAATCTCCAGGTACTCGCCGTCCGGGGTGATGGCGAAGATGATGTCGGCCATGATCAGCGTGCCCCAGAGATTGCCAAAGGCGTCAAAGGCGATCCCGTCGATGAACCCGCCGGGGCCCAGTTTCGATGGGCCGAACACCTCCCGGCCGGAGAGCGACCCGTCCGCCGCCACCTTCATCCTGGAGACCCGCTGGCCCGTGGTCTCGGCGATGTAGAGATACTCCTCGTTCGCATCCAGGCGGATTTCGTTGGTAAAGGCGAGCCCGTCGGTGACGATGCGAAGGCCGTTCTCGTCGGCCAGCGCCACGAAGCCGTCGGCCACATTGGGGCTCATGGCCTCCATCCAGTTCTTGATTCGGGTCGACACGGTGAGCCACAAACGGTCCTTGGAATCCCGCAGCACGAAGTTCACCTTGCCGATGGGCGCGCCGTCGATGGAGTCGTAGAGAAGATTGGTCTCGCCGGTGTCCCGGTCCATCACTTCCAGCACGTCGGTGCCGAAATTGGAGATGTAAATTTCCCTGTTTTTCCCGAAGGCGAGGCCGTTGGGAAGAGTGCCCCGGGTGAACCGGGTTGCGTCGTCGCCGGCCCCTTCGAAGGCCGCCGCCTGGGTCTGAGTGACGATGGCCTGCGACCCGTCAGGCGCTATCCGCACCACCCCGCCCCGGGCGTCCGCCGACCAGAGCGTACCGTCCGGCTCGGCCAGGATGCATTCCGGGCGCTGCAGATCCTCGCCGATATAATTGAGGTCCGCCGGGTCGACCTGAAAACCGGCAAGGGGGTTATCCGTCATGCTTCGTCTCCCTGAGAAGCCAGGTGAACACCAGCACGGCGATCGCCGCGCCGATGATCTGGGCAATGATGAAGGCCGGCGCGTCGACGGGACGGATACCGGAGAAGGTATCGGTGAACGACCGCGCGACGGTCACCGCCGGGTTGGCGAACGAGGTGGAGGCGGTAAACCAGTAGCCGGCCGTGATATAGAGACCGACAGCCCAGGCGACGGCCTCGGGCCGGAATTTGATCGTACCGAAAATGGCGGCCAGCAATCCGAACGCCGCGACCACTTCCGCGAACCACTGGTCCGGGCCGGTGCGCGCTTTCTGGGAGACTTGCCACAGCGCCTCGTCAAACATGGCATGGGCCGCCAGCATCCCGGCGAGTCCGCCAAGCACTTGGACGAGGATATAGGCGGCCGCCAGGCCGGCGCCGATTTCGCGGCGCAGCCAAAACGCAATGGTCACGGCCGGGTTGAAGTGGGCGCCGGAGATGGGTCCGAAGACGAGAATAATCACCACCAGGATGGCGCCGGTGGGAATGGTGTTGCCCAACAACGCGAGCGAGGCGTTCCCGCCGGCCAGCCGCTCGGCCATGATGCCCGACCCGATCACGGTCGCCAGTAGAAAGGCCGTGCCCAGCCATTCGGCTGCGAGGCGTCGGGAGGCGGAGTAGGCGTTCATTATTCGGCCGGCGCCTGCTCGGGCGCGCACCGTTCCGGACGGCCGCCGCAGCAATCCTCCATCAGGAACCCGACCACATCCCGAATGCTTTCGAGGGAGGCGAAGTAGCGGACGCTGCGCCCCTCCCGCCTCGAGGTGACCAGTCCCGCCCGGTCGAGGATGGCGAGGTTCGTCGACATGGTGTTCTGGCGCACGGCCAGCCGCTCGGCGATGTCGCCGGCCGCGAGTCCCTTGGGCCCGGCGGCGACCAGCAGCCGGAGTGCATCCAAACGGGTTTCCTGTGATAGCGCCGCAAAGGCGGCGAGAGCCTGATTTTTATCCATAATTCATGATATCCCGATATATCAGACAATCAAGTGGCGTTTTCGCGGCCCGGACATTCATGGACATTCACGGAAAAAAACAGACACTTTCGGACATTTCAGGCTGCCGGGACGGGCGGTCTTTGCCCTCCCCCCCCTCTTTTCGTGTGTCTCGAAAAAGCGCGGGTGCACTCCAACTTCCCGCTCGCCGATTCCGCTGGCCGAACACCGAGGCTAAATTTAGAAAAATCCCACAATATGAGATTTTGTGATAACCTCCAATCAAGCGATTGCCGTCACATAAGAGCACGCACCCAGTTTCAACAGGACAACACGTTTTCGATGGAGGAATGAATGCCCAGACTATTCGTTCGCACGATTTTGGGAGCCGGCGCGGTTGCCGGTGCCGTCTTCGCCGCTTCGGCGCCCGCCGAAGCCCAGCAAAAGCTACGATATGCCACTTGGGATCCGCCGCACCACGAGATGCGGAAGTTCGGCGTCGATCTCTGGGTGAAGAGTATCGGTGAGGTGACCAAGGGCCGGGTCAGCGTCCGCATGCTGGCGAAGGGCCTGGGTGCGCCGCCCGCCTATCACGACTTCATCAAGGAAGGCGCCATCGACGTCGCCCACATCATTCCCGCCTACACGCCCGGCCGTTTCCTGCTGCACAAGTTGGCCGAATTCCCATTCCTCACCAACAGCGCCAAGGCGCGGACCGTCGGCTACTGGCGGGTCTATGACAAGCATTTCAAGCAGGCCAACGAGGCGGCCGGCATGAAGCTGATGACCGTCTGGGTCCACGGCCCCGGCCTGATCCACAACTCAAAGCGTCCGGTGCAGGCCATGGGCGACTTGAAGGGGCTGAAGCTCCGGGTCAGCGGTGACAACATCTCGGCGCTCGCCAAGAGCATGGGGGCGACACCCATCTTCGCGCCCATCACCAAGGTGCATAACATGCTCTCCAAGGGGGTTATCGACGGCGTCTTCCTGACATATGAGGGGATCAAGAACTTCAAGCTCGGAAAGCTGGTGAAGTACACCACCGTGCCGCCCGGGGGCCTCTATGCCACCGTCTTCCAGATGTACATGAACCAGAAGGTCTGGGACGGCATCTCGGCCAAGGATCAGCGCCTGATCGAAAGCGTTTCCGGTGAGCACGCCGCCGACTATATCGGCGATGCGTGGGATCTGGCCGACAAGAACGGCATCGCGCACATGAAGGAGAACGGCATCAAGATCGTTCCCATGCCCGCCGAATTCACCGCAAAGGCCAAGGAGCTGTGGAAGCCGATCCAGGCCGATTGGATGAAGAAGGCGAAGGCCAAGGGCGTCGACGGCGGGGCGGCGCTCGCCATGTACAAGTCGGAGATCAAAAAGATCGAAGCGGCGACCATGAAGAAATAGGTCGTTTATCGGCTGGGCTGCTAAGCCCCAGAGCAGAGTAAATGACCTTCGCCGAAAACTATGCCCGGTTCCGCAAACCCGCGGGCCGGGCATTGGCCCTGTTTGCCGCGGTCACCCTGTTCGTGATCATGTGGCTGACGGTGATCGATGTGGTCACCCGCGGGGTGTTCAACATCTCCATCGTCGGCCTGTTCGAGGTGGTCGAAATCCTGATGGGTATCCTGGTGTTCGCCGGGGTGCCCATCATCACCGCCAACGACGGCCACGTCTCGGTGACGCTTCTGGACAACGTGATCCCGCCATTCTGGCGGGTGGTCCAGCGGGTGGCGGTCAACAGCGTCTGCACGGTCATTCTCGCTATCTTCGCCTGGCGGCTCTGGGACGTGGCCGGCAAGCTGGCGGGCTACAACGACGTGACCCTGTTCCTCAACGTCCCCTTGGCGCCGGTGGCGTATTTCATGGCGGTGATGACGGCACTCAGCGTCCCCATTCAGGCCATCTTCATTCTCGTGCCGCCGCCCCAACATGACGATCAGTTGGAGAGCATCTGATCCATGGTCGATGCGCTGATCATCTTTGCCATCCTGATCGGGCTTCTATTTCTGCGATTGCCGGTGGCCTTCGCCATGGCCGGGGTCGGCATCGTCGGCTTCGCCTATTACGTCAGCTGGCCGGGCACGCTGTCGATGATCGGGCGGCTCGCCTTCGATACCGCCCAATCGTCGGAACTCTCGGTGATCCCCCTGTTCGTGCTGATGGGCAATTTCATTACCCGGGCCGGGCTGGCGGACGAGCTCTACACCGCCGCCTACTCTTGGATCGGCCACAAGCGGGGCGGGCTCGCCATGGCGACCATCATTTCCTGCGGCGGGTTTTCCGCCGTGTGCGGATCATCCGTCGCCACTGCCGCCACCATGGCCAAGGTGGCCATGCCGCCCATGCGCCGCTTTCGCTACGCCGATACCTTGGCGACGGGCGCTATCGCCGCCGGCGGCACCTTGGGGATATTGATTCCGCCCAGCGTCATCCTCGTCCTCTACGGCATCATGACGTCCACCGATATCGGGGCGCTGTTCATCGCCGGCATCATCCCCGGTATCCTGGGCATCGTCGGGTACAACATCGCCATTGCCATCACCACGCGGCTGAAGCCCGAGATCGGCCCGCCCGGCGACGTGACGCCCTGGGCCACGCGGTGGAAGGCGCTTTCCCGGGTGTGGGGCGTGCTGCTGCTCTTCCTGCTGGTGATCGGCGGCATTTATGTGGGCTTCTTCACGCCGACGGAGGCAGCCGGTGTCGGCGCCGCCGGCGCGTTTATATTCGCCTGGGCGCGGGGCAAACTCACATGGAAAACCCTGTTTGAGCAATTGTCCGACGCCGCCCAGACCACCGCCATGCTGTTCTTCATTCTCATCGGGGCCCTGATCTTCTCCAATTTGATGAACGAGACCGGCATGCCCGAGACCTTGGGCGGCTGGGTCACCGGTCTCGACACCCATCCGCTGGTGGTCGTTTTCGCCATCATGCTGATCTATATCGGCCTCGGCGCCGTGCTGGACAGCATCGCCATGATCCTGCTCACGATCCCGCTGTTCTTCCCGGTGGTGCTGAGCCTGGAGCTCGACCCCGTATGGTTCGGCATCATCGTCGTCGTGGTGACCGAGATCAGCCTGATCACGCCGCCGGTCGGCATGAACATCTTCGTACTTAACACCGTGCTCCGGGATGTGGGCACCGGCACCATCTTCAGGGGCGTCACGCCGTTCTGGATGGCCGACATGGTACGGCTCACGGTGCTGGTGCTGTTTCCGACGATTACGCTCATACTGCCCTCGCTGATGGGCTAACATGGGAACTAACGCCTTAGGAGAAGGGAGGTCTTCTATGCCGACGTTGAACGATATCTTCATCATCAACTCCAATACCGCCGATGCCGTCGAGGTGCCGACGGGCAGCGAGCGCACGCTCTGCGGCGACGCGCTCTGCAGTTCCAAGAACCTGACGGTCATCCGGCGCACCGTTTCGGACGGCCAGACCTTTCACGTGGAGGCGGGCGGCGACGTTCACCTGCTCTATGTGATGGACGGTTCCGGGTCCATCGCCCTCGGTGACGACAGCCTGGCCGCCGAAGGGGGCGCCGGGGCCATGGTGACGCCCGGCGAGACGGCGGATTTCGCAGCCTCGGGAGGCGATCTCGAAATCCTCCACATGATCACGCCCAAGGCGCCCGCGGGGGTCGACGGTGATCTGCCCGGCGGGCCGGGCTACGTGTTCAATCGCGGCAAGCTCCGCCGCTTGAGCGATGCCAGCGGCGGGCGGGTGCGCCACTTCTGCGCCGAGAGCACCGTGCGCCTGGGCGACGGCAGCCGGTTGACCCCCACCAACGCCATCCAGGCGGGCGAGATGCACTATCGCGACGGCGGCTCGTCGCCGTACCACCGGCACGTGGGCACCGAGGCCAATCCGCGCGGCCCCGACCACTGCTACATGACCTTCAAGGGCCGCGGCAAGGTGGAAATCGGCGACGAGTCCCAGGAGCTCGAACCGGGCACCCTGGTCTATTTTCCGCCGAGCGTCCCTCATCGATTGAGGGCGCTGGACGGTCCGCTCGACTATTTCGAGATCCAGGCCTGGCGGAGCTTCAAGACCAATGTATTGAGCGAGGAGGAGCTTGGCTTGAAGTGGTACTACGACGCCGAGACGGAGGGCGGCGAGCGGGCCGAGTGGGATCAGAGTTAGATCTCCGCATCCCTCTCCTCCAGGGGAGAGGGTGCAAAAAGAAAGACCGATCGCTCTTCCTTTGGGGGAGAGGGAAATATTTGTAAACGGTGCCGGTTCCGGGCGTATAACGTTCCCATGACGCCTGAATTCCTCATCACCTCGATGATCGTCATCCTGCTGCCCGGGACCGGCGTGATCTACACCCTGGCCTACGGGCTGGGGCAGGGCCTGCGCGCCAGCGTCGTCGCGGCTTTCGGCTGCACGCTCGGGATCGTGCCCCATATCGCGGCGAGCATTTTGGGGCTGGCCGCGCTGCTGCACGCATCCGCCGTCGCCTTCCAGGCGGTCAAGATTCTGGGTGTGCTCTACCTGCTCTACATGGCCTGGGGGATATTGCGTGAGGGGGGTGCGCTATCGGTCCCTGAAAACAAGTCCCCGACCCCGGCCCTCAGGATCGTCACCTCGGGCATCCTGGTGAACCTGCTGAACCCGAAGCTGTCGCTGTTCTTCCTGGCCTTCCTGCCTCAGTTCGTGCCCGCCGGAACGGCCGGCCCGACGCCATTGATGCTCTGGCTCGGCGCCGTGTTCATGTTTCTCACGTTCGTGGTGTTTGCCGTCTACGGCGCCTTCGCCAGCGCGGCCCGCACTTACGTGATCTCAAGACCGAGCGTCATGAAGTGGCTGCGGGGCGGGTTCGCCGCCGCGTTTGCCTTGCTCGGCCTGCGTCTCGCGTTGTCGGATGGATAAATGACAGGGAGAGCCCCATGCACGTCATCGTCAAAGTTCAGATCAAGCCCGAACATATCGCCGCCTACGAGGCCGGCATGGCCGCGCTGATCCCGGAAGGCCGGAAGGAGGAGGGGTGCCTCCGGCTCGACGTCTACAGGGATGACGACAATCCCGGCGCCTATGTCCTAGTCGAGGAATGGACGAACGAAGAGGCGCTGCAGTCCCACTTCCGGCAGCCCTACGTCACCGCGGTGCGGGATAATTACCCTGAATGGACGGCGGCCCCGCCTGTGGTGATGCACGTCTCGCCGTTTTTCTAGGCCCTACATCTCGTAGGGCAGTCCGACATATTGTTCGGCGAGCGCCGCCATGGCGTTTTCCGAGCGCGCCACGTAATCCAGTTCATCCTCGCGGGTCCGCTGATCGAACGGGTTGTCGTCCGGGAACAGGTGCAGCAGCCGGGTCAGGTACCAGGACATCCGCTCGGCCCCCCACACGCGCCTGAGCGCGGTTTCCGAATACTTGTCGAGCAGGTCGTCCTTGTTGTCCTTGTAACGGCGGATCAGGCCCCGCGACAGGTACCAAACATCCGAAAAGGCGAGATTGAGCCCCTTGGCGCCGGTGGGCGGCACGATATGCGCGGCGTCGCCGGCGGTGAACAGGCGTCCGTAGCGCATGGGCTCGGAGACGAAGCTGCGCAGCGGCGCGATGGACTTCTCGATCGACGGGCCGGTCTCGATGGCGTCCGCCATGTCCGCCGGGAAGCGCGCTTTCAATTCCTCCCAGAACCGGTCGTCCGGCCATTCCTCGACGGAATTGTCGAGCGGGCACTGAATGTAGTAGCGGCTCATCCGCTCCGAGCGTTGGGAGGCGAGGGCGAACCCCCGCTCGTGGTTGGCATAGACGATATCCGGCAGCGGCCGGGTTTCCGCGAGAATGCCGAGCCAGCCGAAGGGGTAGCTCTTGTCGTAGTTCACCAGCGTGGACGACGGAATGCAGCGCCGGCTGACCCCGTGAAAGCCGTCGCAGCCGGCGACGAAATCGCACTCGATGCGCTCCACGTTGCGGTCCTTCTCGAAAGTGACGAAGGGCTCGTCGGTGGTGAGGTCGTGGAGCGCCACGCTTTGGGCCTCGTCGATGATTTGGCCGCCGTCCCGGTCGCGGGCGGCGTACAGGTCCTCGGTGATGGCGGTCTGGCCGTAGGCCATCATCTGCTTGCCGGTGTATTTGGCGGTGTCGATAAGGACCTTCTGCTCGCCCTTCCAGACGATATAGGCGCCGTCATGGGGATGGCCTTCGGCGTCCATGCGCTCGCCGAGGCCGACATCGCGCAACAGCTCGACCGAGCCCGCTTCGAGGACGCCCGCCCGGATGCGCTGCAGCACGTGCTCCCGCGGGTGTTTCTCGACGACGATGCTGTCGATGCCGTCCAGATGCAGCAGGTGCGAGAGCATCAGCCCCGCTGGGCCGCCGCCGATAATCGCCACTTGTGTGCGCATGATCTTCTCCCTGATTGGTCCAGGCCTCTCGAAGGGCCGCGCGGTATTGGCCCGGCAAAAACGTGCCACATCCCGAGCGGGGATCACACCGGTTTTCGTAGTTCTCGCGCCCGGTGCCGAAAGTGCCACGCATCGGCGCGCTTCGCCGCGCCCGCGGCCGGATGAGCGAAGGGTGGGCCCCTACAGAACCGCCGTGCCGTCGATTTGGAACAGGCTGTCCTCGCCTTCGCAGGCCTGGAGCCGGATGAACGTGCTGGCGGGCGGATTCTCGAGCAGCGCCGGCGCGTGAGCCTCGTAAAACTCCGTCTCGACGCGCCGCATGACTGGGTAGTCCTCCAGCCGGGTCAGCATCATGGTCGTCTTTACCAAGCCGTCGAGGCGCCCGCCGGCATTTTCGAGGGAGGCCTTGAGGCCGGTGAACGCCGCCTCGATCTGCGCCTCGATCTGGGCCTCGATACCGCCGCCGCCGATGGCGGCGGTGAACAGCAATTGTCCGGCCCGGACGGCGCCCGGATAGAAGGCAACCGGCCAGCCGGGGAGCGTGCCGCCGGCGACGCCGAACGCCTCCACCTCGACCAGGAATTCGGGCCGCGGCAGTTCCTCGACCACCATCAGGGTGCTGGCCGGCGGGTTGTCCACAAGGGCGGGCGCGTGCCGGGCGAAATAGGCGCGCTCGATTTCCCGGTACTCTGAAATTTGCGCCGGGTCCTTGATGAACACCACCGTCTTAGCGGTGGTTTCGAGGGATCCCCCGGTTTCCTCCATTCCGATCCGCACCTTGTCGAGGCAGATGCGGGTTTGTTCGGCGAAGTCCATGGTCTCGACGCGAACCGTGTCGTGGTCCAGGGCCTGACAGCCGGAGACGGCGACCAGGCCGCCGATGACCTGGGTGCGGGCGAACTTGGCGTGCTCCTTCGGCACGTGCGGGAACGCCAGCTCCTTGCCGCCCCAGAACTCCGGGTAATAGGTGACGCCCCAATCGGGGGCGGACCGGTCCTTCGCGGCGATCACCTCGTATTCGAGCCGGTAGTCGGGGTTGGCGAGGCCGGGCACCACCATCAGGGTCGCAGACGGCGGCGTCTCGATCAGGGACGGCGCGTGGCGCTCGTAATATTCGGTTTCGGTTTTTCTCACCTCGCCATAGTCGTCCAGGCTGCGGATCAGGAAGAACGTCTTGATGATGTTCTCCATGGAGCTGCCGGCTTCCTCCAGCGCCGCCCTCGTCTTGTCCAGCGCCGTCGTGACCTGGCCGGCGACGTCCGGCGGCGCCGGCGCGCCGGTCACGGTGTTCTTGCCGCCGCACCCCGAGACCAGGACGAGATTGCCGATCGTAACGCTCTGCGAAAACTTCGGGTGTTCCCTGGGCACGTCCGGGTAGGCGAGTTTCGTGCCCTCCCAATAGGTGGGCCGGTGGCTGACAGACCAATCCATGGCGGGTCCCCCTGAAATCGATGGTGAAGGATAACAGATGGACTGTCGGGGTGGGAGCCGGCGAAGAATTACCGCGCCCGCCCGTCGCGGCGCTTCTTCTTGCCGTGAGCCTTGGATTTTCGTTTGCCGGCGGTGCGGGGCTGGATGCCCGCCTTGTCGGGTCTGAACGGGGATGGCCGGACCCCCGCCTCGGCCGCGGCGGCGGGTGAGACGCCGGCCTTGTCTAACCCGAGGTCGATGGCTTCGAGGCGGCGGATTTCATCCCGAAGCCGGGCCGCTTCCTCGAATTCCAGGTTGGCCGCCGCATCCAGCATGCGCTTGTTCATGTCCTTCAGGTGGGCCTGCAAATTTCCGCCCACCTTGTGGCTGGCTTCGCTGACCCCCAGATCGACGGTCACGTAGTCGGCCTCGTAGACCGACTGCAAGACATCCGAGATCCCCTTCTTGACGCTTGCCGGGGTGATGCCGCGGGCCTCGTTATAGGCCTGCTGCTTGGCGCGGCGCCGGTTGGTCTCGCCGATGGCGTAGTCCAGCGACTCGGTCTTGTTGTCGGCGTAGAGCAGCACCCGCCCGTCGACGTTTCGCGCCGCCCGGCCGATGGTCTGGACGAGGGACGTCTTGGAACGCAGGAAACCTTCCTTGTCGGCATCCAGGATCGCGACCAGCGCGCATTCGGGAATGTCGAGACCCTCGCGGAGCAGGTTGATGCCCACCAGCACGTCGAACGCGCCCAGGCGCAGGTCGCGGATGATCTCGATCCGCTCCAGCGTGTCGATGTCCGAATGCAGGTAGCGGACCCTGAGGCCCGCCTCGTGCATGTACTCGGTCAAGTCCTCGGCCATGCGCTTGGTAAGGGTGGTGACCAGCACCCGTTCCCCATTGTCGGCACAGGCGCGGCACTCGGCCAGCAGATCGTCGACCTGGGCCTCCACCGGCCGGACGCTGCATTCCGGGTCCACCAGACCGGTCGGGCGGACCACCTGTTCGACGAACACGCCGCCGGTGACTTCAAGCTCCCACGGGCCCGGCGTCGCCGAGACGAACACGGTCTGCGGCCGCATGGCCTCCCATTCCTCGAATTTCAGCGGCCGGTTGTCGACGCAGGACGGCAGCCGGAATCCGTATTCGGCGAGGGTCGATTTGCGGTTGAAATCGCCCCGGTACATGCCGCCCAGCTGGGGCACCGTGACATGGCTTTCGTCGACCACCAGAAGCGCGTTTTCGGGCAGATATTCGAATAGGGTCGGCGGCGGCTCTCCCGGCGCCCGGCCGGTCAGATAGCGGGAGTAGTTCTCGATCCCCGCACAATGTCCGGTGGTCTCCAGCATCTCGAGATCGAAGGTGGTCCGTTCCTCCAGCCGCTGGGCCTCCAACAGCTTGCCGTTCTTTTCGAACCAGGCCACCCGCTCCTTGAGCTCTTCCTTGATCTTCGGGATGGCCTGCTGGAGGGTGGGGCGGGGCGTGACGTAGTGGCTGGACGGATAAACGGTGACCTCTTCAAGCTGTGCCGTCTTCTCGCCGGTCAGGGGATCGATTTCCCAGATTCCCTCGATCTCGTCGCCGAACAGGCTGATCCGCCAGGCCCGGTCCTCCAGGTGCGAGGGAAAGATTTCGACCACATCGCCGCGCACCCGGAAGGTGCCGCGGAAGAACGCCGCGTCGTTTCTCGTGTACTGAAGCTCCACCAGCTCCCTGAGCAGCGCCTTGCGGTCCATGGCCCCGCCGGCGGTCAGTCTGACCGTCATCTGGGCATAGGTCTCCACCGCGCCGATACCGTAGATGCAGGACACCGAAGCGACGATCACCACGTCATTGCGCTCCAACAGCGCGCGGGTCGCCGAATGCCGCATCCGGTCGATCTGCTCGTTGATCGACGCGTCTTTCTCGATATAGGTGTCCGAGCGCGGCACGTAGGCCTCGGGCTGGTAGTAGTCGTAATAGGAAACAAAATATTCGACCGCGTTGTCGGGGAAGAACTCCTTCATTTCGCCGTAAAGCTGGGCCGCCAAGGTCTTGTTCGGGGCCAGCACCAGGGTCGGCCGGTTCAGTGCCTGAATGACATGGGCCATGGTGAAGGTCTTGCCCGATCCGGTAACGCCCAACAGCACCTGATCCTTGTCGCCGCCGCGGATGCTGGCCGTCAGCTCGCCAATGGCCTCGGGCTGGTCGCCGGCGGGCTCGAATTCCGAGACCACGCGCAGCGCTTCGCCGCCTTCGATGAGGGGGCGTTTTTCGGGGATGAAATCGATCCCGGCGTGGTCCAGCAGCGGCATGTCGAATCCTTTGGTCAGCCGATTATATCACGCCGATCGGCAGATCACTTGCGCCTATGGAATATGGGTGCCAGCAGCATCACCGCAAGCACCGCGAAAGCGATGGCCGCGGCGGCGACATAGGTCGATTGGAATCCGGCGTTGAACCCGTCGGCCGCTGACCGGGTGCGGAAAATTTCGAACATCAGGGTCGCCGCGCCGACGTTGCCCATGGAACGGGTAACCTCGGCGAGACTGCCCGCGACGCCCCTGTCCTCGGGCGGCAGGGTGCCGGTCGCCAGATAGAGGAATGATGCCTGATAGAGCCCCAGCCCGGCCCCGACGAGGCCGATGGCCGCCGCGACGGCCAACAGGGACTGGCCCGGCCCGAGACCGGAAACCAGCCACAGGCCGGCACCGATGCCGATGGCGCCGAGGCGCATCAATCGAGGGGCCGCGGATTCGCCGGCCGTCGTCCGGTTGAGAATTTGGCCGGCAATCCACGCCGTCACCGCCACGCCGCCGGCATAGGCCGCGAGAACCCAACCGGCGTCGCCGGCATCCACATTGGCCGCCCGGCCGAGATAGAACGGCACCACCATCATGACCGAGAAGCTCGCCAGGTTAAGCAGCACGTTGGAGAGCGTCAGACCGGAAAACGGCCACGAGCGGAAATAGCGAAGCTCGATGATCGGCGAAGCGCTTTTTAGCTGGTGGGCGACGAAGCCGCCGCCGGTCAGGATCGCCAGACACCCGAGGGCGGCGCCGGCGGCCGCGGACATGCTCAGCGTATTCAGCGAGATGAAGATCAGGGCCAGGGCGGAGCCCAGCAGAACGGCGCCGGCGAGATCGAATGTCCTCCCGGGCTCGGCCGTGCGCGCGCCTGAAAGAAATACGGAGCCGAGCAGCGCCGCCGCGGCCAATGGCGCCCGGTACCAGAATACCGCCCGCCAATCCCAAGCGTCGATCAACCAGCCGCCGACGACCGGTCCCAAGGCCATGGATCCGGCGAATATCATTGCATAGGCCCCAATGGCCTTGCCGCGGTCGGCTTCGGAGAACAGTCCGATGGTGAGTGCCGGCGCACAGGAGAGGGTCAGGGCCGCACCGATGCCCTGTCCGATCCGCGCCGACAGGAGGGCGAGGTAGGATGGCGCCGCGGCGTCCAGGAGCAGTGCGGCAATGCTGATGACCAGGCCGATTCGGAATATCCGCCGGTAGCCGTAGAGATCGCCGAGGCGTCCGCCGATCAGCAACAGGGCGGCGGAGCTCAATATGAAGGTGACGACCACCAGCCGGAGATCGGGCGCCGGCCGGCCGAAGCTGTCGGCGATGTACGGAAACGCCACGTTGACCGAGGAATCCAGCGGTACGATGACCGTTCCGGCGGCGATGATCCAAAGGCGCGGATTGAGAAGCGGCGACATGGTCCGGTCCACTATCTCCCCGCTGCTTCAACCGCACAATCTGTTATTGCAGCGGCGCGATGGCGGGCGTAGTTTGCCGCCGGTTTTTTTGACAGGTATTTATGGCCGGAAGTCCGGGGAGTACTCCAACATGTCCATCTTGGCATCCCGCCTCGATCGAATTCAGCCATCGCCCACCATGGCGGTGACGGCGCGGGCGCGCGCGCTCAAGGCGGAGGGCCGCGACGTTATCGGGCTTGGCGCCGGAGAGCCTGATTTCGACACGCCGGACCACGTCAAGGAGGCCGCGGCGAAGGCCATGGCCGACGGCTATACCAAATACACCGATGTGCCGGGCTCCATCGAGCTCCGCACCGCGGTGGCGGCGAAATTTCAACGGGAAAATGATCTGAC
The DNA here is from genome assembly GCA_965207535.1 of Rhodospirillales bacterium. Lineage (GTDB taxonomy): Bacteria > Pseudomonadota > Alphaproteobacteria > Rhodospirillales > UBA2165 > JAJDXO01. The sequence continues at coordinate 28,277 of CBDBMR010000008.1, read as the reverse complement.
ATATGAGCCCGGCCAGATTCAGGTGGCCTGCGGCGGCAAGCAAAGCATCTACAACGGCATCATGGCGACGGTGGAGGCGGGCGACGAGGTCGTCATCCCGGCGCCCTATTGGGTGAGCTATCCGGACATCGTCCTCCTGGCCGAAGGCACGCCGGTGTTCGTCGACTGCCCGGCGGAGAACCGGTTCAAGATGACCCCGGATCAGTTGGAAGCCGCGATCACGCCCAAGACCAAATGGGTGATGCTCAATTCGCCCTCGAACCCGACGGGCGGGGCCTACACCCGGGCCGAATTGAAGGCGCTCGCCGACGTCCTGCTGCGCCATGAGCATGTCTGGGTGATGACGGACGATATCTACGAGCACATCATCTATGACGATTTCGAGTTTTCGACCATCGCCCAGGTGGAGCCGGAATTGTACGACCGGACGCTGACCCTCAACGGCGTTTCCAAGGCCTATGCGATGACCGGCTGGCGGGTCGGCTATGCCGGGGGACCGCAGGAATTGATCTCGGCGATGAACAAGATCCAATCCCAGAGCACGTCCCATACCAGTTCCGTCTCACAGGCCGCGGCCATCGCCGCCCTGGAAGGACCGCAGGACTTTTCGGCCAACAACAAGGTCTTCAAGGACCGCCGCGACATGGTGGTCTCCATGCTCAATCAGGCGACGGGGATCGATTGTCTGAGCCCCGAGGGCGCCTTCTATGTCTACCCCTCCTGCGCCGGCAACATCGGCAAGACCGCCCCGGACGGGAAGAAGATCGAAAGCGACGGTGATTTCTGCGCCTATTTGTTGGAGGCCGAAGGGGTCGCCGCCGTGCTCGGCACCGCCTTCGGTCTGGCGCCGCATTTCCGCATCTCGTACGCGACGGCCACCGAATTGCTGGAGGATGCCTGCCAGCGCATTCAGCGGGCCTGCGCCGCGCTGAGTTAAGCTCGATTCGTATCGTTTGGAGACCGGATTCTTCTTGAAGACTCCGGTTTCGGGCCGCTAACCTTTCCCCCAAGGGCGTGCCGCGGCGCCTCCACTCGTGTCTCGGCGAAAAGCGTCCGCCTGGAGCTTCAAAACGCCTAGACGGCTGGGAGGATCTACCCGTGGCAGACATATCTGAATTCGGTCCCCGTTGCGCGGCCCTTGTGGGTCCGTACCTGAGCGGCAAAACCTCGTTACTCGAAGCCATGCTGTTCAAGGCCGGCGCGACCAATCGCCTGGGCAGGATCCCCGAAGGCAATACGGTTGGTGATTCATCTCCCGAGGCGCGCTCGCGGTCCATGAGCGTCGAAATGAATGTCGCCAGCTTCGACTACCTCGGTGATTCGTGGACTCTCATAGACTGTCCGGGTTCGGTCGAACTCGTCCAGGACACGATCAGCGCCATGGCCGTATGTGATATTGCCGTGGTGGTGATCGAGCCCGGCGCGGACAAGGCCCTTGGGGCCGCGCGGCTGTTGCGCGGGCTCCACGAGCAAGGCGTGCCGCATATCATCTTTATCAACAAAATCCACGGCGCCGCGGCGAGCGTCGCCGAAAGCGTGGACGCGCTGCGCGGGGTCATAGACCAGCCATTGGTCTTGCGCGAAATTCCCATCAGGACGGGCGATGAGATCACCGGATATGTCGATCTCGCGAGCAAGCGGGCCTTCGAGTACACCGAGGGCGACCTCAAGGAGATCACGGACGTACCCGCCGACCTCAGCGACCGCCTGGAAATCGAACGGACGGTAATGTTGGAGGCGCTCTCCGATTTCGATGACGGCCTGTTGGAGCAGCTGCTGGAAGACGAGGTACCCGAGGTCGGCGAGACCTACGGCCACCTCGCGGCGGCGACCAGGGCGGGGAATCTCGTCCCGGTGTTTTTCGGCTCGGCCGAATCCGATCACGGTATTACGCGGTTGTTGAAGGTGCTGCGCCATGAGGCGCCCGGCATTGCGGCAACGCGCGAGCGAATCGGCATTGATGCCGACGGCGAGGCGGTTGCCCGGGTCTTCAAGACCTCTCACGGTTCGCAGACCGGCAAACGGTCCATCGCCCGGATTCTGCGTGGCGACGTCGAGGACGGTGCGACGCTCGGCGGTTCCCGGGTGAGCGGCATCGTCAAGCTGCGGGGCGCCGACCAGGAAAAGGTCGCCAAACTAGCCGAGGGCGAGGCGGGCGCTCTCGGCCGGATGGAAGAGGTTCACACGGGAGATCTGTTGTCGCCGTCCGGCAGCGCCGAAGGTCCGGCGTGGCCGGCGCCGCCGAAGCCCGTCTATGCGCTGGCCATCCATGCGGGCAGGCGGGACGACGAGGTGAAGATGGCCGGCGCGCTGGCACGACTCATCGAAGAGGATCCGTCGCTGACCTACGGCCCGAATCCGGATACCGGCGAATTCGTGCTGCGCGGCCAGGGTGAAACCCATCTCCGAATTGCGCTCGAGCGAATGCACAACCGGAACAAGCTAGAGGTCGATGGCGGCCTGCCTCAGGTGGCGTACAAGGAATCCATCAAGAAACCCATCTCGCAACATGCGCGGCACAAAAAGCAGTCGGGAGGGCACGGCCAGTTCGGCGATGTTCATATCGAAATCAAACCGCTGCCGAGAGGTTCGGGGTTCCAATTTACCGACTCGATCACCGGCGGCGTGGTGCCCAAGCAGTACATCCCGGCGGTCGAAAACGGGGTGAAGGAGTATCTCTCCCAGGGGCCGCTCGGATTTCCCGTGGTCGATGTCTCGGTCGAATTGACCGACGGACAGTTCCACGCGGTCGACAGCTCGGACCAGGCGTTCAAGACGGCCGGCAGCCTGGCCATGCGGGAAGGGATGCCGAAATGCGGCCCGGTTCTGCTGGAGCCGATTTTTTCGGTCACCATTTCCGTCCCGTCGGAATTCATGTCGCGGGTTCAAAGCCTGGTTTCCGGGCGCCGCGGCCAAATCCTTGGGTTCGAGCCGAAGGAAGGCTGGAAGGGCTGGGACGAAGTGAACGCCCACATGCCGGAATCGGAAATTCTCGACCTGATCAACGAGTTGCGCTCGTCGACCCAGGGCGTGGGCACCTTTGAATTCAAGTTCGACCGGCTCCAGGAAATTACCGGCAAGGAAGCCGATCAGGTGGTGAAAGCCCGGCAATCGGAGCTCGGCATCGCCGCCGAATAACGGCGTCAAAAGGCTCGCTAGATCGGCTCTAGATCGGGTCATGTTTTGACGGAACCACGGCGCGGTTTCGTCAAAACATGTGAATCCGATCTATTTCAATAGTGTAGAGCCGATTCACATGGATTGCCGGCATCGCAAAGCGATTCCGACAATCCATGATCGGCTCTAGGAGCAAAAAAAGACCGGGAAAGTAAAACTTTCCCGGTGAGTTTAACAGGGAGGCTTCACGTCTGGGAGACGTAGGGTCCGAAGACCCTTGAAAATCCGGGCCGGGGGCGGCCCGGAGAGCGCCGGCTAATGCCGCCGCTGTTAAGAAATGTAGTTGTTGCATCGCAAAATCGCCAGTGTGATTACCGCACGTTTGCTATGCAATTTTTGCATGGCTCGTCAAATTCCCGCTAAAATTCCCTATATTGGGATTCCAATCAGCGGGATTCCATGACCTTCCGGATCAAAAAATCGCGGAATACCGCGATTCTGGCCGACTGGCGCAGCTCCTCGGGATAGACGAAATAGGCCTCGGTCGCCGGGCTTTGCAGTTCCGGCAGCACCCGGACCAGGTTGGCCGAGCCTTCATCGAAGTAGTTGGGCAGGGCGCCCATGCCGAGGCCCGACAGGACCGCCCGGTAGATTCCGTAGATGTTATTCACCTGCAGCACCGGGCGTCGCGGCTTTTTGGGGTTTGCGCCGGCATCGAGGAGGAAATTGAGGGCCGGCAGCAGCTCCCGCTGATCGCCGACCTCCTGACCGAAGGTGATGAGCTTGTGGTTGTCGAGATCCTCCGGCGTCTGCGGCATCCCGTGGGCCTTGAGGTAGTCGGGCGTCGCGTAAACGTAGTAGTTGATGGTCATCAGATGGCGCTGGATGAGTTCGGTGTGGGTCGGCGGCGTGAGCTCGATGGCCACGTCCGCTTCGCGCATGGAAAGGTCGAATTCCGAGTAGGTCAGGACGATGCTGACTTCGATGTCCGGGTAGAGATCGACGAATTCCCGAATCCGCGGGGTCAGCCATACGGAGCCGAAACCGACGGTCGTGGCGATTTTGAGAGTGCCCGCCGGCCGCTCCCGGGAGTCGGTCAGCCGGGCTTCCGACATGGCCAGCTTGTGGAACACGTCGTGGGCGGTCAGATAGAGATCCTCCCCCTGTTCGGTAAGGATCAGCCCCCGGGGGTGGCGGTGGAACAACGGCACGTTGAGGCTGCGTTCGAGGGTGCTGATCTGGCGGCTGATCGCCGATTGACTGATATTCAGCGTTTCGGCGGCATGGGTGAAGCTGCCGGCTTCGGCCACCGCATGAAAAATCCGCAGCTTGTCCCAGTCCATCGACATGGCGTTAAAGCCTCGTCCCGAGCGGTTGAAAATTGACGCTCAGGAATAGCGCTTATTCGGCGGCGTCGGCAACCGCTTCTTGTTCGGCGAGGAATTTCTCCGTCTCGAGGGCGGCCATGCAGCCTGTCCCGGCCGCAGTGACCGCCTGACGGTAGGTATTGTCCTGCACGTCGCCGGCGGCGAACACGCCGGGGACGTTGGTCGCGGTCGAATCGGGCGCCGTAATCAGGTAGCCCTCGTCGTCCATGTCCAACTGGCCGCCGAACAGATCGGTGTTCGGCTTGTGGCCGATGGCGATGAAGACGCCGTCGAGGGCAAGCTCGCTGACCGCGTCGGTCTTGACGTTCTTGACCTTCACGCCGGTCACTTCGGGCGCCATGCCGTCGGTGTTGCCGGTGATCTCCTCGAGCACCGTATCCCAGAGAACCCCGATCTTGTCGTTGTTGAGCAGCCGGCTCTGTAGGATTTTCTCGGCGCGAAGTTCGTCGCGGCGGTGGATCAGGGTCACCTTGCTCGCCAGGTTGGCGAGATACAGCGCTTCCTCGACCGCGGTATTGCCGCCGCCGACCACCAGGACTTCCTTTTCCCTGAAGAAAAAGCCGTCGCAGGTCGCGCAGGCCGAGACGCCAAATCCCATGAACGACTGCTCGCTGTCGAGCCCAAGCCATTTGGCTTCGGCCCCGGTGGAGACAATCAGCGCATCGCACGTATAGACGGTGCCGGAATCGCCGACCATGCGGAACGGCCGCCGGCCGAGATCGGCTTCGACGATCGTATCGGCCATCATCCGGGTCCCGACATTTTCGGCCTGGGCCTGCATCTGTTCCATCAGCCACGGGCCCTGGACGACATCGGCGAAGCCGGGATAGTTCTCCACATCGGTGGTGATGGTCATCTGGCCGCCCGGCTGCATGCCGTGGATCAGCACCGGCTCCAAACTGGCCCGGGCGGTATAGATGGCCGCAGTCAGGCCGGCGGCGCCGGAGCCCAGGATCATGACTTTGTTGTGGATGTGTTCGGACATGGCGGTTCCAATCAAACAGGGTTGTCCGGCGGCGAGGTTCCCCCGGACCTGAATTCCGGCCCTAAAATAGAAAGGGCCCCACCCGTCCGCAAGGGAGCGCGCCGGTAAAATAGCGGTCGCCGGCGCACTGTCCGGTATGTGGCCGGTACGTGGCCAATAAGTGGCCGCTCGAACCGGTGCGCCGACATTTTGAAATATTATTGCGCCGGAGCCGTACGGGTAATAAAATTACTCTCACGTCACCGAGCCAAAATTCCAATGAATTCCTCGAGGGTGACCAGGGAGCAGCAGTGGATGTCGCGGGTCAAGCTCGACCAAGTCGACCGTAAAATACTCGGCGATCTACAGGCCGACGGCCGCATGACCAATGTCGAGTTGGCCAAGCGGGTGGGGATTTCGGCACCGCCGTGCCTGCGCCGTGTCCGGGCCCTGGAAGAAGCGGGTTACATCCGCGGTTATCACGCGGAGTTGGAGCCGGCGCTGCTCGGCCTGAAGGAAATGTTCTTCGCCCTCGTCGGTCTCGACAGCCAGTCCCAGGACTTGCTGCGGGCGTTCGAGGAAATGACCGCCGGCTGGCCCGAAATCCGGGAGACCCACATGATCCGGGGCGGCGGCGATTTCCTGTTGAAGATCGTCGCCCGGGACAAGGAGCACCGGGACGACCTGACCATGCGGCTCACCTCCGCCGACCACGTCTCGACGGTCTCCACCTTCGAGACCATCCGCACCTCGAAGGACCTGCCGGGGGTGCCGGTCGAGGACGAAACCGCCGAGGCCGGTTAGCCGCTACTTATATTTTACCTCGAGAATTTCGTAGGACCTGGAGCCGCCGGGCGCGGTGATTTCCGCTGAATCGCCCAAGCTCTTGCCAATCAGGCCGCGCGCCAGTGGCGAGGTGATCGACAGCCGGCCGGCGGCCGCATCCGCCTCATGCGTGCCGACGATCTGAAAGGTCTGCTCCTCGTCGGTATCCTCGTCGACGATATGTACCGTGGCGCCGAAGCGCACCGTGTCGCCGGAGAGGGTCGACGGGTCGATGACATCGGCCCGCGAAATGACGTCTTCCAGTTCGGCCAGCCGGCCCTCGACGAAGCTCTGGCGCTCGCGGGCCGCGTGATATTCCGCGTTTTCCGACAGATCGCCGTGTTCCCGCGCCGCTTCGATCGCCTTGATGATCGCCGGGCGCTCCTCGGACCGAAGCCGCCTGAGTTCGCCTTCCAGCGCCTCCAAGCCGTTCTTGGTCATCGGTATCTTTTCCATCATTCGTCTTCCGTCTCAACGCATAGAGGAGTCAAAACGCCTCGGCCCCGCGGCCCCTCGCCACGGGCGGACATCATGAATGTCGGGAAGAAGCGACAATCAAGAATAGGATTGCAGGGGCGCCACTTCAAGCCCGCCCGGCTTGTCGTCTCCCTGGCTGTTCCCTTGGCCGTCTTCACGGCTCGCCTCGATGGCGTCGACCGCCGCCGCGGCGCCGGTCATGGTGGTGTAGTGAGGGACGTTGCAGAGCAGGGATTCACGGCGGATGGAAAATGAATCCGAAATCGCCTGCGCCCCGGCGGTGGTGTTGATCACCAACTGCACGTCGCCGTTCATAATCGCATCGACGCAGTGCGGCCTTCCCTGCAGCACCTTGTTGACGGCGGTGACGTCGAGCCCCTCGTCCGAGAGAAACTTCTGGGTGCCGCCGGTGGCGATGAGGTTGAAGCCCGCAGCCTGAAGCCGTTTCGCCAGGTCCAGGGTCGCCGGCTTGTCGGAATCCTTGACCGAAATGAAAACGGTTCCCGCCTGGGGCAGGTGGACGCCCGCGCCCAATTGGGATTTGGCGAAGGCGCGGGGGAAATCCCTGTCGATGCCCATCACCTCGCCGGTGGACTTCATCTCCGGGCCCAGCAGAATATCGACGCCGGGGAACCGGTCAAAGGGGAACACGGCCTCCTTGACCGCCACATGATCGAGGTCGAAGTCCTCCGGCACGCCGAGACCGTCCAGGGTCTCGCCGGCCATCACCCGCGCCGCGATCTTCGCGATGGGAAGCCCGGTCGCCTTGGCGACGAAGGGCACCGTCCGGCTGGCCCGAGGGTTCACTTCCAGCAGGTAGATGGTGCCGTCCTGAATGGCGAACTGAACGTTCATCAGGCCGATCACGTCGAGCGCCTCGGCCAGCGCCCGGGTCTGGCGCTCGAGCTCTTCGATGACGCCGCCGGAGAGCGAGTGCGGCGGCAGGGAGCAAGCGGAATCGCCCGAGTGAATTCCCGCCTCCTCGATGTGCTCCATGATGCCGGCGACGTAGACCCGCTCGCCGTCGCGGACCGCATCCACGTCCACCTCGATGGCGTCCCGCAGGTAGTAGTCGATCAGCACCGGCGACGAGCCGGAGACCTGCACCGCCGTATCCATGTAGCGGTTGAGCTGATCCTCGTCGTGGACGATCTCCATGGCCCGTCCGCCCAGGACGTAGGAGGGCCGGATGACCACTGGATACCCGATCTCCCGGGCCGCCTTCCGTGCCTGTTCCAGCGAGGTTGCGGTGCCGTTGGGCGGCTGCTTGAGGTCCAGCTCGGCGAGCAGTTTCTGGAACCGCTCCCGGTCCTCGGCGAGGTCGATAGCGTCGGGCGACGTGCCGAGGATGGGAATGCCCGCGTCCTCCAGGGCCTGCGCCAGTTTGAGCGGCGTCTGGCCGCCGAACTGAACGATCACGCCCTTCACTTCGCCCCGGGCCTGCTCGCCCTGGATCAGTTCGATCACGTCCTCGGCGGTCAGCGGCTCGAAGTACAGCCGGTCCGAGGTGTCGTAGTCGGTCGACACGGTCTCCGGGTTGCAGTTCACCATGATGGATTCGTAGCCCGCCTCCCGCATGGCGAAGGCGGCATGGACGCAGCAGTAGTCGAACTCGATGCCCTGGCCGATCCGGTTGGGCCCGCCGCCGAGGATCACCACCTTGGTCCGGTCCGAGGGCTCGCTTTCGTTCTCGCCCGGCTGGGCCGCGTTCCCCTCATAGGCCGAATACATGTAGGAGGTCTGCGAGGCGAATTCGGCGGCGCAAGTGTCCACCCGCTTGTAGACCGGCCGGACGCCGGCCTCCCGCCGAACCCTTGACGCCTCCCGCTCGGTCGTGCCGGTGAGAGCCGCGAGGCGCGCATCGGCGAAGCCCATCTTCTTGAATTTCAGCCAGCCGCCGCGATCGCTCGGCAGCCCCTGTTCCCGCACCTCTTCCTCGGCCGCGACGATGTCCTTGACCTGCTCCAGGAACCAGGGGTCGATCCGGCAGGCCCGATACACCTCGTCGACGGTCAGCCCGGCGCGGAAGGCCTGGGCCACCACCAGAATGCGGAAGGGGCGGGGCTCCAGCAGCGCCGCCTGGATGGTCTGTTTCTCGGTCATGTCGAGCTCGACCTCGTCGAGCCCGGACAAGCCGGTTTCCATGGAGCGCAGGCCCTTCTGCAGGCTTTCGGCGAAGCAGCGCCCGATGGACATGGCTTCGCCCACCGACTTCATCGACGTGGTGAGGGTCGGCTCCGCGTCCGGGAACTTCTCGAAGGTGAACCGCGGGATCTTGGTGACCACGTAATCGATGGTCGGCTCGAAGCTCGCCGGCGTCACCCCGGTGATGTCGTTGTCGAGCTCATCCAGGGTGTAGCCGACGGCGAGCTTGGCCGCGACCTTGGCGATCGGGAAGCCGGTCGCCTTGGAGGCCAGCGCGGACGACCGCGACACCCGGGGGTTCATTTCGATGATCACCAGCCGGCCGGTCTCCGGGTTGACCGCGAACTGGACGTTGGAGCCGCCGGTCTCGACGCCGATCTCGCGCAGCACCGCCATCGAGGCGTTGCGCATGATCTGGTATTCCTTGTCGGTGAGGGTCAGGGCAGGGGCCACGGTGATCGAATCGCCGGTGTGGATGCCCATGGGGTCGACGTTCTCGATGGAGCAGATGATGATGCAGTTGTCCGCCTTGTCCCGCACCACCTCCATCTCGAACTCTTTCCAGCCGAGCACGCTCTCCTCGACCAGCACCTCGCCCACCGGGCTCGCCGCCAGGCCGCGGATCATGATCTCCTCGAACTCCGCCTTGTTGTAGGCGACGCCGCCGCCCCGCCCGCCGAGGGTGAAGGAGGGGCGCATGATCACCGGCAGGCCGATCTCGTCCAAGGCCGCGCGGGCATCCTCGATTGACTTGCAGAGCCGGCTCTTGGGGCTTTCGAGGCCGATCTTGTCCATGGCTTCGCGGAACTTCAGCCGGTCCTCGGCCTTTTCGATGGCCTCGGCCCGGGCGCCGATCAGTTCGACCCCGTATCTGTCCAGCACGCCCACCGCGGCCAGCGCCAGCGAGGTATTCAATCCGGTCTGCCCGCCCATGGTCGGCAGCAGCGCGTCGGGGCGCTCCCTGGCGATGATCCGCTCGACGATCTCCGGGACGATGGGCTCCACGTAGGTGGCGTCGGCCATCTCCGGGTCGGTCATGATGGTCGCCGGGTTGGAGTTCACCAGGATCACCCGGTAGCCCTCGTCCTTCAGCGCCTTGCAGGCCTGGGCGCCCGAATAATCGAACTCGCACGCCTGGCCGATGACGATGGGCCCGGCGCCGATGATCATGATCGAGGAGATGTCAGTGCGTTTGGGCATTAAATTTCACTAGAACTGGATTCCAACCGGGCTTCATATACGCCAAAGGCTGAGCTTCGTGGACCTCAATCGCAAGGCCAATGACCGTTTGGGTGAGAGGGTCATTCTCCTCAACCATTTCTCTGTGTCTCACTGCCTCTGTGGTTCAATTTTGTTCTCTCCGGGTGCTCCGTGGTGAACTAGTCACCCTCCATGAATTTCACGAAGCGGTCGAAGAGGTGGTGGCTGTCCTGGGGGCCTGGCGAGGCTTCCGGGTGATGCTGGACGCTGAACACGGGCCTGCCGTCGAGGCGGATGCCTTCGAGGGTGCCGTCGAACAGGGACGTGTGGGTCTCGACCACGCCGTCGGGGAGCGAATCGCGGACCACCACGAAACCGTGGTTCTGGCTGGTGATTTCGACGCTCCCGGTCTCCAAATCCTTCACCGGGTGATTGGCGCCCCGGTGGCCGTGATGCATTTTCTCGGTCCTGCATCCCAACGAAAGCGCCAGCATCTGATGGCCGAGGCAGATGCCGAACACCGGCGTGCCGCTCGCGACCACTCGCCGGATCATGGGCACCGCGTATTCGCCGGTGGCCGCCGGATCGCCCGGGCCGTTGGAGAGGAACACCCCGTCCGGCTCGTGGCCCAATACGTCCTCGGCGGTGGCGGTCGCCGGCACCACGGTGACGCGGCACCCGGCGGCGGCAAGGCAGCGGAGGATGTTGCGCTTGGCGCCGAAATCGACGGCGACCACGTGATGTTTGGGCTTGTCGAGCGCGCCGTAGCCCCGGCCCAGCGCCCAGGTGCTCTCCTCCCACCGGTAGGTCTGGCCGCAGGTGACGGTCTTGGCGAGGTCCATGCCGTCGAGGCCGGGCCAGGCTTGCGCTTCGGCGAGCGCCGCCGCCACGTCCATGCCGTCGCCTTTTTCCGGGCCGTTCACCACTGTCCCGTTGATGAAGCCCGAGCCCCGGATCTTGCGGGTCAGCGACCGCGTGTCGATCCCGGCGATGCCGGGGAGGCCGTGGGATTTGAGCCACTCGTCCAGATGACGGGTGGCGCGGAAGTTGGCGGGTTCGGTGATGTCGGCGCGGAGCACGCAGCCCCGGGCCGCCGGGGTCACCGTCTCGATGTCTTCCGGGTTGGTGCCCACGTTGCCGATGTGGGGGAAGGTGAAGGTGATGATCTGCCCGGCGTAGGAGGGATCGGTGAGGATTTCCTGATAGCCGGTGATCGAGGTGTTGAAGCACACTTCGCCGACGTTGGAGGTTTCGGCGCCCAGGCCGGTTCCCCAAAAGATGGTGCCGTCGGAAAGAACCAATGCCGCATCGGCGCCTTCGGGCGGGCCATCGGGCGTGCCATCGGGCGTGTTTGTGCTGGTGGGCGCGCCGCTTCCTTGGGGCGCGGCCTGGCCGTCGGCAGGCGGCATTCTCAGGCGGTCTCTTTCGCGTCTGTGGGCTGGTCCGGTCCCGGAAACGGCAACGGAATCAGCGGTCTAACTATGGCTGTGGATCGGGCGGTCTGGCGGACCGGGCCCGGCGCTCGCTTGCCGGAAACGGGATACTGGGCGCCCCCGCCGTCACATCACGGCTGGAAGCGTTGCTTAAAGCATTGAAGCCATTGGCGTCAAGAAAAAAACGCCGAAAAAAACGTTTAATTTCAATTACTTATATTTTGCGCGGGATTTGACTCCGGTTCCGCTTTTTCGCTAGTGTCTCGCCCTTCCGCAATAGCGAGAAGACGGCTCCATGCTCAGGGATCAGATCAACGATACCCTCAAGGCTTCCATGAAATCGAAGGACGGGGTGGCGACCTCGACCTGCCGCCTGATCCTGGCGGCGCTCAAGGACCGGGACATCGCCGACCGGTCCAAGGGCAACCAGGAGGGGATCGGCGAAGACGCCATCCTCGGCCTGCTGCAGAGCATGATCAAGCAGCGCCGGGAAGCCATCCAGCTCTACCGGGACGGCAACCGCACCGAACTGGCCGAGAAGGAGCAGGCGGAAATCGACATCATCGAGCGGTTCCTCCCCGCGCAGCTCTCCGACGAGGACATGGCCCGGGCCGTCCAGGGCGTCATCGACGAAACGGGCGCCGGCTCCATCAAGGAGATGGGCCGGGTAATGGGCACGCTGAAGGAGAAGTACGCCGGCCGGATGGACTTCGCCAAGGCCAGCGGCATCGTCAAGGATAAGCTGGGGTAGGCAAGTCTCTTGAGCGCCCGATTCGCCGACACCGGAGATCTCGAAGAGATGGTCCGACTAGCGGAAGCGCGGCGGACCGAATACGAACCTCATCAACCCGTGTTTTGGCGCAAGGCGTCGGATTCGAAGGAACGCCAACGGCACTGGTTTGCCGCATTGCTGGATGATCCCTCAGCGATTTGTTTGGTTCTTGAAAATGACGGCGAGCTAGAGGGAATGCTGATTGGAACCGTGGCGTCAGCGCCTGCCGTCTATGATCCGGGTGGATTGACCTGTACGGTCGACGATTTCGTTGTTCGCGCACCGGAGCTGTGGGCGGACGTGGGAGCGGCCCTGTTGGACCATTTGCAAACCGAGGTGAAGGACCGGGGAGCAGCTCAAATTGTCGTCGTTTGCGGTCACCACGATGCGGCGAAACGCATCTTCCTGGAGTCCCGTGATCTTTCAATCGCCTCGGAATGGTGGACGACACCGATTTAACTGCTATCCCCTCCGCGCTTGGACGGCTCCGCCGAAGCAGCGTGCGGCTGCGAAGGCTGGAAAGGAGAGGGGGCTTGCCGTGCGTCCCCTCGCCGCATCGTGTTCCCTCTCCCCTGGAGGGAGAGGGATGCGGAGGGTTGGCGAGCCTGCGAGCCATAGCCGTAGCTGGGTGAGGGGGAATATCCATATCCCCCCCCCACCCTCGACGCCCGGCTAATTGCCGGCCGTCTCGACCTCCCCCTCCGTGGGGGGAGGTGGACCAACCCGCCTATCCCCTCGCTCCCTTCGGGGGGTGAAGAGGGTGATTCGGCAAATTCAAGATCCGGCGATTTGCTTCGCACCCCCTGTGAATCGCAAGGAACACGGGGATAACTCGTAACTCACGCGTACGAGCGAATTCGCGCCTGCTATAAAACCGTCATGGCGTTTTCTCCTCACTTTCTGGACGAGCTCAGGGCGCGGGTGGGGCTGGTCTCGGTGATCGGCAAGCGCGTCGCGTTGAAGCGCGCGGGCCGCGAGCACATTGGCCTGTGTCCGTTCCACAACGAAAAGACGCCGTCCTTCACGGTCAATGAGGAGAAGGGCTTCTATCACTGCTTCGGCTGCGGGGCCCATGGCAGCGTCTTCGACTTCGTCATGGAGACCGAGAACCTGTCGTTCCCCGAAGCGGTCGAGCGATTGGCGGCGGAAGCCGGCATGGAGGTGCCCCAGGATTCACCGGAGGAGCGGGCCCGGAGCGAGCGCGCCAAGGGCCTCTACGACGTGCTGGAAGCCGCCGCCCGGTATTTCGAGAAGCAGCTCCGCCTGCCCGAGGGCAAACGGGCGCTGCAATATTTGCTGGAGCGGGGCCTGACCGAGGAGACCATCAAGACCTACCGGCTGGGCTTCGCCCCCGACGGACGGGGCGCCCTGAAGGCGGCGCTGACCAAGGACGGGACGCCCGGCGAGAAGCTCCTGGAAGCCGGGCTGGTGGTGCAGCCGGACGAGCAGGACCGCGCGCCTTACGACCGGTTCCGGGGCCGGGTGATGTTCCCCATACTGGACGGCCGCGGCCGGGTGACCGCCTTCGGCGGGCGCATCCTCGATGCCGACCCCGGCTCCAACGCGCCCAAATATCTGAACTCGCCCGAGACCCCGGTGTTCCAGAAAGGCCGGCTGCTCTACGGCCTCTATCAGGCCCGGGAGCATGCCCGGGACTATCCCGTCGTCATTGTCGAAGGCTACACCGACGTGCTGGCGCTGCAGCAGGCCGGGTTCCGGACCGCCGTGGCGCCCCTCGGCACCGCGCTCACCGAAGACCAGATCAGGCTGGTCTGGCGGTTCTCCCGCGAACCCATCCTGTGTTTCGACGGCGACAATGCGGGCGAGCGGGCGGCGTCGCGGGCGGCGGAGCGCGCGCTGCCCATCCTCAACGCCGGGCGCACATTGCGGTTTGCCTTCCTGCCCGCCGGTGAGGACCCGGACAGCCTGATCCGGACCCGGGGCCGGGACGCCATGGGGGACCTGCTGAACGGGGCGGTGCCCTTGTCGGAGGTCATCTGGCGCATGGAACGGGCGGGCAAGCCGTTGAACGATCCGGACGACCGGGCGTGGATCGAGAAAAAGCTCAAGGATCAGGCGTTCAAGATCGCCGATGAGACGGTGCGGGGGCACTATCTCAGTACGTTCAAGGATCGTTTGTGGCAGGAAACGCGTAAAAGCCGAGCGGGCGGGGCGGCGGGCGGGACCAAGCCCGCGTCAAGGTCGGTGCAGATCGACGAAGCGGCGGGCGCAGGCGCCAAAATCGACCGGATTTCTCTCCGCGAACGCATTCTTCTGGTGGTCTTGATCACCCATCCGGAGATGATGGACGACATCGGCGAGCAGTTGGGAACCCTCGACTTTACCGGCCCGGAACTTGACAAACTGCGCCAAGAGGTCTTAAAGACCCTCGAACAGCGGTCCGACCTTGATTTTCAGGGTCTGCATGACCACTTATGTCAAACCGGGTTTTCGACGCTATTGGGCGGCCTTTTGAGCCGACAGGTATTGGACCACGCGACATTCGCCCGGCCGGACGAACCATTGGACATTGCCCGTAGAGGCTGGGACCAAGTGCTCAGGCTTTACCAGCGGGATCGGCTGCTGGCCGAGATCAAGGCAGTGGAAGAACGTCTCGGCAAAGAGCCGAATGACGCGGACTTCCGGCGCCTCGTGGAATTGAAGAAGCAGCAGCAGGTCCAGGAAACCGACCAGTTGGACGCCGGTCCGGCTGAAACGGGTTCCGGCACGGCGGCATAGTCTCCAGGGTATCGTCATTCATCTAGGGCCGGGCCCGCGGGACCGGCAGGGGAACGCGCTCCGGGTAACCCGGGGCGAGAGGATCAGGAAGCAAGCGGGGAAGTCATGGCAACTGCGGCAACCGCAACCAAGGAAAAAGCAGCTCCGGCAGGAGGTGAAAACCAGGAAGCGCCGCTTCTGGACACCATCAATGCCGAAGTGAAGAAGATGATCGCCAAGGGCAAGGAGCGGGGCTACGTCACCTATGACGAGCTCAACGCGGCGCTGCCCCAGGATCAGGTCTCGTCCGAGCAGATCGAGGACACCATGTCCATGCTCTCGGAAGCCGGGATCAACGTCATCGAGAACGAAGAGACCGAGGAGTCCGACGACGACAAGTCCGAGAAGGAAAGCGAAAGCGCCTCGGGGAACGTCGACGAGAACGATCTTGGGCGCTCCGACGATCCGGTGCGCATGTATCTCCGCGAGATGGGCTCGGTGGAGCTCCTCTCCCGCGAGGGCGAGATCGCCATCGCCAAGCGCATCGAGGCCGGCCGCGAGATGATGATCGGCGGCATCTGCGAAAGCCCGATGACCATCCGGGCGCTGATCAACTGGCGCGATGCGCTGGATCAGGGCCTGATGCTGCTCCGCGACATCATCGATCTCGACGCGACCTTCTCCGGTCCCAAGGTCGACCATACGGCGCTGCCGGCCATGCCCACCGAGGCCGAGGCCGCCAAGCAGAAGGAAGGGGAAGAGGAGAAGAAGGCCGCCGCCGAGGAGAAACCGTCCCAGGACGGCGGCGAGGGCGGCGGGAATACCTCGCCGGAAGGCGGTCGCGAGGATGACGACGACGATGACGACGAGAACACCGTTTCCCTCGCGGTGATGGAACAGACCCTGCTCCCCGACGTCCTGAAGCAGTTCCAGGCGGTGGAGAAGACCTACACCAAGCTGCACCGGGCCCAGGACAAGCGCCTGACCGCCATCAAGAAGGGTGACAAGGTGACCCCGGCGGCGGAGAAGCGGATCAACACGCTGCGCTCCGAGCTGATCGGGCTGATGAAGGAGGTTCACCTCAACAACAGCCGCATCGAGTACCTGGTCAACCAGATGTACGACCTCAACCGCAAGCTCATCGGCTTCGAGGGCCGGCTCCTCAGGATGGCGGTCGCCTCCAAGGTCGCCCGGGCCGACTTCCTCGAGCAGTATTACGGCAACGAGCTGGATCCCAACTGGGCGACCCGGGTCGGCCGGCTGACCGGCAAGGGCTGGAAGGACTACGTCAAGAAGAACCGCCCGGAGATCAAGGAAATCCGCGCCGAGGTCGCCGAGATCGCCAACGAGGCGGGCCTGCCGATCTCCGAGTTCCGGCGCATCGTCGGGACGGTGCAGAAGGGCGAGCGGGAATCCGCCAAGGCCAAGAAGGAGATGATCGAGGCCAACCTGCGGCTGGTGATCTCCATCGCCAAGAAATACACCAACCGCGGACTGCAGTTCCTGGACCTGATCCAGGAGGGCAATATCGGCCTGATGAAGGCGGTCGACAAGTTCGAATACCGCCGGGGCTACAAGTTCTCCACCTACGCCACCTGGTGGATCCGCCAGGCGATCACCCGCTCCATCGCCGACCAGGCGCGCACCATCCGTATCCCGGTGCACATGATCGAGACCATCAACAAGCTGGTCCGCACCTCGCGCCAGATGCTCCACGAGATCGGCCGCGAGCCGACCCCGGACGAGCTGGCGGTCAAGCTTGGCATGCCGGTCGACAAGGTCCGCAAGGTGCTGAAGATCGCCAAGGAGCCCATCTCCCTCGAAACCCCCATCGGCGACGAGGAGGATTCCCATCTCGGCGACTTCATCGAGGACAAGAACGCGATCCAGCCGCTGGACGCCGCCATCCAGGGCAACCTCCGGGAGACCACCACCCGGGTGCTGGCCAGCCTCACGCCGCGCGAGGAGCGGGTGCTCCGCATGCGCTTCGGCATCGGCATGAACACCGACCACACCCTGGAAGAGGTGGGCCAGCAATTCTCGGTCACCCGGGAACGGATCCGTCAGATCGAGGCGAAGGCGCTGCGCAAGCTCAAGCACCCGTCGCGCTCGCGCAAGCTCCGGAGTTTCCTGGACTACTAGGTTTGTCGTGAGGGCCGAATGACCGGCTACGTCTTTCGGCCCTTCGATACCAGTCATCTCTCGCTTATAGAGAAGTGGCTTAACGCGCCGCACGTTCGAAAGTGGTGGGGCGATCCGGCACGCGAGTTTGAACAGATCAAGGGGCACCTCACCCGTTCCTGGATGGAATGCGTCATTGTTGAGTTGTCGGGCGAGCCGTTCGCATATATCCAAACCTACGATCTGGATTCCGATCCGGAGCGGGAGTGGAAAGAGCTCCCCCAAGGTGCTCGTGGGCTCGATCTCTTCATCGGTGAAGCAGCGCTAATCGGCCTAGGACATGGAACCGCGATGCTGCGTTCGTTTTCGGACAGTTTGCTCTCGCGGGCGGGAGTCTTATCGGTCTGGAGTGATCCCGATCCCGCCAATGACGCCTCCATTGGCGCTTTCGCTGCCGCCGGGTTCGACGATATGGGCCTCCGGGAGATGCCCTGGGGCACGGTACGTCTCATGTGTAAGGCGGGAATCTCATCGATCGTCTGATTGTAGAACATGCCAAGAAAAACAGCGCCCTCGCGAAAAGGTGCCGTTTTATTTGGCGATTTCGCCCGCCGATTTTGCGTGGGCCGTCCGGGTCTTGTGTGTCCCCGCCGAAAGCCCGACAAAGGGGCGCCATGATCAAATTCGCGCCCAACCTGTTCTTCATGTACCGGGCGCACGTATCCTCCGAACCAAGCGCGGCAACACCACTCATTCCGGAAGGGAAGGACAAAAAATGCCGATGTCCAGGGACACCAAGTTGGAAATAGTGCAGCGGCTCCGAACCGCGCACAGAAAGACCAGCCAGACCCTGGAAGGCGAGCCCGTCACGCACGAACTGCATCCGGGCACCGACATCGCACGCAACTGGATGGTGATCACCGCCGCCTACAGCGGATTGGAACAAACCCTCAAGTACCTCATCGCGGAGAACGCCAACTTGACCGTCGAGGAACTGATTGAACGGCCCGTTCCACAGAATGCCGCGAACAATAAACGCTTCCGTACCCACGACCTAGCGCGGCTTTTCTCCGAGCTCGAACCGCGTGCACGAGACATCGTGCGGGACTTCTACGGACGATTCCAGTCGCTTCACTCATACGTGCCCATTGCCGACGTGGAGGATTTCCTCAACGAGATTTCCGGTCAGGGAGGGGTCGGCTATGAACGGTGGCGATATACGCTGATCGAGGACAACACCCTGCCGAGCAACAGTCCCGAAACCCTCGCCGCCATCTGGGGGGTGTGCTTCCAGATAGCGGAGCAGAATCTCTCTGAGAACCGGCGGGTGGACATGCCCGAAACGCAACTGATGCAGCAGTTCTGGGATCAGCTCGAAACGTTGATGATAAAAGTGTCGGTCGACCGGCGGAACGTCGACGAACCGTTTCATGACATCTACGGCGAAAGCCGGGACTGGCTATGGAGAGAAGGCCATCCGCTCAACGCCTTCGCCGAGGTCCTCTGGAATTTCTCCAGGTATGAATCTCACGGCGCAGAAGATGTATCGGACTGGTTCGCCGAAGCACTCACCCGATGGGTGGAGGATATCCTTGCGAGCCCGGCCGCCTCGGCCCGAACCTCGTTCCGGGCCTTCCTGAACCGCGCCCAAGGCCACACCCGGGACGGCGCAAGCATTCGCTGGAACCCGCAAGCCGAGCGCTTCGAAGCCGTTCCCTGGTCCCTCGAAGACCGCTTTGTCGACGCATTACCTTCCGAAGCGATCCCGATCGCCGACCCCGTTCCCCGGGGAACGCCACTACACACTCTCTGGATCGCAGCACGGGAATGCGGCTGCCGCGTGCTCGAAAACCGCGCCTTCAACGGACCCGCGGATCGGGAGGGCTGGTTCCGCACACTTCAGGTCCAGGCAGAGGACGCCGGGACCGTCAAGCCCCTGCTCTCGATGTGGCAAAAACGGAACGACGATTACGATATCTTCCACATGGTCGAGGAAGCCGCACCGGAGGAAATGGAACAACCCCTGCATCGCTGGATCTATATGGCCAGGAAGATCGCGGAGATAAGGGGACATGGATAACCGTCTCGCCCCCCAATTCCCCCCTTGCTCTCACCCGCGCGCGGGCTAAATGAATAGATCACTGCCGCTCCCTCGCCGGGGCGGCGTTTTGATTTGGAGGGGCGAGCTATGCGTTTTTGTACGACCTTATCGGTGCGTTACCTCCCGAACGGGTGACAATAAATGTCTATTAATGTCCATGAATGACTATTACGGCGAAAACGGCCAAGTTGGAAAATATTTATAAATTATGGAATTTCAACACCTTGCCGCTATGCACAAAATGCATGGCTCGCGGCCGGTTCATCCATCGCCGAGCGCGGGTCTCGACCCGGTTCTTCGTTCGCAAACCATCGTCAATTTCGGCGATGCCGTATGGAATTTCATTCGGCCAAGGTCTGTGCCAAACTGGCGCGAAATGCCGGTAGGGGAGGCTGGCGATATGGCAAACGAATATGATCCCGATCTTCCGTCGAACAAGCTGATATTCGAGATCCGGCGCGACCCGGCGCTCTACACCGGCTTCGCCGAGCGCATGGAAGACGTCATGGAACAGTACGGATTGAGCGACGCCGAGCGGGCCGCCTGGCGCGCGGTCGACGTGGTGACGCTGGGCGAGATGGGGGTGCATTCCTATTTCCTGCCCCAGGTGACCCGCCTGGTGCACGGCTCGGCCGACAACGACAGCAAGAGCGACGCCGCCCAGGCCTACAGGCGGTCCTTCGGCGATCAGATCGTCGAACACAGGAAGCGTTCGTAGAGGAGGGGGAGATGGCGGAAATCGTATCGGTCATCGCGCTGGCCCATGCGCCCGGATGCACCGGCTGGCTCGGCTCGGCCCCGGACGACGAGCAGGCCGAGATCGTCGGCGGTTACGCGAAGATGCGGGAACATCTCCAGGCCTCCAGGCCCGACGTGATCGTCGGCGTGGCCAATGACCACATGCTCAACCAGCCGCTCCACGACCCGCCCGATTTCTGCGTCGGCACGGCGGCCCGCTGGCGGGGCCCTGCCGAGTTCTTCAAGTCCTGGCTGGCGCTGGACGGCTACGAGGTCGACGGGCATCCCCATGTGGCGCAAGCCCTGGTGAAGGCGGGGGAGGCGGCCGGCCTGAGCCTCGACAGCCGGGACGACCTGCTGTTCGACGACAATTTTTCGGTGCCGCTCCACTACCTGACGCCCGACCACTCGGTGCCGCTGGTGCCGATCCACATGAACTGCATCAGCCCGCCGGTGCCGACCCCGGAAATCAGCGTCCACGCGGGCGAGGTGATCGCGAGGACGATCCGCGAAGACCTGCCGGACGGCATGCGGGTCGCGGTCATGGGAACCGGCGGCCTGTCCCACGAGCCGGGCGGCCCCCGCTACTTCACCCTCGACGAGGATTTCGACCGCTGGTTCATGGCGCTGCTCGAAGAGGGCGATCTCGGCAAGGTGTGCCGCGAGGCGACGGTGGAAAAAATGAACGCGGCCGGCGGCGGCGGCACCACGGAGCTGCTGGCCTGGATGGTCGCCATGGCGGCGGCCGGCGGCACCAGGGCCCGGTCCATCTTCTACGTTCCCTCCGCCGAGATGCGCTGCGGCATCGGCGGCACGGTGTGGGATACCATTCACTGATGGACGCGAAGGTGCGAGATACGGCCTCCGGCAACCCGGTGCTCGGGCTTCTCTCGGAGACCCGGGCGGCGCTGGCGGTGGTCGACATGCAGGTGGATTTCTGCGCCGCCGATGGCTTCGTGGCCGGCCTGGGCCTGGATCCGGCGCCGTGCCGGGCCATCGTCCCGGCATTGCAGGGCCTCATCGACGGCGCCCGGGCGGGCGGCATAGAGGTGCTTTGGATCTACGCCAATTACGACGATGCGCTGGTGCCGCCGACGTTCCTCCGGCGAAAGCGGGAGGCGGGGATCGAGCGGAGCTGCTGCGTTCCGGGGACCCAAGGCCATGAGCCCTTCGGGGTCGAGCCGGCAAGCGGCGAGCCCCAATTCGTCAAGCACAGCTATTCGGCATTCACCAACCCGGACTTCGAGGCGCACCTCCGGTCCCGGGGCATCGAGACGTTGATATTCGCCGGCGTCCAGACCAACGTCTGCGTCGAGGCCACGCTGCGCGAGGCCTATAACCGGGGCTTCCACGTGGTCCTCGCCGAGGACTGCGTCGCCTCCCATACCCCGGCCCTGCATGAGGCGACTTTGCAGAATACCCGGGCGCTGCTGGGCAAGGTCTCGCCGGCATCCGACATTCAGGCCGCATTCCGGGCCGCATTCCAGGCCGGGAAGCGGCAAACCGTATCAGCCGCGGAGAACCGAAATGACACTCGCTGAAACCGTCGAACTTCACGAAGTCTCGGACATGATCGAGTTCAACGGCGACAAGCAGATCCGCAAGAAGGTGCTCCAGTCGAAGGGCGCGATTTGCGAAATCGTCTGTTACGTCCCGGGCCAGGCCACCGTGCTCCACAAGCACCCCTTGCAGGACGAAATTTTCTACGTCATCGACGGCTCCGGCTGGATCACCTTCGAGGACCAGGACGACATTCCGGTGAAAAAGAGCAGCATCGTCTTCATCCCGGCGGGCGTCGTGCACGGCGTCGATGCTCCCGGACCCGACAATCTGGTGCTCATGTTCACCAAGGGACCCGGCATCACCGGCAAGGCCGCCAAGGGCTTCATGCTGGGCGAATGAAGCCGCGGGTCGGGCTCTTACCCATAAAGCATGGAAATCCACATCTGTATTCGGCCGGGCGCGCTTGGTATAAGCTCTGCCACCCCGGTGGGGCCTGTAGCTCAATTGGTTAGAGCCGGCCGCTCATAACGGTCTGGTTGTAGGTTCGAGTCCTGCCAGGCCCACCACTCTACGCCTCCGGGCTTCGGGCGGCAGGCCACCCTGGCTTGGCGGTCGAAGGCGTTTAGGCGTGGGAGTGTCTCCCGAGGCTCTGCAGGAGCGAAGGGAGACTGGTACAATGTGGTAAGTCTACTTCTTGGAACTTCCGTAGAGAGACCATCTCTCGGCGGGATTCTTGCCCCAAATTGCCAAAAATTTCCGGGCGGCCATGTCGACCACCATCCACCGCTGCCCGGTCTACTGTCACGTAGGGCGCGTTGCGGAAATGAGCCGGTACTTGAACAGGCCTTCCGACAATCCGTCGGCGAAGCAAACCGATCCATCCATGGCTTCCTGGAAAGCGGGATTAATGTCGCGAATTTGCGGATTCAGAAAAGAAAGCAACAGGTACCGCCGCCGGATCCGGTCCGTCGACGGCAGCGCTTCGCTGGTGAGATCCTGCGCCTCGATCGTGGTGAAGCCCGCCTCCTCGACCATGGACAGCACATCGCGCCACGACCGGTAGGGAGGCAAGCGCCAGTTCCACTCCAGGGCGGCGAGCAGCGCGTCCAGCCGTTCCGTCACAGGCTCGTTCCGGTTCGCCAGGTCCGCGTCGAGGGACCGCCAGCGCCCTCCCGGCTTGAGCACCCGGTAAACGCCCCGCAGATAGGCGGGCTTGTCGACGGCATAACAGAGGGACTCGTGGTTCAGCACGATATCGAAGGTGGCGTCGGCGAACGGCAGGTCCATGAAGTCCCCGTGCCGGAACTCCACCAGATGGCCGACGCCGCGCTCGCGCGCCTTCCGTGCCGCCACCGCAACTTGCGGCTCGCAGTTCGTCAAGCCGGTGACCCGTACGCCATGGGCCTCGGCCAGGAAGATCGCCGTGCCGCCCACGCCGCAGCCGGCATCCAGCACATGCCGGCCCGGGCCGAGCCGGCATCCCTGAACCAAGGTGCGTTTGGCGCGGTCCAGAGCTTCTTCGTCCGTCCTGGTATCCGGCCCCCAAAGGCCGCGATGAATCGACAGCCGTTCCGATCCCTCCATCGACATGAGATCGGTCAGCGCGGCGTAGAGTTCGGATACCGGCCTCCCCGCTTCCGTTCCTTCGGACCAATCTCTTTGGCCGTGGCTCATTCGTTTTCTCCGGGCGGAAGGCCTTGAGGTATCGCAGGATCGTCCAGGGCAGAGCAACCATCGCCATGCCCGTCAATTCAACTATGGGTCTAAATCGGGAACAATGGCAATGCGCATGGACGCTGTGATACCATTCAAACTGCCCGCGTGCGAGGGGCGCCGGTGATATACGGCCGGGCCTTAATGAGGAGAGGATGAATGGGGCCTGGCGGGACGCCTTCGTCCGGTCGAACGGAAGCGGGGAGGTCGGTATCCGATCTCTATGCGGGCCTGACCGAGCTCGTGTTGACCAAGAACCCCGAGCATCTGTCGATTCACCGGGGACTTTGGGGGCCGGACACCCAGACAAACACGGAAGGCCTTGACCGCGCCAACCGCACTTTGGTTCAGGGATGCCGGCTCGGCCCGGGGCAGCACGTGCTGGACGCCGGCTGCGGCGTGGGCGGCACGGCGATCTTCCTGGCCGAAACCTACGGCGTGAGGGTCACCGGCTTGACGAACTGCGAGCCCCATGTTGCGGTGGCGGCGCGAAAGGCGCACGACCGCGGCGTCGGCCATCTGGTGGCGTTCCGGCACGGGGACTTCATGGACCTGCCGTTCCCGGACGCCGGTTTCGATGCGGTCCTGAATCACGAATCCTTCTGTTACGCCGTCGACAAGCCCGCCTATCTGCGGGGCGTCTACCGGGTTCTCAAGCCGGAAGGCCGCTGGCAGGTCCTCGAAGCCGAGTTGCTGAAGGAGAATGGGCCGAGATCGGAGCGGCATGCTGCGCTGGTTGCCGCGGTGGAGCGCAACTGGCGCTTGCCCTCCATAGAGTCGTGGCCCGATGTGTTGGCAATGGTCGAGGAAGCGGGCTTTACGGGAATCGTCGAACAGGATCTTTCCGCCCAGGCACTGCCGTCGACGGACCGGATTCGGCGGAGCTTCCTGTCGGTTTCGTTCCTGAATCCGCAGATTCGCGAGACGAATCCCGCCTTTCAGGAGTTCATGGACGCATCGGTCGCCTACGCCGAGGGATTGTCGGAAGGCCTGTTCACATACCGGTTCATTTCCGCGATTCGGCCGGTACCGCAATAGCCGTCTCGGCCGCACTCGGAAGGTGAGTGTGGAGGCAGGCTTCCCTAGTGCCCGGCGGACGGCTTGAGGACGTCACCCCCACTCGACGGTGAGGTGCTTCAGCCCCCTGAAGGTGAAGGTCCGGAAGACGTCCGGCGGTCCATTGCCCGCAAGCCGGAGGCGGGGCAGGCGGCGCGTCAGCTCCTCCAGGATGATTCTCATTTCGAGCCGGGCGAGCGGCGCGCCGAGGCAGAAGTGGGCACCGTGTCCGAACGAGAGATGGTCCCGGGCGTTGTGGCGGTCGATGTCCAGGGTGCCGCCGTCGGGAAACACGGTTTCGTCGCGGTTGCCGGAGGCAAGCAGCAGCAGCATCCTGGCTCCGGCGGGAATTTTCGCACCGCCGATCTCGGCGTCCCGGGTCGCAAGTCTCGGAAACGCGAGGAGGGGCGTGCCGAGGCGAAGGATTTCCTCGACCGCGTTGGGGATGAGGCCGGGGTCGGCGCAAAGCCGCCGCCAAGGCGTTCGCTCCGACAACATGGCGTGGATGCCGTGGGCGAGCGACTGACTCTGATTGTCCGCCCCTGCGGTCTGCAACAGGAACGCGATGTTGTGGAGATAGTTGACCGTGAACAGCGAGGGATCGGCGCGGCGCATCCGCACCGCATCCCCGAGATAATTGTCGCCGGGGTTCTCGATTGCGGCCTCGACCAGTCTGCCGCTGAAGGACCAGAGCCGCACGATCATTTCCACCAGGGAGACCTGCGCTGCTTGCGTCAAGTCTCCCAATATTTCGACGCGGCGCATTCCACCGGGCCAGTCGGCAAGATTGAACGCATCGTCGTCGCCGCCGAGAAGATGGAACGTCATCCTGCTTGCGGCCGGCTGCAGGAACTGGGCAAGGAGGTCCGCGCGCCCGTCATCGGCGAAGCGGTCGATTTCCCGGGAGATTATCGCACGGATTTTCGGCTCGAGCCGCTCGATCCGGTGCGCGGCAAGGCCCTTGCCGAAGATGCGCCGGTGGCGGCGGTGATCGCCGGGCTCCTCATCCGCCAACGTTGGCTCGAGCCTGACGCCGGCCGCTTCGTAGATTTCTCTCGCCTCTTGGCATAGCGGCGCCACGGGCTGGCGAACGTTGGCGGAGGAGAAGGTTTCCGGGTCCCTGAATATGGAGCGGATGTCGTGGAAACGGGCAAAGGCCCACCAGTCGACCTCGGGAACGTGCAGAACGGGCGCCTCGGCCCTCGCCCATTCGAAGAACCGGTAGGGATCGGCAAAGTAACCGGCGAGCGGCGAGCCGTGCGAGGGCCCGGCATGGGCGGCGATCAACTCCTCGAACCTTGTCGCGCCTCGTTCCGGCATCCGCACTCCGTCTCGGGGTTCACCGCACAAAAGTCTCACCGGAAATAGTAATGCGCAACCGAAAGGACGGGCAAGCCGCGCGGCAACACCGAGGCGCCAGGCCGCATATTGCGGTGTAGAATGCATGGTGCCTGCGCCGTCGCGCGATACGCGAACCGGGTTTTCGGCCTCCCGTCGCTGTGGTATCATCGCAACTCGTATTCCGGTTCTACTTTAGGCGAGGAGAATACCTATGGTTAGATCGATCGATACAACCCGCGGTGCAATGACGGCATCGGAACTCCGGGATCAGTTGATCGCTCAGGCGGGAGAAGACGACGAGTTCCGCGCACGGCTGCTGGCGGATCCGAAAGCAACCCTTCGCGAAGACTACGGTCTCGACCTGCCGGAAAACCTGAACCTCCATGTGCACGAGGATGACTTGACGACGGCCCACCTTGTGCTGCCGCGTTCCAAGAAGTTGACAGAGGCCGAACTGCAGGCCGCATCCGGTGCGTACTACTGATCGCGCACTAGGGTCGGGACTCAATTGAGCCACCATACGAGCGTTGCGGCGATAAGGACGGCGGAGGCGACCGGGACGGCGCCCCTTCCCGCTTGGTGCGAATCGGCGCAAGCCGGAGATGCGGCGAGTCTCGCCGATATCCTCATTCCTGTTCGTTCTGTTCTGCCGGATGCATTGATCGACGATCGCGGCTGGGACCGATTACTCGCCCGGGCCGGGAGATTGCCGCCGTCGGCCGCCGACGCGATGTTCGGCTTCGAGTGCCGTCTCGGCCAAGAGGAGGCCCAGGCCGATCTGCTGCTCTCCGTTCCCCCGAATTCACCGTTCGCCCGCTGGCTCGCCCGTGGCGGCGGCGCGGGGAGAACGAAGCCGGCCGGGCTCGCTCGTTTCCTGCATGAGATGCGGCGCCAAGGCTCTCCGTTGGCGGCCGCCGTCGATCTCGTGGCGCTCGAATATGACATGGCCGGTGTGGAGAATGATTCAGCGCCGGGGGTTTTCATTCGGAGCGTTGCCGAGAGCGGGCACGAAGACGCCGGTGTTCTGACCGGGGCGATCGCGCTGGCTGCCGGCTGGAGCGAAACATTGACCGAGCGGAGCGGGGTTGCCCGCATCCTCACCGCCCTGCCCAGGGGCGCGGCGATTCGTTGGGCGGGCGGGTTTCCGGATCGGAGTAGGCGAGCGGTGCGGCTTCTGATTAGGGGCCTCGGAGAGGGCAGCGCGGGGTTCCTGTCCCGGATCGGCTGGGGCGGCGATGCGTCGGCCGTCGACAGGGTGATTTCGGTTTTCCGTTCCTGCGGCGTGGACAACCATGTTCTTGCGCTCGATATCGCCGAGGGGCGCGTGTCGCCGGGGATCGGCCTGGAATTGTCCCGGCCGGAGCCGGCCGGCGGCGATTGGAATAAAGCGCTCGACATGATGGTGCATGAGCGCTGGTGCCAGCCCCAACGGGCCGCGGCGCTGGGCCGTGTGACCCTCAGCGAGCGAATCTTTTCGCGCGACGGAGTTTCGGAGCTTCACTGCGGCATCCACCACCTCAAGATCGCCCTTCCGATTTCCGGAAGCGGTGCCGCTGACCGTGCTTTGGCGGCGAAGGCTTACATTGCCTGTGTTCTTCGTCGGCTGCCGTGACCAAGGAAGGTGCTCATGGCGGAATTCGGCGGTAACCGGTTTCGAGAAGAAGCGATCGTCCGCAGCGCCCATCTGGAGCCGCTTGACGAGCGCGCGGAGTTGACCGCTCCGCGCGAGTGGGCCGTGCTCGCGTGCCTTGGGCTGATACTCGCGGCGATAGTAATTTGGGGCGCATTCGGCAGCGTGGAACGGACACTGCGGTCGGACGGCTTGCTGGTCCTGTCCGGGGAACGGCATACGGTTCTGTCAGCATTTTCCGGGACGGTTGCCGAACTATCGGCCAGCGAAGGAGATCGGGTATCGACGATACGCGGGGCCGACCGCATCTATGTGCTCGACGCCGGGAAAGTCGTTCAGGTTGGCGGGTTCGACGAGTTGGCAGACGCCGACGGGCCCTTTCGCGACTTGGTACGCCGGCAACTGTCGTGACCCCGAAGGGTCATCGCAAGGCGAACCGCGACTCGATCGTCTCGAACGGGAGATATCCGGCGGCCGGATAGGCCTTGGCCATGATCGCGGCTCCGCCTTTCCGCTCCTCGAAAGAAACCTTCACGTGGCCGATGCCCGTCAACACGCCGAATGTATCCCGTCCACGGAACACCAGCTCCCGTCCGGGCCAAGCCAGCAGCCCGTCCATCTTGTGCGGCAGGCACAACCCGTCCTCGCACAGCGCGGCCAGAAAGGGCAGCCACCCGCCCGCCCCCGGCTGGCTCAGGGATCCGGGCTCGCCCTGGAACAGCTCGAGTCCGATACGCGGCGAGACACCGCCGGCTGTAACGCCGATGGCAAGCCGCAGTGACCGGAACAGCCCGTCGAACCGCGCCAGGAACGCCGCGACCTCGCCGGCCGGCCCCGTCCATCCCAGTTCCTCGAGGGCCGTCAGCGCGCGTTCGGACGTCATGGCCCGGCTATTGACCTTGAACTCTCTCCGGGTCCGGCCCGGCATGATCCCGAGACAGTCGATCGAACTCCCGGCGGCGGCCACCGCGTCGAACGCCCGCCTCAGCGCCCGGCCCTCGCCCTTGGCGAGCCGCCAACCGGCCGCGCCCGCGA